>CAVPHW010000015.1:0-64904 GCA_963704835.1 uncultured Ignavibacteriales bacterium | reverse complement strand
ATTCAAAATCGAGATGTTTCTCATGAAAGCTTCCAGGCTCAACATGACAAATTTGAATTTTTCAAAAATATAAATTGATAATTAAATACTTATCTAGCAGTAATAGTCCAATAATTTCGCTTTTTGACTTTTATTCAATAAATATTTTTAAAGTGTTAGCTGCGTCACATTTAAATGGTTTTAAGTATATCAGAGATTCTCTTACTCGCCAAACCATCACCATAAGGATTTACAGCATTTGCCATATTTTTATAAGCACTTTCATCATCAATAAGAATTGAGACTTCATCTATTATAACTTTTTTGTCTGTTCCAACTAATTTAACTGTTCCCGCAGTTACGGCCTCAGGTCGTTCTGTATTTTCTCTCATTACTAAAACCGGTTTTCCTAAACTAGGAGCTTCTTCTTGAACTCCTCCAGAATCTGTAAGAATAATATGAGAATTCATCATTAAGGAAATAAATGGCAAATATGGCTGGGGTTCCAGTAAAATAATGTTCTTTCTACCGTTAAGGATTTTTGTAACCGGATCTTGTACATTTGGATTTAAGTGTACGGGATAAATAAAATTATAATTAGGATATTTATCTGCTAACTCGGAAATTGCTTCACAAATATCAATAAATCCTTGTCCAAAATTTTCTCTTCTATGTCCGGTAATTAAAACATAAGGTGAAAGATCGGTCAAATTAAATTTTTCTAAACCTTCAATTTTAGGATTAATTGCTTTTACCTTTTCTGTTGCTAAAAATAATGCGTCAATTACTGTGTTTCCGGTTATATGAACACTTTCCTTCTCGATCCCTTCTTTTAACAAATTATTTTTTGAAATCTCAGTTGGAGCAAAGTGCAAATCAGCAATTCTGGAGGTTAAAACTCTATTTATTTCTTCAGGATAAGGAGAGTATTTTTTGAATGTCCTTAATCCAGCTTCAACATGTCCAACTTTAATTTTATGATAAAATGCAACCAGAGAAACAGCCATTACTGTTGTTGTATCGCCCTGAACTAAAACTATATCCGGTTTGTAATTACTAAAATATTCATCCATTGATGTGATAATGGTAGAAGTTAATTTACTTAATGTTTGGTTGGGCTTCATTAAGTTTAGATCAACATCGGGTGTAATATCAAATATTTCTAACACTTGATCTAACATTTCTCTATGCTGTGCAGTAACACAAATATTCACTTCAAAAGTTGGCTCTTTTTTTAACTCTAAAATTACCGGAATTAACTTAATAGCTTCCGGTCTAGTTCCAAATACAATTGAGATTTTTTTCATTGAATTTTTCATTCTCAAGTTAAAACTTGAGACTACTTTGTAAGGAATTCATAAATCTTCTCTACCACAAATCTAATTTGTTCTTCTGATAATTCGGGATATACTGGCAGAGCAAGAACGTGATCTGTTGCAAAATCTGAATTAGGATATTTGGCATCAACTCCGGAGTAAGAAATTATATTCTGAAAACACTCTTGGTTATGGAAAGAAACAGGATAATAAATTTCTGTTACAATTTCATTTTTTAATAAAAAGTCTTTCAAAGCATCTCTATTCTGAACTCTTATTACGAATTGATTATAAATGTGGTAATTTGGAAGTTTAGATTCTTCGACTCCGCTCAGAATGACATCTTTGTAAATTGCTTTTGGCAGAAGAACTTTATTGGTTTCATTAAATTCTGTTAATCCAGTTTCTGTAGCAAGACCGGCTTCAATAAATAAATTATTATACAATTCCGCATTTTTACGTCTGCCAGCAGACCAAGAATTTAAGTGTGGTAGTTTAACATTAAGAACTGCAGCTTGAAGAGCATCCAACCTAAAATTTCCACCGATTATTTTATGATAATATTTCTTTTCTCCGCCGTGTACTCTAAGAAGTTTAAGTTTTTCTCCCAAAGCCTCATCCATTGTAACAACTAGTCCGCCATCACCATAACCACCCAAATTTTTACTAGGAAAAAATGAATAACAGCCAATATCACCTATAACTCCGACACATTTTCCATCTTTATACTGAGTAGAAATTGCTTGAGCGCCATCTTCTATTACCTTAAGATTATGCTTTTTAGCAATAGTCATTATAGCATTCATATCAGCACTTTGACCATATAAATGGACAGGAATTATTGCTTTTGTTTTATCAGTAATTTTTTCTTCAATTTTTGCTGGGTCAATATTAAATGTAACCGGATCAATATCTACAAAAACCGGGATTGCGTTCAACCTTGAAACAACACCGGCAGTTGCAAAGAAGGAAAATGTAGGTACAATAACCTCATCTCCGGGTTGAATATCAATTGCCATGAGAGCAATTAAAAGTGCGTCTGTACCGGATGAAATTCCAATAGAACACTTTGCACCCAAAAATTCATTCATCCTATTTTCAAGTTCTAAAACTTCGGGACCTAAAATAAAATATTGAGACTCAGCTGTTTTAATTACTGCCTCATCAAGTTCTTTCTTTAAAGATTGATATTGTGTCTTAAGATCTAATAGTGGGACTTTCATAAAATCCTTATTAAGTAATTTAGTTTTTAATTTTTAGTTTGATTTTTCAAATCTGATTTACTTCACAGCTTCGCCAACTTAACCACATAATTAAGATATGTAGTTAATATCAAATAACTTATATAAATATATCTAATATTAAACTTTAATAAAATTAATAAAGATCAATATTAATAAATAATATAGATTTGTTCAAAAGAAAAATGAAAAAAGAAAACTTTTAAATCAATTGATATATAATAACTTAAATATCAAGCAAATAATTTAGTTAGAATAGTTAGAACAAACAATTAATTATTTAAAGAAATTTTACGGTTGGATTTGTAACATTTTGTCATATTAAAATAAGTTTTTATTGACTATAAGGAATTTAAAGTTAAACTTCATTGAATTATGTAATTTTGCTTTGAATCACAAATTACTTTTAGTTGTTCTTTACATTCACAATTAAAATAAATCAGAAATTTTAAGGCAACGCAATGGTAGTAACAAAAATGTTAGCTGAAGATCTGCAATTTAATAGTACGACTCAACAAAAAACTATTCCCACCATTAGAACTTTCTCAAAGGTCGAAAGACCGAACTTAAGAAAAGTTGAAAAAGTTTTTTTTGTTCTTCCAGCTTATAACGAGGAGGAATCATTACCGAATCTATTGAAAAGAATTGCTGATCTTAAATCGGAATATGATATAAAGCTAAATGTTGTAGTTGTTAATGATGGCTCAATTGATAAAACTGCTGATGTTACTATTAAAGCAGCTCAAAACTTACAGCTCACACTTGTGAATCATGAAAAAAATATGGGTTTGGGACAAGCTGTTCAGACGGGTATTAAAGAAGCACTTTCCCAAGCAAATAGTAATGATATGATTTTAATTATGGATGCCGATGATACACATGATGTAACTTTAATGGACGAAATGATTAAACAATTAGAAGCCGGTGCAGATATTGTTATTGCTTCTAGATTTGTAACCGGAGGAAATGATGAAAGTGCTCCTCCATTTAGAAGATTACTTTCACGAGGTGCCAGTTTTGTATTCAAAACAATTTTGCCTTTAAATGATATAAAAGATTTTACAAGCGGTTTTAGAGGTTACCGAGTTAGCATGCTGCAAAAAGCATCTTTTCATTTTGGAGAAACCCTAATTCACGAACAAGGTTTTGCATGCATGGTTGAACTTCTGCTAAAGTTACGGCATTGGTCACCAAAAATTGTTGAAATTCCCTTTTTCCTTGCGATATGATAGAAAACTTGGTGCAAGTAAATTAAAACTTTTTAAAACCATTATTGCAATATCTAAAATTGGGAATAAGAGATCGAGTTTCACCAAGTCCGAGAAGAATATAATTTATGAAAAATATTGTTGTTATTGGTGGTGGAATTGCAGGACTTAGCCGCATCTCATAAACTTGCAAAAAATGGATTTAAGGTAACTCTTCTAGAAGGAAATTCTCAACTAGGTGGATTAGGTACTTTTTTTAAGCATGGAGAAAATTGGGTTGATAAATTTTATCATTGCCAAATGCCATCGGATAATCCGTTGCTCAAACTTATTGATGAGGTTGGACTAACCGATCAACTTTATTGGAAGCCAACAAGAATGGGTTTTATTGTTGATGGAGAAAGATATCCTTTCAATACACCACTTGATTTACTAAAATTTAAACCTCTATCTTTTTTTGAAAGAATAAGATTTGGGATTGTAAGCATTTCAATAAGATATTTGGGTAAAGGAAAAGACTTAGATAATCTTCCAATTGAAAAATGGTTTAAAAAACTATATGGAACAAATGTTTGGAATAAAATATTAAAACAACTATTTCTTTCAAAATTTGGAGATCATTCCGGTAATCTTCCTTCTCTATATATTTGGCAAAGATTAGGCAGAGAAAAAAATGTTGCTACTCGTGGTTATTTAAAATGTGGGTTAAAAGGATTTATTGATGCAGTTGGAAACATAACATTAAAAAACTTGGTGGTGAATATTAAAACAAATTCTCCGGTTAGAAAATTGCAAAAAAATAATAAAGATAAAGTTGATGTGGTTTTAGAAAATGAAACAATTAAATGCAGATTGGGTAATATCAACAATTCCCATTCCCACAATTTGTCTCAATTATTAGAAGGAACAAATCTTCAAAATAGTTTTATTGATCCTAAATTAACTTATCAAGGTGTAGTAAATGCATTATTTTTCCTAAACAGACCTCTTGATAATTATTATTGGACTCCTGTTGTAAATTCCAATACTGAATTTGATGGTGTTGTTGAAATGACCGAATTAGTTGATAAAGCACAATATGGCGATAAAGATATGGTTTATGTAATGAAATATTGTCATAGAGAATCAGATTTATTTATAGAAGATGAGATCAACTATTGCTGAAAGATGGAAAAAACAATTAATAAGTTTTATCCAGATTTAAATTTAACTGAAAAAGATATTTCTGATATTAAAATATTTAAAGCTCCTTTTGTGGAACCAATTTATCCATTAGGTTACTCAAAAACTAAAACCATTAAACTGAAAGTTGATACAAAAATATTTTTTGCAACATCTGCGCAAGTTTATCCAAATATTACTTCTTGGAATGCAAGTACCGGATTAGCTGCAAAAGTGGTTGATTTATTATTAGAATTAGAAAACAAACCGAAATAAGATTCCTGTTTTGCCAATTTTGTCAAGTTGATCTGTATCATTTTCGTTATTGTAAAAGTCAGTACAGTTGTTCTAAATCACAAAAACCAAATACATTTTATATTTATTAGCGTTGTGTTTTAATAGAAAAAACTAAAAATAAACGAAGAAGTGAATTATGAAATTTTTAAAATTACTAAGCACAATATTAGTTTATAACAGTGGCATTCAAATTTTGCCCAAGTACTTTAACCTGGAGATGGAATAAAAGTAACTTTTTACAATATCGCAGATCCCATTAAAGGTGATTACTATATTCAAGACAATGGCAGATTACAGCTACCATATATCGGGATGGTCAATGCTATAAATAAAGATTTTGCAGAAATTAGAAATGAAATTATTGGCTTCATATTCAAAAATTTATGTCATCCTGAAGTGAACATACAACCATTATACAGAATTAGTATTCTGGGTGAAGTTGGAAATCCCGGTATTTATTATGTAAACGGATATGAAACATTAACTGACATTGTTGCTTTGGCTGGTGGTGAAACTAGCGACTCAAATATTGAAAATCTTGTGATTCTTAGAAATGATTCTAAAGTTGAACTAGATTTAAAAGCTTTCTTAAAGGGTGAAAACAGAATTGCAGATATTGGAATTGAATCTGGAGATAAAATTTATGTGCCCAGAACTTGGTGGGTTGGTGCAAGAGATGCATCAATATTACTTTCAGGAGTTACAGTTTTAGTTGCAATTGCAAGTTTATTTACTAGATAATCTATAGAGTATAAGGGTAATAAAAATGAGCCATACTAGGTCCAAAATTTATAACAGAAAAAAACAGAAATTTCATTAAAAGAAATTTTTAGAATTTTATGGAATAAAAAAAATATTGTGATAACCGCTATTGTACTATCTTTACTAGCTGCTTTATTGTACAATTTTATTAAAAATCCGGTTTATCAGTCTTCAGTATTTACTTAAAAAGGAAATTGAAATTGATCAAAGAGATACTGATAGAATCCAGAATATTATTGCAACTAGAAATCAAGATGAAATAGAAACAGAAATGCAATTAGTCGTAACGCGTCAAGTACTTAATACTGTAATTGATGAATTATCCCTTAACATCTTGATTACACAGAATTATTGAACAAGATGGCACTGTTACAACCTAAATTTCGCTCTGAACGAGTATAAAGCAAATTACGAAGCTAAGAGAATATGCCAGTTCCTTCCCTAGAATTAATCACTTAAATATTGGTCTTAATACAAAAAAGCTGAATTTGTAATTAAAAGTAAAAAGAATAATAATTTCGATATTCTAAATTCACAATGGTCAAAATGTTTTAAATGACGGAGTAAAATACTCAAATCTATCTCCATCCGAATGGAAATTGAACTTACTTGGCCTACTGCAGATAATCGGTGCTGAAATACATTTTGAAACTTTAGATTATAATGATGTTTTTGAAAGCCTTAAGTGAAAATATACTTACTGATAAAAGATAAAAACAAATATTTTTGAAATTGGTGCAAGATCAATTTACCCTAATACAACTAAAGAAATTGCCAATACTTAGCTGAAAATTATAGACAAAGCAGAATTGAGATACAAAAAGATAATATTAAATATTCATTTGATTTTATTGATGAAAGATTGAATGAAGTTGCACATAAATTAGAAAATGCTGAAAATGAATTGAGTAAATTTAAGTCAACTGAAAAAATTGTGCAAATTGATGAACAATCCAAAAAGCTTGTTGAATTTCTATCAAATTTAGAAACAGAAAAATTAAAAACAGATCTTGATCTTAGGCATTTATAAAATAAAGTTGAGAGATATTGAAAAGCAAATAGTTAAAGAAGGTTATGTTGATCAAACATATTTAACTCCAGAAGAATACAAGACAATGATTCCCCATTTGCAAATCTATTAAATGATTTGTCAAAAGCTGAAATTCAAAAACTAGAATTACTTCAAAAAAGAACTGAAATTCATCCAGATGTAAGAATTCTAAATGAACAAATAGCAAAAATAAATCTGAACTCACAAAATATAATAAAAGTACAGTTAACTGCTTATAATATTATTTCAAATTCCTTGAAACAAAAACAAGAAAACTTGAATGTACTTATAGCAAAGTATTCGGGAAAATTAGAAAAGCTACCTGAACAAGAAAATAGGCTTGCTAGTTTAATAAGGCAAAAAGAAGCTTTAGAAAAAATGTATAATCTTATGCTTGAAAAACGAGAAGAAATGAGAGTAGCAGAACTATCCAAACTTCAAGATATAATTATTCTAGATAAAGCAATTGAATCCAATAAAACCAATTGCTCCAAATAAAAAACTAAATCTACTATTTGCAGGAGTATTTGGAATAATTATTAGGTATGATTGGAGCATTCATATACAAACTTTACTGATAAAAAAATAACCGATATTTATGATATTGAAAGAGAATTTAACTTTCCAATTTTAAGTGTGATTCCACCATATGATAAAAATTTAAGTAAAAAAATAAACACAACTGAAATTGTTAAAGATAAATTTGTAAGCATGATGGAAGATAAACTTAGATATAAAGAAGCCTACAGAACTCTTGAAACAAAATTAAGTAGCTAAAATAAGCAAACTACCAAAAACAGTAATGATTACGAGCTGTGAAGAAAATGCTGGGAAAACAACAGTATCAGCAAATTTGGCTATAACTATTGCACAATCGGGAAAAAAGTATTATTAATTGATTGCGATATTAAAAAACCAAGTATTGCAGATGCATTTGGTTTGCCAAAATATTCATCTGGTTTGATTGATTATTTAACTGAAAAAACAGAAACACCAAATATTTATAAACCTATTAAATTAACACAAAATTCCAATTTACTGATGAACATTGATATTTTACCAACTGGAGTTTTTACAAATATTTCCGGAGAAATATTAGCATCTGAAAGAATGAATACTTTACTTAATAATTTGAAATACTACGATTTTGTTATTTTTGATACTCCGCCAATAACACGAGTTTCAGATGCACTTTCATTAGGAAGAATTGTAAAAGATACTGTTCTGGTAATTAGAGCCGGTCAGACTGAAAAAGAAAGTATAAGCTGGGCAATTAGCGAACTTCAAATATCTGATATAAACTTTTTAGGTACTCTTGTAAATGACTGTGAGGTTAAGGATAGTAGCTTAAAATATCAATATGGTTATACAAATAATAATTCATAAATTTAGACCAAGTTAAATTAAGTATTTAATCAAATGCAAATTTCTGAGAATCTTAAGTTATCGTTTTTACTTTTTATTCTATTCTTAATATTTTATGCAATACAAATACCACTTTATACTTCTAAGCCTGATGTAATTGTTTTTGCATTAAGATCCTTTTCGGAAACTCCAATATTAGATTTTGCCTATTTGCAAAAAGAAACTCTCCTTTCCGGAGAGCCATTACCAAACTACCATCTCGGTCATACATTAGTATTATGGTTGGTTTATCAAATTTTTCCAACTAGTAACATTGCTACAATTTGGCCTTCAGGATTGGTTTCATCAATAAGTGGTGCCTTAATTGTTGTTTTAACTTTCCTTATTTGGCGCAATCTTGGATTAAACAAAAAGAAGTCATTAGCAATTGGAGTAATCGTTGGGTTAATTCCAAGTTTCTGGGAGCAATCAATAATTGGAGAAGTTTATTCACTTCAATTTTTATTTATCCTTTTATTTTTATTTTCATTTTTGAAAGATAAAATATTGCTTTCAAGTATGTTTTTTTTGTTTGCAAATCTGATTTCGCCTTTATCTGGTTTAGCATTTGGACTAATATTTCTAAAAGGTTTCAATAAAAAAACTCTAAAAAATTCTTTGATTGTTGGAATTACGGCAATAACCCTGTATGCATGTATTTATTTGGCAATAGGTTCTAATCTATTTGCTTTATTAAGTCCTTTAGGAACGGAGCAAAGTGGCAGAGGCGTTAGTTATAGAATTTTAGCGTTTGGGTTATTTGTGTTATTGAATTTCAATTTCTTTATCTACTATTTGGGAAAAGGATTTATATTGAGTTTAAAAGAAGAAAAACAAATTTCTTTAACATTGATTTTTGCTACTATTCCTCAGCTATTATTACTTTTTATTGGGTCTACATTTTTTATTGAACTTGGCAGTTTTCAGTTACCAGTTTTTTGGACGTTATCATTTCCTTTAGGTTATTATTTAACCAGTAAAAAACCAAATAAATATTATTTTGGATTTGCATTAATTGGACTAATGGCCTTCACTTATACACTTTGGATTTCTACTAATGTGATTATTGGGAAAGATCGTGAGGATGCGGGAATATGGCTCAGAGAAAACGGTTATACAAACATATCTATTATTGCACCCTGGAGTGTTGGAATTAGTCTAATAAAAGGAAGAGATGGAAGTGATTTTCAAGCATTAAATAAATATTACTTTGATAAACCTTACCCTAGTGATGAAGACATAATAAAAACAAATAAAAATAAATTAATAATTGCTAATGAAAAGAAAATGTCCCTGAGAAAGGTTTTGGCTAAAACAAACTTTGGAGGATTGGTGATAGAGGATTATAAACCGGAAGAAACTATTAGTCTGGGAAAAGTTACAAAAATTTACGAGAATGAGGCTGTTTCGCTTTTTCTTTGGGAAAAGTGATTTAGATCTCATCTTTTTATTTTAAATACAGCTTATTATGGTAAATAATATTTTACTTAGATGAATAAAAAATACTCTTATAATAAAAATTCTAATAAGGTCATCTGGATTGATCTAGACAATTCTCCTCATGTTCCTTTCTTTGCTCCAATAATTGAACAATTACGGGATGAGGGATACACATTAAGAGTTTCAGCAAGAAATTATTCTCAAACTGTTTCCCTTGCACAACTATATGGTCTTGATTTTAAAGAAATTGGGAAACATCACGGTAAAAATAAATTAATAAAAATAGCTGGTCTCGTATACAGATCATTTCAATTGTTACCATTTGTTTTAAGAGAAAACCAACAATTGCAATTTCTCATGGCTCGAGATCACAAATGATTGTTGCCCATCTATTAAGAATACCAATTGTTATGTTTTTAGATTATGAATTTGTTCAATTCATTCCATTTGTTAAACCAAATATGGTGTTTTTTCCAAATATAATTTCGAAGAATAAATTATCACAATTCAAATTTAATGTAAAAACTTATCCGGGTATAAAAGAAGATATATATGTGCCAACATTTAGACCTGACGAATCGAGTAAATCAACTATTTTAAGATGAATTCAACTATTGTTACAATAATATTAAGACCACCTGCTCATGAGGCTCATTATCACAATCCAGAAAGTGATAAATTATTTGATGAAGTCATTGATTTCTTAACAAATAGTGATAATGTTAAAACCATAATTTTGCCAAGGGATGACAGGCAAAAAGAAGAAATTAAATCTAAATACAAGCAGCAATTTGATGATGATAAGTTTTGTATTCCAAATGATGTTGTAGATGGGCTTAGTTTAATGTGGTATTCTGATTTAGTAATTAGTGGTGGTGGAACAATGAACAGAGAGGCAGCTGCACTTGGTGTTCCAGTTTATAGTATTTTTAAGGGTAAAATTGGTGATGTTGATAAATATTTAGCAAAAACTGGCCGCCTAATTCTTATTAAGACAATTGAAGACATAAAAGTAAAAATTAAAATAAAAAAGAGAACTAGACCAAATAAACTCGAAAATATTAATTCATTAGCCCTACATTCAATAGTAAGTGATTTAGAAAACCTCATAACTGAAATATCAGGCGAGAAAAATGTTATACCAAAAGAAAAAAATGAAAAACTATTACACTTACAAAAAAAACATAAAACACAATAATCTTCTTACCGATTTAATAAATATATCAATTAAAGGTCTTGAAGAAATGTATTTACCCGATTCTCAAGAATTCGCCATATAAAAAAATAAAAAGTGGTAATTCATTTAATTTTGAAGGCGTGAATCCCCGATATACATTGATAAATCTTTTAGGTCTTAACAAAGCACAAAACCATAACATTGATATTAGTATGAATCTGAATAAAATATTGTTAAATCAAATTAGAAACTCAGATAAATTCAATGGAATAGGAGAAGTTGGTTTATTGCTGTGGGCAACTGCTTTAATTTCGCCCGAACATATTACTAAAATACTTACAAAAATTAATTTTGATGAAATCTTGAGTACAGCTAAAGATTCAAAATCAGGTTACACAATGGAACTTTCTTGGTTCTTAACGGGAATATTATTTGCTTCCACATTTAATAATAAATTTAAAAGAATTCTACAGAAATTTACCCACAAAACTTTATACAAAAATTAGAAAAAATTATGGGGGATAATGGAATTTTTAGACATGAATATATCGATACATTCAATGGAAAAATTAGAGCAAATATTGGAAGTTTTGCAGATCAAGTTTACCCCATTTATGCATTGTCCTATATTCCCAGCAAATACAAAATGAAGAAGCTCTGCTAATAGCAGAAGAATGTGCACAAAAAATTTGCGAAAAGCAAGGTGAGAATGGTGAATGGAATTGGCATTATAATGCTCAAACTGGTAAAGTATTAAGTATGTACCCAATATATTCTGTCCATCAAAATGCAATGGCTCCAATGGCACTTTTTTCAATCCAAAAAGCCTCTGGTCGAAATTTCGACGAATATATAAATAAAGGTTTGAATTGGTTTGGTTATGCTAATCCTTCAAATATCGGAATGATAGATGAAGAAATGGGAACTATTTGGGAATGCATTACGCCAAAACAAATACACAGAAAATTAAATTCAACATTGAACATACTGGGTATTCAAAACGATAATAATTACACTGAGGTTGAACCAATAAAAGAAACTTGGTCTTATAATTTTGGGTGGATTTTATATACATTTGCCGGCAGGGTTGAAAATGAAAATACTAATAGTATAAATTCAACCAAAAGTTTGAAAATTTATAATTTCAACTAGTATTTTAAATTATCTTGTTATTTTTCAAAAAACTAAACTTTTTTCAGCCATAATCATTTTGCAAAATTAGGATTAAACTTGATCGATGATTTATATATTTGGTTTTTATTTGGCATTGTTATTCTGGCAGGAATTTTCTTTGTATACCTGTGCCAAAAAAAAATGGAAATTGCAGTATTCTTTTTTGCACTAACACCACTTATCTCAGCAATTTTTTATGAAAACTTACCTGAAGACCCTCTAGTTGTAACGGAAGCAACTATTGAAATAGGTGGAATGATACGGGCAGCAATCTTAGTTATATTGGGAACCGTTGGAATTTTCAAATACTTGTCAAATATTTCTAAAGATAAATGGCAAATTCCAATTCATTTTTTTCTTTTAATTGTTTTTGCAGTATTTTCATTTTCTTCAATACTCTATTCTTTAGATCAAAGATTTACATTAATTCGTTCTGGACTTCTATTTGCAGTAATTGGATTTCTTTTAGGGTTAAATGTATGGTTAAAAGAAGATGACAATATAAAGAAGGCATTAAATTCCCTATTCGTTCTCGTTACTATAATTATTTTCCTAACATTGTTAAGTATTTTCGTTTTTCCATCAAGAGTTTGGTGGTGGAAAGCAAATAGATTAATTGGTTTATGGGAACAACCAAATTCCAACGGTGCTTTTATCATGCTTAGCTACCCTATTCTTATTTGGAAATTCTATACAACACAAAACAATAAAAAGTATTTAGTTTTAATACCATTACTTATAAATATTGGTTTACATATTTTATCTGGTTCAAGAACAACTATTCTTGCCTCATCTGTCGGAGTATTTATTTGGTTGCTTCTAGAAAAAAATTGGGTGAAACTATTTTCTGTATCATCCATAATGGGATTTTTAATTATAATATTACTCAATTTTTCACCAGCTAGTTTTGAGCGAGGAGAAAGTTTAAATGTAACGGATTTAAGTGCCAGAGAGGATATTTGGAATAGCGCAATTGTGTTTGTTAAAGAAAGACCTTTGTTTGGCTATGGGTATGGTGTGGAAGGCGCAATCTTTCAAAATGAATTAAAGGTAGATCTTGAAGACAGTTTTATTGAAAGGAATGTTAGGCAATCAATGCATAGCGGCTATTTGTCAATAATTGTTGGATTAGGTATTTTTGGTTTATTACTATGGGCAATCGTTTTGTTATTCCCATTAAAATTTTCATTGTCAGTACCATTCAGCCCTGAAAAAGCTTTTGCGATATTTACAATAATAGTTGTACTAATAACAAATTTTGTTGAATCATCTTTGACTGGTTACAGTCAACCAACCGATATATTTTTTTGGTTATCCTGGGTTATTTTGGGAGCAATTTGGAATACAAATTTGCAAAATAACAAAAGTGTTCAAATTAATTAATTGCTATTAAATTAGTAAAAAGAATATCTGTAAATTATATTGGCTAATGATTGAACAATAGAATTTAATTTATCAATAAGCTACATTTAAATTCAGTATTTTTATTTAAAATAATTGGAAGCATAAAAAAATAATATTATTAATTAGAAAGTCTATACATTAAGAGATAATGGAAAAAAATAATTATTCGATAAATAATTCACACTATAATCAACTTCTTGGAAGTATAGTTCGGATAGCAATAGACGGCCTAAATGAAATGTATATTCCTGAAAAATTTGAATTTGCATTTAAAAAAAAATTAGTTCTAGATAAGATAATTCACGAAAACATTAGTACAAGATATACTCTTATTAATTTGATAGGATTGCGTACTGCCGAAATAAATAATATTAAGATTGATATTAATCTTAAAGATGTAATAAACCATCATGTTCGTCAAGCTGATAAGTATACTGGTATTGGTGAAATAGGATTATTACTATGGGCGGCTTCGTTAATATCACAAGAAGAAATCACAACCCTTCTATCAAAAGTAGATTTACATTATATTTATAATGAATTTAATGACTCTAAATCCAAATTGACGGTTGAACTTTCCTGGTTTTTAACAGGATTATTATTGTCAAGTACTTTTAGTGATAAATTCAAAAATTCCATCGAAGATCTTATTAAAAAAGTTTATTCAGATATTCATCGTAACTATGATGGTTTTGGAATTTTTCGACATCAAGGAAATAATACTTTTGAGGGAAAACTAAGAGGAAATGTTGCAAGTTTTGCTGATCAAGTATATCCTATTATTGCTTTTTCACTTTATTCTCAAAAAATGCAAGATAACGAAGCCCTAACAATTTCTAAGGAATGTGCTCAAAAAATTTGTGATCATCAAGGAAATAACGGTGAATGGATGTGGCACTACAATTCATCAAATGGAAAAGTAATTAGCAAATATCCTGTCTACTCTGTACACCAAGATGCAATGGCTCCAATGGCACTTTATGCGATTCAAGAAGCTTCGGGAATAAATTTTGAGAAGTACATATTTAAAGGTTTAGACTGGCTAACTGAATCTAATGCTCTAAAAGCAAACATGATTAATGAAGACCTTAATCTAATTTGGCGAGCTATTGCGCCTAAGAAAATTAGTAGAAATATTAAAACTATTTTAAACTTATTTGGTATTAATACGAAAGACGAATATAGTAAATTAGAAATTGTTAAAGAATGTTGGTCGTACCATTTAGGTTGGGTGTTATTCGCATTTTCAGGAAGAATAAATAGTCAAAGTGAAATCACTTCAAATAATATTGAAAATAAATATTTTAATAATAGAAACCTTATCTAACACCGAAAAAACAATTATTTTAAAATTAAACCATCCATTATTATAAATTTTTTAGATTCATGAACCTAAAATCCTTTAGCAAAAATACAGTAATATATGCTTTCGGGGAAATTGTTTTACGATTTACTAGTTTCTTACTAATTCCACTATATACACATTATCTTTCAAAAGAAGAATTTGGTCTACTCCAAACAATCCTATTTACTGTGCAGGTTTTAATCACCGTTAATGATGTAGGAATGAGAACAGCACTGATACGTTTTTTTGCGGATTATGAAATAAAAAATAAACTTAATGATCTTTTAGGTAGTTCAATATCTGTAATATTGACTTCTGGATTAGTTCTTATAATTATTGCATTATCCATACCTGAATTAGTTATTTCACAATTTTTCAATACAGTTGTTGTAAGTAATGTAATACTATTAACTGTTTTAGTTGGATTGACCCAAACATTAAGCTTACACATACTTTCTTATTTTAGAGCGAACGATAGTGGTAAAACCTATACAATAATTAGTATAGTTACAGCTATTTTCCTATTAATTTCCACAGTTGTACTTCTAATAATTCTTAAAATGGGGATTACCGGTGTTCTGTTGGCTCAGATTATAACTTATGGGTTAATGTGGTTCTTAATTGTTATTTGGTTAACAATTAAACATGGATTTACTCTTAAAGCTAAAACACTAAATTTATTACTTCGATTCGGCTCTCCGTTAATATTCGCAATGGCTGGAGGCTTACTAATGAATACAATTGGAATATATTTATTAGGTGTATTTAGAAGCCTCGAGGAAGTTGCAGTTTATTCATTAGCATTCAAAATTGCTCAGATAAGTATAATGGTAGTAATTGGTCCTTTTCAAATGGCATACGAACCATTTATATTTAAAAATACGAATAACAAAAATTTATCCCAGATTATTTCAAAAATTATAACATATATTTCCGCCATTTATATCATAATTAGTTTAGGGATTTTATTCGTTTTTAAAGATTTTATTGGAATTATTGCCCCAACAGATTATGGGTCTTCATATTTATTAATCTTTTTAATTCTTCCTGGTCTTGGGTTTAACATATTTAACTATATTGGGCAATCATTACTCCACTTAAAAAATAAAACTCAAACGACTGGAATTATTGTTGTTATGTATAACACTTATTAGTCTTGTAATTTCCTATTTCTCTATTAAATATTTCGGAATATTAGGTTTAATATTCAGTATAAACTTTTATATTATTGCCAATAGCCAGGTTTTATACTTCTTTGGTAAAAAAGTATTTTCTGTAAAAATTGAAAAGGGGCGGTTATTTGTTATTGTTCTTTTGGGTATATTTTTATCTGCAGTGATATTCTTTTTAAGTAATTATTCTCCTTATATATATTATCCTGGCGTTCTTGCAATAGGAGCTGCTTCTTTAATAGTTTTATATAAAAGCTATTTTCTTTCAAAAGAAGAAAAAACATTCATTAACAATATGGTGCAAAAAGTATTTCCTTAAAACAATAGTGATAATCAGTGGAAAACTATATTTGTATTTACACTACTACAAAACTAAAACTCAATGATAAAAGAATCCCAAACAAGTGGAAAGAAATACATTTTAATAACGTCTGCTAGAAATGAGCAAGATTATATTGAAGAAACTATAAAATCAGTTGTAACCCAGAATTTGAAACCATTATTGTGGATAATAATAAGTGATGGTTCAACTGATGGTACTGATGATATAGTAAAGAGATATGCTGCTCAATATGAATTCTTGAAGTATCTTAGAAATGACAATACAGCAAACAGAAATTTTGCGTCAAAAGTTTATGCTATTAATTTGGCACTTTCTACAATAAAAAATATTGATTCAGATTTTATTGGCATACTTGATGCTGATATCACTTTTGAGCCAAATTATTATGAATTGATAATTGACCAATTTGTTAAAAATCCAAATTTAGGCATTGCCGGTGGAGATTTTTTTGATATTATTAATGGAAGGAAAATTAAAGTAGTAAAAACTCCTGATAGTGTAAGAGGTGGGATACAATTATTTCGGAAAGAGTGTTTGAACCAAATAGGAGATTTTACACCTTTAGAAAATGGCGGTGAAGATGTTATAACAGAAGTTACTGCACGAATGAATGGCTGGAAAGTGCAATCTTTCGATCATTTAATTTTATTACATCATAGATTAACAGGAACAGAAGGGTTCTCAATATTAAAGTCAAAATTCAGAGAAGGTATTTTATCACACTCAATGGGTTATAGCCCAATCTATCAATTTGTTAAATCTATTTATAGATTAAGTGAAAGACCGTATATAATTACCGGAGTTCTCCATCTTTTAGGTTATCTCTGGGGTTATATTGGGAAAAATAAAGTTAAGGTTTCTGATGAATTTAAGAGTTACTTAAGAAAAGAACAGAATCAAAAAATAAAAGATTTATTCAAGATTTAATAGATTCTTAAGAAATGGATTCCGAAAAGGCAAACCTTTTTTCTGAAATAAAAATATTAAAATGTAATTGCCGTTGCACTCATCACCGAAAGATGATTTCTGTGTTCTACCTTAATATAATAATCTCCAGGTGGAACATTAAATCTTAATGGACTTTCACCATCAAGGTCAACTATTGTTCCGTCACTTTTAAGTAAACCCGCACGTTGAGAATCAGGCACTATATTATCTTTGTCAAGCAGAAGTGATACTAATACCCAATCAACAATAGAATTATTTGGAATACTAGCAAATTTTTCCTTCCCATTGATAATTGAATGAGCTGTGTCTATATGGTTGATTATTTGGAATTACGTTAGTTAAATTTGTATCCATCTGATTTGCACCAGAATAAGAACCTTCAAGAAATATATTTATATTTGCCTGAACGCTAACTGGTTGAACATCATTAATTCTTAACAAATTATAAAGATACAAATGCCCAAAACTTACGTACCAAATATTTTTACGCCCTTTAATATAATCTAAATGAGCCCCAATGTATGTATTCAATTTAATTTGCCAATTGGATACCGGTTGTCCTTGAGTATAGGTAGGATGCAAAATCATGTGATAAATGCCTTTGTAAGCTAAAGTCGTATCAAAAGAATTATTCAGGGTATCAAGGTTAGTCCATGCATATAGTCCAAGTTCTACTGTCTCGCCAACTCTATTAAAAATATTCATAGTAGAATTCCATGTACTAAAGCCCGTAACATTTTTATCCACAGTTCTGCATACTAAATATTTGTTAGCTTCAGCCTCAATGTCAATTGCATCATTATACTCTCCATACGGATAAACAAAAGCGTAGACATATTCTGTATTCCCTGACTTAAATAGTGGTGGTAAATTGAGCTTTGAAATTATTTTATCTTTTGATCCCCCAACTTCTTTTTGGAGATCAGCATAAGGTGGATAGGTGTGTGACCAACTATGTGAAAGAATTTCAATATATCCTGAATCAATTTGGTTTTGAATTTTTGTCCAACCAGCTCCAGTAGGTTCACCATGATAATCGTATATTCCATTGGTAATTATCCCACAAGAAAGCCACAAATTTCTTTCACGAAATTCATGCATCGTTATCGCAAAATCATTATAATACCACATTGCAAGATCATCTGCAGTAGCTGTTACTGTAGCATCCCGGTTATCATAATACTTGCAAATTTTACTATAGCTAGTGCGAATATATCTCCACTGGTCATTAGAAATAAATATTATTAAAGAATCAGATTCAAATGAAAAAGCTACAGAAACATATGCCTTCGAATTAGGATAATCAAACCGAACTGCTTCAATTCCATTAAAATAATCATTCGGTGTTTTCAAGTCTAAAATTGTCCATCCATCATTTTTTTTATATTTATAATGAGCTGATAGGTCTGAACTATTATTAGGAATGTTAATTTCGTATGTCATTGGATATTGAAGTCCGTAGTCGAGATGTAATTGTGAATCGACAACTAAAACTATCTCACCATTTGCTCCATAATTTAATGGATAGATTACTATTGCTTTGGGCATACATAAAAGTAAAAAGGTTTAGGATAAATAATATTTTAATCAACTTACTTTTCATAGGGTTGTAAATAATTCAGAGAATTTAAAAAGCGAATAGTTTATTTGAACATGATAATACTTTGTATTAGTAATTACCTATATAATAATACAAAATATCTATTTAATTTGTCAACTTATCGGAATTCAATCTGGGTTGCACTCATTACCGGTAGGTGATTTCTTTGATAGACCACGACGTAATAATTTCCTTCAGCAATTTTAAATTGAATATTACTGTTTGAATGGTCGGCATTAATTATAGTTCCATCTGTTTTCAAAAATCCTGCTTGTCTAATTACTAATGAACTTGGATTGGTGCTTGATCTTAATTCAACTAAGACCCAATCAATAACATCCATTGGAATTGATCCGACTAATTCACTACCCTCATAATTCCATGGATTATTATTGAATGGCTGATTAAGGGGTATTGAATTTTTAAAAGGAGTATTTACTTCCATAACGCCGCTACCGACATATGCTCCTTCAATAAATAATTTTAGATTTGCTGTAATTGTCGGTTTCATTTTCGCAAGATACATTCCGCTAACTTTTACTTTGCCTCCACTATTGTAATTAGAGCATTTAGCTTCAACAGTTACTAATGAAGTTGTTACGGGAAAGTTAAAGATTTGTATTTCCATTTATTGATTGACTTAAATTGTATTTTGTCCAAGTAGAACTTGCTGCCGGAAATTTAAAAGTCTTATTATGAGTTAAATTTCCTTCCTTATAGGTAAATTTAACTGTAATTGCATCTCCAGTTCCGCCTTTTGTCCAAATTTCAAAATCATTATCTCCTTTTTCTAATCCAGCTAAATCATCAATTCTAAAAAGCCTTTCAGTATCAGTTACAGAATAACAATAGTTACCTATGCTTGGTGCTTCTGGGTCAGTTTCCCATACTCCAGGACCTGACCAATATCGTGGATAATAACCATCTGGTCTACCGTCAGGATTGTCTAAATTCGTTTCATTATTTAGACTAACATTTAATGGAGGGAAAACATTTTCATACGGATTTGTTGGCTGGTTGTAAAGAATATTAGCCCACTCAGAGTAAGTCTTCACAGGAATATCATTTGTTCTACACCAGGACAATAAACTATCCACCTTTTCAAAATATCCAGCTAAGTTTTCATAACCATGATTGCCAGTAAGAGTGTAAAAGTGGTTATGCCCAATTAACATTTTATGTCGCGCAATGCCATCAGCAATTGCATTTTTACATCTATCTAAACTCCAAGATGTGTAATCTTCAAAAAATGTACCCCATTGCATTCCAAATGCTTTACTGCTATCCGGATTGTATTCATTAAATGCTTTAATAGATTCATTGGGATAAATAGCTCCAGCAACATATCCTAAACTATCTCCGCATACTAATTTTATATCATCTGCATGAAGATACGGATGCCTTCCACCGGGTTGAATCCAAGTTTTAATACTATCTAATCCATAAAGATTTGCCAATTTTTGTGATTCATTTGCTAATACTTTTTATTCCATCTATTGTTAGACCGATGTCAGATTTTGTAAAAGCATAGTACCTAATATTTGAATGTGTGCCTAGGTCAATTTGATCTTCCCAAATATCTAAAATAAATTTTTGCTGCGTACTATTATTAATATTATTTTCGATAAATACCAACTTATCCAAATCCCTGAAGTAGATGTAGAGATCTTCCGAATAATTCCAGTAAGTA
Organism: uncultured Ignavibacteriales bacterium; assembly: GCA_963704835.1. GTDB lineage: Bacteria > Bacteroidota > Ignavibacteria > Ignavibacteriales > Melioribacteraceae. The sequence goes on along the minus strand of CAVPHW010000015.1, from coordinate 44,193 downwards.
TCATTGAAATTTGAAAAATCACCTTTAATCGTATCACCTTTTATATCGCAATAGCCTTTCCTTGTGGCCTTTGTTGTGTCTGCTTGTTGATACTCAATACAAATTTTATTTCCAATTATATGATCAACACCAGGAATTGGTTGGGAACTCAAATTATCAAAATAATCTTGAGTGTTAAATTTTGTAAAAAAGAAATTGGTCCTATGATTTGGAGTATGATCCATTATTTCATGACCATTTTGCTGAATTGCTTTAATACTATTAATGTAATCTTGGCTATTAAATTCTGATGCACCCAAATTTAGTGCGAGGCTAAGGTGAAAATTTTGTCCATAATTTAGGTTGTAATTATCAAAAATACTTGCCAGAGCATTAAAATGTGCTATGTCTGTATTATCATCTGTCCTAAAACAAATTCCGCCTTTTTTACTTTGGGAATCAGAACTGGTTATTAAAGAACTTCCAAAAGATTGTGATACCGCAAAAAATAAAAACAGCAAATATATTTTCTTTATAGCGAAGGTTTTCATAATATTCTTTCAATAATGACTAGGTACTAGCATGAATTTTGTTTAAATAAACTTTAAAATATTTTTTTAAATAATGTCGGGATCGGAATAATTATTTAAAAGTTGGTACTAATTTAATACTAAAATATTACTGATAGAATCATCTACCAGTAATATTTTCGAAGTTAATTATGAGAGTAAAAAATAAAATGTATTTATTTCATTAACAACATTTTATTTGTGTGAACAATTTTATCTGTAATTAAAGTATAGAAATATACCCCACTTGATAGATTAGAGGCATTAAAATCAATTTCATATTTTCCCCTATTCATTTCAGAATTAACCAATGTGCTAACTTCATTACCCAAAATATCATAAATTTTTAATTTTACTAAAGTTTTTTCAGGAATAATGAAACTTATCCTTGTTGAAGGATTAAATGGATTCGGATAATTTTGATTCAATATATAAGAGTTCTGTACTATTTCATTTTCGGCATTATCTAGTGCTGAAAGTTTACTTAAAGCCAAACTCATTTCACTAATCTTTACTTTTCCGGAGATATAATTTGAACACTTAATATCAATAGAGACAAAAGATTCATACTCAGGAAAAACTAGCTCAGTGTTTCCATTTGTAGATTGTTCTTGCGTATACTCTTTCCACTCTTTTGTGTCTGCCGGAAACTTGAATATTGCATCTGGTGTTTTTGAATTTTTGCCAAACGTGAATATTACTTCAATTGAATCACCCGGTTCCCCTTTAGTTTGAATTTTAAAATCATTTTTACCTTTTTCGATCCCACCTAAGCTATCAATTCTGCATATTCTATTTGCACTGCTTATTGAAAAACAATACTTCCCTACATACGTATCATTCGTATCTTTTCCCCATTGACCTTGTCCATCCCAGTAGCGATTAACATAACCATCTGGAACCCCATTTATATCTAATTCAGAAACATTATGATCTAGGTCAATATTCAAAGGTGGGAAAATATTAATATATGGATCTGTTTTTTGCTCATATAATGTCTTCGCCCATTCCGAATATGTTCTAATTGGAATTTTGTTTTCAGTTGCCCAAGCTAATAAGCTATCAATTTTCATTAAATACTGATCCAAAGGAATTTTTAATAAAGCAAAGTCAGAATGACCAATAAGGACATAGTGTTTTGCAATTCCATCGGCAATAACTTTTTTACACTTATCCGCTGACCATTCGTCTTCAAAGAAATCTCCCCACTGCATTTCAAATTTTTCATTTCCATTAGGATCATATTCATTATAGGCTTTTCTACCATTGCTATAAGTTGATCCAGCAACAATAATTTAATTCATCACCAAGTACTTTTTTTAACGTGTCTTTAGAAATTTGTGGGAAATTTCCACCTGGTTGAATCCAAATTCTTGGGCTTTTAATCCCATCGTACTTGTTAATTTTATTGATTCTGTTGCAAGAAGTTTTAAAGCATTAGTAGTTAATTTGAATTTCACGACTATTAAAAATATAATATTTTGTTTGCCCAAGCGTTCCTAAATTTAATGGATCTTCCCAAACATCTAGTACCGCAAACTTATCAATTCCAATTGAATCTAATAAAACTAATTTCTGTAGATCAGGAAAGAAAAAGTAAATTTCCTCTCTTTTTTAATTCACCAAAATTTCCAGAAACAATATTATTGGATATATTACAGTATCCCATTTGTATCTGCTTTAGTTGTGTCAACATTTTCAAATTCTAAGCATACTTTATTCCCGATAAAATGATCAATTCCAGGAACGGGTGTATGCCCTTGGCTTATATATTCAGATAATCCAAATTTGGTATTAAAATAATTTGTTCTATGATCTGGAGTATGATCCATTATTTCATGTCCCATCTCCTGTAATTGTCTAAGACTATCCAATTGTCAGCATTGTCTTAAAATCATTCATATTTAACGATAGACAAAACTTTGCGTTATATTTATTGAAAACATTGGCCATTTTCATATAATTATTGATATTTTAATGGTCATCAACTCTAAAACAAATCCCCCCCCTTTTTAATAAAGATAAACTATCTTCGTTTTCTGAATAATTGGTGGCATAGATTGATGAACCAAGAACAAAGTTGATTAAAAGAAAAAGTAAGAGTGCTACTTTGATGTAAAATCTATCACTTTTTAGATTTTTTTTGTATAAAATCATTTTGATACACCTATAATTTAAAAATTTTATTAATAATATTTTTTATTCAAATTAGGATAAAAATAAAAATATACTTGTGATTAACATCAAATAGGATGAACGAGTAGACTAAATGAGGTTTAAACCGATTTAGAAAATGAAATATAAAAATTTATAAACAGATTATTTGCCATATAATTTATTTACAATTATTTCAGTTATTCTTTCTGCAGCTTTTCCATCCCAGAGTTCTGGAATTTTGCCAATTTTAATTTTCCCATTTAGTACTTCAAGAGCAGCTGTTTTAGCTTTTTCTAAATCAGTCCCTAATAACTGGTTGGTTCCAATTTCAACTGTTATTGGTCGTTCAGTGGAAGTTCTAAGTGTGATGCATTGTACTCCAAGATAGGTCGATTCTTCTTGAATTCCGCCACTATCTGTAACAATTAATTCTGCGTTACTCGTTAAAGAAAGAAAATCTAAATATCCAATTGGATCGGTAAGAATTAAATTTTTATGCATTTTTTCTACTAGATTAAAATCTGCTAAATTATTCTTAGTCCTTGGATGAATAGCAAACAAAACTTTTCTTTTTTCAGCTAATGTATTTAGTACATCAATTAGCTTAATTAATTGGTCTTTGGTATCAACATTACTTGGTCTATGAAGTGTGACTAATATGTAATTTTTAGGTGTAAGTCCGAATTCAGCGAGTACAGTTGAGTTGATAACTTTTGGTTTAAAGTGCGCCAAACTATCAATCATTACATTCCCGGCAAAAAATACTTTTTGATCAGAAACTCCTTCTCGTTTAAGATTTTCCATTCCACTTTTTTCAGTAACAAATAAAAGATCTGAAATTGCATCAGTCAAAACTCGGTTTATTTCTTCGGGCATATCTCTATCACCACTTCTTAATCCGGCCTCTACATGAACGATTTTGATATGTAATTTTGCTGCTGTTAAACTACAGGCAATTGTAGAATTAACATCACCTACTACCAAAATCAAATCTGGTTTTTCATCAATTAATATTTTCTCAAATTTAATCATTACACTTGCTGTTTGTTCAGCATGGCTTCCGCTTCCAACTCCTAAATAGAAATCAGGTTGGGGCAATTCTAGATCCTCAAAAAAGACTTTAGACATTTTTTCATCATAATGCTGACCAGTATGGCAAATAAGATGTTGTATAGAATCTGAGTATTTCTTAAAAGCTCTGTGAATAGGTGCAATTTTCATAAAATTAGGTCTAGCACCAACTACCGATATTATTTTCTTCATTTAGAATTTACCTTTGTATTCTTTCTTTAATTGGGGTATTTAAAAACATCTTAATTACAAAATGCAATAAAAAGCCGAAAAAAAATACTAATTCTTTTTCGGCTAAAAATTGAGAAAATCTATGATTTTTTTATGTGGTCTGCTTTAATATTATGTCTTTCAAAAGCATTTCTTGTATCGAGAATTAATTGAGCATTTTCAGCAATAAATTTATAATCATAATCTGTATGATCTGTACTTAGAACTACAAGATCATATTTCTTTAGAGAGGTTTTCGTTATTTCGACAGATTTCATTGTGTAATCATATTTTCGCATTTTATACAACTTTGGGACATAGGGATCATTAAAATCAACTTTAGCCCCAGTTCTCTCAAAAAGTTCAATTAACCTAAGTGAAGGAGATTCTCTCATATCGTCTATATCTTTTTTATAAGCTGCTCCTAGAATTAAAATATTTGCTCCATTAAGAGCTTTCTTTTTATCGTTCAAAAATTTAGCTGCATTTTCGACAACATAGTATGGCATATAAGTATTAATTTCACCAGCTAATTCAATAAATCTTGTGTTTACCTCATATTCTCTTGCCTTCCAAGTAAGATAAAATGGATCAATAGGAATACAATGACCACCTAAACCAGGTCCAGGATAAAATGGATTATAACCAAAAGGTTTTGTTGATGCAGCATCTATAACTTCCCAAACATCTATTCCCATTCGATCAAAAACAATTTTTAATTCATTAACTAAAGCAATGTTAACAGATCTATAAATATTTTCAACCAATTTAGTTGCCTCGGCAACCTTTGGTGATGAGACTGGTACAGTTTTTACTATAACATTATTGTATAGTTCTACAGCAATCTTAATACATTTGGGAGTAACACCGCCTATTACTTTTGGAATAGTAGAAGTGTTAAAGTCTGGATTATTAGGATCTTCTCGCTCAGGTGAAAACGCTAAATAAAAATCTTTCCCAACTACAAATTTCTTTTTACCCTTATTTTGCTTCAGCGGTGCATCTTCAAAAAGTGGTTGAAGAATTTCTTCCGTGGTTCCAGGATAAGTAGTAGATTCTAGAGTTACAAGTTGACCTTTTCTTAAATATTGTGCTATAGTTTTTGCTGTATCCACAACGTACGACATATCTGGTTCTCTGTGCTCATTAAGTGGAGTAGGAACACAAATAATCACAGCATCAACTTCTGGTAATCTGGAAAAATCACTAACAGCATCAAATTTACCTGAGTTGACTGCTTTCTTAATTTTATCTTCAGAAATATGCTTTATGTAACTTTTGCCCTTTTTAAGCATTGGAATTTTTTTCTTGTCAACATCAAAACCTATAACATTAAACCCTTTAAGGGCAAATTCTAATCCTAATGGCAATCCAACATAACCTAAACCAATAATACCAACCTTAGCTGATTTGTTTTTAATTTTTTTAATAAAGTCCATATTATACCTTAAATTATATTTAATTTGGAATTTGTTTTATCATATCCTTCAAAGAAATAGAAATATATATAAAAAACAATTGATTTAAATCATCTTATTCTAAATCAATTTAAGCCCAGTGAATTAAATTTAGCTCAAATGGATTATTTAATAAACTGTGTTTCGGTAAAACTCTTAAAGTATAACCAAAATGACCGGTAATATCACATTTTATTTCACCAACAAATGAATGAATATTAAGATCATTATTTGTTTTTGAATAATTCATCACAACAAATGAGTTAGCATTTGCATCATCTATATTATCAACTTTGCCATAATAAATCTGCACTTCAACATCATTCGGAGTAAGTTTTCCCAAATCAACTTCACAAGTTAATTTGTAACTAGATGCAACCTTAATTTCAGATTTGTTATTTTCCTCAGCAACGCTTACAAATTTAATACTTTTCCAATTTTTTAGTAAATCGGTTTTCCATTTTGAAAATATCTTGCCTTCTTCCCAATTATTCTCTAATATAAACTTCCTTCTACTTAGAGCTTTAATGTAATATTTATCATTATACTCTGAGACCATCCTATTAGTATTAAAAAATTGACCGAGATTTTTCATCGATTCTTTCATCATGTGGATCCATTTTCTTGGAAGCTTATCTTCACCTCTATCAAAAAAAGTGGTTACAATTTCTTTTTCAAGTGTTTCATAAATTAATCTTGATTCAACTTCATCTTGGTAATCTAAGTTTTGGTATTCTTCACCATTACCAATTCTCCAACCATATTCCCTTTGATATGCTTCATCCCACCAACCATCAAGCACACTAAAATTCAATCCACCATTTGCAATTACTTTCATTCCGGAAGTTCCACTCGCTTCTAAAGGTCTTCTTGGATTATTCAACCAAACATCACAACCTTCAACCATGTAACGTGCTATATTCATATCATAATTTTCTAGAAACACAATTCTTTTTCTAAAAATTGGATCTTTTGACATTGCCACAAGATCTTGAATAAGTTTTTTTCCTTCTTCATCTTGTGGATGAGCTTTTCCTGCAATAATAAATTGAACTGGTCTATCAGGATTACCAAGAATATTAGCCAGCTTCTCAATATTTTTAAGAATTAGAGTGGCTCTTTTATAGGTAGCAAATCTTCTTGCGAAACCAATTGTAAGTGCAGAAGGATTTAAAACTTCTTTAGCAAAATCAATTTCAACCGAGGAAGCACCTCTTGAGATTAGCTGCTTTCTAAGTCTTTTTCTAGCGAATGAAACGAGTCTTTCTCTCCTTCTTTCATGGGTATTCCAAAGTTCTTCATCGGGAATTTCATCAACAGCTTTCCAAATATCTGGATCAGCATTGCCCGATGCAAAATCATCTCCAAGATATCTGCTCAACAATTCATACATTTCTGAAGATAAATGTGAACGAGTATGAATACCATTTGTAACATGTTCAATTGGAATTTCATCAAAAGGAATCTCGGGAAAGCCTTGAGTCCACATTTTTTTAGACACTTCTCCATGTAGCTTACTTACTCCGTTCACCATTCCTGCCATATTCATAGCTAAATGAGCCATATTAAAATTTGTTGCCGGTTTGTTTTTTATAATTGTTCCAAGTTGATAAAATTGTTTATCAGTAATTTTTAACTCTTCTCTATAATATTTACCAAAGTAAGACTCAACCATATCATTTCCGAAAACATCAATACCAGCCGGAACCGGAGTATGGGTTGTGAATATATTTGAAAAGAGTCCGAAATCTTTTGCCTGATCAAAAGTAAACCCTTCCTGAATGAGGATTCTAATACGCTCAAAAGCAAGAAATGCAGAATGCCCTTCATTCATATGGCAAACAAGAGGTTTAATATTAAGTGCATGCAATGCTCTAATTCCTCCAATACCCAAAAGAATTTCTTGTTGAATCCTTGTTTCTTTGGTTCCGGCATAAAGTCCTCTTGTAATTTTCTTATCTTCATCAGTATTTTCGCTAACATTAGTATCTAAAAGATAAAGTGGAATTCTTCCGACTTGAATCTTCCAAATCTGAAAATAAACTTGACGACCAGGGAAATCGAGCGATAATTTAAGAGGAGTATTATCTTCGTTTGTCACTAATGTCATTGGAAGATTAAGAAAGTCGGATATTTGGTATTCCTCTTGCTGCCAACCATCAGCTGCTAAATACTGTTGAAAATAACCTTCCTTATAACAAATTCCCATTGCAACTAATGGGATTCCTAAATCACTGGCAGATTTCAAATGATCACCAGCTAAAACTCCAAGACCTCCAGAATAAATTTGAAGACACTCGGTCAATCCAAACTCAGCTGAGAAATAAGCTATATAAGGAACTTCAGCTTTACCATATTTTTTCTGATACCAAGTTGTTTCTTCCATGTAAATATTTAATTGCAGAAAAACTCTATTCATGTGCGAAATAAAGCCATCGTCTTCAGCAATTTCATTCAACTTTTTCTGACTAATTTTCCCAAGCATCATAACTGGATTATGGTTTGTACTTTCCCATAAGTCTCTGTCAAGTCTCCAAAATAATTCCTGCGCATCATGATTCCACGTCCAATGAAGATTATATGCTATTTCTCTAAGCGGCTCAAGTTTTGAGGGAAGAGATGGTATTACACTAAAATTTCCTATGAAATTTAACATTTAGTACTCCTATTTTTGCCAAATTATCAAACTTAAATTTGGTATTTTTACTTTTAAAGGTTCTGAACAAAATTTATTTTATTATCTGATTGAGAAAATAAAAGTTTAGTATTTAATAACAAAGTTGATTTTAGAAAATATTTTATATGTACAAAACTATTTAATTATGAATTTATTGTCTGTTGCACTATTATCGTTTTTTATCGGCTCATTCCCTACTGCTTTTTTAATTCTTAAAAGATTTCGAAATTTAGATATTACCAAGGAAGGTTCTGGTAATGTTGGAACATTAAATTCCTTCGAAGTAACAAATTCCAAATTGATTGGTATAAGTGTTTTAATTATCGATTTATTTAAGGGAATTTTAAGTGTTCTAGTGGCAAAGTTCTTTTTTGAAAATACTTATATCACTCTTGCAACTGCTTTGAATTTCGCAGTTTTAGGCCATTGTTATTCACTTTGGTTGAAATTTAAGGGCGGAAGAGGTTTAGCAACTGCAGCAGGCGGTTCTTTGTTCTTGTCTCCATCATTTTTAGTAATCTGGCTTATAGTATGGTTTATAATAAAAAAAATGTTTCATGATATCCATATTGCAAACGCAGGAGCAACATTTGGATTAATTATTATTTCAATATTGTTTGCGAGGCAATTAAATTCTTTAACTTTTCCAAGTGCTCATAACGAATTTATATTTGTTTTTTTTATATTTTTAATGATGACCATTATACTAACAAAACATTTTAAACCATTAAATGATGCACTGAAAAATCATAAACTCAGGAAGAATTAGTTATGAAAAATCTGAAATATATTTTTTTATCTTCATTTATAACACTTTTAGTTGTATCTATAATTTTTGCTTTACTTTACTATCAGAAGCAAGATTCAAGTGAATCGAACAGTGTTGAAGGTTCCTCTTTTAATTCGGGGAGTAATGAACAAAATATTGAGCAAGGCGCAATTGTACCTGTCAATTTAAGGAACTTGGTCAACAATACTATTACTAACAGTCGGGAAAATATTATTACAAATACTGTTAAAAATATTAGCCCTTCAATTGTTGGTATAAATGTAACTGAAACGCGTTACTATAGAGACCCTTTTAGTTTTTTCTTTGAAAATAGAGTGTACGAAAAACAAATCCCTGGTGTTGGTTCCGGTGCAATTATTTCTTCAGATGGATACATTATCACAAATGATCACGTTGCCGGTAAAGCAAGTGAGATTATTGTTACTATGACTGATGGAACTGAATACAATGCTAAACTTATTGGAACTGATGCAGCGTCTGATATAGCGCTGCTAAAAATTAATGCGAGTAATTTACCTTACTTAAAGTTCGGGAATTCAGATGATATTCTAATTGGAGAATGGGCAATTGCATTAGGAAATCCTTTTGGTTTGTTCGAAATTAACGATCAACCTACTGTTACAGTTGGAGTTATAAGTGCATTAAATATGAATTTGGGGTTAATTCAGGATAGATATTATTTAAATATGATTCAAACCGATGCTGCAATCAACTCTGGAAATAGCGGCGGTCCTTTAGTGAATAGTATTGGAGAAATGATTGGGATGAATACAATTATTTGGCAAGAAAACCGTGGGGGTAATATTGGAGTTGGATTTGCGATTCCTATAAATACTGTTAAAAAAACATTAAATGAACTAAAAGCAAATGGATTTGTAAACAGAAATTTTTGGTCAGGGATAAGTATTCACCCAATTGATAATGCTATTGCAAAGTATTATAAGTTAAAGAGCACATTCGGAGTTATAATAACAAAAGTTGATCCAAGATCACCAGCATCAAAATCTGGTCTAGAAGTAGGGGATGTAATTTTAGAAGTTAATGGAATTAAGATTAATGACGATAAAACAATCCTATACATTTTTCATCAAGCCCGCACAAATGATGTATTAAAACTTAAAGTTTTGCGAGACAATCAAAACATTTATAAAAACCTAAAATTAGAAGCTAAACCATGATAGAAAGATATACACTACCAGAAATGGGCAAAATTTGGAATGACGAATTTAAATTTTCCACTTGGCTGAAAATTGAGATATTAGCTTGTGAAGCAAGAGCCAATATGGGTGAAATTCCGATAGAAGATGTAAACGTAATAAAGAAAAAAGCCAAATTTGATGTAAAAAGAGTTCTGGAAATCGAAGAAGAAACCAAGCATGATGTAATTGCATTTTTAACAAATGTAGCTGAATATGTTGGTCCTGAAGCAAGACATATTCATTATGGGATGACATCTTCTGACATTCTTGATACAACACTTTCTTATCAAATGAAGGTTGCGAGTGAGCTAATTTTATCTGATTTAATAAAATTTAAAGGTATCCTTAAAAAACGAGCTCTTGAACATAAGAACACAATATGCATTGGAAGAAGTCATGGAATACATGCTGAGCCTACAACAATTGGATTAAAGTTTGCGTTATGGTATGAAGAAGCAAAAAGGAATATTAAGCGATTAGAAGGCGCAATCGAAACAATAAGTGTTGGTCAAATATCTGGAGCTGTAGGTACTTTTGATCATCTCTCCCCAAAAGTAGAAGAATATGTCTGTGAAAAAATGGATCTAAAACCAGAACCTGTCTCAACTCAAATTATTCAAAGAGATAGGCATGCAGAATATTTATCCGTGATTGCAATAATAGGTGCTTCGCTGGAGAAGATCGCTGTTGAAATAAGACATCTTCAAAGAACTGAAGTACTTGAAGCTGAAGAATACTTCTCAAAAGGACAAAAAGGCTCTTCAGCAATGCCGCATAAGCGAAATCCAATCGTTTCAGAGAGAGTGTCAGGGCTTGCAAGATTACTAAGAGGAAACGCAACTGCTGCATTAGAGAATGTAGCTCTTTGGCATGAACGAGATATTTCACATTCTTCAGTAGAAAGAGTAATAATCCCGGATAGCACAATTATTATTCATTATATGCTATCGTTGATGAATAAATTGATGGATAATCTTTTAATCTATCCAGAAAATGCTATTGAAAACCTTAACAAAACGAGGGGCCTAGTATTTTCGCAAAAAATTCTTCTGAAATTGATTGAAAAAGGAGCAAGTAGAGAAGAAGCCTATAAAATGGTTCAAACTCCTGCTATGAAAGTTTGGGGTGATAAATTTACTAATTTGAAAGATGAATTACTTTCCTCAAATGAAGTAAAACAGTATCTCACTGAACAAGAAATAAATGAAATTTTCAGTACAAACGCGATGGTGAAAAATGTTGATTATATTTTTAATAGGTCTGTTGAATTAAACTAAAGAAAGGTTTAAAATGAAGATAATTATTTACATATTGATTTTAGCAGCAATTGTTTCGTGCGGAGGAACAGCAAATAATTTAACAATTGGTGATTCTGCTCCAAATTTTACATTACAAGATTCGGATGACAATTCATATACTTTATCAGATTACAAAGATAAAGCCCCTGTTATCATTTATTTCTATCCAAAGGCAAATACTTCTGGTTGTACAAAACAAGCTTGTGGAGTAAGAGATGATTATTCTAACTTTGTGGAGAATGGAGTTATAATTTTTGGCATTTCTGTCGATTCAAAGGAAGATATTAAAGAGTTTGTTAATGATTATAGTTTAAACTTTCCTCTACTTTCAGATCAAAATAAGGAAATTGCGAAAAAATATGGTGTTTTAAATAACATAGGTATCGCTAGCAGAATTACATTTATTGTTGATAAACATGGAAATTTAGCTCATATTATTAAAGATGTTGACGTTAATTCGCATTCTAGCCAAGTTCTAAAGTTTGCTAAGGAATTACTGTGAAATACTTCCAAACTCTTAAGTAAATAAGCTTTCTTAAAGGATAATCATCATCCTTTAAATCCTTTTCCTCTTTTGTGCATCATAATAAAACTAATAATGCTTATAATCTTGACAATTTTTTATCTTCTGAGTATATTAGCACTCGTCATTAAAGAGTGCTAACAATAAAAGGAGAAAAAAAATGAGCGATTTTAAGATTAAACCTTTAGAAGATAGAGTAATAATTAAACCTAGTGTAATGGACGAAAAGACAAAAGGTGGAATTATTTTACCTGATACTGTAAAAGAAAAACCTGTTGAAGGGTCAATAGTTGCTGCAGGAAAAGGAAGAGTTAAGGATGATGGCAATCTAATTGCAATGTCAGTAAAGGTTGGAGACAAAGTATTATACGGAAAATATTCAGGCACAGAAATTACTATTGAAGGTGAAGAATTCTTAATTATGCGAGAAAGCGACATCTTTGGAGTATTAGCATAAAAATTTTAATAAATGTTCAATAAAAAATGAGGATAAAATGTCAGCAAAAATAGTAGAGTATGGAACAGACGCCAGATCTGGACTCAAAAGAGGAGTCGACCAACTAGCAAATGCAGTAAAGGTTACTCTTGGTCCAAAAGGACGTAACGTAGTAATTGATAAAAAATTCGGATCACCAACAATTACAAAAGATGGTGTTACAGTAGCGAAAGAAATTGAATTAAGTGACCCAACAGAAAATATGGGTGCACAAATGGTTCGTGAAGTTGCTTCTAAAACTAGTGATGTTGCTGGTGATGGAACAACAACTGCAACTGTATTAGCACAAGCTATTTACAGAGAAGGATTAAAAAATGTTACAGCTGGTGCAAACCCAATGGATCTTAAAAGAGGTATTGATTTAGCAGTTGAAAAAGTTGTTGAATATTTAAAATCAATCTCTAAAGAAATTGGTGGCAAAGCAGAGATAGCTCAAATTGGTTCTATTTCAGCAAATAATGATAAAGCAATCGGTGAACTTATTTCTGATGCAATGGAAAAAGTTGGCAAGGATGGTGTTATCACAGTTGAAGAAGCAAAAGGAACTGATACCAGTTTAGATATTGTTGAAGGCATGCAATTCGATCGTGGATACTTATCACCTTATTTTGTAACTGATTCCGAAACAATGGAAGCTCTTTTAGATGATCCACAAATTCTTATACATGATAAGAAAATATCATCTATGAAAGATTTATTACCAATTCTTGAGAAAGTTGCTCAAGCAGGAAGACCACTTTTAATTATTTCTGAAGATTTAGAAGGCGAAGCTTTAGCTACTTTGGTAGTAAATAAATTACGTGGAACTTTAAAAGTTGCAGCAGTTAAAGCTCCTGGATTTGGAGATAGAAGAAAAGCTATGTTAGAAGATATTGCTGTACTAACAGGTGGAACAGTTATTTCTGAAGAAAGAGGATATAAATTAGAAAATGCAACAGTTGAATTTTTAGGCACTGCAAAGAAAGTTGTTATTGATAAAGATAATACTATAATTGTTGAAGGTGCTGGATCTAGCGATGACATTAAGAAAAGAGTGAACGAAATTAGAGCACAAATTGAAAATACAACATCTGATTATGACAAAGAAAAACTGCAAGAAAGATTAGCAAAACTTTCGGGTGGTGTTGCTGTATTAAAAATAGGTGCTGCAACTGAAATATCAATGAAAGAAAAGAAAGCTAGAGTTGAAGATGCTTTACATGCAACAAGAGCTGCCGTTGAAGAAGGAATTGTTGCTGGTGGTGGTGTTGCCTTAGTTAGAGCTTCATCGGTTCTTATAAAGTTAAAAGGTGAAAATGCTGATCAAAATACTGGTATTAGAATAGTTGAAAAAGCTATGGAAGAACCCTTAAAACAAATAGTTAATAATGCCGGTTTAGAAGGCTCAGTAGTATTAAACAAAGTTAAAGAAGGTAAAGATGATTTTGGTTTTGATGCTGCTAAAGATGAGTATGTAAATATGATTGCTGCCGGAATTATTGATCCGACTAAAGTGACTAGAACTGCTTTAGAAAATGCTGCTTCAGTTGCTTCATTATTAATTACAACAGAAGCTGTTGTTTATGAAAAGAAAGAAGATGAAAAAGCACCAATGATGCCTCCAGGTGGAATGGACGGTATGGGTGGAATGGGCGGAATGTATTAATAGCTGTCCAATAAATGTCCCGTCCTGAAATAGGTTGACAATTATTAATGATATTATTAGTTAAAACCAGTGAGGATTTCCTCACTGGTTTTTTTATGTATAAAATTAGGAGTTTTCATACCTAAACTCAAATGTGGTCTTTTGTTATTATAAATATCAATGGATTGTTTAACTAGAATATTTAATTCTTTTAGATTGTTGCACTTGTGAAATAAGAACTCTTGTTTTAAAATTCCATTTATTCTTTCAGCTAATGCATTTTGATAACAATCGTACCCATCAGTCATTGATGGTAATATACTTTCAGCTTCTAACTTATTCTGGTATATTTCTGAGGCATATTGCAATCCTCTATCAGAATGATGTATAAGTTCACAAGAGGTTATTCGCTCTCTAACTGCCATATTTAATGCTTGAACCACATTTTCGGCATTCATATTATCACTTAATTTATAGCCCATAATTTTTCTGCTATATGCATCTGTTACTAGAGATAAGTAATGAGTATTTTCCTTGCTTTTCAAATATGTAATGTCACTAACAAAAGCTTGTTCTGGTCGAGTTAAGACCATATTTTCAAAAATATTTGGATGTTTTTTTAACCAGTGTTTAGAAATAGTTGTTTTAGTATAATTTTTCTTCGGTTTTATCAACATATTCTCTGAACGTAAATAATCAAACAAAGTATCTCTTCCAACTTTTATATGATTTGATTCAAATGATTCTTTTAGTAAATAATACAGTTTCCTTGTCCCTAATCGAGGCATTTCCATTCTCTTTACTTGAACCATATTTTTTACTTTTTCGAGCTCAGTTAGACGTTTTCTAGTTCGCTGTTCTTGTTGATAAATTGACTGTCTGCTAATGTCCAACAATCGACAAACTCTTGACAATTTTATTTGTCTTTCTTTTTGAAGTTTTCTGATTGTTGGTAAGAGAACTTTTTTCTAATGCTTGTCCCGTATTGTTTATCTGATATATTTATCATTTCGTTGAGAACCATGTTCTTTATTTTCTCATCCTCTAGCTCCTTCTCTAATCTCTTTATTTTTTGTGAGGGTATTTCTTTAGCTCTTGGGTTAAGCATAGTCGCAATCCTTGGTTTGTTCCAATCTAAATTACCATATTTTCTTAACCATACCAATACTGTTGATCTACCTTGGATACCATAGATTCTCTGAGCTTGTTTGTAGGTCATATCGCCTTTTTCTACAAGCATTACAATCCCTAACTTAAAGCCTAAGGTATAATCTTTCTGTGTACGCTTTTTGTTTGTTTTTGAACTGTTTTTCTCTGCTTCCATAAATAAGTCCTTTTTCTGTCAACTTATTTTAGGACGACACAAGTTCAAAAAAAAAGCCTTACTATTTATAGTAGGGCTTTTTTATTTTCTAAAAATAAATGTGAATCCTAAAGATAGGTAGCCTTAAATTTATCAAATTGATAGATTCTTAACTTCGAACCTTCCATTTCAATTAAACCTTTCTTAACAAATGAATGAAGAGTACGCGAAATAGTTTCCCTTGAAGTACCAGCCATATTTGCTAAATCTTGTTGCAATGGAAGTTTTTCAATCTCAACAGCACCTTGTCTAATTCTTCCTTGGTCGTTTGCTAACTGAACTATTACTGTTGCAACTTTACCTTCAGCATCTTTTAATGATAAAGATTTAATTTGCATATCAGCTGTTCTTAACCTTTTAGATAGCTCTTGCATTAAGGCAATTGAAATTTCAGGATGTTCTTTTAAGAACTCTAAAAATTGATTGCGTTGAATAATAAATAACTCGGAATCTTCAATTGCTGTTACGGTGGCAGATCTTGTAAGACCATCTAATAAAGCCATCTCACCAAAAATGTCAGACTCAGATAAAATGTTTAATATTACTTCCCTTCCATCGTTACTTGTTCTTGTAACTTTTACCTTGCCGCTAATAATTATAAATAACGCACCACTCTCATCATCTTCCATTAAGATGATTGTATCTTTCTTAAATGATTTTCTTATTCCAACTTGAGAAATTTGCTCAATTGTTTCATCTGGTAAATCTGAAAAAATTGGGACGTAGTATAAAAAGTCGGATGACGATCTCATTTTACCCTCCTGTATAAATCCACCAAACCCAGTTATCTAACTAAAATCAATTATATTCTTTAATATATTGATTTATTTTGAAAATACTTAGAAATATTTTCGAAGTAAAATGATAATTATGAAGTGTTAACCTTAGAATGATTTACTTTTTGTAGAAATAATTGTTTTAAGGTTTTGCTTAACGGGTTCCTTTAAGTAATTAAGATTTGTTTCACTCTTAATCGTAGGTAAGCCTAGAAGTTCATCATTAGTAAAAAATTCTTTTGTTAAATCAAATTTGTGAAAAACAAATCCTTTGCCAAATATTTCAATTTTTTCATATATAGGCGGAATTATTTTCTTACCGTACTTATTTATTATACCAAAATTTTTACCAATTTTAATTTTTGTAAAACCAAATTTACCATAATATGGATATAGTGAATCGTATTTATCATTATTAATTTGTTCACCTAGCATATTAAATATTCGCCAGTAGGAATCTTCCCTAGCAGCAATCAGTCCCACACCTGAAGAAAGTGTGAAGATTTCTAAATAATTTGATGATAAAATTTCATTGCCTTCAAAATCATTTATTCCCCAAAACCCATTTTCTTTTATTCTAACCGATTTAGGCAATACACCTATGTACTGATATTTTAGTTTAATTTGGGATTTTGCATTGTTCATTATTTTTCCAAAAGTTTTAAAATTCCTTACTGAAAAATAAAAATTTTGGCAATACTTGGTGTGAGATAAAACACCACAACTTAATGAACCACAAGTTTGAAAAACTATAAAATAATGTTTAAGACTTTGCTAATTACAAAAGTATTTAGGCAAAAATTTTATCAATGGACTATAGTGCTAAATTTAATTGAGTTTTAAATAATTTGTAATTTATAGCATCTGTTAAAGCCATTAGACTTGCTTCAATAATATTCTCTGATAAACCAACCGTTGACCAATTTGTGTGACCATCACTTGATTCAATTAAAACCCTAACCTTAGCTTTTGTGCCATTTTTTTCACCAAGTACACGAACCTTATAATCAATTAATTTAATTTGAGCAATTTCTGGAAAAAACCTTGAAAGAGCTTTCCTTAAAGCACTATCGAGTGCGTTTACTGGTCCATTTCCATCAGATGCAGTATGTTCAATTTCTCCGTTTACTTCAACCTTTAGTACCGCTTCAGAATAATGAATATTATTTTCATCTTGCAAAACATTGATTTTAGAATAATTAACTTTGAAAAATGGTAGGTATTCTTTTAATTCACTTCTTAACAACAACTCAAATGTAGCTTCAGCACCATCAAATTGGTATCCATCATATTCCATAGATTTCAAATAACTAACAAAATTTTTACTGAATTCTTTTCCTTCAGGAAGCTCAATTCCAAATTCTTTTGCCTTATATCTAATATTACTTTGTCCGCTTAAATCTGAAACAACAACTCTTTGTTTATTTCCTACCAAATCTGGAGAGATGTGCTCATACATTCTGCTGTCCTTCAAAACAGAGCTTACATGAATACCACCTTTGTGGGCGAATGAAGAAATACCTACAAAAGGAGCTCTGTTATTTGGCTCTAAATTCATAACCTCAGAAATAAAATGCGAAATTGTAGTAGTTTTAGAAATATCTATTCTATCATTAAAATCAAATCCCATTTTATATTTTAGATTTGGAATTACACTACATAAGTTTGCATTCCCGCTTCGTTCTCCAACTCCATTGATGGTACCCTGCACATGAACTGCACCGGCTTTTACCGCTTGCAACGAATTTGCAACTCCCAATTCCCCATCGTTATGAGCATGAATACCTAAAGGGGTTTTTACTCTTTTTTTAACTTCACTAACAATGTCGTATATTTCTGAAGGAAGTGATCCTCCATTGGTATCACAAAGAACTAAAACAGATGCTCCCGCAAGTTCAGCAGCTAAAATCATTTTAATTGCAAATTCTGGATCATCTTTATAACCATCAAAGAAATGTTCAGCATCAAACACAATCCTTCTTCCTTCTTTTTTGAGATGCTCAACTGACTTGTAAATTAAATCTTCGTTCTCTTGATCAGAAAGCCCTAAACTTACAGAAGAATGAAAACGCCAAGTTTTTCCAAAGATTGAAATAACTGGAGTTTCAGCTTTAAGTAATGCTTGTAAATTATTGTCTTCATTGATTTTATCTGGAAATCGAGCAGTTGAACCAAAGGCGCAAATCTGAGACTGAGAAAGTTTAGTTTTGCTAACTAATCTAAAAAATTCTTCATCTTTGGGATTACTACCCGGCCAACCTCCCTCAATAATATCGATACCATAATTATCTAATCTTTGGGTAATTAGTAATTTATCTTGGAGTGAGAGGTTAATACCTTCTCCTTGTGTGCCATCTCTTAATGTTGTATCAAAAAGTTCTATTTTCATTTAATTTCTACTTTTTTATTAGATCATGTTATTTAAACGCGCATATTCAAATATTCCACCAGCTTCAACAATTGGTAATACGCTGCCCAATTGTTTTAAATGATATGTTGAATTTGTTGTTTGATTAGTAATTTTATAAGTATCCAAATCAATTAATAGCTCATCCCCAGTTGAAATCAATTTGTTAAGTTTTTCAGTTGATTCCAGAGGTACTAAAAAGCCTCCGTCAACAGAATTTCTATAAAATATTCTTGCATAAGATTCAGCAACTATTGCCTTAACCCCAGCTTTTTGCAAAGCATAAGGAGCATGCTCCCTTGATGAGCCGCATCCAAAATTTGCTCCACCAATAACAATGTTAAACTGCGATAAATGACTACCGTCATTTATAAATGATTTACCTCCCTGAGGTAATCCGGCCTGACTTAATGGCACTCCGGAAAAAGCAAACTGTCCATATTTTTTTGATTCTTCTTCATCTGATAAACTATAAACTAAATGTTCAGCAGGAATAATTTGATCTGTATCAATATTATCTCCCAAAACAAATGCCTTACCTTTAATAATCTTTTCCATCATACTCCAATCTTAATTTTTCTCAAATTCTTTTAAATTCAGTTTAAAAATAACTCCCAAAAAATCTACTACATGAAATCTCTTGGATCAGTAATTACCCCATTAACCGCAGATGCTGCAACAGTTAATGGTGAAGCCAAATAAACTTCTGATTTTTTACTTCCCATTCTTCCAGGAAAATTTCTATTTGTCGTTGAAATTACTACATCCTTATCAACACTTCTTCCAACAGTATCATCGGGACCACCTAAGCATGCTGCGCATGAAGATTGTGCAATTACACAACCAGCCGATTCAAATATTTCTTTTAATGCGACACCATTATAAGTTTCAGTCTCTAATTCCTTGGCAACTTGAGTGGACGCAGGAACAATAAATGTTGGCACTTTTACTTTGTTTCCAAAAAGTATTTTTGAAGCAAATCTAAAATCTGATAATTTCCCACCAGTACAAGAACCGATATAAGCTTTTGTTAATAAAGTTCCTTGAACATTTCTAACGGTATCTTTATTATCCGGACTATGTGGTTTTGCAACTAAAGGTTCCATAGAAGCAACATCATAAGAATATTTACTATGATAGACTGCATCTTTATCACTTGTGAACATTTCGTAATCAATCACACCTTTAGATTTTATATACTCTTCGGTCACACTATCTGCAGCAATTATTCCATTCATGGCACCTGCTTCAATTGCCATGTTGGTTAAAGTCATTCTCTCATTCATATCCAAAGAAAAGACTCCTTCCCCATCAAATTCTAGTGCTCTATATGTCCCACCATCAGTTGTTATATCTCCAAGAATTGCTAAAATTAAGTCTTTAGCGGTAAGATATTCAGGCAGAAGTCCATTAAATGTAAACTTTATAGTTTCTGGAATTTTTTCCCAAATTTTGCCGGTACCCAAAATAAATGCTGCATCCGTATTTCCAACACCAGTAGAAAACATTCCAAAAGCACCTGAAGTGCAAGTATGTGAGTCGGTTCCAATTAAAACATTACCAGGAACATTATAGCCTTCTTCTGCCAAGGCAATATGACAAACTCCTTTGTATCTCTCAGTTCCAACATCATAATAATTATCAACCTTGTAATCACTTGCAAACTGGCGGAGTATTTCAACATTTCTGTTTGCGTGTTTATTAGCTGTAAATATATAATGATCAGGAAATATCACTAATTTATCTTTATCCCAAATTTTAGCATTTTCACCAAATTGCTCTTTCCAAATGGCTATTGTTGGCGGACCGCATACATCATGTGTCATCAGTGTATCCACATTTAGCCAAACGCTCTCACCAGGTGTAACAACCTTTTTCCCTGCAGATTTGGCGAGTATTTTTTCTGTTATTGTCATTCCCATAAAATTCCTCTAAACTTTTATTAATTCTTCTATTTTTGTCTGTCCATTGCTATAATATTTATTCTTTTTATTCAATGCACTCAGATATGCGAGTGCACTTGCCTCTAAAATATCTGTTGAAATTCCTCTACCAGTAAAAGATTTAGAATTACTCCTTATTCGGACCAGAACTTCTCCAAGGGCTTGGCGCCCAGAGGTTACAGATCTAACATTATATGATTCCACTTCGGGATGAATGTTTAAGGCTCGCTCAATTGCATTAAAAATTGCGTCAATTGGACCATCTCCTACAGCAGATTCCTGAATTATTTTATCTTCAACTTTTATTTTGATAACTGCACTTGGAATTGATTTTGAACCTGATGTTATTTGTAAATGATCCAAACTGTAATAATCATCTTTGTGGGTTATTTCATCACCCATTAAGATTCTTAAATCATCATCAAAAACTTCTTTCTTTTTATCAGCAAGCACAGTAAAGCTCTTATAGATAGTAACCAATTTCTCTTCTGAAATATCGTAGCCAATTTGATTAAGTCTGGCTTTTAAACCGTGACGACCTGAATGTCTGCCAAGGACAATTTTTGTTTTAGGATAACCAACCAACTCGGGTGTCATAATTTCATAAGTATCTCTATTTTTCAGCATCCCATCCTGGTGAATTCCTGACTCGTGAGCAAAAGCATTTTCCCCTACAATTGCCTTATTTCTTTGAACCAACATTCCAGTGAAACCCGATACAAGTCTGCTAGAATTATAAATCTCTTCAGTTTTAATATTTGTGTCATAATTTAGTAGATCACCTCTTACTTTAAGAGCCATAACTATTTCTTCTAACGAAGCATTACCCGCACGTTCGCCTATTCCATTTATTGTGCACTCAATCTGTCTCGCCCCATTTTCAAGTGAAGCCATTGAGTTTGCAACAGCTAATCCTAAATCATTATGACAATGGACACTTATAATAGCATTATCAATATTTATGACTCTACTTTTGAGCTCTTTAATTTTTTGTCCAAACTCTGTTGGTAAAGTATAACCAGTTGTATCCGGAATATTTACTACATTTGCACCCGCTTCAATAGCCGCTTCAATAATCTCAGATAAATATCCAATATCAGTTCTTCCAGCATCTTCCGCTGAGTATTCAACATCTTCGCAAAGTGATTTAGCATATTTAACAGCGTCAATTGTCATTTGTAAAATAGTTTTTCTTTTTTCTTCCAATGATCGACCATATTTTTCATGACCAAATTTTCCCAATATATGGTAATCTGAAGTACTAGTAAAAGTATGAATCCTTTTTTTATGTAGCTGGTTTTAATGCCTTAAATGCTGAGTCTATATCTTTTTCATTTGCTCTTGAAAGTGCAGCAATAATTTTATCAACTTCGGATGAAATTGCATAAACCGCATCAAACTGAGAAGGTGAAGAAATTGGAAACCCAGCCTCAATAACATCAACATTTAATTTAGCAAGCTGGTGAGCTATTTCAATCTTTTCATAAATATTTAAGGAAGCGCCCGGAGATTGTTCACCATCTCTAAGAGTAGTATCAAATATTATTATTTTTTCTTTCACTGTAATACCTTGAGTTATTAAACTTTTTAAAGCAAAAATACACCTATCGCTTCTTCACTAAATATTTTTTGAATATTATTGATTATCATAGAAGTCATTTCAGTTGTAGAAACAATCTTACTGTCGATGGAGGCAATATCAGCAGTTCTAAATCCTTCATCTAATGTTATTGATATTCCTTTTTCAATAATTTCAGCAGCCTTGCTCATCCCAAAAGAATGGTCAAACATCATTGCTGCTGAAGAAATAGCTGCTATGGGATTTGCTTTATTTTGTCCAGTAATATCTGGGGCGCTGCCATGTACCGGCTCATACAACATATATTTTTTTCCAATACTAGCTGAAGGCAACATTCCCAAGCTCCCAGTAATCATACCGGAAATGTCGCTGATAATATCACCAAAAATATTTGAAGTCAGAATCACATCAAATTGTTTGGGATCTCTAACAATCTGCATAGCTGCATTATCAACATACATATGGTTCAATTTAATATCAGAATAATTCTTGTGAACTTCCTCTACAATATTCCTCCAGAACTGGGAAACCTCTAATACATTTGCTTTATCAACAGAAGTCACTACTTTATCTCTTTTGGAAGCAATTTCAAAAGCTTTGACTGCAATACGTTCAACCTCCTCCTTAGAATAGACCATAGTATTCCAACCTTTGGTTTCATCCATACCTCTTGGTTTTCCAAAATAAATTCCACCAGTAAGTTCACGAAGCACAATAAAATCAGTACCTTTTAGAACTTCTTTTTTAAGTGTAGAATTATCTAGCATTGATGGATATACTCGTGCCGGTCTTATGTTTGCAAATAGTCCTAGCTTTTCTCTTAATTTTAAAAGGGCTGCCTCTGGTTTCAAATGATGAGGTAACTTTTCCCAATTAGGTCCGCCAACTGCACCAAGAAAAACGGCATTCGATTTATAGCAACCTTCCAAAGTTTCTTCAACCAGTGGAGTTCCAAATTGATCATAACAATTACCCCCAATTGGGTATTCCTTAAAACTAACACTCATATTAAATTTTTCGGCAACAACAGAAATAACCTTAACAGCTGCCTCTGTAACTTCCGGTCCAATTCCATCTCCAGGCAGAAGAGCAATATTATAATTCATAAACTATCCTTTATTTTTTATTGACTTTTAATACCCAAGCCATCATCTTTCTTAACTCACTTCCAACTTTTTCTATTGGATGTTCTTCATTTATTTTTCTAAGTTTTTTAAGTTTAGCCTGCCCATTTTTATTATCATCAATAAATTCTTTAGCGAAACTACCATCCTGAACTTCTGTTAGAATTTTTTTCATTTCATTTTTTGTTTCTTGAGTAATTAATCTGCTTCCTCTAGTCATTCCTCCATACTCTGCAGTATCGCTAACAGAATAGTTCATTCTTGAGAGACCGCCTTCATAATACAAATCAACTATTAATTTCATTTCATGCATACATTCAAAGTATGCCAATTCCGGAGGATACCCTGCCTCAGTCAGCACTTCGAATCCAGCCTTAATTAATTCTGCTGAACCGCCACACAAAACGGCTTGTTCACCAAAAAGATCTGTTTCAGTTTCATTTTTGAAATTTGTTTCAATTACTCCAGCTTTAGTCCCCCCAATTCCCTTTGCCCAAGCTAATGCTAAGTTCAATGTATTGCCAGATGGATCTTGATGAACTGCTATTAAGCATGGAACTCCATTACCTTGTTCAAAAGTTCTTCTTACTAAATGTCCAGGACTTTTGGGAGCAATCATCATAACATTAACATTGTTTGGAGGAACAATTGATTTATAATGAATATTAAATCCATGACCAAATGCTAAAGTATCACCTGCTTCTAAGTATGGTGCAATCTCTGTATCATAAACTTCTTTTTGTGTTTGATCTGGAAGAAGAATCATTATTACATTTGAATTTTTTACTGCTTCACTTACTGTTGTAACTTTTAAGCCTGCTTCTTCAGCACTTTTCCATGATTTACTACCAGTTTTCAATCCAACACAGACATCTAAACCACTTTCCTTTAGATTTAAAGAATGAGCATGTCCTTGACTACCATAGCCAAGTATTGCAATTTTTTTCTGCTTCAATAACTCAAGAGAAGCATCTTGTTCGTAATAAACTTTCATAAAACTCCTTATTTATTATTCGTATATTCATTTTTTGGTCTTATTTGCTCACCTCTATTAAGTGCCACTGTTCCGGAACGTGCCATTTCTTTGATTCCAAACGGCATTAACACATTAATAACAGCATCAATTTTATCAGGTGGTCCGGTAACTTCAATCGTCATACTTTTACTATTAATATCAACTATATTACCTCGAAAAATATCCGCAATATTTTTAATCTCCTCAATACCACCCTTAAGAAAAGTAACTGTAATCAAAGCTAATTCGCGTTCTGTTCTTGCTAATCCAGTAAGCTCTGTTACCTTGATTGTATCTATAAGTCTATTTAATTGTTTTACAATTTGATCAATTAATTGATTATCACCAGATGTTACAATTGTCATTCTAGAAATCTCTTTATTTTCAGTTTCACCTATAGAAATACTATGCATATTGAAACCTTTCTGGCTAAACATAGTTGAAACTCTATCAAATGCGCCAGGAGTATTTTCGACTAATACTGATATTGTATGTTTCATTATTTACTCCTTTTTGGATTTAATCTTTTGTGAATCATATCCGAAATCGAGGCACCTGAAGGGACCATAGGAAAAACAATATCTTCTTTTGCCACTTTGAATTCAACCAATGTCGGTCTGTCGTTAATTGCAAATACTGTATCCAGAATAGCATCAACCTCTTCTGGATTATCAGTAGCAAATGATTTAACACCTAAAGCTTCTCCAACTTTTACAAAATCCGGATTACTATCAGATAAATCTGTAAAACTATATTTCTCAGCATGGAATAGTTCTTGCCACTGTCTCACCATACCAAGAAAACTATTATTCATAATGAAAAATTTTATTGGCAACTTATGATAAGCTGCTGTAACCAGTTCTTGCATGTTCATTTGAAAGCCGCCATCACCACTAATAGAGATTACTGGTCTATCTTTGATTGCAAATGCAGCCCCTACAGCAGCTGGTACTGAAAAACCCATTGTTCCCAATCCACCACTACTTACATGCGAACGAGGATTATTAAACTTATAATATTGAGCAATCCACATTTGATGCTGACCAACATCAGAAACTATTATGGCTTCACCTTTCGTTTTATCTGATATTTTCTCCAATACAAACTGGGTCCGCAATAAATTATCTGGCCTTTTATATTCTAAAGGACAAGCTTCTTTCCAAGCTTCAATATTTTCCCACCATTCATTCTCACGTGGTTTATCAGAAAGCTCTTCTAATAAATCAGTTAATATCTGTTTTGCATCACCTACAATTGGTAGATCAACTAGTACATTTTTGTCAATTGCAGTTGGATCAATATCAATATGAATTTTATAAGCTTTTGTTGCAAAAGTTTCTGTTTTACCTGTAACCCTATCATCAAAACGGGCACCAACAGCAATTAGCACATCACAATTATTTACAGCTTGATTAGCATAGAAAGTTCCGTGCATTCCAAGCATGCCAATAAATTGAGGATCTGTTCCAGGGAATGAACCCAATCCTAGTAAAGTGTTAGTTACGGGAATATTGTTTTTGCGAGCAAATTTTGTTAATTCCTTAGAAGCATTGGCCATTAGAACGCCTCCACCAACATATAACAATGGTTTTTTCGCATCTCTAATTATTTGGGCAGCTTTTTTAATTTGATTCTTATGACCTTTCAGTGTCGGTTTATAGCCTCTTATTTCTACTTTCTCCGGATAAACAAACTCACATTCCGCAGCAATCACATCCTTTGGTAAATCAACAAGAACTGGACCTGGTCTACCAGTTGAGGCAATGTAAAAAGCCTTCTTAATTGTTGAAGCTAAATTCTTAACGTCCCTTACAAGAAAATTATGCTTGGTTATTGGGCGAGTAATTCCAACAATATCTGCTTCTTGAAAAGCATCATTTCCAATCATATTGGATGGAACTTGCCCGGTAAAAACTACAATTGGAATAGAATCCATATATGCATCTGCAATTCCAGTTACAGTATTAGTTGCACCTGGTCCGGAAGTAACTAGAACAACCCCAACCTTACCGCTAACTCTTGCATAGCCTTCGGCCGCATGTGTTGCACCTTGTTCATGACGAGTTAGAATATGCTTAAGGAAAGTAATTTCACTCAGTTTATCATAAATTTTTATATTTGCCCCGCCCGGATATCCAAAGATATATTCAACATTCTCTTTTTTTAATGACTCAAAAAAGATTTCAGCACCGGACATTTTTTTTCCACTCATGGTCCTTCCTCTCAATAATAAGTTAAATTTTTAAAACTGCTCCAGTATTTGCAGATGTAACTAATTTTGCATACCTAGCTAAATAACCCTTTTTAATTTTAGGTTCAAATTTTGCTAATTTATTTAAGGCGAGCCTCAATTTCATCAGCACTTAATTCCACATCTAATTTATTTTTTAGGATATCAATTGCAATGATATCGCCATTTTTAATAATTGCAATTGTACCTCTTTCAGCTGCTTCCGGAGAAACATGGCCAATGCAAGCTCCTCTAGTTCCACCAGAAAATCTCCCATCAGTAATAAGGGCAACCTTGCTACCCAAACCCATTCCCATTATTGCACTGGTTGGAGCAAGCATTTCAGGCATTCCGGGTCCACCCTTTGGTCCTTCATATCTAATTACAACAACATCTCCTGCTTTTACTAATTTGTTTTTAATTCCTTCAAGTGCTTCATCCTGACTTTCAAAAACTACTGCAGGACCTTTATGAACCAGCATTTCTTTTTCAACCGCAGCTGATTTTACAATTGCTCCATTTGGAGCTAGATTCCCAAATAATACATTTAGTCCGCCAGTTTGAGAGAACGGATTTTCCATAGAGCGAATCACATCACTATCCAAAGTTATTGCTTCTTTAACATTTTCATGCACAGATTTTCCAGTAACTGTAATAACGTCTCTTGATAATAATCCTTCTCTATTTGTAAGCTCTTTAAGAATGGCTGAAATACCACCAGCATTATGAACATCTTCGATGTGAATATCAGGTCTAGCCGGACTAACTTTGCAAATGTTTGGCGTTTTAGCAGATATTTTATTTATATCATTTAGGTCTAAATTTATTTCAGCTTCATGAGCGATTGCTAATGTATGTAGAATTGTATTTGTACTTCCGCCCATCGCAACATCCAATGTGATTGCATTTTTTAAGGATGCCTCAGTTATGATATCAGAAGGTTTAATATCATCTTTTACCAAATTCAAAAGTTGATTTGCTGCTGTTCGAGCTAATTCATGTCTTGCAGGATCTACAGCTAATATAGTTCCGTTACCAGGCAAAGCCATTCCAAGAGCTTCCATCAAACAATTCATAGAATTAGCTGTAAACATTCCAGAGCACGAACCACAAGTTGGACAGCTTACATCTTCTAATTCCTTTAATTCCGCTTCGCTAATTTCACCAGATTGATATTTCCCAACACCTTCAAACACAGAAACAAGATCGCTCTTCTTTCCACTTGAAAGTCTTCCGGCTTTCATAGGACCGCCAGAAATAAATATAGTGGGAATGTTAACTCTAACTGCACCCATTAACATTCCAGGTACAATTTTATCACAGTTCGGAATGCAAATTAATCCATCAAGTCTATGAGCCTCAGCAACTGTTTCGACAGAGTCCGCAATTAATTCCCGACTAGCCAAAGAATAACGCATACCAATGTGACCCATTGCAATTCCATCATCAACTCCAATTGTGTTAAATTCAAATGGAATTCCTCCTGCTTTTCTTATGGCTTCTTTAACTATTCTACCAAATTCTTGCAGATGAACATGACCAGGAATTAAATCAATATATGAATTACACACACCGATAAAGGGTTTATCAAAATCTGAATCGTCTTTAATAACACCTGTAGCTTTTAATAGGCTTCTATGTGGAGCTTTGTCGTATCCTTTTTTTATAATATCTGACCGCACAAAATCCTCAAAATTTTAGACCAATCTAACACTGCTCTTAGGTCAGGTCAGTCCCGAAATCTTTTTATTGTATTGTTGTGTTATTTGATTTTGAGATTGACCTGTTTTCTTAGCCTATAATAATGAGGCTGAGAATAATGTTAATCCCAAGAAGAATAATGATGTTGATTGGAAGGTTAAATAAAATATTTATACTATTTGTATTAAAAATACATACATTGTTTTGTTTTATTATATTTGCGAACGAATTATTCATATTGTTGGATATAATAATATCTCATATATTATTGTTTGTCAAGCATAAAAAATTAAGTTAGCTGTATTTTTTAAAAAAAATTGATGATAACTTTATAATAATTCGTTTTTGCTAATAAATATTCATTCTTAAAAGTATTAAGGATTTTTAATGACAACACACACAAATACTGAATCTTGGAAATTCCCAAGGGAATTTTGGTTAGCTAACTTCATGGAGCTATGCGAACGTGCAGCTTATTATGGATTTTTCATTGTATTAACTCTTTATTTAACTGATGTTGTTGGTTTTGATGATAAGGCTACCGGTGTTGTTGCTGGAATATTTTTTGCATTGTTATATTTTTTCCCACCTTTTGTTGGTGCCATTGGGGATAAGATTGGTTTTAAAAATGGTTTAATAGTTGCATTTTCACTTCTCACAATTGGATATTTTTTTCTGGGGGTTTTCCACTCAAAAGTTTTAGTAATATTCTTTCTTTTTATTGTACTAATTGGTGGTTCTTTTATTAAGCCGTTGATTACGGGAACTGTTGCCAAGACCACAACTGAGGCAAATAAAGCACGTGGATTTTCTTTATTCTATTGGGTAGTAAATATTGGGGCTTTTGGTGGGAAAACAGTTGTTCCAAGCATAAGACAAGGCATTGGTCTAGAGTATGTCAACTTCTTCTCTGCCGGAATGGCATTTATTGCTTTATTATTTGCAATATTTATTTTTAAGATTGACAACAATAGAAAAGATGGTGGAAAATCATTAGGTGATGTTTTCCTTGCACTAAAGAAAATTTTTACAACTCCTCGTTTAATAATATTGACATTAATAGTTGCCGGTTTCTGGATTATTCAACATCAACTTTACGCTACAATGCCAAAGTATGTTATTAGACTTGTTGGGTGCAGAAGCTAAACCCGAATGGCTTGCAAATGTGAACCCCTTAGTTGTAGTTATTTTTGTTGTTGGTATAACCCAATTGACGAAAAAATATAAAGCTGTTTCAGTTATGTTTGTTGGAATGATTATTATGCCATTTTCTGCATTAGCAATGGCAATGAGTCAATCCTTAGAGAATATTACTGGTCCAGCAATAGACATGTTTGGAATGTTTACAATGCATCCGCTTACTGTTATGATGATTATTGGAATTGGCATTCAAGGTTTAGCAGAATGCTTTATATCTCCAAGGTTTTTAGAATACTTTGCAAATCAAGCCCCGGATGGTGAAGAAGGTGTGTACATGGGTTTCAGCCATTTGCATTCTTTCTTTTCTGCTCTAATTGGGTTCATCATGTCTGGATTTTTATTAGATGCTTATTGCCCAGACCCCAATACATTGCCTGTAGGTATTTCTGAAGTGCAGAAAGCTGCGTATTATGCTGATGCACATATACTATGGTATTATTTCGTTGTTATTGCTGCAGTTGCAGCTGTGGCATTATTTATTTTTAGATATGTTACTAATAGAATTGATAGTAAAGTGGTTTAAAAACTATTTATTATTAAAAACTATTATCAATAAGTTGACAAAATATATGTCCAGCCAATATATGCATTTCTTGTATGCGTGGAGTATCATTAGAAGGAACAATTAGATTTAAGTCGCATATTTCTTTTAATTTTCCTCCACCATTCCCGGAAAGACCAATTAGGGAGCAACCGATTTCTTTTCCCTTTTCCATAGCTTTAATTATATTAGGACTATTACCTGAGGTTGAAATTCCTATAAGACTATCACCTTCATTCGCTATTGCTTCAACTTGCCTAGCAAAAACATGTTCAAACCCATAGTCATTACTAATTGCGGTTAATGCAGATGTGTCTGTCGTAAGAGCCAAAGCCGGCAATCCTCTTCTCTCTGTTTTATATCTTCCACTTAACTCAGCAGCAATATGTTGAGCATCAGCAGCACTGCCACCATTACCAAATAAAATAACTTTATTATTTCCGCCAATCGTGCTGATCAATTTTTTTGCAATTTTTTCTATTTCTAAGGAGCAATTTTGTTTAAATTCCTCAACAATTATTATATGAGAATCTATTTCTGCTAGTATAGTTTTCATTGTACCTTCTAAATTTCTTAGTCTTAATTTAGCCATAAGTTATATTATTTTAAAAAATATTTTAAAATTTGGCTAAAGTTAATTCCAATTTCTTCGAGAATAAGACATGAGGTGTTCATAAACCTTAGCCGAATTATAAATTGAGGGAAAATGAAACAATTAACAGATTTAAAACATTCAAGGATTAGCCAGCTAATTAACTTATTTAATTGTGCAATGGTTGATGGTCACCTGGCAGAGAGCGAAAAAAGCTTGCTAATTGAAATTGCTGCCAGACTAAATATAAAATCAATAAATATAAAAACATTTATAAATTCTTCTAATAACCCAAGATTTCAATTACCTGTTAAGTTAGAGGAGAGAATGCAGCATATGATTGATTTAGTATTTATGATGATGATCGATTGTCAAATAAGCAATAGTGAGCTTAAATTTTGCAAAGCTATAGCCAAAAGAATTGGTTTCAAACCTACTGCGGTTGAGATGATTATAAGTAATATTTTAAAAGATATTAATTCAGAAATTTCACAAAAGAAGATTCCAATAATGTACGTGAACTAAAATTTTAACTATGTTCAAATTCTGATTGAAAAAAAACTAAAGTAAATTGATTTGGATAAAAATAAAATTTCTAAGGAGCATCATTAATCAATATTCCATAATTAATTAAAAAAATCCCCTCTTTTTGAGAGAGGATTTATTTTTAGAAGTTACTTTTTAACAAAACCAAGATCAGGTCTTGGACTACCATATATGTTTTTAATAGAAGTAATGTATTGAGCCATTTTTGTCCAAAGAGCTCCAGCTTCAGCTTCCATTAATGCATTGTCCTCTTTTTGGGAAGAATAAAAATCAACCCCATCCTTAAAATTTTCTGTAAGAGCAATCATGTTATTTTCTAAACCAAGCTCCATCAGCCAAATGCTATATCCTGATGTAATGTTTTTTTCTTGATAAAGTTTTTTCCATTCCTTCATTATATCCATTATTTCTTTGCGGTTTTCTAATTTATAATTGAAAAACATCCAGTGAATAAATTTTTCATCTGCAGGTTTTGTTTTGGGATTTTTGGGTACATAAGAATACTCAGCAGACCATTTGATAATAAAATCTTTGTGAGTTTCGATGCTGCTTTCATTCTCTACCATAAATTTTGACCACTTTTCTTTTCCAATTTTTTCAATAGCTGTGCCAAAAATTCCAGGCATTTTATCAATCGCGGCATAGTTATCTAAAGGAAAAAGATAATAATAATGACCATCATCTCTTTGTGATGCTCTCATAAATGGAAAATCAAGACCTGCATTGGTCATCAATTCAACCCATTCTTTTGAAGTTGATTCATATTTATCCCACATATCTACTTTCGCAACTTCTTCACGAACCCAAAATAACTGGTCTTTTAGTTCTTGCGAATAGGATGGTTGTGTAGCTAGTAAAAATCCTATGAGTAGGAGAATAGAATATATAATTGGTTTATGCATAAAGCCTCCAAACAATGATTAGTGATAGTTATTCTAAGACACAATATCTATATATAATTTTGTCTTGAGTTAAACTATCCAAGGAAATTGTTAAATGCAAGAAAAATAATACTTTAGAGGACAAAGAGATGAAGCAATCCTAATACTTTCGTTTATTGAATTATGCTTTTAAATCTCTAACTTGGCAGCTGCCGTTTCGGTTATGCTATTTTGATTGTTTAGAATTTACTTTCAATTTAAGAAATTCGCTTATTTCCATCCAAAGTTTTCCAAGTTGATTATACTCATCCATGTTCCATTTTTTTTACATTCCTTATGGAACAAATTCTATATTTTCCCTGAACATCCGCCGCAACTTGTATAACAAACATCTAAAACTCTTTGTTTTTATAATTATCAAAAGTTCTTTCTCCTTCTCACATAACCCAAAACTTTTACCACCGGCACATTCCATGCATCTATAACAGATTATAATGCCAATTTTTACTTTTTCTAGCATGTTCAATTGTAATATTTATTCTTGAAGTAATTTCGTTATCTACAAATTAAATTGTCCCTCATTTTTAGATTCCCTGCCTCCAACATTATGGCAGCTTGTTCAGCATTTATTTCGGATGTAACTAAAGGTTCAATACCAAAGGATTTAATTTCTTCAACCAATTTCCAACCCATACCGTGAGAAATTAAATATTGACAATCTTTGAGTCCTTCTGCTAATCTTTTATGTCCATCATTATTTCCATGGCCACCTCCGTGTCCATTATCGTGTTTGCTTTCATCTTTTTTGCCAAAGAAATGATCTGTAAAGGAATTTTTTCTTACTTCTTTCTTCAATATTGTGCCGTTCTCCACGTCGAAAATGACAAATTCTCTACACTTACCAACATGTCCAGTTACATTAATATTGTCGTCACTTGCAACTGCAATTCTCATTTTTTCCTCTTATTTTATTTAACAATTATATGAATATTATCTTCTTTTAACTTTAGCTTAAAAACAAATCCCTAGTAAAGTTTGATACCTTTAACTTACCGCTTGTAATCAAACTGCTCAAATACTTATTCAACTCATTTAGCTTTAATCCAGTTGCCGATATTAACTTTTCAACCTAATTACATCATTATTTTCAATAGTATTAAACAAATATTTTTAGTTAGTATTAATTTCTTCTAAACCAATTTCTTCTTCAACAAGATTAATTGCATCAGACCCAAGTTCTTCAGTCATTATTCTAAAAATTTTAATGTGAGATTCTCCCTCCAATTTCCATTTGTCAATAGTAGTTTTAACCTCTTGAAGTACATTAAAAAATTGGTTATTGTGATCTGAGATAACGTGATAACATGTGTGTTGCATAGCTTTCCTCTTCAATTAAATATAAGTTTTAGTGAATTGTATTTGTCTTGTTCTTTTATTACACATTATTTGTCGCCTCCACTACTGCAATAGCTGACATATTAATTATATCTTCAACTGTAGAATCTCTTTGCAATACGTGAATAGGTTTTTTCATTCCCATTAAAATTGGACCGATAACTGTTGCATCTGTTAATCTCTCAAATAGTTTATAAGCAATATTTCCTGCACTTAAATTTGGGAAAATCAACACATTTGCACTTCCTTTCAATTTTGAAAATGGAAATTCATTAAGCAGTATTTCGCTAACAACAGCTGTATCAGCTTGCATTTCTCCATCAACTTGTAAATCTGGGCGCAATTGATTAATAATTGCCACCGCATTTTTTACTTTAATAGCTTCTGGATCTTTTACACTTCCAAAGTTGCTAAAAGAGAGTAATGCTATCTTAGGTTCTATCTCAAATTCTTTAACAGTATCTGCAGCACTAATTGCAATTTCAGCAAGCTGATTTGAATCAGGATTTACGTTTACTGTGGTATCGGCAAAGAATAGCACCTTCCTTTTTATGATCACGATATACAAACCGGATACTGTTTTAAATCCTTCTTTTACGCCAATGGTTTCCAATGCAGGTTTTATAGTATTGGGATAACTGTGACCTAATCCTCCAATTAACGCTTGAGTGTCATCCATTTTAAGCATCATTGCACCAAAATAATTTGGTTGGAAAATTAAATTTTTTGCTCGCTTAAGTGTTACTCCTTTCCGTTGTCTAAATTGGTAAAAGGCTTTCGTATATTCATCACATTTTGGGCTTGTTCTGGGGTCAACTATTTCAAAATTTTTTACATTAAAACCGAGCTCTAATATTTTTTCTTCAATAATTTTTTCATTACCAATTAGAATTGGAATTCCAATATTCTCTTTATATACAACATTTGCGGCTCTAATTATTTTCTCCTCTTCACCCTCGCAGTAAGCTATTTTTCTAGGATTCTTCTGAGCCTTGTGAACCATCATTCTTATAATTTCCTGAGAATACCCAAGTCTTTCTTTTAATTCATCTTCGTATGCTTTCCAATCCTCAATAATATATCTTGCCACTCCAGTATCAATAGCGGCTTTTGCTACTGCTGGAGCAACTTTCCAAAGAACTCTTGGATCAAATGGTTTTGGGATTATATATTCATTACCAAAAGAAAAATCCTTGCCTCCATATGCCCTTATAACCACTTCTGGTACTTTTTCCTTTGCCAGATCTGCTAATGCTTTTACTGCAGCCATTTTCATTTCATCATTTATAGCACTTGCTCTAACATCAAGGGCGCCTCTAAAGATAAATGGAAATCCAAGTACATTATTAACCTGGTTCGGATAATCACTGCGACCTGTAGCCATTATTATATCTTTTCTGGCTTCTATTGCATCTTCATAAGTTATTTCAGGATCTGGATTAGCCATTGCAAAAACAATTGCATTTGGTGCCATTTGTTTTAACCATTCCTGACTCAAGATATTCCCTTGTGATAATCCAATAAAAACATCTGCACCTTTAAGTGCATCACCTAACGAATCATAAATATTATCTATCGCAAAATTCATTTTATACTTATTTAAATCTTTACGATCTTTGTGCAGCAATCCTTTTGAATCAAACATAGAGATGTTTTCTATTTTTGCTCCAGCCTGTATATAGAGATTGCAGCATGCAATTGCAGCTGATCCTGCACCTGAAACAACTATTCTAAGTTCATCAAGTTTTTTATTAGCTAATTCGGCAGAATTAATTAAGGCAGCACACGAAATAATTGCTGTTCCATGTTGATCATCATGAAAAACTGGAATATTCATTGTTTTTTTTAATTCTTCTTCTATCTCGAAACACTCGGGTGCTTTAATATCTTCTAAATTTATTCCTCCAAATGTTGGTTCTAAAAATTGACAAGTTTTAATAATCTCTTGTGGATCTTTTGTCTTTAGTTCAATATCAAAAACATCAATGTCTGCAAACCTTTTAAATAGTACTCCTTTACCTTCCATTACAGGTTTTCCGGCATGTGGACCAATATCTCCTAACCCTAAAACAGCTGTACAGTTGCTAATTACGGCAACCAAATTTCCTTTAGCGGTATACTTAAAAACATCATCATCATTTTTTTCAATTTCTCTACACGGTTCAGCAACTCCAGGTGTATATGCAAGTGAAAGATCTCTTGAGGTAAAACACGGTTTTGAGGCAATAACTTCAATTTTACCTTTTCTCCCCTTGCTGTGGTAGTCTAGTGCTTCTTTCTTAGTATTGCTCATTTAATATCCTCTTTTGGCAATTAAAAAAATTTTGTTGGTTATCTTTTTACTCAGAAATAATGAATAATCTTATTATTGCTTTATTCATTCCATTATTCTCCAATGTTATGTAAATTAATTTTTCTTCCCTAATTTGAGGGAACTTATCTGTTCTTTCTAAATCTGAATAATTATTGATTTCGTTATTTAATTTTTTAAAAATTCCCCTCCTATTTCCTCTAGCTTAAAAAAGAACTTGATAATACTATTTCTAAACTCTTGCAAAATATTCTTATTGCCCTCCGTATTTTTCATATTGGTTAATGTTTTCATATTCCAACTTTTAAAAACTAAATTTCAAACAACCATGTTTTTATATTCACCCATTAATTCATTTTCATTTACTAGTTATGTATAGCTTGACTGATCATTGAAACATGATTTCTAATCATATCAACTTTCATATCACAGAAATCCAGATATAATTTATGTTCATGTTCAACAACCAATTTTTTAACAGAATTGATATACTTATCAACATCTACATTTTTTTCAACTATCACCTGATTTCGCATTTTGCTCTGAAGAAACTCTATTTTACATCCAAATTCATTCAATTCGTAGAGTAAATTTCGCCAGCCAATAGAATCATTTTTCATCGCACTCCTCCGACTTTTGATGAATCTTAGTAATTGCAGTCATGTAAACAAGAAACATCCTTACTCTCCTTTTATCCCTTTACTGATAATATTCTGATAACAATTATTTTTGCCAATTTTACTGGATTGACAAATATTAGTTTCATTCAACCCAAGGCAATTATCATATTGTGCCCATGGAACAATATATTTCAGTTCGGCTGAAAATCGATTTAAATATATTGAAGATTGATCTCCAATGAGAATTGGGTTACGCACTATGCTTCTTTTTTTATAGGTCACATTATTTTCCATAATAATTCCTCACACAAGTAAATTCCAGATTACGATTGATTACTTTGAAATAAATAATTTGGTGTTCTCTCCTCTGACAAAACTCAAATATTTGAGTTTAGATTTCCATTTATAAAATCCTTAATAACATCTTCAAATTTTCCATGAACCCATGAAATTACTTTTACATGATTCTTATGAAATTCATTTTCGTAATATTCAGTTAATCCATTGCAAATCACAATGTTAGGTTTCAGTGATAATATTAAGTTTAGTTTTTCCAATTGGTTCTTTGAAATAACCTTTACTTTTTCTGTCCGATAAACTGAATTGTTATCAATTTCAACAACTTGAAAACATTCAGTACAATCCAATCTTGAGGATATACGCTCCTTAAAAACCGGCATGAGCAATGTTTTCATTTCACTCTTAAATGTTTAGATAATAGATCATTCAAGAAATGAGCCAAATAATAATGGTGAGAAAACGGAGGATTTGAGTTCTTTTATGAATTTTTAACTATTGAAGTATGAGAGAATTCGCAAATTTACACATTGGGTGCGAATGATTCGCATATTTGCGAATCATAACTTTACTTTAGGTTATACTTTTTCATTTTTCTGTA
Source organism: uncultured Ignavibacteriales bacterium (assembly GCA_963704835.1). GTDB lineage: Bacteria > Bacteroidota > Ignavibacteria > Ignavibacteriales > Melioribacteraceae. The sequence continues at coordinate 7,021 of CAVPHW010000015.1, read as the reverse complement.
AAGAGTGGAACGATGTATTTTTAATTCATCTGCAGCATTCTGAGTATTCCAATTATGGCTATTTAGCACTTCCATTATTGTTCGACGTTCGGATTCATTAAGCGGGATATCTAATTGATTAATTATTTTATTATGAGTTTCCGAGGCTTTAATTTCTGGAGGTAGATGATCAGTCTGGATTTCTTCCGATTGGCACATTACAAATGCATGTTCAATTATATTCTCAAGTTCCCGAATATTTCCCTCGTATGAATAATTTAATAATAAATTGATCACATCAGCAGAGACGGACTTAATAGATTTATGCATATAATGATTAAATTTTTCAATAAAATGTCGAATCAGTAATGGAATATCATCACGCCTTTCATTCAAAGGAGGAAGTTCAATTTTAACCACATCCAATCGATAGAACAAATCATCTCTAAATTTATTTGCCTGAACAAGTTTGTGAAGGTCATTTTTAGTGGCAGAAATTATTCTAACATTAGTCTTAATTGTAGAAGTTGCTCCCAAAGGTTCATATTCTTTTTCTTGCAATACTCTTAATAATTTTACTTGAATAGGAAGTGGAAGGCTATCTATTTCATCAAGAAAAATAGTCCCTCCTTTTGCAAGTTCAAATCTTCCAGGTTTATTTTTTTTTGCATCAGTGAAAGCTCCTTTCACATAGCCAAATAATTCTGATTCAAGTAAAGTGTCTGGCAGAGCACCACAGTTAATTGCAATAAATGGTCCATCTTTTCTATGACTTAGATTATGAATAGCACGTGCAAACAGCTCTTTACCTGTACCACTTGGTCCTTGTAATAATACTGTACTTTCACTTTCAGAAATATTTGGGAGGATCCTAAATATCTGAAGGATTTCATGATTCTTGGAAATTATATCTTCAAATGTATATTGCTTATTAATCTCCTTTTCGAGGGCTTTAATCTTAGATAAATCTCTAAAAGTCTCTACACCTCCAATCATTTTACCCTTTTCATCCCTAATATTGATGTACTGATTGTTATAGGAATTTTCTTTCCATCAAAACGAAGAATGTCTTTATGCTTATCAATTATTTCTTTGCCAGTTTCTAAAGTAAACCTTATTGGACACTCTGTCTCACAAATATTAGATCGTAAAACATCAAAACAATATTGTCCCATAGCTTCTTTTCGCTCTATACCACAAATACGTTCAGCTGCCTTATTAAAATAAGTTATCACCATATCCTCATTTACTGTAAAAACTCCATCAGCAACACTATCTAAGATTATATCAGCGTAGTTACCTGTGAGTGACAATTGTTCGACTTTATTGCTCTTCTTTCTTGCCAAGACTAAGTTTCCTTAATAACTAAGATCAAAATTATACATAATTAGTATGAATAGAAAATGAATTTACACGACCTCCTTCCTCAGCATTGATGGTGCTTAGAGTAATTACCATAGCAGATATGAGATTCTGCTGCAATTTGTTTTGGTGTAGATTTAAAATAATAGGAATAATCAGTTAAAATTTATCTGCTAACTGTGTTCTTAAATTTACAATATCATTAACTAATATTTTATTCATTTTTTCAGGTTCTTCTAATAAAGGGCTATGTGCTGATTTATCAAAAGAATAAAAACCTTTTATTGGTGCATTGATTTTATTGAAATATTTTTTTGCCAATTCGTATGAACATGTATAGTCATAAAGTCCATGGATAAAATAAACCGGAATTTTAAAATCATTCTTAATATCTGCTAAGTTTGTCTTTATCATTTCTTCCCAGATTTGATGGACACCAGATTTCGACTTACCATACCATAAATAATATTTCTCAGAAAGAGAATACTCGCTAAAATATAACGATGGTAGAAAAAGATCCATTGCTATATTTTTCATGTTTCTCATTGTTCCAATGCCAAGCTCATGCATAGCGGCATCTCTTATCTTCAAATATTCTTTTGGGATTTTGCGTTGGTCTTTAAAACTAAAGTTCTCAAAAGAACTAACCCATTTCTTGTTCTTTGTTTCTTTGAAATGATTTAGCATATATTCATATGCAATTTTTTCTGATAAAAACTGATCTGACATTTGAGCTATTCCAATATATGCTTCATATAATTCCGGTGCTTTATAAATTGCATTTACACCAAGGAAGGTTCCTCCCGAATGTGCCATAAGATATATTTTTTCTTTATTGAATCGTTCTAATAAATATTTAGTTAATACGATGGTATCATCAACAAGCTGTTCCAACATAGGTGTGTTGTTTTTTGAATCAGCATTGTATGATATTCCGCAATTTCGTTGTTCCCACCAAACCATTGTAAAGTTATCTTCAAGGTGTGTTGGATAATTTTCAGTTAAAAAGTAAATCGGTATTCCACCGTGTAAAAATAAAATAATGGGGTTATCAAGATTTTTACCCTTTATAAACATCCCTTGACGAACTCCATTTATTTCTACAAACACCTTTTCTGAAATGCTGTTGTTTAGCACTTCCCCATTCGTATCAAGAAATTGTTCGGGTTTTCCAGGACTCATAAAAAACAAAATTAAAAAAGAACTGATAATTGTTAAAAAAATAATTAAACCAAATATTAACATAAACTTCTTTATTCCTTTTAATATGTTCATGTTTCAATCTTCTAGGTAGTAATAAAATAAGATGAGTCTTTTTGCACTAAAATTAATTAAAAATTAACTTCCCAAATGTTCTTTTTATTGCTTTTTGATATTTGTATTTCGGATAGCCAAATATTACAAATATCCCTTGCTTGCCATTTTTATTTATGCCGTACTTTGATTTAATTTTATTTCCGCTATGTTGCAAAAATGGATTAATACTGCCTATCATACAACTTCCTAATCCAAGTGATTCTGCAGCAATCATTGCATAAGTTGCAGATATATAGGCATCTGCTGGATCTGAATATGGTGAGTTATAAAAATACATTGCTAATGGCGCTCCATATAATAACCAGTCTTCTCCCTCATCGTTTTTTCTTACAAAAAAATGGATCATAGGAATAATAAATGTCTTAAACATTTGATAATCCGATTTTTTCATAAATGGTTTTAGCAGCCAAAGTGTATTATCATTAATAAATCTTTTAACTTCCCTGAAATAAGAAATCATATCGTTTGAAAAATTCCGGACCTTGCTGGTGCCATTAAGAATAAGCACCTCTACATCAGAAGGAGGTATTCCCATGGGCGCTGATTTGGCTGCTTCCAATATTTTCTCAATAGTCTCTTGATTAACCTCTTTGTTTTTGAAATCTCTGACACTTCTTCTTGAATGCAAAAGTGCCAGTAATTGTGTATAGTTTGTTCTATTTTCTTGGGCAGGAATTGCAATAAAATCATCCATTGAAATAGTTCTGCCTTCTATTGTTATTGCATCATTTGGACAAATAGCAACACATTGTCCGCAACCAATACAACCAAATAGTGGCTCATTGCTGATTATTACTCTTTCATCGATTAGTTGTAGGGTTAAATCTTTACAAACTTTAACACACAATCCACAGTTGTTACACTTTTCGTAAATGATTTCAACTTTTGCATTTTTATTTGTTCTGCTTGTTATTAGTGACAAACTTTATTCCTTATGTTTTCTTTTCATATGAAATTGTATTTTTTTTCATTACTGCTTCTGTATCCACAGATCGTTTCTTACGAGGAACTTGCTATCAAATATTATTGCTAATGGGTCACCAGAGAATGGTGCATCATAACTACCTGGGCGCTGCGCATGAATGTGTAGATGAGGCTCATCACTATATCCAGAATTTCCTACCTCTGCTATTTCCTGACCAACTTCCACCCTATCACCAGTTCCAACTTTAAGACTTCCTTTACGAAAGTGTGCAATTAATATATTCGCTTGTGACGAGCGCAAAAGCACATAGTTACCAGTAAAATTGGTTTTATCTACTTCTGGAATTTGCATATCAGGCATGTCATTACTTGAAGCTATTACTTGCCCAGAGCAAGGGGCTAGGACTTTTGCTCCAAAAATATAATAGTCATTTGGATTGGACGGATATACCCCATTCGCACGAAACCCTAATTTATTCACACCTACAATATCAATACCATAAGCGTTTCCACGCCATTTGCGAAACCGTGGAATAGAAGCATCCATAGTTTTCATATGGGCATTAATACGTATATCACTTCCACCATTTGCTACAAAGTATGAACCATCCTCAAGCGGAAATTGAAGGTTGACAAGTTCAACCTCAGGCGGATTCAATCCTCTAATAATTTGAATTATTTCATTGATTGAAAAGCTGCTAATCAAAATAAAGATAGCTACTTTAATCCATCCACTTATATTGTTTGGTGATAAATGTTGAAATGGTCGTCTACGCATTAGACCAAGATAAGTTGCCACAATTAGAAGGACCCCATAAACAAACGGCATCCACCAAGGCGGAAAGAGCCATATTCCGCCGAAAGCGGACAATAGTAATAGAGAAGCTGTGGTAAAAATCTGAACCCAGAATCCCAGCAAACTCTGCGTTGGTTTAAAGCTAATCCAAGCAATTAGGATTAAAGGCAAAGTGATTTGAAAAACAATAAATATTAATAGCATTGTTTCTCCAGAATATTCTTTTTTATTCCAATATTCTCTACCGATGGCAGTTGATACATTAACTCGATGTGGCATGAAATAATTAAATAGAACGGAAGGATTATATTTGATATTGAATTGAGAAGCATATAAATTTCTGAGTATATAATATATGATCTATTTATCCATCCACTTTTTGAAATCTGAAGACCTTTCCACACTAACCAAAGCTTCAATTTCTTTAGCTTCAGCGGGTTCAAGTACAAGCTTTATTCTAGAGCGGGAGTAAGGAATCATATTCTTAATTGAGTTAATATTCACAATAAGTTTTCTATTTATTCTAAAATATTTATCAGGATCTATAATCTGAATTAATTTATCTAGAGTATAATCTATTGGGTAGGCATTCTTTTGGAATGTCATAAGAAAAACGTTTTTTTCCATTGCATAGAAATATGCTATTTCATCAGCATCTACCTTTTTAATCTTTTGTCCATATTGGATCAAAAATCTCTTCTTGTAACTTATTTCTTTCTTCTGAATACTTTCAAATATTTCTTGAAAATCCGATAAGAATGGTGATTTAAGATTGATATATTTTTGAAGACTTTCACTTAGCTCTGATTTCTTAATTGGTTTTAAGAGATAGTCAATACTGTTTAACTTAAATGCCTTTATTGCGTATTGATCATAGGCAGTTGTAAAAATAATTGGTGTGTCAATCTTTACTTTTTCAAAAATTGAAAAGCTTAGTCCATCTTCAAGTTGTATGTCAAGAAAAATCAAATCTGGCTTATTATTTTTAAGCCATTTAATGGACTGCTCAACTGAGGCAAGCTTTGCAATAATTTCCCATGATGGATTAATTTCCTTAATTAAATCAGCCAATCTCTCGGCGGCAAGTTTTTCATCTTCGATTATAACGGCTTTCATAAATACACTTATTATTTAGTGGCTAATAGCTATGAAAATATTTCTAAATAGTTTCTTCATTGAGTAATGGTATTTCAGCAATATATTTATCTTCGGTAACAGTAAATTTAGGTTTTTCTTTCCCAAGTAATTCATACCGTTTAATTAGATTACTTAAGCCTATTCCTTTAGATTCAATATTATTCATTTTTAATTGCAGATTATTTTCAACAACAATATGGTCATCCTTATCATATATTTTAATTTGCAACGGGCTACTTGCTGAAACTTTATTATGCTTGAATGCATTCTCAAGTAGGGTTTGTATTGCAAGTGGCGGAACTAATAAATTCAATTTTGATACATCAACATTTATTTCAACAATAAGAGCTTCATCAAACCTAATTTTCTGTAAGTATAGAAATGAACGTGCATATTCCAACTCTTCCTTAAATTCTATTACTGGATTTTCAATAACATCAAGAGTATATCTATAAACCGATGAGAACTCATCAACAAAGTTTTGTGCCTTTTGGGGTTCACTTTTTATTAATGATGAAAGTACGTTAAGGCTATTGAATAGGAAGTGCGGATTTAACTGACTTTTTAAAGTTTCAAACCTAATCAGTGCATTTTCCTTTTCCAATTCCTCAGTTTTGTTTTTCGATTCTTGTCCACGCATAAACCATGCAAATGATTCAATTACTAGCATAACTATAAAATTTATGATTATTGACATTAATGAATTATTAATAACATGTCTTAACAATCCATCTTCATAACCGAATAATACTTCAGAGAACAATGTTGCAGAAGTCCCAACAATTATTCCAGCAATTGCAGCTAATAATAGTTCAAGTGGAATTCTAAGAGCAAGTTTTTGAGGTATTGGAAGTACCTTATCAAGGTAGTTAATTGAAATGAGATTTATATAGACTATAACTAATCCAAATATTGAGCTTATTGTTGATCCAATAAACAGTCTTATGAAAAAGTTTAAGATATTTGGAATCTGAATATACCCTGTAATCTGACTATAAGAAATAATAATCAGCTGCAAAAGAATGCCAACAGATATAATTGCAATTAATAAATATTTATTAATTTTCATTTTCATTTTCACATATCAAAAATGGTTAAAATTTGTTTAATCTACCAAATACTTTTTCATGATTTGAATTTGTTTTTTCTATCATCATTGTGCTAGCATGACTTAGTTCAAATTTTGAATTCTCATTTAATGGTATAAATAGGTTTTTAATAGACAACTCACCACGATAAGCAAATACGAAATATAGTACTGTAAAAACAGAATCTATTATTCCAGTGAACCAGAAAGTTGAAGGGAAATCATCACAAAATATTAAATACCCATAAAGCTGAAAAACATAGAATACTCTACCAATTATTAAAGAGCCTACAATGAAACTGTATCTTCTAATATTTGTAGCTGACATAAACTGCAAGTACGCAAAGCAAAAAAAGAAAGAAGCTAGAAAAACAGAATAAAATGAATGCGTATGCGGATTGTCAATTAAGCGACCAGTT
>CAVPHW010000014.1:0-172268 GCA_963704835.1 uncultured Ignavibacteriales bacterium | reverse complement strand
TCCCAACACATAAATGCTGGGATTTTTATTGCTCCGCGAGTAAGACTCGAACTTACAACCCTTCGGTTAACAGCCGAATGCTCTACCATTGAGCTATCGCGGAATTTAAATGTTTTATCTCTAACTTAAATCCATATTAACTTTGTCAAGATAATGCCGTCCCGATTTATCGGGAGAGCTATCGTGGACTAAAAATTAGAATAACAAAAATATGCTTAATTATATTTTTTGTCAAGGAGATTTTTAAGCGTTTTTTGTTCTATTCTCATTCCTAAAGCGTAAAATCAAGTTCTAAGATTTGAGAAATTATTAACAATTCTTTAATTACAAAATGATTTACCTAATTAAAATATTCATCTTTTTATGTAATAATGACATATATTGTGCCTAAAAGTGCGTTTTTCTTAAAGGCATGCAAATTGATAAGTAATCATTTTTAATTCACTTTGGGTATAAAATGGATTTAACACATATAGAACATATTGGGATTGCAGTTAAAAATCTTGAGGAATCAATAAAGTACTATGAAAATGTATTAGGATTAAGCTGTTATTCAATTGAGGAAGTAAAAGATCAAAAAGTGAAAACAGCTTTTTTTAAAGTTGGGCAGACAAAGATTGAATTACTTGAATCCACTGAACCAGATGGACCAATTGGCAAATTTCATTGAAAAAAAAGGTGAAGGAATTCACCATATTGCTTTTCATGTTAACGACCTTAGTAACTCGTTAATTGAGCTGGATGATAAAGGAATTAACTTAATTGATAAGACTCCAAGGAAAGGTGCTGAAGGATTAAATATTGCTTTCTTACATCCAAAGTCTACAAATGGTATTTTAACTGAACTTTGCGAAGATATAAAGAATAAAAAATAGAATTTTAATTAAGCTTTTTATAAAGGAGAGAAAATGGCTTTGCAAGAAAAGATTAAAGAGTTGATGGATATGCGGCAAAAAGCTCGCATGGGTGGAGGTGAAAAACGAATTGAAGCTCAACACGCAAAAGGCAAATATACTGCAAGAGAAAGAATAAATATGCTTCTGGATGACGGTTCTTTTGAGGAATTTGATATGTTCGTTTCTCATAGATCTGTTGATTTTGGTCTGGAAAAACAATCCTATTTATCAGATGGTGTGATAACCGGTTATGGAACTATTGATGGTAGATTAGTTTATGTGTTCTCACAAGATTTTACAGTTTTTGGTGGCTCTTTATCAGAAATGTATGCCCAAAAGATTTGTAAAGTGATGGATAAAGCAATGAAAGTCGGCGCTCCTGTTATTGGAATAAATGATAGCGGTGGAGCTAGAATTCAAGAAGGCGTAAAAAGTCTTGGTGGTTATGCAGATATTTTCCAAAAAAACATTATGGCTTCTGGAGTAATTCCCCAAATTTCTGCAATCTTTGGTCCATGTGCCGGCGGTGCAGTTTATTCCCCTGCTTTAACTGATTTTACTATTATGAGCAAAGGAACCAGCTACATGTTTGTAACCGGTCCTAAAGTGGTAAAAACTGTTACCAATGAAGTAGTTACTGATGAGGAACTTGGCGGCGCATCTGTTCATACAAGTAAATCTGGTGTTGCACATTTTGCTGCTGAAAATGAAGAAGAAGGAATCCAAATAATCAGAAAGCTTCTTAGTTATCTTCCGCAGAATAACATGGAAGATCCTCCAAGAACAGTTTGCGATGATCCTATTGATCGATTAGAAGATTCATTAAATGAAATTATCCCAGATAATCCAAATAAACCTTACGATGTTAAAGATGTAATTTTTTCAGTTGTTGATAATGCTGAATTTTTGGAAGTGCAAAGACATTATGCTCCAAATATTGTTACCGGATTTGCCAAATTTAACGGAACACCTGTTGGAATTGTTGCAAATCAACCAAATTATTTAGCAGGTGTTTTAGATATTAATGCTTCAAGAAAAGCAGCTCGTTTTGTAAGATTTTGTGACGCTTTTAATATCCCAGTTGTAACTTTAGTTGATGTACCAGGTTTTCTTCCCGGAACTGCTCAGGAATATGGTGGAATTATTATTCACGGAGCAAAATTATTATTTGCTTATGGTGAAGCTACTGTACCCAAAATAACTATTATTTTACGTAAAGCTTATGGCGGAGCGTATGATGTGATGAGCTCAAAACATTTACGCGGCGATATTAATTATGCTTGGCCAAGTGCTGAAATTGCAGTAATGGGTCCAAAAGGTGCGATTGAAGTTTTACATGCAAAAGACGCAGCTAAAATTGAAAATCCAGAAGATAGAGCAAAATTCTTAAAAGACAAAGAAGAAGAATACAAAAACAAATTTGCTAATCCTTACGTAGCTGCTAAATATGGTTATATTGATGATGTAATTGAACCAAGAAACACACGATTTAGAGTTATTAGAGCTCTACAAATGTTAGCAACAAAGAAAGATGTTAATCCGCCTAAAAAGCACTCAAATTTACCATTATAATTTGGATATAAAATGTTTTTTCAAAATATAAGTAGTGATACAACAAAAGCAATTAGTGATTCTGTTAAAACAGCAGCAGAACAAGAAGTACTTAATCATATTGGATTTAATCTAAACAATCTTAGCAACAATGATATAATTATAACGGTTCTCGGTTATACAATTGTTTTTATGGCTCTGTTAATCCTATATACTTTTATCCTAAACTTAGCAAAGTTTTTAAATCTCAACTTAAGGAAGAGACTGCTAAAATTAGGTAAAGCAACACCCGAAAAAGATGATTTATCAATTTCCGGAGAAACCACTGCTGCAATAGCCATGGCAATTTCTTTGCATTTTCAGGAAGCACATGATTTTGAGAACACAGTATTAACAATTAAAAAAGTACAGAGTACATATTCACCATGGAATTCTAAATTGCACGGTTTAAGACAAAACCCTAAGTATTAAGGAAAATTTAAAATGAAAAAATTCAGTTTTACAATTAGTGGAAATAAGTATGAAGTTGACCTTCAGAATATTGAGGATAATATAGCAGAAATTGAAGTTAACGGAAGTAAATATGAAGTTGAAATAAACAAAGAAATTAAAACTTCAAAAACTCCTAAACTTATTAGAAATAATGCAATTCCGACTGGCGATTCTGACAAAGCAAAAACGGCTAAACCAACTGAAAGAAAAGGTGTTGGCGGAATTAAAGCCCCACTTCCAGGAATAATTTTAGAGATAAAAGTAAAAGTTGGTGATGAAGTTAAGCCAGGAGATACTATCCTTATTATGGAAGCCATGAAAATGGAAAATAATATTAAAGCTGATAAAGAGTGGTAAAATTACTGATATAAAAATTAAAGTTGGCGATTCGGTTTTGGAAGGCGATCTGCTAGTTGAAATTGGGAGTTAATTAAATGGAATTTATTCAAGAACTGATTGATGGTTTTTTACTGTTCTTCAAATATACAAGTTTTGCCAATATCACTATTGGTCACGTTGTAATGATATTGGTTGGGTTATTCTTTCTATATTTGGCAATTGCAAAAGATTATGAACCTTTGCTTTTGGTTCCAATTGGATTTGGTATTTTGGTTGGAAATATCCCATTTTTTGAAGGTGTTGGTTTACAACTTGGCATATACGAAGATGGAAGCGTTCTTAACTTACTCTATTATGGTGTGCTGAAAGGTATTTATCCTCCTTTAATCTTTCTTGGTATTGGAGCGATGACAGATTTTTCAGCATTGCTTTCAAACCCTAAATTGATGCTGCTGGGAGCTGCTGCCCAAATTGGAATATTCCTAACTTATATTGCTGCCATTACACTTGGTTTCTCTGATCAACAAGCTGCTGCAATAGGAATTATTGGTGGTGCTGATGGTCCGACTGCTATATTCCTTGCTTCAAAATTGGCTCCACAATTATTAGGTGCCATAGCAATTGCTGCATATTCATACATGGCTTTAGTCCCTGTAATTCAGCCTCCAATTATAAAATTATTAACCTCTCCTGCTGAACGTAGAATTAAAATGAAACCTCCAAGAGCTGTTTCAAAAATTGAAAAAACAATATTCCCAATTGTTGGTCTACTTCTTACTACATTTATTTCTCCTGGAGGACTACCACTTATTAGGAATGTTATTTTTTGGAAATCTCTTGAAAGAATCCGGTGTTACAAAAAGACTAGCAGATACTGCGAGCAAACCACTAATTGATATTGTAACAATACTTTTAGGATTAACTGTAGGTGCATCAACTCAAGCTACAACATTCTTAACTCCCGCTTCAATATTGATTTTTGTACTTGGTGCAATTTCTTTTATGATTGCCACCGCCGGTGGTGTTTTATTTGCAAAATTTATGAATTTATTCCTAAAGGAAGGAAATAAATTAAACCCAATGATTGGAGCTGCGGGTGTTTCTGCTGTACCTGATAGTGCACGAGTTGTTCAAATGATGGGAATTAAAGAAGATCCAACAAATTATCTATTAATGCATGCTATGGCGCCAAATGTTGCAGGTGTTATTGGTTCAGCTGTTGCTGCTGGTATTTTATTAAGTCTTCTTCTATAGAAATTCACTCCCCCAAAATCCCCAATTTAATTAATTTGAATTGGGGATTTTACTTTTGTAACCCCATATTTGCATTTCTTATATATTTCTATATTTGTAAATTAGATTAACTATAAATGGCTTCCATAATGAAAAAACTATTTCCAGCGTTAATAATTTTATTTGCAACAACAATTTTTGCGCAGAATGATTTACACCAATGTACAATTTCTAAAATTAAACATTATGATAAATTGAATAAATCTTTCGAGGTCAATTACCCCGGCGATCAAAATATTGATGTAACTTATTATAAATTAAATCTCTCAATTTCATATACCAACAGAATTATTGACGGAGTCGTAACTATTAAAGCAAAAAGTACGACAAATAATTTAATAAACGTTTTTTTCGATCTTCAAGACAACTTTACAGTAAATGGAGTTTCATCAAACGGGACTCAATTAAACGCTACTCTGACAAATGATAAAGTAAATATCACACTCGAGAAACCATACAATATTGGTGAGGAGTTTACAGTCGATATTGATTATAAGGGAACACCTAGCAGTTCTGGATTTGGAAGCTTTGCATTTAGTTCTCACAATGGTTCACCTGCAATATGGACTTTAAGTGAACCTTATGGTTCAAGTAATTGGTGGCCATCAAAAGATACTCCCGCTGATAAAGCTGATTCTTCTGACGTTTGGATTACAAGTGATGAATTCTTTGTTTCTGTTTCTAATGGAAATTTGGTAGAAGAAATAAATAATGGCAATGGCACTAAAACTTATAAATGGAAAAACAGTTATCCAATCGCGCATTATTTAATTTCTCTCGCCATGACAAATTATGCGATTTACCAAAATGATTTTGAGTACGAACCTGGTAAATTTATGCCGGTGGTTCATTATAATTACCCTGAGAATTTAGACGATAACCGAAAAACAGAGCTTGATTTAACAAATGACATGTTGAGTGTATTTAGTGAAATGTTTGGTCCATATCCTTTTTTAAATGAAAAATACGGGCATGCAGAATTTGGCTGGGGCGGTGGAATGGAACACCAAACGATCTCATCAATGGGTGCTTTTTTTGAATCAATTGTAGCTCACGAACTTGCTCATCAATGGTTTGGAGATAAAATTACCTGCAAAGATTGGCAAAATATTTGGTTGAACGAGGGTTTTGCAACTTATTCAGAAGCATTATTTGTGGAAGCAAGGAAAGGACAAGAACTTTATAAAAACTACTTAATTAATGAAATGAATGCAGCAAAAAGTGCGGTTGGTTCAATTTACGTGCTTAATATAAATTCATTGGGAGAAATATTTAATGGTGCCCGAAGTTATGCTAAAGGCTCCGTTGTTCTGCATATGCTGCGTAAAGTTGTAGGTGATGAAAACTTTTTTAGTATTCTTAAAACTTATGCTTCTCATCCAGAACTTGCTTATGATGTTGCAACAACAGAGGATTTCCAAGCTGTGTGTGAATTTGTCTCTGGACAAGATTTAGATTATTTCTTCAGTCAATGGATTTACGGCGAAAATTATCCTAAGTATTCTGTGAATTACAGTTATAACAATTTAGGGAATAATCAATTTGCAGTTCAGATCAATATTTCACAATCACCTAACAGAAATCCAATCTTCTTCACAATGCCGATTGATATAAAAATTAGTTCAACATCTGGAGATACAACGGTCACAGTTTTTAACAATCAGCATTCTCAATTATTTGAAATAACCGTTTCTGGCGAACCAACTAATATTATATTAGATCCAGAAAATTGGATATTAAAAGAAGTTGAAAGTACAACTACTTCTCTAGTAAATACCTCTTTGCCAAATCAATTTAAATTATATCAAAACTATCCAAATCCATTTAATCCAATTACAACAATAGAATATACAATTCCGGTATCTATCATTGCGAGGGAAACAAATCAATCCAATGTAGCCTCGAGCTTTAGCTCGAGTGTAGTTCTAAAAGTATATGACATACTTGGAAATGAAATCTCTACCTTAGTTAATGAGGTTAAAGCCCCAGGTAATTACCAAATTCAATTTGATGCAACTAATCTTCCAAATGGGGTTTATTATTATCAGTTAAATACCGATAATTTTACAGAAACTAAGAAAATGATTTTACTCAAATGATTATTGTTTTCAGCTTATTAAAGTTGCTACTATAAATTTGTATTGTTTTTAATTTTAATAAAAATTACTTTAACAAGTATATCTGGTTTAATTCCCCACTATTTGGAATTGAAATGAAAAGGAAATTTGTCAGTTTAGCAATCATTCTAGCTCTTCTTTGCTTTAATACTCTCCATTCAGAAAATAACAACACCAAAAAGAAAATTCTTAAAAATAATGTAAAGGAAAGTTACTCCAAATTTAACATTAATAACCTCTCTACATTTATCTATAATAATGGAGATGCTGATATAGACCCAAATGGGAATTCAGGTTTATTTTATCCTAATGGATCTATATAAAGCAGTTGTTTTTGAATCTGGTTTTGTTTGGGGAGGAATGATTAATGGTGAAATTAGAGTCGGCGGTTCGACATATTCACAAGGTTTGCTTGGCGGTAGAATTTTAGAAAATGGAAAACCGGAAGACCCAAATAGTGAAAGTGTTAGGGTTTATAGAGTTAGACCGGATTATGATAAACAAGAATTCTCAAAAGAAATTATTGATGAAAAAAAGACAACAAATGAACTATTTCAGCAATATAAAAAAGATTGGTATGAATGGCCGGCTCAATTTGGAGCTCCATATTATGATGTAGACGAAAATGGTATTTATGATCCCACAATTGATATTCCTGGTGTACCTGGAGCGAGCCAAACTTTATGGTATGTTGCAAATGATCTGGATTCGAACCAAACTAAAAGTTTATATGGTTCACTACCAATGGGGGTTGAACTGCAAGTAACAGTTTGGGGTTATAAAGATTTTGAAATTCTAGAGAATATCATGTTCAAAAAATTTGTACTTATTAACAAAAGCATAGATAATTTTGAAGAAACTTATGTATCTGTTTGGAGTGACCCCGATGTTGGCGATGCCGGTGATGATTATATTGGTTGTGATACAACTTTAAGTTTAGGTTATGCCTACAATGGTGATAATGAAGATGGTGTTTATGGTACAAACGTTCCTGCTGTTGGATTTAAATTCCTTCAAGGACCTCTTAGTCGATGGTTCTCCTGATGATAAAGGTAGAATTTAACGGAAGAACAATTTTAGGTAAGCGAAATTTACCAATGACCTCATTCGCATTTTTTGTTGGAAGCGATCCGGTTTATAATGACCCCGATTTAGGAAGTTATATTAATGGCACATTACAATATTATAGAATTAATGCTGGGTTTAATTTCTGTATCTGGAACCCCTTTTATTGATCCGATAACTAAATTGCAAGTTTACCTTGCGGTGATCCAATTACCCAAGGAAGGGTTGGTATGATGGAATAATTCATCCTCCCGGTGATAGAAGATTTGTTTTAAATAGCGGTCCATTTACAATGGCTCCCGGGAGATACACAAGAAGTAATTATTGCACAAATTGTTGCCGGCGGTGAACCAAATACTGATAGATTGCAAGCTAGTTAGTTTGTTAAAAAACTATAATTGGTTAGCACAGGAATTTTATGATTTCAATTTTCAACAAGCTTCTGGCCAACAGTTAGCCGTACCAAAAGTAAATAAAATTGAACTGGATGAAGAAATTGTTCTAACTTGGTTTGATGATGAAAATTTAGCAGAAATCGAGAATTCCGACAGATTGAATTATTCATTTCAAGGTTACACAGTTTATCAATTTCCTAATGACCGTTTCCATAAAGATGAAGCAAAAGAAATACTAACTTATGATGTAATTGATGGGGTTGGAAAAATCATTTCTGAAGTTGTCAGTTTTGAAGATAAATCAAAACTTTATGAAATTGTTAAATCCGGAACAGATTCTGGAATTAAAAGACACATTTCAATTAAGAAAGATTATCTAAAATCAGAAACTGCATTAAACAACGGATCAAAATACTATTTTGGAGTATCTTCATATCTAGTAAATAGAAAAAGTCCAATCTATCCCAAGATAATTGAATCAAAGATCAGTACAATAACAGCAATTCCGCAAACACCAAAACCTGGTAATCTTTTTGAAGGCAAATATGGTGAAAATTTGAAGGTTAGTCTTATTCAGATAGCGATTTAAATATTACAGTCACAATTGTTGATCCAACAAAACTGAAATCCAATACTTACAAAATCACTTTTAACAATAGTTCTACTGAAATTAATTCTTGGCGTAATCTTACTTGGAATTTATTTGATTCAGAAAACAACAATCTTATTGAAAATGAAAAAATTTCTGTTACCAGATCCTTTGGTAAAGAAAAACCAGTATATGTCAATGGACTAGAAATTTCAACCATTTGTTTTTGATACCACTCTATGCAATCCAATTAATACGTGAGGATGTTTTTACTTTTTACTCTCCAGGGGCAGTAATTGGCGAACCTTTGCTAGCCAAGGTACAAGTTGAGAAAGTAAATGTGTTTCCAAATCCTTATTATGGAGCACAGAGTAATGAGGTTCATCAATTTGATAAGTTTGTCACTTTTAGCCATTTACCTAAGAAAGCCAAATTAAGAATTTTTAATTTAGCTGGTCACTTGGTAAGAACTCTTAACAAAGATAACGATTCACAATTTTTAATTTGGAATTTAACAAATGAAAGCAATTTCTGGGTGGCAAGCGGAGTCTATTTTGTTTATATAGAAATGCCGGAATTTGGCAAGACTAAAATTTTGAAATTAGCAATCATTATGGAAAATGTTGTACCCGACTTTTTCTAATTCCATTAATTGTGATTTATTCTCATTTTTACAATTTGTAGCACAGATTGGTTAGTCAGGTTTTTTGACGGTCAATCTGTGAAAAAGTTATTTGATATTTTTATTCCATCAATTGTGATTTACACTCATTTATAAAGAATAGTTTTATTCACTAAAACACTTTCAATTTTTTATAAAATCATGCAGATTGACCGCTGACGCTAATCAATCTACCTTACAACTTGTAGCTCATATTGGTTAGTCAGGTTTTTGGACGTTCAATCTGTGAAAAAGTTATTTGATATTTTTTATTCCATCAATTGTGATTTACACTCTTTATTATTAATGATTTTATTCCTATTTTGCATTTAGTTAAGTCAATTTGAGGTAAATCATGAAAACTAATATCAGAATATTATTTTTATTAACCCTCGCTTCATTACTTTTTATTTCTTGCCGAGAATCTATCAATACTCCTGAAGATCCAATTGAAGAAAAACCGGTTATCGTTTCACTAAAACAAATTCAAAATCCAGTTGAAAGAGTAGAATGGATTCCAGGAAACACTTATGAAATCAAGTGGGATATTACTAACAATGTAAATTATATTAAAATTGACTTGCTTAAAAAATTCAAAAAAGTTCATACTATTATTGCCACTACAGAGAATGATGGAAGCTATAACTGGCTAATTCCTACTGATTTTCCTGGTTCACATCATTATAGAATTAATTTAACTTTAACCAACAATGATTACATTGCAGCTCATAGTGTAGAGTTTGAGATACAAGAAAATAATTCTCCGCCAATATTGGAATAAATAGATCCGTAATATTCGCTCTATTTTTCCGCTACTTATTTGTACACCTCAATTGTTTTAGTTAATTTTTGAGTTAACAATACGATAATCTATATGAAAAAGATCTTTAAAATATTTGCATTTACAGCAATAGTTCTACTATTTCCTAATCTAAATACAGAAGGGTTACAGTTGTATATTACAGAAAATAAAGAAGCTCAATTTCCTGATTCAATTGAAAACAAATTATCTCAATTTCAGCTGAACAGTTTATATTCTTCAAAAGAATTAGGTTCTTTTGTTGAAGACAATAAAACAATTTTCCGATTATTTGCTCCCAATGCTATTCAAATAAATCTTCATATTTTTGATCAAGTGCAAGATGCTGAAGGAACTGAGCACAAAATGATTAAAGATTCAGATGGTGTTTGGGAAGTAATTTTGGATAAAGACCTTTCAAATAAATATTATGGTTTTAAAGTTTATTCACATGATCATTTGATAAACAAGACAACCCCAAATTTGAGTGTAGATCCTTACGCCAAAGCAGTTGCCACTTACATTGATTTTTTAAATCCCCGTAAATCAATAGTTTATAATCAAAAGTTTGATTGGGAAGATGATACGTGGATTCAAAGAGATTGGCGAGATCTTATAGTTTATGAGATGCATGTAAGAGATTTAACCGCTCATAAATCTTCCGGTTCAAATTTTCCTGGAACTTATAAAGGTTTAGTAGAAGATGATATTACCGGAGGATTGAATTATATAAAATCTCTCGGGGTTAATACGATTGAGTTATTACCTACACAAGAATTTGGTTATGTAGAAATCCCATTTAAGGATTCATTAAATGGAAGGTATAATTCTTGGAATCCGTATGAGAAAAACCATTGGGGTTATATGACCTCTAACTTTTTTGCTCCTGCCGCTTATTATGCTGAAAATTTAGATTCGTTAAAAAGAGGAATTTGGATTGGACAAAATGGTGATCAAGTAACTCAATTTAAGGAAATGGTTAAAACATTTCATAAAAACGGAATAGCTGTTATGATGGATGTTGTTTATAATCATCTATCAGAATATGAAATTGGAAATTTAAAAGAAATTGATCAAGATTATTATTTTAGAGCTGATGAGAATGGTAATTTTATTGCCGAAAGTTATTGTGGTAACGATCTTAAAACAGAACGACCAATGCTTAGAAAACTGATTGTAGAAAGCATTTTGTATTGGATGAAAGAATATCATGTTGATGGTTTCAGATTTGATCTAGGGAAACTTATTGATTGGGAGACCATCGAAACTGTAATTAGGGAAGCAAAAAAGATAAATCCTAATGTTGTTTTTGTTTGCGAACCTTGGGGCGGTGGATATGACCCAATGGGATTTTCTTTGCGTGGATGGGGAAGCTGGAACGACCATGTTAGAAACGGAATAAAAGGTGAAAATCCTTTTGATGGATTAGGATGGATTTTTGGAAAGTGGTATGGAAATAATAACATTGACCGAATAAAAAGTTATGTTAGAGGAACTTTAATTAATGAAGAATTTGGACTTTTTCAAGAACCTGAACATTCTGTTAATTATGTAGAATCTCATGATGGATATACACTTGGCGATTTTATTCGACTGGGATTAGGTAAAGTTAAAAAAGACGAAGTAATTACAAACATAAACCAAAATGTTCATCTTACTCCGGAAGAATTAAAACTTCATAAATTAGCCGGATTATTCTTGTTCACTTCTCAAGGGATTACAATGATTCATGAAGGACAAGAATTTGCTCGTTCTAAGGTCATTGAGCCAATGCCATTCGTTGAAGAGACTGAAGCAGGCACTCTTGATCACAATTCGTACAATAAGGATAATAACACAAACTATTTGAACTACATCCATGCCGAGCTTAATAAAGATTTAGTTAATTATTATAAAGGTTTGATTAAACTTCGCAAGAACCATGAGGCATTTAGAAAAGCAGATTATGATAATTATTCTTTTCAAAATTTTAAAAACAATGAGTTTGCGTTAGCATATCAAATAAAGCATAAGAACAGATATTACTATGTTGCATTTAATGCTGATAATTCAAAATCATTAGATATTCAGCTTCCTCAAGGATGGTGGGAAATATTAGCTGATGAAAATTCAGCTTGTCCAGAAACTATTAAATCAATTAATGGATCTGTTAAGTTAAATCCTTCAACAGGAATAGTGCTTAAACAAAAGTAAGAATGTTTTAGTCAGCTGGCTATTTGTGAATTCCAAGAATGAATTCATCAAGGATTTTCTTTAATGTCTTAATTTCAATAGGTTTTGATTGAATTGAATCAATCCCCGCTCTATTGCATTTCTCAATCTCATCTTCAGTGATTTTTCTTGTTAGTATAAAGTAGGATGGTTTATACCTTGATTTAGTTTTTTGCAGAGAGCTATAAAAATCAATAGCATTGGTTTGATTGATTTTATTTTCCGAAATTATTAGCATTGGCATTTTTTCAGATACTAGTTTGCTTGCAGCATCAAAATTTTCTGCGGTAAATATCTTAATTCCCGAAGTAATACTCCCAACTAATTTTGAATATATTATTCTTTCTGTCTCTTTGTCATCAATTAATAATATTGATGGAGTTGAAACTGGTAAGGAGAAAATAAATTCCGTTCCTTCACCAACAATACTTTTTACTTCAATTTGTCCGTTGTGTTTTTCAATAATTTCCTTTACCAGACTTAAGCCTAATCCAGTTCCTCTTTCCCCTTCAGTGCCAAGAGTGGTGAATTTTTCATCAACAATAAAAAGTTTATTTAAATCTTCTTCTTCAATACCAATTCCGGTGTCTTTAACGGTAAACTTAACTTTTTGCTGATTGGAAAGTTGTTCAGCAATGATTGAAATAGTTCCACCTTTAGGAGTAAATTTTAGTGAGTTTGAAACCAAATTATTAAAAGCTTGAGTGAGGATTCCTTCATCAGCTTGAATGAAAATGCTTTCATCAACATCAACGACTAAAGAAATGCCTTTTTGAACCGCATATCCATTCAATATTTCAGATGTTTTTCTAACCAAATAATTTGCATTTACAACTGCTGGATTGATCGTAAGTCTTCCAGTTTGAAGTCTGGTCCAATCAAGCAATCCATTAACCAAATCTAGAGTATGCATGGAAGCATCTTTAATATGCCCCATATATTCCTTAAGTTCTTCAGCAGTAAGTGTATTGTCATTTATTCCTAATTCCGCAAATCCAACAATTGATGTAAATGGAGACTTAAGATCATGAGAAATTATTGATATAAATTTATCTTTGGTTATATTTAATTTTTCAAGCTCATTTATTTTCTTAGAAAGATCATCTTGATAATTGATTTTTTTTGATACTTCATTTATAATCCCAACCATTTTTGAGTCATCATGACTGCCATTAATTTTTGCAATTTTATTATTTATCCAAACAATTGAACTTGATTTAGTGATGATTCTATATTCCAATTCAATTGACTTTTTTTCATTTATGATAAAGTCATTTAATGAAGAATTAAATTTTTCAAAATCATCCGGGTGAATTATTTCAACCCATAAATTTGGATTTTGAATAAATTCATTGCTTGAGAATTGAGTAATCTCTTCAATATTATGAGTAAGTGTTTCAAAGATTATTGAGGAATCTGAAACATTACCTTGCCATAAAACATGGTTTAACTCTTCTATGATATTTGTAATTGAGCTTATATCAAACTGCTGTGATTCAGAAATAATTGGGTTTAATTCCAACACAAAGTTTGATTCATCTTCATTTACATAGAGTTTGGTAAACGTAACATCTATTTCATCTGTATCTTGAACAGCAATTTTAATTAAATTACTTTCTTTTAACAAAGTTGATTGACCTAAGAAATTATTAAACTCATCTAGAAAATCTTCTCTGATAAACTCAGAAATTCTTTGGTTGGCAATACCATTTACGGTTCCAAATAACTCTGTTAATTTTTTGTTATAATTTAAAATAAAGCTGTTTTTTAAAATAATAACCGGTTTTGGGTATGCCTCTAGAAGTGAATCTGAAATTTCAAGCTGAAGTTTTTCTTTATAATTGTATTTTCTTAAGTATATGGTAAAGGATTTTAGATCGGGCCCAACAATAGAAATATTAATTGAAGTGCTTACATCAACTATTTTACCCTTTTTAGTTATTAGTGGTATTAACTCTAAAGATTTTTTACTAACAGAACTCGCAAAATCGGTTAGATCGTTTATTAGTCTATACCCGTGATCAACAAAATCTAGAAAAAACATTCCTGTAATTTCATCAAGCTCATAACCGAATTCTTTACAAAAGGTATCATTGGCAAATAATATAGTTCCATAGGGATTTGTTTGTAAAATCATTTCATCTGATTTTAATACAGTATCTCTAAAAAAGTTTCTTTCCTCTTCCCTTGCCTCTTTGAATTTTAATTGGTTGCTAGTAATATGTTCACAATAGTAAAGTAGTTCACTTATTTTGTTTTCTCTGTGTAACTTTATTTTTATGCTAATTGCCAATTCTAAATTAGCGTTTAAGTATTTTAATTCACCTTCCCACTCATTATTTGTAATAATGCTATTTCTTATTTTATCAAATAAAGTAGCATCTATTTCAGGGAATAATTCGAAAATAAAGGAATTTGAAACTTCATCTTTGCTTTTTTTAAAGAAGGATTGTGCTCCATCGGACCAAAATGTAATTGCACCTTTTAAGTTAGATTTAAACAATGCATCTGAACTTGCGACAGCAAAATCAATTAGATTTATTTTTTCGTTGGTGCCACTAAGAAAATCAATTGCATCATTCTTGGGAATATTTTTTTCTTTTAGCAAGAACAATAATGATTTATCATTCCCATTGGTAAGAAGAGGGATAATTACTGCATTAAATTGAATATTTTCACTTTCCGAAATGTAGTCTAATTGAATACTTTGAAATTTATTCGTTTCAAAAGCCGAATTTAACTTATTGATTAGGAGGGATTCATCAATATTATTAAAAACCTCGGATATATTTATTTTCGAAAGATCTACGGAAACACATTTGTTCTCAAAGGTAGAGGAAGATAATTGTAAATTACCACTTAGATCTGTAATAAAATAACAGCTGCTAATATGTTCAAGTACACTTGAGATAGAATATGGATTTATATACAAGTCTTTTTGTTCTTTGTGTTCTTCTTCATTTTTAAGGAAAAGTAATCCACCATTAAATTTATCTCCATTTAATATTGGAATACCTGTAATGATTATTTGCTCATTGGTATTTTTATCATTCACTCCAATAAGTTTTTCTTCAAACCCAATACCGTTTTTTAGTTTAAATATTTTGTTTAATGGTAAAATATCTGAAAGATAGTTGTCTGAAAAAACATTAATATCATAACTATTTTCAGTTTTATCCTTATTAAATAGAATTTTCATCGCATAAGAATTAATAGAAATTACTTTCCACTTTTCACTTAAAACAATCGCCCCCATAGGTAGCTGTTCAATAAAACTTTGGAAATCAAGTTTAATCTCATTGAAAAAATTTTCTATTTCAGAATTTTCTTGCATAATTTAAATGTAAATGCCCTTTTCTATATAAATTAATTTTATATATTCAATTATAGAGAAGAAAGGTAAATATTATGTGATAAAAAGCACATTAATCTCTTATTCCTGACTCAATTCAATAGCTGAATTCACTAATAAAAGCAAAAATTCAATGAGAAAGTATATCAAAATTTCATTAAATGTTGAAGATAGTACCAAATTTTAATAGCTTTAGATCTAAAGTTTTTTATGACAGTCAAAGATTTTAGTCTTATTACCTCAGCAACACTTTACGCAAAATTTTTTTTAAAAGGAGATATAAATATGAGTAAACTAGATTTAACTAAATATGGAATTAAGGAAACTGTACAAGTTTTTCACAATTTATCATTCAATGACCTGTATAAGCATGAGACCGATCCAAGCCTTGAGGGATATGAAAAAGCACAATTAACTGAACTTGGAGCACTTAATGTAATGACGGGAGTTTTTACTGGACGTTCACCAAAAGATAAATACATTGTTAAAGATAGTGTTTCAGAAAATACTATTTGGTGGACATCACCTAAAGCTGTTAATGATAACAAGCCAATTTCCAAAGAGGTTTGGAATGATTTAAAGAATACAGTAACTAAACAACTTTCAGGTAAAAAACTTTATGTGGTTGATGCTTTTTGTGGTGCTAATGAAGATTCAAGATTAAAAGTTCGTTTTATTATGGAAGTAGCTTGGCAAGCCCATTTTGTTTACAATATGTTTATTAGACCAACTACTGAAGAATTAGAAAGTTTTGGTGAACCAGATTTTGTTATAATGAATGGCTCGAAAACATCCAATACTAAATGGAAAGAACATGGCCTAAATTCTGAAGTTTTCACCGTTTTTAATCTAACTGAAAAAATGCAGGTAATTGGTGGTTCTTGGTATGGCGGCGAAATGAAAAAAGGTATGTTCGCTATGATGAACTATTACTTACCGTTAAACGGCATCGCTTCAATGCATTGCTCGGCTAATAAAGGGAAAGATGGAGATGTGGCTATATTTTTTGGATTATCTGGTACCGGCAAAACTACTCTTTCAACAGATCCTAAAAGAGAACTAATTGGCGATGATGAACATGGCTGGGATGATGCTGGTGTATTCAATTTTGAAGGCGGCTGTTATGCAAAAACAATTGATCTTGATAAAGAATCAGAACCAGATATTTACGCTGCAATTAAAAGAGATGCTTTGTTAGAAAATGTAACTGTTAATGAAAATGGGAAAATAGATTTTAACGATGGTTCCGTTACAAGTAACACACGTGTTTCATATCCGATTTATCATATTAAAAATATTGTTAAACCAGTTTCCAAAGCTGGACACGCAAGCAAAGTAATTTTCTTAACAGCTGATGCTTTCGGAGTAATGCCTCCTGTATCAAAATTAACACCTGAACAAACTAAGTATCATTTTCTTTCTGGGTTTACTGCAAAACTTGCTGGCACTGAAAGAGGTGTTACTACTCCTCAACCAACTTTTTCCGCATGTTTTGGTAAAGCATTCTTAAGTTTACACCCAACAAAATACGGTGAAGAATTAGTAAAGAAAATGGAAGCTCATGGTTCAGAAGCCTACTTGGTTAATACAGGTTGGAATGGAACAGGAAAGAGAATTTCAATAAAAGATACTCGTGGAATAATTGATGCAATTCTTGATGGTTCAATTGAAAAATCTGAGACAAAAATTATCCCAATTTTCAATTTGCAAGTGCCAACTGCATTGCATGATGTGAATCCAAAAATTTTAGACCCAAGAGATACCTATGAAAATCCAGCTGACTGGGATAAAAAAGCAAATGAATTAGCCGCTTTATTTATCAAAAATTTTGAGCAATATACTGATAATGAAGAAGGTAAGAGTTTAGTTGCTGCTGGTCCGCAATTATAAAATTATTTTGATTTAATTATTCAAAAAGGTGGGTTTATGCTCACCTTTTTTGATTAATTTTGCTGAATTCAAAAATAATTTTTTCTGTTGCACCAACATTGCTTTTTACATATGTATTTGAAATGCTTCCAAGTTCTTCTCTTTTTTCTTTATTGGAAAATAACTCTCTTAAAACTCGGAATGTGTAATTTGTATTGCTAACCTCAATTCCACAACCTAATTCCATCATTTTTATAGCTTCTTGACTATTCTTGTTCTTTGGACCAAAAAGAACCGGTATACCATAAACAGCGGGTTCAAGAACATTATGAATGCCTGGCTTAAAACTACCGCCAACATATGCTACATCTGCATAAAAATAAAGAGTAAGTAAAATTCCAATAGAATCAATTAGTATTATTCTTTCATCTTTATAATTATGTTTATAAGAAAATCTAATATTAGGAATTCCCTCAAGTGTATATTCTAGCTCCTCTAATCTATCATCAGAAGGTTCATGTGGGGCAATAAAGACTAGCACATCTTTATCAAACTTTAATAGTTTTTTTACTGCCGGCAAAATAACTTCTTCATCAGATTCCCACGTGCTGCCAAGAACCAGCACTTTTTTACCTAAAAGTAATTCACTTCTGAATAAGTTTTTACTTTTAGCATTAATACTTTTTTGGTAAACTCTATCAAATCTGGTATCGCCCACAACCGCAAGTTTATCTTCAGGTATATTAAATGATTTGAAATTTTCTTTGTCACTTTGAGAAACAGTTAAAATTTTCAAGAAGTTTTTAAAAAGTGATTCATGAAATTGCTTTGATATAGGATACATCCTCTTTGAGTTTTGCTTCAT
Source organism: uncultured Ignavibacteriales bacterium (assembly GCA_963704835.1). Taxonomy (GTDB): domain Bacteria; phylum Bacteroidota; class Ignavibacteria; order Ignavibacteriales; family Melioribacteraceae. Next base: position 153,774 of record CAVPHW010000014.1, on the reverse strand, counting down.
TGTTGCATCAACAATAAATGTCGCTACTTTATACTGATTTAATACCCAAATAAAATTTGGCCAAAAATCATACCTCATAAATAACACCGCAGAGGGTTTTACTAATCCAACAAACCTTTTAGCATTTCTGACTGTGTCAAATGGCAAATAAGAAATTATGTCTGCATGAGGGTATTTAATTGAATTATTATAACCGGAAGGAGAAAAAAAAGTTACTATAATATTAACGTCAATACTTTTTTTAATTTGTTCAATTATTGGTTTTGCTTGCTCAAACTCTCCAAGTGAAGAAGAGTGAATCCATATAATTTTTTTTCTTTCAAGATCTGCTAAGTTTAATATAAGATTTTCATATAACCTTTTTCTACCTTTAATTCCAGAACGAATTTTTCTATCAAATAAACTTATAGAGTAAATTCCGATTTTAAGTAAAGGTATAATAATAATATTATAAAAGTAGAACCAACCAGATTTCATAGTTTAATTAATGATTTCCAAAGTTTTGTTAAAAACTAATTCTGGATCAATTTCCAGCATACACTTAAAATGTTTTTTTGGACATTTATCTAATCCAATATGACTACACGGTCTGCAAGATAATAAATTATTTTCTAATACAATATTTTTTCCTCTAAAAGGGGCAAACCCGAATTCCTTAACCGTGGAACCAAATATTGCAATAACCGGAATATTTACAGCTAAAGCAAAATGCATTAAACCAGAATCGTTACAAATTATGGCCTTACATTTTCTCATATCAATAGCCATTTTACTTAGATTGTTGTTATTAGCTAAATTAATTGAATTTGGAATTTGGTTTGAAATTAGAGTGCAAACTTCAATATCATCTTTCCCTCCAAACAGGACTATTTGACTTCCAGAATTGGTAAGCTTTTTACCCAATTCAATAAAATATTGTTCAGGCCACATTTTAGTTTTGTGTCTTGACCCTGGACAAAACCCAATATAATTTATTTCATTTTTAAGAGTAGCGGTTTCTTCTTCGTCCCCAAAATATTCTAATCCATTTTCATCTAATATCAAACTAGGTACTGAATTGGCATACCTTTCCGGGATAGAAATTATTTTATTAAATCTATTAATTTTGAATTTAACTAATAACATTTTGTTAAGTGCAGGCTTACTAAATCTTAATACTTGTGAGGCAATTGCTCTTGAGATTCTTCTACTTCTTAGATTATTTTGTAAATCAATAACCAAATCATAATTATTATGAGATAAGGTTTTTCTAAGATTTTTTACAGAATAATCTCTAGAAACGGGAATAATTGATTGAATATAAGGATTGTTATAAATTGCATCTTTATATTGTTCTCTAACTAAAAAGTCAATAACTAGATTCGGAAATTGCTTTTTTAATGAGCGAACAACAGGTGTCGTTAATAGAACATCGCCTAATGAGCTTAAACGAATTATTAGAACTTTTTTTATTTTAGATAAATTCACAGATTTGAAAGTTTTTGAAATTAAATTTAGCGATTTAGTGTGTCCATTGCTAAACTGATATTGTGATATTATTTATTTATATATATTTTTCACTATTATAATTGTTGAAATAAAAGGATAAAATATGGCAACCTTATCTCCTTCCAATGTGAAAGAGTTTCCAGAGAGCTCAATTGAAAAAAAAGTTTATAATATGGTTGATTCACTTGAACCTTATTTGCCACTTATGAACGATAGAAATAGACTTTCCTTTTCTCTCTTAAATTATTTGAATGGTCACGGCGATCCACCGGCAATTACAGTTAGAAATAATAAACTTACAATTAAAGATATAAGTAGTGCCGATTTGGTAAAAATGCTTGAAGAAAAATTGGCTGAACTGAAATAGATTTTAGTTTATCAGTTAATTAAAAATTGTCGTTTTTATTATTTTCTTCCTCTAAGCTATCATTTTCCGTAATTGGGGAACTACCATTTTTTGTACTCTTTTTGTGATTTTTTGATTCTATAAAAATTCTGGCAATATTTGTTGCATTTGCACTTATCTGTTTTAATAGGTCGATTAATTCTAGATGAATACCGCTACTCTCAATAGATTGGGGAACGGAATGACGAACTCTATCAAAATGAGATCTTCTTAAATCAATTTCCATCAAACGATATTTCTTAAATTTCTTTTCCATTCTCTTAGCGTCAACGAGATTTACACCTTTAAAAACTTCAATCGCCCTACTAATTTGCTTCATTGTTCTTAGATGGTAATCTTCAATTTCTACTTTTCCCTCATTTGAGAAATTAATATTAAATTCTAATCTTTTTTTAGCCAATGGAATTAATCTTTTAGAAATTACATCTCCCATTTCCTCTAGTTCTGTAACACAATGCATCATTTGAAAAACTTCATCTGCACGATCATCAGGCAAACTCTCTTGACCAATTTTTACAAGATACTTTGTAATATTTCTGTTTAGATAGTTTATTTCTGATTCTTGAACTTCAATTTCTTCCAATATCTTCTCATTATTTGAAGTAAAAGGAATAATAATATTTTCAACCATCTTCTGCGCTTTATATGCCATCCTAATTATTTCTGCTTTAGCTAAATTCAATGCTAAAGTTGGCGTGCTTATTAAACTTTCTTCTAGGAATTTTGTTTTGAAAATACTCTCTTCTTCTTTTTCCTCCAAATCCGGCAAAATACGTTCAATAAATTTTGCAGCAATATTTGTGAATGGAAGAAGAATCAATGTTAATGCTACATTATAAACTGTATGAGCATTAGCAATTTGACGAGGAACAATTTCTGATAGATAAGAAATACCACTTAAATTTGAATTATTTTGAGGAGAAATCATTCTTATAAAATCTGCAAAATTAGGAATCCACCAAACAAATAATAAAACTCCTAGAATTTTAGAAAATGTGTGTGCAAGCGCAACTCTTTTTGCAGCCCTGCTTGAATTTAAACTGGCAAGTATTGCGGTAATAGAAGTCCCAATATTTGTGCCTAGAATCAACGGTATTGCTGCTTCTAAAGTTATAAGACCTTGAGTGCCCAAAACAATAATTATTCCAATAAAAGCTCCGCTACTTTGGATTAAAGCAGTAAAAATAGTTCCAATTACTATTCCCACAATTGGATTTTCGAGATGCATTAATAAATCAATAAATGGTTGATAAGTTCTTAAAGGATACATGGAGTTGGACATTATATACATGCCAAAGAATAGAATTCCAAAGCCTAAAATAAATTCCCCAATGTTTTTAATTTTTTTTGATTTACTTAAAAAAACTATTCCAAATCCAATTCCAATAATTATAAGAGAGTAGTCAGTAAATTTAAAAGCAATCATTTGAGCAGTAATCGTTGTTCCAATACCTGCCCCTAAAATTATTCCCAATGTTTGAGAAAAAGTCATAAGTTGAGCTTGAACAAAGCTCACCAACATAACAGTTGTAGCGCTGCTGCTTTGCATAACCATTGTAATAAAGATTCCAACAGCTACAGCAACCAACCTATTATTAGTTAGAGTTTCTAAAACCAGCCTTAGTTTTGCGCCGGCAACTTTTTTCATTCCTTCGCTCATTAAATCCATACCGAAAAGGAATAAACCTAAACCACCAATTAAACCGCTTACTAGAAAAAAGACCCAATTTGATTTACGGGCAAAAGTTTTGAAAAATACAATATCGTTGTGATTTGACCTTGTTTTTATTCTAGCAGAATATTCATATTCGCCCTCAATCGAGCCAAGTTTTACTTCAGTTTGAGCATAACCATTTTCATCAGTATGAACTAATTTTTGAAATAGACTCGAACCAACGGATCCAATAGGAGTAGATATTGTTTCAAAATAAACTGGGAAGTTTGCTAATGGTTCATTTCCATTGTATACAACTTGGACTTTTAAGGGTTTTGCTAATCTTTGGTTTACGGTTGTGTAATAGAGTTCTGAATTGGCAGATTCTATTTTGCCAAAATTATTTTTGGTCAAAGCGATTTTTGTAGAATCAATAGAAACTACTTTTACCGAATCTTCCTTAACAACGTTTTCTTGCGCTATCGAATAAAAACCCGTGAATATAATCAGTAGAAAAATTATTCTGGAGAACAACTTCATAAAAGTCATTTAAATAAAATTATTATAGAATAAATTAAAGTGAAATAAAACTGTTTAAAATTTATCTTCTTTCAAAAACTGTTCAACTTTATCAACAGCCTCCTTACTTCCAATATAGATTGGAACCCGCTGATGCAAATCTCTAGGTTGGATTTCCAGAATCCTTCTTGTTCCATCAATTGCTCTTCCTCCTGCTTGCTCAATGATAAACGCCATTGGATTACATTCATACATTAGCCGTAGTTTCCCTTCCGGGTTTAAATTATCAGCAGGGTAGATATAAATTCCGCTCATAAGCATATTTCTATGAATATCAGCAACCATTGTTCCAATATACCTAGAAGTGTAAGGTTTTCGCCCTCTATTATCAGCATCTTGAACATACTTAATATACTTTTTTAAACCGGGACGCCAATATTTATAATTCCCTTCATTTATGCTATAAATATTTGCCTTTTCAGAAATTTTAATATTATCATGCGATAATAGAAATTCTCCAAAAGCAGGATCCAATGTAAAACCAAACACACCTTTACCTGTTGTATAAACAAATATTGTGCTAGAACCATAAATTATATAACCAGCAGCAATTTGATTTATACCTGGTTGAAGACAGTCTTCAAGGGTTCCAGGTGAACCATCATCTGGTGTAACTCTTTTGTAAATTGAGAAAATAGTTCCAATACTAACATTAGCATCAATATTTGAAGAACCATCTAAAGGATCAAATAGTAAAACATATTTTCCAATTATATGATGTTTTGGAATATGAATTATATCTTCTTCTTCTTCAGAAGCCATTGCACATAAATGACCTCCATGATCCATGGCTTTAAATAACATATCATGAGCAAACATATCTAATTTTTTAACTTGTTCACCATGAACATTGTTATCTCCAGTAAATCCAAGTAAATCTACAAGCCCGGCCTTATTAACTTCAAGCGAGATAACTTTTGCAGCCAATGATAGCTCGTGAAGTAATCCTGAAAGTTCTCCTGTTGCTTTAACTTTTTTTTCTCCCTCATAAATGTGCCGAGTTAGAGTCATAAAGTTAATTGCCATGTTAGCCTCCTAATTTATAATTTATCAATAAGCTCTTGTTCTTTATATTGTAGTTGATACAATTTATAATAAATTCCCTTTTTAGCAAGTAAATCTTGGTGATTACCAATTTCTCTAATCTCACCTTTATGCATAACAATAATTTTATCTGCATTTTGGATTGTTGATAAACGATGCGCAATTACGATTGAAGTTCTTCCAATCAACAATTTTTCAATTGCTTCTTTTATTAGAATTTCTGTTTCTGTATCTACACTTGAGGTTGCCTCATCAAGAATAAGAATTTGTGGATCGAAGGCTAATGCCCTAGCGAATGAGATAAGTTGCTTTTGTCCGACACTTAATGTGGATCCTTTCTCCTTAACCTCTTCATTATACTTATTGGGAAGCATTTGGATAAATCTATCGGCACCAACAATTTTAGATGATTCAATTATTTTTTCTTCAGAAATCAACTCGGAATTAAGACCAATGTTTGAAGCAATATTACCGGAGAAAAGGTAAACATCCTGTAAAACGACAGATATTTTTTTTCTAAGTTCATCCTTTGTAATATCTTTAATGTTAATTCCATCTAACTTTATTGCACCTTTATTTATATCATAAAACCTTGTAAGAAGACTTATAATACTGGTTTTGCCGGCACCAGTTGCTCCAACAATTGCAACAGTTTCCCCTTGCTCAATAGTGAACGAAACATTTCTTAAAACATATTCATCCTTAGAATAAGCAAATGTTACATTTTCAAATTCAACTTTCCCTTTAATCTTACCAATAGTTTTGGGATTGGTTGGATCCGGTATAATTGTATTGTCATCTAATACCTCAAAAATCCTCTCAGAAGCTGCCATTGCAGTTTGCATAATATTATACTTTTCAGAAAGGTCTCTAATTGGTCTAAAAAACATTTCTGTATATTGAATAAAGGCAAATAGAACACCAATTGTCATTGTCCCTTGAATTACACTTCCTCCTCCATACCAAATTATTAGAGCTAATGAGATTGAGCTTAATATTTCTACAGTTGGATAGAAAAGCGCATAATAAAAAACTGACTTAATTAATGCGTTTCTGTAATCAGAATTAATTGTTAAAAATTTTCTTAACTCAGAATTTTCTTTATTAAATATCTGGACAACATTCATACCGGTAATATGCTCTTGCATGTATGAATTTAATCTTGATAAATATCTTCTCTCATTTCTATATGCATCCCTTACCTTTTTTCTAAACAAGAAAGTAGCATAAAATAATATTGGAAGAACAGAAAGTGTAATTAAAGCAAGATTCCATGACATAAAAAACATAAAGCCAAAAATCCAAATAATAATGAAGATATCACTAAACACCATTACTATTCCGGAAGCGAATAGTTCATTTAATGCTTCAACATCATTTGTAACTCTTGTAACAATTTTACCAATGGGTGTTTTATCAAAATACTTAAGTGATAATTTATGAACATGTTTAAATATTCTAACCCTCAAATCATAAATAATTTTTTGACCCATAAGTTGGGTAAAGTAAGTTAGAGCGTATTGAATTACAGCTTGAAAAATAAGGCTTGCAACTAGAATCAATACAATTGTTAATAAACTATCATAATCTTTATTCGAAATTGAATCATCAACGGCAATTTTTGTTAAATACGGTCTTACTGGTCCAAGACCAGCAACGATTATATTAAGGAGGATTGCAACAATTACGTATTTTTTATATGGCTTTACATATCCAAGTAACCGCTTCATTAACCTAGAGTCGTAAGCTTTCCCCTTTACTTCATCTATATTTTTTTTGTTTTTACTCATTTATTCTATTTCTTTCAACTCTTCTTCCAACAATTGTTTGTTATAAAGCTCTGCATAAATACCGCCTAATTCAACCAAATCGTTGTGAGTACCTTTCTCAGTTATTATTCCATCTTTTAATACTATAATTTTATCTGCATTTTTAACCGTAGAAATTCGGTGACTAATAATTATACTTGTTCTACCTTTCATATATTCTTTCAGTTTATTCAATATTTCTTCTTCCGTATTTGTATCAACGGCAGAAAAGGAATCATCAAGAATAAGTATTTTAGGATTGATTGCTAATGCTCTAGCAAGACTAGTTCTTTGTTTTTGTCCGCCGGAAAGAGTAATGCCTCTTTCGCCTAGTATTGTTTCATATCCATTTGCAAAAGAATCAATTTCACTTTTCAGATGTGAAATCTCAGTTACTTTTTCAACAAAATCCATATTCGGATTTTCTAAACCATAAACAATATTATTAAATAAAGTATCTGAAAACAGAAAAGTTTCTTGAGCAACAAGTCCAATATTTTTTCTTAAAACACTTTTTGGAATTTGCTTAATATTATTTCCATCAATTAGAATTTCACCAGAACTTACATCAAAAAGTCGGGGGATTAGATTTATTAAACTTGTTTTACCGCTTCCTGTATGTCCAACAATTGCTAAAGAACTACCGGTGGGAATTTTGATGTCGATATTTTTAAGTACAGGCGTTAGATCATTACCATATTGAAATGAAACATTATTAAAAACTATTTCACCCATTATCTCAGTGATATTTTTATTTACATCAGGCGAATCTCTAAGTTCATCAATTTCGGAAAATATTTTAAGTAATCTTTTCATACTTGCTGCAGCTTGCTGAATAATATTAATTACCCATCCAAAGGCAATTACCGGCCAAATTAATAAACTGAGATATGCAATAAATGCAATTATTTCTCCAAGTGTTAAAGTGCCTTCAATAACCATCGAACCGCCAACCCACATTACAATAATCACTGAAATGCCTGTTATTAAAAACAATATTGGAACAAAAAGGGCTTGAATCTTTACCTTTTCCATATTCCTTTGGAGGTATTCATCACTTAGTTTTGTAAATTGCTTTACTTCATCATTTTCCCGAACATAGGATTTAACCACACGAATGCCTGAAAAACTCTCCTGAGCTTTTGTTGTTAAATCACTAAACTTCTCTTGAATTTTTATAAATCTTGAATGAATCTTTTTACTAAGCTTATAAACAAAATAGGATAATAGTGGAAGCGGAATGAGTGCATAAATAGTTAACCATAAATCCAGGTTAAGCATAATAACTATTACAATAATAAATTTTGATATTGTGTCAATCGAATACATTACAGCCGGACCGATATACATCCTAACAGCACTAATATCATTTGTAGCATGCGCCATTATATTACCGGTTGAATTGTTCTGGAAAAACCTCATTGGAAGCTTTTGAATATGCTCCCAAAAATCACTTCTTAAATCGTATTCAATTTTGCGGGAACCAATAATAATTGTTGTTCTAATTAAAAATCTAAAAACTCCGGCAAAAATAGCAGCTCCGACAATTAGGAGAGCATATTTTAAAATTATCTCATAACTTAAGTTTTGCTGTAATGAATCGATGCTTTCTTTAAGTAAAATAGGAATGTAAACTTGTGCTGAGTTAGATAGAAGTATAAAAATTATTCCGAGAATAAGTTTCGATTTATATCTAAAAAAATATTTGTTTAATGTCTTAAGTGATTTCATGTATATAAATTATTTAAAAAAGAAAATTACAAATTTTAATTCAGGATAAAAAATAAACAGACCCAAGGTAATTTATTATTGTTCCAATAACTTTTAATTAGATGAAATCCTTAGACAGAAATGTCTGAGTTACGAAAAACAATGAAATTAAAGTGATAAAATTGCTAGAAGTAAAGCAGCATAGGTTTTGGTTATACCCAGATACTTACTCACAACTCCTAGATCGTAATTAGGTTGATTTTTAAAGTATTCTGAAGTTGTAAGCATCAAAAATTTTCGTTGATATTTATGTTCTACTAATTGATCCGCGAGGCTTAAACTCTGATTATCTCTATTTATCAAATTAAAGTGAGCAATTAGTTCTGCAATTGACTTAAGACTATCAACTGGTAATCCTTGAAGATTTGCTTCAATTAACCAATTATTCAAATTTTGATCTTGAAAAAACGAGATACTGCCTATCACTTCTAAACTAATTGAAGAGTTTTTTTCAGATTTGTAAAGTGAATCTTGTGCAGAGATATTTTGTGCTATAATAATTATAAAAAGTGAAGCAATTTGCAATGTGTGATTTTTTTTCAAAGCAAAGAAAATTTTATATGTAGATGTTATAAAATGGTTTTATTATTAATGTTTCCAAATAATAAATTGTTTTGAACTATGGATAGAGTATTATTTTTTAAAACACCAAACGACTTAAGAACGTGGTTTGAAAAACATCATGAAACCGAGAAAGAATTATTTCTTGGTTATTATAAAGTTCACACTAAAAAGCCAAGCGTTACTTGGTCACAATCAGTCGATGTAGCCATTTGCTTTGGTTGGATTGATGGAATTAGAAAATCAATTGATGATGAGAGTTATCAAAACAGATTTACCCCAAGAAGACCAACGAGTAACTGGAGTGCGATAAACATTGAAAAATATAATAAACTTCTTGCCTTAGGATTGGTACATCAAAAAGGAAAGGAAGCGTTCAGTAAAAAGAAAGAAGAAAAATCAAGAATATACTCTTATGAAAGAACAACAACACTGGATAAGGAATATGAAGCAGAACTAAAAAAGAATAAATCTGCTTGGGAATACTTTAATAATTTAGCACCATCTTATAAAAAAGCTACAATCCACTGGTTAATGAGCGCAAAGCAAATTACAACTAAAAAGAAAAGACTAAAAATTTTAATTGAATCATCAGAACAGAAATTAAAAATTCCACATTTGAGAAGATGAATTTTATTAATTACCATTCCGAAAAACAATTCATAAAAACAAAAGATTTCTATTCTATAATGCTAAACCCGGTATACTTTTGTAAAACTTTAGGAACAACAATCTTTCCTTCTGGTGTTTGATAATTCTCTAAAATAGAAACCATCAATCTACTTGTGGCTAATCCGGATCCATTTAATGTGTGTACAAATTCCGGTTTCTTTTCGTCTTTCTTTCTGTATCGAATATTTGCTCTTCTTGCCTGAAATGATTCAAAATTACTGCATGATGATGCTTCAAGCCATTTATTTTCAGCAGGCGACCAAGTTTCAATATCGTAACATTTTGCAGCTGCAAAACTTAAATCACCAGAACAGAGAGCTAATATTCTATACGGAATTTTTAATTCTTTCAAAATATCTTCAGCATCATTCACAATTTTTTCTAGTTCATCATAAGAAGTTTCTGGCTCAACTAATTTTACCATTTCTACTTTATTAAACTGGTGAACTCGTAAAAATCCTTTTGATTCCTTTCCATAACTTCCTGCTTCTCTTCTAAAGCAAGCCGAATAAGCAACGTAACTAATTGGTAATTGTTCTTCATTTATAATTTCATCTCTGTGAAGATTTGTAACAGGAACTTCTGCAGTTGGAATTAAATACAAATCATCTCGTTCTGCATAATACATATCTTCTTGCATTTTAGGTAATTGACCTGTACCAAACATTGAATCGGCATTTACCAAAAACGGTGGAAACACTTCTTTATAACCATGATGTTCAAGATGATAATCCAACATAAAATTTATTAGTGCTCTTTCTAAAGTTGCACCTTTCCCAACATAAACAGGGAAACCTGAGCCAGATATTTTTGCACCGCGTTCAAAATCTAATATTCCAAGTTTGTTACCAAGCTCAACGTGATTTAGAAATCTTTCTGCTGACTCAAATTCAAAACCATCGGGTAACCATTTTCTATTTTCAATGTTATCCTCAGCACTTTTGCCAATTGGGGTAGAAGAATGTGGTAAATTGGGTAATCGAACTAATAAATTGTTTAAATTTTCGTTTATTTCTCGGAGCTCATCATCAAAATTTTTAATATCATCAGAAACTTGCTTCATCTCAACCATAATAGCTTCGGTGCTTTCTCCAGCCTGTTTAAGTTTCCCAATTTGTTGAGATGAACTATTTCTTTTTGCTTTTAAATCTTCTACTAACTGAATTTTTTCTCGTCTCAAAGTATCAAGATTAAGAATTTCATCAACTCTATTTTTCTCATTTTTACTTTCTAAACCTTTGTTAACAAGTTCGGGATTTTCTCTAATTAATTTTAAGTCTATCATATTTCCTTCTTTATTAAAATGGAACGCTGATTATAATGATCTATTATGATTTAAATTCTGATGAAAAAACTTTTCTTTTTAATTGGGGTTCTTTACCAAAATTCAAAAGTAATCCTACTTCAATATCTGTTGCTTTTAAATAATTTACTAATTGTGTTTCATGTTCTACTGCAATATTTTCAGCTGCTTTTAATTCAACTATCACAGAATTTTCAACAATAATATCTGCAAAATATTCACCAACATTTTGATTTTCATAATGCACAGTAATTGGGAATTGTTTTTGTGATTTTAATCCTAATTTATTTAATTCAATCATCATACTATTTTCATACACTTTTTCTAAAAAACCATAACCAAGTTTATTGTACACATTATAAAAAGCTTTGATTATTTTATCAGTAATTTCACTATGTAGGTAATTCTTATTCATAAAACATCATAAGTATCATAATAATCTGCGTTCAATGGTTTTTCATTTTACAACAATGTTATAAATTTTATTTTTGATGTAAATCTCTTTTACAATGGTTTTGCCATCAGTATGAACTTTTACATTTTCATCTGCAAACACTTCTTCTTTCACAACGCTTTCTTCACAATCAACAGGTAGATTTATTTTTGCTCTTACTTTTCCGTTAACCTGAACTACTATTGTAACATAATCAACTGTCAACGCTGCTTCATCAACTTTATAACTTGGTGGATTTTTAAAGATTGATTCTTTATTCCCAATTAAACTCCAACATTCATCACCTAAGTGTGGTGCCAACGGTGAAAGCAAAAAGGTGAATCTTTCCAAAACATAGGCTGCTAAATCTTTTCTACAGCTACTTAATGATTTATTTAACTCATTCATCAACTCCATTAAAAAAGCTACAGTTGTATTGAATCTAAAATTTTCAATTTCCCCATCATATTTTTCAAGAGTCTGATTTACTTTTCTATACACTTCTTTTTCAACTTCAGATAATTCATTTAAGTCATATTTAGTATTTGCAGGGAATTCGTTAACCACATTTTTATAATTTTGAAAAAGTGTATAGACCCTTTGGACAAATCTATCAACACCAACAATTCCTTTATCGCTCCAATCACCGCCTAGATCATAAGGTCCCATAAACATAAGATACATTCTAAAAACATCAGCACCATATTCATCGATGAAGATTCCCGGATCAACAACATTCCCTTTAGATTTAGACATCTTGGCACCTTGGTTTGTAATCGTACCCTGATGTATAAGTCTTTGAAAAGGTTCATTGCTATTCACTAATTTGATATCATTTAGAAACTTGTGAATAAATCTTGCATAAAGTAAGTGCATTGTTGCATGCTCTGCACCTCCAACATAAGTATCAACCGGTGTCCATTTTTCTGCCAATTCACCATCAAATATTTTGTCATCAATATTCGGATTCAAATAGCGCAAGTAATACCATGATGAATCAACAAATGTGTCCATTGTATCTGCTTCCCTTTTGGCTGGAGCATCACACTTTGGACATTTTGTATTAACAAACTCTAAATTATTTGCTAGAGGTGAACCGCCATCATGTTTAAAATCAACATCATATGGTAACTCAACCGGTAAATCACTAATTGGAACTGGAACTTCTCCACATTTTTCGCAATGAATAATTGGAATTGGTGTACCCCAATATCTTTGTCGTGAAATTAACCAGTCCCGCAGCCTATATGTGGTTGTGCCTTTACCTAGATTATTTTCAACTAGCCAAGTAATCATTTTTTCTTTTGCATCAGAAACGTTTAATCCATTTAAAAAATCACTATTGATTGCAACACCATCGCCAGTAAAAGCATTACCATCAAATCCTTCTGTGGTTTGAACAGTTCTAATTATTGGTAAATCAAATTTTTCTGCAAACTCCCAATCTCTTTCATCTTGCCCTGGAACAGCCATAATTGCACCGGTTCCATAAGTCATCAAAACATAATCAGCAATCCAAATTGGGATTTTCTTACTGTTAGCGGGATTTACAGCATATGCACCAGTAAATGCACCCGTCTTTTCTTTTACAGTTGAAGTTCTATCAATCTCCGACAAATTCTTAACCTTATTCTGATATTCAACAACTTTGTCCTTTTGATCAGCGACAGTTATTATATCAACAAGAGGATGTTCTGGTGATAGAACCATATAAGTTGCACCGAATAAAGTATCAGGCCGGGTAGTAAAAACCGAAATGTTTTCATCATAATTATCAATTTTAAATTTTATTTCTGCACCAATACTTTTTCCAATCCAATTTTTCTGCATCAATTTAGTTTTTTCGGGCCAATCAATTGTTTCAAGTCCATCTAATAATTTTTCTGTATAATCAGTAATTTTGAAAAACCACTGAGTCAAATTTTTCTGCTCAACCAAAGTACCACAACGTTCACAATCACCATCAGATTGAACTTGTTCATTCGCTAAAACTGTTTTGCAAGAAGGACACCAATTTACAGGTGCATTTTTTCTATATGCTAAACCATTTTCATAAAGTTTTAGAAATAACCACTGATTCCATTTGTAATATTCAGGAACGCAAGTCATTAGTTCGGCATCCCAATCATACATGCAGCCCATAGTTTTTAGCTGCTCTCTGATATCTTTAATATTTTGTAATGTACTATCTTTAGGATGCACTCCTGTTTTAATCGCATAATTTTCGGCTGGTAAACCAAAGGCATCGTAACCCATTGGTTCAAAAACATTAAATCCTCTTAGCTTTTTAAATCTCGCCCAGGAATCTGTTGGCGCATAATTATACCAATGACCAATATGAGTTTTTGATCCTGATGGATAAATGAACATAACAAGTGTATATAATTTTTTTTCTGTTTGGGAAAGGTCTGTTTTGTAAATTTTAGTTTCTTCCCAAAAGGATTGCCATTTTTTTTCTATTTCCGAAAACGGATATTTCATATTGCCCAACATTAAATTCTAAAAGAATATTAAAGTTATTCAAAACACAAAGGTTTATCAAGATAACTCCCCTATTTTGCTTCCATTTTCATTGATTATTTGTGATATTTTAATCTGAAATTAAAATTAAATGGGATATTGATGGACTATTTTAAATCCGAGTATTTTACTTACAAAAACAACAAGCTATTTTGCGAAAATGTTTCTCTTGATGAAATTGCAAAAAAGGTAGCAACACCAGTTTACATTTACAGTAAAAAGTTTTTTGAAGATCATTTTATATTATTTCAAAATGCTTTTAGCAAAATAAACCACAGAATTTTTTATGCATCTAAAGCAAATTACAATATCAATGTAATTCGGCTATTTAATAGATTGGGCGCTGGTATAGATGTAAATTCTGCTGGTGAGTTTTACAAGGCAATTAAAGCAGGAGTTTCTCCCAAAGATATGATCATGTCAGGGGTTGGGAAAACCGATGAAGAAATTGAAATTTGTTTAGAACATGATATTCTTCTAATTAAAGCCGAGTCTATACAAGAAATAAAACAAATAAATAAACTAGCAGCAAAAATTGGGAAAGTTGCACCACTTGCAATAAGAGTCAATCCAAATGTTGATCCAGAAACTCATCCTTATATTTCTACCGGATTAGCAGAAAACAAATTCGGTGTTGATGAAACAATTGCTAAAGATATCTTTGTTGAAGCAAGCAAGCTTTCTAATATCAATCTACTTGGCATTGATATGCACATTGGCTCTCAGATTACAAAAGTTGATACTTATGTTGAAGCTACAAAAAAAATGGTGAGCCTATTTAATGAATTGAAGCAGGAAGGAATTATCCTGAAGCATATTGATTTAGGCGGAGGAATTGGAGTACAATACAACAATGAAGAAATTTTCTCAGTCGAAGATTTTGCTCGCGCTATCATTCCAATAGTCCAAAATATTGATTGTGAAATACTTTTTGAACCTGGTAGATATTTAACAGCTAACGGTGGAATATTGTTATCCAAAGTGATAAACACAAAAGAAAACTTGGATAAGAATTTTGTTGTTATTGATTCGGCGATGAATGATTTATTAAGACCAAGTATTTATAAAGCTTATCATCATATTCAACCGGTTAGTATTTTTGATAGAACTGATATTTTAGCTGATATTGTTGGTCCGGTTTGTGAAAGTGGAGATTTTTTAGCCAAGAATAGAAATATTACCCGATGTGAAAAGGATGAGTTATTAGCAATTATGTCGGCAGGAGCTTATGGAATAGTTATGGCTTCAAATTATAATGCGAGAAGAAGACCAGCAGAAGTTTTAGTTGATGGGGAAAACTTTCACATTATTAGAAATCGTGAAACTTATGAGCAACTAACTATGAATGAAAATTTGATATAATTAATTGGAAGTAAAATTCTTTTTAATTTGCATTAGTAATTAACTATTTTAAATTATTATTTGTAATAAAATTGAGTTTAACATGAAAAAACTATTTGCACTATTAGTAATATTTTTTGTAACAACAACTATTATCGCCCAACAGAAACAAGCTCTATCTATTGATGATTTATGGAACCTAAAAAGAATTGGATCTTTCGATGTTTCACAAGATGGCAGTAAAATAATTTTTGATGCTACTTCATATAATATGGAAGAAAATAAAGGAAAAACTGAACTGTATTCTGTGAGTACAAATGGAGGTGCTGCTAAAAAAGTATTGAATTCCAAAGAAAGCGTTTCTTCACCGCAATTCTTAAATGATGCAAATAAAATTATTTATTCTAAGAACAGTCAGATTTTTCAAAACAATATTGAGGGATCAAGTGAAACTGCATTAACTGATTTCTACTCAGGTGTTTCTGGTCCTGAATATTCTTGGGTAAACAGCCAATTTATTTTTTCTTCACACGTATTTGCTGATTGCCAAACTCAAGATTGTAATGAAGATAAAGATTCATTAAGAGAGAATAATAAAGTAAAAGCAGAAATATTCACCGAATTAATGTATCGTCATTGGAACGACTGGCGCGGACCAAAGATAAGTCATCTATTTCTTTTTGATGTTAAAACCAATCAATATACCGACCTAACTCTTTCAAGTAAATATGATGTTCCACCTCTTGCACTAGGAAGCGCAAACGACTATTCTTTTTCGCCAGATGGAGGTGAAGTTGCTTTAACAATGAATAAATCTGATTTTCTTGCCACTAGTACAAATAATGATGTTTTTATATTACAATTAAACAATCTTAAAAATGGTGAAGTACCTATACTAGAAAAAATTTCAACAAGCATGGGAAATGATAATCAACCTGTTTATTCTCCAAATGGACGATATATTGCTTATTCCTCAATGGAAAGAGCTGGTTTTGAAGCAGATAAACAGCGATTGATGCTGTATGATAGATTTTCTAAAAATACCGTTGACCTTACTAAAGATTATGACTTGTCTGTTGGCGAATTAGTTTGGGCTAAGGATTCGAAATCAATTTATTTTATTGCAGCCAATAAAATTTACAATTCAATTTTTAATATTAATATCGATACAAAACTGATATCAACTGTTGTAGAAAAAGTAGTCGCCTCATCATTAAAAATTTCCGGTAATGGCGAAACATTATTTTTTCTTAACGAAAGATCAACTCTTCCAAAGGAAATTTTTTCTATAAATACAGATAGAACCAATTTCAAAAAGATCACAGATATAAATGGAAGCTTACTTTCTAGTATTGAAATGAACGAAGTAGAAACCTTTTGGACAAAAGGAGCTGAAGAAGTTCAAGTTCAATCAATATTACTCAAACCTCCATTTTTTAATTCATCAAAAAAATACCCACTTATGTTTCTAATACATGGTGGTCCGCAAGGTCATTGGGAAGATGATTTCCATTTTAGATGGAATTTGCAAATGTTTGCAGCACAAGGCTATGTTGTAGTTGCCACAAATCCAAGAGGAAGTACCGGTTACGGACAAAAATTTACAGATGAAATTTCAGGGGATTGGGGTGGAAAAGTTTATACTGATTTAATGAATTCATACGATTATGCAATTAACACTTATTCTTTTATCGATAAACAAAATACTTTCGCTGCTGGTGCTTCTTATGGCGGATATATGATAAACTGGATTGAAGGACACACTGATAGATTCAATGCTTTGATTTGCCATGCTGGAGTATATAATTTAGAAAGTATGTACGGAACAACAGAAGAACTCTGGTTTCCTGAATGGGAAAATGGTGGAACTCCTTGGGAGAAAAGAGAACTTTATCAAAAATGGTCTCCAAATATGTTTGTACAAAATTTTAAAACTCCTATGTTAGTTATTCATGGGGCTTATGATTTTAGAGTTCCATTTAGCCAGGCAATGGAATTGTTTACAGCATTGCAAAGAGTTGGTGTTAAAAGTAAAATGCTTTATTTCCCTGATGAGTATCATTTTATCACCAAACCCCAAAATGCCAGACTTTGGTGGAATAGCATTTATGAATGGCTTGAAGATAACAAAAAGTAGTTTTATATTTTATTGGATTAACAAAAATTAGGATTATATATGTCGAACAATTTAAGAAAACAAGAAGAAGATGAAATTGATGACAAAGACTATAATGATGAAATTTTTGATGAATTAACAACGGAATATGAATACGACACTCCTTCTAAGTTTGAGGATGGTAGTTCTTACATTGAAGATAACTTCTGGGAAAAGGTTGAAAAATTTGGCAAAAAACTTTCGTTTACAAAGGATATAAAAGCACTTTACAACTATTTCACAGATTCTTCTATTCCATGGCATAGAAAGTCAATTGTTATTGGTGCATTGGTCTATTTTATTGTTCCAATTGATACAATCCCGGATATAGCTCCATTGGTTGGCTATTTGGATGATCTTGGAGTAATTACAGCTGTAATAAAATATATGGGGAGTGAGCTAATCCCATTTTATGATAATTGATTCACCACAAAGTTCACAGAGATTCACAGAGTTTGAAAAAAGATATAAATAAAATTAGTTTTGATATTATTGGATGTGCTATGAAAGTACATTCTGAATTGGAACCGGGATTACTTGAATCAACTTATGAAGTATGCTTGGAATTTGAATTACTGAATTTAGGATATAGAGTTGATAGACAAAAAGAGCTGCCAGTAATTTATAATAATATTAAAATGGAAGAGGCTATAGGATTGATTTGCTAGTTGAAAATAAAATTATTATCGAATTAAAATCCGTTGAAACGATTCTACCAATTCATAAAGCACAAATTCTTACATACTTAAAATTAGCTGAAAAACCTTTAGGATTATTGATCAATTTTAATGTAACAAAATTAAAAGAAGGTATTAATAGATTTGTTTATTAGTCTTTGTGTAACTCTGTGCTCTTTGTGGTGCACTATTTTTAGGAACTTTAATGAACTTCAAAATAAAAAAATCTGAAACAATTTTTAATGGACTCGTATTTGATATCAAGGTCGATCATATAGAGTATAACTCGGGTAATAGCGGAGTTAGAGAAGTAATTGTTCACAATGGTGGTGCTGTTGTAGTTCCAGTTAAAGAAGACGGTAAAATTATATTAGTTAAACAATACCGCTATCCTTTTGATGAATGGATGTTCGAATTACCTGCCGGTAAATTAGAGAAAGGAGAAGATCCTTTAATTTGTGCAACCAGAGAACTTACAGAAGAAACAGGATATACGACAAATTCAATTGAATCTCTTGGGAAAATTTATACTTCTCCAGGTTTCTGCGACGAAATTCTTTATATTTATTTAGCAACAAATTTAATTACTGGTAAACACAATAGAGAAGAAGGTGAACACGGAATGGAAGTATATGAATTTACTTTGAATGAAATAAATGAAATGATTACATCAGGCAAAATTGTGGATGCAAAAACAATCAGTGGAATACACTTTTATGAAAACAAAAGGAGCTAACCGTTTAATAATTC
The DNA here is from genome assembly GCA_963704835.1 of uncultured Ignavibacteriales bacterium. Taxonomy (GTDB): domain Bacteria; phylum Bacteroidota; class Ignavibacteria; order Ignavibacteriales; family Melioribacteraceae. The sequence continues at coordinate 134,613 of CAVPHW010000014.1, read as the reverse complement.
TTCAAGATCAACTTTTTCTAAATATTCTAATTCCTTGCCTAAAAATCTATCTGCAATTTGCTTAAACTTTTTAGGCACATCACTAACATAATATTCATATTTACCAATGTTATGCTGGTAATTTTTTATTCCTCTTCCTATAAGATATTCATCAACCTCAATTGAAGCGGCAGAACCGGAATCAATTAGCTTAACATTTTTACCAACAACTTCTTGGATAATTTCCTTTAATATAGGATAATGTGTACATCCCAAAATGAGAGTGTCAATTTTTGAATCTTTAAGTTCGGTTAAATATTCTTCAGCAATTAATTTAGTTGCTGGATGGTTTATCCAACCCTCTTCTGCAAGTGGTACAAAAAGTGGACATGCCTTTTCAATTACTTTAATTTCTTTATCAATTTGGTTTATAGCTTTGGAATATGCTTTGTTTGAAATTGTAGTTTCAGTACCAATTACTCCAATAATTTTGTTTTTGGTTTCAGCAATAGCTGTTTTTGCACCGGGGTTTATCATTCCAATGATTGGTATATCAAATTTACTTTTTAATTCATCAATAGCAACCGCAGAGGCCGTATTGCATGCAACAATAATTAGTTTAACATTTTTTTTTGCTAAAAATTGTGCGTCTTGTAGAGCATACTCAATAATCGTAGAATTAGATTTTGATCCATAAGGAACTCTTGCAGTATCTCCAAAATAAACTATACTTTCACTAGGCAATAATCTATTTACACTTTGTACAACTGTTAATCCTCCAATACCGGAATCAAAAACACCAATCGGGTTGGATTTATTCATAAAATTCATATAATTAACTTAATCCCTTAATTTCTGATTCAATTTCGCTTCTAATAAAATCGTACTCATTCTTTTTTAGCTTAAGTCCATTGTTTTTTAATACATAAAAAACATCAACTACTTCATCAATTTTAGTTGCTATTTTTGCAAAACTAACTGCTAAGCCTAGTTCGGCTAGTTTATGAGTCATAGTATATAATAGACCAATTTTATCAGCAGTGTGTACTTCAATAATTGTAAAGTTATCGTGGTCTTCAAATTCAATTACTGTTCTTTTTACGTACTGTTTGTTACTAATTCTTTTCCATTTTGATTTTACTTTTTCAAATTCTATATCGATATCAATTTCACCGGAAAGAGTATCTGTGAGAGATTTTTCAATTTTAGTATATTTTGAGTGTTCAATTTTTTTATTCGTTCTAAAATCTGAAACATTAAAACTATCAATTACAATTCCATCTTTTCTAGTAAAGATCCTTGCATCGTGAATATTCAAATCATTTATTGCTAATGCTCCGCAAAGCATTGCCAATAGTGAGTCCGAATCTTTTGTAAGTACAGAAACATTGGTGAATAATTCGGTTTCCTTAAAAAAGACTGCAATCTTTGATCCCTTTACAATTTCCTTAATATGCTGATTTATCTCATCCTCAGAAAATTGAAAAATATAACTAATGTCATCGACCTGTTCCAAATGATCTGTTACAGAGGAGTTGTTTTCATATTTTGTGTTCATTATGTTATATGATTTTGCACTCATCAATTCATCTCCAGAAATCTGTTCAGATAACATTGCTCTGGATTTTATATACAATTCATAAAGTAAATCGGCTTTCCATTTTGTCCAAACTTGCGGGTTAACTGCAGAAAGATCAGCAAATGTTAAAATATATAAGTAATCTAAAGTTTTTAAAGAAGGAAATATTGAAATAAAATTATCTAAGGTTGCTGGATCGTTTAGATCTCTTCTAAAAGCAACTTGTTCCATTGCCAGATGGTTTTTAATTAGGAATTGAACAAAAACTATTTCGCTTTGACCGTATCCCAAAGTTTGCATAATACTATTTGCTATTTCAGCACCAATAATCTCATGTCCGCTAACACTAATAGGTTTGCCAATATCATGGAGAAGTGTAGCTAAATACAAAAGATCTTTGGAAGATAATGATTTATATAATCTTGAAAGATGTGAATCCTCAAAGGTTAATTGCTCTATGTTTTGCAGTGCAATTAATGAATGCTCATCGGCAGTATAACAGTGATAAACACCCGGTTGGAAGAATCCATTTAATGATTTGAACTCGGGCAACAATAAATCTATAAATCCAAATTCATTCATAGAAGAGAGAGTTTTTGCCACATTTGCCGGAAGCTTTAGTAATTCTCTAAAGAAAACCGATGATATTGCTTCTAGCGATTGAATTTCTTCTATAAGGTGTATGCTCTCAATAATTAATGATCGTAAATCTTGTTCAAAAAACGCATCATGAACACCTCTGTAGTAAAAGGCGCGCATAATTTCAGAAATGCTTAATAGCCTATCCTTTTTAAAAGATAATACACTTCCTTTAACCTCAAATTCATCATCTAAATTTATTGAAAGATAGTCTGAAAGAACCGATGCATAATGTTGCTTGTATCTCTTCATCATCGTTTTAGAAAAACGATTTAAAACCGTTGTAGATTGGAAATAACTGTGCATAAATTCTTTCCAGTTATTTTTTTTGTACCCTAATCTTTCGGCAATTATTTCTTGATGATCAAATTCTAACCTATCATTTTTTCTACCGGAAATTAGATGAAGATTATTACGAGCAGTAAGAACAGTTTGATATCCATCATAAAGCCGCTTATAAGCTTTTCTATTTATTACACCTTGTTGCAAAATAATCTTGAGGAAACTTTCTGTATGAGTAATTTCATCTTGATCTTGAAGAAGTATATTGTTCTTAATTGAATACATCCATTCAACACAATGGATATCTCTTAAACCACCACCAGTAAACTTCACATTTGGCTCAAGTACTTTTGGCGATCTTCCATACTTCTTATATCTAACTTCTACATCATCAAATAAATCAAAAATAAGAGTTTGTTTATCAGATTTTTCAATTACCTCATGCAGTTTATTATTCCATTCATCATAAATTGATTTATTTCCCAATAGCATTCTGGTCTCAAAAAACTGGGTAAACGCATGAAGATCTTCATCCAAAAATCTTTGAATATCTTTGAACTCACGAATTGTATGCGATACTTCAATTCCCGAATCCCACAAATTAGTTATAGCTTCTTTAACACATTCTTCAGGACCAACAATTTTTGGAAAAATAAACATCAAATCAATATCTGAAAAAGGTGAAAGTTCCCTTCTGCTAAATCCACCTGCAGCAGCTAAAACACAATTAAGCGAACTAGCTTTAACAATTTTGATTATATATTCTTCAACAAGCAAACTGTGTTTAACACAAAATTTGTATGAATTATTTATCAACTCTTCATCAATGAATAATTTTTGTCTGTCTGCTAAGAACTGTTCTTTAATATTTTGGAAATCAGCCATGACCCATATGCTTTAAGAAAACCCTGAAATATCATTCTAATTCAATTGTACAAAATTTCAATTGAACAATAATACTAAAAAAAAAATCCCACATCCTTAAAAAAGTTTGTGGGAAATATAATTGTGCTCTAAATCAATATGAAAAATTAACAAATTATAGCTTTTTAAATTTCGCTTGAAAGAACCTTAAATACTTCGGTTCATAATACATTTTTAATCCTTTAATCGATTTTCTATTGATAAATACAGATGCAATTGATTCAACAGTAACATCAATATGAGCTTGTGTATAAACTCTTCTTGGGAATGTACATCTAACCAATTCAAGCTTTGGATAATTATTTTCACCAGTTACACTATTTCTTCCGGCCGAAACAATTCCACGTTCCATGGTCCTAACACCTGAATCTAAATATATTTCTGCTGCTAAAGTTTGGGCAGGAAATTGATCTTGTTTTAAGTGTGGAAGAAATCTTTTAGCATCTAAAAATATTGCATGACCACCAATTGGTTTTACAAATGGAATACCGTATTTAGCAAGCTCGGCACCAAAATATCTTATCTGTCCAATTCTAGCATGAATATTATTATAATCAAGCATCTCTTCAATACCAATTGCCATTGCTTCCATATCTCTTCCTGCAAGACCGCCATATGTATGAAGCCCTTCATAAACTACAACCATATTTCTGCCCTCTTCATAAACTTTTTTATTCTTGGTAGCAATAATACCACCAATGTTTACCATCAGATCTTTTTTAGCACTTACCCAAATTCCTTCAAAGTAAGAACACATTTCTAAAAATATTTGTGCAATTGATTTTGATTTATATCCTTTTTCTCTTTCTTGAATAAAATATGCATTTTCTGTTGCTCTTGTTGCATCAAACCAAAGCTGAATACCATGCTTATCGCAAACTTGCTTAACATCCTTTAAATTCTTCATTGAGAAAGGCTGACCGCCAGCCATGTTAACTGGTCCAGCCATGCTAACATAAGGGATTTTCTTTGCACCAACTTTTTTAATTAGGTCTTCTAATTTCTGGATATCAATATTTCCTTTGAATGGATTTTCATTCAGAGGGTCATGTGCTTCATCTACAATAACATCTACAAATGTAGCACCAGCTAATTCTTGGTGAAGCCTTGTTGTTGTAAAGTACATATTACCAGGGATAAAATCTCCAGGCTTAATAAGTATCTTCGAAATCAAATGCTCTGCTGCTCTGCCTTGATGAGTTGGAACAAAATACGGGAAACCATAATACTTTTTAATATTGTCCCACAAATAATAAAAATTTCTACTGCCAGCATAGGACTCATCACCAATCATCATTCCGGCCCACTGTCTATCGCTCATTGCATTTGTTCCACTGTCTGTAAGTAGATCTATATAAACATCTTCTGATTTAAGCAAAAAAGTATTATAACCGGCTTCCTTAGCAGCTTTTTCTCGCTCCTGACGAGTTGTCATTTTAAGAGGTTCAACAACTTTTATTTTAAATGGCTCTGCCCAGCTTCTTTTATCAATTGTTTTCTTAATCATTTTTAGTATTCCTTAATTATGTATTAGATTTATTAATTAACCAACAATCCAATAAAGAAGCTACAACATTGCCATATATTTATATAAAAGAAGTCTTCTATTTTTAATAAATGACATTAAGGAAATAATATTTAGGTTTGGTATAAAAATTTTGTTCATGTGCATTTGGAAATTCGTTTTAATTATTCCTAATTCAAACTATTAATTTCTTCATCTTTTTCATACTCAACCTCAATTACAGATGAAACACCGCCTCTTGTATTAAATTCTGCAGTTATTTTCATAAAACGAGGTTTACATACTCCAACAAGATCATCTAAAATTCTGTTAGTTACACTTTCATAAAAAATGCCGTCATTCCTAAATGAGTTTAAATAGATTTTGTATGCTTTAAGTTCGATACAAAATTTATTTGGAATATACTCAAGAATAATTGTGGCAAAATCAGGTTGTCCAGTTTTGGGACAAACGGAAGTAAACTCTGGGAATGTATGCTCAATAACATAATCTCTATCTTGATATTCATTTTCAAAAGTTTCTAGCAATTTTCTTTTGTTTTGCATTTTACAACCTTTTAATTTTCTTTATAATTTGGAATTTCTTTATAAGGGATTGGATCAACAATACTTAAACTTTGAAAGCCTCTCAATCTTAGTGCACAACTATCACAAACACCGCAGGCTTCTTCATCGCTGCTATAGCAAGACCAAGTAAGTTCAATTGGAGCTTTAAGCTCCATCCCCAGTTTAATTATTTCTTTTTTACTCAAGTTAATTATAGGTGTTTCTATTTTAATTTGTGTTTCCGGTTTGGTCCCTAAATTAGCAGTTTCTTCAAAGGATTTAAAAGAACTCAGGTCTGCAATCTGGATATCCTGATGAATCTTCAAAAACAGCACCAATAAATATTCTTTTTGCTCCAATTATTTCTGACCAACTAACACAAGCAGCAAGAATATTTGCATTTCTAAACGGCACGTAAGATGTAGGGACTTCCTTGGTAGTAAGATCTGCCTTACTTATGTGAATCGATTTATCAGTTAAAGAAGATCCGCCAATTTTTTGAAAATGAGTAAAATCTATAACCAACTTTTTACTTGCCTTGTAATGATCTGCAATTTTATGGAAGGATTGTAACTCTTTTGATTCCGTTTTTTGACCGTAATTAATATGAACTAAGGCTAAATCATAATCTTTACTGGCAATTGCGGTTGTTATACAACTATCTAATCCACCGCTAACAGCAACAACGGCAAGTTCTTTACTCATTAAAAATCCCCCAGCAACAAATTAAAAATAAGTAGTAAATATAACTAAATATGACAATAAGGTAGCATTTTTGATGAATTATTTTGAACCAATATACAAATCAAACCTCATACCTAAACATAGAATTTTGCATTATATCTCATCTAAATAAATTTGGACTAAGAATGAGGGCGCTACGAATAAATTGGACTTTAAGATAATTTTTTAATAAGATAGGGTTTATTAAAAGACCAATACATTACTGATGAAAAAAGGAACTTACTTATGGAATATTATGAACTCCACCCGGAGAATCCGCAGCAAAGATATATTAACAAAGCTATCGAAGTTCTTAAAAATGGCGGAGTAATAATTTACCCAACTGACACAGTTTACGGATTAGGATGTGATATTTTCAATAGAGAAGCGGTAGAAAGAATTTATACTATTAAGAACGAAACACAAACCAAACTTTTTAGTTTTATTTGTCCCGATCTTAAAGATATTTCCAAGTATGCGAAAGTTTCTGATTTTGCCTATAAATCAATGAAAAAACTTATTCCCGGACCTTATACTTTTGTATTGCCTGCCGCAAAAGAAGTACCTAAAAAATTATTAACAAAAAGAAAAACCGTTGGAATACGTGTTCCAGATAATGATATTGCCAGAACACTAGCATTAGAATTAGGCAATCCTATTATAAGTACAAGCGCTACAACCAGAAAAGGAGAACTGATTTTTGATCCTCTGGAATTAAGAACAATTTTTAATATAAGTGTGGATTTGATGCTTTCAATGGGCGCGCTTAATGGCGTTCCTTCTAGTATAATTGATTTAAGTGGAGACGAAGTAGAAATTGTTAGAGAAGGCTCTGGAGATTTATCTGTTTTTGGTTAAGCTACGTAGTGCTTTTTCTTAGATCCGAATAGAGAACTTTTTTTAGATTTTTTGGCGAACAACCCAAACATGCCTTAAATAATTAGATAGGCAATATTAATGTTATCCTTTCTGGGACAACCAAGGATAGATTATTTAGTTGTAAATGAATTAATGTGAAATTTTAAAAACCTTGCAACCCAACTTGCTTTACTCACAAAGAACACATAACAAATATGCCAAAACCTAAGATAGTATTTGATTTTGACCAAACTTTAGCATTTAGAGATGGTAAGTGGACTGCTACTATTTTCGAAATAGTACAAGAAAATGGTTATACTCAAATTGATATTGAAGATATTAGAAAATATGTAAAATCATGTTTTCTATGGGACTTTTATGAAATACCTCATAGCAAATTGCTCAAAGAGCAAACATGGTGGGAGTATCAAGAAAAATTTGTTGAAAAAATATTGATGAATAATAAAATTACTCAATCAGAAGCTAGTCGACTATCAAAATTTATAAAAGAAAAATATCTTAATAAGCATAAGTGGTTTCTTTATGAGGATACGTTTCAAGTATTAGAAGAACTGAACAATTTGGAATATGAATGTTATATTTTATCAAATCACACTCCTGAATTAGAAGAACTGGTTATTGGATTGGAGATAAAAAAATTTATAAAAAAAGTATACAATTCAGCATTTATCGGTTATGAAAAACCAAACAGTAATATATACGGATACATGATCAATGATTTGAATGCTTCTCCATCAGAAATAATTATGATAGGAGATAACTATATTGCTGATGTTGTTGGTTCAAGGAGTAATTGTATCAATTCAATACTTGTAAGAAGTGAAAATGCAAATAACTATACGCACTATTCAAAAGATTTGGTGGGAGTTCTACCAATCATCAAACAATTCGAAAATGACTTTATGAAAAGTCTATAACAATACTCATATCAAAGTAGACCTAAATTGATTTTACTCTCATAGTAAACTTATGATTCAGCTGATTTGATTGATTTAACTTATAAAATATTTTTTTGCAATATCTTAAATAAAATTTTAACTATAATTTTTTATTATTAAATCTTTTTCTTTCATTTGGATCAAGATAAAGCTTTCTCATTCTAATCGATTTTGGTGTAACTTCAACTAACTCATCATCTTTAATATATTCTAAACATTCTTCAAGAGTAAACTTAATAGAAGGTGCAATCTTTGCTGCTTTATCTGATCCAGAAGCTCTCATATTTGTTAATTTTTTACCACGGTTAACATGAACTTCAATATCATTATCCTTGTTATACTCACCAACAATTTGACCTTGATAAACTATATCTCCAGGTTCAACAAAAAACTTACCTCTATCTTGTAAAGAATCTAAAGCGTATGCAGTTGTTTGTCCTTCGTGCATCGATATTAACACTCCGGAAAGTCTTTGTACAATCGACCCTTTAAAAAATTCATATTGGTAAAAGTTATGATGGATTATACCTTCACCAGCTGTCATTGTTAATATCTTATTTCTTAAGCCCATTAGCCCTCTGGAAGGAATATGGAATTCAAGTTTTGTTAAACTCCCCTTCTGTTCCATCTTAACCATTTCACCTTTTTTCTGGCTTACCAGCTCTATCACCTTACCGGCAGATTCTCCAGGAACATCAACTACCAATAATTCAATAGGTTCTGCTTTCTTTCCGTCTATTTCTTTATAAATTACTTTTGGTGCTCCAATAGCAAGCTCGTAACCTTCTCTTCTCATATTCTCTATCAAAATAGAAAGATGTAAAATACCTCTTCCTGAAACCTTGAAAGTGTCCGGCGAACCCGTATCATGGACCTGAAGCGCAACATTCTGTTGAAGTTCTTTTTGCAATCTATCATGCAAATGCCTGGAGGTTACATACTTTCCTTCTTTACCAAAAAATGGTGATGTATTAACTGTAAAATTCATGCTAATCGTAGGTTCATCAATTGCAATTAATGGTAGTGGTTCCGGATTTTCACTATCTGCAATAGTGTCACCAATATCAATGTCCTCAACTCCAACAACTCCGCAGATATCACCGGTTAACACTTCGGCTACTTCTTTTCTTTCAAGTCCTTCAAATAGAAATAATTGTTTCAAAACTACTTTAGTAATTTTTCCATTACGCTTAATAATGCTTAGCGGATCACCCTTTTTTAAAACTCCTCTAAATACTCTGCCAATTCCTATTCTGCCGACATAATCATTATAATCAAGAGTAGTAACCTGCATTTGAACCGGACCTTGATCAAATTTAGGTTGAGCTATTTTTTTAACAATTGTATCAAGAAGCGGAACTAAATCCTTTCTTTCATCACTTAATTTTTTAACACCCCAACCATCTCTTCCGCTTGCATAAATTACTGGAAAATCAAGTTGATTTTCATCGGCACCAAGATCAATAAACAAATCATAAATCTCATCCAAAACTTCGGCTGGTCTGTTATCGGGTCTATCAATTTTATTAATAACAATAATCGGTTTTAAGTGCAGATGAAGTGCTTTTTCAAGAACAAATCTTGTTTGCGGCATTGGTCCTTCAAAGGAATCGACCAAAAGTAAAACACCATCTGCCATTTTTAATACACGCTCAACTTCTCCTCCAAAATCAGAGTGACCAGGTGTATCAATCAAATTTATTTTAACATCTTTAAAAGGAATACTGATATTTTTTGATAGAATAGTTATTCCTCTTTCTCTTTCTATATCATTTGAATCTAAAAACTGATCTTGAACAACCTGGTTGGATCTAAAAATGTGACTTTGCTTTAACAATTGGTCTACTAATGTCGTTTTGCCATGATCTACGTGAGCTATAATTGCTATGTTTCTTACTTGCTTCAAATTAACCTTCTTTTTTAGTACATATAAAAAATGCCTTCCATCCATCGATAAAAGGCAAAAACATATTAATAATGGGCTGAATTGTAAACAAAATATATCATTTATCCAAATAAAAGTAATTACTAATTTAAATTTCGCTAAATTAATAGGTTGATTTTTAACAAATAATATTTTTATAAAAAGGGATGTAAATGAAATCGTTTAGTGAATTAGGAGTGGAAGAAAGTATAATTAGAGGTATTGAAGAATTGGGATTTAAGAATCCAATGCCAGTCCAAGAAAAAGTAATTCCACATTTGATTGAAAGCAATCCCGATGATCTTATTGTGCTTGCACAAACTGGAACCGGAAAAACAGCTGCATTTGGCATTCCTCTTATTCAAAAATCAGAAGGACGAGCTGCAAAAGTCCAGCATTTAATTTTAAGTCCAACTAGAGAATTATGCCTACAAATTGCAGATGACTTAACAGATTTTGCAAAATATAAAAGTGAAGTTAAGGTTACTGCTGTTTTTGGTGGATCTAGTATCGATAAGCAAATTGCTACTCTAAAAAGAGGAGTTCATATTGTTTCAGCTACCCCGGGAAGATTGGTTGATTTAATAAATAGAAATAAAATTGATATATCTGAAGTGGAAACTGTTGTTTTGGATGAAGCAGATGAAATGCTTAATATGGGATTTAGAGATGAACTTGATGCAATTATAAATCAAACTCCAAAAACTAGAAATACTTTACTTTTTTCGGCAACAATGTCAAGAGAAGTACAAGATATTTCTAAGAGATATTTAAAAAAACCCCTTGATATTACCATAGGAAAAAGAAATACTGGCGCGGAAAACATTAATCACATTGCCTATTTTGTGCATGCTAAAGAGAGATATTTAGCGCTAAAAAGAATAGTAGATTTTCACCCTGAGGTTTATGGATTAATATTTTGCAGAACGAGAGTTGAAACTCAGGAAATTGCTGATAAATTGATTAAGGATGGCTACAATGCTGATTCGCTGCATGGTGATTTATCCCAAGCTCAGCGAGATACCGTTATGAATAAATTTAGAATAGGCCATATTAAACTTTTAGTAGCTACTGATGTTGCTGCTCGCGGTCTTGATGTTGATAATTTGACTCATGTAATTAATTACAACTTACCTGATGATTTAGAAATATATACTCATAGAAGCGGGAGAACCGGAAGAGCTGGAAAATCTGGGACTTCTATCATCATCTCCAATTTAAGAGAAAAGAACAAAATAGGATTTATCGAAAAACAATTGGGTAAATCCTTTGAAAGTTTACCTGTTCCATCTGGAGATGCCATCTGTGAAAAACAACTTTTTCACCTTATTGATAGAATGGAAAAAGTAAGTGTTGATCATACCCAAATTGATGCTTTTCTTCCAAAGATAATAAAGAAACTTGAATGGCTTGATAGAGAAGAACTAATTAAAAAGTTTGTATCCGTTGAGTTTAATAGATTTTTAGATTACTACAGAGACGCTCAGGAATTAAGTAAACCCGATAGAAAAATCAAATCTGAAAGTGGTGGAAGAACTGCTGCAGGAATGACAAGATTTTTTATGAATCTTGGTAAAACAGATAATTTAGCTCCAGCAATGGTAATTGGATTGATAAAGGATTATTCTGGTTTTAAAGATATAGAAATTGGTGATATCGATATAAAGCAAAACTTCTCATTCTTTGAAATTGAGTCTGAGTATCAAGAAAATTTACTTAAAGGTTTGAACGGACAAGATTTTAAAGGTCGTAAAATTGTTGTTGAAACTGCTTCTCCAAGATCTGATGACAGAAGAAAGCCAAGAGATGGCGGTAAAAAATCTTTTAGAAGTAGAAAACCTAAAAAAGAATGGGATAGATCATCATCTTCACCAAGAAGACCTAGAAAAAGAAAATAAAAAATTATTTTTTCTTTTTCGGTTTATAGCCAATTCTGTGGAAAGGATTAACTACACTGGACGCAACATTCTTTAAGTGAGAGTTAATTCTTTTCAATTGTCTAATATATAAAGCTAGTGCTACCGCTGAACCGCTTTTTATCTCGGTATCCTCATTGTTCATTAGAGACTTTAATATTTCATCACTCGCTCTACTAACCCATTTATATTCAACAATTATTTGAGTTGCCAATTCTTCATCAGCTTCTTTAAATGCTTTTATGGTTTTAATATAATTATCTGAAACTGCCTTTTCCATTTCAGCAATTTTTTCATCAAATAACTTTGAGCTTAATTTATCTGGATGACCTTCAGCAATTTCAACAATATTTTTTGTAATATCCCCAATTCTTTCTAAGTCAATTACAATATTAATAAGTACTAAATCTGAAGAAAGTGTTTCCGTTCCCGACATAGCCAAGTGATTAAATACATCTTTCCTAACTTCCCGTTGATATTTATTCACTGCAATATCTTGATCACTAATATCAAAACTCACCTTATTGGTTTCAGTATGCCTTAATACATTGGTTGCTTCCAAAAACATTTCATGAGTTAGATCAAGCATTTCAAATGATCTTTTAAATGCCCTATCTAATAAACTATCACTCTTAAAAACTGCAATTAATTCTTTTAACATGGTAACACCTTTAACTAAATAGAAAAACAAATAATAATGGAACTATGAAAAATACTACTACAACATAACCAACGGGAATTAATTTACTCCTTGTTGAGTATTCAGCAAACATTGTAGCTAATCCTATTGGGATCTTCTTAAATGGATAAAGAAGAACTATTCCGCTGATATTAAACAATAAATGAGAAAAAGAAACAACTATGGCTGCATCGCTTCCTGTAACTAAGGCTGCAAGAATTGCTGTAATTGTTGTTCCAATGTTAGAACCTAATGTGTAAGGGAAAATTTGTGTCAACGTTAATAATCCGGCACCAGCCATTGGAACTATCAACGAAGTAGTAATTGAACTGCTTTGTACCAATATTGTAAGTAATACTCCAACTGAAAAAGCCCTAATAGCATTTTTAAATAAAAATTTATCAAACCAAGCTTTAGCTTTTTCAATTACCACGGTTTTAAGAACATCAACAATTGATCTTAATGCAAAAAATAGCAAGAGTAGAGAAACACCTACCATAATCCAAGCTATAACATTTGGATTATCAGAAATTACTGCCAATTGGGATTCAAAGAATTTAGCGACCGGTTTGGTAATTTCTTTAACAGGACTTAAAAAATTTACTCCTCCAATTCCTCTAAAAAGAACTTCCAATTTTGTTGCCGCAATTCCTAAAAAATTTGTTGCAAGTTGAAGTGGAAATAATATTATTACCGCCATAATGTTGAAAAAATCATGCACAGTGGCTGCAGCAAATGCTCTTTTAAATTCATTATCTCTTCTAATTTGTGGTAATGATGCAATTGTATTTGTAATTGAAGTTCCAATGTTTGCACCCATAATTATTGGGATAGCTAATCCAATTGAAATTTCCGAATCTTGAGAAAAAGCTCCACTTGCAACCATTGCAACAACCATAGATGTTGTTGAAGATGAACTCTGTATGATTGAAGTTGAGAGAATTCCAATAAAAAGTCCAATAAAAGGATTTGTAGTGGTTTCAATTAATGCTTGGGAAAAACCTTTTCCAAACATTTTCATTCCACCACCCATTAATTCAAGGCTCAGAAAAAACAGATATAGGTAGAGAATTAACTTTAATGCAGCAAAAAGATTGGATTCATTAATATTAAAAGACTTTTCGTTTCCCATGAATATTACAATTATTCAAGTTAATAATTCTGTTATAAAACTAAACAAATAAATTTTATTTATCATAAAAATTGTTTTTAAAACAGAATAATTTATCTTTTTAACATCATATTTAATAAAAAATAATTATCTTTTAGATAATAAAATATTGATTGTACCTTGATGATTTTGCCCGAATTAAAAGAAATAAGCACAAAAAAAGGTCTGGTTTGTTTTCATTGCGGAGAAGATTGTTCTGATGATGAAATTAGAATTGGTGAGAAATTGTTTTGTTGTAATGGCTGCAAAACGGTTTATGAAATATTGGACTCCAATGATCTTTGCACCTATTACAATATCAGTGAAAATCCTGGTTTAAGTAAAAAGAGTGACATTAAAAAAAATTATGACTTTCTAGATGACACAGATCTTAAAGAAAAACTAATTGATTTTACAGACGGAAAAATAACAACTGTAACTTTTAGCATTCCTCAAACTCATTGCAGTTCATGCATTTGGATTTTAGAAAATTTATATAAAATGGATCCAGGTGTAATACATTCAGAAGCTAATTTTCTTAAAAAGATTGTTGCCATTAAATATGATGAGGGAAAAACATCTCTAAAAAATGTTGTAATACTGCTTAATTCTATCGGATATGAACCCGACCTAAATCTTGCTGAGAAGGAAGTTGAAAAATCGGAACAGATTAATAAGAACCTTTGGTATAAAATTGGTGTTGCAGGTTTTGCTGCTGGGAACATAATGCTGTTTAGTTTTCCGGAATACCTTTCACTAAATGACATATCGACCGATAATATAAAACCAATTTTTGGTTACTTAAATATTCTCTTTTCTCTGCCAGTTTTTTTGTACAGTGCTAGCGACTATTTTATTTCTGCATATAAAGGCTTAAAGAAAAAAATCGTAAATGTAGATGTGCCAATTTCGATTGGAATCCTGGTTCTTTTTCTAAGAAGTCTTTACGAAATTCTATCTCAAACCGGAGCAGGTTATCTTGACTCAATGACAGCATTAGTCTTCTTTTTAATTATTGGGAAAATGTTTCAGAATAAAACCTATGCGGCTCTAAATTTCGAAAGGAATTATAAATCCTACTTCCCTATTGCAGTAACGATAATTAAGAATAAGTTAGAGACCACAAAACCAGTTGAAAAGCTAAACATAAAAGATAGAATAATTATTAAAAACGGAGAGTTAGTTCCAGCTGATTCAATTTTGATTAATGGTTTGGCATTTATTGATTATAGTTTTGTAACCGGTGAATCTAATCCAGTGGAAAAAATTAACGGTGACTTAATCTATGCAGGAGGTAGGCAGATTGGCGGAGCCATTGAAGTTGAAATCATTAAGGAAGTATCCCAAAGCTACCTAACCCAACTTTGGAACCATAAAACTTTTGATAAAAAAGATGAAAGCAAGATTGATGTTTTTGTCAACATTGTTAGTAAATATTTCACATTTGTAATTCTAGTTATTGCGTTAATTGCTGCACTGTATTGGTTTCCTATTGATAGTTCTTTAGCCTTTAATGCATTAACTTCGGTATTAATTATTGCTTGTCCATGTGCCCTAGCATTATCAACTCCTTTTACATTGGGAAGCAGTATGAGGATTTTTGGCAAGAATAAATTTTATATTAAAAGTACTCGGGTTATAGAACTACTTGCTAATATAACTTCAATTGTCTTTGATAAAACAGGGACAATTACCGAAACAAAAAGTGCAAAAGTTGAATTTATTGGAGAATCTCTTTCTGATATTGAAATTAAAATGATTAAATCATTGGTTCATAATTCATCTCACCCGTTAAGTCAAAATTTATATAGAAGTTATCCAACTGTTGAATTGCTTAAGGTTATAGATTATAAAGAAGTGCCCGGACAAGGAATTTCAGCAGTAATCAACGGGATTAACGTTCAAATTGGTTCAAGATTATTTATTTCAAAAGACAGCGACAATGAAGATATAAATCTTAAGCACAAAAGTATACTTGTCATTTAATAACAAACTTAGAGGTTTTTTTTCAATAACAAATTCTTACAGAGAAGGGCTAAAAGAAGTAATTTCTTCATTACAAGATAATTTTAACACTTCAATTCTTTCAGGTGATAATAGTAGTGAACAAAATCTCCTACTAGATTTTTTTAAACCTGGAACTCAAATGTTGTTTAAGCAAACACCTTTTGATAAATTACAGTTTATAGATAACTTGCAAAAGCAAGATGAAAAAGTCTTAATGATTGGTGATGGCTTGAATGATGCAGGGGCACTTAAGAGAAGTGATGTAGGAATTTCCATTACTGAAGATGTAAATAATTTTTCGCCCGCATGCGATGGGATATTAGATTCGAATGCATTCGAAAAATTATCAGATTTTATAAAATTTTCAAAAACGAGTAAAAATATTATTATTTTGAGCTTCATTATTTCTTTTCTGTATAATATTGTTGGGTTAAGTTTTGCTGTACAAGGAATTTTATCCCCAGTAATTTCAGCTATTTTAATGCCCTTAAGTTCTATTTCAGTTGTTGTTTTTTCAACATTCTCTATAAACTTCTTGGCAAAAAAGAGAGGATTACTTTAATGACCGTTATTTTTGTGCTAATAGGCTTTAGTTCTTTTGTTGCCTTAATATTTTTAGCAGCCTACATTTGGTCCGTAAAGACTGGTCAATATGATGATAGCTATACTCCAGCAATAAGAATTCTGTTTGATAATGAAATTAAGAAGAAAATTAAACCAAATATTGAAAGTGATTAAGTAATACAATATTAGCATATATTATTTTAATTAACCAAATAAGGAGCCTCTTCAATGAGTGTTGAAAAATTCAGTTATGACAACCAAATTGTAAAGCTATTTTTAATAGCTACTATTGTTTGGGGAGTTGTAGCATTAACAGTTGGAGTATGGATAGCTATTGCTCTCTACTATCCTGAACTTAACCTGGGACTCGCGTATACTACTTTTGGTCGGTTAAGACCTCTACACACCAACGCGGCAATTTTTGCGTTCATAGGCAATGCCATTTTTACAGGTGTTTATTATTCTTTACAAAGAATTTCTAAAGCAAGAATGTATAGCGATGCCCTTAGCAAAATTAACTTCTGGGGATGGCAGTTAATTATTGTTCTTGCAGCTGTTACTTTAGTATTAGGAATTACTACTTCAAAAGAATATGCAGAATTAGAATGGCCAATAGATATTTTAATAGCACTTATTTGGGTTGTTTTTGGCATTAATATGATTGGTACTCTTATAAAAAGAAGAGAAAAACATATTTATGTTGCAGCCTGGTTCTATATTGCTACATTTGTAACGGTTGCAGTCTTACATATTGGAAACTCAATTGAAGTTCCTGTTTCATTTTTGAAAAGTTATCCGGTTTATGCGGGAATTCAAGACGCCCTTGTACAATGGTGGTATGGTCACAATGCTGTTGCATTTTTTCTAACAACTCCTTTTTTAGGAATGATGTATTACTTTTTACCTAAGGCAGCAAATAGACCAATATTCTCATATAAACTTTCAATATTACATTTTTGGTCGTTGATTTTCATCTACATTTGGGCTGGACCTCATCATCTACTTTATTCAGCAATTCCTAACTGGGCACAATCTTTAGGCACCGTCTTCTCAATTATGCTATGGATGCCTTCTTGGGGCGGTATGCTTAATGGATTACTTACATTAAGAGGTGCTTGGGATAGAGTAAGAGATAACCCTGTATTAAAATTCTTGGTTGTAGGTGTCACAGCCTATGGCATGTCCACGTTTGAAGGACCAATGCTTTCATTAAAAAGTGTTAATGCTTTAGCACATTTTACCGATTGGATTCCTGCTCATGTGCATGTTGGTACATTAGGCTGGAATGGATTTATGACTTTTGGAATCCTTTACTGGCTTGTTCCTAAATTATGGAAAACAGAATTATACTCAAAGAAGTTAGCCAATGTTCACTTCTGGATTGGAACTTTGGGTATAGTTGTTTGGGTAATTCCAATGTGGTGGGCAGGTATTACTCAAGCATTAATGTGGAAAGAATTTACCCCGCTTGGTTTGTTAAAATACCCTAATTTTTTAGAAACAGTTATACAAATTGTTCCAATGTATATAATGCGATCAATCGGAGGGACTTTATTCTTAATAGGTTTACTAATTGCAGCATACAATTTATTTAAAACAATGGGACTAGGAACTTTTGAGAAAAACGAAGCTGCCGAAGGCTCACCTCGCGGACCAGTAACTGAGAAATTTAAATATGGAATGATTCATAGATATCTAGAATCTAAGACTATGTTATTCACTGGATTGGCTTTTTTAGCAATAATAATTGGTGGAGTTGTTGAGATAGTTCCAACTTATTTAATAAGTTCTAATATTCCTACCATTGCTTCAGTTCAGCCTTATACACCATTAGAATTGGAAGGAAGAGATATCTATATAAAGGAAGCATGTAATAGCTGTCACTCTCAAATGGTAAGGCCGTTCCGGGATGAAGTAGAAAGATACGGTGAATATTCAAAAGCCGGTGAATTTGTTTATGATCACCCGCATTTATGGGGATCGAAAAGAACAGGACCTGATTTACATAGGATTGGTGGAAAATATTCTAACATGTGGCATTACTTACATATGGAAAATCCCAGATCTATGTCACCCGGCTCTCTTATGCCAAGATATCCTTGGCTGTTAGAAAATGAACTGGATGTTTCGAGTCTCGAAGCAAAAATTTCAGTAATGAGAATGCTTGGCGTTCCATACCAAGATGGATATGAGTCAATTGCTTTAGATGATCTTAATTTTCAAGCAGAAGCCATTAAAAGTGATCTTCTAGAGAATGGAATTGTTGTTGAGTCTAATACTGAAATAATTGCATTAATTGCATATATGCAAAGACTTGGAACAGATATTAAAGCTAGTGTATCGGAAAATAAATAGGTAAAACATGAAATTTTCAAATTATTTAAGCTCTATAGAAAATGTAGGAATTTATCCAGTAATCACTCTGATAATTTTTTCCATGGTTTTCTTTGGAGCAATTTTCTGGATATTGACAAGAGACAAAGAATATATTTCAGAATTAGAAAATATTCCTTTAGATAATGATAATTTTTCAAATAATTTAGAGAAAAAAAATGAGATTGATAAAAATAATTAGAGCAAAGACATTACTTTTTTTGATGTTTCTTTTTAGCTCATCTCTATTTGCACAAACAAATGCTAATACTGAAGATGAGCTTGGATCAATTATAAAAGTAATGGTAGCGGTAACTGCATTTTTGGTAGCAATTATAATGTGGTTAATTCTTGTTTATTCAGAGAAAAGTGAAGAAGCAGCTGTTTCTGGATTTAAAAAAATTATGAGCTTACTCACTAAAAGACCTTCTGTTGATGAAGAACAGAATTTACTTCTTGATCATGATTTTGACGGGATAAAAGAACTGAATAATAAAATTCCACCATGGTTTATGGCAATATTTTATGGAACAATCATTTGGGCATTGATTTATATGGTTGATTATCATATTCTGGGCAGCGGCAATGTACAAGAAGATGAGTTTACAGAAGAAGTAAGAGTCGCAGCTCTTGAAAGAGAAATACTTAATAAATCTGGAGCACTTCTGAGTGAAGAGAACGTAACAATTACAGATGATGCCGCAGCATTAGCTAATGGAAAAGATATTTTTATCAAAAGTTGTGCAGCTTGCCATGGCATGAATGGAGAAGGATTAGTAGGACCTAATTTTACTGATGATTACTGGGTTCATGGAAATAAGATTAACGACTTATTCAAAATTATTAAATATGGTGTTCCTGCAAAGGGTATGATAAGTTGGCAGACCCTACTGGACCCTACTCAAATGCAAGAAGTAGCTAGTTATATCTTAACTCTAAGAGGTACTAATCCAGCTAATCAAAAAGCACCAGAAGGAATTTTATACGAATAAATCTATTTGAGAAATACTATTTTCGCAGTTCAAAATGTTAAAAAACCTCACAAATGTTTTGTGAGGTTTTTTTTATTTTATATTCAGAAAAATTATTCTGATTTTAATTAAAAATTTTCTTAATTTTTGTGAATATAATTGCTGATCATAAATTAAATTTACATATTTAGTTGTTCTCTCAATTATTATGGTATTTTAAAAAAATATAAAGGAATTCAAACTGATGAAAGAAAAAAAATCTACTAGTAATATGCTTTTAAAAGTAAGCTTTATTTTGTTTATAAGCTTTTTTCTTACAAATTGCGGAAATGATGATAAATCAAAAACAACAACTAGTAAAGCTCCAACCAGCATGGTTGCTAAAAAAATGAACGATTCTAATCCTATGAATGATATAGGAATTGGTCCAATTAAAGAAATAACTCTTACAGCTATTGATGATAAATTAGTTGCAACTGGGAAAATAGTTTACGAAGCAAAGTGTACAGCTTGTCATAAAGTTGATAAAAAGTATATAGGACCAGCTCCAACTGGGATTATGGAAAGACGCTCACCAGAATGGATTATGAATATGATTTTAAATCCTGAAGAGATGGTTAAGAGTAATCCAATAGCTAAAAAACTTTTCGAAGAATTTCTTTTTGTGCCTATGGCAAATCAAAGTTTAACTGAGGAAGAAGCAAGAGCAATATTAGAATACTTTAGAACTTTATAAAAAAGTAACAATAACTAACCTAATTTGGGGTATAGAATGATAAAAAAAATAATTGTATTATTTTCCATAGTTTTTCTTTTATGTGCGTGTAACAACGTTGATAATAAAGTTGGAGATAGCAATTCTCCAGACAACACATTTGAACAAAACACTCCCAAAGGTCAGGCTTCTTATTCCGACGAGGTTTCAGCCAAAAACATTTTACAAGTTGCAGCTAGTTCAAAAGATCACACAACTCTTGTTGCTGCAGTTCAAGCAGCTGAAATAGAACATGTTTTAGTTAACGCTGGCCCACTAACTGTTTTTGCACCTAACAATGCAGCTTTTGAAGCTTTACCAGAGGGAACTGTTGAAAATTTGCTAAAGCCTGAAAATAAATCCGCACTTGCTGAAATACTTTCCAGACATGCCGCTCCTGGAACTTTTGATATAAAACAACTAACAAAAGAGGCACAAAAAGGAAGAAAAATTTATACCGCAACAGGTGATTATTTAGAAGTAATTGTTCAAGGTGATGTGATAACGGTTGCAGGTGCAAAAATCTTGGCTACTATCCCCACATCAAATGGGATAATTAATGTTGTAGATAAAGTAATATTACCATCAAAATAAATAAACTAAAATAATTAGGGGAAGTGAATATGAAAATATTTAATAAAGCAATGTTTTTTATTATTGCTATGGGAATTACCATTGGGCTTACAAATTGCGGTCAAGGAAATTCAGGTGATGGTGCACTGAAAGGAAGTGCCGCAGAAAAAGTTTTTGTCGCTCCTGGTGAGCATGATGAATTTTACGCATTTCTCTCTGGTGGGTTTAGTGGTCAGTTGGCTGTATATGGTTTACCATCAGGAAGGTTATTCAAAGTTATTCCTGTATTTTCTTTGGATGCAGAAAAGGCTTATGGTTTTAATGAAGAAACAAAACCACTTCTTGAAACATCCTACGGTTTTATTCCTTGGGATGATTCTCATCATCCAGATATTTCACAAACAAATGGAGAAATAGATGGTAGATGGTGCTTTATAAATGGCAACAACACTCCTCGTATTGCACGTATTAGCTTAAAAACTTTTGAAACCGAAGAAATAATAGAAATTCCAAATAGTGCAGGTAATCATAGTTCATCCTTTGTAACTGAAAACACCGAATACGTTGTTGCTGGTACCAGATTTAGTGTTCCAGTTCCTCAAAAAGATATGTCTATTGAAGAATACAAAGGCAATTTTAAAGGTGCTCTTTCCTTTATAAAAGTAGATCCAGAACATGGTCACATGAATATTGAGTTTCAAATATTAATGCCTGGCTTTAATTATGATTTAACACATCCAGGAAGAGGAAAATCTCATGGATGGATGTTCTTCTCTACTTATAATACCGAAGAAGCAAATACTTTGTTAGAGGTAAATGCATCACAAAATGATAAAGATTTTATTGCTGCAATTAATTGGAAAAAAGCAGAAGAATATATGAAAGCAGGTAAATTTAAAACTGTTCCGGCAAAATATGCGCATAATGTTTATGATGAATCCACACATTCCGCAACATCAACTATGATGAAACAAGTAAGAGTTTTAGATCCTTCAGAATTGCCAGGTTTGGTCTATTTTATGCCAACTCCTAAATCTCCTCATGGATGCGATGTTGATCCATCAGGTGAGTACATAGTAGGTAGTGGTAAACTCGCTGCTGCTTTAACAGTTCATTCATTTACAAAAATGATAAAGGCAATAGAAGATAAAAATTTCGATGGAGAAGCCTATGGTATCCCTATCTTAAATTTTGATGCAACACTTGCTGGAACTGTAAATCAGCCAGGTCTTGGACCTTTGCATACTGAATTTGATGATAAAGGATATGCATACACTACATTCTTTATTTCTTCAGAGGTTGTAAAATGGAAATTAGGAACTTGGGAAGTAATTGATAGAAAACCTACTTACTACTCAGTAGGTCACTTAATGATTCCAGGTGGAAATTCAAGAAAACCATTTGGCAAGTATGTACTTGCAATGAATAAAATTACAAAAGACCGCTATTTACCAACTGGACCAGAAGTTTCACAATCAGCTCAATTATATGATATTTCAGGTGATAAGATGGAATTGCTCCTTGACTTTCCAACAGTTGGAGAACCACATTATGCAGCTGGAGCTCCGGCTTCACTTATTACTCCAAATTCCAAAAAAATATATAAATTGGAAGATAATAAGCATCCTTACGTTGCAAAATCAGAAAAAGAAGCAAAAGTTGTCAGAGATGGTAAAAACGTTCATATATATATGACTATGATTAGAAGTCACTTTGCTCCAGACAATATTGAAGGTATTAAAACAGGTGACAGAGTTTATTTTCATGTTACAAACTTAGAGCAAGATTATGATGTACCTCATGGTATTGCGATGATTGGTGCAAATACATCGGAACTTCTAATTATGCCAGGCCAAACTGAAACATTTGTTTGGGAACCCAAAGAAGTTGGCGTATGGCCGTTTTACTGTACTGATTTTTGCTCTGCATTGCATCAAGAAATGCAAGGGTATGTTCGTGTTTCACCAAGCAATTCAAGTATTGCTCTTAAATGGACTTTGGATGGTGAAACTTTATAGGAATTAAATTCTAGTATTTAACTTTGTGGATATTCCCTTTTATAAAGGGAGTATCCACTTTATAATTGGAAACATTTAGATGAAAAAATCAAAAGTATTAATGATTGTTGGGCCTCTCCTCTTGTTAAGCTTATTTATTTTACCACTTTGGAACATTACTCTAGAAGCACCTCAATATCCTGATGCAATTGGTATGGATATTTGGATAAACAAAATTGCAGACCACAATCCAAATGATATTAAAAATATCAATCTCATGAACCATTATGTTGGTATGAAAGATATTCCTGAACATATGGAAGAGTTTGATATTTTTCCAATCGTTATAGTTGTTATGGTAATCCTAGGACTTGCAATTGGTATTTTTGCAAACTACAAATGGTATCTAGTTTGGTTTGTTTTGATGTCTATCCTTGGTACTGCTGGAATGTATGATTTTTACATGTGGGAATATGACTATGGACATGATTTAAATCCAAAAGCGGCAATAAAGTTTCTAGATGAAGCAGGAAATCCAATGACATATCAACCACCTTTGGTGGGAACAAAAATGATTCTTAATTTTACTGCTCATTCTTATCCAATGCTGGGTGCTTATTTTTTATTTCTTGGAATGTTTATGACTTTGGCTGCATTTATTTTAGGCAAAAAAGAAGAAAGAGAGAAAACGTGAAAGCATGTAGAAATTTATTTTTATTTTTTTTAATTCTTATTCTAAACACTTCTTGTTCTATTGAATCTGAGCCCATTGATTATGGGAAGGATGCTTGTCACTATTGTAAAATGACAATTGTGGATAGACAACATTCAGCTGAAATTGTAACACAAAAAGGAAAGGCGTTTAAATATGATGCTATCGAATGCATGATGCAAGAAACTAAAAATATTGACGAAAGTGAAATTGCTCTTTTCTTGATTGCTGATTATTCTATTCCAGGTGAATTAGTTAATGCCGCAAAATCAACTTATCTTATAAGTGAAAGTGTTCCTAGTCCAATGGGTGCTAATTTGTCTGGTTTTGCAAAGAAAGAAAATGCTGAAATTGACCCTTAAAGAAAATGGCGGTAAATTATATAACTGGGATGAGCTAATTGCTTATTTTAAGCAAAATTAAAAAAAATCGTCGATAATAAGTTTTGATAATGAACCAATTTATTCTTTTTTGTTTTTTCATATTGGTTAATGCGTCAGTTCTCAAGTCCTCAGAAATTATTGTATCTGGTTCAAGTAAGTATACACTAAAACAAGCAATTTCAATTGCAACCCAAGGTGATACAATAATTATAGAAAATGGAACTTACCATGAATCCGAGATAAATGTTGATAAATCAATCACCATTATTGGGAAAGAACATGCTGTAATTGATGCCCAAGGAAGGGGTTATATATTTTATATTACTGCAAATAATGTTAATATAATTGGTCTAACACTTAATAATGTTGGACTAAGTTACACAAAAGACAATGCTGCAATTCATGCATTCGGAATTAATAACTTTTTATTTAAAAAAAATACTTTCAATAATCCCTTCTTTGCGTTTCATATAGAACGATCAAAAAATGGTGTGATAAAGGAAAATTTAATAAATGGAAATGCTGTAACTGAACATAATTCTGGGAACGGAATCCATCTATGGCATTCATCACACATTAATGTGATAAACAATAAAATCTACGGAATGAGAGATGGAATTTATTTAGAGTTTGTCAAATTTAGCAAAGTAATTGGAAATGAAAGTAAAAGAAATATAAGATATGGTCTTCACTTTATGTTTTCGAATGATGATGAGTATAAAGAAAACATTTTTGAAAATAACGGAGCTGGAGTTGCTGTAATGTTTTCAAAAAAAATCTCTATGCGAAAGAATAAATTCAAACTAAATTGGGGAACAGCATCTTATGGTTTGCTTCTAAAAGAAATTTATGACGCTGATATTATTGAAAATGAATTTTTTCAAAACACAATTGGTGTAAATGCCGATGGCGCAAACAGAGTCAATTTTGAAAAAAATAGTTTTAACAATAATGGTTGGGCAATTAAGTTTTTAGGAGCTTGTTATGGCAATAAACTGATGTGGAATAACTTTATGCATAATGCGTTTGACATTTCTTATACTGGCAATATTAATGGAAACATTTTTGATAAAAACTATTGGAGTGAATATTCCGGTTATGATTTGAACAAAGACAATATTGGCGATGTTCCATTCAGACCAGTAAAACTATTTTCCTACGTTGTTAATAAAACTCCTGAAACCATTGTATTACTCAGAAGCCTTTTTGTGGATATTATAAATTTTTCAGAAAAAGTATCCCCGGTATTTACGCCTGACAACTTAAAAGACAATAACCCTTTAATGCATCAGGTCAAATGATAGTTATAAATAATTTATACAAGAAATTTGCCCGCCTGACTGTTTTAGATGGCCTGAATCTGAATATTAAAAATCAAGGGATAATTTCAATTTTGGGTCCTAATGGTTCCGGTAAAACAACTTTAATTAAGTGCATATTAGGGATGGTAATACCAAACAAAGGAACAATAACTTTTAATGATAAAAACATTTTGGGAAAATGGGATTATAGAAAAGAAATTTCGTATATGCCTCAAATTGCTAGATTTCCACAAAACCTGAAAGTAATAGAATTAATTAATATGATAAAAAACCTGAGACCAGGAGCAATCAAAGATTCTGAACTTATTTCAATGTTTAAGCTAGAGGAATTTTTAGATAAAAAATTAGGTAATCTTTCCGGCGGAACAGTTCAAAAAGTTAATATCGTATTAACATTTATGTTCGATTCGCCATTTATAGTTTTGGATGAGCCAACAAATGGGCTTGATCCTGTTGCACTAATCAGATTTAAAAAACTGATTCTTGAAGAAAAAGAGAGAGGAAAATCAATTCTTATTTCAACCCATATAATGAGTTTTGTGGAAGAAATTTCAGATGGAATTGTGTTCCTGCTGGATGGAAAAATATATTTTGAGGGAACCGTTGAAGAAATAAAAACCCAAACAAAACAATTAAGTTTGGAAAATGCCATAGCTAACATTCTACAAAAGACTTATGATTAAAATTTTAAAATATAGTTTTTTTGATTTAATGCGAGGAAGATGGAGTTATATCTATACCTTGTTTTATTTAGTGCTTGGGTATTCTTTACTCTTCCTAAATAATGATGTGTCAAAGGCTATAATTACATTATTAAACATCATTCTGGTTTTAACTCCTTTAATAGGTACTATTTTCGGAGTTATGTACTATTATAACTCCAGGGATTTTACTGAACTTCTCTTAGCACAACCAATAAAGCGAACCACAATATTTTTAGGACAATATCTTGGTGTGTCAATTTCTCTATCTCTAAGCTTAGTTGTTGGATTAGGAATACCTTTTATTATTTATGGACTTTTTCAATCTGCAGCAATATTTAATTTCTTTTCGCTTATTCTAATGGGAGTAATATTAACTTTTATTTTTGTCGCAATAGCTTATAATATTGCATTAAGTTTTGAAGATAGAATTAAAGGTTTTGGATTCGCAATAATCACATGGTTATTTTTTGCAATAATTTATGATGGCGTTTTACTAATTTTGATGGTAGTTTTTAGTGACTACCCATTGGACAAATTTGCCCTTTCCGCAACAATTTTTAATCCCATTGATTTATCACGTATATTAATTTTATTAAAATTGGATGTGTCAGCTTTATTGGGATATACGGGAGCTGTATTTCAAAAATTCTTTGGAACAAATTTAGGAATGTTTACTTCCCTTCTGCTTTTGGTAATTTGGTTTATACTTCCAATTATTAGGATAATGTATAAATCAAAAAAGAAAGATTTTTAGGCTTTGAGACTTAATTATTGGAAACAGTTTAAATCTTTTAAAATTCATTTCAAATATTCCTACTAAAATCACTTTTATAATTCTTTTTATAATTTTGCTTGCCATTCAAATTGAAGAATTTTGTAGTTTTAAAGATAAAAATTATTAAGGATTATGAACACAAACTCCCCAAACCATAACAAAGAAGAATTTAGAGACCATTTAGCAACTGTAACAGAAGAAGGAGAAAGAATTTGGATTTATCCTAAAAAACCTTCCGGTAAGTTTCACAATTATAGGATTATTGCTTCCATTATTTTGTTAGCTATTTTATTCTTGGTCCCCTTAATAAAGGTTAATGGACACCCTTTAATGTTATTAGATATTCTTGGGCGAAATTTTATTCTTTTTGGAGTTGCATTTGGCCCTCATGATTTTCATCTTTTTGTACTTTCAATAATTGGTCTCATTATTTCGGTCTTTTTATTTACCGTCGTATACGGCAGAATTTTTTGCGGCTGGATTTGCCCACAAACAATTTTTATGGAAATGCTGTTTAGAAAAGTTGAATATTGGATTGAGGGAGACGCAAATAGACAGCGGGCTTTAAATAAGAAATCCTGGGATGGAGATAAAATTTTTAAGAAAGCAACAAAGCATATAATTTTTGCAATTTTGTCTGTTGCAATTGGTAACGCCCTGCTCGCTTGGGTTATTGGGGTTGATAGTTTGGTAGAGTTAGTAAGTAAACCAATACCTGAAGTCTTTGGAAAATTTATGGCAATGGTAATTTTTTCAGGGGTTATTTATTTTTTCTACGCTTACTTTAGAGAGCAAGTTTGCACAATGATTTGCCCATACGGCAGATTGCAAGGCGTAATGCTTGATCCTAATTCAATTGTAATTCATTATGACGATGTTAGAGGTGAGCCGAGAGGTAAAATTAAAAAAGGTGTTGAACAAAATAATGGCGACTGTATTGACTGTCATTTATGCGTTGATGTTTGCCCTACCGGAATTGATATTAGGAACGGAACCCAGTTAGAATGCGTTAACTGCACCGCTTGTATCGACGCTTGCGATGAAGTAATGGTAAAGGTTAAGAGACCAACTGGATTGATTCGATATGCCTCTAAAAATGAGATTGAAACTGGCATTAGAAAAATATTTACTCCAAAAGCAATAAGTTACACCGTGTTTTTAGTTTTACTTTTCACGTTTATTGCTTATTTACTTTCAACTCGTTCAGACTATGAATTATCTATTGTGAGAACAGCCGGATTGATGGCTCAAGAACAACCTGGTAATAAACTAAGCAATCTTTATGATGTAAAAATCATTAACAAAACTTTTGATACCATTTCACCAAGACTTCAATTAGAAAACATGGAAGGGGAGATCAAATTACTTACTGGGGAATTAATTCTTGAGCCTCAAGGAATTGCGGAAGGTAAATTCTTTATTATCTTACCGCAAGAAAAAATAACTCAATTAAATACACCAGTGAAAATTGCTGTTAAGACCGATGAAAAAATAATTGATGTAATTAAAACTTCATTTTTAGGTAAAGTAAAAGGAAGGAATTTAACCAAATGAAATTGAATTGGGGTTTTGGAATTACAATTTCAATAATTGTATTTACGTTAATATCAATAGGATTTATATTTCTTGCCTTTAACCAAGATGTAAACTTAGTAAGGGATGATTATTATGAAGCAGAGGTTAAACACAATGATAAAATTAAACGAATTGAAAGAGCTAATAACCTGATAGAAAAATTAGAAATTCAATTAAGCAATAATGAAATACTTTTACAATTTCCTTCTACTTTTGAAAGAAAAGGTATTCGTGGAGATATCTTGTTATATCGCCCTTCAAATAGAGAAAACGATGTAAAATTAAAAATAGAACTTGATTCCATGAATACTCAAAAAGTTAGCAAGTCTAATCTGTTAAAAGGTTTATGGAAAATAGAAATTGAATGGAATCTTGACTCTCTTTCATTTTTTAATGACAAAATTTTAATGGTGCAATAGTATGGATATTTCAATTTGGGGTGGATTCCTTATTGGATTTTTAGGTAGTTTTCATTGTGTTGGAATGTGTGGACCAATAGCCCTTGCCCTTCCAATAGGAAAGGGATCAAACACACAGCTAGTCATAAGTAGGATTTTATACAATTTAGGCAGGGTTGTTACATACACATTCTTTGGAGCTGTTTTTGGTTTATTTGGAAAAGGAATTGCTCTTGCCGGCTTACAGCGTTATGCCTCTATTGCTCTCGGTGTTTCAATCTTAATTTATTATTTAATGCCTAGTAAGTTTAAAGGCAAACTTTCTGTTACAAAACCATATTTACTTGCAAGTGGATTTGTGAAAAAATCATTTAAGACTTTAACAAAAAATGGATCTCCACAAACACTGTTTTTATTTGGAATTGTGAACGGTTTTCTTCCATGCGGATTTGTTTATGTTGCCTTAGCAGGAGCAATTACAACGGGAGACTTTATTTCAGGAGCTGCATTTATGGCTTTGTTCGGTCTTGGCACAGCTCCAATTATGTTCGCAACTTCTTTAGTCGGTAAATTTGTTACAAATGGAATAAGATCAAAAATCAATAAACTAATTCCAGTATTTGCAATAATTTTAGCTATCATTTTTATTTTACGTGGATTAAGTTTGGGAATTCCTTTTTTAAGTCCGCCCGAGAAAAAATTGTCTGTCCCCGTAACGGTTGAAGTTGCTGAAGATAATTGCTGCTCGGAAGGAACAATATAAAATGTTAATTAAAAATAGAATCTTGTTGAATGTGGTTGTTCTTTCCTCGTTATTCTTTCAATACGGATGTAATAATTCATCTTCTGAGCCAGAACCACTGTTTGAATTTAGTAATAGATTCAGCAGCAGTTTTACTTTACCTCCAAATATTAGAACAATTATCATTGCAAACTCAATTGGTTTTATTAACGTAACGGGGTCATCTGATTCATCCAATGTCACTTATCTTTTAGATAAAACTGTAAAAGTTACGGATAGCAAAATAGGCGATGAAGAATTCCAAAAAATGAATTTGGACTATACTCAATTAAGTGATAGTTTATTTATTAGTGTTTCTTCATCAAGTAATAATAATTATTTTCATAAGGGTAGCTTAAATTTAACTATACCTTTCAATAAAAAAGTAATTGTTAGAACACCAAATGATGGGGTGTACTTGAGCTATCTTGATTCCGATATTAAAATAAATACAACTTCTCATCCAATTACAGTTTTTAATCACAATGGCTCTCTTGAATTATATTCGGTTGAGGGGAACATTACAGCTACATTTGCTCTGCCAGCAAACAGTAGTTGTAAAATTTATACTGAAAGTGGTA
The DNA here is from genome assembly GCA_963704835.1 of uncultured Ignavibacteriales bacterium. Taxonomy (GTDB): domain Bacteria; phylum Bacteroidota; class Ignavibacteria; order Ignavibacteriales; family Melioribacteraceae. The sequence goes on along the minus strand of CAVPHW010000014.1, from coordinate 104,461 downwards.
GTATATCCGCAAAAATTCCCACAAGCACTTTAACAGAAGTTAAATTAAAAACAGCTACTGGATCTATAAAATATAGCAATCTTAACTTTTCGTTAACATTCAATTCAGCCATAGAAATTAATGGGAAACTTGGTAATGGTGATTCAATGATTGATTTATTCTCTAGAAATGGAAACATTTTATTAGAAGGTTTTTAGTTTACTGTATCATTTATTTTCGAGTATTTTTATGAAATTCTTCATACTCTTTATTACTATTCTTATCCAAACATCAACATTCGGGCAATCTAAAATACTACTTAAAAATGGAGAACAATTTCAATCAACCATTATTAAAGTTTTTCCTCAAGCATTAAAGCTCAATTCAATTTCAGGCAATCAATACATCATGTATAGCGTTATTGATTCAATAATTACTAACGAAAAACTGGTTGTGACCGCGCTAAAAGAATTGGATAAATACATTGACATTGAAGAGAAGCCTGATAAATATTTATTAACATTTTCTAAGTATAGAAGCAATTTGATCCCAAAGTTTTCCGAGATTCTTGATGATGATGATTATCATTTTGTAAACATCACATTCTCACCACTTAAATGGCAAAGTATTTATTTTGATTCATCCCCGAGTTATAAACAAAAAGTAAGCAATTCATTAAATGTTGGGATTGAATATTGGCAAAGTTTATCAAACACAATTGCAACTGGTCTTTGTATAGAATATTCTAAAATGAGTACAAATATAAAAAACAATAATTCTCTAGATTTTGACTCATGGACTTGGTCTAATGAGAATGTTCTTCTTTTAGCAAACTTTAGGAAAGAACTTTTTAGACTATCCCAATTCTCATTTCACTTTATATTAAATGGTGGTGTTTTATTAAGCTCTCAGATTTATAACATGTATTACGGAAACGAGTGGCAAAAAATATATGACAATGGAAGTAATTTATTCTTTGGAAGTGGTGTGGAAGTCTGCTATTCATTTTTAAATTATCAAATTTTTTCAGATTTAAGATATAGCCTGGTGCAAAATCATTCTAAGCACTATAGTAACTATAATCAGAATGGTATTTATTTACTGTTTGGATTTGGTTATAGAATTTAAAGCTAAATACAGGTTTTATTATTTTTAGAAGGAAAATAAAATTGGAGTTTGGTAGTTATTCAAATGTATTATTATTGATGCATTCCCACCATACCTTTTTACATAATAATCTCTTAGAGGAAGTAAGCTAAATTTTAATGTTTTAGTTACGTAAGCTTCACACATGTCATCATTGCCTTCATGTGAGATCATTGCTTTAGTTTGAACCGGAAGCGATTTCTCGAATCCGGTTGAAATAATTAGCGCAATGATATGTTCTTTACAACCACCACTATAGCTAACACTTGCAACTAGCGAATCATTTGAATCTATATAAGCTGAATTAATAGTAAAAAGATCGTTCGGCCAATTATCTTCAACCAAATTTTGAACAAGTATTGTAGAGTTATCTTTTAGAGAATTTGGCTCAACAGAATCACAAGAAAAGAGTACCATTAAAAAAATAATTCCGATAAAGTATTTAAGAATTTTTGGGAACATGTTTTTTCACTTTTATAATGATATCCAGCAAATCATTTTTCATAATATATTTTTGAATTTTATCAATTTCAACCCATTTCCTTTCTCTAAAATCCTCTTCCCAATTATCAAGAATTAAGTCAACTCTAAGACCATAAACACTTACCCTACACTTAGCTCCCCATTTTTTATAAGAATATTTCCCAATTTTATTTTCCAATAGAATACCAGATACACCTGCTTCTTCCAATGCTTCCTTTAAGCAAGATTCTATTTCTGTTAAATCTTGTTCAATGATCCCCTTTGGGATTGTCCACTTTTTACCTTTCCGTGTAGAAATCAACAAAATCTCTAATCCATTTACGCCAGATCGATATGGAATTACCGCAGATTGTTTATACCAATAATCAGGTTTGCTTTTCATGTGAGATTATAAACTTTATACGATTTTTTGAAAAATACTTTATTCACTTGTTTCTTCTAATTGAGCTTTGGAGCTAACTTATAATTATATTTAATTTACAAGAAGTTATTTAAGCATATACTTATATTTTAAACAATAAAATATAAGATAATAGTTTTTTAAGAATCGTATAATTATTCTTCTTCAAAAGGAAGAAAAAATGAAAGTTAAAGAAATAGCTGAGTATATACAAAGCTATTATAAAAAGTATAATCCATCTAACCACATTTATCATAATATGGATCATATACAAAATGTGGTGAAATATGCTACAGAGATTGGTAAAGCATGCCAACTTAGCAGAAGTCAACTTCAAGTATTAAAGATTGCCGCTTGGTTTCACGATATCGGACATATAACTATTTGGGAGGGGCACGAAGAGAGAAGTGCTAAAATAGCGAAGGAGTATTTAACAAAAATCTCCTACCCAATTAATAAAATTGATATGGTTTGTAAATTGATTCTTGCAACTAAACTACATCATCCACCTCAAAATTTATTAGAGGAAATTATTAAGGATGCTGATTTAAATTATCTTGGGTCGGATAACTTCATTAACAGAAGTGAATTACTTAAAAGTGAAATTGAAGCAAGGGAAAATAGGAAAATAAATTATTTAAATTGGTTAAAAATAAATATTGAATTCTTGACCGTTCACAGATTCTTTACTGATTATGCTATTAAAAATTTTGACAAAATAAAATCCGAGAATTTAATTAAATTAAAAAAACTATACTCAAAAGAAAAGAGAAACAATTAAATATTTGAAAACCCTTTACTTAAATAGACATGCAAAATCTAGTTGGTCGGAGCAAAATATTTCCGATTTTGATAGACCATTAAATAATAGAGGATTAAGAGATGCCCCGTTTATGGGTGATTTACTTAGCAAGAAAATCTCTCAAACCTCAAATTATTTTTTCCAGTCCTGCAAATCGGGCTATTTCAACTGCAAAAATAATTGCAAAATGTTTTAATTATGAATGCTGAGAAAATTATTCAAGACGATAAAATTTACCACGCTGTAGTTTCTGATTTGATGAGAATTGTTTATTCACTTTCTGATGAAATAGATACGGTTATGTTCTTTGGTCATAACCCAACTTTTACACAATGTGTCAACTTATTTATCAGATAAGTACATTGATAATTTACCAACTTGTGGTTTTGTACAAATTAATTTCGACTTGAAAACCTGGCAAGAAATTGAAGGGAAAACTGGTAAAATAATTTTATTTGAATATCCTAAAAAGTATCTAGATGGAATGTTATGAAAAAACCTGTCCTAAAAAATAGAGATTTAAGCTGGCTGTCTTTTAATTATCGTGTTTTGCAAGAAGCCAAAGATGTGAGCGTTCCATTGTATGAAAGAATTAAATTTTTAGCAATTTATTCTTCCAATCTTGATGAATTTTTTAGAGTTAGAGTTGCTGGTTTAAGGAGTCTCGCTGCTGTTGGAAAAAAAACAAAACAAGAATTACACTTTGACCCTGCCAAAACATTAAATGAAATTTCAAAAGTTGTTAACAAGCATCAAATTGAGCTTGCAAATATTTTTAATTACCAGATTGTTCCTGAACTTAGAAAACACAAGATCTATTTAGTCGATGATACCAAGGTCACCCAAAAGCAAAAACGTTTTATTCAAAAATATTTTGAGGAAAGAATAGTCCCTCAGATTCAGCCAATTTTATTAATAAAAAATAAAATTGTTCCCTTCCTAAGAAATAAAAGACTATATCTGGCCGTTAAACTACAGTTAATTAATTCAGTAAATGATACAGTAAAAAAAAGGGCGCAAAACAAATATGCTATTGTTGAAATTCCAAGTAATCATTTGCCAAGATTTATTGAGCTCCCTAGCGAGGATAATAAGGCTTATATCATTTTCTTAGATGATATTATTCGATTACATCTTAGCTCCATTTTTCAAGGATACAAGATTGTTGAATCATATTCTATTAAGCTTACAAGAGACGCAGAACTTTATATTGAAGATGAATTTAGCGGCAATCTTGTCGAAAAAATTAAAAAAAGCTTACTCAAAAGAAGTATTGGAGCACCATCTAGATTTTTATACGACCCCAAAATTCCGAATGATTTTTTAAAATTTTTAACTGAGTCATTCAAAATTGGTAGAAATGATTTGGCTCCAAGAGGAAAATACCTTAGTTTTAGTGATTTTTTCTCCTTCCCAAATCCATTGAATCTAAATCTTCATAATGTTTCTCTTCCTGTTCTAAGACATAATGAATTAGATCAATATCCAAACATTTTTAACGCTGTAACGGATAAAGACTTTATACTTTATTTTCCTTATCATACTTATAATTATGTCCTCCAATTTTTAGATCAAGCCGCTGATGATCCGGCAGTAACTTCAATTTTTATTACTCTTTATCGAGTTGCCCAGGATTCTGAAATAATTAACTCATTAGTGAAAGCTGTACGTAGAAAGAAAAAGGTTATGGTTTTTGTTGAACTTAAAGCTCGATTTGATGAAGAAAGTAATTTAATTTGGGCTGAAGAAATGAAGCAGCAAGGGATTGAGATTTTATATAGCTTCCCTGGATTAAAAGTTCACTCAAAATTGGCGCTTGTTAATAGAATTGAAAAGAATACCGAGAAAAGTTATTGCTATTTAGGAACAGGTAATTTTAATGAAAAAACTGCTCAACTTTATTCTGATTTAGGAATATTTACTACTGACCCCAAATTAACTACAGAAGTAAAAACAGTTTTTGAATACCTATGTGGAAATAAAGAAAAAGTAGAGTTTAATAATTTGCTAGTTTCCAGATTTAATATACGTAAGGAGTTTGTTAGACTTATTGATAATGAAATAAAATTGGCAAAGAAAGGAAAAACGGCTAGAATTCTTCTAAAAATGAATAGTTTAGAAGATGAGAAGATGATTTTGAAACTCTATGATGCGAGTAATGCAGGGGTAAAAATTGATCTTATTATAAGAGGTATTTGTTGTTTAATTCCAGGAATATCTGGATTGAGTGAAAATATCAATGTTATCAGTATTATAGATAGGTATTTAGAACATTCAAGAATATTTATTTTCAATAATAATGGTGATCCTAAAGTTTATGCTGGCTCAGCTGATTGGATGAAACGTAATCTTAGCAGAAGGATTGAAGTTGTTTTCCCAATATTTAATAGTGAGATAAAAAAAGAAATAATTAACCTTATGGACATACAATTGAAAGATAATGTTAAAGCTAGGTTTATAGATAAGTCCGACCTAAATGAGCGTAAAAAAGATGGGCTACTTCCATTAATCCAATCACAAATAGAGACTCATAAATATTTATTAAAAAAATAATATTTTGCAGTTCATCAATCAAAGAAAATCACAATTTCCTTTCGAATAATTTACTATTTGTAATTATAGTATCATTTGCTAAATTAAAAATTCCATATAATAGAATAATGAATTTTTAAATGACCGAGAGTTTTTTAGTTATTGTTGGGTTGGGTTTATTTGCAGGGTTCTTTTTTTCAGTACCTATAGCAGGACCTATTAGTATTTTAATAACATCAAATGCCCTTAAAGGAAATTTAAGATATTGTTTACGATTGGCGTTCGGCGGTTCGTTAGTAGAGATTTTATATGTTTTTATCGCTGTTTTTGGGCTTACTTCTCTATACAGCTATTACCAGCAAGCAATTCCGATCATTTTAATAGTTGGTTCAGTTTTTCTTTTAATTGTTGCTTATAGAATTTTTAGAACCAAGCTAACTCTTGAACAGTTTAATGACACGGAGCAGCAAGAAAATGGTTCTTACAAAGCTGGAGGATTTAGATCTGGACTAATTTTTAATTTTACAAATCCTTCTTTGTTCCTTGGATGGTTTACTTCTTCTTTCCTTCTATTATCTTTTGCTTCATCTATAGGATTAAATACCGGTGGCTTAGATATAATGATGTATGATAATGTTGTTTCTCTGGAGGAAATCACCGGGGAAAGCTTTAAAAGTTTAGAGGAGTACAATTTTTTACCTAACGGAGATACGGCCATTGTAACTAGAAAATCCCTACCAACATTTTTCTTAAGCTTAACTTATGCTTTTATGGTAGGAATTGGAAGTTTTATTTGGTTCTATTTCCTTTCAAAGTTTCTACTTAAGCACCGTGAAAAATTAAAAATTGAATGGCTAAATGGTTTGATTAAAACATTAGGATTGTTTTTGGTAGGAATTGGAGTGTATTTGATTTATATGGGGGTTTATTTATTGTCTTAAAAAATGGGCAAGAACTACTCTCGCCCCAGCAAAAATCAGTTTAATTATTTCATTAATATCATTTTTTTTGAACTAGTAAATCTATTCCCTTCAATATCTATAGTAGAAATTGAATAAATATAAAACCCACTGGATAATTCTGAAGCATCAAAATAATAATTGTATCTCCCCATGCTCAAATTGTCATCCACAATGTTCGTAACCAATTCCCCCATCAAATTATAAACGTTCAATAGAACTTTTGATTCTTTAGGTAAATCAAAACTCAAAGTAGTAGTGGGATTGAAAGGATTAGGGTAGTTTTGGTACAATTTAAGACTATGTGAAAGTTGAAAAATATCATGTCTAATATCTGTTATCCCATCCTCTCCCATATTAAAATTATGATTAACTTCAACAAGATTAAGCTCTCTATTATAAATTGCAAAAAGATAAATATTACCAAGCCATGATTTATTAACCCCAAATTCATTGCCAATCGAAAGCTTGTAATTATTATTCCAATTGGAAAGATCGCCATTCTTTGTTTTTACATCATTCAAAACCCCGTTTAGATAGATTTTTTCAGTTCCATCTTTATTTCTTGATATTAAAAGATGTTCCAGATTATTTTGCGAAATCGAAGCGTGGAAACTTATCTTTGGCATACCATTAAGGTCTGTTTCACTTGTACGAGTTTTGAAAATAAGGCTATCTATATTTTGGTCTAATGAAAAGTTTCGTTTTTCATTACTTTCAGAAATAGTAATTATTCTTCCTAATTCGGCATTAGGAAATTCACTAGGACTAAACCATATTTCAAAAGAAAACTCATTTGTGGTCATAATAGAATTATTTAAGTCCGTTACTGATGATGAAGTTGAAATATTGCATATATCTGAAATGCTTATTCCATTAGTAATCCAACTTGTTGATTGAGGTGATTGTATAACTAAATCAAGTCCACCAGTTTCATCAACTTTATTGTGGATTATTGTCCCTTCGGCTTCTTCAAAATCATATTCAGCCAGCAACCCTTTTTGCACTCTTGTTAAATTACTATTTACGAATAACTGGGCTGAGTTACTATATACCGTCCCATTAACATTACTTATTTTACAAGAAAAGGTTGACCCATCATCAGTTAGATTAATATTATTAAGAGTTAAAACAGAATTATTTGCTCCAAAAATATTTGAACCATTTTTTCTCCATTGAAAAGATAAAAGTTCTTCACTTTCCACTACGATATAAAAATTAGTAGTGGAACCTTCAATAGTATATTGATTTTGTGGTTGTTTTGTAATTACAGGTGGCTTTGGCAAGATGGTTTTTAGGGAATTAAACCAACGATGAGCCATTTTTGAATAACCTTTTGAATTTGGGTGCACCCAATCATACATATCTCCTGGACCTAAATCATTAGTAGAAATAGTATAATTAATGTTTGCTGAATCTTGCATATCAACAATCACTATTTTATCTGGATACGCAGAATTTAGTGGATTATTAACTCTATCAAGAGCCATCATTTCTACATTGTTATTAAAGGTATTCACATAGGTTTGATTTGGCACTCTATTTATTATTCGTGAAAGAAAAACCGTCACTTCTTTACCGGAACTAAGTTCAAAAGCATCAATCTGATTCAAAATTGCCTCAACTTCAATTGTACTGGTACCATTGGGTTTATCGTTTTCGTTTGTACCAATGTGCAGAAGAATTACATCAGGAGAATACGTATTAAGGTATGGACCGACAGTTACTTGGCGATCTACGTTCTGACCCAGTTGTAGCAGATGACCAGTATGTAGTAAATATAATAATTGATCATCGGTGATTCCAGGAAATCCTCCATTTTCATCAAATCCAGCAGGAAGATAACTACCACCTGAATGTTCGCTCCCAATGAAATCGAAATTATATCCTGATTCTTTTAACAAGTTAAACAACGAAGCTCTATATCCTGCCTTCTCACCAATATTTCTGGTATCGTTAGATCTACTATCAAATGTTATCGAATTTCCTAAGGGTAAAATCAAGATCGGTTTTGCTGAATTATTTTTAAGTAAATCATCCTGAGGAAAATAATTATTACTCGTCCCTAACAATACTATAAAACAAATGAATATATAAAATTTCTCTACTATCATATTTCAATAAGGCCTAACTATTATACTTTTAAAAACTGCATTTTAATGTTTTATTTTCGTAATAATTTTGAATTATTTTATAGGTTACTACAAACACTGTAAATTATTAGGAGATTAATAATGCAATTTATTTCTCACAAAGAAGAGAAATATTTATTAAAAAACAAGTTCAAATAATTAAACTGAATAAAGGAGGTATAAAAACCTAACTTAGCAGAATCTATTTAATTAATATTGCTTTGTTGATTTTTATATAAGTTCCCGAGCCGTCGGTGGGTTTCGCCACTAAACGATAAAAATAAACACCCGTTGCTAAATCATGCGCATTAAAAACCTCAGAATGGACTCCAATAGGTTTTACCTTATTGCTTAAAATTGTTCTCACGGTTTCTCCAAGTGAATTAAAAACTGTGAGTTGAATCTCACTATTTTTAGCAATAGAATATTTAAATCGTGTTGTGGGATTAAAGGGATTAGGGAAATTCTGATATAATTGAAATTCATTTTTTATCAAATCATCTGAATACACACTTACAGGTAATTCGCTTATAATAACTTCATTTGAATAATCAGAAAGATAAATGTCTTTAAATGCTCTCACTCTATAAACCAAACTAGAATCATACTTTTTAGTAGTATCAATAAAACTAGTTTCATTAATTCCAACACTATCTATTATTGTGAATAAAGAATCATGTTTATTTGAACGTCTTTCTATTACAAATCCCATTTCTTTATTAGAATTATCGCTCCAATTCAAACCAACATCTGTTAATTTTTGTATTTCCGCAGTTAAATTAGTTGGCCTTTCTAAAAGAAAATCATAACCATTAAATTTAAAATTATAGTTATGAAATATTTCATCATAATTTAGACACCTGTCATATAGGCTTACAAGATAATATTTCCCTAACCAATATTTATTCCCCAATATCTCACTAGCTAAACCGAAATAATAGGTTGAATCCCAATTCGAGAGAGATCCTGGAATATTAAAATTAATATTTAACTGTCCATTGATATAAAGCCTAACTTCTCCGTCATTCTTTCTAGTGTAGACCACATGTGTTAATTTATTTGCTGCAGAACTAGATGAAGAGAATATGGAAGGAATTCCATTATTACTAGTTTCTGATGTGCGTAATCTAACCTCAAACTTGTTTCCATCCTGACCCAATGTAATATTTCTATTTGATATACTTTCAGAGATTGTAACTATTCGAGCAGGTCCTATTTGTACATCATTAGCTGGTTCAATCCATGCTTCCAATGTCAGTTCGTTGTTTTTAGTAATTTGTTTTACTGATTTTTTAATTGAATTTTTTGAATAAATGGACGGATTTCCATTCACTTTTAATCCAAAAGGGATCCATTCCGCTTGTGATGAATCATTTATAATTAAATCCAATTCTGAATAATTGTTCACTTTATTAAAAATCGAATCTCCCTTCCCCTCTTCAAAGTCAAATAGTGAAATCAACCCTCCAGAAACTCTGCTTGTAGAATCTGTAACAAAAAGAGTTGCAGTATCACTTTCTATCACGTAGAACCCACTGCTTAACTCACAAATAAAGCTGGCACTATCATCACTAATCATTACAGAAGGAGTTGAATAAACAGAATCTGTTGCCCCAGGAATCTTTTCTCCATTCAATTTCCATTGATAAAACAAAGGTTTACTCGATTCTACATCAACCGAAAACGTCACAGAATTACCTACTATAGTACCGGTACTTATTGGGTTTTTAATAATATTTATTGGATTAGGGAAAATACTCTTTATACTATCAAACCAAACTTGAGCCATTTTATTATATCCTTTATCATTTGGATGTAAAGTATCATTCATATCTCCAATAATGCCATTGCCTTGAGTTCCCATCAGGTCGATAATGTAATCCAGATTAGCCCCATCTTCCATATCCACAATAATAATTTTATCAGGGTATGATGGATTGTCTGGGTTGTTTATTCTATCAAGTGCCATTATCTCAACATTATTATTAAATAGATTTACGTAAGTTTCATTTGGTACTCTATCGATAATCCTCGATAAAATTACATATATTTCTTTATTACTGCTACTCTCAATACTGTCTATCTCATTTAAAATAATCTCGATATCTGCCTCACTTGTTCCCCCAACTAAATCATTTCCATTAGTGCCGATATGAAGTAAAATTATATCTGGCAGATAAGTCTCTAAATAAGGACCTGGAGTTATCTGGAGATTAATGGAAGGAGGTTGGACTCTATTGCCCGTTATTAACAGATTTGCTAGTTCATTATCTTTTATGCCAGGGAATCCACCATTACTATCAAATCCATTTGGCAAATAATTACTTCCCGAATGTTCACTGCCGATAAAGTTAAAATCAATATTCTCCTTTTTTAATAAATTGTATAGGGTATAACGGTAACTTATTTTGTCTTCATCCGGTCTTGTATCGTTTGTTCGCTTACCAAAAGTTATTGAATTCCCAAGTGGAAGTATTAGTAATGGATCTGTTTCAGATATTATTTCTAGATTCTCTTCACCTAAAGCAGTAAAAAAAGGGTCATCTTTTATTCTAATTTCGTCAGCTGTGTCAAGATTCTTAGTTGTATCCTGAGAATAAGTGAAGTTATGCACTTCAAAAAAAACTAAAAAAAATGATAATAATAAAAAATACTTCTTTGAATATATTTCAGAGTTTATCAACAGATGTTTTCTCCAATGATCCAATTGTAAATATGAGTATCTAAAAAAACTATGCAAGAAAAATATTCATTTTTTTTTTAATGCAAAAATTTTAAATATTGGTTTTTATGCAATGTTCTTAATTTCAATTCTTAAAAATTGATATTTGATTTGACAAAAATGAAATGATCATCTCTTAGGTAACTTTAATGTGCCGTCTCCTATAAGTACTGCCTTATAATTACTTTTGCCAGCAAATAACTTTTCTTCTTCATTTGGATAGTAGAATATAGAGATTCTTTGCTCCGAGTTTTCTACTAACCAATCCAATGCTTTTTTCCACGCTTCTCCGATTGATTTCTTCAATACTAAATTATCATAAAGAATTTTAGAACCTACCGAACCACTATGTTGTGTACCCGCAATTGCAACAAGTCCTGAACCGCTGAAGATGTAAGTGCTACCAAGATTATCAACATAATCGTGTCTTCCAACTTCCGACGTCAATAAATGATAAAAAAGAACATTTGGTTGAATAAGTTTTATGTCGCTCCAGCTAACATCATTAGAATTATTAATCTTATCCGAATAATCTGCGATTTGTTGCCTTCCAGCAATTGACTTCCACCAATTTGGATCTATTTCGTTGTTAAAGTGACTAAAATGATGTATTCTTGGGCCGGAAAATACATTTATCACTCCCCACTCATATCCTACTTTTGAACCTAAGAACTTCCTTAAAGAAGTTCCAAGTGTATCATGAAATATTTCACTATCAATTTTAGTATAGAGTTTTTCAGGATAAGCACCCCAATCAGATTTTTCCAAATTTACTCCAGCAGAAACTAAAAAGGCTCTTTTCGGAGGAAGTTCCATCTTGCCAGTACGGTATTCATGATTTTTATTAAAATACCCTTTTAATAAGTTAATTTCTTCCCCCAATGAAACTAATTTATCCGCTCTAATTCTGCTCACCCATATTTCTGGAGTACGATTATCGCAAAGACCTAACTTTCTTTTTATTTTGCTTATTAATTCATTTTCCGAATCTAAGTGTTCGTCATAAACACCATTATTATCATTATCCTTCCATATTCCATCTAAATCCATGTAAAAGAAATCGGCAAGATAATCATGCCAATAAGGATCACCTTGCTTTTCTTTATCATTAAACAAAGGTGCTGCAATATTACCAATAAATACTGCACCAATTAGATTCTTGTTTAATCCAAATTCATTCTGAATTAGACTTCTAACTTCAATTGGTAGATTTGAACTAGTAAAACGACTGTGAATTTTTACTATATACCTTTCGTTCTCAAGATCTTCTTTATACTGATTTATAGAAGGGTTGAGTGGTGTTAATAATCTGTTTTCTATAATTATTAAAATTTGCTTTTTCGCTCCTAAATCAGTACTCTTGGAGCAAGAGACTGTAACAGTCAATAAGACAATTAATACTGATAGTATTCTAAAATGGTTCATATTGTTTGTAAAATAGTTTGAGAACTTATTTAACCCGCAAAATGCGTTGCTACAATTATTAATAAACTTTTTCACCAGAAATTCTTCTAGCTATCTTATCTTTATAAATTGAGAGAAGATTTTTCCTTCCTTTACCCGGAAGTCTTAGAATAAAATCATTCTTTAACCGAGTGATATAATAAGGGTCATCGTTCGGTTTATTTATTTTTTTATTCTTTATAACTCCCCAAAAAACACTTTTTATACTCAATTCCTTACAAATTTCAATTGTATTCTCATTCCCCTTTGTCCACGGTAAACAAAGATGATTTCCGGCTTCGCTTCCCAATCGATTTTGAATTTCTTTTCTAGCAAAATCAAGATCTTTTTCAGTTCTCTCTTTGCTATTAGCTAAATCAACAAAATAATCAGAATTTTCTGTGTTTTTTTCAACAAGCTTTTTTATTTCTTCTTTCCAAGAGCCATTTTGTAGTAAATTATTTTTATATAGTACTTTACACTTTTCAACAAATTTATTTGTTACTTTAAAACTAGGTTCAGCAAACATAATTGGTGCCGATTCAAATAATGGCAATCCAAAATATTCAGAAAAGTTAACTTTTTTTCCTGAATCTTCATTTTCAAAATATGCCGCACCTATAAAATTATACGGTACCATATCAGTTTCTGGTGTTATAAAATCTACAATTTTTTTTGAAGTAAAAACTTCTTTGTGGAAAAGAGTATGTGATTCAATATCAATAACACCTGATTTATACATGGTTATATTTTCTATCCAATTACACAATGTATTATCTTCAGGGTCAAGACTCTCGATTTCACTTAATTCACATTCTCCATTCCAACTATTCTCAATTGTTTTTCTTTTTGTTTCCCCTTCTTTTGTAACACCTGGAATAATGAAAACAGTTGCTTTCATTTCATATTTTTTTAGGAGTGGATATGCAAAACGCCAGACACTCGAACGAGCATCATCAATTGTAAGTAGTACTTGTTTTGGGTTTTTAGCTACTTTTTGCGAAGTGATAATTTCGTAAAAATCATTAATTGATAAAGTATTGTATCCATTTTTTTTTAGATAATTTAAATGACTTTCAAACAATTCTGGTTCAATTGTATGATAAACAAATACTGGAATTCCATCTAAGCTTGATGTACTATTTTTAGAGTAGACAAATTTTGGATAACCAGCAAACAAAGACCTGAGTTCAATTTTGAGCTGATCTAGAATAGAGTGTTTCATAAATAAGTATTGTTAAGGAATTATTATTTTTACAATTGACCAATACAAATTAAAAACTGCGGATAATCCGGATATAGCTATTCTTAAAAACTTAAATTTTTTGGTCAAGGCCGGTGCAACATAAAGCTCCCCGGAATACATAACTTTTTTATCGGATATAATTTTAATACTTTGTACGGCCTTCCTCTTCTCCAAGAATATTTTATAATCTCTAAATACGAGTAGATTTCCTTTCATATATTCGAAAAATACACCTTTTAACAAGACAAATGCAGCTTGCATAATTTCATATACTATGAAAACAGGAATGAGTAAAATCATTAAAGGAATTGAATAGTGTGAAAAAATAAAAAGCCATCTATTGTATGACTGTCCCACTACTCTAAATTTTCTAATTGTATCTACAATTTTATTTTCATGTAAGGCATATGCAGTAGGAATATATAAACAATTGTATCCAGCTCTTAATAACCTTTGGTAAAACTCACCATCATCACCCCACCCTAGCATAAATTGCTCATCAAATCCTCCAACCTTTAAGGCAGCTTCTCTTCTTATTAGACATATACCACCACCGCTATTCGTATCAATTTTATCAAATTCACTATTATATATTTTATCTCTTTGTTCTGATATTGCTGCACCGATAAAATGAACCTTTGTGCCAGCAGTATAAACTAAATCTGGTTGATCCCAATGCATAAGTCTTGGTGTACAAGTAGCTATTTTTTCATCCGATTCCATAATTTTTAATAGCTCTGATAAGCAATTTTTATCAAAATTTAGGTCATTATCAGTTATAAATACAAATTTACTTTTAGCAAGGCTTAAGGCTTTATTTCTAAGTATATTTAATTTTTTTGTGTTATATGGTAGTATGTGAATTTCAACATTGGGATATTCTTCCCTCACCATTGCAATAGATTCATCGGTGGAATGGTCATCAATTATTGAAACTTTGATTTCAATACCGACATTTTTAAATAACGATTCAATTGTAGAAAGAATTGTATTTTTTCCATTAAAATTAAAAATATAGACTTCGATTAGTTCATTATTCATTTCAAAAACTAGGTTTATTTGTCAAATCGGTTATTTCTTTCGAGGGCGATTTATAAAACAAATACCCACCACCACCAAGAATTAAAGTGTTAAGCATATCTAAAAAAGAGTTAATAAATGAGATTATTACTGCATCCTCAACGGACATTCCTGTGAGTGTGAAAAAAGCAACAAATGCGCCTTCTCTTAACCCTAACCCACCAATGGAGATTGGAAGCATTATAACGATCATAATCAAAGGGACAAACAAAAAGTAATAAACTAAGGATACATCAATACCAAAAGCTAGAGCAATAAAATAATAAGTTAACACACGTGTTACTTGAACAAGGAGGGTAATAAAAAAGGAGAACCAAATTGTTTTAGGATATTTTTTGTACTCTAATATTGAACTATGAAGTTTGATTCCATACTCTAAGTACTTTTTATACTTAGTAAAATTCTGCATTTTCTTTAAGTAAATAACTACCCATTGTTTTTGAAAAAGGAAAAACGAAAATGCAGTTGCAAAACACAGCAGAATGACATACAGTTTGATATTATATTCTGCCAAAATATCATCTGCAAAAAATACTGCAACTAGTCCAAGAATTAGCAATGCAAATAATCCCAAAACTCTATCGACAAAAACAGAAGAAATACTAACAGATTTTTCATCGTTATTTTTTACTAAATAATAGCTTCGAACTACATCTGTACCAACACTTGAGGGAAGAAACAATCCTAGAAAAGTACCAATGGAATTAATTAGGAAAAGTCTTCCAAATTTTATGCTTACTTTCCTAACTTTTAATAAAAGATTCCACTTATAGGTTAATTCAAAACGTTCAATAAGATTAAGAACAGAAGCAAAAAGTATAAAGTAAACATTTGCACTACTAAAATTCTCAGTAACAGTATTCCAATCCACATTCCATAACAAAAATGTGAGCAATGAAATACTGACAATGATTTTTATACTAAATAGAATTGATTCTTTTTTGATCATATGTGTTGATAGTGAGCCCTATTAAAAAATAACTTAGATTATAACTTTACTTTTATATTTAATAGTTTCTCAGCATTCTTATAATAAATCTTTTCTAATACAGAATCTGGTAAATTAATACCATAAATTTTCCAATTCCCTTGATTAATTGCGCCCTGCATTGGATAATCTATATATTCGTTTTCGGTTTCAAGAAATTCCCAATGAGCTTGATAAAATTTTTCAACTGTCCACCCTTTAACACCATATAATGAACCCCCATCTGTACCAAAGACTATTCTGTCTTGGTATTTAATGAAAAACTTTCTTGCAGTAAATGGTTGCCTTCCAAGCTCTGATAATGTAGTGCTCAAATCAAGGTAGTAGTTTGGATAGGTATCTAATAGATACCCTGCGTATGCTAGATCATCACTATTCCACCCCATATGGCACCCAATAATTTTGGTGTTGGGATGTTTACTTAACACATTTTCCCTTCCCTTCATAATTGTCTCCCTACTAGGAAATTGGGGCCCGTAATAACTCCACTCGGGAAAGCTCCTAAGTTCTTGATACCTCTCATTATATCTATCAATCGGCTGAAACATTGCAGCAGGATCACCCATATGCCAAAGAACAGGTATGCCAAGCTCCCCTGCCTTTGCCCAAAATGGATCAATCCTTGGGTCATCAACTGGCAAAACTTTTCCGGATGCATCTTTAGTTTTTAATCCAAGATTTTTCCACAATTCTCCCTCCCCTACTGCTCCCATTTTTATAGCTTTCTCTAAATCACTGGCTAGCTCACTAATTCTCTCATCAGTCATTATCCCTGAGCCAAAACCAGTTGGCCATAAATTCATAAATCTATCTGGATACTTTCTTGAATATCGATTAAGAACTTTCTCTAAATCACCTCCTTCAACATCAGTATTAATAACTATTCTTAAACCAACTGAATCCATAGATTTTAATAAATTTTCTGGGGCTAATACTTTTTCATCATATTCTGTTCTAAATGCCGAACTAAGATGAGCGTTGAATTCAATAACTGGGTATTTCGCCTTAACAACTTTTCTACGATTTACTTTTAGGGTTGATCTTGGTTCAAAATCTGATAATAGTATATCATGTCCCAACATGAGGTCAAGGATTTTACTATATTCATTCGTTTTAAATATTATATTAGAAGGATATTTTGTGTCAATATAGATATGTTTGTATAAAAATAGATATAACAAAAGGCCCGAAAACACACCTAAAATAAATGGTAGCTTTACTGAACCTAGATGATATTTGCAATAAAAAAGTATTGGTACAATAATCAACAAACATCCAATCGAAATAGATAATAGCTGGAAAAATAAAAGTCTGCTATTCCCATCATCACTGAGGAAATTTGCAGAACTGTAATTTTCAATTAGAAATAATGGAGAAAACAATACTCCGGCAATGGTTAAAATAATTCCAAGAGCAGATAGCCCAAATAAATAGTGTTTATTTCTGTTCTCTATTTTTAATCTACTTATTGCTACCGATAATATTGCAATTGATGCACCAATTATTATCAAATAGTTGCTTAGCAAATGTATTTTTATATGTTTCCAATCCAAATTTCCTGTTGTATTAGATTTAACCATTAATTCAGGAATTAAGAATCCTGTGACTAATAATAAAACTCCAAGAAAAACTAAAACTGCTAAAGGCTTTTTTAGCATATAAATTTACCCCTCCACTTTTCTAAATAATACCTACTATCAACGGTTCTGTAATACTTTTGCAGGCACTCCGCCAACAATAGACATTTGTGGCACATTTTTA
This sequence comes from uncultured Ignavibacteriales bacterium, assembly GCA_963704835.1. Lineage (GTDB taxonomy): Bacteria > Bacteroidota > Ignavibacteria > Ignavibacteriales > Melioribacteraceae. The sequence goes on along the minus strand of CAVPHW010000014.1, from coordinate 86,788 downwards.
CTTACTACAGCTCCGGCAGCTATAACAGATCCACTACCAACATTAACACCATCTAAAATTACACAATGAGAACCAACCCAAATATTATCTTCAAAAGTTACTCCTCCTTTTCCTTCAAAATCTGGTTGTTGGTTGATAGGAATATCTTTATTTTCAAGTTTATAATTACCACCGCCAACAATATAGGTATAAGCCGCAACCAATATATCCTTTCCAAGTTTAACACTATTAGATGAAAATATTTCACAATTGAACCCAATATTAACTCTATCATCTAAAAAAATATCACCGCCTTTACAACTTAGAATAGTAGTTACGTCCAATAAAAACTTCATCTTTTAATGTAATTCCTTTATTATCAATCCCTTTCGCATCAAGTAAAACATTATCATCAATTATAACACCATCACCTAAAACTATTTTTTGAGGATGCCTAAAACTATATTTGCACCAAAAACAACTCCTCTACCAACCTTTTTAAATAACATTGGATAAAATTTTCCCCTTAAGAAAACACCTAAGAGCACCAGGAATTCTGGAGAAAAAAGAGAACAATTAATTCATATTTTATTAAATCTGTTATTTTTGAACTTCCAATTACTAAATCCATATAACGTTGAATTTTGGTTTTTTTTTGTCCAGAAATTGAGTCTTGTATTTTAAAATCTTTGTTACTCATTTTATGAGCCAGTTAAATTAAATTTTTCTCTTTATACCATTGCAGCTGTTTTTGCTAATCCTTCTTCCAATGTTGTAGTTGGGTTATAACCTAAAATTGTTTTTGCTTTTGTAATATCAAAGGCTCTATCCTTAATAAAGAAATCAATTCTTCTCCTATAAATTGGAGGAGAGATGCCAAAAGGTTTACAAACCAATTCGCATAATGCACCTGCAATCCAAACTGGCCAAACAGGTATTGACTTATTAGATGTTGGCTTATCTAATATTTTTGAAATCTTATCCACTAACTCTCGAAGTGTTAAATAGCCATTTCCGCCAATAGTAAAAATTTCATTATTGGCTTTTTCACTTTCTCCAGCTAATCTAAATCCTTCAACAAGGTCTTCAACAAATGTAAGATGATATAAAACATTTCCATCGCCAATCATTCTAAATTTACCGTTGTTAATAAATTTAAATATTTTTAAAAACCGTGTATCTCCTGGGCCATAAATACCAACCGGTCTAACAACTGTTCCTTTTAGCCCTTCTTTTTTGAAAAATTCAAGAGCGAGCTGTTCACCTTCTAATTTTGATTCTTGATAATAATCACCTGGATTATTGGGATGAGTTTCTTTAGCTGGCGGATTTTTAATATCCCCTTGAACCCCAACTGTACTGCAATGTATAAACTTTTTAATTCCAGCTTTCTTTGCGGCTTCTAGAAGTTTTTTTGTCCCTTTTACATTAACATCCCAAAAATAACTTTCTGCAACACCTTCGATTCTGAAAGCAGCACCGACATTATAAACTACATCAATTCCATCCATTACTTCATTAGTTATTTCATCTGTTGCCAAATCAGCATACACTAATTCAATATCTAAATCGTTTATTAAATCTAAATTGCTAGTCTTTCTAACTAATCCTCTAACAGAATATCCATTTTTTAGCAAATTTCTTACCATATAACTCCCGGTAAATCCATTTGCTCCAGTAACTAATGCTTTCATTAAATTTTATCTCTAGTTTGTTTGTGTAGTTGCAAGACCACGTTTGATATAGTAAGCTTTAAGGTCTTCAATTTCTGATTGAGTTTTGATTTCATCCCATCCGAATAGTTTGCAAATTTCTGCTGATTGCTTGATTGCATTTTCTGGATTATCTCCAATTGTTGTTCTTCTTAAAAGTAAATCTTGTAAGTGAACAACAGACTCATTTTCAATTTTAGATTTTAATCTTTCTTTCCAACCATTTGTGTCTTTATTATTATCCCAATCAAAATCAAATATTCCATACTCTTCTTTTGTTCTGAAGGGAAAATCAATCTCTATTTTTTTCTTTAATTCTACTTTGTCAAATATTTTATTTATTACTTTTTCTGCTACAAGCCTTGATGTTGTTAATTTTACACCAGATAAACTAAATAATCCTTTTGGACCTTCATGCTCGGAATGATCAATAATAACTTCACGAACAGCTATTTGGTTATCCCCTTGTTTTTTAGCAGGAAGTAATCCTGAATAAATCTGGACAATATTTTTTCTACTCAAGTTCAAATCTGGAATTGACAAATTTAAGTCAGCAATAAAATTATCAATTGATTCATCCGTTGGGATTGGTATATCTGAAACACTATCCCAAGATTCATGAACTGTTCCAGCAAATAATTTACCTTTCCATGGACGCAAAAAATAAGCCTTTGCATTTTCTTTTGGTGGAGTAATTGCTAAAGCATGATCTGACAATGCATCTTTATCAAATAAAATATTCCAAGCAATTGAATAATTAAATAAATTTTCAAATTCTTTATGAAATGATTTAGCTAGATTTCTACTCCATGGACCAGTTGAATTTAGAACCAATGAAGAATTAAACTTTACTTCTTCATTCGTCTTCATTATCAATTGCTATAACACCTTTAATTTGACTATCAACTGTAATTACATCTTTTACTTCCATGTAATTGAGCGGTGTACAACCATTATCAGCAGCAGTTTTTAAGATTTCCATTAAAACTAATTGAGAATCGTCAATTGAACCATCACTCCAAATTGCTCCACCTTTTAGTTCTTTTGTATCAACACTTGGGAAATATTTCTTTTACTTTATTTTTAGAAATTACTTTTCCACTCAATAAATTATTTTCTGGTTTAATCGATTTATTGCGTTTAATGGAAAGTAAATCATTAAGATTTAACGCAGCCCACATAATTGAATTTCTTTGTAATCCCTTATTATATAAAGGCATCAAGCAAGAAATAGGATTAGTTAAATTTGGGAAATTCTTCATAAACCATTTACGTTCACCCACAGATTCTTTAAATCTATGCAGATCAAGTGATTGCAAATATCTTAATCCACCATGAACAATTCTTAAACTATTAAAACTAGTAGCTGAACCAAAATCATTTTTTTCAAGTAAAAGTGTTTTTAATCCTCTGCAAGAAGCTTCATATGCAATCATTACACCATAAAATCCACCACCAATAATTATTAGATCGTAACTATTGCTTTTTGCCTTTTTAATATCTCTGATTATTTTTGACATTTTATATACTATATTTAATGATTATAACCATCTTTTCTTCCAGTCATGAAATACCATTAAGCCCCATAAAATATGACTATGATTTTCTTTTCCGGATCTATGTTCTTCTTTTAACCTATTTATCATTTTAGTCTCAAAGATTCCATCAGCCTTAATATTTTTGTCAGAAAGTATATCATCCATCAATGGTTTGAATTCATTGTTCAACCAATTTTTAATTGGTATGGAAAAACCTTCTTTAGGTCTATAAATACATTCCTTGGGGACATGTTTTGCAGCAACCTTTTTAAGTATAATTTTTGTATTGTTTGCATCTGTTTTTAAACTTTCTGGAACCTGAAATGCTAAATCCACAACATCTGGATCTAGAAAAGGAACTCTTGCTTCAAGTGAAACCGCCATCGACATTCTATCCACCTTGGTTAAAATATTATCAACCAAATAACTTTTCATATCAACATATAAACTTCTATTAAGTGAACCTCTATCTCCAGCTTTATCAAATAGTTTTAGTATATGATCTGCGGAAGAAACATTAATTGTGTTTAGCGAATCTGGAGTAAACATTGTTTGTTTAACAGCATCACCTGCAAACAATCTCCACCTAGCATGAGAAAGGCCATCTTCATATTGTAAACCTTCAACAAATCGTTTAGCTTTATTTACTAATCCTTTTTTCTTTGCAGTTGGATTAATTGAATTAATTGTTGGCTCAATCATTCCTTTTCGAATAAATGATGGAATTCTTTGAAATTGATTTGCTTTATGATTTGCTAAATAAGTTTCATATCCTCCAAATAATTCATCTCCACCATCACCACTTAAACTTACTGTAACATGTTTACGAGCAAGTTTAGAAACTAAATAAGTTGGGAAAATTGAAAAATCCCCAATCGGATCATCCATATACTTGCATTAAATGATCGAACATATTTAGTGCATCTGGTTTAATAATTTCATCTTTATGATCAACACCAAGATGATCTGCAACTTTTCGAGCCCAATTCAATTCGTTATAGGTTGGGTCATCAAAACCAATGCTAAAAGTTTGTGCATTTCCCATGGATGCTGCAATTAAAGAAGAATCAACACCACCTGATAAAAAGGCACCAAGTGGCACATCACTTATCATCTGCATTTTGGTTGATTTGCTAATTTGCCAATCTATTCTCTCAATCCATTCATCCTCAGAAAGATTTGATTCACTTCCATTATAGAATGGTATATCCCAATATTCCTTTGGGTTACATTGAGGTTTAGCCAGATCAATTTCAATAAATTTACCAGCTTCTAATTTATTAACTGATTTCAATAATGTAGATTCACCAGGTATATATTCCCAAGATAGAAATTCACCAAGTGCATCCATATTCAATTCTTTATCAACTAATTTGCTTTCTAAAAGAGCTTTTATCTCAGATCCAAAAACAATTCTTTTATTTGTAAAGGAATAGAAGACAGGTTTAATTCCAACATGATCACGAACAAGAATAAATTTATTTTTCCTAGTATCATGCAAAGCAATCGCAAACATTCCATTTAAATGTTTAGGAAAATCCATTCCATATTCTTCATAACCATGAACTATAACTTCAGTATCAGAATTAGTTTTAAATATATGTCCTTTGCTTTCAAGCTCTTTTTTAAGATCTGGGAAATTATAAATCTCGCCATTAAAGACTGTCCAAATTGATTTATCTTCATTGTAGATTGGTTGACTACCGCCGCTTAAATCGATGATGGAAAGTCTTCTCATACCAAGTGCAGCAGAACCATGGATTGCCATTCCAGCTTCATCAGGTCCACGGTGATACAAGGTATTAACCATATTCTCAAGAAGTCCTTGAGAAATTGGTGAAGCATTATTAAAATTTACAACTCCAGCAATTCCACACATTCTATAATGATTCCAATAATTTTTTCAATTTTGTTTTATACACTTTTCTTGAGTAAACATCTTCATAAAGTTTAATTGCATTAGTAACTTTATCTTTAGCACCTTGTTTATCTTGAATTGCAGCTAAAATCCCCTTGGCCATATCTTCTGGATTTGGTTCAACTAAGAAAAGCAACATCATCAGTAAGTACTTGAGTATGTGAATAAATTTTAGTTGCAACCAATGGTTTTCCAGATGCTAACTGTTCATAAATTTTTAGCGGAGTGTTAGTACCATCACTTCTTGGTGATAATAATATATCTGCTTTATTTGTATAATCTTTTGCAATATTTTGAGGAACTCTACCTGTAAATTTAACTTTTTCACTTAAACCTAAGGAGTTTGCTAAATTTGAAAATTCCATTACTTGTTCTTTTGTTCCACCAGCAATAAGTAATTTAACATTATCACTTTTACTTATTACTTCTTTCATTGATTTTACTAAGAATATCAATTCCTTGATATTTTTCTAGGGTTCCAGCATAAACTAATAGATCTTCATTTTCTTTAACAAAACCATTTAAGTCAAATGATTCATCATTTTTATTATTTTTAACTTTGGATGGGTTTTTTAATTTAACTTCCTCAAAAATTGAATTTTCAATTAAGAAGTGTTTTTCTTTCTTTGTTATAATTGAATCAACATAATCTCTTAAGATCTGGACAAATTGTAATTACTGCTTCGGCACTATGCAAACATCTATCTTCTAAATATTTAAAAAGTCCAATTAAAGTTTTAGATGTAGTAAACTTAAAATTGGTTAATCTGCTGAGGTAAACTTGAATGCATATCATATATAAGTTTGTATCTAAAAATTGGTTTTAAGAACCATGCAAAGAAAACAGCTTCTTCATGAGCATGAACAACATCATATTTTCTAGTTGCTAAGTAACCAAATCATTTTTATAATAATAAAAACATCTAAAAATAATTTTAATGGTGATGGTCCCAAGAACAACATTACCAAACATTTTAAATCTTGGAATTCTTATAATATTAAGATTTGGTATATCAACATCTTGACCTTCGCCATAAGTAAGAAAATCCATTTTAACTCCTAACTCAGAGCTAATTAAAGATCTGTAATAAACACTAAAAGGAGTTCCTCTTGGTGAAAAAAATGGCTGTGGTGCTACTACAAGTGTTTTCATTTAATTAATTTGTTTTATTATCTATTTCGTTTAACTATCTGCATTGAGACTTGATTCTTAAGAAAATTCAACGGGCTTTCTAATTTACCAAATGTTTCAAATTGTTTATTTGAAGTGGTAATAATGTTGTAAATACTATCGAATGGATTATCCTCATTTAAAATTTCATCAATTATAAATCCAAAACTTCCGGGTTTATTAACTTCTTTTTTAAATGGTAATGGATCACTTCCTGGTAAATTGTAAATTCCTTTTTCCTCAGCAATTTTAAATAAATTTGGTTTACTCCAAAAAAATGGTCTATTTCCATTATCTCCCAAATAAATAGGATATGTATTATTTTGCAAAACTAAATTTTCAACAATTTGTTTTCTAGAAGAAAACCATTTTCCAACTCCCCAAGGAATTACCGAAAGTACGTTAAATTCAGCAATATCTTTCAATACATCTTTAATCGGTTTTCCATCTTTATATTCTTCCATTAATCCGAGGGCTAAAACTTCAAGTTTTTCTAAAGTAACAATCTGTTTGCCAGCAACAATAAACAAATTGAATCCGGTTACATCAGATAGTTTTATTGTATTCTCATTTTCAGTTAATGAAGCTTTCCATAAACCAACTTTCTCGTTCTTTTTAGCATTTTCAGATAATTTAATAAACGCATCGTCACCATATGATTCAGTAAAACAAAGAACTGATTGAAAATTTTTACAATTCTTACTTTTTGCGATGTTTTCGAAATTATACTTTGCTGAATTAAAGAACACATTTTTATCGTAGCAATCATGAAAATGGATGTGAGCGTCTATTAGTATAAGGTTCTTACGTTTATTCATTATTATTGTTTGATCTATTAATTTTTGAAGGAATTTAAACTGATACTTTAGTTGGGGCAAGAAATTAATGTGAATGATGTATTTAAACGATCATTTCTTTAACAACATTTATAAAACGTTCTTTCATAATAGAATCAGAAATTTTAGAATACTTTTCAAATCCTTTATTTACTTGAGCTTGTCGGACTTCAGGATTATTACAAATTTCAACAATCTTATCTGCCAACTCTTGTGAGTCTCTTGATTTTACAAAAAATATACTATCTTCTGTAAAAACAGATTCAGCAGGTTTAAGTCTTGATGTAACAACAGGTATTCCTGAAGAAACGTACTCAAATAATTTTGTTGAAAAAGCAAGTTGCATAAAAAAGTCATTTTTATAAGGAACAATACCAATATGCGCATCTTTTATTCTATGATAAATGCTTTCTAAACTTTCTCTTTGATTAAAAAATACATTATTATTTAAATCAAATTTTTCAACCATTTTTTCCAATTTAGTCCTAAATAGTTTATCATAAAAACCATAAATATTTAATTTGGTATCAGGTATTTTCTTGTTAACATAATAAACTGCTTCTAGGGCGACGTCGAGTCCAAATCTTTCGGCAATTGATCCATGATATATTAATTTTAAATTTGAATCTATCTTTTCAAAATTTCTATTTTTGTCAAATTTAAATATTTTGGAATCTGCAGAATTAAAAACTATAATGATTTTTTTTGCTGGAACGTTTCTATCAAGAAGTTTATCCTTAAAACCTGGACTTGCTACCAAAAGTTTATCAGCATATTTGCATGATAGATTTGCAAAAATAGTAACTACTTTTCTAAGTAGATTTCTGTTCCCATTACTCCACTTAGAATCGAAAAGTTCGACTGAAGTATCCCTGATGTCCAAGATTATCTTGGACCCAAATAGTTTTTGAATTATCGTTGTAAATACTAGAAGTTCAGGTAATGTGTGAACAATTATAAGATCATACTTTCTAGTAAAACTTAACTTTTGAAGCTTAAAAAAAGCAGGAAGACCAAATTTAAGCATATTAAAAATGTACTCGGTTATCGTATCTTTATCACCCGGAATTGACACCCCATAGATGTTAACTTTTGCATTAACATTAATGCTTTTTTTCTCTTCGAGCTGGCATATCACATCTACAGAAAAACCTTCCTCTGCCAAAATGGCAACTTGCTGTTGCAAACGAGTGTCGTTTTCATAGAGGAACTTCGATATAATACAAACATTTTTGATTTTCATACTTCCAGAGTATAAGAAACTTTTCCTTTAATTAATAGACTCAAAACTTAATTGAAATTTACACAAAATATTTATCTATGTTGCAAAGAATCAAAAATCATTACGTATATCTTTTCATTCTCAGACCAGTCAAAGCTTGTACTTATTTTTGCAATACCCTCTTTTTTGGCCAAATATGAAGTAGACTTAGTAGTAAGGTCAAATATTTTCCCAAGATTCCTGAATGTCATTAATAAAGTAACCAATGTTATAATCATTAATCAATTCTTCAGATTCGCCAGGTACGTTTGTGATAAGTGGAATTTTATGCGTAAGTGCTAAATACAAAGTGTTGGGGGCAGTATATTCAAAATACTTTCTTTTATCATTTAAGTAGTAAATAATAAAATCTATATCAATCAAATATTTTCTTATTTCCTTTTGCCATCCAAGGTAGTGTATTCGATTGTTTTTTGCAGCCATTTCGGCAATTATTTTTTCGTGTTTACCAACTCCTGCAATAAAGAAATGAACGTTTTTATTGTCCTTAATAGAATTAATTATTTTATCAATAGGCCTTTCATCAAAATTAATAACTCCAAAATAACTTAACAAAACATCTTCATCAGGAATTGAATATTCTTTTCTCAGACTAATTGATTCTCCTTCGTAAGGGTCATACCAATTCCCAATTATCCTAATTTCTTTCTTGTGGTAATATTGTAAATAAAAATCTTTTCTCTTTTGATTTACAACAATTAATTCATCCACAAATTTTAACAATACTCTTTCTGTGAAAAAAATCATTTTCCTTATAGATGATGGATATTTTTCCCATTCCATTAAATGATATATTTCATGAGCATCATATATTAAAGACTTTCTAAGAGCAAATTTTAAGTAAACTCCTAGCGGTAACATTAAAAAATCATGGATATAGATATAATCATGTTTTCCACTACTTGATTTTACGGCTTTTAATACCATTCGCGAAAATTTAATTAAATCGATAATTTTTCTTAATCCTTGCTGCTTCTTTGCAATAATTTTTATTCTATTAATTTCAAAGAAAGGTTTTTGCTCTTTTGATGGTAATTTACCTTCCTGATCCCAACAAATCATATTAATTGAGAACCCCAACTTGATTAATGAATTAATTTCCTTCTGAACTCTTAGATCAGGATTAAATGCGTTATCAAGAATCATTAGAATATTTTGTCTATTACTCATTCGGATTTTGATCCATAAGGCTGTTATATAAAAGTTTATACTTTGTTAATACATTATCTGGAGCAAACTGAGAGATACTATCTCTGATTTTATTGCGATCCCAATTTATACAAAGACCTTCATTGATTTTATCTGCAAGTTCGTATACTGAATTTGGTTCAACCAAAAAACCATTCTCACCAGGTTTTATTATTGTTGGAATACCACCAACACTAGAAGCAACAACAGGAGTACCACAAAAAAGTGCCTCAACAATAACATTGGGCAATCCCTCACTTTTACTTGGCAAGCAAAACAAATCAGCAGCATTATAGTAATTGATTAAATCTTCACTTACTAAGGGACCAAGAAATTTAACATTCTCCCGAATATTGTTTTCAAGAACTAATCTTTTTAGATTTCCCTCCTCACTTCCTGAACCAGCAATGAATAAACTTAAATTGTAATTGGTCTTAACAACATGACTAAAAGCTTCAATAAGCACATTAACATTTTTCACAGGAATTAACCCTCCTGCAAAAAATAGAATTTTATCTCTATCTTCTAAACCAAGTAAATTTTTTACATGCTTACGATCTTTAATAATAAAATTACGAGTGTCATATATATTATCAATCAAAGTTTTCTTTGCTTGTTCAATATTTATATTTAATGAAGCACATTTTTTAAAAAGATCATCAGTTACTGCAGTAACTCTATTAGCTTTTAATAACAATGTTCTGGCTGATTTCCATGATGAAGTTCCTTTTAATAATCTGTTTACGTCGCTTCCCATGAGTGAAATTATAAAAGGTATTTTATATTTTTTAGAGATAATACGTGCCATTGTTCCCGCTGGGAAAATCCAATTTGCATGAACAATTGTATTTGAAGTGACATTTTTTGATAAAATATTTACGGGCTTGTAAATAAGCAAACCATCCCTCAATATGATGAAAAGTACTGCGAGGTAATCGGTAATAACGCAAATATTTAATTTTTAGGTTCTCATTGCTCCCCAATAATTGTTTCATTATTGCCGTAATTCAATTTCCAGTCAGAATATATTTTTTTACGATCCTTCCAATATTTTAACATCTCAAGAATTGGGGGGGCAGATGGATAAAGACAAATAACGGTTACATTGTAAAACTTTGCAAGTTCCCGTACTGTTCTATAAATATAAATCCCCTTTATATTATCCTTACCACTTGGGAATTCAGGAGTAAGCCAGATAATGTTCATTCATATTGAGTAATAAAATTGTTGGAAAGATTTGGGATCAATTAGTGATTTTTCAATTGAATGATTGATATAGCTATCATCAGAAATTGGGTGAAGTTGTTGTATCTTCATAATATTTTTCGGGAATTCTATACTTTCAAATTTTGAATAAATAATTTCTCCAATTATACTGCCGTAAAGCAAATAAGCAAACTTACCAGTTAGATTGGAATCACCTCCAACAGAATAAATTAGCATATAGATTAGTAAATAAACCACTGAGAATTGAATTTGACCATTTATTACTATTTGAACTCCATTTTTAGCTAATAGAAAAATAAACAATAGAATAAATGAAAGACCAACGACACCATTTTCCGCTATAGTATTTATATAAAAATTATGCGCTGAATATTGGTAGGCTTCATTTCCTCTATATTGAACTTGCCCAATATTTTTATACCCATCAGTTCCAAAACCAAAAAGAATTTTTGTAGTGTTTTGTTTGAAGAAAACATCAATATCTCTTAAAATTTTATAATACCTCCAGCGCATAGTTCCCTGAACCCTATTATCATCCCAACCATAATTTTGTTTCTCATCATTAAAAAAACTTAATGGTTCATCAATTAATCTAAATTCAAGCTCATTCGCAAATTCTGATTTAAGATTCATTGAAGATAATATATAAGAATAGAATAGGCTTACAATACTTAACAATACTACCCCAACCAAAAAGGAAACGAATATTTTTTTAATGTTCAACTGTAAGGTCTTTTGAGTTAATAGAATTACACCTATTGTAGCTATGACCGCTAAAAATGTCATTCTAGACGTAGAAATTACTATGCCGAGAGTGAAAATTGCAATAAGAATAAATGCAATAAGTTTATTCGTCTTTTTTGTAATAAGAAGTAAAAATGAGATAAGTAAAGCGTGACCACAAATCGCTCCAAAAAAATTGTGATTCATTATTTGATGGAGAGTACCCACTATGATATCAATAACTCGTTTAATTAAAAGCCCCCCTTTGACAAAATATGAAAAAATTAAGTCCCCTGTACTGAACAACCCAGCCATAACAATAGCCAATACTATTATCTTTTTTCCATGTCCATTGTAAACTGTTATAAACCCAAGCATCAAAGCAACTAAATTTAAAATATTCAGTCTTAATAACTTTAGTAAGCTAATACCGCTAAAATAGTCGACAAAAGAAGAATAGAGGCTAATAAATATTATCATTACAAAAAACTTATTTGTTAATGATTCTCGTATTACACTTAAATTTGATTTATCAAATACAATTAATCTTAAGAACAATGACAATGACAGTAGTCCACGAACATCAAGAGGAATTGGTAATTCTATGTTAAAATCATAAAGATGAAGAAAAATAAAAATAGATACTAAATAATATGGATGCTCTAACAATAAGAACCCTCCAAATACTAAGATTAGTAAAAAAAGTAAAACAAAAATTATTTCCATAGTCTATTTTGTAATTATAAATAATAGTATGTGAGAGACTTGTTACTTTGTTCGATTAAGAATTAGTGTTCAGAAAAAAAACAAATTTTTCTGCAAGTGTTTTAGGATCATGGTTATTAATTACATATTCATAACAATTTATTGCTTGTAAGTTATAATCTGTTTCACTCATTTCAATTATTTGCATTATCTCATATGAAAGATTTTCGTATGAATCCGATATTCTTCCCAGGTTATTTTTTGTAATTATTTCATCTGGGTTGACATGAATAGTACTTACTACTGGAGTTCCACATGACCATGCTTCAAGAAAAGTGTTTGAAAATCCTTCGGTAAATGATGTGTTTATTAGGGCAATTGACTTTGCCAAAAATGGTTTTATTTCAAGTCTTGTTAAATAACCAACAAATTCAACATTGTTCAATCGTTTTAATCCGTTGACTGCTTCTCTCGTTTGGTCATCAGCAATAGACTCAACTCCTGCAATTTTAAAATTATGTTTTGGCATTGAAAGGGCAACAGTGAATAGTGCAGGTAAATTTTTAATGAGTCTAAAATTGCCAATCCAAGCAATGTAAGTTCTTTCTGCCTTTGGCGAAATTCTAATTTTTTCGGTTACTTCATATGGATTATGTAAAATTTTAATGTTTTTTTCGGGATATTTCTGAATTAGTTTTTTTGATTGATAACTATTTTGCGTAAAAATATAATCAGCATATTTAACTCCCAATTTATATAAAAAGATTTCCTTTTTATTAATGAGAGTAGTTAATCTTTCATCAACATGAACATCTGAAGCTAATCTATGGATAAATGGAATACCCAAGATCTTTGAAATAATCATTAGTATACCTGTATATGCAGTAGCTGAACTCTGAATTAAACAATCCGGGTTATGCTTTTTTACAGCTTTGAAAAGTTGATACATTTGAGGGTAAAATAACCTTATATTCTTAATCCCAGCTTTTGGATCAAAAGATTCAACTATTTCAATATTTAAATCTTTATTAATATAACTATTTGCGCCCTCCCAAGTTAGTATTCCAAATTGGTGCCCAGCAGCTAAAAACCCGTGCATCCAAGATTTCCATTGAACTGCAGCCCCACCCACAAATTCTCTAGAATCTTTAAGTAGTGCGGGCATTTCTAAACTAAAATATAGTATCTTCATTTTGTATAACTAAAAATTATAATTAATCACTAAAAAAAGTTTCTAAGTTGTTAATTCTTGATATAATTTTTCTATTTGTTTAGCATAAAGTTTAACATCAAATTTTGTTAAAATTTTTTCTCTAGCATTTTTTCTAATTTGCTCTTGCAAATCAAGATCTTTAGTAAGATTTATTATAATCTCAGCTAGCCTTTGGGGATTTTCATGTGGAATTAAAAATCCATCACTTCCATTATCAATAATTTCTACAGGACCACCAAAATTTGTTGCTATAACTATCTTTTCAAGTGACATCGCTTCAATAATTACCATTCCAAATGGTTCTGGGACAATTGAAGTATGAGCTATTATAGTACATCTTTCAATGTGATCAATAACATTTGTTATGTGACCAGTAAATTCAAAATATTTCTCAAGATTTTTTGCTTTAACTTTATTTTTTATTTCGATTTCATTGTCTCCAGTTCCTATTAGTAAAAATTTTATATCAGGATATATTTTTACTATTATTTCTGCAGCATCAACTAATACTTGTTGACCTTTCCATTTTTCAATTCTACCAATACAACCGACTATCATTTTATCATTTTCATTCTTTAATGATTTAAATTTTTCAGTATCGATACCATCATAAATTGTTTTACATTTTTCCTCTCCAACTCCATTTTCAACGTAAACACTCTTTGAGAAATTTGACATATTAACAATTTGGTCAACATACTTTGATATGAACCTATCAACTACGTCAGGCTTATATAATCCTCTATTATGGCTTACAACTTTTTTTCTTAATATAATTGCAGCAATTAACATAGAACGATCACCAGCTAGATAGTGGTTTGTATGAACGATATCAATTTTGTTCTTAGTAATAATTGAAATATACGTGAAGATTTCAGGTAGATTTTTTATTGTATTTTTAAGATTGCTTAATAGCAAACCAAAATATCCTGTTCTTTTTAAAAACAATTTTAATGGACTAACTTTTGGAATTGACTGATTTATTTCTTCAGAATTTTTAATCAATTTTAAATGTAATTTGGCCTTAATCTTATGCGGAATTTCAATTAGCTTAATCCCTTTAACTCTTAAATCTTCGACTAAAGAACTACTATCTCTGTAAAGTAAATATGGGTCATATTTCGTTTGATCTAGATTTTTTAAAAGTAGGTATAAGCATGTATCTGAGCCTCCAGCATCCTTCCCTAGCATATAGGAAAACAAAATCCTCTTACTAGCATTATTAATAATCATATTTAAATTCCTGGAAAAAATTATTTGCTCAAAGTTGTTAAACTAAAACAATATTACAATACTATAAATTATAGTGACCTCTATACCAATTTACAAATTCATACAATCCTTTTTCTATTGATGTTTTGGGCATAAAACCAATAAAATTATTTAAATAAGAAATATCTGCAAATGTACTATATACATCTCCTGGCTGCATAGGCAAAAAATTTATGTTTGCTTTTTTTCCTATATTTTTTTCAAGTATTTGAATAAAATCCATAAGTTTAACAGGTTTGTTATTTCCAATATTAAAAATTCTAAATGGAGCAAAACTTGTAGAAGGGTCTGCTTTTAATCTATCCCACTTGGGATCTGCTAGAGGTGAATGTTCTAATAAATTTACAATACCATCTATTATATCATCAATATAAGTGAAATCTCTTTCCAAATTTCCATTATTAAATACGTCAATTGATTTTCCCCTCAAAAATATTTTTAGTAAACGAAAAATACGCCATATCAGGTCTTCCAAAAGGACCGTAAACTGTAAAAAATCTTAATCCTGTTGTTGGAATATTATAAAGGTTTGAGTAGGTATGGGCCATGAGTTCGTTACTTTTCTTTGTTGCAGCATATAATGAAACTGGATGATCAACATTGTCATTTTCTGAAAATGGCTGACTAACATTTGCACCATAAACTGAACTAGAGGATGCATACACTAAATGTTTGATAGGGTATCTTCTGCATGACTCTAAAACATTCATAAAACCATTTATATTGCTATCAATATATGCAAAAGGGTTTTCGATTGAATATCTTACCCCAGCTTGAGCTGCTAAATTCACAACATATTCAAAATTATTCTCTTCAAATAATTCAAATAATTTTTCTTTCTCTGTCAAATTGATTTTGAGAAATTGGAAATCCTTATATCCGTTCAATATTTCTAATCTTGCATTTTTCAGATTAACATTATAATATTCATTAAGATTATCAATACCAATTACATTAAAATTATTTTCACATAACTTTTTTGACAAATGGTACCCAATAAAACCTGCTGCTCCAGTTACTAATATTCTTTTCATTTCCATATTTGTATAATATTTATAGACTTTCAGGATCAGGGAGTTAATTCATTATTTATTAACAAAAAAATCTATTGTTCTTTTCAATCCTTCATTAAAGTTAACAATTGGGGTATATCCGATTTTCTCTTTTGCCAGTGAAATATCAGCGAGGGAATGCTTTATATCCCCTGTTCTGTTTGTATGATATTCAGGTTCAATATTTTTTGATAGATAACTACTAATGTTCAAAGCAACATCTTTTAAAATTATTTGTTCACCACAGGCACAATTCATTGATAAACCAGATTCACAATCTGCAAAGGCAGCTTTAATGTTAGCATCAACAACATTATCAATGTAAGTGAAATCTCTGGATTGTAACCCATCACCATATATTAAAGGTCTCTTTCCATTTTTTATAGCTGTGATAAATTTAGGAATTACAGCAGAATATTGAGAAGAAGGGTCTTGATTTGGGCCAAAAACATTAAAATATCTTAGTGCAACGGTTTCAAACCCATAAATTTTTGAAAAAACTCTGCAATACTTTTCTGCGGCCAATTTTGAAACTGCATATGGAGAAAGAGGATTTATCATCATATCTTCGATTTTGGGTAATTTAGGGTTATCTCCGTATACCGAAGAAGAGCTTGCAAAGATCAGCCTTTTTACATTTCTCTCTTTAGCAGCTTCTAAAATATTTAAAGTCCCCAGAACATTTACCTCATTAGAAGTAATGGGGTCATTTATTGATCTTGGAACAGATGGTAATGCAGCCTGGTGCAAAATATAATCAACCCCTTCAACTGCTTTCATTATTGTATGATAACTTCTTATATCTCCTTCAATCAATTCAATATTATCTTTAATATCATCAATATTACTCCTTTTACCTGTAGCAAAATTGTCAATAATCTTGACAGCATGACCCAACTCTAATAACTTACGAGTTATATTTGAACCAATAAAACCTGCCCCACCTGTAACCAAAAACTTTGAAAAACTCATAAACTACACCAATTTAGTTGGAAAAAGGTATTTATGATACCACAAATCACTGATCAACTTTTAGTAATTCTTGATATAAAGAATCGTCTGATAAATATGGTAAATATTTAAATGGTTCATAAATATTTTCAGATATTCCACCTCCAAATTGTGAAATATCTTGGAGTAAGATTTTTGGCTTTCTATTATTGACTCAAATACCATTTTAATTTTGAAAATTGAACTCCTAGATCGGAGCCATCGGAAGCAATATTATAACAAGAAGCATTTGTTCCTTTTTCAATGATTTTTGGATTAATGCCCTTAAGGGCTCTTGAAGATCCACTAATTAGAATTTTGGCATTGATTTTTCCTTCATTTATTTTGTTCAATACCCCATATTCTCCAACCGTAATAATTTTGGTTGAGTAATTTATAGTTAATTGCAATACAAAAATTGTGACAAAAAATCCTAAAATAAAAAGTGAAATTTTTTTTATGAAAGGGAAAAAATTATTTGATTTTCATATAAACCCTAAAATTGAAAATAAATAAATTCTTGCAGACTAAATTCACCAAAAGAAATTATTGCAATTATTAAAGCATAATAAATTGACCATCGCAGAAGTAAAGGTTTATCAGACTAAAAATCTTCTCATTTTTCTATGTCGTTGAATTAAATGGATAAATTCCATAAATCCAATTGAAAGAAATGCTAATATTAATACCTCTCCTTGTTAAGCCCAGCATAGCTTGCAGTAGCGCCAGTAGAATTTAATGCTGAAATAAAGTCACCTAAATTAAGAGGGAAAATATGAGTTAAAATATAGATAGCATCATTAAAAGAATTTGCTCTAAAAAATACCCATGCAAACAGAACCAAGTGAAAAGTTATAAAAACATCCACAAACTTTCTTGTTCTAGATCCTTTTTTAAGGTGAAGAAAATTATAAATTTTCGTTACAAAATTTTTCGTCCATATTGCAAAAATTAAATAAAAACCATGGATAGCACCCCAATTACAAATGTCCAGTTTGCTCCATGCCATAGACCACTTATTAAAAATGTGAAAAATAAATTTGCGTACCATCGCCATTTTGCTGTTCTGTTTCCACCGAGAGGAATGTATAAATAATCTCTAAACCATGTTGATAGAGATATATGCCATCGTTTCCAAAATTCAGAAATACTTTTTGAATAATAAGGTCTATTAAAATTATCCATCAGTTTAAAACCCATTACTTGAGCAGCTCCAATGGCTATATCAGAATATCCGGAAAAATCACAATAAATTTGAAATGCAAAAAAGTACGTTGCCAATAACAATGGTGCGCCTTCATAATTTTCTGCATTATTATAAACTTGATTTACTAGAATTGCTAACCTATCTGCAATTACTACTTTCTTAAAAAATCCCCATAACATTAATTTTAATCCATCACTAACTCTGTTGATCATCAAATTCATGTTTTTCAAAAAATTGAGGCATTAAACTAGTTGATCTTTCAATTGGTCCTGCAACTAGCTGAGGAAAAAATGAAACATAGCGCAAAAAGATATTATAAATATTTAATTCTTTTGTTAAGAACTATTAATTGTTCGTTATTCAATTATTGACTTTAAATTCAGCTTCGCCACATAAGCCCCAAATGGACGAAATAAACAAATTATCTAAACTTATAGAAAAGATTACTTAGTAATTATATAAATTAACTTAGTTGACTATCAAAACAATTATTGTGCCGTATCATAATAATACTAAATTTATGTATTATTATGATATTAAATACCTAATAAATAGATTAATATTTATTATTATCGTATCATTTTGATAGTAGTTAAGAATTTATTTATCAAAATGGGACTTCGTTGCAGAAAATGTGATGTGAATTTTAATAGTTTAATTAGTCTTTATTGATTACACCAACGAGGGAGTAAATGACACAACATTTGATATTAATTAAAAAGAATTACTGACTGTTTTTTTGATACAGATCTAACCAATACAATACCTCAATTGCCAAAACGTCCTTAACACTGTATAAATCACTATTATAGAGTCTGTCTTCTTCATTTTTGCACAAAAAAAGTTTACTATTTACAAAATATCCAGCAATATTCTGCAATATACTAATTTGTCTTTTGATTGATAAATCTTCTTTCAGAGCTACCAATGAAGTAATATTAGAAATAATATACTGCTTATAATGTTTAATTTCGGGTTCAAATATCCTTTCCTTATCATCCAAAGAATTTAAAAGAAAATTTGCCGCCTTCTTGTTGGTATTAATAATCCTGGTTCTAGTTTTAAAATCAAGAAATTCTGAACGCAAACAATTATTTAAAGTTATCATTACAATAGGATGATATAGGAGTAAATATGTACCCTGTCTCTTTAAGTTATAGGGATAATGACCATCTTCTGCAATTTTATCCAAACATAAATTAATTGAATCAACCATTGCTATCTTTATTTCATCTGAATTAAAATGATTTAATGTTAAAGCACACACATATGCAAAGGTTGAAGCAGAATTTAGACACCAAAATACATCTCCTGTAGTATGAATAAGACTTGTTTCTTTTGTATAAAGGTTTTTTAACATTGATTTTATAGTCTCAGTAGCAACGTCCAAATATTCTTTTTCCTCAGTCAATTCGTACGCTTTTATCAGAGCTAATGCTGACCATACTGAGGCAATACCCTCATCCTGCAAATCCCATGAGGATTGATTAAATTTAAATAAACCATTTTTTCCTCTCATTGAAATCAAATAGTTCGATAATTGTTTAACCAAAAACAAACTTTTAAACTTTGGTTCTGAACTATTGTTACATAGGATTAGAATAACTCTAGCCTGACTCAATACCATGGGTGATTTTTTATTTGTTACTTTAGTCCTAAAGTATGCACCATATTTATCGAACCTAATATTTTCTATTAAGTTTTTCCAGAGCAATATTTTAATCTGTTCTGGGGAAATATGATCGGTAGATTTTACAGGTAATTCGAAGCTATTATGTAAAAAAATTCTACTTTTTTTTATAAATAAAAACAAATAATAATAAAATTTTTTCAGGGACTCCATTACTATTTCTGCTTAATTAATATTTGAATTTTGTTTTATTATTTTTGCTGGTACTCCAGCAACAACACAGTTATCAGGCACATCTTTTATAACAACAGCATTTGCACCAATTATAACATTATTCCCAACTTTAATATCCCCAAGAATTTTTGCTCCTGTAGCAATGTAGACATCATTACCAATTACTGGTACATTTTCTTTCCCAGACCGCCCACCAATTGTCACATTCGTTCCAATTACAACATTATCACCAATTATTGTTCTGGCATGTATTACAACTCCTATTCCACCGTACCCTAAAGTTGTTCTTTTCCCGATTTTTGCTTGATAGGGAATATATGAGTTATAAACAAGAAATAATAAGTTTGAATCGCTTTAGGTATCATTGGAATTCTTTTCTGATAAAAAAAGTGACCAATTTTGTAAAAATTTATTGCATCTACCATTTTTGATCTGTTTATTTGTTCTTAGATAACTAATTACTCGATAAAATCATTTCAACTACAAACAAAAAATCTATGCCATTTTAACTACTCTCTTTATAAATTCAAGAAAAATTTTCCTTGGCATATAAATTGAGTAACTATTTCAATAAAGAAATTTTCTTAATTTTCGATAATTTTAAAAACTTCAAGGTAAAATAATGAAAAAAAAATTGTTTTTTTTCTTTTTGATATATACAACTTTAACTTTTTCGCAGAATAATTATTTTGTATCCAAAGATGGTACTAGAAATTTCAAGTCTATTGCTGCTGTAAACTCTACAAAATTGTTATACGGAGATATTGTAAGCTTTAACAGTGGAGAAGAATTTGCAGATGCTGTTTTATTTTGTCAAGAAGGTGTTACCTATAATACTTTTAATGGAACCACAAAAGCTATTATTGGAAATATTTCTGCCAATATTTCAAGTGAAACCACAATTCAAATAAATGCTCCATCGGTGACATTAGACAATTTAAAAATTCTTGGTTATAAAGATGCAGAATCGGTAGTTTCTTTTTCTAAAAACGGAATTACGATATCCAATTGCGAAATCATTGGTGGACAAAACTCGCATGAAAAATGGTCTTTTGGAATCAAACAAAAATCTAGTTCTGTCTCAGATATGAAGATTAGTAATAATATAATTCATGGTTTTGGAGGTGCGGGTATTTATTGGTCAAGACCATATAATGTGGATATAAGTTATAATGAAATATTTGACTTATGGAGAACTGATGCAATTGTTAATAGTGGGGCACAAGCTATACAAAGAGCTACATTTGGGGATGGTAAAAACCCAGAAGACGTTTGGGATTGTGCATACACAGTAAATGTTCACCACAATAATATACACGATTTTGAAATGACTGCCTTTATGGGTTACTCTAGAATGATTTTCGAGTATAATGAAATTCACCATAATCTTGACGAAAGAATATATCGTGGAGGGGTAAAACATGGTTCTGTTGGAAAATTATGGGATAATTATGGAACATCAGATAGTGAAAGTTCATTAGGAAGTTTGGGGTTGATTTTTAGATACAATTATATTCATGATTTGAAAAGATTTGGTCAACCTAATTATACATATGATAAATCAACCGATTATCATAGAAAAAATGGCATCATACCTAGCATTCTCTCTACAAACAACGGTAATAATCATCCTATTTATCTAAGTTCTGGACTAGCTGTGTATAGCAATGGAATGGCATCTGAATATGCTGATGATTACAATAAAGATGGCGAACCTGATTTTTTAGGTGCCCCAGATTATATTTTAAGTGGTTTGGGTTATGGAAATTATTGGATACATAACAATTTGTTTTTTAACTGTAGTAACCAAATTGGTGGAAGAGCTTACAATTATAAAAAAGAATTTCAATCAAACTTAGGGTCCTATTTTGTTAACAACACAATAATTAATTGTGGGTGGCAAAGCCATCTAACTGATGATAATGGACTAATGATCTCACAAGCAAATTCTCAATCACCACATACTGTGGCAAATAACATCATTGACTACGTTAGCCCAACGGCAAGGTATGCTGGAAGATGGAGGGAAAAGATCTTTACTTGGGTCAAAATATTTACATCAGACAGAATAACTATATATCTACAACAATACCGGCATTGGGTTCTAATTATGCTGCACAATTTGAATATGATGCAGTTGGTAAAACGATACCAAAAGAAGAACAGTATATGGTAAATGCAAATAATGTATGGAAGAACAAAAATTCTACAATTTTTGTTTCATCACTTGGAAGAAATGGTGTCACTATTCCAGATTTGAGATTAACTATCAACAGTGCTGCGTTTAACAAGGGTAAGATCTTCAACTCAATTGGAGATAACTTTACCATTAATAACAAATATTGGAGTGAAACCCACACCATTGGCAAAGATCCGACTGGAAGAAGTTTTGCATATGATATTTTAGGTAACCTTAGAATTACCAATGATATTGGTGCATTTGGTTCTGAAACCAACGCAAATATTGCTGATCCTCAAAATAGCACAATACCAATATTAATTATTCAACCTACAAACAGTATTGGTGACCTTGGTAAAGAAGTTTCATTTGCAGTAACAGCCTCTTGTAATGACCCAATTGGTTATCAATGGTGGAAAAGTCCATATGTCAGTGAATCTGAAAGTAAAATAATTGATAATTCAAAATATACTGGATCTAATACTAACTTATTAAAAATTAAAAATATAACCTCCTCCGACGCAAACATTCAATACATATGTGAGATATACAATACGAAAGATAGATCAAAACTATATGTAAATTCAAACCCAGCATCTCTTGAATTAACGGTGTCAAATTCGTCTAATTCTGCTTTTATTGATATCGGTCTAAGAGTGTATCTTGAAGCTGCAATAACAATCAATACCATGAAACCATTATTAAATAATGCAGATGCCTTTCCGAAAAGTCAACCCTACAATGTCCCTCCCTGGAACTTAGACCATAGAGGTGAGATTAATAAAATTAAAGATAATTATATCGACTGGGTTTTTGTTGAACTACGAGAGAATTTAACAAAAACATTATATCGTAAGTCAGCAATTTTAACTGTTGATGGAAATATCTTAAATCCTGACGGGACAGATTTTTCATTTATTAATATTGATTCTGGGGAATACTATATTGTTGTAAATCATAGAAATCATTTAAGCATAATGAGTTCTCAAAAAGTTCATATCGAAAAAGAGACTAAAATTAATTATGATTTTACTAGCTCGCCTTCCACTGCCTACGGATTAAATTCTTTAGTTGCATTGGATGGAGGGAAATACGCAATGGTTGCTGGAGATGTTGATGCCAACGGCATAATAAACAATCTGGATTTTGGTGTTGTCGCTAATAAAATACCTATGAGAGAATACCATCAGGGTGATGCGGATATGAATGGAACGGTAAATGTATTGGACTATTATTATATAAATAAAAATATACTTAGGAAAACAAATTTACCTAAAGATTAAAACTAACGATCCAATCAAATAGTCACTCGTATATTAAAATAAGGAGTGCTTGAAATTTTGATCTCAATAAAAAAATAAATTATACCTTAAAAAATAGAAATTAGTATTTTAAACAAAATAAATTTCCTCAGCCATACGGAACAGGAGCTTAGACTACAATTTTTGAATTTCTGAGATATCAGGTTGTCTCAGGTCTTTTTTATTTAATAATTCCTTTAGATGAAAAAAAGGCGGGGTAAATTCAAAATCATGCCAGTTCAGTTTTTCATCCCAATACCCCTTTTCAATGTCATCAGGAAATGTATAAGACATTTCACAAATCTGTGGCTTACCATTTGCATCAATCAAGAAATCGTAGGCCATTGATTGAAAGTTCAATTCTTTTGATATCTTAAAACCCAATTCAATAAATCTTAAATCAATATTGTTTCTATCCAAATCCCAATCTCCACTGCCTGAAGCTCTAAAATCACCTTTTCTCACAAATCTACGACATGCAAAAGCATGATTACCTATAATATTTACTCTCGTATCAAATGAATTATTTGGAAGAAATTGTTGAAATAAAACATAATTTTTTTCAATCTGCCAATGTATAGGTTTAATTCCTTTTTTTTTATTTAGATACACTTGGTCAATTTTTAATCTTATATATTTTTCAAGATTTTTATACTTAACATTTCCTTTATGAGGAATTCCGGCTGAGGAAATTCCACTACCAAACATTTTGCGAATTATTTTTTGAGCTTCTATTTTACTATTTACTAAAATTACATTACTGGAGCCTGCCCCTTTTTTTAATTTAAAGACAACTGGGTAATCTGCTTTTTCAGACCAATCCAATGCATGCTCCTCTTCCCAAAAAATCCAACTCTGAATTGCCGGAAATCCTTTTGACTTAAGGAGATAATATTCTTTAATCTTATCGTCAAAATGCCAGCATGAGTCTAAATTTGGAAAACAATTAATCTTCATTTCATTTTCAATAACAGGTAAAATAGTTTTTGCAATTTGATGATCGTCGTCTGTATGAGCCCATCTATAAAGAAATAAATCTACTTCCTTAACTTTATCCCAAAAATCGGGTTCATCAATATGCAGTTCAATAAAATCAACATTATTATGTTCTAAAATCCATTTATAAATTTTATTCCTCTTTACTTGGTATTCAGGAAATCTTGTGCTATATAGCCCTACTAACATTTTATAACTCCAAATATTTATGAAATATTATTAAGTACATAAATTATACCATTTCAGTCCAACTCAAGGATCCTTATTTAAAATTTTTGTGAATCATTTTAGGAAGATTAAATTGCAAAAACCATTATATAATTTATTTTTTGCTACCTTTATTTATTTAAAGTTAATAAACTTTCTTATTTATTCATATATCGTTCAAATTTGTTCAAGTTAATTTTCAGAGATAATAAAACTAAGAAAAGAGGGTATTGTGATTTTGCGAAAGCTATACAGATTTTTTTTAAGTAATGGACCACTCCGAACAATAGAACGGGTGTGTTATTATATGCAAAACCACTTTGGAAAATTCCCTGGAATCGTAACCTCATTTTCCTATGTCCTAAGATTATTATCGACTCTTCAGCAGTATCTTGATGCTAAATTTGATAGATTATATGGTACAAATACCTCAGGGACAATAGCAATAAAGGATCTGGCAATTTCAAGTGTGAATTTAGAGCTGGCAATTTGGTATGAACCTATGTCAGTGAAAGTTTTTACTCAGATTATGGATAAATTGAAAATAACATTTCATGAATTTGTTTTTATTGATTTTGGATCTGGGAAAGGCAGAGTTTTATTTTTAGCCTACTTCTACGGATTTAAAAATATTATTGGTGTTGAGTTTGCCAAAGAATTAAATAAAACTGCTCAAGAGAATGTAAGTATCTTTGATAGGAAGACAAAACAAAATACAAAAATCCAATGTATCTGTGAGGATGCAACCAACTTTTCTATTCCCAATGAGCCACTTGTGATATTTTTTTACAGCCCCTTTAAAGGAAAAGTTATGGAAACAGTTCTTAATAATATTTCTAAATCATTGGCGAACCACCGAAGAAAAATATTTTTAATCTTTCATGGTAATAATGAAGATTCTATTGATTTGTTAAAAAGAACAAATTTTGTCTGCGAGGAACTTAAACTATCAGGAGATTGGTCGCGGATTAAAAATTATAGGAGCTTTTTATTCACCAGTTTGTGATTTAAAAAAAATATTTCAAGATTTTGTTTATATAACAAATTATAATTAATAAATGTGCTTCATGATTCGACCTCGACGTTAAAATCGATTTTTTTTTAATTTTTTGTAATTGGTAATTGTAATTTTTATTAATTTATCTGTATAAGTATTTAACCTTTATTTAATAATTGGTGTTTTATGAAAATTGGAATTATTGGTGATATTTTTATGGGATATTATAATTCGGATGTCGTTAATTATAATAAGATAGTTGACGATTATTCAAAATCTTCCATTCTAAATATCCTAAATAATAATGATTATAATATCGGGAATTTAGAGGCACCAATCACTAGTTCGGATAGAATGATTTCGAAAACTGGACCTGCCTTAAAAAATCCAGAACAAGTTATTGATATACTAAATAAATCCAAAATCGGTTATCTTGCATTAGCAAATAATCATATCTATGATTATGGTGAAAAGGGTTTAAAAGATACTTTAGAAAAATGTAGATCTAATAAAATTAAAACTTTTGGTGCAGGACTAACATTACAAGAAATACGAGAACCATTGTTTATTGAAGATGCTGATGTAAAAGTAGCATTTATTTCGTTTGCAGAAAATGAATTTAATACAATAGATTTAATAAATAAAGGTTTTGGTAGCAATAGCTTAGATATCATTGATCTTTGCGATCAAATCAAGGTGGCCAATTCTAATTCAGATTTTGTAATTTTAATCTCTCATGGTGGCCATGAAGAATACCCTTACCCTAGTCCAAGAATAAAAAAATTGTATAGATTTCTAATAGATATGGGTGCGGATGCGCTAATTGCCCATCATCCTCATGTAGTTCAGGGGTATGAAGAATATGATGGAAAAATGATTTTTTATAGTATAGGAAACTATTTTTTCCCGTCCCATGAAAAAATAAAACCTAATCATGAAGGAATTGTGGTAAATCTAGAAATTAAAAGAAATAAACTTACGTATAACATATTGCCATATTCGCAATGCTTAAATGATTATAGCATCAACTACATGGAAGGCGAAGAAAAACAAAAATTCATGAATACGCTAAAATTGCTTTCCTATTCTATTGAAAATGACGAAGAACTTGAAGAAAAGTGGAAGAATTTTCTCAATTATAGAAACGAGTCCTTTATATATTCTTTATTCCCCATTAACCCCAAAATTGCATATAGATTAGTAAAATTTGGTTTTGATAAATTGTTTGTACCTAAGAAGCACTTCTTAAAAATTCTTAATTTAATCAGATGTGAGAGCCATCGAGATATATTGAGAAGTGCTTTAAAAGAAAAAGTTCAACAGGTGGAGTAGAAATCAACCTTTTTCTATCTAGCATAAAATAAAGCCTTAAATTTGTCAAGTAATTGTATAGATCAGTTGAATCTCTAAGTACTGCTTACAGAAGGCAGGGAGTAATATACTAAGCAACTAACCCGCTTAGAAATTATCAAAATTCTTATAGTCTGTAAAACAAACATATCCTTCTGACCCTTCATAAGAAATAATCTTCCCAGGGATACCCACCACAACTCCATTATCTGGAACATCCTTGGTCACTACGCAATTTGCACCTATTGCAGCATTGTTTCCAATTTTAATATTTCCAAATATTTTTACCCCAGGGGCTATGTAAACATTATCTCCAATAGTTGGGGACCCTATACCTGCACCTCTAACCTTATGCCCAAGAGTTACATCTTGAGAAATATTACAATTCTTCCCTATTATTACATATGGACTAACAAATATTCCACCGAAATGACCGATATATAGACCCTCTCCAATAGAATTTGTAAATGGAATAGAAATTCCAAACTTATAAGTATAGCGACGAAGAATTCCCTTTGAAATTGGATAAAATACAATCTTTGTGAATTCTAGGTTTTTAAGGAATTTGCAGACTCGCATCCAAAAACAGTATTTAAATCCAGCATTGTTAAAAAACGAACTTATAAAAAAACTTGCTGTTATTTGATCAGATAATCTATACAAGTCTGTATAAATTAGATATCTCAAGTATCTAAAACTATTTTTATTCAATTTACCTGACACTTATTTATATCCAATATTTAAATCAATTATAGCTGAAAACTTATAGATTTATTCCCAAATAATCCTGGTTAAGAGACTACAAAGAATATTTTAATTATCGAACTTAATAGTTTCTTTGTTTTAATACCAAAAGAAACATACATAGATTTACTTTAGATAGTTATTGTCGTGATAAACAAATAATGTGTTACATTATTTGTTTTATTTTTTAATCATTTTTAATGAATATTCTTTTACAAATGCAAAATTTTCTTTTGAGCTTAATAAAATTATTCCAAATGTCAAAATTGCAACTACAATTTTATAAAGAATTGAAAAGATAAAATTATCAATCATTAAATGAGTTGCAAACCATAGAGATATCCACATACCTAAACTCAAAACCATTGGGAAAAAAAATACTTTTAAAAATTTCCAATACGATTGTTCTAACGAAATTCTAACCAATAAGTAAAAAGCTTGAAAAACATTAATACTAAAAGCAATTAGTATTCCAAAACCTATAGAAACTAAATCCTTTCCTATAAAAATACCATAAAGTATTCCTGCAACCATCAAAATGGTACTTAAAAAACCAGATAAAAATAATAAATCTGTGCGATTAGTTGCCTGAAAAATAGATCCTGTGCTCGACAAAACTATTTGAATTCCAACCGCAAGAGCTAACAATTTGAATACCGGAATACTTTTTTCCCATTGGGAGCCGAACAAAATGTTTATTATTTCAGACGCACCAAAGAATAAAAAAATGGAAAGTGGAAATCCAATAATTGCAAGTAATTTTACTATTTTATAGTAGGCATCATAAATTATCTTTTTATCATTCTGATATTCTGATAGAACCGGGTGAAGTACAGGAGTAATAACAAAAGTCAAGTTTTGAACTGGCATAAGCATTAATCTGTAAGCCTTTTCATAAAACCCAAGTGCAGATACGTTGAAAAATTTACCGATCAACAAGTTGTCTAGATTACCTGCAAAATAATTGATGAAATGAAATAAAAATTGATAAGTGGAAAATTTTATAATTTTACTTACGGAACTTATTCTAATAATCAGCGACGGTATAATTGGGGTTAAATAAAAATATGATGCAAAAAGAAATATCCCATTTAAAATACTATTGATAATTAAAGCGTAATATCCATAACCAGAATATGCAAGTATTACAGCAACTATCCCAGTTATTATATGTACAATGACATTGATTATTCCCAATTCTTTAAATCTCAATTTCTTAGTGTTAAGTGCATAAGGGACTACTGAAATTGAGTTAAAAAATATGGAAAGAGCCATTAATCGCGATAAATTTTTTAATACCGGTTGATTATAAAACTCTGCGATATAGGGAGACAAAAAGAAAAAGATCGTTGATAATAATAAACCGAAGGCAATGGAAAAAGAAAAAATTGAAGAAATATCGCGATCTGTTAATGTTTTGTTTTGAACAACAGCGGCGCCAAGACCAAAGCTACTTAACAAATTAAAAAAAGAAATGAATACACTTATTATGGCGACCACGCCAAATTCGGCTGGTGTTAGAAGCCGTGCAAGGGTTGCTCCAATAAAGATGCTGACCACTATATCACTATATTTTGAAAGTGCTGTGTATAATACACCAGATCGAAGATTTTGACGAATATTAGCCATTTATTGTCTTTAAAATTGGGTGTTTGATTTTAGGAATTTTTGAAATATTGCTTTTTTAATCATTCTTAATTTATATTCAAAGCTATAAGTATAATAAAAAGCAAACGATTTAATATCACTTAGAATAAACGGTCTTAAACTAATTTTATAAATCCTTTTTTCTTCCGCAGTTAATTTCATTTTACTAACTACTTTAATTGTAATTATACTACGGACAAGATGTAATATTTTATCCTTTAGGTGAAACTTTGTTTTTTTCTTTATATGACCAACGTTCAAAAGTGGTTCTAGAGATTCAATAGTTTTAATATAACCTAGAATATCTAGAAAGGTTCTATTGAGCTGCATTGTTGAACCTTCTCTAACCCTTCTATAAAATAAAACATCTTTGGTAATGTAAGTCCTGCCAGAATAAATAAACAATTTATGAGTAAATTCTTCATCTTCATACTTTATACTGCTAAACTTTAGATTATTTTCAAGTAGAATAGATTTTTTGAATATATATAATGGTGGACCTGGTAAGAATGAATGATTATCTTTTAATAAGTTGAATGCATCTTCACCTGTTTTACAATCAGCATCAATATTCCTCTTCCAAGCCTGCTTAGAAAGTTCGTTTTTCCTCCTGAAATTTTATCGATACTACTATTAGGATCTAAAAAGGATTCTCCAGAGAAACAATATAATTCAAGATCCCTTTTTTCAGAAAGTGTTCTAAAAAAAATACTGAACAAATTTGGAGCAAGGATATCATCAGAATCAAAAAAATAAATGTAATTACCATTTGATAATTCAATCCCAAGGTTTCTGGCGTGCCCCTGCCCATTATTTTCAGTATGCAAAATCTTAATAAATTCTTGTTCGCCATATAATTTTTCAAGTAATTCACCAGAGCCGTCAGTAGAACCATCATTAATGATTATTATCTCATGAACAAATTCTTTTTGGTCAATTACTGATTCAATAGCTTCCCTTAAATATAATTTTGTGTTATAAACAGGGATTATGACTGAAATATTTACTTCCATAAAAAACAATTAAATTGGACTATATACAAGCTATCAATTGGGGCTAAAAAAAATGAAAATGCGCAATACTATTTTATTTGGAAATGTATTTTACAAAACAACCCTATTTTTATTTTTATTCACTTCTTTGTATCCTCAAACTAGCGAATACACCTCTAAACAAGGAGGGATTTGTTTTAGAACTGATGACAACCAATCGATTAGTAAATACCTCGAATATTCTTCTGTTTTCAATAAACATAATCAAAAATTTACTTTTGCAATAAACTTGGGTAAAGAGCAAATCACTCCAGAATATATAACAATGTTAAAAAAATTACAATCAAGTGGTCATGAGATGATGGATCATACACCATTACATGCAACCTACTGGTTCTCAACTCCATTACATTCAGATTACTATCTTAACTCATCCTGGAGTAAGTAGGATATTCGGAGCAAATATTGAACTCAAACATGTAGATGTAGATATTGATTATGCAAATAAGTATTCTAAAAGAAGTGGTTATGTAAACATAAATGGCAATGTTATTAACAGTTCAAATGGTACTTTTGCAAATTTTGCTAAAAAAGATTGCTATCTATATTTTCCTTCAATTAATGCACTTGTTTTTATTGATGATGCAACAGGATGGATTAACGAGAACAATGTTAAAGTAAAAGACTTTTGGCGTAAAAGTATTGATCTTGGAATTCATCAAAACATTAAATTTTACAATTTTGATTTTGACAACATTCATCTTACTACTGATGCATTTAGAGCTTTAGCGGAGGAGTCATTGAGACTTGCTGAATTCTATCAGTTGCAGAGACCGTATTCCTGGATTCAACCTGGAGGTTATTTTCCACAAGTTGCCCGCAATGAAATAAAAGAAGCACTAGGATCTGAATTGGGATTTAAAGCTGGAGGAGTATTTCCAGACCCAAGTTTAAAAGTTTTTAATGAATATAACCCAAAAAATGATAATAGATTTGGAATGAATTTTGGGGATTTCCGAGAGGATATTTGGACTTTAGAGCAATGTAAAGAGTTTATTGCAAATAGAGTTGCAAAGCATAGCGTGGTAATCGGGCATAGTCATTTTAGTGTTGCTATTAGACGGTTGGAGTGGCTTTTTAGCACGAACAGAAGCAATAATTGAATGGTGCATTCAAAATAATATTCCTATCAGAACTTATGCTGAATGGGCAGATATTCTCTACGAGAAAACCCCAAATCCAGATGAAAATATTTTTCCTCCTCTAAATGTTGATCTAGATCGGAATAACTTTCCTGATGGTTATAATAGGATTACGAATGCTTTTATTGAGCAAGCGGATGGAGCACCTGTCACCGAAAACTTCTCTCTGGTAACATCAAAACTTGGCACAATTTGTAAGATAGAAAACCTTGGCGGTATCGAAAAAGGTCAAAATGAATTTGAGATTTGGACAAAAGGTTCAACTGGAAATTTTATAGAAGTAATATTCAAGGTTGGAGAGCAAGACATTAAATATAAGTTTCCAGCCGAAAGCTCTTACTGGCAAAAGTACACTCTAAAAGAATCCTTAACTGAAAATAAAAATATTATAATACCAGAAAATGTTTCCTTAATCGATGTCACAATTAATTGCTCAAACTATTACTCAGGCGAAGTTAAAATAAGTGGAATGACGTTTTCTAAACCAATGCTTAGCAACAATAGCCTAATGATTGCTCCATCAACTAAAAGCGTTGAACCAAGTTCTGGAAATACTTCATTTAGTATTTTATCTAATGTTTCTTGGACTGCAAGTGTTAATGAAAACTGGGTATCGCTTTCCCCTTCTTCTGGAAGCAACAATGGATCTTTTAATGCATCTTTTACTGAAAATACTTCTTCAAGTTCTAGAACTGCTACAATAACTATTGCTGGTGCTGGCATTTCTAGATCAGCAACTATTACTCAAGCTGCTAAGTCTTCATCCGGTGGGGGTGATTATCTGAATGTACCAGAAACCCTTAATATTAGTAACGCTAGTGGAGGAACTTCAATAGACGTTAGTTCTAATGTTTCTTGGGTAGTTTCTGATAATACTAGTAAGCCAGATTGGTTGAACAAAGCACCAAAAACGGGAACTGGTAACGGACAA
This sequence comes from uncultured Ignavibacteriales bacterium, assembly GCA_963704835.1. Taxonomy (GTDB): domain Bacteria; phylum Bacteroidota; class Ignavibacteria; order Ignavibacteriales; family Melioribacteraceae. The sequence goes on along the minus strand of CAVPHW010000014.1, from coordinate 54,365 downwards.
GTTCAAGTATCTTGGCTTGAAAATACTACTGGAGCTGCAAGAACTGGACAACTAATTTGGAAAAGTGGCAGTATAACTAAGATTATGACTATCACTCAAGGTGGTGGCTCATCTACCACAAATTTTCTTACTGTAACTTCAAGTAGTCAAAGTATTGCATTTTCTTCTGGAAATACTTCATTTAGTATTTCATCTAATGTTTCTTGGACTGCAAGTGTTAATGAAAACTGGGTATCGCTTTCCCCTCCTTCTGGAAGCAACAATGGATCTTTAAATGCATCTTTTACTGAAAATACTTCTTCTAGTTCTAGAACTGCTACAATAACTATTGCTGGTGCTGGCATTTCTAGATCAGCAACTATTACTCAAGCTGCTAAGTCTTCATCAGGTGGGGGTGATTATCTGAATGTACCAGAAACCCTTAATATTAGTAACGCTAGTGGAGGAACTTCAATAGACGTTAGTTCTAATGTTTCTTGGGTAGTTTCTGATAATACTAGTAAGCCAGATTGGTTGAACAAAGCACCAAAAACGGGAACTGGTAACGGACAAGTTCAAGTATCTTGGCTTGAAAATACTACTGGAGCTGCAAGAACTGGACAACTAATTTGGAAAAGTGGCAGTATAACTAAGATTATGACTATCACTCAAGGTGGTGGCTCATCTACCACAAATTTTCTTACTGTAACTTCAAGTAGTCAAAGTATTGCATTTTCTTCTGGAAATACTTCATTTAGTATTTCATCTAATGTTTCTTGGACTGCAAGTGTTAATGAAAACTGGGTATCGCTTTCCCCTCCTTCTGGAAGCAACAATGGATCTTTAAATGCATCTTTTACTGAAAATACTTCTTCTAGTTCTAGAACTGCTACAATAACTATTGCTGGTGCTGGCATTTCTAGATCAGCAACTATTACTCAAGCTGGTTTTGTAAATAATGGAAGCAGTAACTATATCAACGTTCCTGAAGTTATAAACTTATCATTGTCCTCTGGTACAATTATCGTTGATGTCCAATCAAATACTTCTTGGCGAGTAACTGACAATACTGGCACTCCCGGCTGGATAAGTAAAACTCCTAAAACGGGAACTGGCGACGGACAAGTTACTGTCACTTATGGTCAAAATAATAGTCAGTTTTCAAGAGAAGGTCAGCTTATTTTTGTGGGTGGTGGTATTACTAAATCTATCAATCTTATTCAAAGTGGTAATTCAAACCAATTATCCAAATTGGCATTAGATGAGAATAAGATGTTCCTTGATAAAATTCAAGAATCCGTTTCAGACAAACCAAATGAATACAGTTTAGCTCAAAATTATTTAACTAGTGGCATCTATATATATTCATTAAAGGTAAATGCAGTAAACGGAGAGAATTTTATTCAAAATAAAAAAATGATTTTAGCCAAATAGAATTCAAGATTATGAATTATTTGGAATGACTCATCCGTAATCAGTTTAATTTCCCATATTCCCTAATTGAATCTTTCGAAAGTGGGTATAGAGTGAAGGGGATGCATATTTTCAATAATAATGGGGATAAATTGTTAAAAATACTGAATTTTTACTGCTAAATAGTAGTGTTGTTGATTTGGAGTGAATTAGCAAGCTTGCGTTTTATGGTGTTGGTCCCGGGAACTATTAGATTGTAACTCCTAATAGAAACAATTTGTCTGTATTAAAGGGCAAGTTAATAAGTATTGAATAATGATTATTTGCGCAATTTTTCTAATATGACACTTGTTAATAAAATATTGATTTATATCACAACATGTATTTGAAATTTTAATAATATTGAACTTAAATTATCACTTTTTACGTGGCATTATGAAAAAACTTATTACAATTTTATTGTTATTCTCTTCGCTTATTTTTGGACAGCCAGGAACAGATTTAGATTTAGGAGATATCGCTTTTACTGGTTATAGATCAGATGGAGATGATGCATTTTCATTTGTTCTTCTAAAAGATATCCTTAGTGGAACTGAAATAACTTTTACTGATCAAGGATGGTTGAGCGTCGGTGGATTCTTCCCTGATGAACCTGAAAATACAATTGTTTGGACATCTAATAGTCAAATGTTTTATGGAACTCAAATACTAATTCAAGATAATGGCACAGGTACAGGGGAATTGATTACTTCTATAGGAACAGTAAGTGGAGCTATTGGCTTAAGTGATAAAGGGGATCAACTTTTTGCTTATCAAGGCTCGGTACCTACAGTTGGTGATGAGGGTAATTTTATTGCTGCTATTCAAATGAATGGAAAATGGGATGAGGATGCAATAGATAAAGAAACATCTGCAATGCCAGCAATTTTTCAACCAAATGGAACTTATTGCCTTTTTATTGATCCAGAAGTTGATAATGCAGTATTTAAATGTCTTAAGAGTGCTGACGCAAATACACTTAGAGCTGCCGTAAATAATCAATCAAATTGGGAAGTGTCAGGTTCGTATAAGGATCCTTATCCTTTTTCAATTCCTAATTGCACAGAACCGTTACCTGTTGAATTAGTTATGTTTGAAGCCAGTATAAATAAAGAAAATGTAAATTTAAATTGGCAGACTGCAACAGAAGTAAATAATTTCGGTTTCAATGTTGAACGGAAACCTGAAACTGGAGAATGGAACAAAGTTGGTTTTGTTGAAGGTCATGGAAACAGCAACTCGCCAAAATATTACTGTTATACTGATAAATTATTAAAAAAATCAGGCAAATATTTATATCGGTTAAAACAAATTGATATTGATGGAACCTTTGAATACTCGGACGCAATTGAAATTATTTTAATTGCACCGGATAAATTTCAACTTTCACAAAATTATCCAAATCCATTTAACCCAACAACAACAATAAGTTTTAGTATTCCAGAGGATGCAAATGTTGAACTACAAATTTATAATCTGTTGGGAGAAGAAAAGGCTAAACTTACAAATAAGCTCTATTCAGCTGGCACTTATTCCCTAAACTTAAATGCTTCTAGTTTGACTAGTGGCGTTTATATATATTCATTAAAGGTAAATACAGTAAATGGAGAGAATGTTATTCAAAATAAGAAAATGATTTTAGCCAAATAATATTCAAGAATATAAATTATTTGGAATGACTCATCCGTAATCAATCCAATTTCCATATTCCACAATTTAATCTTTCGGAGGAAGGCTTTGAAGGGAGTGAGACACTTAAAATATTCTAGAAAAGTTGGAGCTAATTAATGTACAGAGTTGTCCTATTATCTTTATTTTTCATTTCCACAATTTACTCTCAATCAGTGATAATAAACGAAGTAATGGCTTCAAATTCAAGTGGTATTCAAGATCAATATGATGAATACTCCGATTGGGTTGAAGTTTTTAATCCTACTAATAATTCTGTTAACCTTTTGGATTTTGGTTTGTCCGATGATCTTTCAGATACCAGAAAATGGTTATTCCCGAATGTCTCAATTGCACCCCAATCCTATTTAATCATTTTCGCCAGTGGGAGAGGAACAAGCAATCCTATTGGTGAACTACATACTAATTTTAAGATTAGTGCTGATGGTGAAGAGTTAATTCTTACAAATTCTAATGGACAAATCATTGATCAACTTGAACCAACAGCAATTCCAGCAAATATCTCCTTGGGGAGAAGTATTGTTGATCCTTCAATATGGGTGTTTTTTACTAATTCAACTCCAGGATCTCAAAATGGGAGTGATGGTTATTCTGCTTTTTCTGAAAATCCAATTTTCTCTCTTTCAGGCGGGCTTTATCCATCGAGCATTAATATAGAGTTATCTACAGAAACAACAGGTTTGGATATTTATTATACCACCGATGGTTCTGATCCAACAAAAAACTCAACAAAATATTTAAACCCAATTTCAATTGCTTCAACTTGGTAATTAGAGCAAGAGTTTTCCAAAATGGTTTATTACCCAGTAAAATAATTACTAATACTTATTTTATAAATGAAAGTTCTACTCTACCGATTATTTCTCTTTCTACAAACCCAGCCAACTTCTTTGATAATGCTATTGGAATCTATGTGGTTGGACCAAATGCAGAGGAAACTGAACCATTTTATGGTGCTAATTTTTGGGAAGATTGGGAGCGACCAATCCACATTGAATTTTTTGAACCAGATGGGCAATTAGGATTTAGTATTGACGCCGGTGTTAAAATTCATGGAGGTTGTAGTAGATCGTTCCCAAAAAATCACTTAGAATTATTGCAAGAAGCGAATACGGGAGTTCAAAAATTCCTTACAAAATCTTTGATAATTTGCCTTATGAAGAATACAATTCAATTATTTTACGTAACTCGGGTAATGATTATAATAGGACTTTTATGAGAGATGCAATGATGCATTCATTAGTGGAAGATTTAGATTTTGAAAAGATGGCCTACAGACCTGCAATAGTATTCTTAAATGGTGACTACTGGGGAATTCACAACATTAGGGAAAGAATTGAAAATGACTATTTGGCTCAGCACCATGAAGTTGATAAAGATAATCTTGATTTACTAGAAGGAAATCATTCAATTATACAAGGCGATGATCAAGATTTTCTTGCAATGTATAACTTTATTAAAAGTGAGAGCATGACGACTGAGGCAAATTATTCGCAAGCGGCCTCGCTTAATAGACATTTCAAGTTATTCTCAATATATGTTGTCTGAAATGTATTTTGCTAATTCTGACTGGTTCCCTACAAATATGAAATTCTGGAGATCAAATAATCCAGTTTCTAAGTGGAGATGGATATTATTTGATACTGACCAAGGATTTGGCTTGTATTCACCGTCTTTATACGCAAAAAATATGATTGCAACTGTTAGTGACGCAAATAGATTTCCTTCTTTTATATTTACGGGGCTCATGGAAAATCAACATTTTAAGAATCAATTTCTTAATACCTATGCAGATTTTTCTAATACTATATTTAAGCCTAGTAAAGTAATTCATATTATAGATTCAATTAAAACAATAATTGAATCTGAAATGCCAAGACATATTCAAAAATGGAGAAATCCAGGTGGAAGTTGGGAGGATTATGTTCAAGTACTTCGAAATTTTGCAAATTTAAGATTAACATATATGACTGAGGACTTTTTAGAAGAATTTGAAATTGAAGGGATGTCAACAATTACTGTTACATCAATTGATGATGCTATGGGAAAAGTAAAATTAAACACCCTAACACTCAACAATTTTCCCTGGAATGGTGAATACTTTAAAGGTGTTCCAATTACTTTAGAAGCTATTCCAAAAACCGGGTATAAGTTTGTCGGATGGACTGGGATATCATTTCTTCTGATAGAATTATTTCTTACACTCCTACGGAAAGTAATAATATAACGCTGTATTTGAGTTAGATGATCAATCTGTATCCCGTTGTTATCAATGAAATTAATTATAATTCAACAGATGAAATCGTAGGAGATCCCGCCAGACCGGATTGGATTGAATTATATAATAACTCAGATTATCCGGTTGATCTCTCCGGTTGGCAATTTAAAGATGAGGGAAGTACTTTTATTATTTCCTAACAATACTACATTAAGTGGCAGAGCATATTTAGTTCTTGCTCAAAATTTTAATGATTTTCAAATTTATTATCCTTCCGTAACATCAATGTATTAAGTGAAGAGTTTGGTTTTGGTTTATCCGGCAAGGGAGAAGAAATTTGCCTTATACAGCCTAAACACTACTTTGGTCGATACTGTAGAATATGATAATAAGCTTCCTTGGCCCTCTGAACCAGATGGAGAATGGCCCAACCCTTGAACTTGTTCATCCCGATTTAGACAATAACTATAGGAGATAGTTGGCGAAGCTCAACACCTGAGACCAATTCGGAACTCCCGGAACAATAAATGATTCTTACAGAAATATTTCTGAACCTAGTTGATATACCTAAAATTGTAATTAATGAGATTAACTACAATTCACCGGATGTGATTCCGGAAGACCAAATTGGATTGAATTATACAATAACTCAGATCAAGCTGTTGATCTCTCCGGTTGGCAGTTTAAAGATGAAGATTATACTTTTATAATTCCCAATGGCACTAATCCTAGAAGGTAAGAGAATATTTAGTCCTTGCAGACACATTTAAGTAATTTTCAAACTTTATTATCCTTCAGTAACAAATGTATTAAATGAAGAATTTGGTTTTGGTTTATCCGGGGTGGTGAACTGCTTAGATTATATAATTCCTCAAAAATATTAATTGATATGGTTGACTATGATGATGAAGCTCCATGGCCTACTGAACCAGATGATACCGGACCGACTCTTGAACTTATTCATCCAGACTTCAATAATGAATTACCGGAAAACTGGAAGCTTCTTCTAATGATTTTGGTACACCTGGTGAAGTTAAATAGTACAGTTCAGAACAAGATCGTAGCTTAATACTAAAAGTTTTCTTAGAAGGAGCTTATTTCAGTTCCAAATTAATATGAGTAACTAGCAGTTTCTCAAATCACTGATTTCCCTTTAACTCAACCATTTAATACTGAACCATGGAATTATGAAGGGATTGAAACCTATTGCTGAAATCCCTAATGATGAAATAACCGATTGGGTATTGGTTGAACTTAAGAGATAATATAGCGTCTCAGAAACTATAGTTGCACAAAGAGCTGGCTCTTGTACTAAAAGTAATGGATAGTGTTGTTGATTTGGATGGCAAAGTAATCTAACTTTTTATGGTTTAGAATCAGATGAATTTTATATTATTGTTTATCATAGAAATCATTTATCAGTTATGAGTGCAGATTCAAACTAATCTTTGAAAGCAAATAGCAATCATAACATATTAAGTAGATGAAATATCATTGCGATTTTCTTACAATGTTTTAAATTTAACATAGATTTTTAGTAGAATTTCATTCCTTTGTCAATTTATATTAAGTTGTTCTCCGTTTGACATAGGAATCCATTTTTTACAAAACAATTTCAAAACTGAAACCTAACAATGATATCTGGTGGAAATCGGAACCTTGCTAGCATTGTGACTCTTATATAATCTAATGCCGATAGCAAACAAATTATTCAGATACGTTTGTCAACCAATACTGATAAGTCTGGTATTACAATTAATTTTGACAGACGAATCGAATCATCCTGTTAGATACTATTATCCGCATCCATTTAACCAATAAACTTTGACTTAATCAAGCCTACTCCAGATTGTTTACGTTCATTTAACAGATTATAATTCTACCATCGCAAATAAATTGGTACCATGTACAATCCTTTTTAACCCATAATTTTATCAAATTTCGGCCATAATAATGCCAAACCCAATATTCTCGTTTTATAGTTCCCTCAACAATTAACTTTAATTTACAAATCCTTTTTGTCCCAAAATAATAACACTTCTTTATCTTTTGTTCTAATTCTAGTCTCACAATTTGAGACACTTATATATCCGATTTTGATTTTTAACATAAATTACTGTTTTTGTGAGGATAATCACATTGGCACTAATTTTGGCTATTCCATAACTTCAAAAAAAGGAAAATGATTTTGTAGTAGATGTAGCAATATAAATAAAAAGGACTAACAGGCGGCAACCTGTTAGTCCTAAATGCATTAACAAAAGGAATGGGAGTATTTGTAATGCGATATAAAATTACAAATTTTTATTTTAATATAAAACTAAAAAGTTCTTTATTATTTGTACTGATTTTATTATGTCATGGTCCCATTTATTCAAGCCTCTTCATCATATAAGATGAAGCTATAAAGATAGATAGTTGTAGATAATAATAGCCGAGAAGTAACAGTAAGTATAAAGGGAGATGGAGAAGGATTTGGATTAACAAGTTATCAATGTGCATTTAGTATAAACCAAAGTATAGATTTTTCTAATCATACATTTACCTATATAGCCGGAAGTTCAGAACTAGTAAATGAACCAAACCTATATGTTGGTATTATTAACATAGACGGAGAAACAGAACTTACATTTGTATCCTTTATTGGTAATGATCAAATCTCTAACAGTAAAGAAACTGTTGTAGGTAAATTTTTACTTGAAGGTAATAATATTGGTAAAGTAAAAGACATAAAACTTAAGTGGAACTTTGAGGGAACAATAAGTACAATAATCACCGGTAAAAGTTTTGAAAACATAACCAATCCACTAAACCACACAAGTGACTACACAATACTAGCAGAAGATCAAAAAGTAATGTTCAGAAAGATAGGAATAACAAACTCAGAAGCATCAGCAGTTTATGGAAATAAGTTTACAGACAAGATGCTATATGATGGAATAACTTCAATTAGTAATGGTGGATATATACTCCATCCTCAGATGGAAGATGGGCAGTTGGTGGTTTTCCACAATGGGTAACAATAGACTTAGGAGAAGAGACAGAAGTAGAGAACATAAAGTTAGATCGATATGGCTCAGATAAAGGAATGATCTATGATTGTGAATTTTACAGTGGAAAGTATAATGAATAAAAGTTTAATTAAGAAAGAAACAACACAAACGGCAGTCAGTGGTCAGAACATAATTTAGGTGGAGTAAAGACAAGATATATAACAGTAGTTATAACTGGGAGTAAAGGAAATGATTGGTGTGATATCTGGGAGATGGAAGTATATGGAGTTAACTCAACAAGTTCAGTAGAAGATGAAGAAGATAATAGAAGAAGAAACAGTTCCAAGTGAGTTTGGAATAAGTCAGAACTACCCAAATCCATTTAATCCAACCACAAAGATAGAAGTAACCATGAAAGAAGTAGGAAGTGCAAGGTTAGATGTTTACAATATACTTGGAGAGAAAGTACTTGCAGTATTAGATGAAGAACTAAGTGCTGGAAGCCACACAATAAACATAGATGGAACAAGACTAGCAAGCGGAACTTACATTTACCAGTTAGTTGTTAATAACCAATTTTCTCAAACTAAAAAAATGAACTTAATTAAGTAATAATTACCCTTTTTTTTTCAAGCACACGTATTGTGAAAAGTATTATTAAATACTCTCCGCAATTATTTTTTATTTTTAGTAAAAACATAATTTGCTCATGCAATACTTCTAAATCTGAATTCCTAACTAAATATTTCGATAATTATGTGAATTACAATTTTCTCAAAATGAGATAATAAACGATTGTTTTATATATTTATGACAATGTATTTTTAAAATAACTTTGTTTTATACCATAATGGAACATTATTTTTGGTATAATTTATGGTTATAATTCTGTTCAATAATTAAATAAGACTAATTTTAATGGATTTATCAATAGTAATACCTTTTTATAACGAAGAAGATTCTATTAAGCCTCTTTATGATGCTGTTAACAGATGCAATGTCTAAACTATCCTATACTTATGAACTTATTCTTGTTGATGATGGAAGTAAAGATAATACATTAAATAAAATGCTTGAACTTGCAAAATCTGATTCTCGATTTAAAAGTAGTTAAACTAAAAAAAAATTATGGTCAAACAACTGGACTTCATGCCGGATTCCAAAATGCAATTGGTAAATATATTGTAACAATGGATGGTGATCTTCAAAATGATCCATCGGATATTGGAAATATGATGGAAAAATTAGGAGAAGGAAATGATATCTGTTTAGGGTGGAGAGAAAATCGACAAGATAGTCAATTCACGAGATTACTTCCTTCAAAAATTGCTAACTGGCTTGTAAGAAATGTAACTGGAATTCCGGTAAAAGATAATGGTTGTGCAATTAGATCTTATAAAGCTGAAACAATAAATAAATTTCCAATGTATTCTGAAATGCATAGATTGTTACCAGTAATAAATGCATTAACTGGTGCTTCATTTACTCAAATTCCAGTTAAACATCATGCAAGAAAATTTGGATCATCAAAGTATGGTCTTTCAAGAATATATAAAGTTATTTTAGATTTAGTCGCACTTAAAACTGTTTTTTCATCATTTAACAAACCACTATTTGGATTTGGATTTCCAGTAGTTTTATCAGGATTACTATTTTTATATATTATTTGGATTAACAATTGCAACTTGGTTTTTTAATCCCGGTTATCCATTAGTTGTACTTATTAGGTTCAACAGCTTTAATTGGAATACTTACTTTTACGCTTGGATTTTTAGGAATTATGTGTCATTTAATTTACAAAAGCGGAAATTTGAAAATAGAAAAAATGTATAAGTTAAAAACAAGTAAAGCTTAATATTCGGAGATTTTAATGAACAAAAAATATGATTTATCTGCAATTATTGTTTACTATCAAAAATATGAATTTGATGAAATTAAACCTCTTTATGAAACATATAAACATAATTTAGATAAAACAAATCTGAAGTATGAAATTGTATTTGTAATTGATGGAAATATGCCGAATGTTTTATCAGAAATTAAAGATATTAGCAAGCAAAACGATAATATAAAAATAATAAAACTTGGCAGATGGTTTGGAGATGCTACATCCTTGCAAGCTGGATTTGAAGCTTCTGAAGGTAAATTAATTTTAACTCTTACCTTCTTTCCAACAAGTTGAAGCAGAAGAAATTCCAAATATGGTTAAGAGTTTAGAAAATAATGATATGGTAATTGGTTGGAGATATCCAAGAATGGATAGTTTCCTAAATAATTTACAATCAAAAGTTTTTAATAATATTGTTAAAACTTTTGTCGGAACAAAATTTCACGATCTTAAATGTAATGTAAAATTATTTAAAAGAGAAATACTTGATAATATTTATATGTACGGAGATCAAGATAGATTTCTTCCCTTGTGGGCTTGGCGATTAGGTTATAAGGTTAAAGAAATAAAAGTTAAGCAACATAAAGCTGATTACAGACAAAAATTATATCCTCTCCAAAGTTATGTACAAAGAACTTTAGAACTTATTTCACTTTTCTTTTTAATCAAGTTTACAAAAAAACCAATTCGATTTTTTGGTTCATCCGGACTAATAATTTTTAGTCTTGGAGTTTTGCTTGGATTTATTTTGTTTATTCAAAGAATTTTTTTGGATATGCATTAGCAGATAGACCTATTGTTCTTGTTAGTTTACTTGCTAATAGTATTTGGTATTCTTGCATTTGCAATTGGACTGGTTGGTGAACTAATAATCTTTACACATGCCAAAGATATTAAAGATTACATTGTTGAAGATGTTTATACGTCAGAAAAAGATCATGTAATAACAGATCAATTAGAATAATTGATATATCTGTTTATGAAAAACATTTCTTGTCAAATTAAGTCTTTCTATCCAAATATTCTATTGGGCAATTATTATTGTCTTCAGTAATTACTTGGCACATTAATTCGATTCAAAGGACTTGGGAACTATGGCTCTTGCATTAGACGAATACTATATAATTAAATCCTCTGAATATATTTTAAAGTTTGGTTTACCTCAATTTCCAAATGGTGGATACTATAATAGGGGCATTATAATTCAATATATGATTGCATTTCTATATCACTTCTGGTGTAAAAGTAGAATTTGCTGGAAGAATTTTTTCAGTTCTTGCAAACCTCATCTGCAATTCCTGCCCTTTATTTGATTTCTAAAAAAATTCGGCAATCTGCTAATTGCTACGGTTGTAGTCGTAATTTTTTCTTTATCAATCTGGGAAATTGAATTTGCGCGATTTCGCAAGAATGTATACACCGTTTCAGGCAATCTTTTTGTGGTATATCTATTTTGCATTAAAAGATTATTCAAACAAAGATTTTAAAAACTATAAATGGCTTATTTTATTATCAATATTAAGTGTTTTGGTTTATGAAGGAAGTGTCTTTTTCGCAGTATTTAATTTTGTGCCATTTATCCTAAACCGAAAAATAAAAATAAGTTATTTAGTTGCTGCCATTATCACCTTTATTGGATCCGTATACTTTAACATGTTCGATTTTAGAACTATTCTATTCAAATCCTATTTTACCTCACTGAGTTTAGTGCATGCAATAAATTCAGCAGCTTTAATTGTCTCCTATCAAATTCCCCCAAGTATTGTTGCCATTTGCTTTTGATAATTATTTTTCCATCATTAATTACGTTTATTATTAATAATTTTTCACTGTTATTTAATACTGCTAAATTGAATCCAATTAATTCCCACTAAGAATTTCTGGTCTATTTTTTCAATTTTATTCCTTGGTTCTGCTAGCTTTATTAAATCAATTTGGGTTATTCTTACTCTCATTTATTCTACTAAATTTTTGGGGTTTACTACATGTTGATTTTTCAAATAAAAAAATTATCTTTTTATTTGGACTTCAATCTTCTTTATAAATTTGTTTTATTGGTTTGGATTTGGACTCTTAAGTAATAATTGGTTTGTTTTATTCAATGATTTTTCATCATTTTCTGCTTGGGGCATAAGTAAAAGATTATTGGTTGGGATTTTTAAATTTTCCAGACAATTACTATTCCATTTATAATTATTTTTTAACACTTCCTTACTTAACTAGTTTTTTCTACTTTTATCTCCATTCCGCTATTTTATTTTTTACTTAAAGAAAATAATGAGCAAAAGGAAATTAAATTTTTGTTTGGTGCCTTAATTTTTTTAAGTTTAATTGCAACTATTACCAACTCTTCTTTATCAAGAAACGAGATATACATTCTTTGCAGTTCCTCTTCTTATGATTTCTATTGATTTATGGTATTTCATTTTTGTCAACTAAAATTTTTAATATAAAAATAATTCATTCGAAATCTATTGGTAGTATTATATTTCAGTAGGAATGTTTTTAGTTTCCAAAGATTTTAATCTATACCACTTAATAAACATTGATAAGGAAGATGTAAACTATCGTATGAATTACTACCGACAACAATTATAAAAAACATTTATATAGAAGATGGGATACAAAAACTCCTACTGATTTTGTAAAGATGAATATGACGTCGAATGATTTAATTATAATTAACGAAAACAGTCTTGAGTATTACTTGCCTAAAGTTGATTATTTTAGTTTTGACCATATGCATCGTGCTTTTCAATACACTTAGCGTAGAATATGGAAAAAAAGAAAGATGGTCAAATGCAAAATTGATTTATACGAATGAGGATTTAATTAAATTAATAGAAAATAGAAATCAAACGATTTGGTTTATTGTTTATCCAGAAAATTATTTGCACGAAATGAATTTCTATGAACGATATAAAAATTATTTTGTGTGTCAAGGAATTGATAAAATGATTAAAGTTTATAAATTTCCAAACACAGTTATTTCTTCTCAGCTATAAAATGACAAAAATAATATCAGTAATTATTCCAGTATATAATACACGCAAATATCTTCAAGAAGCCATTGACTCAGTATTAATTCAAAATGAATATATTTCAGAAATCATAATAATCGATGACGGTTCAAATGATGGTTCAGGAGATTTACTTGAGAAGTTATATGCAGATATAGATATTATTAAAATATTCCATACTAAAAATTATGGTCAAGGTCATGCGCGCAATTTAGGAATTGAGTGTTCAAGGGGGAATTTATTTATTGCTTTGATTCTGATGATATACTCTTACCTGGCGCTTTCAAAGAATTGAATGCATTAATTAATAATTATCCAAAACTTGAGTTATTTTGCTTTTCCGGAGAGTCTTTTCTTGATAAAAATTATTTAATTGAGGAAGTAACTAATCCAAATCTATTATCTAGTGAAGCCTATAAAAGAAATATTCAACTTCTGTTTGAGACCGGAGAAGAAGCATTTAACTTACTAACTGATCGTAATTCATTTTTTCCAGGTCCGCCACTTTATATTTTCAAAAGAAGTATCTTAAAAAATAATGAAATAAAATTCAGTCAAATTAGATTTGAAGATGAAGAATTTACTCCAAAACTATTCATATATGCTGGTCTAACTTACTCAACAAAAAAAATCTTTTTTAAAAGACGTGTTCGACCCGGATCAACTATGCAAATCAATAGAAATTTCAAAGACATTTTTGGCTATTTTAGTGTTATTGAATCGTTGGCAAGTATTCAAATTAAAAAAAACTCTGAAATCTTCTACTTTAACAAATCTTGAGAAAAAAATATCTAATTTTGTTCGTTCAATCATAATAGTTAAAACTAATTACAAAATTAACATGAATAGTGATGAAAAAAAGTATTATTTGAAGAATCTCAAACCATTATTATGAAAGACAAAGAGTTATTACTATTTTATATTAAATACCCAATTGAGTATAAACTTAGAAAACTAAAAACTAGACTTAGTACCTAAAAATTCTCGTTCCAATTTTTAGATAAATACTTGCGGAGAATATGTCATCAATTGGTAAGAATATTAAATCTGGAATTTATTACACCGCTATCGCTAGATATAGTAATGTATTTTCAAGTATAATAATAAGCGCTGATTATTAGCACGAGTTCTTAACTCCTGCAGAATTTGGAACTGTTGCGATAGTAATGGTATTTATTTCATTTTTTAATTTGCTAAGTAGCTTTGGAATAGGTCCAGCTATTGTACAGAACAAAGATCTTCAACAAAATGATATCGAAACAATTTTTTTGTTTTCAATTTTTCTGGGTTTATTTTTAGCATTAATTTTCTTTTTTGTCTCACCATTTATTTCTGAGTTTTACAAAAACGATGAGCTCACAAAATTATCTAAATTAATGTCTATAATAATACTATTACAATCAGTTAGAATTGTCCCCGAGGCATTAAATAGAAAAAAACTGAAATTTAAACAGCTAGGATTGCTGGAAGTTTTTGCTCAAACAATTGGTGGAATTGTGGCGATAATACTTGCCTATTTGGGCTTTAGCTACTATGCAATTGTATTAAATAGTATTCTTAGCAGTTTTATTACTATTACTATTTTGTACATTATGGAGCCAATAAAGTTTACATTTAGTTTTAATATTAATTCCGTACGCAAAATATTTAAGTTTTCTTCTTTTCAATTTTTTTTCAATTTCATAAATTATTTTGCAAGAAATTCTGATAATTTATTAATCGGAAAATTTTTCAGCCCTACAACTCTAGGTTTTTATGATAAGGCATATAGATTGATGACTGTACCCGTGCAAAATCTAACTCATGTAATTACTCCAGTATTACATCCCGTTCTATCTGAATACTTTAATGATAAAAAAGTTACATACAATGCTTACTATAAAGTAGTTAAGCTTTTAGCTACAATTGGTTTTCCACTATCAATTTTTCTTTTTTTCAGTGCCTCAGAAATTGTTCATATTATGTATGGTCCACAATGGACTGAAAGTATTCCCGTATTCAAACTCTTAGCATTAACTATTGGCATTCAAATAGTTGTTTCAAGTACGGGTTCAATATTTCAGGCGACTAACAGAACTGATTTAATGTTTTACTCAGGTATGATTGGAACTTTTTTGATGCTTTCAGGAATTGGATATGGGATATTTATAGGTAAAAGTTTAGTGTCCGTTGGCTATGGTCTCGTATTTGCTTTGTCATTTAACTTTTTGCAGGGGTTTTATTTACTACTAGTTTATGCTTTAGGATTTTCTTTCTTTAAGTTTCTTAAAATTTTTATTGTTCCTTTTATAATTAGTATCTTTATGGTAATATCATTATGGCTCTTTAGTCAATTTCAAATACCCAATTATATTTTTTCGCTACTTATCAAAATTTTAATTTCAGGATTTGTTTTTAGTGGAATAATTTTTAGCATTGAAAAGGAAAGAAATTTCATAAAGAATATTCAAAAAAGATATTCAGCAATAAATCTTTTCTCTTGATTTTCATCCATATTCTAAATTTCATACATTGTTTAGTTTTTTGCCCAAATTTTAATTACTATTTACATCAATATTTTAGGAATTTCAGCATATTACCACGATTCTGCTGCGTGTATAATCCTTGATGGGAAAATAATTGCAGCTGTTCAAGAAGAACGATTCACTCGAAAAAAACACGATTATAGTTTTCCAATTAATGCAATTAATTTTTGTTTAAAAACTGCTAATATTTCAAGTAACCAACTTGATTATATTGCTTTTTATGATAAACCACTACTTAAATTCGATAGACTCTTAGAAACATATTTAACTTTCCCTGGCAAAGGACTAAATTCTTTTTTAACTGCAATGCCATTGTGGCTCAAACAGAAACTTTGGATACCCGACTTAATTAAAAAAGAATTAAATTATAATGGAAAAATTTTATTCCCTGAACATCATGAATCGCATGCCGCCTCTGCATTTTATCCATCTCCTTTTGTTAATTCTGCATTTCTTACTATTGACGGGGTTGGAGAATGGGCTACTTCTTCTTTCGGTGTTGGTACAGGAAATAAAATAGATATTCATTCAGAGCTTCATTTTCCACATTCAATCGGTCTTCTTTATTCTGCATTCACATATTTTACTGGTTTCAAAGTTAATTCTGGCGAATATAAAATAATGGGGTTAGCTCCTTACGGTGAACCAAAATATGTAAAGAAAATTTATGACCATTTAATTGATTTAAAAGATGATGGTTCATTTATCATGAACATGGATTATTTTGATTATCCAACTGGTCTAAGAATGACAAATAATAAATTTTCCAAATTATTTAATGGACCACCAAGACAGCCAGAATCAGTTCTAACTCAAAGAGAGATGGATTTAGCAAGATCGGTTCAAGATGTTACCGAAGAAATTATGATAAGAATGGCAAAACACATAAAATTAACAACTGGAGAAAAAAATCTATGCTTAGCGGGGGGAGTCGCTTTAAATTGTGTGGGTAATGGAAGACTGTTACGAGAAAATATTTTTGAAGATATTTGGATTCAGCCAGCTGCCGGTGATGCTGGCGGAGCATTGGGAGCCGCTTTAATGGCATATTTTGATTATTTGGATAACCCAAGGACTGTGAAGAATAGCAAAAGTTTCCAAGGTGGCTCATATTTTGGACCTGAGTATTCTAATGATGCAATTAAAAAATTATTGGTTGCAAAAAACATCCCGCATAAATTTCTAAATAATGACCAATTGTTTGATCAAGTTAGCGACTTGTTAATTGATCAAAAGGTTATTGGTTGGTTTCAAGGTAAAATGGAATTTGGTCCAAGAGCTTTGGGCAACAGATCAATTCTCGGAGATGCTCGGTCATCAGAAATGCAAAAAAAAATGAACCTTAAAATTAAATATCGTGAAAGTTTTCGACCGTTTGCTCCCTCTGTTCTTGCCGAAGAAATTAGCAACTGGTTTGAAATTGATAGAGAAAGCCCATATATGTTATTGGTTGCGGATGTAAAGAAAGAAAAGCAAATGGAAATGAGTGCCGAAGAAACAGCATTGTTTGGAATTGATAAATTAAATTTAATTCGTTCAGAAATCCCTGCAATTACACATGTAGATTACTCTGCTAGAATCCAATCAGTTAATAAAGACGATAATCCAAGGTACCATGCCCTTATATCAAAATTTTTTGAAAAAACTAAATGCCCGGTTGTAGTTAACACTTCATTTAATGTGAGAGGCGAACCTATTGTTGAATCTCCATTGGATGCATATAAATGCTTCATGAGAACTGAAATGGATAATTTGATTCTTGGTAATTTTGTCTTAACAAAGAGTAGAACAACCTACATTTGAAGACGACTTAAATTGGAGAGATGAATATGAGTTGGATTAATGATGTAACCCATGAACTACAAGAACTTAAGATCAATTCAATAGTCCTAAGAAAATTTGGAATAACAATTGGGATAATTTTAATTCTAGTCATCTTTAGTGTTTTCGTATTACAATAGCATTGGTCCGTTTGAAAGTATACTTCTGGTATTTGGTTCTTTTCTTCTAATTTTTGGTTTAGTTAATCCAAAACTGCTAAGAAGTATTTATAAAATTTGGATGGGTTTTGCTTTTGCCTTGGGATGGGTAATCTCTAGAATAATCTTAACGATATTATTTTATTTAATTTTAACACCAATTGGTACTCTTGCAAAAGTCTTTGGTAAAAAATTTCTGAATGTTAATTTCAATAATAAAGCTAAATCGTATTGGATGGCCAAAACAATAACCTCCAAAAATCTAGAAAAAATGTACTAGCATTTTAAAGTTGGAAATATTCATTTCTTTTATCCTTAAACTTATTTCTTAACTAAATTAGCTAAATTATTATTATTTATTAAGTTGTAAAAATATATATTGAAAATATTAAAAAAATGCTGTATCATTATAGAACACAATTATTTTAAACTTGTAGTAAAGTAAATTGCAAATAGTTCGATTATACTATGTATTGTATAATATGGCTAATAAGATATAATGGCATATTTTTTGTTCTAATTAGTTTTAAAGTTTTTCAAAAAATAATTTCAAAAATAAATTCTTTAGGAGAGGATTAATGAAAATTAAATTAAAATCTATACTCTTTTCATCATTATTGTTGTTGGGTTATACAACATCAATCTATGCACAACCAACAATAACACAGCAGCCTCAAAATCAATCTGTTTTAGTCGGGTCAACTGCCACTTTTTCATTAACTGCAACCGGAGTTAATCCATTAACATATCAATGGTACAAAGGCGGGGTTTTAATACCAAGCGCAACTCTGAGCAGTTATACAACACCTGCAACTATATTAGGTGAAAATGGTTCAATTTATTATTGTATCGTTACTGATTCAACTGGTTTTATTGAAAGTAACAATGCAACGTTAACTGTTGGACAGGCTCCTTTGTTAACACAACATCCGCAAAATTTAACTGTTCTTGAAGGCTTAGGTGCTTCCTTTTCTGTCACTGCGACTGGAACACTTCCAATCAATTATCAGTGGAGAAAAAATGGCACTGATATTTCTGGGGCTAATTTAAGTACTTTTTCTATTCCTGTCACAACATTAGCAGATAACGGTACTACTTATTCATGTGTGGCAAGCAATTCATTTGGAATAGTAATTAGTAATGCTGCAACTTTAACAATTACACCAGGACAAATTCCCGTTATTAGCCAACAACCGATAAATCAAGCTGTTTTAACTGGTCAAGCTGCAATTTTTTCAGTTACTGCAACAGGAACTGCTCCAATTCAATATCAATGGAAAAAAAATAATGTAATTATACCAGGCGCAACTTTGTCAAGCTATACAACTCCATTGGCGTTATTGTCAGATAATTTGACAGTCTTTACGTGTACAATTTCAAATAGTTTTGGTTCAATTACTTCGAATGGAGCAAACCTTTATGTAACAAATGCTTCAACAAGAGTATCTTCAGGGATACAGGTTTTATATGAATTTGAAGACAAAAGTGGGGACGTTATAAAGGATGTTTCTGGTTTCGGAGCTGCTGAAGACATAAAAATTATTACACCTGATCAAACTGCTTGGACCCCAAATGGGTTGGAGACTTTTTTTGGCGCAACAACAAGAAGAGAAGTTACTGATTCAAAATTGCGTGCAAATGTTGTAGCTTCAAATGAAATTTCTTTAGAAGTTTGGATTCAACCTGAATTTATTCCCCAAAGTTCAAGAAGAATATTTACATACTCCTTGTCCGGTAGCTTTAGAAATTTTTCAATAATTGCTGAGGGAGATCACTATGAATTCCGCCTATTAACCACAACAACTGATTTTAATGGTCTTCCTTCTATTTCAAGTTCATCCGGAACTCAGAACTCAAACCTAACTCATTTGGTTTATACAAGAAGTAGTGATGGAACTGCAAAAGTTTATGTTAATGGTGTTTTAGATGCAACCGGTTCAATTCCAGGAGATTTAAGCCGATTTAAGGACAATTATTGGTTAGCTATTGGATCTGAACCTTTAGGTGGTCTTGAGTGGAGAGGCATGCATTATCTTTCTGCTGTTTATGATAGAGCTTTAACGGAATTCGAAATTCAACATAATTATTCCATTGGAACTCCTGTTGATCGAAAACCTGCATTTACAATACATCCAAAGGATAAGTTCATTATTGAAGGTGAATCAGTAATCTTTGATTCCTATGCAACTTCCGTATTACCTTTAACGTATCAGTGGACAAAAAATGGGCAATCAATTCCAGGAGCCAATGATAGGAAGTTAGATCTTAGTAATTTAGGCAGATTGGATAATGGTGCTTTTTTTCAAAGCAGAGCAACTACTTCAGCAGGAACTACAATAAGTAATTCTGCTACTTTATATGTTACATCCGAAAATTCAAGAGTATCTGAAGGTGTAAAAGTCTTATATAATTTTAATGAGGGTAGCGGAAGTGTTATAAACGATATTTCTGGATTTGGTTCTCCCTTAAAGTTAAATATATTCAACTCCAGTGCTGTTAGTTGGGAGCAGAATGGACTTAGAATTTTAACAGAACCTTCAATAGTAACAACAAGTTCTGCAACAAAAATAACTTCTGGAGTAAAAGCTTCTGATGAGATTACAATTGAAGCTTGGTTGTCTCCTGCAAACAATTCTCAGGCAAATCCGGCAAGAATCCTTACTCTGTCAGCAAACGAATCAAGTAGAAATTTTTCCTTAGGACAAAACAATGATAGTTATGTTGTAAACCTAAGAGCCACCTCAACTGACAACAATGGATTACCATCAATAAGTAGCTCTGCAGGAACTGTTTCTCAAAACGGTTTCGATCATGTAGTTTTTACAAGATCTGCAACAGGAGAAGCAAAGTTTTATATCAATGGAACTTTAAGGGTTACACAAACTATCTCTGGTGATCTCTCTAATTGGAATGACTCTTATCTTTTGTCATTAGGAAATGAGTTCGGTGTTGATCATCATTGGAAAGGCTTAGTAAATTTAATTGCTGTTTTTGATAGAGCCTTAACAAGTAGTGAAGTTCTAAAAAATTACAACTTCGGGGCTTATGGTGTTGTTGAAAAACCAACAGATATTAGATTGCTTAGCAATCAAATTGGCAGAGTATCAATTGGTTGGAATGATAATTCAAATAACGAAGAAGGTTTTATAGTAGAAAGAGGAACAGGAAATCCTATCAACTTCTCAATTATTGGGAATGTTAATGAAGATTCTACAGAATTTACTGATGAGAATATTTTAGATAATAAAACCTACTACTATAGAATAAAATCCTTTTATCCTTTAGGTGAGTCAAATTACTCTGATACATTAATGGTTAAGTCATTAGTTTCGCCACTGTCTTCACCATCAAATCTCGTCCTATCAATTGAACCAGATGGATACCCTAAGCTTGTCTGGAACGATAATTCTTCTACTGAATCTGGATTTGTAATTCAGAGAAGAAAGTTTGCACAGTCTTTTACTGAAATTGACACAGTTGATGCTGATGTAAAACAATATGTTGATAGAATAAATATTCAAGACTCAACAACATATATTTACAGAATTTATGCTTTTAATTCAGACACTACTTCAGGATTTAGTAATGAAAATTCTGTTGATGTATTAGTTGGTATTGGATCAGAAGACAAAATTCCAATGGAATTTAGTTTTTCTCAAAATTATCCAAACCCATTTAATCCTTCTACAAAAATAAAATTCAGTTTACCCGAAAATTCAATGGTTAGAATTTCAGTTTTCAATTTATTGGGTCAAAAAGTTGCAGATATGGTAAATGGAAATATTTCTGCTGGTTACCATGAAATCAACTTTAATGCATCGCACTTGACAAGTGGAATCTATATTTACTCCATTGAAGCAAGTGGTACAAATGGAAATAAATTTCAGAGTACTAAAAAAATGATATTGCTGAAGTAACTTTTGATATGTTTCAAAAAAAGCCAGGCTTATGCTTGGCTTTTTTAATTAATTCATTGTAAACATATCTTAGAGTAGAATTTAATTGAAATAATTCAAAAGTGACATAGATCATATAAATTAAAAACAACTTACTTCTAATTTGTAATCATTATCAATTTAAACTTTTATTGCTTTTTAGAATTAAACAATTATATTTATTAAAACATTAATAATAATTATATTTATAAGACAAACTTGTTTAAGTATTCAATATGACTAAAGTTCCAAAATATAAATTTTATTTCGCAATTTTTGATCTAATTGTCCTATCTATTTCATTTGTACTTTCGGCTTATTTTGTTAGATACAATAATAATCTTGGTCTATTTGATTTTATTAACATTTCATATCCAATACTTATACTCTTTTTGGTAGCATCAGCCTTTTTTATTTTCATATTTCAAGTGAATAACCTCTACCGAATAAATGTAGTTTTTAATAGAGCTGCACACTTAACTGCCATAATTAAGTCCTTGTATTATGGAACATTAAATATTGTTGTTATCTCACATTTGGTTAAATCATCTGAGATTATTGATTCTAGACTGATTATTTTTATGTTCATTCTTATTGTCATTCCAACCTTATACATTCTAAGAGTTGAAGTTGGAAGAAGGATTTTATTAAAGTATAAGCAAGAATTTAACAGTAATGTTGTAATTGTTGGAGATGGAACTACAGGCAAATTACTTGCAACAAAATTACTTTTCGAAAACCCTGAAGGTCTAAATATTCTTGGGTTTATTGTCAATAATAAAATTGAAGAAGAAAAACTTAGTGGAATTGAAGTTTTAGGCACAATCGATAATATTTATGAAATTAGTAAACAATTTAGTATTGATGAAATAATAATAGCAATTGATGATATAAACTACGAGAGACTACTTGAAATATTGGATTTATGTAATTCCCTTAAAGTAACCGTAAAATTAACATCCGAATTATTTGAGGTTGTTACTAAAAAAGTTTCCACTGAAAAATATGCCGGTATTCCAGTTATTGGAGTTTCACCTCACTATAGTAATAATTTAACTTTAAAACTAAAAAGAATTGTTGACATATTACTTTCAACTATTGGACTAATCCTTACTATCTCCCGTTTTTTTGGTTGTTACAATACTTGTTAAATTGAGTTCAAAAGGACCTATTTATTTTAAACAAGATAGAATTGGTCAAGGTGGAAAACCTTTTAAATTCTATAAATTTAGATCTATGACTGTTGATGAAAAAGGTGAAGAAGAAAGAAAACGGCATATGATTGAATTCATTAAAAATAATGGCGATGCTATAGGAAGCACAAAAATTGTTAATACTAATAGAGTTACCTGGATTGGTAAAATAATCAGAAAATTATCTATTGATGAACTACCTCAATTAATTAACGTAATCAAAGGCGATATGAGTCTTGTTGGTCCAAGACCCAGCTTACCTTATGAATTTGATAATTATGATACATGGCAAAAAAGAAGAGTAAATGTTTTACCTGGGTGCACTGGTGTTTGGCAAGTTTGGGGAAGAAGTTCTGTCTCATTTAGAGATTCTGTTGTCCTTGATTTGTATTATGTCAATAATATGTCACCATGGTTAGATATTCAACTAATTTTAAAGACAATACCCGTTATGTTATTTTCTAGAGGAGGAAAATAATTTGACGACAAATATCATCAATTAATGGCTTTTTTTTTCGATACTACTCTACTTAATTGTTAATATCGAAAATGGACCCTTGTAAAGGAATTTTTTATTATGAAACATTTATTAACAATTTCATTTTTTTTATTTCTGGCATATTGTTTGAATGCTCAAACAGACGTTCGGCTTGGGACAACATATTCTGCCCTATCTTCACAACGTCAGGGAGGATTGTTTGATTATTCTGATCCTGAATCTATAAATATGAGGGTATCTGTTTGGGGATTTGTTAAATATCCAGGAAGGTATCTTGTGCCGGTTTATACATCGGTTAGCGATCTGCTTTCATATGCAGGGGGACCAACTGATGATTCTCAATTGGATGATTTAAGGTTATATCGTGTTATGGAAGATTCAACTCAGCACTTATTTTCATTTAATTTTAATGATTTGCTCTGGGCAAATCAACTTGAGGTTAATAATAGAAAAATTCCTAAACTTCAAGGTAGTGATCTACTCGTTGTACCTGGATCGCCTAGATTGTATTTTACCGATTGGTTTAGGATAAGTTTATCCGTGTTTTCAGCAATTATATCTTTATGGTTGCTTGTATTGAGATTAAAATAATAAAGGAAATCGTTAGTGGAAAAAGCAAAGAAAAGCAATTCAACTGCTCATAATAATACATCTACAAATTATCTTAATTTGATTAAATCTAACCTTACGTTAGTTTTAACAATAAGTTTAGTAATATTTTCATTAACATTGCTATACGCAATTACTTCCGCTGATATTTACATTAGCAGCACTATTCTTGAAAATTTCAGATCCACAAGGAAAAAATATCCTTGCTGATCCATTGAAGTCTGTAATGGGTTCATCTAGGTACCGACAGATATATTGCTAATGAAATGGAAGTAATGAATAATCGGACGATCAGGGAACAAGTTGCTGCAGTTGTCATTGATTCGTTCCAACGGGTTGGGCATACTGATATTTTTGATCTTGCTTTAAATGATAATTCGGGATTATTTGATAATTCAAAACCTTCAATTCGGTCTTATAGATCATTAGCTGCAGTACTCTCGGAAAAAGTAAAAATTGAACAAGTAAATGGATTAGATTTTATTCAAATAAATGTTGAATCTGGCTCACCTTCTGAAGCTGCATTGGTTGCAAATGCTTATGCAAATGTTTATAGAGAATTTAATTTAGCTGATAGCCGAAAACAACTGACAAAAGTAAAAGAGTTTTTGGCAAATCAAAGAGATGAAAAATTAAATGAGTTAGTAATTGCTGAGGATAACCTCAAAGTATATCAGTTGCAAGGTGGAGGAGTTCAACTTAGGTGAGCAAGCGTTAAATTTAATTAGCACTACCTCTCAGTTTGAAGCCGATAGAAGTCGTGTTCAAATAGAAATGAGCATGTCACGAGAAAGTCTTAGCAGAATTAAAGAAGAATATCAAGCAAGAAGTAAATCGCTTTCGGGTTGGGTTGAATCCAAATCTGCAGAACCAGAAATTGAACTACTTAGAAATGAAATTGCTGCAATTGAAATTCAAAAAACTCGTGCTCTATCTGTAAATAATTCTGGTACAGATAACAGCTCTCTAATATCTGGTTACGATAAGAAATTAGTTAATTTAAATGCAAAATTAAATCAGCTTACAAGCAAAATATCAAGAAAAATTGTTGTCTTCAACTCCAACTGAGCTAAGAGAAATAACACAAGAACTGTATCAAGCAGAACTTAAATACGATGGTTTAAGAGCTCGTTATGGTGAATTAAACCAGGTAGTTTCGACTTATGATAAAAAATTTGATGAATTACCTAGTAAAACCTTGGAATTTGCCCGCTTAGAAAGAAGCAAGACAGTCCCTCGAAAAACTATATACTGTCCTTGAAGCAAAATATCAAGAAGCATTAATAAATGAACAATCAACTCCTGGGAATGTTTTAATCATGAGTGATGCACGACCACCAGGTGGACCTGCAAAACCAAACAGACCATTATTGGGAATGTTGGGATTGATTTTAGGATTTGGTATGGCTTTCTCATATGTTTTTCTTAAAAGACTATTTCGATAAAACTGTTAAAACTCCTGAAGATATAGAGAATGAATCAACAAGTGTTTTAGCTTGGATTCCAAAGTTTGAAAGAAAAATTGATAAATCACAAAAAAATGCTGAAATATTGGTTGGCGGTAGTGCAGAGGCCGCAGCTGGGGAATCGTATAGATCTCTTCGTACCAGAATTCAATTTAGTAAGATTACTGATGGCGCGAAAAGTATCCTAATTACTTCTTCAGCACCCCAAGAGGGAAAAACAACTGTGGCAACAAATTTAGCAGCAAGTTTTGCTCAAGCAAATAAGAAAACAATTATTTTGGACTGCGATTTAAGAATTCCAAGAGTAAATGAAGTTTTTGGTGGATTAAAATCGCCAGGTTTTACCAATTACCTATTTAAACAAGCAACCTTCGAAGATATTCTAAGAAAGACCGATTTTGAAAATCTTTATTATATAGCGGCTGGAACAATACCAACCAACCCTTCTGAAATTCTTGGCTCGGACCAAATGAAAGATTTTGTCAATATGCTTAAGTCAAAATTTGATGTTGTAATTATTGATTCTCCTCCTGTGATGACTATTACGGATGCAGAAATACTTTCACATATAGTAGATATGAGCATCCTTGTTGTCTTTGCAGATAAAACAGAAATTGACTGGCTTGTCGAAGCGACTACTCAACTAACTTCTCATGGTCAAAAATCATTTATAGGTACTGTCTTAAATAATTTTGATTATAATAGTGGTTATAGATCCTATAACAAATACAATCATTCAAAATATTATTCTAGAGTTGATGAAACCAAACAAAAAGAATGGGTAAGTTCCTGATATTTGTGTTTGCCTAATTTAAAAAAAGCCTCAATAAAGAGGCTTTTTTTGTACCCACGACGGGATTCGAACCTGTGACCTACAGTTTAGGAAACTGTTGCTCTATCCTGCTGAGCTACGTGGGCAGAATAGTATAGTAAATATAATTATTTGAATCTTTCTATTCAAAAAAATACAATTTTCTTTTAGCTGGTTTCTGGTTATTATTTTTGAAAGAAAAAATATGTTGAGTGGACTGAATTCGTTTTTTCATTCACTTATTAAGGTAACGTCTTGGTTTCTAAAACCTTTATTTCCTTACCTGTATTGTATTTATTATTTAACTGCTTAATCTGAAACCTCCTAAACATTTCGCTAACTATTTCGCCTAACCTCGGAAATCCTTTAAATAGAACCACTGTTTTGACTCTGTTTATTAAATTTCGCCTATCAATCATTCTTTCAATTTTAGTAGCAAGAACTCTAAATCTTTCAGGTTTAATATACATACTAAAACAATTTAAAGGGCTTTGGTGATTATACAGGGTTGGATCAAAATCATCTTTCATTAGTCCCTTTGATTCACAAAACTCATATAATGCCGTGTAGGGATAAGGAGTAAATATACTGTAAAGAATTTTGTCGCTTTTACTTTTTTTCATCACCCTAACCGTATCTTTTAACATTTCTTCTGTTTCGTTAGGATACCCAACTAAAAAGAAAGTTTGTAATTCAATATTGTGTCTTTTAATTGTTTTGCACGCATTATTTATTTCAGCAACAGTAAGACCTTTTCCCATAAGTGATAGTAATTTGTCATTTCCCGATTCGAAACCTATTTGAATTGTTTCACAACCCGCATTTTTCATTGCTATTACAGTTTCGTCATCTATTAAGTCTGCCCTTATTTCACAACTCCAACTTATATTTGGTGCATGTTTAATAATTTGACTGCTCAATTCTAAAATAAATTTTTTACTTATCCCAAATGTATCATCATCGAAGTGAAGCCCTTTTATTCCTAAACCGATTATTCCTTCAATTTCTTCAATTACATTTGCCACTGAACGTTGACGTACTTTTCTTGTCCACATCTCTTTGGAACCACAAAAATGACATCCATAAGGACATCCTCTTGAAGCAAAAATATATTTAAAAGAGTTAATCGGATATTTGTCATAATCGTGCAGCACATTCTTCGCAACAGAATGCGGAAAAGCCATCCCATCCAAATCATAAATAAAGTCTCTTGGCGAAGTGGCTATTATGTCCTCATCATTTCTATATATAATTCCATTTACTTCATTAAAGTTTTTGCCCCCATCAAACGAATTAAGAAGTTCAGCAATCGTTACTTCTCCTTCTCCAACTACCACAAAGTCAACAAAAGAATTAGCAAAAATTTCTTTTTTAGCTAATGTTGGATGAGGTCCACCAACAATTACTTTAATATTTGGATCTACATTTTTTACAATCTTTGCTACATTCATTGATGAGATAAAGGTTGCCGATTTAATTGAAATTCCCACAACATCTGGATTATATTCTTCAATTAGTTTTCTAACTTCTTTCCATATTTCATTTTCTAAATCATTTAGGCCATCAACATAATTTTCAAATCCCTTGCCTGATAGATAACTTATCTTTTTTCGTCCAATTGAAGGGATAAAATCTGCATTGTAGACTTTTACATCCCATAACGTATCTTTAAGTATTGCTCCGGCTAAATAGGCCAACCCAAATGGTATTCTATCCATCGAATAAGAGTTCTTGTGGAGTCTATAAAACGGAGGTTCCACCAAAAGTATTCTTTTGGTCATTTTATTAAAATTCCTATGAAATTTTAATGTGAATAACTAGAAAATCTCACAATTTATTTTGTTCTAAATCACAGTTGACAATAATTTTAGTTTGGATATAACCTTTATAAGCACGGCAATCGATTGTATTTACAATTCTATTTAGATAACTTTAGTGTTATAAAATTGTTCATTATTATTCAAATAGGAGTTAATTAAATGACAACAATAGTTGATATTTTAGGAAGAGAAATTCTTGATTCAAGAGGAAATCCAACAGTAGAAGTTGAAGTTCTACTTGAATCTGGCATTATTGGTAGAGCAGCTGTTCCAAGTGGTGCCTCAACCGGAGAACACGAAGCAGTTGAATTACGCGATACAAAAAAGAAAAGATATTTAGGCAAGGGCGTTCAAAAAGCGGTAAGCAATGTTAATGATATTATTGCTGATTTATTAATTGATTTTGATGCAGCCGACCAAGTTGCAATCGATAACTTTCTAATTGAACTAGACGGAACCCCGAACAAATCTAAACTTGGAGCCAATGCAATATTGGGTGTTTCATTAGCGTGTGCAAAAGCTGCAGCTGAAGCTTTTGAATTACCTCTATACAGATATATTGGCGGAACAAGTGCAAGAGTGTTGCCTGTGCCAATGATGAACATACTTAATGGTGGTTCACATGCAGATAATACTGTTGATTTTCAAGAGTTTATGGTAATGCCACATGGAGCAACAAGTTTTGCTGAAGCTTTAAGAATGGGAACAGAAACTTTTCATGCTCTTAAATCAGTATTAAAGAAAAATGGTTATTCTACTTCTGTTGGAGATGAAGGTGGATTTGCACCAAATCTAAAATCAAACGAACAAACTTTGGATATTATTCTTGAATCAATTACTAAAGCTGGTTATAAACCAGGTAAAGAAATTAGCCTAGCTCTTGATGTTGCTTCTAGCGAAATGTATGATAAAAAGAAAAATAAATATGTATTCTTCAAATCTGATAAATCAGAAAAAACTTCTGACGATATGATTAAAGTGTATGAAAAATTATGCAAACAATATCCTATTATTTCAATTGAAGATGGTCTTGATGAAAATGACTGGAAAGGTTGGAAGAATTTAACAAATGCTCTTGGTAGCAAAGTTCAATTAGTTGGGGATGATTTATTTGTTACAAATACTGCAAAACTATCGAAGGGGATTTCTGAAGGAATAGCAAATTCAATTTTAATTAAAGTAAATCAAATTGGAACTTTAACAGAAACTTTAGATGCAATTGAAATGGCAAAAAGAGCAGGTTACACCAATGTTATTAGTCATAGATCCGGTGAGACTGAAGACACTACAATTGCTGACCTTGCTGTTGCAACTAATGCAGGTCAGATTAAAACTGGTTCGGCAAGCAGAAGTGATAGAATTGCAAAATACAATCAACTTTTAAGAATTGAAGAAGAGTTAGATACGACTGCAATTTATCCTGGTTTAGCAGCAATTAATACAAAATAGTTATTTGATTGATCAATACTACATTTTAAATAGCCCAATTTATGGGCTATTTTTTTAAATAGATTTTAATTATACATTTTTAGATTTTCATTCTGAGCAAATATGGCATACATTGGTGAGATAGCAGCTCTAATTACAGCAATACTTTGGGCAGGAACAGCAATCGTTTTCACAGAAGCAACAAAAATTGTTGGTTCGTATGTAGTAAATATAAGCCGATTAATTTTGGCAACTACCTATCTGGTGGTATTAATTTTATTGTTCAATCTTGATTACCAAATTTCTTGGGAGCAGATTTATTTACTTGGGATAAGTGGAATAGTGGGACTATCATTTGGTGATGGTTTTTTGTTCAAATCATTCCAATATATTGGGGCAAGATTAAGCATGTTGGTAATGACTCTTTCCCCACCAATAGCTGCTTTTCTTGCCTACATTTATTTAGGTGAAGAGCTTTCTTCATGGGGAATTCTAGGCATAGTCATTACAATTTCCGGAGTTTCTATAGTAGTGTTAAAGAGAAGCGAACAGCCCAGTTCTGATTATAAAACTAATAACCTTGGATATTTATTTGCATTCCTTGGGGCAATAGGTCAAGCAGCCAATTTGATTTTTGCAAAAGAAGCATTTCAACTTGGTGAAATAAATGCATTTGTTGCCACATTTTATCGTATGGTTCCTTCAATTCCATTTATGTATTTTATGAGTCTTTTATACAGAAAGAAAAAATATGGAATAAAAATTTTGAGGGAAAAGAAAGATGCTTTGAAATTTATTATTATTGGCTCTATTATTGGACCTTTTTTAGGAATTACTTTTAGCCTAATTGCAATAGCTTATACTTTTGTTGGGATTGCTTCTACACTTATGGCAACAGTTCCAATTATTATGCTGCCAATCATTATAATTTATTATAAGGAAAAAATATCATGGTACTCTTTTGCCGGAGCATTTATAGCTGTGATGGGAATTGCAGTACTTTTTCTAAAATAGTTTATTTCAATAGAACCATTTTTTTTGTTTCGATAAAATCATTCGAGATTAATTGATAGTAGTAAATCCCACTTGCTAGTCCATTTCCATCAAAATAAATTTCATAATTTCCAGGCTGTTTAGGTTCATTTACTAAGATTTTTACTTCTCTGCCTAGAATATCATAAACCTTTAATTCAACATTCCTCAGACGGTAAGACGGCTGAACCGTGGCTAAATTTAAATGCCCATCTTTGTCGGCAACTGAATATTTTATCGTTGTTATTGGATTGAACGGGTTTGGATAATTTTGTGACAAGGTGTATTCTGATGGAAGATAATTGTCCATGTCCATAGTTAATATCATGTCATTAAAGTCTATGACATTAGCCCAGATATCACCTTTTTTACCATAATCATAACTATCACTCCAAACAGAATAAAGTTTGCCATTCATTAGCTTCGAATTTGCTGATTCAATTATTTTACTAAAATCTTTATTTATTCTAAAGTTTTCACCAAGTTTTTTCCCATCGTTGCTAAATAATTGTCCATAAAAATTATTTCGCTCTTTGTAAATAGCTTTCCAAAATATTAGAAAGCTACCATCATAATTAATTGACACGGTAGGAGATTTTGGGTTCCAATATTCTGCGACATCATCTACTCTAAAATTAGATCCATGTACAGTTCCATTTTTTAAATACATCTGCGCATATATATGTATTGGGTCGAATTTAATATTTTTCCATGTAACAACAATTAAATCAGAATGATTGATTGAATTTTGAATTACTAGATTGTTTGTTAATTGTAATATCTGTATTCACTTGAAAGTTTTCTCCTATCTTATTTCCTTGAGAATCAAAGTATTGACCAATTACTTTTAGCAAACCTATTGTATTGGTCCAACTAATAATAAAGTCTCCATTTGGTGAAAATTGAATTGAAGGTTTTTCATAAATATTAAATTTATTTTCATTTATTATTAGGTTGGTTCCTATTGGTACTCCTTGGTCAGAATACAATTGTGCTTTTAAAATATCAGAATCTTTTAAGGTATCAGACCAAACAATTACAAATTTATCTTTATTAGCTCCTATTAGCGGAGGTTTCACAAAATTTGAAGATTCAGAAACCATAAAATTATTGCCTAATTTAGTACCATCTTTTGAATAAAGCTGAGCATAAATATCACCTTTAGGGAATGCTTTTTCATTCGAATTTCTAAAATCCACCCAAGTAATAATAAAATTGCCATTTTGTGTTTCAGATATTGAAGGATCCTGTTGATCAGCATCAATCGAATCATCATTTACTTTATAGCTCGTCCCTATAAAGTTCCCTGTTGAATCGAACATTTGCAAAAATACATCGAAATTGTTTACATAATTATTTGGAATAGCTTGATTTCTATTATCTGCCCAAACTATCTTAAATAGCCCATTTGAATTGGCTGTGATTGATGGAGAATTTTGTATGGAATAACTTGGATCATCAGTTACTTTAATTATCGGATAAATAGTTGTATCTAAAATTGAAACCTTTTGAGCATAGATATCATAATAGAAACCCACATAGTTTGGTTCTGAATAAGCGCCAACCACAATAATGCTTTTAGAGTCTAAGTTGCAATAATTAAAATCGCTAGCAACATTTAGGTAATCGTACCCAATTGAAAACTTAATATTACTCCCAAGTTTATTACGCAAAGCACTGTATCTCTGGGCATTTATTGTCTTAATAATTAGGCCATCATAAGAGTGATTAATATTTGACCAAAAAACAACAAAACTACCATCTTGCGAAAATTTTAGTGAGGATTTATAATATGAAGTTAATACAATTTTATCTTCAATATCTTTCAAATTTTCACCAATCTTTTCACCATTATTCGAAATAAATTGAACATGTGTACGATTTATAAAGCGATCTTCACTTGTACTGACCCATTTAATTGCATAGTTGTTAGTAGAATCTTTGAATATTTCAACTGAACCTCTCAGGTTAAAATTTTGATCGCTTACTACAATATTGTCAACTATTTGCAAACCCTCATTATTAAAAAGTTTAGCACAAATTAAAGTTAGCCTGTCTTTAGTTGCGTTCCATACAACCAAAAAATTTCCATTTTCCCCAAAACAAACTTTTGGCGCACAACTGTATAGATCGTATCTGCTATCATCAACTCTTATGAGATCCCCAGTTTTAATACAATTTTGGCTATACTTTTGAGCAAAAATGTAATCAGACCCTTCGTAATAATGGTACCAAACAAGAATAAAATTTCCATTTTCATCTGATGAAATTGAATATTCCTTCATTGCAAAGTATCCCTTAAAACTTTGTAATATTTTATTATCTCCAATTGTTTTACCATTGCTATTAAACCTTTGAGCTAAAATTGTATTATAATCCTCTTTCCATACAACAGTAAAACTTCCATCATTATTCATCATTGCTTTGGGTGAACTACAAGAAATAAAATTTGCATTAACTTTAATATTAGGGCCAATTGGATTTCCGTAGTTAGCATATACTTGAGCATAAATATCAGTTCTAGTTTGGCCATTTCTTCCATCTTCCCAAACGATAACATAATTACCATGTTTATTTGAAGAAATATCTGAGTTAAACTGATGGTCATTCTGTGGTCCATATTCTTCGGTGTTCACTTTAAAATCTGAGATAAAAGTGCTGGGGTGATTTTCTTGAGCAAAAAATGTGGAAATGGTAAAAGAAATAATTAAAAGAAAATATATTATTCTCATTTTAAATAATCCTATTTAACAATTATAATTGAGATGAAATTTATTATACTTTTAAAATAGTAAGTAAAAATTATTGATAAATAAAGCCAATAAATGAGTTTAATTCAGTGTTAAATATCACATGATTATAAAGTCGCATTTAAGGAGATATTTAATCTGATTTGGAAGGAAACATTCGACTAACAAAATATCATTTCCTTTTAAGTTCATATTCATAAACTATCTTTCCAAGTGTTGCCAAAAATGGAAGTCCGATTTCATCGTATTCATAATTATCATCATTAAAAATTTGGTTTTCATTCACATGAATTGTGGCAGAAAGAAAAAACTCAATTTCATTCTCTTCATCAACTATATAAGCATTATCTATTAAATACCCATAAGCTAACCCACTTTTACTATGAATTTTTAAGTCTGTCGGAATTGGTTCTTTAGTATCTCCAAACATAAAAAATTTAACATAACCATCATAATATTCTTCATAATTATACTTCGGACATTCACTTTCTTTAGGTAGCATCGACATATACTTTCTGGAGAAAATTATAATCTTCTTCGGTTAAATTAAACCTTTCCTCTTCGCTAAAAAGCTTATGATAAAATATTCTAATCAATAAATTATGCTGATCTCTTAACCCAAAAAAATTGTTCTCGGAAAATTCCTTCGGCTGATTCACTAACTCACCATTCGACAAATATCCAACACCTTTTTTCGTTTGTGTGAGATTTAGCTCAACATTGGCAGAATCATACCTAGCTTGTTGTTCATAAATAGTATTGCCATTCTCATCATAAAACTTAATTGGATTGGTTTCCATATTCTGCTTAGAAGTTCTAGCAACCGAAAGTCTGTGCACTATTTTCGTATTATTAAATCCCCTCTTTATTAAACGCTCATTAATTTCTTTTTGCCCAAGAAAATCATATAATCGGTTAAAGGATTCATTATCACTTACTAAAAATATTTGCTTAATGTAATCGGCAATATTAGGCTTACCGCATTCTGTTCTAAATTCCTTTGAAATAGAAACATGTCCATCATATACACTATCAATTGATAAGTGCGTGTATTTATTTAGTCCGGTTACATTTATATCATTTAATTTTTCTAGTGCAAGAATAGCTGCCGGTAATTTTACTGTGCTAGCCGGGTAAAAATATTTGTTGGGTTTTTCGTTAAAAGAAAAGGTACTCAGATTAGTTTTTCCAATTTTATCTTTTTCTATTTTGGTATATAAAATTTGTATTTCATACTTGTTAAGATCATTTATAGCCGATGATAATTTATCTGCGTTTTGATCGATTAATTCTTGTAAAATATTTTTATTTTGTCCCAATGTTAAATTCCCCAAAAATAATCCCAAAAAAATTAATGTTGATAAAAATGTTTTCACTCTTTCTCCAAACTAATTTGTCCTTCATTAGAATACTGTTTTACATATTTAATATTTCAATTACTTCTTTATGAATTTGTGGAGTGGATGCAATTATACTATTTCCTATAACAGCGTCATTCCCTTGATAATCTGTTATAATTCCACCAGCTCCATTTATAATTGGAATCAATGCCATTGTATCCCAAACAGACATAATAGGATCAATCATAATTTGTGCATAACCTGAAGCAACCAAATAATAACCGTAACAATCTCCCCACTGTCTGTATAGTTTTACCTTTCTCGTCAGGTTCTCAAAACTTTTCAAATTTTGAAATTGTTCTATTCCTAAATGATCAGTGGTAAGCAAAACAGCTTCATTTAAACGCTTTACATCTTTTACTTTTACAGATCTATCGTTGAGTGTGCTCTCAAAATTATCACCAATCAATAATTCATTAAGAATCGGTTGATGAAATACTCCAAGAATTGGCTTTCCGTTTTTCAAAAGTGCAATTAAAGTCCCAAAAGTAATAGCGCCGCAAATAAAACTTTTTGTACCGTCAATTGGATCTAAAATCCATTGGTACTCGGCATCTTCATTATGTTTGCCAAATTCCTCGCCCAAAATACCATGTGAAGGATATTCCTTCATAATAATTTCTCTTAATTTTTCTTCGGTAGTTTTATCCGCAATTGTTACCGGAGAATCATCTGATTTTATTTCTATCCCAATATTGGTTCTAAAATATTTTCTAATATTCTTACCACTTTCGTCTGTAAGAAGTTTACAGAAATTTTTGAATTCAAGCAGTTCACTATTCGATAGCATTTTTATTCCAACTTATTTTAGGTGATTTTTTAATTAGAAATTAACTTTATTTCATCACCATCTAAAGTGATATGTTTTCTTTTATACAATGCGCCAATTGCTTTTTTATAATTCTTTTTACTAACACCAAACATTTTATAAATATCCTCTGGCGATGTTTTATCATTAATGGATAAGACTCCATTATTCTCATTCAGTTTATCAAGAATTTTCTGCGAGATATTATCAATTTTTTGTGGGCCAGGTTTATGTAAACTTAAATCTATCTTTCCATCTTCCCTTAACTTTTTAATATATCCCTTTATTTGCTGTCCATATTTAAGTTTTTGAAAAACTTCGTTTCTATAAAGAACTCCCCAATTTGAACCATTTATAATAGCCTTATAACCAAGATCTGTTTCTGTACATATGATTAGATCAACCAATTGTTCTTCTGTAAAGTCCAGATTTGGACTACCTGGAAATTTATCTACTTTTGATGAAGCTGCAATTCGCTTACTCCTCTCATCAAAGTAAGCACAAACCAAATAGCTATTCCCCTCTTCCATTTTGTGCTTCTGTTCGTTAAACGGTACAAATAAATCTTTGGTTAATCCCCAATCGAGAAAAGCACCAATCTCTGTTACAGATACAACATTTAGAATTGCGAACTCCCCAACCACGATTGTTGGCGTTTTTGTTGTTGCAATAATTCTATCTTCAGAATCAAAATAAATAAACACAGTAACATTATCGCCAAGATTATATCTTTCCGGTGAATCTGAACGTGGGAGTAATATTTCGCCTTGTTCACCACCATCTAGTAAAAAACCAAATTCTTGTTCTCTAATAACTTTTAAATAATTTACTTTACCAATTTTTGCCATGTTTTTCACTCTATTTACTAATAACAAATTTACAGAATATTAAGGAAAGAAGAAGTAGTTCAATTTTAAGAACTCAACAAATTTTAAAGTTGAAAACAATATTTAAGTATATTTCTGGAGAAAAATAAAGACAAGTTGTTTTGGCAATATTAAAAACAAATAACGAAAATATTCAATTAGCTGTTAGTGAGTTAAAGTCAGGAGGTCTGGTTGCCTTTCCAACTGAAACAGTTTACGGACTCGGTGCGGATGGGCTTAATCCTGTTGCGGTGGCAAAAATATTTGCTGTAAAAAAAAGACCTACTTTTAATCCACTTATACTGCATGTCTCTTCATTGGAAATGCTTGAATCTATTGCAGAAGTTTCTAACCTTAAAGTTAAAATACTTATCGCTCGTTTTTGGCCTGGACCTTTAACTTTAGTTTTACCAAAAAAAAGTATTGTACCATACATTGTTACATCTGGTTTGGAAACAGTAGCAGTGAGAATGCCGAACAATAAAATTGCGCTGGAACTTATAAATAAATTTGGCGGACCAATTGCAGCTCCGAGCGCTAATAGTTTTAGCAGATTAAGTCCAACGAGAGCAGAGCATGTTGAAAAACAGCTTGGAGAATTTGTTAAAATTGTTTTAGATGGTGGAAGCTGCAATATTGGTGTTGAATCAACAATCGTTGAAGTAACAGAGGACAATCAATTTTTACTCAGACCGGGTGGGATTTCATCTGAAGATATTGAAAAGTTGATTGGCAAACTTTCTAAAGTAACTATGACACCAAACCCAAACTCACCAGGGCAGCTTCAAATTCACTATGCACCTAAGATTCCAATAAAATTTTACAGTGAAGCCGAAATAGATATTAATCAATATAAGAAGATTGGAGCATTGTTTTTTAAAGAGGCTAAGCACAATAATACATTTGAAATTATTAAAGTCTTGTCCCAAAAAGGAGATCTTGTTGAAGCTGCTTCCAAATTATTTTTACACCTACATGAACTTGAAAACATGGACATTGACCTTATTCTTGTTGAACCAGTGAAACAAGAAGGACTTGGAATTGCAATAATGGATAGACTAACAAAAGCAGTAAATAAATATCTATAATTTGTTTTAACTTGGCGGTTGGCTGGGTATTGTAATAACAGTATTCTTTAATAAGATAATCTCAGCTCCGCATTGCTCATAAACTAAAATCCACCTAATAATTTCGCTGACATAATAATTATTGCTGAAATTAAAATTGCCTTAATTAATTTTTCTCCTTTTTTAACTGCAAGTTTTGCAGACCACCAAGCTCCTACCCATGAACCGACCGCAAGAACCAAACCATAAAACCAGTTAACATTTCCGGTAATAATAAAAATTATTAATGCCGGAATTGTATAGATCATAATGATAAATAATTTGTGCGAATTTACATATACTAATTTCATTTTTAGAATATTGTGTAATGCAATCATCAATAAAAAACCAATTCCAACTTGAATGAAGCCGCCATAAAATCCCAATAATAACATTGCAGGATAAATTAACCAAGGAAGCTTGCCATTTATTTTTTCTTCAACAAACTCTTTTGAATTGGGAACAAGCATTGTTATTACTATGCCTATCATAACAATTCCCAATATCTTTTGAAACAAATCATCACTAATTTGGGTTGAATAAAACGCACCTAATATTGCTCCGGGAAGTGTCCATAAACCTAGTTTTAGGCTCAGTTTTGTTTGGATTACTTTTTCATTTTTAAAGGAAAGAATGCCTGCCATATTTTGAGAGAGAAGTGCAATTCTATTTGTTCCATTTGCAACTGAAGCATCCAAACCAAGAAATATTAAAATAGGCAAAGTTATTGTTGAACCTCCACCTGCCATAACATTAATAAAGCTGGTAAGAATTCCAACGCCAAACAAGAGTAAAATTTCTAAGATTGTGTTCATAATTAATTTAATTTTTATTTCTAAGGACTATAATGTAAATAAGATTATTCACCAACATGGATAATTATTATTCACTCTGAAAAATCACCATTTACATTCCCGTTTTGTTATTTTTAAGAACGGCAAAATAATGATAAACTTAATTTATGTTTATCAGAAATTTAAGGATTATAAATTTACCCATTATTGAAATTATTACAATGAATTATATAGAAATTATTGGCTATTTAGGTTCAGCATTAGTTGCAGTATCATTAATGATGAAAAATATTTACTATTTAAGAAGAATCAATTTAATTGGAGCTTCAACCTTTGCTATTTATGGATTACTTGTTGGCGCAATTCCAGTCTTCATTTTAAATAGCTTTATATCACTCATTGATATTTATTACTTATATGAAATGAACAAGAAAAAAGAATACTTCAACCTTCTTCCAATTGAACAATCTAATGGTCCACTTCTAAAAAAATTCTTCTCCTTTTATGAAAAAGACATAAAAAAATTCTTTCCAGATTTTGAATTCTCAATGATTGAAAAGGATAAAAGTTTTTTTATACTTAGAGATTTAGTTCCTGTTGGACTCTTTGCATATAAAGAACTTAGTGAATCAGAAATAATAATAGAATTAGACTATGCAATTCCGGATTACAGGGATCTAAAAAATGCCAGGTTTGTATATTTTGTACAGTCTGAACATTTCCTTAAAAAAGGATATAAGATTTTAATGGCAGAGACAGAAGTGAAAATGCATAAAAAATATCTTCTTAAACTAGGATTCAAAGAAGCTGATAACAATTCAAAACTATTTGTAAAAAGTATCTAACCGGTTTTTTCAGTAATATTATTCATAGCCATATTTAAGAAGTTTGGAATTACGGTGTTTCTTGTAAGCGTAATATTATCAGGATTATTAATATGGTCTAACATAACTTTCAATTTTTCTTCACCATATTCATCAATAACTTGTTTTTGTCTTTCCGGCTGTAGGAAATGATGCTGCATACTTGCAATATCTGCTTCTGGGTGAAATTGTGTTCCAATAATTTCATTAGAAATTCTGATTGCCATCATTGCTCTTTCAAGCTCGATATGCGGTCTAATTTTTTCTCTAACTATTAGCTTAGCTCCAAGTTCTCTAAAAGATTTTTTATTAGGATTAACAACTTGCCAAGATCTAAAATCAGCGCCGTAAAATACTTCGGGCAATCCTTTTAAAATATTATCCAATCTGCCAATCTCTGTAGTATGAATAGGAACAATTCCAAAAGATTTCGAATTTCTTGGAATTACATCACCCAATTCATAATAGCGTGCCATAATTTGAAATGAGTGGCAAATAAAGAAAACATACTTTTTCTTTTTTTTAGGATTCTGGTTATTCGTCCAAATTTTATCTAAAAGTTTAAAATATTGTTTTTCCCATTTTGTCCCCTTTCCATCAAATGGATCTCCCGGACCTCCAGAAGAAATATAAATATCATAACTTGTATCTGGAATTTCACCTTTGTACCGGGAATCGTAAATTTTATATTGTAATCCATCATTAGAATATCTTATATCAGCTTCCTTAAGAAGATCTTGAATACATCTCATCCCTTGATTTTGTTCGTTATTGTACAAATCTATTATTGCTGCTTTTACTAGCACTACTATCCTTATTATTTATTAAAATAGTTGTAAATATAGCCAATTATGTTTAAATCTTCTAAATCTCAGTTCAAATCAGTATATTTGGGTTTTAATTAACAGTTTTAACCAAATCATCATTAAATATTAATGTGCTCATGGGATTAATCACATATAAGTTATTGATAAAATTGTATATTCAAAATTTGAAGAACCAATATTAAAATATTGGTATAAGTGCTAAGTTTGCACAATATAATTTTACTCTTTGGAATGTGGTGAAACTCTTTTTATAACAGCTTACCATACAAATTAAATCAGAATTTAGAAAGTTAGGAAAATTTGAAAATTACTTTAAATATTTTGCTTATTTCAATTTTAGTGAATATAATCACCTTTTCGCAAAATTTAGATGAGTTTAATAAAACTACAAAACTTTGGGAACCATATGTTGATTTTACTGTTGTTGGTTTAACAAATATCAATCCATTTGATGAAATCGCTTTTGTTACTTTCACAAATACTTCCACGTCAAGAAAAATTAAAACAGAGATGTATTACAATTTGAATGATGAATGGAAATTCAGGTTTACTGGAACAGAAATTGGTACTTGGACATTCTTATCAGAAAGTAGCAATCCTACTTTAAATGGCATTGTTGGAAGCGTTTTGGTCAAAGCTAATGATAATCCTAATGCCAAAGGATTTGTTAAAAATAACATTGGGAAATGGGCAACAACAGACAATCTAAACGATGTTTTTTCTCCACAATTCGCAATGTATTCCTCACCTTTACATTTTTACAATAATGAATTACAAATCGAAAAAGATATTCAAACGTTTTTGATTGATCATGGCTTTGATGGATTTCATATTCCAGGTTCTGCATATTGGTTTGATCTTGAATCCATAAGTAGCACTCAAATTGAAAATATTCATGGCGATAACCCAAACCCAGATATAAGAGTATTTGAGGCTTTAGAACTCTTAATTTCCAAAGTTCATAAAATTGGAAAGAAGGTTCACATTTGGCTTTGGGGCGACCAAACCGATAATTGGACGCCTGCAAAATTAAGGGGTGGAATAAACGGTGAAGTTGATAAAAGATTGTTGCGTTATATAAGTGCAAGATTGGGCCCCTTGCCAGGATGGACAATGGGATATGGTTTTGATAATTGGAGGTGGGTAACTTCTTCTGAGATTAGTATATGGCATCAATATATGCATGCTCACATTGATTCAAGTTATTCTCATCTGTTTGGGGCAAGGGGCGGTGGAAATTCAGATAAAGACATAAATGGATATGATCAGCCAAGTTATGAAGAGCAATTGAATCAATTATCTGAATCAATGGATTACTCGGGTTATGAGCAACACAAACCCTCATACTCTACTTATGTTGCAACAAAAAACAAAAGACCTAACAAACCATCATTTTCTGAGGATAGATTTCGTATTAGAAATAAATTGCATAAAGATTATAATATGAATGAGGTACGAAAGGGACTTTATTATTCTGCAATGGCTGGTGGGGTAGCCAACATTTGGGGTGTTCTACTCGAAGAGTCTCCAGACCCAACTAGAAATAGATCAGAATTTGCTTCCGAGATATTTCCAAATCCAGAATGGATTAAAACTTACTCTGATTTTTTTCAAAATCGTTTTCTTTCAAATTTGGTAGTAGATAGTTTATTCTCTAATGGTTACGGCTTAAAAACACCTGATAATTTACATTATATTACTTATAAAGAGGATACAGAACAAATTAAACTTGATCTGAGAAATAGTCATGAACCTCTTCCTGTAGTTGGTGTAGATACCAAACAACCATATAAAGAAATCCATCTGGGCTTACTTTCTCAAAATGAGTATACCTGGCACACACCTTACATAAGTGATTGGATTGTTGGTGTAGGAAGTTTTGACTCATCATTAACTTACTTCTCAAGGGATAGTAGTATAAAACTTGATTCCACACTAATAACAAATTCCAATGTTTTTCAAATTGGTTCATTTACAGCAATTCAAGAGGCTGATAGTATTATAATTTCTTTTGTCACAAATTCAGAAGTGAATATTGATAATATAATGCTTGAAAGGACAGATGATTTATTATCAAACTGGGAAAGCATTGCCCAATTTGATCCTCAAAATTTCAAGAATGGAAACAGTTCTTATACTTTTAGAGATACAATTTCATTAACCTCACTCTCACAGTATTTCAGGCTAAATGTTACTTTTAATGATGGAGCTCAGTTTATTTCAGATACAGTTAGCTTAAAAGTCCGTGATTCTTTATCACTTAATCATTTTGAAATATATAGTTTTACTGCAACATCATATAAAGGCCGATTAAATATTAATCTTGTTACCACGCATGAAAATAATGTTGAATCAGTAGAATTTAATCAATTTAGGGAACAACCATTTGTGTGGGATTTATTATTTGAATTTCCAGCATATAATGAATCTAATCAAACGAATCAATATTTTTACAGCGACACAATTCTCACTCAAGACACTGAAATGTTTATACAAGCAAAAGCCAATTTTAACGATGGAACTTTTCTTATTTCTGATTCAATCAAAGTAATCTTTTCTGATTCAAGCTACTCTAATAATACTGACATTGTTGGCTTTTCTGCAATTCAAGATTTTAGTGATGTTCATATTAGCTTAGTAACAAATAATGAAGAGAATATTTCAAAAATAAAATTGCAACGCTTGGGCGCCGAAACAATTGATTGGTTTACTCTAAAAGAATTTGAACCTGCTGAATCTGAATCATCCCAGAATATTTATGAATTTTCAGATAATATTGAAAACTCCAAAGAGGAGTATACATACAGAGCTGCAATTATTTATAAAGACGGGGCATCCGAAACAACTAACATAATTTCAATTACAAGTTCCCCAAATGATATTATTCTTCTTCAAAACTACCCAAATCCGTTTAATCTCAGTACTGTTATCGAATTTTCCTTACCCCAAGATATTATAACAAAGTTATCCATTTATAATTCATTGGGTCAGTTAATTGATGTGGTTTATGATGAGTTGTTAGAAAAGGGTTTTCATCGAGTAGAATTAAATACAAAAAGTTTGGCAAGCGGAATTTATATTTATACTTTAAAATCAGCTTATTTTTTTGAACAGAAAAAAATGATATTATTAAAATGATGAATTTCTTAAAATAATAAAAATCTTTGAGGAGTGAGAATATGCCTGATAAAATGATTATTGAAAAACAGAAACAAGCCGCAGAAATATTGAAAGAAAAAAATGTTGATATGTGGATGACGTTTGTTAGGGAAACCGGTAATATAAAAGACCCAATGCTTGATATGATTGTTGGAACCGGTGCAACTTGGCACTCAGCTTTTATAATAACTAAAACCGGAGAAACTGTTGCAATTGTTGGCTCATTGGAAGAAGCTAATATGAAAGCAGTTGGGACTTTTCAAAATATTGTATGTTATTTAAAATCGGTAAAAGAAGATTTGATTAAGGTTTTGGATAAATATAAACCTAATAAAATTGCTATCAATTTCTCAAGGAATTCATCTATGGCAGATGGATTAACGCATGGTGTTTATTTAGAATTATTGGACCTTCTAAAAGACACTCCTTATGTTGAAAGA
This sequence comes from uncultured Ignavibacteriales bacterium, assembly GCA_963704835.1. Taxonomy (GTDB): domain Bacteria; phylum Bacteroidota; class Ignavibacteria; order Ignavibacteriales; family Melioribacteraceae. The sequence continues at coordinate 10,816 of CAVPHW010000014.1, read as the reverse complement.
TTTATTTCATCCGAAGATATTGTTGCATCACTTAGAGGCAGGAAAAACCAAGAAGAAGTTGATTATATAAAAGAGGCGATTAAAGAAACTCTAATAATATTTGATGAAGTAACCGGATTTTTAAAAGTTGGGAAATCAGAAAAGGACGTTGCAAACTTTGTAAGAAAAAGAGTAAAGGAAAAAGGATTTGAAATGGCGTGGGATGAAGAACACTGCCCTGCTGTTTTTACTGGTCCAGATACAGCTGGTGCACATTCCGGACCAACAGACCGAAAAATTGAAAAGGGTCATGTTATAAATATGGATTTTGGAATTAAGTATAATGGTTATTGTTCTGACTTACAAAGAACTTGGTATGTATTAAAAGATGGTGAAACTGAAGCTCCAGCTGAAGTACTAAGAGGTTTTAATGTTATTAAAGAAGCTATTATAAGAGCCGGCAAAGCAATGAAGCCAGGCAAATTAGCGTGGGAAATTGATGATGTTGCAAGAAGCTATATAGTTGAAAATGGCTATGAAGAATATCCTCACGGACTAGGTCACCAAGTTGGAAGAGTTGCCCACGATGGCGGAGCAATGATGGGACCAAAATGGGAACGATACGGAAATTTACCTTATTTACCTTTAGAACTTGGCAATGTATTTACTATTGAACCAAGATTGCCAATTAAAAATTATGGTATTGCAACAATGGAAGAGATTGTTTGGGTTAAAGAAGATGGTGTTGAATACTTATCTAAGCCACAAACTGAAATTTATTTGATTAAATAATCATTCTAAAATGCCAGGCACTTCCCACCCAAGGTGGGCAAGTAAAAGTGCATGGCATTTGTTTAATCGTGATCAATTATAAAATCTCTACTAAATCAAAACTCTTTAAATATCCTAGCCAAAGGTTTACCTGGAGCATCCATTTTAAGATTTAAGAAATAACCAAATGGAGTTTGAGAAACATCATATTCGGAATTTCTTAATCGTTCTTCTGCATTATTAAACAATGATTTAGTAAAATCTGCACTTGCGTTACTTGAAGATAAATGATTAAATGAATGCAAAACAATTCTGTTTGTTTCATTTTTTCTTGCGGCCCACTTTAGGTTTTTAATCAATTTAGTTTCAACGTTTGAACTGTCTTGTTCATCCTTTTCTTCTGCATGAATAAAACCAACAACAGTATTTTCAATGTTATCTTTAATATTCAGTTCTTCAGCGGAATCTAGACCTTTATGGTGAGTTTCAAACGAGAATAAATTTACGTAAAAAATTAACAGTTTCATTTTTTCATTAAATTTTAATTATGCCAACTAAATCGAGAAAATTTTAAATTTTGGCAATTGAGATTCTCACGTCGCTACTCTCCTCAGAATGACAATGTGCAGATTTCATGAACCTTATTTCATTTTTCAATGAAAACAAAAATAGTATTTGGATCAACTTTTTTGTTAAACAACTGACTGTATTTTTTTTTTTTTTTTTTTTTTTTTTTTTTTTTTTTTTTTTTTTTTTTTTTTTTTTTTTTTTTTTTTTTTTTTTTTTTTTTTTTTTTTTTTTTTTTTTTTTTTTTTTTTTTTTTTTTTTTTTTTTTTTTTTTTTTTTTTTTTTTTTTTTTTTTTTTTTTTTTTTTTTTTTTTTCCCGCCCCGCCGCCCCGCCCCGCCCCGCCGCCCCGCCCGCCCCGCGCCCCGCCCCGCCGCCCGCCCGCCCGCCCCTCCGCCCGCCCCGCCCCGCCCCCCCGCCCGCCCGCCCGCCCGCCCGCCCGCCCGCCCCGCCCGCCCCGCCGCCCCGCCCCGCCCGCCCGCCCCGCCCGCCCGCCCCGCCGCCCCGCCCGCCCCGCCCGCCCCGCCCGCCCCGCCCCGCCCCGCCCGCCCGCCCGCCCCGCCCCGCCCCGCCCGCCCGCCCCGCCCCGCCCCGCCCCTCCCCGCCCCGCCCGCCCGCCCCGCCCGCCCCCCGCCCCGCCGCCCCGCCCCGCCCCCTCCCCGCCCGCCCCCCCCCGCCCCGCCCCTCCCCGCCGCCCCGCCCCGCCCCCCTCCCGCCCGCCCGCCCGCCCCGCCCCCCCCCGGCCTGCCCTTTTTTTTTTCTCCTCCCTTTTTTTTTTTTTTTTTTTTTTTTCTTCTTCTTGGCTTCAATAATTGCAGAAAATACTGAATCTTGCACTTGGAATACTTCTTTCATTGCAGTTTGGTTTGCACCGCCGCCAATCCAGCTTCCTGCAATAGTTGAGAGTCCTCTCCAAGTTGCATCTGCACCCTCCATAATTACAAAATCCGGGAAAAAAGTAGAAACTAAAAAAAGTGCAAGCGGACCTCCAAGAATTACACCTACGGTTCCGGTTAGCATCATTATAATTGCTTTTGGTCCTAATCTAAGGATGCCGTTAAAATCAACTCCGAGCGTTAACATAACTAAACTGGTAGGCAATAAAAATCTAGAAGCAACATAGTATAGTTTGGAGTTTTCAATTGAAATAATACCAAGAGAATTAATTATTCCCGGTAGAAAATAGCAAAGCAATAGGGTTGGGAAAAACTTGTAAAAATTAACCCATATTTTTTTATCACTTTTAGAGGTAGTAAAAATGAAAGTTAAAACAAATAGTAGAATTGCAAAAATTACTGCATCGTTTGTAATGGGGAATATCATAATTATTATCTGTTAGTTATGTCGAAAAGTTAATCAAATAGAATATTAAAATCATTTATCATGTATTAATTGGAAAATATAATTCCCCGTGAATTATGAAGATATATTAGAGATATCTGAATAATTAAAAAATTTTGTCGATTTTACTGACAAGACAAGTCTGAAGAGTCCCGAAATCATTTGGGACGACGTGCGAATCTTATGATCTAAGATAAAAACAAGATTTCTCACCACGATAAACTCGAGGTTCGAAATGACAATTACTGAAATCTATAATTTTTCAGAAGTTTCAATTAAGATTATATCGCACATTATTTGTATTTTGCTTTCGAAAATAAACCTAAATAGCTAATGAATACCGATGTAAAAAATTTCAAGAAAACGCTCTCATTAAAAACTATTGGGTCCAAATTAGCTTTTCAGAAAATTTTATCTAAACTACCAATTCCCGAATATGCACTATTTAGTATTTATGCAATACTGATTGGTGCAATAGCAGGTATAGCTGCTGTTATATTTCATGAAACTATAAATTTAACAACAAATACTTTCTTTAATATTTATACCGATAGCATTAACTTTTTACTCCCCGCAATTGGAATGTTAATTCTTAGTCTTATGACTTATGCCTCGCCCAAGGTTGCAAAAAGGAAAGGTGTTTCCGAAGTTATAAAAGCTGTTGCTTTGCGAGGCGGTTACATTCCATTTAGAACAACACTGTTTCATTTTATTGCTCCGGTAATTTGTATTGGTTCTGGGAACACACTTGGACCCGAAGGTCCGATTGCTCAACTTGGCGGAGGAACATCGAGTAAATTTGGTAATATTCTTGGACTTTCAGATTCAAGGAGAAGAGTATTTACTGCAGCGGGTGCTGGTGCTGCAATTGCCGCAGTTTTTAATTCACCATTGGGAGGAATATTTTTTGCGTTAGAAATAATTTTGTTAAACGATTTTCAAACACCAACTTTCTCTGCTTTGGTTTTGGCATCTGTTACGGCAAGTGCAATTTCTAGAGCATTCTTAGGCAACTATGCTACATTTACTTTTGCCAATGTAACAATAAGTTCGTACAGCGATTTTTATTTATATGCAATTCTTGGTTTATTTGCCGGCTTTACCTCAATTTTATTCATTCGATATTCCGATTACGTTGACCGACTATTTAATGACAAAATTCTAATCAAATTCCCCAGATGGCTTGTTATGGTTTTGGTGGGCTTAATAATGGGAGGATTTGGTTATTACTTTAGTGGGATTTATGGAATTGGTTATGAAACTATTAACAATATTTTAGCTGGAAGACATATTTGGCATTTAGTTCTTATCCTTTTTGCACTAAAATTTCTTTTAGTACCGCTTATTCTCTATTCAGGCGGATTTGGTGGAATTTTTGCTCCCTCCCTATTTATGGGTGCATGCCTAGGTTATCTTTATGCATTTGGATTAAATTACTTTTTCGGGCTTCAACTAGATACCGTTTCTTATGTTTTGGTTGGAATGGGAGCCGTTCTTGGTGGTGTAAATACAATTCCCATTTCTGCAATACTTATAATTTTTGAGATGACAAAAAACTACACTTTTATTCTTCCGCTTATGCTTGCTGTTATTATGAGTACAACAATTGTGCAGGTAATTCTAAAAGGTTCAATTCATATTAAACATTTAGAACGAGAAGGCTATAGAATATCAAGTGGAAAAGAGACAAATATATTACGATCGATATTTGTAGAAGATGTTATGAGGGATGATATTTCTTTAATACCTGAAAACACATCTATTTCTAAATTGTTTGGTCTCTTGTTGGAAAGTCCGCATGCTACATTTTACACAACAAACAGCATGGGCAGACTTGTTGGCACAATTACAGAAAACGAATTAAGACCGATAATAACAGAGTACGAAAATATTCGCGATACATTAATTGCGAGTGATATTGCAAGACCAGAAGTTGTAACTGTACTTAGGTCTGATGATCTGGATCATATATTAAAGTTATTTGGTTCAAACAATGTAGATCAGTTTCCGGTGGTCTCAGAGAAGGATCCTTTAAAAGCTATTGGGACAGTTTGGAGACATGATGTAATTACTGCATACAACCAAGCAAGTTTAAAACATAATATTTCTGATGGCTTTGCAAATGAGATAAAATCAATTGAGAAAACACACATATCAAAAGTTGCCGATGGTTTTTCCATTGTTGAGTGTAATGTTATTCCTCTTTTTGTAGGAAGCACTTTAACTGAGCTAAAGTTAAGAAATAAATATGGATTAGAAGTTTTAATGATTAAGCAAAAAAAATCTCCGTTTGATGATGGAAATTCTGAACCCAAACTTACAATGCCAAATCCTAATTATGTTATTAAAACAGATGACATTCTTGTTTTATTTGGGTCTGATGAAAATATTGCTAAAACAAAAGAGTGGAAATAGAAAAAGAGCAGAAGGATAGAAGATTGAACACAGAATACAGAACACAGAACACAGAAGTAAGAATAAGTCAAAAAAATAATAAAGAGCAAATCTCAAAAAACAAATAAAATTCAAAATGTAAACAACCAATTTCCAAACAAAAAAAAATAATTGATTTAGCTTGCGAAAATTCATTTGGTACCAATAAAGATAAAAATATTTATTGACCACTGAATTAATCTATAAAAATTATTCTTAATTGTTAGACGCATCTGATTCTTTCAACCAACGTGCGAAAGCTTTGTATTGATTCTGAATGGAGATCTTTTGTTTTGCTTAACTACCTTAGGCCGATTTAACATAAAAGATTTACATTTTACAAAGATCTCTCTTAGTGGTTGCTAATTACTTGATTGAATTTGCAATTTAATAGCTAATTGTTGTTTGTGGTTTTGAGTTTAGTTTTTAATTTGTTTGTTATTTATTATTTGTCATTTGAGATTTGTTTATAATTTTCTCTTTGTATTTTGTTATTTTCTTTCAATAATTTTTAAGGATTCTAATGCATACCTTCATTGCCCTTTTAAGAGGAATAAATGTAAGCGGGAAAAACATAATTAAGATGGCTGATTTAAGGCAATTCTTGGAAGAGTTAAATTTTAAAAATATTATAACTTATATACAGAGCGGGAATATTATTTTTGATTCCAAAATTTCAAATATCGGTAAACTTGAAAAATCAATTACTGAAAAGATAAATGAACATTACGGATTTAATGTTGAAGTAATTGTTATAACGCCAACAGAGATTGAATATGTACTAAATAACAATGTTTATGCTAATGATAACAAAAAAGATCCCAAAAGAATTTATATTACTTTCCTCCAAATGTTACCTACAAAAGAAAATATTGAAAACCTAAAATCCATTGATCATTTACCGGAAGAATTTATAATTGATGGAAAAATAATTTTCGGTTATTCCCCAAACGGTTTAGGGAATGCAAAAGTGAACAACAACTACATCCAAAAGAAGTTAAAAGTTTCTGCAACTTCCAGGAATTGGCAAACTATAAATAAGCTTTTTGAACTTACTCAGAATAATTAATGCCTCTGGTTTTAAGCAAATAATTTTACCCTAAATTTTTCTTCATTCCGAATAAATTTAATTGATTCTTATTTATCATTCCATTAAGTTAAGCTTATAATATTTAGTGTATTAATGACTAATACAGCTACAAATACTTCCGTTAAAATTACAACAAAACCCAAATTGTTGGACAAAGTAAAATTTACCTTAAGAGCAAACAGATATAGCCCCAAAACAGAGGAAGCGTACGTTAAATGGATAAGGGAATTCATAGTATTTAATGGTAGAAAACACCCACTTGAATTGGAGAAAGAACATTTAGAAAATTATTTAAACAATCTAGCCGTAGAAAAAAATGTGTCCCCTTCAACCCAAACACAGGCTTTATGCGCAATTGCTATATTTGTATAAAAATGTTCTGCATAAAGAGTTTGGCTGGTTAGAGAATGTAACAAGAGCGACAAAAACCGCAAGACTTCCAGTTGTATTATCAAAAGATGAAGCATTAAGCATTATTGCTAATACTGATGGCAACATTAATTTGATTTTATCAATAATGTTTGGATCTGGATTAAGATTAGGAGAAGCTATTTCCTTAAGAGTACTTGATCTAGATTTTGATAACGGAATAATTACCGTGAGAAAAGGGAAAGGCGATAAAGATAGAACAACCGTTTTACCAAAGAAATTACTTCCAAGATTAAAAGAGCACATTACTGCTATTGAAGAGGTACATTATGATGATCTTAAAAAGGGTTACGGAAATATTGGGTTACCCGATAGATTGGCAGAAAAGTACCCAAATGCAGCAAGTGAGTTTAAGTGGCAATATTTTTTTCCCGCAGATAGAAGAATTTTTGATCAAAAAATTAATAAATACGTTCGATTTCATTTACATCCAAGTTCGATTCAAAAAGCTGTAAAAAGAGCCGTTGATAAAACTAAGATAAATAAAAAGGTGGGAACTCATACTTTTCGTCATAGTTTTGCTACTTATTTATTAGGTAATGGGTATGATATAAGAACTATTCAGGAATTATTGGGACACAAATCATTGAGGACTACGATGATATATACACATGTAATGAAGAATATTTCGGGCGTTAAAAGTCCTCTTGATTAGTTGTGCTTATATAGAAAGATTTTCTGTATAATCGCACAATAGAATTATTTTAGAATTATTGTAACATATTATAATAAAATGAATTAAAGGATTTTAAAACGTGAGAAGCAATGCTAAAAAGCTGACAATTATTCTGCATAAGTGCAAATATAAATTGCATTTATACACGTTTTTAAGTCTATATAAGTAAATGTTAAATGAAGCCCTGGCGGGCAGTGTAGATAAAAGAAAGCTGATTTATAGTGAATAAGTTATGGAAAAAGTTAAAGTATCAGACATACTTTCTAATTCAATTGAGACTTATCGGCTTACTAGAAAGCTTTCGTGGAAACAAGAAAAAGTATTAAACAAGATTATCAATTGCTCTACTGAGCAAATGGATTTGCAGCAAATTACATGCACCAAAGATGATTGTAATTATTCCCAAACAAGAAGACAACCATGCGGGGATAGACATTGCAATAGATGTAACCAAAACAAAAAACTCAAGTGGATGAAAAAGATGATGACAGATTTTCTTTCTGTTCCATATCATCATGTGGTGTTTACACTTCCCGAAGAATTACGTAACCTAACGATATGTAATCAAGCATTGTTATACGATATATTTTTTAAGTCGAGTTTTAATGTTCTCAATAAGTTTGGGGAAGATCGAAAATACTTTGGAGGAAAAATTGGATTTATTGGATTGCTTCATACTTGGGGCCAAACATTAACCTACCATCCACACATACATTTTATGGTGATGAGCGGCGGCATAAAGGAAGGGACATTTAAGAAACTTCCTTACAGCAAAAAGTTCCTTTTCCCAGTAAAGGCAATGTCAAAGGTTATGATGGGAGAGTTTATTGAAAAGCTGAAATGGAACTATGAGAATGGTAAAATAAATTTTCCGGGAAAGCTTGAAGCAATTTCCAGTGATCAAAAGTTCAATAATTTTTTATATACACTAAGCAAAAAGCAATGGGTTATTTTTAACAAGGCTCCGTTAAATGGTAGTTCAAGAGTATTGGAATATTTATCAAGATATACCCACAAAGTAGCATTAGCTAATTACAGAATTAAAGAATACAATAACAGCAATGTTGTTTTTGAGTACAAAGATTATAAGAATAAAAATGTTGATGGAGTATCTCAGAAAAAGTTAATGAGCCTAAGTGAAACAGAATTTACTAGAAGGTTCTTACTTCATGTATTGCCAAATGGTTTTAGAAAGTTAAGGTATGGTGGAATATTTTCTTCTAACCAGAAAAGGTTTGCCATTGCAACGCTTAAACAATTTTACAAAAGTATTTTAGACAAGTTAAAATTACAATTTAACAACTGGTATAATGAAGTAAAAAAATATATAGAAGTTTTGTGTCCGGTATGTGGTGATAAATTATGTATGGTTACAATTTATCATAATAGTAGTTAAAGGCTACTGTTGAAGGCTTTATTAATATGGTGAAGCTTCATTTAACTAGTGTCTCAAGCGATATGCTTCACTTAATCGTAATATTGGTAGTGCAGAATTTTTAGTTAATTAGTCTTTGGTGGTTGTAAAATAAATAATAGGTTAATCATGGCATTGGTAGCGGTATCTGTTGCGCATTCGCTTAAACACAACGCCATTAGGCAGATTAATAAAAATAAGTATTTAGTAAGTATCTAAATAAATTTATGAACATATCACTTTCAATATTAAAAACTATCACTTTATTCTTTAACATCATTTTTATTCATGGTGAGACCGTCATTATTCCGATATTTTACACAATCGAAGCAATATTTCTGGTCATATCAATTGGCATTATTTTGTTTCCAATCAAACGAAATAAATTTCCAAAGTTATTTATATTTCTTCTGATTCATGGAATTATGTTACTATTATTCTTTATTGGAATTTATGAACCATTCAATGAAATTATTTTATTTGGAATATTAGGGTTAGCATATATTCTCCCAATTACTATAATTCTTATAATCCAAAGAGGAAAAATTGAGAAAGAAGATTTATTGAAAAGGTAAATTATTTATGACTTGTACAATCTAAATATTCTGCCTAACAAGCCGCTCAAGCCGAATGCCGTTGTCGGTTTTGGTGAACTGGTAAAAAGTAAGTTTGGAGTTTTTGTGTAAAATTGTATTTACAGTATTGTGAAATAGATGGTTGTGTTGAGTTTTAATTTAATCTGGAATCGTAAATATTAAATTGAGTTAACTAGCTTAAGTCAGGTTCTAAAAAGTGGCTGGGTGGCAATTAGCTAAAGAATAGTAGGTTTAATTTAGACTAATTGAAAAGTAGTTATTTAAGTTAACCAGCAAACAATGCTTGCAATAAAAATTAAGCATAGTTTGCATAAATTGCGGCGGGAACAGATGAAGTTTGGCTTTGTTGTTTTGGGCGTCGGGTTATCAGCCACGTCGTTATATTGCTGAAAAACCAATCTAAGGAAAATATATTTATGAAAATTTATAATTTCATCTTTTTGTTTTTTATATCTTTTTCGCTTTTTGCACAATCCCCAATTTCAAAAGGAACAATTACTCTAAATGGTAATTTGTACTTTTCTAGCCAAAGTTATGATAATTCAAATTCATCACAAAGTATATTAAGCCTTAATCCACAATTTGGATATTTTGTAATTGATAATCTATCATTGAATTTATCATTTGATTATAAAAGAACTTCAACAGATGGAACAAATACAAGTTACGGATTTGGTCCAAATATTCGTTATTATTTTAACATGGAAAACTATTTTCCTTTTTTATCATTGGGATACTCATTCACTAAAAATATTTACTCAGAAAATGATAATGAGTTAACTGGTAATCAAATTATTTTAGGCGCTGGTATTACATATATGATTACAAAAAATGTAGCTTTAGAAACATTGCTAAGCTATAGGTTTGATAATCAGAAAAGCCATTTAAGTTTTCCTGAAATCGATTATAATATGGAATCAGATATAGATAGTAAAATAATAATGATAGGAGTAGGAATAAATTTCTTTATATATTAAAAAAGCAATATAACAAGCCGCTCAAGCCGACCGCAGTTGTCTTTGGCGGGTTTTTGTAAAAAGTGGCATTTAAAGTTTTGTGTAACATTGAGTGAAAGTTTGTGCAATAAATAAAATTAAGTCGCCGTGTTTTCAGAGAAAAATAAACACGGCTTAGTAAAATTAAACATTCGTTGTTCAGTAAGTTGTTTGTTAAGGGCGGACGGCTTATCGGCAACGCCGTTATGCACTAAAAATAAATATTTGGTGATTCTTTATGCAAGGAACATTAGAGTGGATTAAAGGAAATTGCAACTTAATTTGGAATACGTTAAATAATAAAGCAAAAAAAACATTACCAACCGGTATTGTTGAATTCTTGGAGACTGGTGAAGAATATGCAATTGAAAATGGTAAAGAGATATTTCTGATAGTTGATAATTATCTGGATAAACTTATAAAAAAAAGTAATTCGATAGATGTTCACAATGCATATCGTCGTGAAATCTCAAGTGTAAAAGATGAAAAACAATTATCTGAATTATTTTCTGAAATTGCTGTTTGTG
>CAVPHW010000013.1:0-118198 GCA_963704835.1 uncultured Ignavibacteriales bacterium | reverse complement strand
AACGCCGTTATGCACTAAAAATAAATATTTGGTGATTCTTTATGCAAGAAACATCAGAGTCGATTAAAGGAAATTCCAACTTAATTTGGAATACGTTAAATAATAAAGCAAAAAAAACATTACCAACCGGTATTGTTGAATTCTTGGAGACTGGTGAAGAATATGCAATTGAAAATGGTAAAGAGATATTTCTGATAGTTGATAATTATCTGGATAAACTTATAAAAAAAAGTAATTCGATAGATGCTCACAATGCATATCGTCGTGAAATCTCAAGTGTAAAAGATGAAAAACAATTATCTGAATTATTTTCTGAAATTGCTGTTTGTCCAACTATTTCCAATATATCAAGTTCGATAACGCTAAAACCATTATCAAATCCCCCAAAGAGATGTAATTTCAAATCGAAAGTCTCCTATTATGAAATTTATGGTGAAGTAAAAAGATATGAAGACAAAAACAGTTTTTCTAGTAGATCTGTTTTATCTGATGATAATCATAAATTTAAAACAAAAACATCACGTCCACGCTTTTTAGAATTATCAAGTAAGCTAGATAAAGTTTATAAACAACTATCAACAAATAGAATTAATATACTTTTTATTTTCCGAATTCTTCAATTGGAAATTCTACAAAATATATTGAGCAAGCATTGTAGGTGAAACAAATTTTTGGAATAAAACTGACAATTTTATATTCGAGCAAAAGTCACTTTTTGCAAAAAAAGAATGGGGAAATATTTCTGCCGTTTGTTTGTGTAAGTTAGGGAAAAATGATTATGTGAATTTTTACGAAATTTTTCAAAATCCTAACGCAAAAAAAAGAATACCTAGTAAACTTTTAGAAAAAATAAAAATTAGTGTTTAACAACTAGTTATACATTTACTGAGGCTTTTATGAATTGGTTTAAGAAATTATTTAGCGATCAGAAATCAATCAATAATACTAAGCATATTTCAAAAATTATTACACCTTTAGTGACTAAGAATTCTCAAGGAAATGTTAATGGTCTACATTTTACCAAAAGCGTTGAAATAATCAATAATCTTAAAAAAGATAATAAAAATGAAGAAGCCATTAAGCTCCTACTTAAATGTGTTGATGCAACTGAAGCCGAGTCAAATGATAAAGGTTGGGGTGTTGCCCCTTGGTATTATGAACAATTAGCAATTATTTATCGAAAGCAAAAATTATATAATAAGGAGGTTGAAATTCTTGAACGATATGATAATCAAGAAAAAGCTCCAGGTGTTGGACCAACTAAATTATCTGATAGATTGATGAAGGCAAGAGAAATGATGAAGAAATATGTTTGATCAATTAGTTAAATAAAGTAAGTGCATAACCAGCCGCTCAAGCCGTTATGTAAAAAGTCAAGTGGGCGATATAAAAATAAGTTGCATTAAATCATAAAAATATTTTAATAGAAAATAGAATCAATCTGTTATTAACAGTTGCCGATAAAAACGGCACTGCAGAATGTCTTTCAAATTAAATTATGGCGAGGCTGTAATCTGAACAAGAACTCACTTATACAACTACAAAGTAGATTGTTGGGATAAAAAGCCTCCCAAAGGAAGGTAAACCCGTAAGTGAGCAGGCTTGAGCAAACAGTCCTCGCCTATGTAAATTAGATTCTATTAGATCTATGTATTACCTTATATTTGTTCTTTGATGTATTGATACTAATTAAGTTCATCTGACTTCAAATCAGTTAAGCAACAAGTGAAAATTTATATTCTTCTTGTTTTTCCCAAACATGTTTAACTCTGCTGAGGAGTTTTTTAGCTACCCTAATAATTGCTCTTTGTTTAGACATTTTCTTGCAAAGTTGGTAATACTTGTGAGTCATAGCCGGATCTTTTCTAACAGCAGTCCAAGCGGCTTCAATGATAAGAGGGCGAAGAAATTTATTGTGACGAAAAGAAATACCTCGGGAATATTCAGTTTCATCAGAAGCATAAGTAGAAGGCACAAGTCCGACAAAAGAGGCAAGATGGTCAAAGTTTGGGAATCTGTTAATATCAATTATTTCGGTATAGAGAGTCATAGCATTGATGAAAGCAACACCGGGAACAGAACAAAGGGCAGTAATGATAGGAGCAATATTATCATTTTTAGCTTCCATTCTAAGTTGCCGAAGAACATTTTTAAGATGCTCTCTAGTTTCTTTTAATTGATCAACTAAGTTATTGAGAACATAAGAACCGGCAGAGGAATTAAGGTCAAGTTGTTCAAGCCAAGCGATAAAGTTATAAGACCAGCGGGAGTTTCTTGAGTATTGAGTTGGGATAGAAATGCCGTAGTTATGGAGTAGTCCTTTAATTCTATTTTTTATTCTTGTTTGTGTTTGCACATGCCTAAAACGAAGACGCATAAGTGAGCGAAGTTCTTCAGAATTAATTTCTGGAATATATATAGCTTTAAGAGAGCCATTCTCAAATTCACGAGCAAGTTTACGAGAATCAACTGGATCTCTTTTTATAGATTTTTCTTTATTAGTTGTAGGAATATCGGCTGGATTAACAACAATACAATCGATACCAAGTTCTTTGAATTTACGGTGAGGAGAGAAACCGGCAAAACCAGCTTCATAGGCTACCTTAAATGATCCATACGGATAATGTTTGTTTAGGTAAGTATGAAGTTCAATTGCAGAAGGGTTCATAGAGAAGGTTTTAAGATGTATGCCAGCAGATCTAATAGTTACAGACCAGTTATTTAGATGAGTATCAATACCAACGAAGAAATTTACGTTCTTAAAATTAGGTGATGTCATTTTAAGTCTCCTTTTATTTTATTGACAATTGAGTATAACAAATATTGAGACTTTTTAACATAACATCTGAATGCCGTTGTCATTTTTGGTGATGGTGAAGGTCTGCAATTAAGAGTAAAGGATATAAATTTTGAAAAGAACCACAGAATTGTAGAGAAACGAAAACGGGTATAGAAAGCGAACAAAAGTATGTTATTTTTTCTAAATTAAAATTAAAGAGAACTAACTTAATGGTTGTGTCTTAACATAAGACCCCGTTATGCTCATTAAAAAAAGGAGTTCCACATGGGAAGTATTGAGTACCACCTGAGAGAATTAGAAATCGCGTTGAACCCCAATGATGATCGAAGAATTTTACCTAATATTTTGGATTCGGATGAAACCATTTTGGATATAGGCTGTGGTGTTGGTCAAGCATTTATTGCGTTAAATTGTACTAATAGGATTTGTATCGGAATTGATATTGATCAAGATGCAATTGCATATGGGATGAAAAATTATGGAGATAAAATCCAATTTATTTGTGCTGACGCAAACCGAGTACCAATGCCTTCGAATACCTTCAATCTTGTATTTAGCCGAGTAGCTTTGCCATATACAAATATTCCTAAAGTAATAAAAGAAATAAAACGTGTTTTAAAGAATGATGGGAGAGTATGGCTGACGTTACATGACAAAACTATGGCTAACAAGTATCTTAAAGAAGCAATAAACTCACGACTAAACATAAAGCGTTTAGTTTATGTTGTTTATATACTATTAAATGGTTATTCTTTGAAATATTTTGGAATTATTTTCCCATTCATAACTGGAAGATATGAGAGTTGGCAAGATAATTCTGCCATGAAAAAACTACTATTGCGAAATGGTTTTGAAGCTAACTATTATAGAGTTGGTAAGCACACAGTTGTTGAGGGCTTCCTTAGAGATATGTAGAGCCAACTATTTCAGACAACGCAAAAAGCCGCGTAGCCGAATAGCAGAGTTATATGCTTATCTAAATTGGAGATATATTGAATATGAAAAAAAAATTACTCCTATTAATTATTGGGATAACTCTCTCGTTTAATTCTTCTATTGTATTTCCTTGTACATCGTTTGTTTTGAAAAATAACAATAGTTTATTATTGGGGCATAACTTAGACTGGCATATTGGAATTGGTTTATTTATGACCAACAAGCGAAATGTTGAAAAGACCGCACTTATGGATTCATTGGAAAATCCTGCAAAGTGGATTTCAAAATATGGAAGCATAACATTTAATCAAGTGGGCAGAGATCTTCCTTATGGAGGAATGAATGAAACTGGTTTGGTTATTGAACAAATGTCATTACCGGGCACTCAATATCCCTCAAAAGATAATCGAAATTCAATTTCTGCCTGCCAGTGGATACAATATCAGCTTGATAATTGTTCAACCATTCAAGAAGTGATAAGCACTGATAAAGTAATAAGAATAGTAGATAGGAATTCAAAGTTTCATTTTCTTATCTGTGACAAATTCGGAAATAGTGCTGTTATTAGAATTCATTACACGGTATTATGATTGTTAAAAAAGGAGACGAACTCTCCCAATCACGGTATTGGCGAACAGTCCATACAATGAATCAATTTCTGGTTTCAAGACAAAAGCAAATACAACTTATAACAGATCGCTTTATAATTTTTGTACTGCGGCAAGTATGATTGATAATTATTCTAAAAATGATGTGAAAGATGATATTTCTTATTCGTTCAATATATTAAAGTCAGTAGCGCAAGGGCATTTTACTAAATGGAGCATAGTATATGATATAAAAAATTTGAAAGTATATTTTAAGATTTTTCAAGTATCCACAAGAGGCTAAAACTGTAATTTATACTACCAATGCGGTTGAAGCTGTTCATCGTCAGTTCAGAAAAGTAACTAAAAATCGTGCTCTCTTTCCTAATGACGATGCTCTTAAAAAAATGTTATACTTAGCTTACAGAGATTTGTCTAAAAAATGGACTATGCCTATTCAAAATTGGGCGCTTATTCTTTCTAATTTTTCTATTTATTTTAATGATAGATTTCAGGAAGTTTAATGATCATAAAATCCATTTACACAAATTATTTTACAGACTCTTTATTTTCGGCTTTTGTTTTAACATAACACGCCGTTATATAGCTGAAAAAATTTAGAGTAAGGATTTATAATTTCGTGCACTATGAAGGATTCTGTGAACAAGAATTGTTTTGTCGTCAATAGTATAGAAAATGATATAGTTTTGAATAATTATGTATCTGTATCCAAGATTTCTGATTTCTTCATCTCTTGGGATTCTTCCCAATTTTGGGTTTTTAGATAATAATTCTAAGTTCTTTTCAATTTTGTCAGCGAGTGAGTTAGCTGCTTTAATATTATCAGCTGCAATGTAAGAAACAATTTCAGTGAAATCTTCTTCAGCTATTTTAAGTAATCGAATTTTAAAATTAGATTTCGGCATTTATGGTTTTCCTAATATTTGTCATAACTTGGTTAAGTGTTATGCCTTTTTCACCTTCAGCTTTTTGATTCTGTGCAACTGAAAGTTTTGAAAGTAGATCAAGTTTCAACTGGAGATTGGAATAATGATTCATTGACATCACAACCATATCTCCTTCACCATTTTTAGTAATAAATATTGGTTCATTTGCATTGTGAGCTAATTCTGAGATTTCATTGGATTTATTTCTAAGATCAGATATTGGTTTTATAATTGGCATTGTAACTCCTTTTGTATATATCAATAATATATCATAATTATGATAATGTCAAATAAAATATAGAGGCAATATAACCAGCCGCATCCCGCTAAAGAGAAGCTGGTCAGGCAACACCGTTAGGTGTAAAACAAATATTGCACAAGACTTAATATAGAGCTAAATTAAGTCAGTTATTTAGACTTAATAGAAAGGTATAAAAATGAAGAATATTTCTGTATCAAACGATATAATACCAGTTGTTCAATTCAAATCTAGTTTGGCAAAATATCTTAAAGAAATACAAGTTCATAAAAAATCACTTATCATTACTCAAAATGGGAAACCAGCTGGTGTTTTAATTTCACCAAAAGAATTTGATGAGCTAAGAGAAACTAAATTATTTATAGATTCTATTTCGAGAGGTTTAACAAATTCAGAAAAAGCTGAGGTTTTAACAACTTCTCAATTAAGAACAGAATTAAAAAAACTTAGAGTTGCAAAATCGCTATAAAAATTTATTGGACAAAAGAATCTCTCCTAAATATTCAAGAAATTGAAGATTTTATTTCTCTGGATAATCCTAATGCCGCCATCAAATTCACAGACAAACTCATTTCACTAGAAGAAACCTTAATTGATTTTCCGAATAAAGGTAGAATAGTTCCAGAACTATCGATTGACCAGATAAGGGAAATATTACATAAAAATTATAGAATTGTTTATCTAATCAAGAAAAACTCTATTGATATTTTAACTGTATTTGAGGAGCATAAAATATTAGACAAAGATAATTTAATAGATCAAATTTAACGCTATTAACACTGAACAAGCCGCTCCAAACTAAATATAAGAGGTACAGGTAAACTGTTATACCTTTTAAAAAATATAAGGTGAATATGAAAAATTTAAAGATTATTCTATCATTTTTATTTTTGTTCCAATTATGTAATGTTGATTTTAAAGCGCAAGAATCTAGTAGTAGATATAATTTAGATTTTGAACAAACTCATGATATTGATGAATTACCCGAAAATTGGAATAAGTGGGGTTCTTCTGATTACTTGCTTAATGTTGATTCTTCAATTGCTTATTCGGGGAAAAACTCTATCTCCATTAGTTCATCTCCAAATGTATCAAAAAAGTCATTTGGAATCATTGTCTATCAATTACAAGCGAACTATTCTGCACAAAATATCACACTTACTGGTTTCATGAAAACAAAAAATGTTCAAGAAGGTTTTACGGGAATATTTATGAGAATTGACGGTATTGAAAAGATGATTGCTTTTGATAATATGCAGAACCAAAACATTCACGGTACCAACGATTGGAAACAGTATAAAATCACTTTCCCATTTTCGAAAGAAGCTAAAAAGATTTTTGTTGGTGGATTATTAACTGGAACTGGAAAAGCATGGTTTGATAAATTTGAGATTTTACTAGATGATAGAGATATTACTCAGGTTGTTATAGAACCTAAAAAAGCAGAACTCGATAAAGAGTTTGATTCCGGCTCTGATATTGTGGTTGAAGATCTTCAAGAATGGCAAGTTGATAATCTTTATAAAACTGGAAAAGTTTGGGGATTTCTAAAATATTATCATCCGGAAATTGCAAAGGGTAATTTCAATTGGGATTATGAGCTTCTTAGAATAATCCCTAAAATTATTAACAAAAATGAGCCTGAAAAAATAAACTCAATTTTACTTGATCTAGTTAATAAATTAGGTGAAATTACTCATAATTCAACTTCTCTAGAAAATGAAAATATAAAACTTAATTTTGATATTGATTGGATAAAAAGAAAAAACGTTTTTGGTGAAAATCTAAGTAATTCATTGATCCAGGTTTCGAATTCCAATAGAATTGAAGAGCACTATTATATTTCTTTAGCTCAAAATGTTGGAAATCCAATATTTGAAAACGAAAACCCATATCTAAGCATGAAGTTTGATGATGATGGATTAAAACTAATCGGTTTATTTCGGTACTGGAATATTATTCAATACTATTTCCCCTACAGACATTTAATTGATGATAATTGGGATACCGTTCTCAAAGAATTTATTCCTAAAATAATTGAGGCTGATGACGAACTAAGTTATAAGCTTACACTACTTGAGCTGATCGGAACAATACACGATACGCATGCAAATATTTGGCAAAAGGATAATATATTGAGTAATTATTGGGGATTAAATTCGGCCCCAATTAAAGTGAAAATTATAGAGGGAAATGTTATAGTTACTGAAATTCTAGATAAACCATTACGTGGGGAATTAAGAATTGGAGACAAAATTTTAAGTATAAATAATGAATCTGTAGAAAATATAATATCTAATACAATTAAATATTGTCCCGCTTCAAATCTCCCTACCAAATATAGAGATGCGGCAAGAAAACTGTTAAGGACAAATGAAGATTCCTTGAATGTTACCATATCAAAAAATGGAATCAAATCAGATATTACAGTTAAATGTTTAAATTATGATTCTAATCTATTCAGAGAGTCAAATATTGCATCCCACAAAATTTTAGATAATAATATTGGTTACATTTATCCGGGAAGTTTAGCTAAGGGCGAAATTGATACGATTATGCAAACAATGTCTAATACAATCGGTCTAATAGTTGACCTTAGATGTTATCCTTCTGATTTTATTGTCTTTAGTCTGGGAAAATATCTTATGCCGGAACCAACTGAATTTGTAAAATTTACTATAGGTAGTTTATTAAAACCAGGTGAATTTAATTTTGGTCCAACTTTAAAAGTTGGTAAGTCAAATAAGGACTATTATAAAAATAATGTCATAATTTTAATTAATGAAACAACACAAAGTCAGGCAGAATATACAACAATGGCTTTAAGAGTTGCCCCAAAAGCATTAGTAATTGGTAGCACAACAGCTGGTGCCGATGGCAATTTATCATATATAATTCTACCCGGTAATGTAAAAACTGCTATTTCAGGAATTGGTGTATACTACCCTGATGGTACTGAGACTCAGCGTATTGGAATTATTCCTGATATTGAGGTTAACCAAACTATTGATGGTATTAAGGATGGTAGAGATACAGTTTTAGAAAAAGCAATAGGAATTATAAATCAAAAATAAGTGAAAGTATTCGCTCCCCACTAAATATAAGAGGGACAGGCAACACCGTTATGTAGTAAAAACGGGGAACTGATTATGAAAATATTAATATTAATATTATTTTTAATACTCTTAACTGTTGTAACAGAGTGCTATTCTCAAAATGAAAATCTAGATAATTGTGACAGTGAAAAGTATATTTTTGATGCATACCTATTTGACAAATATGAACTTGGATACCAATTATTAAATAAAGACAATTTACTGAACAACAATTATGCACAAGAAGTAAAATCTGTAAATTCAAATAATAATAAAAAATTTTACTATATTTTTTTAGAAGGTGGTGGTCAAGGTTTAGCATCAATAAATTACGAGCAATCCGTTTACGATAATATGAGTGTAAGATTAGGTTATGGTTTCTTTATTCCATTGTTAGTTAATTATTACATTGGCGAAGAATATCAGTTTGAGTTAGGTGTTGGATTGGCTTATTCTCCATTTAAAATACTAACTATAACTAATAAAGAAAAAACCCTCCTATACTCAATAACTATTGGTCATAAATATCAACCCATTTATGGAGGATTAACATTTCGGTTTTCATTTACTCCTTTGTATAATCAAGAGAATAATCGATTTCAAATAATGGGGGGAATAAGTATTGGTAAATCATACAAATAGTAGGTATAACCAACTGATAGGTTTCAAATATGAATGCTATAACATGTATTACACTGGTATTATTTCTAAGTTTAATCTCGTGCTCAAATCAAATGGTGGAGTCAGATATGAATCAATCTGAAAAGGCAAATTATTTTTTGGAGCAAATGATTAATAATTCAGACACTCCTGGACTCCAATACTTAATTTTAAATTCCGATTCAACAATCTTCGAGTTTAATGGCGGACAATCAAACCTATCAAATACAAGTAAATTATCTGCGTCAACCACTTTCAATTCTTTTTCTGTCACTAAAACATTTACTGCCCTAGCAATTTTACAATTAGAAGAAAAGGGAAAGCTTAATCTTAATGACGACGCACAAAATTATTTTGATTATCTTCCCTACAAAACCAAGTTTTCAATTCGTCAACTTCTTAACCACACTAGTGGATTACCAAATCCAATGCCGTTAAAATGGGTTCATCTTCTAACTGAAAATAAAAATTTTAGTTACAAAGAATTTATAAAAAATGTTTTAGATAATAATGATGAGCTTGATAATCCACCTGGAGAAAAATACTCATATTCAAATATTGGCTATTTATTATTAGGCGAGATTATTGAAAAAGTGTCTGGAGAAGATTATCGAACATATATCCAAAATAATATTATTAAAAACTTATCTTTAACTAACGAGGAGTATTTAGGTTTTACTATTCCCGATACCCTACAACACGCTCACGGATATATTAAGAAATGGAGTTTATTAAATTTTGGATTGAATTTTGTTTTTGAAAAAAGTAAATATATGGAAGACACTTATGATGGTTGGAACCAGTTTAAATACTTTTATATGAACGGGTATTCATTTGGTGGCTTAATGGGCAATGCAAAAGGTTTCGCAAAATATCTTCAAGCCTTAATAACAGACCATCAAATACTTAGTGAGAAGAGCAAATTAAAATTATTTAGTAATCAAAAAACAAAAAAAGGAAAAACACTTGATATGTGTTTAAGCTGGTTTAGTGGGTCGCTTGAAGGAGAGAAGTATTTTACTCATGCTGGAGGTGGAGGTGGTTATTATTGTGAAATTAGAATTTACCCAAAGAAAAAATTAGCAAGTATTATTATGTTTAATCGCACAGGTGTCAGTGATGAGAGATTATTGGACGATATAGATAAATATTTTTTAACAAAGGAAGAAATCTAACCTGCCGTTATACTCATGGAGTGGAACACGAATATCTTAAAAATTCTAGTTCTCACAATTATTTTATCTACATCAATATTTGCGCAAATTGACACAGCAAAATGGTTTCCATAACAAATTGGTAATCATTGGCAGTTTGATTATTATATTAGTGCTTTAGAATCCTTCCAAATAAATATAGAAGAATTTGGTGATACCTTAATTATTGATAAAATATTTTATAAAATAAAAATCAATGAGATAAAATTATGAGAAGAAGAAACTTTTTAAAATTTGGTAGTTTGTTAGCTGGTAGCTCTCTAATTCCAATAAGCGCCTACACCTTGGGAAAAGATATACAAAAGGAAACTATCGAAAAGCCTATCGATTTTATTTATGACGGTACAGTGCTATCCCCTACAGAATATTCTAAATTGTTGTTAAGGTTAATTGAAGAAGGAAAAGTAAAGCCAGATGATTACTCAAATGGAGGTGTAGTAGAAGAATTAGAAGTGAGTTTTGCTAAACAATTGGGGAAGCAGTCAGCTGTCTTCATGCCGACCGGTACTTTGGCAAACCATATTGCAGTGAGAGAATTAGCTAAAGAAAGACGAAGGGTAATTGTTCAGGAGCAAAGTCATTTATACAACGATTCAGGTGATTGTTGTCAAACACTAAGTAATCTAAATTTAATACCTCTTGGAAAGGATTCTGCTAATTTTACACTTGAAGAAGTTGAACAAGTAGTTACTAAAACTCAATCCGGTAGAGTAAAAACAAATATTGGGGTGATAATGATAGAATCACCTGTAAGAAGAAAGAATGATGTGATATTTGGAATTGATCGTATTAAGGATATTGCTTCATATGCTCAAAAAAACGACATCAAAATGCATATGGATGGTGCACGGATATTCGTGGAGGCAGCACATAGGGGAGTTAAACCTTTAACCTATGCTACATATTTTGACACCATTTATACGTCAATGTATAAATGTTTCAATGCTCCTTCGGGCGCAATTTTAGCTGGCACAAAGGAGTTTACTGAAAAGCTTTTTCATATACGAAGAATGTTTGGGGCAGGTTTGCCGGCTTCATGGCCATTTGCTGCCATCGCTTTGCATTATGCCAATTATTTTGAACAGGAATATCAAAAAAGCTGGAATAATGCTCAACTATTTTTTCAGGAAGTTACAAATGATGAACGTTTTAATCTGGAGAAATATGAAAATGGAACCCATATAGTAAGATTTAATATAAACCATCCTAATCTTAAAGGATTTATTTCAAAATTAAAAGAGCATCAAATATTTTTATCACAACCAGATGAAAGAGGAGTCAAACTGAAAATTAATCCAACGATTAATAGAGAAGATCCTAAAACATTGGCCTCAATTTTTATTAAATGTTTAAACCAAACTAATTAACATTGAGGTTAGAGGTAATTGCCGGTTGTGTTTTAACATACCACACAGTTATGTAGCAAAAAGTTTAATGGGAACCAAATGATTGTATCAATGTCAACTATTTTATTTACAATTCTAATTGGAATCGTAATCTTATTTCATTTCTGTTTGGTTATTGGAATGCCCTGGGCGAAGCAACAATGGGCGGAAAATATCCTGGAAAATTACCAATTGGAATGCGAATAGTTAGTACATTTTCAATAATAATATTATCCCTACTTGCAATCATTGTACTTGCAAAGGCTGATTTATTATTCTATGAATTTAAAACAATTTCAAGTATAGCAATTTGGTTCGTTGTTGGATTTTTAGCAATTGGATTTGTTATGAACTTAATGACTCCAAGCAAAATAGAAAGAAATATTTGGGTGCCAACAACCGCAGTACTTTTAATCAAAAGTATAATTGTGGCTTTAACATAACTTTTATTTAATCTATAGTCGCTATAAAAGGTAGTTGATTAAAATTTATAAGATGATGTGATAATTTATCCACAAATAAATTTTATTAAACAGCCAACCGTACCGTTATATGCTTTAAAATGAAAGGAATAAAATGACAAATATAGTATACATAGCAGCAAGCATTGATGGATTTATTGCAAAAATTGATGGTAATATTGATTGGTTAATGGAAACTCCAAATCCAGACGAGAACGATTTTGGATTTAAAAATTTTATGAATTCAATAGATGCAATTGTGATGGGAAGAGTAACATTTGAGCAAGTTTTAACATTTGGTAAATGGCCTTACAATAAACCAGTCTTTGTTCTAAGTAATACATTGCACAATGTACCACAAGCCTTGTCTGGTAAGGTAAATATAATTAGTGGTAGTCCTTCGGCAATTGTTAAAAAGTTGCACTCATTAAATTATTATAACCTCTACATAGATGGAGGCAAAACTGTTCAAGAATTTCTAAAGGAAGAATTAATTGACGAATTAGTAATTACAAGAATTCCAATTCTGTTAGGGGATGGAATACATCTATTTTCTAAACTTAATAAAGAACAAAAATTTGAGCATATTGAAACTAAAATTTTTAATAACGCGCTTGTAAAAAGTAAGTATATAAAAATTAAAATCATCTAACCATTCCCCAACTCCATTTGTCACTTAATTTCTATTAAAGTTCACATGAATATTGAAGATAAAATATGTTGCAATAATATTAATTATAAATTCAGAAAAGTTACTTAACAAGGAGAATAGATTTGGTGAGAGCTTTGCTGCCAAAAACTAGAGTATAAAAATAGATCCCACTAGCTAAACTTTTTGCATCTAAGAAGTAATTATGATTACCTTCTGATTTTTCAGTATCTTCTAAAACACTTATCCTGCTCCCATTTAGGTCATACAAGAATAAACCAACTCTACCAGATTTAGGAATATAATATGAGATATTTGTAGCCGCATTAAAGGGATTTGGATAATTTTGAAATAGTGTGAATTTATCTAACCCATTTTCAATTTCTGTATGTCTTACATCTGTTGGGGTATCAAAAAAGTTAACAATTCCTTTTGCTAAATCCATTCTTGATGGCTCATTATAAACAGTCTCAAAGGGAAATCCAAGGACCAATACCTTTCCTTCACTTATGCCTCCAGGAAATAATCCCTCATAATAGACTCCAGCAAATCCATTACTAGTATCTAATTCTGAATAACTAAACATTCCTTTCCCACCATTTATAGTACCAAAAACATCAGGCCAGTCTACATTGTAAGTTCCATGTGTTCCATCATCAAATTTTAATGAAGTTATATTTGGGAATAACTCGTCTGAAAGATTACTTACAACATAAGAGCCATTCTTAATATTATGAGGCGAATCTGCATTATACTTTACTTTAAGGTAATTGTTGATAAAATATTTATCATTTCCCGATCCTTTATTATCTAAATCCCATGCTAACTCACTCCCTGATACAAATAAATTTCCTCCGGCTTGTAGAAAATCAATAACATTGGATTGTTCCACTTCGGTGAATGTTTCATCAACCGTACTTTCTTCACCAAGAATGTAATCAACATTTTTATAGTCACTAAGATTAAATAACCCATCTGTAATAGCTTCATTAGTAGCTGAATTAAAATAAAGTAAGTTCTCAAAAAAGGCTTTGCCATGCAGTCGTATAAAATTGTTTGTATTTCCTTCTGAAGGACGATCGAATCCATTAACAATTAGAAGAGAAGGACTCGTTGCTTGTTCTGGAATTCCAATACCTAAAACCTCAGAGAAGGGTGATTCTCCAATTGAATTTCCAGCCTGAATTTTAATGAATATCAAACGGTTATTGAATAGATTATTTATCAACAAATTATCAGGTTGTAATACCTTAAAACTACCAAAAGTAATACCATCAATTCCTAAATAAACTTTATAATACTCCACACCTTCAGCCTCTTTGATAACTATTCTTAATTTATTACCATCTTCTGAAATAGCTCCGAACGATACAGGTTTTTGAGGTGTTCCGAATACCTTAAAATAACTTGGTTGTATAATTGGTTCAGTTTCCGAATTAAAAATTTTATGAAGATTATTATCCCGAAGTAAATCAACTACATTTATAAGCTCGCCATCTAAAAGGACCTCACTATTTAATAATCTTATACCGTGACTATAATCTGTATATGTATCAACATGAATATTGGTCACCGGTTGAATTGGTGTGCCATCTAGTTTGTGCCATCCATAAATAACAACGTGGTCTGGTCTTGCATGATCTAATATTTTATTACTTATTACAACATCCTTTTTAGTCCCCGCAATTAACTGGGTTAATCTTGCATTAGCATTTGTTAACTGTAATTCAATATCTTTATTATGCTCAACAAATTTTGAAACAAGTTCATTCATATTACCAACTGGGAAGTATGTTACAGGCTCTAACTTAATATCGGATTGACTATAAATCTCATCAACTAATTTACTTGTTGGAAGAATAGCACCGAATAAATCTGCAATTCTTTGTGCGGTTTTAGGGCCCATAGGAACTCTGCAATAATCTTGATCTGAACCAATTGCCAAATAATCTGGCATAACCTCATAAGAAATAATATGAGAGTTTCCAGCGGCGTCATTAAATTCTGATTCTAGTTTGGTTAAAGTCCGCAAAAACGATGGAATATTTCCTGATGAAATTTCTTGAAAAATTTTATCTTCTCTTTGAGCAAAAGTCATAGATTCTACACTGCTCATAAATGAAGAACCACTTTGTGCGTTAACAGGTCTATCAGGAATATTTAAAGCCCTCGGAGCTTCAATATTGTTTTGGATAAAATCCGTATAAGCTCTTTCTTTATAATATTCATAACCTGAATTTTCCAATTCACTATTGTTTAGGACAGCATGAATGAAGCCATTAAGTTCAACTTGAACAGTATGTAAAATTATTTTTTCGGGATTTTTCTTGAGTAAAATTTTTATTCGTCCATTCAAGGCTTTATGATTGATAAACTCCTCATCTTCCACAGTCTCAAATGTAAAATAATTAGATAAGTACTTTTGCATTATTCTACTTCGGTACCAAGTGCCACCTGTTGCACTTACAATAGGTTGACCATTATATATTGCTACGCTGTCATTATAGGCAATTGTAAAAAGGACATTATCTTCGGAACTGTTTAACCAATTCACAAATTTTGCTCCGTACGAATCTTCGTATCCGTAATTGCTATCTAGAAATACAATTCTCTTAACAAAGGATGGTATTGAATCAAAATGATCAATAAAGCTGAAGTTAAACCTGCCGCCGCCACTGTGTCCTGTTAGAATCACTTCATTTGAAAAATCTTTAAATATCAATCTAATATGATCTACAAGATTACTTATTATAACATCATGGCTTGAGAATTCTGCTTTCCAAGCTGGCCAAGATAATAATTCATTTTCAAGATAAACCGTCACCCAATTAAAATCATTTGATTTGTTTCTTATAAATCTTGTTTGGGCCCCAATATGTTGAATATCAAAGTGCCAATCAACCCCATCATTTAATACTTTTCCAATTGTCTGCTCTGTTGTATTCCCATTTGGTAATGCATAAAGAGCTATTATTACTTTTTTGTTGGGGTCAAATGATTTAGGAGAGGGGGCATTAATGTGAACTTTTATTTTCGGATTATAATTGAAGGATAGAATTTGTTCATTAAAATAAGGACTATTTTGAAATCCATTCAATCGATATCCATTATTTTGAGATAGGCTTGGAAACTGAATTAAAAAAACCATTACAATAACTATTATAATGTGGAAGTGTTTTTTCATTTTTTTTAAACCAATATTTGAGTATTTAAAATAGTTATTTAGAATTGTAAATACGAATCGATATTTATTTTTAATAGTTCTATCTTTCTGTGTTGAAAAACTTATATACCTTTGGATTGTTACATTGTGATGAAATGATTTTTATACAAATATTTTAAATAAATAATTTGCAAAAAATGATCTTGGAAAAAGATGAAAAACATTATTGAAATTTCAAAGTTGATAGATCACTCCTTACTGCATCCAACCTATACGGATGACTTTTTAATTGAAGAATGTATTCTTGCGAAAGAATTGAATGTTGCCTCAGTTTGCATAAAACCATATGCAATAGGTTTGGCAAAAGAGATACTTGCAAACAGCTCTGTGAAAGTTGGGACAGTTATTGGCTTCCCGCATGGAAGTTCTGATATTGACAGCAAGATAAAAGAGGCAGAATCAGCTTGTAAAAATGGAGCAACTGAAATTGACTTCGTAGTTAATATTGGAAAAGTCTTAAGTAATGATTGGACTTATTTAGACAATGAAATTAAACTAATAAATGAGATAGTTGTTGCCTATGGTGCCATATCAAAAGTAATATTTGAAAACGACTTTTATACCAGAGACGAAGATAAAATTAAACTTTGTGAAATTTGTAATAAGCACCAAGTGGCATTTGTTAAAACCTCTACTGGTTATGGTTTTAAAAAACAAAAAAATGGATTCTATTCCTCTGATGGAGCAACTGATTACGATTTAAAATTAATGAGAAATCATTGCTTACCAAGTATTCAGGTAAAAGCAGCAGGTGGAATAAGAACTTTAAATGACTTATTGAGAGTTAAAGAAGTGGGTGTTACAAGAGTTGGTGCAACAACTACAAAAGCAATCCTAAATAAAGCTTTGAGTCTAGGTTATAATTAAAGGCAATCGATCAATATCTAGCTGATTGACTTAAACGGATATTAAATAACAAGAGAGGTAATTGATGACAACACTGGTTGTTGGAGCAAGTGGAGCTACTGGAAAGTTGCTGGTGGAACAGTTGTTAAATCGTGGTGAGAATGTTAAGATTATTGTGAGATCGGTTGCCAGTCTACCCGATACAATAAGAGATAATAAAAATGTGTTCATAATTAGTTCTAATATCCTTGATCTTAATGACAATCATTTGATTGAGCATGTTAGTGGTTGTAGAGCCGTTGCATCATGCTTGGGACACAATTTGAATTTTAAAGGTCTTTTCGGACAACCCAGAAGACTTGTAACAGATGCGTCTCGCAGATTGTGCAAAGCTATAAAGGCAAATAACAATGCACAATCAGTAAAGTTTGTTCTTATGAATACTACCGGAAATATTAACCGAGATCTCTCTGAGCAAATTTCGTTTGGTCAAAAGTGCATAATTTGGATTCTTCGATTGCTATTACCTCCACACGCGGATAATGAAAATGCTGCGGACTATCTACGCGTAAATATTGGTCAGAGCGATAGTAAAATTGAGTGGTCCGCAGTTCGCCCGGACAACTTGCTAAATGAAGACCAAGTAACTAAGTACGAAGTATATCCTTCACCAACAAGAAGTGCATTATTTGATGCTGGAACAACTAGCCGAATTAATGTCGCTCACTTCATGGCTGAACTGATTACCAATAATGAAACGTGGAATAAGTGGAAAGGACAAATGCCGGTAATTTATAATAAGGATAGTAAAATTAAATAGCGACCCAAAGCATGCTATTAAAATGAATAATCAAAAATAAAGGTTTATTTAATTCAATACTTTGGTATAGCACATCTAAATCAAACCGAATTATTTTTTATTAGCTATTAATTCTCTACCACTTTCACGTCCAATCAATATGATATACACCTCCAATTATCTTGTCAAATAAAATTCTTTTCACATCGCATTGGTATTTTAATGTAATTTTTTGCAAATAATATACATTCTATCCTATTTAAATCCGCCTTAAATAATCGGTGTATCATTTTATAAAATTAAAACTGAATGGACTATTTGGACAAAGAAAACATTAAACTACAAGAGGAAAACTTTCGGCTTAAAACAGCCGTTGAAGAGCTTTCCATACTTAATGATATAGCTACGGCTATTACCTCAACTCAATCCCTAGAAAAGGTTATTGAGCTAATTGTTAATCGTTGTATAAAACATCTAAAAGTTTCACAGGGTGCTGTAATGTTACTGGAAGAGCAAGATGTTGAAAAGCCTTTCCAAACAATGATTAGGAAGCAGGACTCTTCAATCGATATTCTTCCATACAGATTTGATAGCCAACTTACAGGATGGATGCTGAAGAACAAAGCCCCTCTTTTAATTAATGACATAAAAAGTGATGTGAGATTTAATTTTGCAGTTGAGGAGGAATTACCTGTAAGTTCTCTTTTGAGTGTTCCAATGTCTTTAAAAGGAAAGATGATTGGAGTTGTTACAGTATTTAACAAAAAGTCTAAAGAAGGTTTCTCTTCTGATGATCAAAGACTATTATCAATAATCGCAGCTCAATCAGCCCACATAATTGAAAACGCAAGACTTATGAAACAAGAACAAGAATTGCTTAAACTTGAAGACGAATACAGAATGGCTAAAGAAATTCAGCTGAACATCTTACCTAAGCAAATTCCCACAATTGAAGAATATGATATTTTCGCTTACAATATTCCTGCAAAAGATGTTGGTGGAGATTATTATGATTTTATTAAACTTCCAAATAATAAAATTGCTTTTTGTCTTGGTGATATTACCGGCAAGGGATTGCCAGCAGCTATGCTAATGGCAAATTTGCAAGCAACATTGCGAGGACAAGTATTAACTAACAATACAGTTGGCAATACAATCAAAAACTCAAATGTGCTTCTATTTAACAGCACTTCAAAAAATAGATTTGCAACTTTGTTTTATGGTGAACTGGATTTCACTAATCATAAAATTTCATACTGTAATGCAGGGCATGATGCTCCTATAAATATTATAGATAATAAAATAACCCGTTTAACCCAGGGTGGTTTACTTCTTGGCTGTTTCGATTTTGCAGATTACGAACAGATTGATAAAAATATTGTCCCCGGTGAAATAATTGTTATTTATTCAGATGGGATTACCGAAGCTATGAATGAGCATGAAGAAGAATTTGGTGAAGAAAAACTTTTTTCTATTCTGCAGACACATATAAATCTATCGTCCAAAGATTTAGTTGAAAAAATTGTTGATGATGTACAAATTCATTCAAGTAAAGTTGAACAATCTGATGATATTACGTTAATGATAATAAAAAGAAACTAATAGTTATTGTACTGCCCGAATAAAGTTAATAAATGGATTGGAGGTAAATGAATGTTTATGCGATTTGTTCACTTATCGATCAATGTTCAATACGAGAAAACTTTCAGGCAATTTTATAACATTGTTATAATGCCCCAACTGGAAAAAATGGATGGGTGTCGATTAGCCGGATTGATAAAAAGCAATTCCGATAGTGGTAAATTTATTTCCATTTCCCTCTGGGATAAAAAAAATCAAGCAGAGAAATATGAAAAGAGTGATGTTTTCAATAAGTTGTCTCAACAAATTAACCAATTTCTTGCAGAATCAAGTGAATGGAAATTGCAATTATCAAACGAGTTAAAAGTAGAATATACTCCCGTTGTACAATCTCCAGTTAAGAGAAATTACGCGGTTGCAGTGAATACAAAAAACGTTCTCCCTCCATCTGCACAAGCAAGTGGAATGTACATCCGAATTGTATCAATAAAAATTCAACCAGGTAAAGTAAAAGAATTTAAAAATATTTATTCACATGATATTATCCCAGCTTTGGAATCAACCATGGGATGTAATTTTGTTTATTTGATCGAAAGTCTAAAACATAAAGAAGAATTTTTATCATTATCTGTATGGGAAAATAAATCATTCGCGGATGATTATGATAATAGTGGAAAATTTAATGAGCTTACTTCAAAATTAAAACACACTTTCTCTAAATTCTATTTGTGGAAGATGGAGTTAGAGCAGCAATCCAAGAGTAAAGTTGAAACTAGTGAAGATATGAAAATTGATAACTACACTGTAATAACTGGCAAAAACTTTAGTTAATAATTAATATTCTTAAATGATAAACAAACAATTCATAACTATAGGATTGAAGAAAAAATCGGCGGCGGCGGAATGGGTGTAGTTTATAAAGCCGTGGATATTAAATTAGATCGAATTGTTGCATTAAAATTTTTGCCCCCTCACTTGCTGGATGATGTTGAAGTAGAAAAAAGATTTATCTCTGAAGCAAAAACTGCCTCCTCTTTTGATCACCCAAATATTTGCACAATCTTTGATATTAATAAAGCTGAAGATGACCAATATTATATTGCAATGGCTTATTATGAAGGTCAAACACTAAAGAAAGTAATAGAAAACAGTACTATTAGTATAGCTAATGTGATTGAATATTGTGTACAAATTGCAAATGGTTTGGAGACAGCACACGAAGCCGGTATTACCCACAGAGATATAAAACCCGCCAATGTAATGGTTACAAATCGTGGAGAAGTAAAAATTCTGGACTTTGGCCTGGCTAAAACTTTGAATGATCCCGATGTAACTCAGATTGGGACAACAATGGGAACTGCCGCATATATGTCTCCGGAACAAGCAAATGGATCCGAGGTAAATCATCAAAGCGATATTTGGTCACACAGCGTTATGAAAATGTTGATATGGCAATTAATGCTTTTAGTCTTGCTTCTAGTTACGATACTCTTTATTCACTTGCTTATGCCGGTTTGGGTGAAGCTCTTTGGCGGAAATATGAAGCAACAAAAAATACTGTTCTTGTTCAACAGGCACTAAAAGAATGTGAACATGCTTTTGGGCTTGACAGTCTATTAGTACAAGTTAACGTTACATTAGGAATGATTTATTCAGGAACTGGAAGATATGATGAAGCCGTGCATCAATTTAAAATAGCTCTATCAAATAATCCTTCCAATGCTGCTGCTTATCGTGGTTTAGCTAAAGCTTATGAATCACTTAAGCAAAATAATGAAGCCGAGAATACTTACAAAAAAAGCTATTATGTTAAAACCAGGTTATTGGGCTGGTTATAATGATCTTGGAGTTTTTCATTATAACAATGGTAACTATGAGGCCGCAATTGAACAGTTCAAAACTGTTATAAAATTAACCCCGGATAATTATCGTGGATATAATAATTTAGGAGGCATTTATTATATGTTAGAAAAATGGAGTGACGCTAGAGATATGTTTGAACAATCTCTTTCAATTCGTGAATCGTATAATATTTATTCAAACCTTGCCACACTATATTATATTGAGGGTAAATTTGATAATGCCGCTGATACTTATAAAAAAGCGCTTAAGCTTAATGAAAATGATTATTTAACATGGGGAAATTTGGCTGCTGCCTATCACGAGATTGATACAAAAAAAGAGAAAGCAAGAGAAACATACCAACATGCAATAGTGATAGCAGAGGAACATTTAAAAGTAAATCCAAATGATCCCGATATTATCTCAAATTTAGCTTCTTATTATTCGGATTTAGATGAAGAATCTAAGTCAATCAGCTTATTAGAAAAATCTTTACTAATAGCTCCCGATAATGTTCAGGTAGCATTTCGTGCAGCCACCGTTTACGAGCGTTTTGGAAATAGAGATAAGGCAATTCATTGGATTGGTAAAGCTATTCACAATGGTTATTCCAGATCTGATATTGAAAACCAACCGGAATTGAAAAAACTGGTTGCTGATGTACGTTACCAGAAGCTGATTGCAAACAAGGGTTCTAATAACTGAGTGATTTAATTTTAACATTTATTTGATATTATTAAAAATATCAATAACTAATCATAACTAGCAGGAGGATTAAATGAGAAATAAATTAACTGTCCTTTTAGGAGGATTTTTCTTACTCACAGTAGTACTTGGAATGTATTCTATGTCTCCCCCACCCAAAACTGTAACATTAAAAGTTTTAAAAGTTGCAGGAGTTTGGCAAGTTGTAGATGCTTCAGATTCAACTAAGAAGCCTGCCAAAGTAAATAAGAAGTCAACTATTATTTGGGATGTTGAGGGTACAGATACTTATTTTCAGTTCCCAGATAAATTATTTGATCCAGTTAGTGCAACCGATAGCCTTAATAATGGTTATACCAAATTTGTTAAAGATGGCAAAAAGCTTAAACTTAAAGTTAAAGTTAATACTCCACTTGGTACATATGAATATGCGATTTTTTGTACAGCTGACGGAGTTTTTGCAATTGGTGGTTCTCCCCCAAAAATTATAGTAGAATAACTAAAAAATCATTGGTTGTTTTTTCCATTTTAATTGTATTTTCCTTTGAGAAAAAATTGGTTGCTGAGTATTATATTCGGCAACCATTATTTTTCAGCATTGGTTAAAATATTTTTTTCTTTATTTCCACTTTCAGTTAGATGACTAAACGTAGATTAAAAAAACTAGTTAAACGCACAATCCACTTACCAAGAGGTTTGGACTTAATTAAATATTCGTTGAATAAAGCTCACACCTTTTTACTTAAGAAAACTAAAAGTTTAAAAGTTGCGTATCCTTCAACTATTATGTTTGAAGTTACGAATTTGTGTAACTTAAAATGTATAACCTGCCCAAGAGAATATCTTTTTGGTGATCAAATGGATAAGGGGTTTATGGATTTTGACAAACTAAAAATCATTGTTGATGAAGCATATCCTTATATCGATTCAATAGGGCTAACAGGGTTAGGTGAAACACTTTTATATAAAGAAATAGTTCCCGCTGTTGAGTATATAAAAAGTAAAAGTAAGGGAATTATTGTTTCGTGCTCCATAAATGCTCACTTAAAGAATAGTGTTGATGTAGTTAAACAATTAGTGAATAAAATAGATACAATACAAGTATCCATGGATGGCATTGGTGAAGTTTACAATCAAGTACGTTTAAAAGGTGATTTCAATTTTTTCAGTGAGAATTTAATAAAAATAGTAGAACTAACTGATGGCACCGATACAGATGTTATGCTAAAT
Source organism: uncultured Ignavibacteriales bacterium (assembly GCA_963704835.1). Classification (GTDB taxonomy): domain Bacteria; phylum Bacteroidota; class Ignavibacteria; order Ignavibacteriales; family Melioribacteraceae. The sequence goes on along the minus strand of CAVPHW010000013.1, from coordinate 94,979 downwards.
GTAGTTATAGTAAAAGAGAATTATCATCAAATGTCGGCAATGATTGAGTTCGCTAATGAAATTGGAATTAAATATATAAATATGATCCCCATCAATTTAGTTGCTAAAACAGATGAAGATATTTCCTACTATAATTTCTTTTTTGAAGAAGGTTATTTAAATGAATTGGCGGCGGCAAAACTAACTTCAAAAAAATATAAAGAAATTGAATTTGTTTATTCTGAATTGTCTAAAGACTCCGGATTCAATACGTGTAAATACCCTTGGAATTATTTTTATATTTCATGGGATGGTCAACTACCACCGTGTTGTGCAAAACCCTTTCCTAAAGAATCTAATTTTGGAGATGTGTTTTCCAATGGATTGCTTGCCAGTTTAAATTCTAATATGTTTCAAGATTTTAGAAAATCATCCCTTGCAAATCAAACACCCGAATTTTGCAAAAAATGCTCGGTTGTTATTTGACCTTATTGTATAAGGTGTGAAGCAATTTGGAAAGATGATCTTTAGCGAAGCTTGTGTCCCAAAAGTTTCTATTTTTTGTTTTAACAAAGAAACTTTTGAGACAGCTTCATTAAATTAAAAGAAGTAAAACGTTGCGAATAATAATCTAACATTTGCAACATTTTTAATATTTTCAACAATTCCTTTGTTTAACCCATTCGGAGTTCCATATCCAGCGGATGTATATTCAAGTTCAGTTGAAATTCTGACTTTACCGGAATTAAACTGTACCCTGGGAGACACACGAAATACATTGTCAATATTAGTACCTCTTCCATAATAAGCACCAGTAATATTTTCTTTTGCACCCAAATTTTTTATATAACCGCCAAATAGTGCAAATTCAATTTCCTTTCCGGTGGAAATTTCACCCCAAAGAGAATAAGCTCCTAAAGGTGTATATGTCTCTAAACCTGTTGAAGGATTTGTTGATTCAACTGCATAACCACCAAGCATTAAAAGATCAGCAAGATTATTTCCATAAACACCTTCTGCCTTAATTGTTACTGGATCTAAATTTAGTTTAACAAATCCAATAGCTGACAAAGTATTAATTGATTCTTTTGTTACATACTTCAAAGGAGTAACAATGCGTGGTGCTAGTTTTTTAAAATCAACACCAGCTCCAACTAGATAAGTTTTGCTTGAATATTGTACCTGAGCATGAAGGTTTGGCAAAATCGAATTCCTCAAGTAGGAACTGCTAAAACCATCGGGACCATTACTTGTAAAATCACGCTGAGATGCAGCTACCAAAATAAACTTCAGATTATTTTCTGTATACGTAAACCTAACTTGGGGGTTTCTGGCAAAAGGCTGAAATGGCACACCGGTATTGAATGAAACAACTCCTGGGAACATTTCGGTTATAAACATTGGATGCCATGTTTGACCAACCAATAGGGATAACTTTTCCCAATCCAATTTTACAAATGCATGACGTAACCTAAATCCGTTTACATCTCCATCAGATGTGCCAAAAAATTCACCTTCTAATACACCTGATGTTGCAGCATCAAAAGCATCCGGACCAGTAATTTTTCCATTAAGTCTAGATTGAATAGAAAGAATATTAAAACTTGCTTTATCATTAATATCTACTCCCATAACATCAAAGTTCTCTGTTTGGGGATAGAGTAAAAAATGACCTTCACGAATTGAAACTACTTGTCGGGAATCTAAAATTAAGTCTGTTTTCAAAAATCCTGAAAACGATATACCAAATGCACTTGGCTTCTCTGACTGACCAACTAATAAAGTTAAGTTGGTCAAGAGAACTATTAATATTATTTTTTTCATACACACCTACATAGAATTAGGAATATAATTATTCAGCTCCAATTCCAAGGTAAGTTCGGAGCTTTTCATCTTCAAATTTTAGTTCTGCTTCTTTTTCTTTTGTAAAAAATGAAACAATAATTCCAACTAAGAAAGATGCTGTCATTGAAATAAGAGCCGGATTCTTCAATGGGAATATTGCAGTTTCATTATTAAATAAACTTACCCAAACAGTTGGGCTTAAAATTATAAGCGTTACTGCCAATATAGCTCCTGTCAGAATACTAGCAACTGATCCTGCTGTAGTAAATTTCTTCCACATAATAGAGAGCAACAAAGATGGGAAATTGGCACTTGCAGCTATAGCAAATGCTAAACCAACCATAAATGCAACGTTTTGTCCTTCAAATACAAACCCAAGAATAATTGCGAGTCCGCCAATAATAAGAGTTGCAATCTTGGCAACTTTCACTTCACCTGCTTCATCGGATTTTCCTTTTTTCACAACACTTACATAAAGATCATGAGATAGAGTTGATGCACCCGAAAGAGTTAAACCAGCAACTACTGCCAATATTGTAGCAAACGCAACTGCTGCAATAAAGCCAAGGAAGAATTGACCACCAACAGATTCAGCTAATAATAATGCGGCCATATTTCCACCTTTATCAAAACTACTTACTACATCTTGACTAACCAATACCATTGCGCCAAATCCAATTATGAAAGTAAGTATATAGAAATAACCAATAAAACCTGTTGCAACAAAAACAGATTTTCTTGCTTGTTTTGCATCGGGAACAGTAAAGAATCTCATTAATATATGAGGTAAACCTGCCGTTCCTAAAATGAGGGCTAGTCCAAGTGAAACTGCATCCCAAGAATTAGTAACAAAACCGCCTGGAGCTAAAACTTTATCGCCATATAAATTAGCAGCCTCATTAAAAAGAGCAATTGGGTTCATATCAAATTTAGCCAATGTCATTATTACTAAAAATGTTGCCCCACTGAGGAGCAGTACAGCTTTAATAATTTGTACCCAGGTTGTTGCTAACATTCCACCAAATAAAACGTACGATATCATTACAAGTCCAACAACAATAATTGCAACTTCATATGGGAAGCCAAACAATATATTTATTAAAGAACCAGCTCCAACCATTTGAGCAATTAAATAAAAAATAATTGTCATTAACGAACCGATGGAGGAAGCAATTCTAACTGGTTTTTGTTTTAGACGATAAGCAACAACATCAGCGAAAGTGAATTTGCCCAAATTTCTAAGTGGTTCAGCAATTAAAAACATTACAAGAGGCCATCCCACAAGAAAACCAATTGAATAGATTAATCCATCATATCCACTAAGAGCAACCATTCCAGCAATTCCTAAAAATGAAGCTGCACTCATGTAATCACCAGCGAGAGCTAATCCATTTTGAAACCCAGATATGCTTCTATCAGCAGCATAAAATTCTGAAGTAGTTTTTGTTTTTTTTGCAGCCCAATATGTAATTCCCATTGTAACTGCAACAAAAGAAAAGAAAATAATTATTGATGCAATGTTTACTTGACCAAGTGTAGATTGAATAGTTTCCAATGAAATCTCCAAATTCTAATTATAAAATGTTAATAGTTATTTACTACTATTGTTCTAATATTTCATTACGTAATTCTCTTACGGATTTATCATAATCCTTATTAGCCCAACGAGTATAGATACCGGTCAGTATCCATGCAAATAAAATTATTCCTATTCCAATCGGCAACCCTACTGTCAAGTGCTCTCCAATTTTTACAGCAAGCAATTCCTTGTAGAATGCAATTGTAAGGATAAAACCAAAGTAGACAACAAGGATAAGAACTGTTAAAGAAATAGAAACAGTTAACCTTTTCTTTACAAGTGCCTTAAATTTTTCTGATTCCAAAATATCTTTTACACGATCCGCTTTGATGCTCATATCTTATTTCTCCCACTATAATTTGTGTTTTTCAAAAAAACGTGATAATAGGTTCGTTTTATGATTATAAAATTAGTTTGTTTTATCAATATTTCAAAGACTTACTTATCCTTTTATTTAATATAACTTCTCAATCCTGGATTAATTCCAAACTAAAAGGTTACAGTTCCCTTAAAATCAAGACTAATCTTACTTTTGAGACTCTCTAATTGTTCAAAGTATCTCTTAATTATTAGCACATCAAAATCGGAAAGAGTTTGTGGTTTTATATTATTATCGATTGGTGAATTTGCAGTGGAACACTCAATTTGGTGCAGTAATCTTAAACGCATTAATGAATTGAAGGAAAATAAAATATTCTTGAAGTTGGTTTCCGTTAGCTTGCCTTTTTCGAATAGTTGGTCTAATCTTTTAATTGTGTTCGTAGAAATAAAATTATTTTTCAAACTATAGAGGCGGGCAAAATCAACTATTGGAAGAAGGAGTATTTTTAAGTCAATTGTATCTTTCAACTTATAGGCATTTGAAGGAATTTCAGCTCTCAGTACATTCTCTGATAGATAAACAAAAAATGTATTACAGTTTTTAGTCAACTTATTCACATGATTCCTTAGTCTACCCGATAATTCATCATCACCAAATACAAATCTAAAATCAAAAAATATTTTGGACTCTAGCAAATCTTGTGGGTCAGCTGTAGTTACCCATTTGGTAAAATTTCTTTCCCATGAAATTATCGGCTGGCACCATTTTTCATTTTTTGCCATAATGCCGCCTTTACAATAATCATAGCCAACAGAGTTCAAATCGTCACAAACCATTTCTCCTAAACCCTTAAAATATTTTCTAACTGTTTCTTCCTTTTCTTTAGGTACATCTTCAAAAATTATAGCATTATCTTGATCTGTAAATAAAGTTTGTTCTTCCCTACCTTCGCTTCCCATTGTGATGAATGCAAATTTTACCGGTGGTTCACCAAGTTCACCAATAGCTTTTTCTATTATTCTTTTTGTAATTGCATCGGAAATTGCTGAAATAATATTTGTGACACCTCTAATGTTCATTTCACTTTCAATCATATTTTTTAGGAGCAGTAGAAGTTGTTTTCTATAAAGCTTAATATCTTCAATCGTAGAAGCATTACTAATTTTTTCAATAAAGAAAAGATAGTTTGAATAGCTTGCCTCAAACAAATCATTTCTATCTAGAAGTCCAGTTAATTTTTCATCATCATTTTGTATGACCAAGAAGTGTGCTTTTGTGTCCTTAAACTTAACTAATGCATCAAATATTGTTGAATTTGCATCCAATGAAACAACAGGAGATGTATTTATTTCAGAGATTTGTGCCATTCTATTATCACCATTAGTATGAAGTTGTCTCTCAATATCTTGTTCTGTAATCATACCAATTACTTTTTCATTTTCCCCAATTACAATTGCATTATTTATATTGTGGTTTTTCATAATTAGCAATGCACCGTCTAAACTGGTATCTACTTTACAAGTCGGAATCTTTTTTGTATGAGGTATAATACTTTGCTTAAGAATTAACACGGAATTTTGAAGATCTGCAATAAGTTGTTCTCTTTCATCGTTTGACTTTTGGATTTCTCCAATATCCTCTACAATTCCATCAATTGATAACTTTTTATTTTCAATGTTTTTTACGAGTACAGCTGACAAAGATACAGTAGAAAGTGATCCGGAAGATTTTTGGATTTGTATTATTTTATTCTTTATATAACCACTTTTTTCAAGTTCACTATTAAATAACAGTTCATCATTTCTATCATAAAAAAAGTTAAGAAATGATTTAGAAAGCAACTCTGATTCTTCATCAACACCCAGAATCTGAACAAGAGCGGGATTTACTTCTGTAAATTTTATATTTTTATCTGGTGTTGCCTTAAACACACCAATTGAAATATGGTTGGTTAAAGCGAGGTATTTTTCTAATGTATAATCTAGAGCTTCCTCAATTTCTTTGTGTTTGCTTATATCTTTTACACTGATTACAATTCCTTTATTATTTGATATTGTTATTGGAGATATACTTAACAATACATCGATAATTTGACCAGTTTGACTTTTAACTTTTGTCTCAATCTGTTCATTTACCAAATCATTGGTATTCTTAAATTCCTTGAAATCAAAAATTTGAGAATCTGGGTAAGAATTAAAAATATCGGAAAGAGTCAATTCCTTATTCCCATTTTCATAGTTGAGCATTGACAGAAATGTTTTATTGTAGAATACCTGCCTATTCTCAAGAATCATTATTAAGCCTTCACCGGAAGCTTCAACTAGCAATCTATATTTTTCTCGGGATTCTCTTAGTTCCTCTTCTGCCTCTTTCCGTTTCCTCTCACTTTTTAAGTTTTGATAAGCTATATAGATCAGTAACATTGAGCTAAGAATTGTAATAATTATTGAAATTGTTATTATCTTCTGCTCAAGCCTCGCCATTTCTTCTTTAACATCCTCAATATAGATTCCAGTACCAACAACCCAATTCCATTGTTCGAACTTTTTTACATATGAAAGCTTAGGAACAATTTTATCTGAATCATCTTTCCATTGCCACATATAATCGACATACCCTTCACCATATTTTTCAACTACTTTAACCATCTCAACAAATAATACTTTCTGGTGAGAGTCCTTAACGTTTGACAAATCCTTTCCATTTAGATCCGGCCTGTATGGATGAGCAATCATATTCGGATTCATGTCTGTTATCCAGAAATAATCCTTAAGCTCGTTTCCGTATCTTAAATTACTAGTTTGGTCAATTGCTTTTGCCTGCGCCGCGGATTTTGTCAATTCCCCATTTAACTCCATTTGGTGCCAATTATTGATCATTGAGATAGTAGAATTTGTCAACTCCCTTATCATTTCTCTTTTACGATCAATAACAATCCCTTCAAATTGTGGGATAACTATAATGAAGATTGCAACGATGAGTAGGATAATTGTAAGCAAGGTTGGTAATAAAATTCGTAGATAGGTAAATCCTTTAATTCTTGATCCATGCTTACTCATCAAATTACCTTAAAATTATACTGAAAAATCATAACCCTTAATGATTATCTAAATGAACAGATTTTATTTGCATTATTTCTGTATCAAAAACTAAAACTCCGTTAGACCTTGTAGTTCTCGCTACACAAGGAATTACTACCCAAATTGGAGTGTTATCTAAATTGTAGCTTCCAAATTTTAAAGTTGAAAACTTTTCTATATCAACGAACATAATTCCTTCCGGATGCCCATGACCTGAAAAGCTAAGGTTGGAATCGTGCTTCTTTATAAAATCAAAATGTTTTTGTAGATGAGAATTACTGCTTGGGAAATATATTGAAGACCCTGAAAAATCTGGGAAGCAAAAGTGTGAAAAAAATATTTTTACATCATTGAATTGTGTTAGCTTAAATTCTGGAAGAGTAAATAGAAACTCTTTTGCCGAATCGCTCAGAATTGATTTAAGTTCATTGTCTTCATACAGCCATATTTTATTGCGAGCTTTTTTTGAGCGAGTTTCATAATCGAGAGAATACCAATCCTTACCATAATCAAAACCGGATCTGTTTTCTGGAACTTTTCTAACAGCATAAAGATCATGGTTTCCAGCAACCACAACAGAGCAATTTTCTCTCACCAATCTTACGCATTCTTCAGCGTCTCTGGTTTCTATATATCTAAAAAATGGTAGTGCAAAACCAACAATATCACCAAGGCATATTATCGTATCACACTTTTCTTTTGAAAGCAAGTTTAGTGCTTTTTGTAAACTGAGAATATCCTCATGGATATCGCTTAATAGACCTATTTTCATAGTTCTTATCTGAAGATTAAATTTTACCGTTTATTACACAGCTAATTCAAAAAGTCTTTGCATTTAAACCTAATGTTCATTTTATATTTAAGCAATAATTATTTCCACGATTAAAATGAAAAAGAAAACAAATTTTATTCAGCCTCATAAACAAAAAGCAATACATTCTTATATTGATTAAATTACAAATCAAATAAAACGGACATATGTGAATATTATAATACTTATCGATTCAGATAAAATTGAGAATAGCGTTTATAAACTCAGTGATGAACGATTTGAACACATCAAGAAAATATTAAAATTAGAAGTTGGCGATTTTATTGAGGTTGGATTAGTAAATGGACCTACCGGTACAGCAAAAATAATTAACATAAATGAAAGCGAAGTCGTGATTGAAATTGTTAATCTTAAAGAGCGGAAAGAGACATTTCATAAAGCGGATTTAATTTGCGCACTTCCACGTCCTCAGACTTTGAAGAAAGTATTAAGCACTTCTGCCACAATGGGAGTTAGTAATTTATATTTAATACGCTCAGAAAAAGTTGAAAAAAGTTTCTTTCACTCACCTCTTCTTGAGGAAAAGAATTATACAAAATATTTATTTGAAGGATTGAGTCAAGGAAAGCGAACTAAATTACCAAAAGTAACAATTCATAATCGGTTTAAGGAATTCTATGAAAATGATTTTCCAACAATAAGTAAAAACAAAACTTGTCTGCTCGCTCATCCAAATACAGATAAATTTTTGAATAAGATCGCTTTAGAAAATAAGAGTAATATAGTTTTAGCAATTGGTCCGGAAGGTGGTTGGAATGATTTTGAAATTAACTTAATGGAAGAAAAGGGATTTGTGAAATTTAAATTAAGTGAAAGTATTCTTCGTGTCGAAAATGCAGTAACCGCCGCACTCTCTCAAATTGAAATGATATCAAAAAGTTAATATTAGACTTCTGCAAATTTCAAATTTGTAATGTTGAGTAAAGCGAAACATCTCTATTTTGAATTAAAAAGAGATTCTTCACTTTGTTCAGAATGACTTTTGGGGAATAATTCAGAGGTCTCTAATATCTTAAAAAGCAATTTTTAAGACCTTGAGTATTTTGTTTTAGGATTTATGCGTATTTTGTTCTCAGTATTTTAAACTTTTAAAAAAAGATTATGAAAAAAGAAAAACCTAAAATAACCATCGTAAAAGCTTTTAAAGAATTCATTTGGCCAAGAAGATATATTGTTCTTGTGGGACTTATATTAATTATTGTTAGCCGGCTTGCCAGCCTTGTTTTGCCTGGTGCAAGTAAATATTTAATGGATAATGTGATAGTTGAAAAAGATTTTGAGATGCTTAAATGGTTGCTGTTAATTGTTGGAATATCTATACTTTTGCAGGCAGTTACCTCTTATTTGCTAACAAAGTTACTGAGTGTTGAAGCCCAATTACTAATTTCCCAATTAAGAACGAAAGTACAAAGACAAATTCTATCGTTACCAATCAGTTATTTTGATAATAACAAATCCGGCGCTTTAGTTTCCCGGATAATGTCCGATGTTGAGGGAGTTAGAAATATTGTGGGAACCGGACTAGTTCAAATGTTCGGCGGATTGCTAACATCAATTCTTTCGTTGGTTTTAATGATAAATATTAGTCCAATGATGACCCTTTATGTTTTAGCACCGGTAATTATATTCGGATTTGTCGCACTTAAAGCATTTGGTTATATCCGACCCATATTTAGAAAGCGTCAAATAATAACTGCCGAAGTTAGCGGTAGACTTACAGAAACATTAAACGGAGTAAGAGTAATTAAAGGTTTTAATGCGGAAGAGCAAGAAAACAAAGCTTTTGAAGTTGGTGTAGAAAGATTATTCCAAAATGTAAAAAAGAGTTTAACTTCAACAGCACTAATGACCAGCTCATCAACTTTCTTGCTTGGTTTAGCTACAACCGGCATTATGGGAATTGGCGGATGGCAAATTATTAGCGGTGAATTAACTATCGGAGAATTTTTAGCTTTCACACTTTATCTTGGATTTATGATTGCGCCTATTGCACAAATGGGAAATATTGGAAGTCAGTTAACAGAAGCATTTGCCGGACTTGACAGAACCGAAGAACTAATGAATATGAAACCCGAAGATGATCCTGAGATACGACCAATTGTTTTAGGTGAAATTAAGGGAAATATAAAATTTGATAACGTTTCTTTTTCTTATGAAAAAGGGAAACAAGTTTTGCACAATATTAATTTTGAAGCACCATCCGGATCTGTTACTGCTTTAGTCGGATCTTCCGGCTCCGGTAAAACAACAATTGCCGGACTAGCAGCAACATTTTTAACAACTAGTTCTGGTTTAATTACCATAGATGGAATTGATATAAGCAAAGTCAACTTAAGAAGTTACAGAAAAAATCTTGGCGTAGTTCTGCAGGATGATTTTTTATTTGAAGGAACAATTAGAGAAAACATTTTATTTCCAAGACCCAATGCAACGGAAGAGCAATTGCAAAATGCTGTAAAAGCAGCCTATGTTGATGAGTTTACTGATCGGTTTGATGAAGGACTTGACACTTTAATTGGTGAAAGAGGAGTTAAGCTTTCAGGTGGTCAGCGCCAAAGAATTACAATTGCCCGAGCAATTTTGGCTAACCCTAAAATTATTGTGCTTGATGAAGCTACTTCTAATTTGGATACAGAAAGTGAATCTCTGATTCAAAAGAGTTTAACTGAGCTTATGAAGGGAAGAACCACATTTGTTATTGCTCATAGATTAAGTACAATTAGAAAAGCAGATCAAATATTGGTAATTGAAAAAGGTAAAATAGCGGAACGCGGTAACCATAATGAGTTGATTGCCAAAGAAGGAAGATATTACGATCTCTATACTTACCAAGCTAGAATATAATTAAGTTGAGACGTAAAACGAAAAGATAGTAAATGAATAGCGGGTCGAATAACTTCTAACAATAACTTTTTATACTTACTTGCCCACCATTTTTAAGCCGGTCATTCCAGTTGTTTCCATTAAGGTTGCCGCTTGCCCACCATTTTGTTGGGTGAGGAATCTATTCTTTGACCAAAATACAATTGCTTATTACTTAGATTAAATTTAATCAAAATTATTTGGTTCATTTTTTTAAGATTTTAGCCACCACAAATGAGTATAACCAAAAGAGAAATAGGAATTCACATATATTACAAAGGAATTATTAATAAGATACTGACAAGGTGTTGAATGTAAGCTATGCAATGTTTATTATTAAAGAAACGCTTAAGTCATTTATAGAAATACTAGAGGATAAAATGGATGATAAAAATATAAACCGTCGCGAGTTTTTACAAACTAGTACAAAGCTTGCTGCAGGGGTTATCTTAGTTGGTTCAGGTGCTTCCAAACTTTTTGGCTTTATTAATTCTGGCCAGATAAATAGTTCCATTGAAACAATTACTCTTAATAATAATATTAAAATGCCAATCCTCGGATTTGGAACCAATACTCTCAATGGTGCTGTATGTGAACAATGTGTTGCAGATGCAATTTCTCTTGGTTATCGTCTTATTGATACAGCTAAAATTTATGGAAATGAAGAGTTCGTTGGTTCCGGTATAAAGCAAAGTGGAATTAATAGAAAAGAATTATTTATAACATCAAAAGTTTGGGTTAGCGATGCCGGGTATGAGAATACGAAAAAAGCTTTTGATGTTTCCCTTACAAAGTTAGGTCTAAAGTATTTAGACCTTTATCTAATCCACAGACCGCGCGGTGACTTTAAAGGTTCCTGGAAAGTAATGGAAGAACTTTATAAGGAAGGCAAAATTAGAGCCATTGGAGTCAGCAATTTTGAACCAAACCAACTTGATGATTTGATATCAGATAGTGAGGTCTTACCGGCAGTCAATCAAATTGAAACTCATGTATTTTTTCAGCAGCACAAAGTATATGACTATTTGAAAAAACATGGAATTCAATTGGAAGCCTGGTCACCTTTTGCAGCAGGCCGAAATGATATTTTTAGTAATGTAACTTTGGCGGCTATAGGCAAAAAGCACAATAAAAATAACGCTCAGGTAAGTTTAAGATGGCATTACCAAAGAGGCTATCATCGCTATTCCGAGAACATCTAAGAAAGAACATATGATAGAAAATTTAAATATCTTTGATTTTCAACTTGATGAAGCTGACATGCAGGCTATTGCAAAATTGGATTTAAATAAAACTCGATTTCCTGAGTGGAGTTGATAATTTATTATTACAATAGTAATTGCTAAAGTTATAGTAGTGAATTCAAATTGAATAGTAAATGTTTCAATATAACCAACAACCAAACCGATTGTTCCAATCGGTCGTAATAAACATAGTTTGAGTTTTTATGAATTGTAACATGTAAGCAAGCAATGCCAAAATAGTGTATTGTGTACGAGTAAAACCTAATATACACTTACAAGCCGTCTTTGAGGTAAACCAGCACTAAAGAGGGTGTTAGTTCTATATTTTTTGTCATTCCCTGCAAATGTTGCTACGATTAAGAATGCCGCTTGCCAACCATTTTGTTGGGTGGGGAATCTATGCTTAATCTTGATTGATTATTACAAATATTAATTTTAAGTTTAACTTAAATTATTTGATTATTATCTTAATGATTTTACTACCCACAAATAATAAGTTTAAAGTTTTCTACATGTCCATTTTATTGCGCATATTTCCCATTCTTAAACAGAACAAAACCAAAAGTAAAACTAAAACAGATTTTATATTTTTGAATAAATATGTTGAACTCTTAAAATCATTTATGAAGTTTCGGCTTAACGAATAGTTATATGCTATGGAAATGTTAAAAAAAATTAGGTTGATTTGTGAAAACAAAAAATAAATTATCTATGAGATTATTCATAATTAGCATGATTTTACTTACTAGTATTATGAAATCGCAAGATTTAGAAACAATAATTGCGAGGCAAATTGATAGTATAAGAATAGAACATAACATTCCATCAATCGCTTATGGAGTAACTAGAAATGATTCTATTATTGTATTAAATGCTATTGGAAATAGAGATATTCATTCCAAGGAAAGTGTTCATGTTGAGAATTATTATCACATAGGTTCAAACACAAAGGCATTTACTGGTTTTTTAGCATCTAAAATTGTTGAAGATAAATTAATTAAATGGGACACTAAATTTTTCGATTTATATCCCGAGCTTAAAAATGAAAGTGATAGTACCTACTATAATATAACTTTAGAAGAATTATTATCTCATAGAGCACGAATAATAGGTTTTAAGGAACCGGCAGAAATTATTATGATTTTAAACAAATACAGAAAAAATATTGACGACAGTCTAGCTTTACCTAAAAAAAGATACTATTTAATAAAAGAAGTACTAGCGTCTAAGCCACTTCCACCATATGACGAGTGTGAAAACAGTTATTCAAACGCCGGAATTATTGCAGCTTCATTAATGTTAGAACGGGTAACAGGGGAAACATGGGAATGTTTAATAACAAAATTATCAAAAGACTTAAACCTTGGAATTCATATAGGTAGTCCAATTGATTTAGGCATAAATCAGCCTATAGGTCATTTAAATCCTAAGCACATTAATTTAGCCTTTGATAAGGATTTGATTCCTATCAAAGTTCCTATCCAGATTCCGATTCAAGGTGAGTTGAAAGACCTAAATGTTTTTTTTGAATTTTTATTGTTATGCACGCCAGCAGGTAACATTTCTATTACTATAAATAACTTTATAAAATTCTTACAATTAAATATTAATGGTATTAATGGTAACAATAATTATCTAAAATTTGAGACATATAAACAAATATTCTATACATATCCTTTTTATTCAATGGGCTGGTACAATGAACCTGAAGCGATTTTAAAATATTCTCATAGAGGTAGCAATATGATGTTTAATTCATTTGCTGGGATATCGCCTGAAGAAAAATTGGGTATTGTAGTTATGATTAATTCTTATAATGAAGAAGGGGTAACAAAAACGCTTAGATTGTTATTGAATAATTATGCCAAAAAGTAATGTTGATCACTTAGTATATTTAGAAAATTCGAAAATGCATATAACCTCTTAAATCAGTAAAAAGTTAACTGGATATGCCACAATTAGACAAAATGATTGTTCAAAAGAAATTTTTTATGTTTATTATTCATCATAAAATCCTTACAAGCAATGAATCCAAATATAAATCAGAACTGAGTCTGTAATTATTTAAAATTATCATTTGACTATTGTTTTTAAGTTGTTTGTTCCACTCAATAAGCTGGTATGTAAATCTTATTGTCTGCGCCGCTGTACATTTAAATAAATGTTGAAATATTGCCATAAATATTACATCTTTCTAATTATGAAAAAAGATATTCATTACATACTTAATGTTTTAAGGGGTCTTACTCCTTTTATAAAAAGTAATTACAATGTTAATTCCATTGAAGTTTTTGGTTCCTTTATTAGAAACAAACAAAATAAAAAAAGTGATGTTGATATTTTAGTTTCATTTGTTAAAACACCTAGCTTATTAAAATTTATTGAATTAGAGAATTATCTTTCTGATAAAATTGGAATTAAAGTTGATCTAGTTATGAAAAATTCTCTAAAACCAAGATTAAAACAATCAATTCTTGATAATGCTATTTCTGTATAGGTATGGAAAGAGATTTTATTCAATATATTTATGATATGCTTGAATCGACAAATAAAGGGATTTCGTTTATTAAAGGATTTACTTTAAGTAATTTTAGAGAAGATGACAAAACACAATTTGCTTTGATTCGTGCAATTGAAATTATTGGAGAAGCAAGTAAAAAAGTTCCGAAAAATATAAAGAATGAATATCCTGAAATTCCTTGGCGGGAAATCAGTGGGATGAGAGATAAACTTACTCATGATTATTTTGGTGTTAATGTAGATGTTGTTTGGAACACTGCAAAAAAAGATTTGCCTACCATAAAGAAATTATTAAAGAAAATTATAAAAGAATTAGATAAAAAATAATTCACGTCCAAAACCGTATAACAAGCAAATCAACCTGTCCACTGTTGTCTTGGACGTAAACTTTGTTTTACGAAAGGATTAAAATAAATGAACAACAAATATAAATCAGAACTAAGTCGCAAATTATTAAGATACGGCATTTTGCTTTTCCTAATTGGCTTAATAACCGGCTTTGCTATACCTGCAATGCAAAATCCACGCATGGGGCTTTCCAGTCACCTAGAAGGAGTAATGAATGGAATGCTCTTGGTTTTGTTTGGATTGCTCTGGCCAAAATTAAACTTGCCGGATAAGCTTTTAAAATGGGGATTTTGGCTTTCACTTTTTGGTACATACACAAATTGGGCAACTACTTTATTTGCTGGATTTTTTGGAGCCGGTGCAGAAATGATGCCTATTGCCGGAGCTGGTTTAACAGGTGCAATGTGGCAAGAAATAATTATCAAATTTGGATTGATTTTTTTATCACTTTCCATGCTTGCTGTTTGCGGCATAATACTATGGGGTTTAAGAGGAAGCGATTCTGAAAACCAATAACTAAAAATTAATTGTTACCATCAATAATGTATTTTCAAATTTTAGTTTAGCTTTTAGATAGGAAATAAGATTTAAACATTAACTCAAAATGAAAAACAAAATAGAATACACAAAAAAGTGTATAAGCCATACCCTTTAGGATACATATCATACACAAACAGTTAGTAAGTAAAATTGGAAATTCTTAAAACACAAATATCCAACCGTTAGGATTAATACTAGTCTTTTCCAGAATTTATCTGCATGAGAATTAAATTCTTTGTAAAATTAGCAAATTAAAAATTTTAGAATATGAAGGGGTATAACCGAAAATGCGATTCAATTTAAACTGGCAGCACACTACATTTATTGTTCTGTGCTGTATGGCAATAGGAGTAAATGGAACAAAAATAAATACACCCCAAGCTATATACAAGGATTCGAATCAACCACTTGAAATAAGGATTAATGATCTTTTAAGTAAAATGACATTAGATGAAAAAATAGCACAAGTCCTTTGTATTTGGCAAGCCAAAAAAGATTTAATTATGAACCCCGATGGCTCATTCAATAAAGAAATGGCAAAAAAGAATCTTCCTTACGGTATTGGTCAAATTGGACGTCCCTCTGAAGCATTCAATCGTGATGATTTAAATAATAGAACTGCGAAAGAAATGGCGATTTTCACTAATGAAGTTCAGAAGTATTTTATCGAAGAGACCAGGTTAGGAATTCCTGTTGTGTTCCATGAAGAATGTCTTCACGGTCATGCTGCAAAGGATGGTACAAGTTTTTCACAGCCAATTGGGCTAGCTGGAACCTGGGATGTGGATCTGATAGAAAGATTGTTTGCAATGACTGCACTCGAAGCAAGATCACGAGGTGCTCATCAGGCACTGGCACCAGTTGTTGATGTTTGTCGTGAACCACGATGGGGACGTGTTGAGGAAACTTATGGAGAAGACCCATATTTGGCTTCGAGAATGGGTGTTGCTGCAGTAAAAGGTTTTCAGGGCGAAGAAGTTATGATTGGTAAAAATCACATGATTTCTACCTTAAAGCATATGACCGGACATGGTCAACCGGAATCTGGTATGAATATTGGACCTGCAAATTATTCAGAAAGAATTATCCGTGAAATTTTTCTACAGCCATTTAAAGCAGCTATTCAAGAAGCAGGTGCTTTGAGCGTCATGGCATCCTATAATGAAATTGATGGTGTTCCTTCACATATAAATCGTTGGATGTTGACTGACATTCTAAGAGGCGAATGGGGATTCAAAGGTTATGTTGTTGCTGACTATTCTGCGATTGAGGAATTGTACACACGACATAAAGTTACAGCAGATAAGAAAGAAGCAGCAAAAAAAGCCATTAATGCTGGTGTTGATATTGAGTTGCCTGATATTCACGCATATCCTAAAATTAAAGAGTTGGTTGAAAATGGTGAGCTTTCTTTGACAGTATTAGACACAGCAGTTAAACGTCTGTTACGACCTAAATTTCTGCTTGGACTTTTTGACGATCCTTATGTTGATCCTAATTATGCTGAAAAGGTTGTGGGCAGCAAAGAGCACGCAAAGCTTGCTTTGGAAGCAGCCCAAAAGACTATTACACTATTGAAAAATGAGAACAGTACTCTGCCGCTAAATGCTTCAAATTTCAATAAGATTGCAGTAATTGGACCAAATGCTGATCAAGTTTTACTTGGTGGTTATAGTGATAACCCTCCCTATTATATTACAGCTCTAGAAGGTATCAAAAAACATGTTGGTGAAGGCAAGATTCTTTATGCCGAAGGATGTCGCATTACAGAAAAAGGCAGTTGGTATTTAGATCCAATTGTTAAACCAGATCCTAAAGAAGATGAAAAGAGAATGCAAGAAGCTGTAGAAGTAGCAAAGAAATCCGACATTGTAATTCTAGTTCTGGGAGGAAACGAGCTGACTTCCCGTGAAGCCTGGGGAACTGGTGATCATCTTGGGGACCGCGCTGATTTAGAGATGGTCGGAAACCAGGAAGAACTAACAAAAAGAATTTTAGAATTAAATAAACCTGTAGTTGTTGCCCTTTTTGGCGGTAAGCCATTGGCGATAAATTATCTAAATGAAAATGTTCCTGCAATTTTAGAATGTTGGTACCTTGGCCAGGAAGCCGGAAATGCTTTAGCCGATGTGATTTTTGGTGAAGTGAATCCAAGTGGTAAATTGCCCATCAGTTTTGCACGTTCGGTAGGCCATCTTCCTGTATTTTACAATCACAAACCAACAGCAAGACGTGGTTTTCTTTGGGATGACACCAGTCCTCTTTATGCTTTTGGGTTTGGTTTAAGTTACACAACTTTTAATTATGAGAATGTAAGATTGGAAAAAGAAACCATTAATAAAACCGAAGAAACTAAGGTAATGGTTGATGTTACCAATACCGGAAAAATGAATGGCGATGAAGTTGTTCAAATGTACATTCGTGACAAAATAAGTTCTGTTACGCGTCCAGTTAAAGAGTTAAAAGGATTCTCAAAAATTTCATTAAAACCAGGTGAAACCAAAACAGTAACTTTAGAAATATCTCCCGAAAAGCTTTCAATGTGGGACTATGATATGAATTGGATTGTTGAGCCAGGTGAGTTTGACATCATGGTTGGGTCTTCCTCAAGGGATGAAGATTTGCAGTCATTGATATTGACGGTTATTGAATAGAAACTTATAAAAAATATTAGTACGAAATTTAACTCGCAGGGAGCGTATTAGAAATTTGCTATATTATAATTAATAACAAATAAGGTATTATGGAAATTGGAATAGATAGTTTTGCGGCAATTGGAAAAAAGGATTCTGATGGGTCTCCGGTCAGCAGCGCAAAAGTTTTAGCTGAACTTTTAGAAACGATAGAACTTGCAGATAAAGTTGGACTTGATGTATACGGTATTGGAGAGCATCATAGAAAAGAGTTTCTTGATTCCGCACCGACTGTAATTTTATCCGCAGCAGCCGCGAGAACTAAGAACATTCGCCTTACAAGTGCAGTTACGGTATTAAGTGCAGCAGATCCGGTAAGAGTATTTCAAAGTTTTGCTACTTTAGATTTAATTTCTCAAGGCAGAGCAGAAATTGTTGCTGGGCGCGGTTCATTTATAGAATCTTTCCCTCTTTTTGGTTTGAATCTTCAGGATTACGATGAGCTGTTTTTGGAGAAGTTAGAATTATTACTTGCCATAAGAGAAAATGAAGTTGTAAACTGGTCGGGGAAATTTCGTGCTGAGCTAAAAGATCAAGCAATTTATCCAAGACCGTTGCAGAATCCTATACCAATTTGGATTGGTGTTGGTGGAACGAAGCAATCTTTTATTCGTGCTGGAATGTTAGGACTTCCGTTAATGGTAGCGATTATTGGAGGAGAAACACATCGCTTTCGTCCTTTGATTGATGCTTATAGACAAGCCGGAAAATTTGCGGGTCATCCACCGGAAAAATTAAAAGTTGGAATTCATTCGCTTGGTTATATCGCAAACTCTACTGAAGAAGCAATTGAAAGTTACTATCCCGGTTATGCAGAAACATTTACGAAAATTGGAAAAGAGAGAGGCTGGCCGCCTGTAACACGTGCTCACTTTAATTCGCAAGTTGGTCCATTAGGTGCTTTAGTCGTAAGCAGTCCGGAAGAAGCCGCAGAAAAAATACTTAGGCATAGTGAAGCGCTAGGTGGAATTTCAAGATTTACTTTTCAAATGGTTAATGCCGGATTATCTCAAGATCAGCTTATGCAATGCTATTGAGCTGATTGGTAAAAAAGTATCTCCATTAGTAAATAAATAGTTTCTTTCTTTTTAGTAAGTTACTTACATAAATCAATAATAATAAAGCATTCTTCTATAATTATTGAACTAAATATTAGAATGTTATGAAGAAAATAAAAGGTTTGTTTAGATTAATACGATTTGAGCTTCCTTTCTCTGCCGGAATTTGTGTTGTCCTAGGTCAATTATTTGCGCTTGGAGAATTTGCTTCTGTACTTATTACCGCTTCAGGATTTTTATCTGTATTCTTAATCTCAGCATCAATACTAGTTTCGAATGATTATTTTGATGTTGAGACTGATAGAATTAATTCACCCAACAGACCAATTCCATCAAATCTTGTCACACTAGCTGAAGCTTTATCATTTTCAATAATTCTCTTGTTAATAGGACTTATCTTAAGTTTTTCTATAAGCATTGAAGCATTATTATTCGCATTTATATTATCAATAATTGGTTTCCTATATAATAGAGTTTTTAAGAAAAGTGGCTTGTTAGGAAATATTTTGGTTAGCTTTTCAGTTGGAATGACTTTTATCTTCGGTGGGCTTACTGTCGGTTTGCCATTTAATAAAATTGTACTGTTCTTTGGTGTAATTGCTGCATTAATAGATTTAGGAGAAGAAATAGCTGCCGATTCTATGGATATTAAAGGCGACTTACTTATAAATTCAAATTCCATTGCCATTAAATATGGAAGAGGTATAGCTCTAAAAATTAGCAGTTACATATTCTTCCTTGTTATTCTATTGACACTTATCCCGTTTGTAATGAAATGGTTTTCAAATATTTATTTGGTGCCAATTATAATTATAGATATTTCAATAGGATACTCAACTCTAAGATTGTTGAAAACCGATGATGTAAATGGTCGTAAATATATTCGCTGGATTTATTTAGGTGCAACCTTGGGTCTTATTATATTTTTAATTATGAGACTTCTTAGTGTAGGAATTTAAAAATATGGAATCCAAAAAGAAAGACTTGACTTCGTAAAGCTACTTT
The DNA here is from genome assembly GCA_963704835.1 of uncultured Ignavibacteriales bacterium. GTDB lineage: Bacteria > Bacteroidota > Ignavibacteria > Ignavibacteriales > Melioribacteraceae. The sequence goes on along the minus strand of CAVPHW010000013.1, from coordinate 75,072 downwards.
ATTAGATAGTACATCTATAAGGCACACAATTATGGATTTCTTGATGAAATACTTTGATTGGGATGAAAACAAAAATAAACTATTAAAAAAAACTAGAGATATTTCATTTGAGGAAATTATTTTATCCATTTCTGATGAAAAATTGTTAGATGTTGTAGAACATCCGAATAAAGAGAAATACTCTGATCAAAAAATATTCATTGTTGATATTAGAGATTATGCATATATCGTCTTTTTTGTGGAAGATGAAGAAAGATATTTTTTGAAAACCATTTATCCAAGTAGAGAAGCAACAAGAAAGTATTTAAACAAAGAGGTATAAAATGAAATATTTTGATAAAGAAGAGAAAGAACTGGTTGAATCTTTTGAAAAAGGTGAATGGTCCTCAGTTAAAAAGAAGGAACAGAAAGTTTATGTCCAAGCAGCAAAAGAAAGTATGGCAAAAAATAAACGAATTAATATTCGTTTAACTTCAAGAGATTATCATGATATTCAAGTTAAGGCTGTTGAAGAAGGAATTCCTTATCAAACTTTAATTTCCAGCATAATTCATAAGTACAATAAAGGTCAATTAAAATCAACATAAAGATTAATTAGTAATTTATTCGATCTATATCTCCAATCAAATAAATTTAATCTCGTAGGAAAGCCCACCCAAAAAGGTGGGCAAATACAAAAGATAATTGTAAAATTCTTAAACTACATTTGCATCATTTCTGCAATACCAATTGTACCCATTTCTAGGAACGGACAGGTTTCCGCCATTTTAATAGCAGTCTCAATATTGTCTGCTTTTACAATTGAATAACCGGTCAATCTGTTTGGATTTGCATCATCTGTAACTCCATTTGAGCTTACAATTTTTGAATTTCCTAATGGAGTTCCAGGATTTACAATGGCTTCACCCAATCCAGTCATCCAAGCTTGCCACTTTGCCATACCTTCTGCCCCTTCTTCTGGAGTTTCAGGTTTTTTTCCACCATAATATGCAATCATGTAATTATTCATAAATTTCCTTTCAGTTAAAATTTTTTTATTACTCATAGAGCCGATTTAAACATCAATTACAGATAATATTTATTTAGCAGGATCGTATATAAATTCCGGCATTCGCTGACCGTTGTTATGCTCAAAACGTTTTAATGTTTTTGAAAACTTTGGCCACATTTCTTTCATTTCTTCTTTCATAGATTCCATTCTTCTATCTGCTGTTTGATAATAATCTACAGCATTTTTAGCCGATCTTGTTACAACAACATGGCCATATTCTTCTCCAATATCAAAAATCCAGACACTATATCCTTCATCACTTTTTTTCTTCGTCATCATTTCTTTAAATTCTTTCATCATTTTCATCGCCTCATCTATTTTACTCTCTTTAAAATAGTAATGGTCAAAATGAAGGAATTCTGCTTTTTGATCCTTTAATCTATTATTCTCTGGCCAATAAGAAAGGTCCGCGCTTAATTTAATAATATAATCTTTGTGCGAAACATATGTTTCATCCATTCTCCCAAATATATCAGCTAATTCCTTTCCAGCTTTTTTGGCTAAATTAGTCCACTGTGCGCTGCGGTTGTCAAGATCAGCATAACTTTTAAGCGGACTTAGAAAATTATACTTATTGTCATCTGTTTTAGAAGCAAACTTAACAGTACCCTCCATGCCGTGTTTCTTAAAAATTCCAAACAATTCTTTTCCAATAGCTTCGTATTCAGTAACCATATCAGCTTTTATAATATCTTGATGAAATAAATAGAGCTCATCCTTAGCTTTTTCCTGGGCAAAAAGCTGAACCGCAAAAATAGCTAAGCAAATAATTGCTACCGATTTGAATATATAGTTTGATTTCATATAGAAATCTCCTGAAGTTAGTTTATAAAAAGTACTTAGTTGAGAAAGGAAACAATTTTGGATTGCTATCTCAGATAGAAATTAGCTATAAAAAGACTGCTTGTCAAGTTATATAAATTCACATAAAAATGTCACTATTATCCTTTGATAGGTGGAACTAACTACCAATAATTAATTTTTTTTAAAAAAATATAGTTTATATCACTTTCGTTTCTAAAAAATAAATTTATAACTAAGTCTAATATTTCTGCCTGGCATAAAAGCAAAATCTTTTATAGCAGATAAATGATCTATATACTTTTGATCAAATAGATTATCTATTTTTAAGTTAATGATATGAGCAAATTGTGCTGTTACAAATTTAATTCCTCCATAAATACCAACTAAATTGTAACCCGGAGTTTGGGTTTCATTTGGAGCTACATCATTTTGAGCAGCAATTATATTCCAGGTTAAACCATACCAATGTTTTGGTGTTGAATGACGCATTTCAATCATAAATCTAAAGGGGGGTATTTGCGAAATATTTTCATCTGCAGTTTGGTTCTTTGCTTTAACATAATCTGCTACAAAAGTGGCAGTAATGCTTTGAAATATTTCAATATTTAATTGTGATTCAAATCCATAAACAATTGCATCTGCTTGATTATAATGGTAAACTTTTAATCCCTCACCAACTGTGTTAAACCCGATTGGCTCACCATTTACTGAATTAATATCTTCGGAATAAAAAAGCTCTGAAGGTCTACGATAAATTAAATTATTTACCTTATTATAAAATCCAGATAACTCCAGAAAATAGTTTTCACCTTGCGATTTTAATCCTAAATCAATTCCAATTGTATTCTCCTTTTTGAGCGACCTATCTCCAATATCAAAACTTGCAAGAGCTTCATGAATTGAATATGAAGATAACTCCTCAATTGTTGGAGCAAGGAAAGCATTAGCAACATTTACAAATATTGATGTTGTCTGGTTAAGATTGTAAACAACCCCTAAAGACGTTGACAGTGTATTATAAATAAATTCGTCACCTTTAAATAATGAGTCGGTTAAAACCGCTTCTGGGATTTTAATATTATTTACTTCGAATCTTGATCCAAATGTTAAATCAATTTTGCCAAAATCAAATTTTTCAAAGAAGTATCCTGCATAATTTAGGTAATCCGCATTTGGAGTAAGTGCTTCTTCGCCGGTTACTTGATAATTTTGATTCAATCCATAAAACCCTATTATTCCCTGCGAGTTTATTGTAAAAGGAATGTGCGTAAAAGAAATATCCGCACTTGTTGTTCTTAATCCAAACTCAGTTCCTATTTCTCCGTTAATCTTTGAAATTTCTTTATGATTATAATCCAAATATCCAGCTTTAATGCTCATTGAAGTTACAAACGAGCTAATATTATTTACTTCAGTGGCTAACCTATACTGTTTTTTGTGCATATCGATAAAAACAATTTCTTCATCATTTGGCAATGTTGGTAAGCCGTATTTATTATTATACTCCGTATAGCTAAGTCCTGTCATACCCCAATCATGATGCAATGAAACTCCTAATTGAGAACCGTATGAATCAAGATTTGAGTTAAATGTACTTCCTCCAGGAATGCTATAATCGTCCCCTTTTCTTTTAAAATATTTCCCATGTACTGCAAAATTTCCAATGCCGTAATTTATATGAGCATTCCCTAAAAATTCATTATTTACGGAAGCCCCCTGAGCCAACACTTCACCATTAATTCCTTGATGAACTTTTGAGGGAATTGCATCCGAAATTACATTCACAATTCCTCCAATAGCATTACTGCCATACAGCAAACTGGATGGACCTTTAAGTACTTCAATTTTTTCCGGCTCACTTCCATCACCAGAGACACTATGATCATCTGAAGAATTAGACAAATCCCCCATTCTTAAACCATCTTCAAGAATTAAAACTTTATTGTTGCTAAAACCTCTAATTACCGGTCTTCCAGAAGCAATTCCATTCGAACGCATTGAAATGCCAGGCAGAAAATTTAATTCCTCCCCGATTGTTGTTCCACTTTTAATAATTAGATCCAACTCTGATAAACTAATCACGGTCTGCGATAAATCCTTTGTCTCAGATAAAAACGGATTCCCCGTCACCATTATTTCCTTGATATTTATTGCGGTTTCTTCCATTGTGATAAAAATATTCTTCGACTCACCAGAGGGAACATCTACACTTTTATCAACCTGAGCATAACCCAAATATGTAAATATGATTTTGTAGCTATTGTTTTTAAGATTGTTCAGTTGAAAGAATCCGTCTTCATTGGTAGTTGTGCCAATATTCAGGTCCTTTATAAATACTTGAACTCCAACTAAAGGTTCATTTGTATCTTCATCAATAATTCTACCGGAAATGTAATTTTGTGCATTAATATTTACAATACTTATAAAAAATACTATTGCAGCGAATTGCAAAGATTTCATAATCCTACCTATACTTTTAATTAAAATGTGTGTTAAGGGTTAAGATTATAAAACTGGCGGGGCTCTTAAGATGGGTTGATTTAAGTATTAAATCTTCAAAGTACTGATTTGGTTGAACTAAATTAAAATCCTTGGTGATTGGATCGATTGACAAAGAAAAGCTAGTGTAGGCAATGTTTGAATATGACGAATTCGAAAGCTGAGCTAATCTGCAAATAGATTGATCATCAACGAATGGATCAGTTGCAGAATTATTACTTCCTTGAAATGAATCCGTAATAACGGATTGTGACCCTAGATAGAATGGATGATTATGAAGTATAGTTACAGTTAAAAAAGCTATATAAACTGCAAAAGTTAAACTAGATATGATTTTATTTTTTTTTATCATCTATTTAAATAACAAAACGGATTGCTGGTGTTAATTTAATTATAATTATAGGATTATCAAATGCAATTAATAATGCGAATACATTTAATTAAGCGAATTGAGAAAGTAAAATATTGCACGATAAATTTGTTTAATTAAGTAGTTCATTATTATGAAGTCTGTGTTAGGTAAGATTAGTCTATTAAAAATATTTATGTGAATTATTTTGGGAAAAACATCCGATAACCAAATAAGACAAAGGGACCGTTTCCTAATAGTTTATAATTGTTGCATTTCTTAATTGGATGAGGTATCTTAAAATGTAATTGTAATAATCTAACAACTATTCAATAAGGAGTAATTATGAAAAAAATATTTATGTTATTTATTTTTTTTAGTGCACTGTTATTTGTAAATAAAACAATTGTTGCACAAGATCAAAACAATATATTATTAGTTACAACTTTCTATCTTGATATACCCGAAGATGGTTCACGTTCTGAGTTTGATTCGCTTTCAGTTGTTCTGAACGATAAAGTCATTTCAAAGAATTCCAAGGTTATTAGAAGATATATAGTAAGACATCAGTGGGGTAGTGATAGCAGACAAGTTGTAGTTATGACAGAGTATGCTAACATGGGTGACATAGATATAGCTGATGAAGAAGGAAATAAATTATTTCAAAAAGCTTTTCCTACAGAAGAAGAAAGAAAAGCATTCGGTAGTAAATACCGAAAATACTGGAACGGGCATCATTCTGATGAAATATATTCAGTCTTAGCTAAAAAGTAATTTATATCAAATTGTAAATCAAAAACCCGTCTTTTGGCGGGTTTTTTGTTTCTCATACTAAAGGCAAAAACAATAATTTCTGCATCAAATACCAGAGATAATTGGTTTAGTTAGTAAGCTTAAATTTATTATGATAAAACTCAAATCGTAATATCAAAATGAAAAAACAGTATTAGACTAAAGTTAAGAAATCGACTGATGTTGCTAAACAAGATTAGTTTTAGAATAAAATCTTTTTTTAAACTGTAGAAAACCCTCCGTAATGTACGCTATCAAATTAAGAAGAAATTTAAAAACTGGAAACTTTACTTGACAAAATAGTTTCCATGCATTATATTGGAAACCGTAAAAACAATAATAGTTTCTTAAGTTTATGAATGAAAAAGAAAAAATAGCCAATTATTCAAAAGAACTCTTCTTCCAATCCGGTTTCTATAAAATAACCATGGATGAAATTGCTCAAGGTTTGAGGATAAGTAAAAAGACAATCTACAAATATTTTCCATCTAAAAATTTCTTGTTGGAAAATGTTGTAAAAGCGTTTATGAGCAATACTAAAAAAAGGCTTCTTAATAATATTAGTGAGCAAGAAAACTCAATTTTAAAAATAAAAGCGCTCACCGAACTTTTTGCAGAGTTATCACTTAAGGTAAATGAGAAAATGCTTTATGATCTTCAAACGCATATGCCTGAGTTATGGGATGCGGTAGAAAAATTTAGAAGCGAACTCATTCAAAATATTTGGGGGGATATTATCAATCAAGGTAAGAAAGAAGGATATATAATTGATAAACCAAATGATATAATTATTACAATTATTTATTCTTCCATCCGAAGCATAATAAATCCTACTTTTTTGATTACTCATAATTATTCAATGAACGAAGCATTTAAAATTACTTTCCATTTGCTTATTCAAGGAATTCTTACTCCTGAAGGATTAAAAGTTTACAACAAAATTGAAAAGGAAAACAAAAAATGAAACTGATAAAACATTTATCCATGTTTTTTCTTTCACTTATCTTAATCAGTTGCGGAAACGCGACAGACGATAATACTATTAAAGCTACAGGAACAATTGAAGCAACTTTTATTACTCTAAGTTCAAAAGTGGCAGGAGAGGTTTTAAATATTCACAAAGATGAAGGAGCGCAAGTATCAATTGGAGATACAGTTTTAAGAATTGATGATGAAACTCTCCAACTAAATTTGTTGCAAGTTATAGCCGCTAGACAAATGGCAGAAGCTCAGCTTCAACTATTAAAAATTGGTTCAAGAAAAGAAGATGTTTCGCAGGCAGAATCTATGTTTACTCAAGCAGAATTATCCTTTAATCAAGCCGAAAAAGATAAAGAAAGAATGCAAAATCTTTTAGATGCAAACTCAATAACTAAAAAACAATTTGAAGATGTGGAAACCAAATACCAAATTGTAAAATCTCAATATTCAGCGGCCAAAGAAAATTTGGTAAAAATTAAAAACATTGCTAGACCCGAAGACCTAAGACGCGCAGAGGCTGCTTTAGATCAAGCTTCTGCAACTGAAAAAATAATATTGAAAAATATTAATGATTGCTTTGTTACCTCACCAATAAATGGTTTTGTTGTTGAACAATTCTATGAAATGGGCGAAACTGTTGTGCCAATGTCTTCTATAATTAAAGTTGCCGATTTAAGCAAAGTAAGGCTTAACATTTACATAAATGAAGTTGAGCTTCCTAACATTCAATTAAATCAAAAAGTTAGTGTAATGGTCGATGCCTTTGAAGATAAATCGTTCGATGGAAAAGTTGTATATATTTCTCCAGAATCTGAGTTTACTCCCAAAAACATTCAAACACCTGATGAGAGAACTAAACTTGTCTACAAAGTAAAAGTTGAGATTAACAATCCAGACTTTTTACTTAAGAGTGGAATGCCAGCAGATGCGGAAATTAAATTAATCGATTCTAATGAATGAAATAATTAATATCGTTGATTTTCATAAATCGTACGGTGGTATAATAGCCGTAAATGGAATCTCTTTATCAATTGCAAAAGGAGAAATGTTTGGTTTAGTTGGACCTGATGGTGCTGGAAAAACAACAACAATTAGAGCTTTATGTGGATTGTTAAAGCCTGATTCGGGAAATATTTCGTTACTGAATTATGATATTCAAAAAAGTAAAAGAGAGATTCAGAATAACGTTGGGTACTTATCGCAAAAATTTAGTTTATATGAGGATTTATCCATTGATGAAAACATTGAATTTTTTGCTGAGATCCATAATGTTAAAAATTTTAAAGAAAGACGAAATGAGCTTCTACAATTTACAAGGCTAATTGAGTTTAGAACAAGACATGCTGGAAGGCTTTCAGGTGGGATGAAACAAAAACTGGCTTTAGCATGCAGCCTAATTCATAAACCAGAAATTCTTTTCCTAGATGAGCCTACAACCGGTGTTGATCCGGTTTCACGTAGAGATTTTTGGAAAATTCTATCTAATTTACTTAAAGAAGGAATTACAATTTTCATGACAACTCCATACCTTGATGAAGCTGAAAGATGCAACAGAGTGGGGTTGATGAATAACGGAGAACTGATTGCAGTTGATACACCTTTAAATATTAAGGAGTCAATTAATAAAAAGGCAATTGAAATAGTTTGTGATAATATAAGGCAAGCAGCCATTTTAATAAAAGATAATTTAGGGCTGGATGTTCAGCTTTTTGGCGATAGATTAAACACAATTGTAGAAAATGCGGATAGTGAATATCAAAAAATAGAAATATTACTAAGAGAAAATGGTATTCAGATTTTAGATTATAGAATAAACATTCCTTCTTTAGAAAATGTATTCATTTATTTAGTAAAAAAATCAGAATTAAGTAGAGTTTAAAATGAAGAAAACAATCATAGTATTCTTAATCACATTTTCAATTAATGGTTTTGCTCAGACAAAAACTTATACTTTAAATGAAAGTATAAAGTTAGGAATCCAGAATAGTAAAACATTAAAAATATCAGATGCTAAATTGGCAATTGCCGCAGCCAAGGTAACTGAAATTAAATCTCAAAGATTTCCCAAATTAAGCTTTAATGCTTCCTATATGCGATTGAGTGATGTTCCCCCATTTGAAATTTCTACATCATTTTTCCCTACTACAATTAGAATTCAAGAAGTAATTTTGAACAATTATAATTTTAAGTTATCTCTACAGCAGCCAATATTCACTGGGTTTAAGTTATCATCACTTCAATCTGCTGCAACTTATAATTTAGAATCATCAGAATTGGAATATTCAAAAGATATAAACGAGGAAGCATTTAAAATAATTTTCGCTTTCTGGAATATTTACAAAGCAGAAAATGCAAATAAGCTTATTGAAGAAAATTTAAAGAGCTTAGAATCGCACATAAATGATGCCCAGAGTTTTTTAGATAATGATCTTATAACTAGAAACGATTTATTAAAAATCAAAGTTCAATACACCACAATTCAGTTAAAGAAAGTTGAAACCGAAAATGTTTTAGAAATTGCAAAAGCTCTTTTCAATAAGATTATGGGAAATGATATTTCTGAAAACATCGAAATTAAAACTGACGATATTGAATTAAATAATTCGGACAGTGAATTTAATAATTTACTAATTAAAGCAAAATCAAATAGGTTGGAATTGGAGTCTGTTTCAAAGAAGATATTTGCTGGAAAAGAGCAATTAAGTGCAAGTCACTCAGGATGGTATCCTTCAATATTTTTAGTTTCCGATTTTTACTATAACAAGCCAAACCAAAGAATATTTCCCCAGCGTGATCAATTTGATGATACTTGGAATGTTGGAATATCATTAAGCTGGGATATTTGGAACTGGGGTTATAATTCTTCATTAACTCAACAAGCTCAAAATAATCTCACTCAATTAGAAACAAGTAAATTCCAACTTGAGGATGCTATCGAAATTGAAGTTTACAATACTTACTTAAATTTTCAAGCCGCAAAAAAGAAAGTTGAATTGAGTAAACAATCACTTGAACAAGCCGAAGAAAATCACAGAATCACAAATGATAAATATTTGGTTCAACTTGTAAGTACAACAGAATTACTAGATGCTGAAACTTCCATCTATACTGCAAAAACAGATTTACTAACATCATTGGTTGATTATGAAATTTCAAAAACCAAGTTGGAGAAAGCCATTGGCAACAAAATTTATTAGTTCAGAATTCGAAGTATTAAATTCTTAATTCTAGGTTCTGATTTATGTATTCAATCGAAGTAAATAATCTTAATAAAACTTTCGGTAACTTTATTGCTGTTAATGATATTTCATTCAATGTGAAAGCTGGAGAAATTTTTGGATTTCTTGGGGCGAATGGAGCGGGTAAATCTACAACAATTAAAATGTTATGCGGAATTCTTGAGCCAACAAATGGCGATGCAAAAGTTGGTGGCTATAGTATAAAGACACAACCAGATTTAGTAAAGCAGAATATCGGTTATATGTCGCAAAAATTTTCTTTATACAACGATCTTTCCGTGGAAGAAAATATTAACTTTTTCGGCGGAGTTTATGGCTTAGAAGGCAAAGAATTAAAAACCAGAATGAGCTGGATTTTAAAAACTGCAAATCTAGTTGGCAAAGAAAAACTTTTAACTAGCTCACTTCCAGGCGGAATTAAACAAAGGCTTGCACTCGGGACTGCAGTTATTCACAAACCTAAAATTGTGTTTTTAGATGAGCCAACCAGTGGCGTTGATCCAATTTCACGAAGATCTTTCTGGGATTTAATAAATGAACTTTCTGCTGAAGGAATTACCGTTTTAGTAACAACTCACTATTTAGAAGAAGCTGAGTATTGTGGAAATATTATTTTAATAAATGCCGGTAAGTTAATAGCAGAAGGTAATTCAAAGGTTTTAAAAAGTAAATACTTAACAAATCCAATCTATGAGATTGAATGTTCAAATGTAGTAGAAGCCATGGATGTTTTTGAGAAATCTTCTATTGTAGATGAAACTTCAATCTTCGGAAATTCAATTCACATAATAATGAACAATAATTTTCAATATAAAGAACAGATTTACATTGAACTAAAACCACATTCAAACATTCATATCAAAAAAGTAGAGAAGATAACTCCAACCTTGGAAGATGTTTTTATTCATTTGTTGGAAAAGGATAAAAAGTGAGTTTAAGAAGAATCGCTGCAATTACCAAAAAGGAATTTAAACATCTCATAAGAGATTATAGAATGCTATCCATTCTTCTCCTGTTCCCCGCATTTTTGTTAGTTGTTTTTGGTTATGCAGTAAACTTTGATGTAAAAAATATTAAGCTCGCTGTTTATGATCAGAACAATACTGAACTTAGCAGAGAGTTTTATAACTCATTAACAACTTCAGAATATTTTTTAATCTCAAACTTTGTAAAAAGTGATTCTGAAATAAAGGATATTCTCGATAAAAAAATTGCTCAAGGTGTTGTAATTATTCCTAAAGATTTTTCTCAGAATTTCTATTCAAAACAAAACGTAAAAATTCAAATATTAACTGATGGTGTCGATGGAAACACGGCTACTATTATTCAAAATTATATTAATGCAGCAATTGCAAGCTTTAATGCTAAGAAAACAGAAAAGCTACTAGCCCAAAAAGGTTTAAAGTCCTACATACCGTTTGATTTTAACCCAATTTTTTGGTTTAACAAAGATTTAAAAACTACTAGATTTCTAATACCTGGACTAATAGCAATGATCTTAGTTATTACTGCTGTGATTAGTGTTTCATTGTCCTTGGTGAGAGAAAAAGAAAGAGGAACAATTGAACAGATAAATGTCTCGCCAATAAAAACATTAGAATTACTGCTCGGTAAAACATTTCCATATATCACATTGGCATTGTTTAATGCTTTATTCATTTTAATAGTTGGCTACTTTTTATTTGATGTTGAAGTTAAAGGGAACTATTTGCTTTTAGCAATCTACTACTTTGATCTTTTTATTTACATCAACAAGTATTGGTATATTTATTTCAACAGTTTCTGATTCTCAGCAAATTGCTTTTACCCTGGGAACCTTTGCATCACTTCTTCCATCTGTTATTCTTTCTGGGTTTATTTTTCCAATTGAGAGTATGCCGCCTTTAATTCAAATAATTACAAATATAACTCCAGCAAAATTCTACATTAAAATATTGAGAGCAATAATTTTGCGCGGTGTTGGAATGGGCGCAATTTGGGACCAGATTTTATATCTATTATTATTTGCGTTTATAATGCTTTTATTGGCAAGCATAATTTTTAATAAGAAAGAAAATCAAGCATAATCAATGAATATCATTCTACATATAATCAAAAAAGAGTTTTTGCAATTTAAGCGTGATCCTAAAATGTTTGGAATTGTCTTGATCGCACCAATTGTACAGTTACTTTTTTTGGGATACGCCGCTACACTTGATGTTAATAATGTTCATATTTTATTTATGGATCAGGATAAGACTGAATCAAGTCGTAATTTTATTGAAAGGTTTGAAAGTTCCGGTTTTTTTTCAATTGATTATTATGCAGATAATTATGAAGAACTCTCCAATCAAATAGATAAAGCTAATGTATTGGTTGGGTTTGTAATTCCTCAAAGATTTTTCAAAAAAAATAGCTAGAAGAGAATCCGTCAAATTGCAGGCAATATTTGATGGCTCAGATGGAAATACTGCTTCTATAGCTGCTGGCCATATTACAAAAATTATTTCTGAATATTCCCGAAATATTATTTTGGATTATAGAGATCAAAAAGGATTAAAAGTACTTCCTGTTGGTCAAATTACACCAGAAGTTAGAACTTGGTACAATCCATATCTTAAAACAAGATATTTTATGGTACCAGCAATTGTTGCTTTGCTCCTTAGTATAATTACTTTAATATTGACTTCTCTAGCTGTAGTAAAAGAAAAAGAAATAGGAACACTGGAACAAATAATTGTTACTCCAATAAAATCGTATCAATTGATTATTGGAAAGTTAGTACCATTTATTATTTTGGGATTCATTTCTGTGGTACTTGTTATTACAATGATGGGTGTTCTGTTTAGTATTCCAGTAAGAGGAAGTACAACATTCTTATTTGTTGCCTCATTTTTTTACATTTTGTCTACTCTTGGGCTTGGACTATTTGTATCAACAATTTCAAAAACTCAGCAACAAGCAATGATGATAGCAATTTTTGCAATTATGATGCCCATGGTTTACTTGTCAGGGTTTGCATTCCCAATCGAAAACATGCCACCAATTTTACAATACATAAGCTATTTTATTCCACTTAGATACTTCATTACAATTATTAGAGGAGTTGTACTTAAAGGAATTGGTTTTGCTGATCTTTGGCAAGAAGTAGCTGTTTTATTTTTTATGGGCTCTGTAATTTTATTATTCAGTTCATTGAGGTTTAGGAAAAAACTCGACTAGCGTATTTTGTACTATTTCTTTTAGCTTCTAAAGCATATCTTTACAATTTCTAATCATACTTTAATAAGAATTACATCTTTGGAAATTCTCTCAAACAAAAAGATATTTAAGTTTTGGCTTCCTTTAGCTGCCACTTGGTTAATGATGTCAATGGAAGGACCCTTTCTTGCTGCAATTATTGCACGTTTGGTAGATCCCAAATATAACTTGGCCGCCTATGGTGTTGCATTTTCTTTTGCGCTAATTATTGAAGCACCTGTAATTATGATGATGAGTGCGGCAACCGCATTAGTTAAAGACTACTGTTCATTTAAGAAGCTTAGGAATTTTAATTTTGCTATAAGCGGTCTTATAACCGGAATTATGCTGATAATTTTAATACCTTCTATTTTTGATTTTATTGCGATTGACTTGATCAACCTTACTCCCGAAGTTGAACAATTAACCTACAAAGCATTCTTTGTATTGCTTCCATGGCCAGGGGCAATTGGTTATCGCAGGTTTTATCAAGGAATAATGATTAGGAATAATCTCACCAGAAGAGTTGCTTACGGAACAATTGTAAGATTATTCATGATGCTGTTAGCTTCAATTTCATTATACTATTTTACTAAATTGGATGGAGCAGTTATTGGAGCTTCGGCGCTATCAATTGCAGTTGTTTCAGAAGCAATTGCCAGTCGATTTATGGCTAATGGAATTCTAGTAAAAATTAAAAAGGATAGTTTAATTTCAGAGCAAAATTTATCATATAAAGAAATTTTGCATTTTTATTATCCACTTGCCTTAACTTCCTTAATTGGATTAGGCGTGCACCCAATGGTTACATTTTTTATTGGTCAAGGCAGAATGTCTTTGGAATCCCTTGCTGTTCTCCCAGTAATTAATTCTTTAGTCTTTATATTTAGAAGTCTAGGCCTTTCCTATCAAGAAGTTGGTATTGCACTTATTGGAGCTAAAGGAGAAAATTATACTCAGCTTGCAAATTTTGCAAAAAAGTTAGGATTAATTTTGGGAACGACTTTAATAATAATTGCAATTACTCCCCTATCTGTAATTTGGTTTAATAATATTTCCGGACTCTCAGATACTTTAACTGAGTTTGTACATATTCCAGTAATTATTATTTCTATTATGCCGGCTTTGACTGTTCTTATTTCTTTTCAAAGAGCACTACTTGTTACATTTAAAAATACATCCCCCATTACTTTTGCAACAATCATTGAAGTTTCTATTATTATACTTACACTTTTTATTTCGATCAAATATTTTGATTTAGATGGTGCAACTTCAGCTATGCTTTCTTTTATTGTAGGAAGAATTTGTGCAGTTGTTTATTTGTCTTTCCCTTTCAATAAAATTAAGAATAGTTTTGGTCATAACTAATTTTACAATTGCTCTTAATCCTAATTATTTTTTCTAAGTACGAGCCTGATTGTGAGAAAGACTAAGAATTTATCATCAACATGAATCCAACGCCATGTACATTAACTATTTCAATTGATTTATCTTCTTTCAGGAAATTTCTCAATTTAGTTATATACACATCCATACTTCTTGAAGTAAAATAATTATCATTCTTCCAAATGTAAGTGAGAGCCGTTTCTCGCGTTAAAGTAGAATTATTATTAACACATAAAAGTTTAAGAAGCTCAGTTTCTTTTGAGGTAAGTGTTCTTGATTTTTTATTTATTGATAGCAACCTTTTTTTATAATCAAATTCATATTTGCCAATTTCAAATAGTTCACTTTCATTTATATTATTGGAAGATCTTCTAATAATCGCATTAATTCTTAAAATCAATTCTTCTGTATTGAAGGGTTTCGTAATATAATCATCTGCGCCAATATTAAATCCTTCCACCTTATCGTTTAACATCGATTTGGCGGTGAGAAATATTATTGGAACATTTTTATTAACAGCTCTAATTTCTTTGGCTAAAGTAAATCCATCCTTTCTGGGCATCATAACGTCAAGAATACATATATCATATTTGTTTTTCTGGAAACTTTCAAAACCTTCGTTTCCATTTTTGCACAAGTCCACTTCAAACTTTTTAATTATCAGAAAATCACAAAGTATGGATCCGAGATTGATATCATCTTCTACTAATAATATTTTTTTCTTATTCATAATATTTTAGGGAAATTAATTATAAATTTTGTTCCTTTATTCTTTTCGCTTTGCAGTTTTATAGTTCCGCAATGAGCCTCTACAATTTTCTTTACAAGACTTAGCCCCACTCCATTTCCCTTAACATTATGTATGTTTCCAGTCGGAACTCGATAAAATGTTTCAAATATTTTTTCCCAATTTTTTTTGTCAATACCAATTCCGTTATCCTCAATTACTATTTCAAAATCTTTTTTACTGTTCATAGTTGAAATTTTAATTTCCGGGTTTGATATATTATACTTAATTCCATTTTCAATCAAATTACTTAAGGCGTTTGTAAACTGATTTTTATCAAAAGATAATACTGAATCAGTTGCTCTAAAATCAAAAACAAAATTTCCTTTTTTGCTGATCATAGAAAGCTCAAATTTGTCTGTCGTCTCCTTAATTATTCTATGAACATCTTCTTTTGTTTTATTTAATTTTATCTCACCTGTTTGTAATTCTGCAGCTGATAAAATATTTTCAACCATATCAGTTAATCGTTTGGATTCCGTTTTAATAATACTTGTATATTTATGTAAATCAGTTATTTTTTCTTCTCCCATAACATCAGCGGCCAAAAATATTGTGGATATTGGCGTTTTAAACTCGTGAGTAATATTATTTAACAAATCATTTTTGATTTCTGTAATCTTTTTTTGCTTTATCAACATTTTTATACTTGAATAAAATAGAATGATTATCAATAATGTTAGAATTACGGATAACAATAAAATCCACCAGATTGATTTTAATAGTATGGACTCTTTTTGTGGGAAATTGACAACAAGATAGTTTTGGTTTTTGATAATGTCATTTGGGAAAAGTTTTATTTTATATTCAGAATTAAAAAGCTTTGCATTATTTTCTTGAAGTCCCCCAAATATTAAGCTATCATTATTAATAACTCCAAATTCATAATCACTTCTAATTCCATAATTATTGAGTTGGTTATCTAATAGAGAATCCAATTGTGCATCGTCTATTCTCTTTAAAATATCACCCTCTTTTTCGGTTACTATTAATTCCTCAAAAACATTCTCAATTATTTTTGTTTTCTTATTTATTAAGCTGTCCATATTGGTATTCCATACAAACGATTTAGAATAAGAACTATCACTCCTAACATTTACATTTTTGCGTACTATTACACTATTTAGGTTAGTATCAATGGTTGTATTTATTTCATATTCGATATTGGATTCTCTTCCTTCTCCAGACATTATTATTCTATGAATATTTGAACTTATATTTGAATCTGATTTTGACTCTCCATTTTCTAGATTCTCACTAACAATTACCAATCTAGTGCTATCTTTTAAGGGTAAATTTCTTATTAAAAATCTTGTAGCCTCTTTATTCTCTAAAGATTTTGTCAAATCAGTTAGAGCATTTGCAACATTTTTATTAAATTTTTCTTCTTCTAAATTCAATGCCAGATTGATCCAATAAAATTGGATTGCAATTAACCCGATAACTGCAAACGTTATAAGTGAAACAATTATTTTTAAGGATTTATTTTTCATGGAGTTAAAATTATCTCTTCTCTAGGTCAATTACCCGATTTTAACATTTTTTAACATCAATTAACATTGTTTTAAGAATATTTGATGACACAATAGTTTATTTTCATTGTACAAGAATTACACTTTTATAAATCATTCGGAGGATTCAAATGAAAACTAAATCATTAACAATCACACTCATACTTTTGTTTCTAGCTGCAAATTTTTTATCAGCACAAGAAAACAAATCTATTAAAGATAAACTGAGTAAAATAAAAAGTGAAGCAACAAAAATAGTAATTTCGACCAGTGAAGGGGATGTTACTTTTGAGGGAGAGGAAGCAAATCAATTATTAAAAAAATTCCATGCTAAAACTATTGAGAAAAAAGTACATTGGATTTCAGATGATGATGTTGACTTTGATATTGATGGTGATAATGTAATGGTCTTCAAATCAGAGAATGGTGAAAAGCATATTATTAAACATAAAGGTCATGGAAATAAAATGCTAATGTTTATGGATGAAGATGATAATCATGAAGGGATGAAAAAAATAAAAGTCAATGTTGAAGATGAAAACGGTGAAAAAACAATTACAGTTACTACAACCGAAAATGGTGAAGAAAAAGTTGAAACATATAAAGGGAAAGAAGCAGATGAGTATATTGAGAAAATGAATAAAAAAGGTGAAATGATTATAGAAATTGAATCGGATGAGGATGGAGAAGCAGACAATATTTGGGTTGGAAAAGGAACAAAAAACATTGAGAAAAAAGTAGAAGTTAAAATTGAAAATGATGTAAAAACAGTAACTGTAAAAACTAAAAAAGATGGTGAAGAAAAAGTTGAAACATACCAAGGAAAAGAGGCTGATGAATATTTGGAAAAAATGGAAAGTGAAGATAAAATGACAATCGAGGAAAAATCAATTGATGGGAAAAAACATAAAAAAATTATTATTAAAGAGATTGAGAAAGAAGAAAACAAATAACTGTAATTATTCTGTAAGGTGACTAAACTTAATATTTGAGAAATGCCGACTTTGATCGGCATTTTTTATTAATACATTACAAGATTGAGATGTTTATTCTTTTTATATTTGACTATCAAGAAATTATTTATACAAAACTCTAAATGATAGAAATAGTAGACCTTCACAAAACATTTGCCAACAATAATGTACTTAATGGTGTAAACCTTACTATTGAGGAAGGAGAAACAAATGTTATAATTGGCAAAAGTGGAAGTGGTAAAAGTGTACTCCTTAAACATATTGTTGGATTATTGTTTCCAGATAAGGGTTATGTAAAAGTTGGCGGTAAAATTATTGATCCAAGAAATCAAAAAGAGCTTTACAATATTAGAAGAAAATTTGGATATCTTTTTCAAGGCGCAGCTTTATTTGATTCAATGACAGTTGGTGAAAATATTGCTTTACCTATTGTTGAAAATGACTATAAAATGAGTAAAAAAGAATTAGATTCTAAAATTAAAAAAATGTTGGAATTAGTAGATTTACCAAAAACAGAAAATTTAAAACCTTCAGAGCTTTCCGGTGGAATGAAAAAAAGAGTCGGTTTAGCCAGAGCATTAATTACTGAACCAGAATATATTTTATATGATGAACCAACAACCGGACTTGACCCAATAATGTCTGACTCAATCGATGAATTGATTAAAGATTTGGCAGAAAAACTAAATGTTACTTCAATTGTTGTTACACATGATATGTTTAGCGTAAAAAATGTTGCTCATGAAATTGCAATGATGCACGAGGGAAAAATTTATTTTAAGGGAACTCCCAAAGAGTTAATTTCCTCCGAAGATAAAATAATTACTAATTTTATTAACCGCACCGGGTTTTAATAATCTAAATGTCAAAACATAAAATAAAATATATTTGTTCAAACTGTGGTTTTGAATCATTAAAATGGCAAGGGAAATGTCCTCATTGTGAAGAATGGAATACATTCTCAGAAGAATTTGTTGAAGCTAAAAAGAGTTCCAAGAAACAAAAAGTAAAAGATGAGAATATTTATAAACTGAGCGAAGTGAACTCGCACGAAGATATTAGGATTACAACTGGAATTGATGAGTTTGATAGAGTCCTTGGAGGCGGATTAATTCTTGGCTCTGTTGTTCTTGTTGGTGGAGACCCAGGAATAGGAAAATCTACTTTAGTTATGCAAGCAGCTTCCAGCACTAAAGCAAAAGTACTTTATGTTACCGGTGAAGAATCTGTTAAGCAAATAAATCTTAGAGCGAAACGTCTAAAAGTAAATGAAAATAATATTTATATTCTTTCTGAAACTGATGTTGATATAATTACCTCGGCAATTGATAAAGTTAAACCGGAAGTTGTAATTATTGACTCAATCCAAACAATGCAGAAACCTGAATATGATAATGCTCCAGGAACAGTTACTCAAATTAGAGAGTGCACAAATTTCCTAATGCATTTGGCTAAAACACTAAATTTTTCAGTAATATTAATCGGGCACGTAACTAAAGAAGGTTTTATTGCCGGACCAAAAGTTTTAGAACATATTGTGGATACAGTTCTTCAGTTTGAAGGTGAAAAAAATTATTCTTACAGAATTTTAAGAGCACAGAAAAACCGTTTTGGCAATACAAATGAAATTGGTATTTTTGAAATGCACGAAGACGGTTTAACCGAAGTAAAAAATCCAAGTCAAGTTTTTCTTAGCGAGCGAAATGAAAATGTAACTGGCGCAGTAGTTACA
Source organism: uncultured Ignavibacteriales bacterium (assembly GCA_963704835.1). Lineage (GTDB taxonomy): Bacteria > Bacteroidota > Ignavibacteria > Ignavibacteriales > Melioribacteraceae. The sequence continues at coordinate 55,748 of CAVPHW010000013.1, read as the reverse complement.
GCCAGCATTGAAGGCTCACGTCCAGTTTTATTAGAAGTACAAGCCTTGGTTACTCCAACTAATTTTGGAAATCCTCAAAGAGTTACAACTGGTTTTGATTATAGAAGGCTTTCTATTTTACTTGCAGTTTTAGAAAAGCGTGCCGGATTAAGACTTTCCTCTCATAATGTTTTTCTAAATATTGCCGGTGGACTTAAAATAGATGAACCAGCAATTGATTTGGCAGTATGTATCGCTGTTGCTTCTAGTCTCAAAAATCAACCTGCTAAAAATAATTATGTTGTTCTGGGTGAAGTTGGCTTGGGCGGAGAAATTAGAAGTATTGGTCACATTGAGAAAAGAATTCAAGAAGCTGAAAAACTTGGATTTACAAATGTAATAATTCCTCAAAATAATCTTAAATCCATTAAGAAAAAAAGTAGTATTAACATAGTTACCGTTGATAATATTGCCCACGCGATAGATAAAGTTCTGCAATAATTGTGCTTTAACTCACTTTATAAGCATTTAATGCATAGAATTCTATAATAAGACAACTATATCCTTGCATTTATAAGCTATTTTACATTTGTTAGTAACGTTAATTTTTGATTATTTAATTTCTACCACTTATAAATGTAATCTAACTATTAACTTATTGAGGTTCTTATGAAAATCAAATTCTACCTACTTTTAAGCTTACTTCTTACTTTTACTTTTTGTACAAATGATCCTGAGGATGATCCAAATGTAATTGGTGGAGATACCAACATTCCAATGGCGACCGTTGGCAATGAGTTCTGGAGTAGTTTAAAAGTTGGCAACACAAATATCGATCTTAATGAACAGTTGTTTGTTACGAAAAGTGAAGGCGGTATTGTGACTATTGATGCGACGGCTGATCTTTCAAAAATTCCAGCACTAGATGCAATTATTCCAGACGAAATGAAAGATGCAAATGGCAAACTTAAAACACAGTTGAAATATAAAATAACTTCAGAAGGGATTCAAGATTTCTATAACGATAGCAAAAAACCATTTACTATCGTTAAGTACGATTGCAAAGTAGGAGATAGTTATTCTTTTACTACTCCAAGTGGCAAAAAAGTAACTCGGAGTGTAACTTCAAAATCATCCACAGATGATTTTGATTATGGATTTTATCAAATTAAAGCTACATCTGTTGAACAAAACAGCAATATACCAGGGGTTGAAAGAATAGAATACAAATTGAATCATAAATTTGGTTTGGTTTATATGGCCATAATTATGGAAGATGGAACTGAAATTAGTTTTAGATTGTTTTCTGTTAATTGAACAGAACATGTCTGAAAAAAAATTACACCCATTCTTATTTCACCATAATTTTAGAATTGCGGGCATTATTCTATTAGTACCTGCTTTATTTTTTACTTTTTTTAGATTCTATTTGGGTGAAAAACCAGAATTTTTAAAACAAAAAATTCTTGCAATTTATTCTTCATTTCTGGAAGTAAAATATTTTTCTATAATTGAAAATAATTTGTCAGAGGAAATCTGCGGTTTATTAATATTTCTAAGTCTCGTTTTGATTGTATTTTCCAAAGAAAAAAAAGAGAATGAAAACTTTTGGGCAATAAGATATAGTTCTATGTTTACAGCTGTTTATAGTAATATCGTAATTTTGGTTATTTCAATATTGTTTGTTTTTGGGTTGGCATTTGTAAATATTTTACTACTAAATATGTATTTATTACTTGTTATCTATTTTTTGGTATTTAAAATAAGGCTACACAAATTTTCACTAATTAAGAACGCAAAAAAAAATTCCGAGCCCATAATGTAAAAATGGACTCGGATAAATATTATAAAATATATTTACTCAAATCTCTGTTTTTAACAATTGAATCAAGTTTTTCATTCACCATTTCTTTGGTAATTGTAATTTTACCTTCTGGCATTTTATCCGGTACATCGAACAAAATATCTTCCAATAAAGTCGTTAAAATTGTATGAAGTCTCCTTGCTCCAATATTTTCAACTTCCTCATTTACAATTGTTGCAATTTTAGCAATTTCTCTTATTGCACTATCTTCAAAAACAATGTGCACATCTTCAGTTTCTAAAAGCGCAGAATATTGTTTAAGTAGTGCGTTCTGTGGAATTGTTAAAATTTTTATAAAATCTTCTTCCGTTAAACTTTTAAGTTCAACTCTAATCGGGAATCGCCCTTGAAGCTCTGGGATTAAATCAGATGGTTTTGAAACATGGAATGCTCCGGAAGCTAAAAATAAAATATGATCAGTTCTTACCGGTCCATATTTTGTATTAACTGTCGAACCTTCTACAATTGGTAAAAGATCTCTCTGCACTCCTTCTCTAGAAACATCTGGTCCACCATGACCACCTTTTCCGCCACCTGCAACTTTATCAATCTCATCAAGGAAAATTATTCCGGTTTCTTCAACTCTTCTTACCGCTTCCTTCTGAACATTATCCATATCAATTAATTTCTGTGCTTCTTCTTGAGCAATTAATTTTCTGGCTTCTTTTATGGTAGTCTTACGTTTTTTCTTTTTCTTCGGCATCATATTGCCAATAATTTCCTGAATATTCATACCCATATCGTCCATACCAAACGGACCAACCACCTGCATTCCAACAGCAGAAGTAGTTGTATCAAACTCGATTAATTTTTCATCGAGCTCACCCTTTTTCAATTTTTCCCGCATCCAATCTCTAGTTTTTTCATTTCTATAAGATTCATTATTTTCATCAACTTCACCATTTTCAGCTTCAGTTGGTGTTTTTGCTGGGGCTTTCACCGGTGGAATTAGAAGATCTAGCACTCTATCTTCAGCAAGTCTATCAGCTTTTTCTTGAATCAATTCAGTCTGTTCTGCCTTAACCATGTTAACACCAAGCTCGGTTAAATCTCTAATCATTGATTCAACATCTCTACCAACATAACCAACTTCTGTAAATTTGGAAGCTTCAACTTTATAAAAAGGAGCACCTGTTAACCTTGCCAATCTTCTTGCTATCTCAGTTTTACCAACACCGGTAGGTCCAATCAAAATAATATTGTTCGGCATAATTTCTTCTTTTATGCTTTCATCAACTTGCTGTCTTCTCCATCTGTTTCTTAATGCAATTGCAACTGCCCTTTTCGCATCATCCTGACCAATAATATAATTATTCAACTCATTCACAATTTGTGTTGGAGTCAAATTTTTCATGTTTAATTTTTCCACTAATTTATTTCCCTATTGTTTCTACATTAATTTTATCATTTGTATAAATGCATATTTCAGATGCTGTTTTTAACGCTTCCTTAACAATCTCTTCAGCAGAAAGATCACTATATTTTACTAGCATTTTAGCCGCAGAAAGTGCAAACATTCCACCAGAACCAATGGCTATAATTTTATCATCCGGTTCTATTACATCTCCGGTTCCAGAAACCACAAATGTTTTGTCTGATGATACAACCGCTAACAATGCTTCCAGCTTTCTTAGGTATTTATCTGTTCTCCAATCCTTTGCCAATTCAACTACTGCACGATCAACATTTCCTCTGTATTGCTCAAGTTTTTCTTCAAATCTGCCAAGTAACGTAAATGCATCTGCTGCAGACCCTGCAAATCCAACTAAAACTTTTCCATCCAATAATTTTCTTATTTTCATCGAATTATGCTTCATTACAGTATTGCCTAAAGTAACTTGTCCATCTCCACCCAAGGCAGCAACTCCATTATGAATAACACCTAAAACGGTTGTGGATCTAATTTTTCTTCTCACTTTCTCTCTCCTTATAAACTGTAGTCACAAATTTTGGTTTGCGTAAAAATCAATATGTTGGCTAAAGCCAACTGCCACATTTCAAAATTATAAATTCAACTTTATAGTACATCTTTCTTCTTTTGTTCCCACTTATCTTTCCATTTGTAAAATGGAGATGAATAAGGGAAAGCTAAAGTTCTACCGCCAAAACCCATATATCTAAATACCAACAATTGTAAATTATTAAGCTGTAACTTATTCAATAAACTTTCATTGACTGTAACCTTATACTTATCAGCCAATTCAACAGCGTTATCTTCTAACTTGTTTATCACCTTATTGTAATGGAAGTTGGCTTTAATATTTTGCAAATCAATATCTGACTTAAAATTAAGGATAGTGTTTTGTTTATCTATTACTTTAAAAATTGAATAACTTCCCTCCACTTCTAGTGGGCCATAAACATCTCCGACTTCCATAGTCCCAGCTATTTTTCCTATTTCGCCAAATTCAGAAATTGAAAATAGACCAAACTCTCCACCTTTTTCCTTTACTTCGCTTCTTTTTGTATGAGCAACAGCAAAATCTTTTAATAAACTATCATTGTTTGCAATAGCCAACGCTTGTTTAACAACATTAAGGCTATCCGTTAATATTTCAATAATATTTACCTTGGTTTCACTTATTAAAGAATCTTCTTTCTGCAGCAAATAGTTATTAACTTCTTCATCGGTTGATTTTGTGCTAAATACCAAATCCCTCTTATAAAGAGTAGATAGATAATTATCTCTCCAAATCTTTGTAGATCTCATTACATCATCCAAACTTTCTAATCCAATTTTGTAACCATGGCGTGCCAAAAGTTCTAATTCAATTTGTCTTTTTACTCGTGAATTTAGCTGATTAGCAATTACATTTTTTTCTGTTGTAAAAGTGTAAAAACCTTCAAACATAAATTCGTTTAAAAAATCGTTAAAAGTAATTGGTTTATCATCAAATTTAATAAATGGCTTGCTCAATGAATCCGGATTTAACGAAGACTTATAACCAATAAGCTCATCATTACTCAATTCAATTTTTTCTTTGTCTTTAATCTCTTCTTTTGTTTTAACTGCCAGAACTAAATCATGCATAGAATCGACAAAGTACCAAAAAAGGCTGCCGTCCGTATTTACTTTTGCATCCTTAAAGAATTTACTCCAGAAATCATTATAAATTGAATCTACTGTTCTATCTTCAACTGTCTTTTTTACGAGAGATAACTTTTGATCTGAACTTTGATAATTAGCTTGTATTTTACTTAGCAATCTAAAAATATACCATCCATCCGGCGATTCTAAAGGAGTTGTAAATTCATTTAATTCTAACCCATAAACTGCCTTTTCGGGTACTTCAAACATTTTTCCGTAAGTGACTTCATAAGGTTCTTTTACATATTCTACATTTTTAAGTAAAGTAGCCGTTGAATCGAAATTTTTTGATTTATTCAATTCCAAATAAGCGAGTTCAATCTCAGCTTTTTCTTTTGAATAAACATAATCGACAAATAATTTGTGATTTGCTAACCACAATCCATCTGTTAATTTTTTATCATCAATAATAATTTTATCTTTTATTTCTTTTTTGTAAAGTGCATCTCGTACATGCATTTTTTCCATCGGCACATAATTCATTTTCATCGCCAATGTTGTATCAATTCCTAATTTTTCTGCTTCCAAGGAAAACAAATTTTCTGCAATTAACGTATAAAGTAATTCTTCTTTCGATTTACTTTGGTCTGAGTTTATTCTATTAACCTGAGGCGTAAATTCATAGCGGTACTTAAATTCTTCAACTGTTATCACTTTATCGCCAATCTTAGCTAAGATTTCCTCATTTTTTTGAGAAAGTACTTCAATTGAGAAAATGCATAACAGTATTATTATCAATTTTGTTTTCATAAAATTTTTACTTCGATTTTCATATAAAAGGATTAGGAATTATGCGAGGAACTTTTGCTTTATAGGATTTATACTTATCTCCATATCTTTTTTCCAAACTCTTTTCTTCATAAATAGAGCCAACATAAAAATAAGCGACAATACAGATAAAAAATACAAGATAAAATAAATCCATTGTTGATCTAAATGCTAAAACTATAATTGAAAAAAAATATATTGGGTGCCGTGAATATTTAAAGGGACCCGAAACTACAAGTTCATGAGTTTCATCTAAATCTTCTAAATTGTAATTATTTTGGAAATATCTTTTTACCTGACTAATACCTAAAAACTCTTTTAAGTTGATATACGAACCAGACCAGAAAAAACCAACTATTCCAAAAAATTGAAACACCAAGATAATGAGATCGTAAGGAAATTGTAAGTCGTAAATTAATGCTTCTGGTTTGGGAGATATGTAATAAATTGTTACGAATATTATAAGGGAAGAAATATTATAGAACAATCTATAAAATGCAATTTTGGTCCCAATTTTCTCGGTAATCCTTTTTTTAACATCAAAAGAGGCTAAAATTGAATGAGAATAAGCAAATAAAAAGAACAGTATAATTATAATTAGTGAATCAAAAAAATAAATCATAATTCCTTTCTTAATCTCGCAACAGGAATTTGTAATTGTTCCCTATATTTTGCAACTGTTCTTCTGGCAATGTGAATGCCTTTATCAACTAAAATTTGAGCAATTTTTTCATCACTATATGGTTTCCCTTTTTTCTCAGAACCACAGATTTCTTGAATTAAAATTCTAATATGCTTGTTAGAAACTTCGTCTCCGCCATCGGTTGAAAGACCTTCGCTAAAGAAATATTTTAATTCGTGAATTCCCATCGGACTTTGAACATATTTTCCATTTACAACCCGACTAATAGTTGAAATATCCATCATAATTTCATCGGCAATATCTTTATAAATCATTGGCCTTAAAAATTTTGGACCGCTTTCAAAAAACTCATATTGTTTCTCAAAAATAGAACGCATTATTTTCATTAACGTTTCTCTTCGCTGTTGAATTGAAGCGATAAACCATTTAGCTGATTCAAACTTTTCTCTTAAAAATTGATGTGTTTCTTTCTCCATTTTGGAAATTTTTCTTTTTCTTTTTTTACTATCCAGCATTTCTAAATAAGTTGTGCTAATTGTAACAGAAGGAACACTTCTATCATTTAGAGTAATAATATAATTGTCTTCCACTTTTTCAATTAAAAAATCGGGTGTAACTTGGTTTGCTTCATCTGATTCTAAAGCATTTGCCCCAGGTTTAGGATTTAATTTTTGGATTAAGTCCAACGTAGATTTTAAAGTATCTCGGGTTAAATCCATTTTTGTCTGAATAGCTTCAAATCTTTTATTCACAAAATCGTTGTAATTCTCACTTAATACTTTCTCAGCCAAATATGAATAATACGGATCGTAAGAAGAGTTTCTGATCTGAACCAGTAAACATTCTTGAAGGTCTCTTGAAGCGATTCCAACCGGATCTAATAATTGTATTTTTTTTAATACTTTTTCTGCATCTTCTAAAGTTACTTCAACATGCTCAAAAAGTTTAAGATCCTCAACAATTTTTGATAAATCTTCTCTAAAATATCCATCTTTAGAAAGACTACTTATAATAACTTCTCCCAAAATAATTTGTTCCTCTGGTAGATCTAAAATATGAAGCTGATCAAGCAATCTTTCTGATTGCGATACTCTTGAAGGAGCAATTGGTCTGTTATCTTCCTCATCCGGACTTTTATTCATCCTATCGCTATCAAGATCGCCATCATTCATAAAATCTTCAATATCAAACTCATCTCCACTATCAACTTCAAAATCTTCCTCACCGGAATCATCAGCAGAATCATCTGTTTGCTCTTGTTCTAATTCAAAATCTTCTTCTAAAGTTTCTTCTAAAATTGGATTTAATTCTAGCTCTGTTTTAATCCTTTGTTCTAGTGCCATTGTATTTAACTGCAGCAGCTTTTGATACTGTATTTGCTGTGGGGATAATTTCTGTTGAAGAGATAATTTTTGGTGCAATGATAGCATAATTATTTTCCGTTTAGGTTCTCTAATTTGTTAAAAAATTCTTTATTATAAGCTCTTTTTAAAGGTTTTTCGCAAAACTCTAGAATAGAAAGCCCGGTTTTTTCACCTTTTTCAAGTGCTGGTTCACAGTCTTCATATTGTTCATATTTTATAACATCTCCGCCAAAATCTGTAACCCTAATTGGAAACAAATGGCAAGAAATTGGCTTAATAAAATCTATTTCACCTTTATTATAAGGCTTTTTCAATGGCACATTTAGCAATTTCACCTTCATAATAGACAAAAACACAGTCTCTTTTGTTTATGCTAGTTGTCATCAATTCGCCATCTTTTTCTTCCCAAAAGCCGGTATTTTTTATTGCTGACTTACTATCTTCGGATAAATACTCTTTTATTTTAGGCAAATTTTTATCAATTATGTCAATTTCTGCTTTTAATAAGAGGTGCACCATACTCACTTTTCATTGTGCAGCATGCACCTTTGCAAATTTCCAAATTGCATGTAAATTTGGTATTTAAGATGTCTCTACTTACTAAAATGCCGTCAACTACGTCAAAATTTATCATAAAAAACTTTTGGAATAATTTTTGTTAAGATAGTGAAAAAAGCAGTGCTTGTAAAGAGGAAAGAAGCCATAAATGACAAAATTCAAATATAAAACAAGCGTTAAACTAGGCGATTCTAAATTATTGATTTAATTAGTGAAAATTCCCCTTTAATAAAAGTCTAAAATAGTCTTTGTTTTAAAAATCAAGAGTTACAACAATCCTCTTTAATTTTCTTTTCTTAAATTTATACACAATATTAATTTAAATATTTAATTGACCCTCATGGATTTTAACAATAAAGTAGTTTTAATTACCGGTGCCTCAACCGGAATTGGCAAAGAATTGGTAATTCAACTTGCAAATAAGAATTGTAAACTTGCAATTGTTGCCAGAAGAGAAAACTTATTAAATGAATATTATTGCTTCCCTTCCACATCAAGAAAACATTTTGCCTATTAAATGTGATGTAAGCAAAAAAGATGAAGTCACATCAGCTTATAAACAAATTATAGAAAAATTTGGGAAGATTGATATTGCAATTTTAAACGCTGGTTATTCTGTAAGAATGTCAGTAAAAGATTATAACTCAGAAGCTGCAGAAAAAATATTTGGCGCAAATGTTTTTGGAATTATTTATTGGGTTGAGCAATTATTGCCCGAATTTATGAAAAGAAAAGAAGGAATGATAGTAGGTGTATCAAGTTTGGCAGATAGTAAAGGATACTCAAAAAGTGGATTCTATTCAGCCAGCAAAGCTGCTGCAACTATTTACCTTGAAGGACTAAGAGCAGAATTGAGAAAGCATCATATAAAAGTTTTGACTGTCCGTCCCGGTTTTGTTAGAACACCTATGACCGATAAAAACGAATTTGAAATGCCCTTATTAATGGAACCCGAAAAAGCTGTAAAAATGATTATTAGCGGAATTGAAAAGGAAAAACGAATGATTCAATTTCCGTGGCAATTGGTTTTGGCTACCAGACTAATTCCGTTTATTCCAAATTGGCTGTTCGAAAAATTGGAACATTTAAGTCTAAAAAAATATAATTAAAATATGTTAATTTGTCGTTCCGGTCTTTAAAAAAAGCAACCATGAATGGCAAATGAGGATTTATGAAAACACACCTTTTTATTTACTTAATTTTAATCGCTACTAATTTAATCGGTCAAGATATGAACATCCAAATTATTCCAACCCCGCAAAAAATCACAATGATGGAAAAAACTGAACCATTTATCTTCCCTAAGGAAATAAATATTTCACTAAACCATTCTAAAACTGAGAAACACAAAAATATAATTAATCACTTATCAGAATGTATTGAAAACAAATACTCTGTTAAACCTAATTTTACTTTTGATTCAAAAAATACCCGACAGATTAACTTAAACTTGGTAAACAGTTTTGACCATGATGATTTAATTCCCGAAGAATATGTTGATGAAACTTATATTATATCAATTACAAAGGAAAATATTCTGGTTGAAGCAAAAGCGTTAAAGGGAATTTATTATGGTGTTCTTTCCCTTACACAACTCATTAATAGCTCAGATAATAATGAACTACCGAGATTAAAAATTATAGATTATCCAAACATGAAGATTCGTGGAATCTCTGATGATTTTAGTCGCGGACAAGTTTCTACAATGGATAATTTCAAACGAATTATAAAGTTTATTTCTGAATATAAAATGAACACATATATGCCTTATATGGAAGATGTTATTCAGTTTGAAAGTTTTCCGGAAATTGGAGTTGGGCAGAGGTGCATTATCAAAAAATGAAATTAGAGAATTGATTAAATATGCAGATGAACATTTTATTGAAGTAATTCCAATCTTTCAAACTCTCGGACATTTTGAAAACATTCTAAGTCAGCCTGAATTTATTAAGTATGCTGATTTTCCCGGCGGGGCTTCGCTTGATATTACGAATGAAGAAACTTATGCTTTTTTGGAAACTCTGTTAAATGAGGTTTTCGAACTATTCCCTTCTAAATATTTCCACATGGGTGCTGATGAAAGCTACGATATAGGACTTGGTAAAAGTAGAAAATTAGTTGAGCAATCAGATTTAGCAACTGTACATGCAAACCATTATAAAAGGGTTTATGATATTTGTAAAAAGAACAACAAGGAAATAATGATGTACGGAGATATTATTCTAAGCTCTCCTGAAATTTTAGAAAAAATTCCTAAGGATATTGTGATTGTGGATTGGCATTATTTTCCAAAGTTTGAATATCCTTCAACAAAAACATTTAGTGATGCCGGTTTTAAATATATAGTATCTCCATCGGTATGGAATTTTAATTCTGCTTACCCCGAAAACTTTTTTGCAGTTCCAAATATTAAAACATTAACAGAAGATGGAATAAAAAATAACTCAATAGGAATGATAAATTCGAGTTGGGGTGATTTTGGAGCAGAAACTTTTAGAGAATATAATTTGTATGGATATGCTTGGTCGGCACAATGCTCGTGGAATGTTCTAGAATCAGAATTAACCAAATTTAATAAAACATTTTTCACTCAATTTTTCGGCGTGGATGATGATCGCCTTCATTTAATACACAATGAACTTAGCGACCCGATGAACCAATTACTTTGGAGCAATCTTTGGCGGCATCCATTATTAGATTATAGAAAACCAGACTGGCGACAAATGAATTGGCCGCAAGCAAGTAAATTTTATTGGATGAAAGCGAAAGGTAATGTTTTATCAACATTAAGTGAGTTAAAGAAAAATGCTACAAAGAATAAAGATTTTTTAGAGTTACTTGAGTTTACATTAAAATTAAAAGATTGGTTAATACTTAAGAATGAAACTCAAATATTATTACACAATGTATTGGCTGAAAACAAGGAAGATCCAAAACGAATAATTGAATTAGTCGATAAAAATATTTCTCAACTCGCTAAACTAAAGACTGACTATTCCTTACTTTGGAAAAGAGACAATAGTTCAGATAATCTTTGGATGGTTGAAGATAAATTTGATAGACTTCAAGCCTATTTTCATGAAATTAAAATTCAGCTTGAGCAAAACCAATTAGAATCTCCATTGTTAAAAAGTGAGTGGATTTACTACCCTAATGCTGATAAGGAATTTATATGGAAAGTTGAATTTGCAGGTAAACTTATTATTGATGGTGAGATTAAATCTGCCCAGATGCAAATAATTGGAGATACTTTTGCAAAATTATCAATCAATGGTAAAGAGGTTGATTCAGTTTATACAAAAAGATCTGGCTCTCTTTGGATTGAACAGCAAAGAATTAAAATGATTGATATTACCAAACATCTTAAACAAGGTGAGAATAGTATTTTAATTGAAGCTAGAAATTATTATGATACAAAAACACCTGGAATAAATATTATTTCAGAAATTACAACTGAGAACAATGATAATAAACTTCTCTTCTGATAAAAATTGGAAAGCTAAAAATGATGGAACAGCTCAATGGATTCCAGTTGAGATTAAAGAAAATGCCCTTGAAATAATAGCACCAAATTTTTCTACATTTAGAAAGAGTTGGATCGAAAGATAATTTAATTTTATAATTAGGAAATATTTAGTGAGTAATGAAACAATAATATTGATTGGAGGTTTTTACAATATAGCTCTAATAATTTTTCATTCTTTATTTTGGAAAATTTTTAAATGGAAAAAAGATTTACAAAGAATAACGGTTGTAAATGGAAACATTCTTCAAATATTAAATCTTTCACTAACATTTGTCTTTATCATATTTGCCTATCTTTCCATTTTGTATACCCAAGAATTGATTTCAACAGATTTAGGAAAATTGATTTTAAGATTAATAGCCTTTTTCTATTTCTTTAGAGCGCTTCAGCAAGTCTATTTTTTCGGAATTAAAAATAAAATTTCTCTATCGTTTGTTGTATTCTTTTTAGTCGGCTCGGCTATTTATATTTATCCTATTTTATAACTTATAATATTTTCAAATTAATTAGACTGTCTAAGTTAAAACTATGATTAAAAAAATTTCTTTGTTATTCCTAACACTCTTTAGTATAACTTTTTTTGCTAGGTGCGGTGATAAATTTGAAGTTATTCAAGATCTTAGTAATTCAAATTATTCTTTGCTTAATCAAGATAGTTCAGTTACTAATTTCCCAAGTATTATTAAAAATAAAATTGGAATTGTTGGTTATATATTTACAAACTGCCCTGATATTTGTCCGCTTACCACAAACAATATGAGGCTAATAAACGAAGGAATTGAAAAGGCTGAAATTGAAAATGTAGAATTTATATCAATAAGTTTTGATCCTGAAGTTGATAACCCAAGTGTTCTAAAAAAGTTTTCAAAATTGCATGGTGTTGATTTTGAGAATTGGGAGTTCCTAACTGGTGAAAAAAGTATGATTGATAATTTGATGAAAGAAGTTGGAGTTGTTGCGTTTGTTGGTGATTCCACAACTTTTAATGATGGGTCAAAAACTTATTACTTTGTTCATACAGATAGAATTCAATTGATTGACAAAGAAGGTAGAATAAGAAAAAATTATTTGGGAAGTAAAATTAATATTGATGAAATAGTTGAGGACGTAAAACAACTGAATTAGATAAAGCCTAGTCAGCATGAGCAACGCTAAGTGATCTTGAAATTAATGAGGTTGCTTCAAAAAAACTCTCGCAATGACTAGAAATAATTATGAGACCAATTATGAAGAAAATTATTTTGGTTGTTATTCTAGCTATTATTGGAATAACTTCATGTGGAGAGAAGAAAACAAAAGCAATAGAAGAGGCTTCTCAAATAAGTGAAAAGCCCTTTGTAATTTCTAACACATGGATGCGCCCAGGCAGCATGAATCGTAACACAGCCGCTTTTATGAAAATCAAAAATAACATGAATGTCGATGACACACTTTATTCTGCTAGTTCTGATTTAGCCAAAGTAGTTGAAATTCATGAGACCTATAAAAAAGAGAATGATATGATAGGAATGCGACATGTAGAATTTATTGTCATACCAAGTAAATCTAAGGTTGAATTAAAACCCGGAAGTTTTCATATAATGTTAATTGGGTTAAATAAAGATTTAGGTATTGGTGATTCTGGGAAAATAACTCTGAAATTTAAAAATAATGGTACTGTTGAGTTCACTATTAATGTTGAAATAAAGTAAGTAGATTCAATATTTTTCTTTTATCTTGAGCCTTTGTTCTTGTGTCTTTTCTTAATACTCATCCCAGCTTTTAATTGAGATATCTTCTACTTTCTTTGTGCAGAAAGCTGTTATAAAAGCTTGTGCTAATCTTGAATTAGTTATAAGAGGAATATTAAAGTCTATGGCACTTCGTCTTATCGTGTAATCGTTATTTAGTTCATTTTTTGTGTGATCTTTAGGAATGTTAATCACAAGTCAATTTTTCTTTTTCGTCAAATATTCAATTGTATTTGGGCTCTTTTTTTCATCAGGCCAATAAAGTAATTGAGATTCAACATTGTTATCTGTTAAAAATTTGTGAGTTCCACCCGTGGAAAACAAATCAAACCCATGCTTAATTAAAAGCTTTGCACTGCTTAATAGTTCCGCCTTTGATTCCACAGGACCAGTTGAAAGCAGAATATTTTTCTTTGGAATTTTATATCCTACAGAAAGCATAGATTTTAAAAGTGCATCATAATAATCATCCCCAATACAACCAACTTCTCCGGTAGATGACATATCAACACCTAAAATTGGATCTGCGCTACCTAACCGTGAAAAAGAAAACTGTGGAGCTTTTATTCCAATATAATCAAGCTCAAAAAGTGACTTGTTAGGTATTTCATATTTTGCCTTCAGCATTATGTCTGTTGCCAATTCAATGAAATTAACCTTTAATACTTTTGAAACAAATGGAAGACTTCTTGAGGCTCGTAGATTACACTCAATAACTTTTACATCATTATCTTTTGCCAAAAATTGAATATTATATGGACCCGAAATATTTAGTTCAGAAGCTATTTTTTTTGATATTGCTTTAATCCTTCTTACTGTTTCAAAATATATTTTTTGCGGTGGAAAAACCATTGTTGCATCACCTGAATGAACACCGGCAAATTCGATATGTTCATTAATTGCATAAAGTACAACCTTTCCATTATCTGCAACTGCGTCAATTTCTATTTCTTTTGCATTCTCAATAAACTCAGAGACAACAACCGGGTGCTGTTTAGAAACATCAGCCGCCAATTGTAAAAAATGTTCCAATTCACTTTCATTAGAAACTACATTCATTGCGGCACCGGAGAGAACATAGGAAGGTCTTACTAAAACCGGATAGTTAACTTCATTAATGAATGATTGAATTTCCTCCGTGCTGGTTAATTCTTTCCATCTTGGCTGATCAATTTTAAGATCATCCAACATTTGGGAAAACTTATGTCTGTTTTCCGCTCTATCAATAGAGAGAGGTGACGTTCCTAAAATATTAACATTTTTTTTATTTAGACGCATTGCTAAGTTATTGGGAATCTGTCCACCGGTTGAAATAATTACACCTTTGGGATTTTCGAATTCAATAATATCAAGCACCCGTTCCAGCGTTAGTTCATCGAAATAAAGTCTATCACAAACATCATAATCCGTACTAACAGTTTCCGGATTAAAGTTTATCATAACAGAACGGTAATTTTCTTTTTTAATTGTATTAAGTGCATTAACTCCGCACCAATCAAATTCAACACTGCTTCCAATTCTATAAGCTCCAGAACCTAAAACAATAACTGATTTTTTATCATCACTAAATTCAATATCATTTTCAATTCCGCTATACGTTAAATAAAGATAGTTTGTATGAGCCGGGTATTCTGCAGCAAGAGTGTCAATCTGTTTTACAACCGGTTTAATTCCTTTATCAATCCTAAAATCTCTTACTCTCAATAAGTCTTCATCAATTTGATCTGATGAACTTTTAAAAACAAACCTTGCAATTTGAAAGTCAGAGAAACCTAATCTTTTAGCTTCTTTTAAAAATTCGGTTGGAAACTCTTCTAAAGAATTATACTTCTGCATTTCATTTTTATTGTTATAAATGTTTCTCAGTTTTACCAAGAACCATTTATCAATTTTGGAGAGATCATAAATTTCATCAACAGATAAACCTTCTTTGAAAGCTTGAGCAATAATAAATATTCTCATATCCGTTGGATTCATCAACATATCTTTTATATCTGTTATTGGAATGTCTTTGTTACCGACAAATCCATGCATTCCCTGCCCAATCATTCTTAACCCTTTCTGAATTGCTTCTTCAAAGGTTTTACCGATTGACATTACCTCTCCAACACTTTTCATACTACTGCCAATCTGATGTGAGACACCGCTGAATTTCCCCAAATCCCATCTTGGTATTTTGCAGACAATGTAGTCTAAGGCTGGCTCAAAAAACGCAGAAGTTGTTTTGGTAACTGAATTCTTAAGCTCATGAAGCCCGTAACCAAGTCCAAGTTTTGCTGCAACAAAAGCTAAAGGATAACCCGTTGCTTTTGACGCCAATGCACTTGAGCGGGAAAGTCTAGCATTCACTTCAATAACTCTGTAATCCTCTGAGAATGGATCTAAAGCATATTGAACATTACACTCACCAACTATTCCAATATGTTGAATCAGTTTAATTGCTATTTCACGAAGTTTATGATATTCCGTATTTGTTAATGTTTGGGAAGGAGCAACAACAATACTTTCTCCAGTATGAATTCCCAGTGGATCAAAATTTTCCATATTACAAACAGTAATACAATTATTATAACAATCTCTTACAACTTCATACTCAACTTCTTTCCATCCTTTTAATGATTCTTCAATCAAAATTTGATCAGAATAGGAAAGAGCTTTTTCTGCCAATATTTCTAACTCATCTTGGTTGATACAGAAACCACTTCCCTGACCGCCCAATGTATAAGCTGCTCTTACAATAATTGGGTAACTTAATTTATCAGCAGCTACAAGCGCATCTTCAATTGAAGTAACAGCAATACTTTTAGGAGTCTTAATGCTAATTTTGTTTAACATATTTGCAAAAAGTTCTCTGTCTTCCGTTTGCATTATTGCTTGAATAGGTGTACCAAGAACTTTTACATTATGCTTTTCAAAAATATTTGCTTTGAATAATTCTATACCACAGTTAAGCGCAGTTTGTCCACCGAATGAAAGTAGAACTCCATCTGGTTTTTCTTTTTCAATTACCCGCTCAACAAAATAAGGTGTAACAGGAAGGAAATAAACTTTATCCGCTATATTTTCCGATGTTTGAACAGTAGCAATATTGGGGTTAATTAAAACTGTTTCAATCTTTTCCTCTTTTAATGCCTTCAATGCCTGAGAACCTGAATAATCAAATTCCCCGGCTTCTCCAATTTTTAAAGCACCCGATCCTAGGATTAATATTTTCTTTATTTCTTTATTCATGTTTTTTCTGTCATTTCGAAATGAACAGAGCCATTGCGAAATTTTTAATTAAAAGATTAGATTCTCACGTCGTTCCCTAAAGGCAGAACTCCTCAGAATGACTTTCGTGAAAGAATAAGCTTTTATATTTTTTTTTATAATAGAATTCATTAAAAATTAAGTTGAGTTCTTAAACCAAGAAGAAAACTATTTTCTTTTTCATTACCTTCAGATCTGCTATAAAATTGCAAATGTGGAGATAAATATATCCACTTGTTAAATTGATGTCTGAAATATATTTCAGCAACATCATCATTAATCCTCTCATCGTAAAAGGAATTATGAGCATATCCAAAACCCAACTTTGATAAAACACCAAATTTAATTCTAATCCCACCGCTGTATGATGATTCAATTGGAATTATTTCTGAAAAATTATTGTTGTTATTACCATACCTAAAAAATAAGCCGAATTTCTCACTCAAGGTTTGATCGTAACTAATTCCAAATCCGAAAGATTTTTTTTGATTAGAAAAACTGTACCCATAAAATCTTAAATTTCCTTCCCAATCAGAATTGCTTAATGTCTTAATTCCAACTGAGCCCGATTGAATAAAGCCATCAAAAATATTTTCTCCGGAATTGCTAGTGCTAGCCAATGCTAATTGAACAAAGAAATATTCCAACAAACTTGTTCTAATTCTTACACCGGGAGTCGATTCAATAAAAGGCAAAGTTCCGTTATTCACAAAATTACTAGAGATAAATTGTGCTGTTTCATCATTTGCATAACTGTTGTTATCAAAATAGTTTGTAAGATCGAGCTTACCAGCGGTGATTGTTAGTCCTGAATTCAATAGTGAAAACTCTAACCACGATTCTAATAATCCAATTCTATCAAGTCCATCTTCATCTTGAAAGGATCCTTCATTTGCAAAAAATGGAAGATAAGAATTTGATTTTGAGGAAAGACCATTCCCTCCTAAAAATTCAAGCGCACTGAAGAACAAAATGTTCTCCCCAAAAGTGGTATGTGCATAAATATCGAGAACGCCTATACCTGCACTTTTTTTGCTTGATAAATTATTTTGCAAAAGTGCTATTGCTGTGCCATTAAACATCAAAGTACCTGGTCTTTGATTCAGCAATTTAAGCATAGCGTCTAATCTTTTCCTTTTAGATCTCTGCTCTTCCGGTACATCAGCAATTTCATTTTCTTCCAACAATCCTAATAATTTATCAAAATCATTTCCTTCTGCAATTTGTTTTTTCAAAAGAGAAATTTCTACTGAAATGTTTTTCATTTCACTTCGAAGATTATTCAAACTATCTTCAAGAGTATAGACTTGCATTATTTTGGCAGTATCTACTTCTTGAGCAAAGCTTATTCCAGCTATAAGTAATAATAAGATAATTTGTTTTTTCATCACTGGTTCTGATAAAGTTTTAATGTTGCTATATAAAGAATTTATTTAAACCAATTTTAAAAATTCATCAAACAGAAATTCTGTATCTGTTGGACCACTTGAAGCTTCTGGATGAAATTGAGTTGAGAAAAAGGGCTTCTCTTTGTGCCTAATTCCTTCACAAGTTCCATCATTTAAATTAATAAAATATGGTTCCCAACCTTCATCTAAATTTGAATCATCAACTGCATAACCATGATTTTGTGAAGTTATATAGCATTTATTCGTTCCAATTTGATTAACCGGCTGGTTGTGACTTCTATGCCCGTATTTTAGTTTATATATACTTCCACCAGCGGCAAGAGACAATAACTGGTTCCCCATGCAAATGCCAAAAATAGGCTTATCTTCACTAGTTGCCTTTTTTATATGCTCAAGGGTAATTTCACATTTGGTTGGATCACCCGGACCATTTGAAATAACCAGAGCATCATATTCGTCTTTTGTAAAATCATAATCCCACGGAACTTTTATAACTTGAACATCTCTTTTAAGTAAACATCTAACAATGTTATTTTTAACTCCTAAATCAACCAAAACAATTTTCTTTTTGCCATTTCCGTGAATTTCTTTTTCTGTTGTGCTTACCTTTGCAACAAGATTAATTTCATTTGGATCATAAAAATCAACGTCATTATTTTCAAAAACTATTTTACCTAACATCGATCCTTTTTCGCGCAACTTTTTGGTTAATGCTCTTGTGTCTAAACCAAATATTCCAGGAATCTTATTTTCAACTAACCAACTTGATAAACTTTTTTGCGCATTCCAGTGACTATATTCAAAGGAGTAATCAGATATAACAAAACCTTTTACTTGAATTTTCGAGGATTCAAATATTTCTGGAATTCCATTTACAATTTTGTTTTCGGGAACTCCATAGTTTCCAATGAGAGGATACGTAGAAATGAGAATTTGACCATAATATGAAGGATCTGTTAAACTTTCAGGATAGCCGGTCATTGCAGTATTAAAAACAACTTCGCCGGCGCATGAGCCCTCATAACCAAAAGATTTTCCTAAATATTCGCTTCCGTCCTCTAAAACAAGTCTAATTATTTTTGTTTTTTCCATTTAGAAGTATTGTTATTGTATTGTTTTATGAGAGAAATAATTCAAATCAATATTACAATTTTTAATTATTATATCCGAAAATTAAGTTAGTTTATTGTGTTAAATTAAATTTATCGATATTTTTTATTCAGAATAACTAATGAATATTCAATAATATTTTAGCTTGTCTAGATAATGTATAATATTTTTACATAAAGCTTGACAAAAACTAGACAATATATTATCTTTGGGCATACAGTAAAACAATATGAGAGCAAAAATGCGTAATAAAATTTTAATTTTAACAATTCTAGCGTTTAAGGTATTTAGTGCTCAAACAAGCGGAGTAATAACAGGAAGAGTAATTGACCAAATCTCAAAAGAAAATCTTCCTGGAGTAAATGTTATTCTGTTGGGGACAGATATTGGTGCATCAACAAATGAGAATGGTGTTTATAATATAAACGGTGTAAAACCCGGTAATTATCAAATTAGGGCTAGTTTTATTGGTTACAATTCAAACACAATTTCCGATATAGTTGTAAATACAGTAAGACCAACTACCGTAAACTTTAAATTGTCAGAATCAGTAATTGAACTTGATGGAGTTACAGTTACGTCAGATGTGTTTGAAAATGTTCCAACCGAAGTAAATAGTATTAAAAAGTTTAGTTATGAAGAAATCCGAAGAGCACCTGGTGGCTTTGAAGATGTAGTTCGAGCACTTTCGGTTTTGCCGGGAGTTGCGAGACAAAGTGCAGGAAGAAATGATTTAGTTGTTCGCGGAGGGGCACCTTCTGAAAATCTTTATTTAGTTGATGGATTTGTAGTACCTAATATTAATCATTTCGGAAGTCAAGGTTCAACCGGCGGACCTTTAAGCTTTATTAATTTGGATTACGTAAGTGAAACAACTTTTTCAACCGGCGGATTCCAAGCAAATTATGGTGATAAACTCTCTTCCGTTTTGAAAATAGATTTGCGCGAAGGAAGAACTGATAGACTAGGTGGTAAAGCTTTAATTTCAGCTTCTCAGTTTGGATTAAATTTGGAAGGACCAATCAATGAAAAAAGTAACTTTCTGTTTTCGTTAAGGAGAAGTTATTTGGATTTTATCTTCAATGCTGCGGGATTTAGTTTTGTCCCAGAATATTATGATTTACTAACAAAGTATACTTATGATATAGATAATTCAAATAAAATTATCATACTTATTTATAGGTGCGCTTGATAATGTAAAATTTAATAACAATAATAGTGAAGATGTTTTTGATAATGCAAGAATTCTAGGGACCGACCAAAACCAATATACAACTGGCGTTTCTTACCGTCATTTATTTGAAAAAGGATTTTATAATATCACTCTCAGTCGTAATTATGTTAGTTATGATGGTTTCCAAAAAGATACTTTGTTAAATCCAATTTTTCTAAATAACTCAAAAGAAGCTGAACATGAACTAAAGGGAGATGTAGTTTATAAAATTGCAGCTGCTTCTGAGATCAATATTGGGGTATCTGCAAAGCACATTAACTATCAAAGTGAAATTCTCTTCCCGGAAAAATTTGTTACAACTTTTGGGGAAACACTTCCAATAACTTCACTAAATGCAAAAGATGATTTTTACAAATTCAGTTTGTATGGATTGTACAGCGCATATTATTACAATAGATTGCGTTTTAATTTTGGTCTACGCGCAAATTATTTTAACGCAATTGAGACTAAGTTTACAGTTAGTCCAAGACTATCCTTATCTTACTATTTGAATGAATTAACAAGCATTAATTTCAGTACGGGCATTTATAGACAAAGTCCTTCATATATTTGGTTAACATTACCGGAAAATGAAAAACTAAAACCCATCCAAGTTGAACAATATATTTTAGGTGTTAGTCATAAATTACGAGAAGATATTCAAGTTAAGGTAGAAGGTTTTTACAAAAATTACACCAATTACCCAACAAGTAATTTACGAACATATTTAGTTTTAGCTAATACTGGTGCCGGTTTCGCAGGTGCAGAAGAAAATTTTTCTTCCTTCGGATTAGAGCCGCTTTCAAGCGATGGGACAGGTTATTCAAGAGGATTGGAATTTTCAATGCAGAAAAAATCTTCAAATCTAAATCACTATGGGCTAATAAGTGTCACTTACAGCGAAAATAATTTTACGGCTATAGATAAAATTGAGAGACGCGGACAGTATGCTCAAAAGTGGATTGCGAACTTAAGTGCTGGGTATATTTTTAATGAAAGATGGGAAGCAGCAATTAAATTTCGTTATGCAACCGGTTCACCATATACTCCATTCAATATTGATGGAACTCAAAATCGTATAGATTATTTATCAAATAATTTAAAAGATTCTCACGGACTTGATATTAGAATTGATAGAAGATGGAATTTTGAAAGTTTGACTTTAATTACTTACATAGATGTGCAGAATATTTATAACCAGAAAAATGTTTCTACAGTACGTTGGAATTATAAAACCCGTAAAGTTGAAGAAAACTCTGAGATTGGTATTCTTCCTTCGATAGGAATTAGTTTAGAGTTTTAAAATCCTGAGAACTCCAATTTGTCATTGCGAACTCCGGTGTTTTCAATCGGAGCGAAGCAATCTTTATTATTTGGTAGATTGCTTCGTGGAAAAGCCCTCGCAATGACTGTCTTGTAATTTACTGTAAGGAGTAAAAAAATATTATATATGAACCCAAAAAGAATTAAAATTTTAAAAGAAGGTAAATCATCAAATGGACCAATAATCTATTGGATGCAGAGGGATCAGCGCGTAAATGATAATTGGGCTTTAATCTACGCCTATGAAAAAGCAAAAGAAAACAATGAAAGATTATTTGTTGTATTTAATTTAGTCCCTAATTTCAAGAATGCTACCTTTCGTCAATATCATTTTATGATTGAAGGATTAAAAAAAGTTGAGAAATCGCTATTAAAGTTAAACATCTCTTTCGTTGTACTATTAGGCAAACCAGAAAAACAAATCCCTCATTTTGTTGATGAACAAAAGGCTTCCTTCCTCGTAACCGATTTTAATCCAATAAAAGAGATTAGAAATTGGAACCAATGCGTTAAAACAAAAATTAGTATCCCTTTTCATCAAGTTGATGCACATAACATAGTTCCGGTTTGGGAAGCTTCGCCGAAATTAGAATTTGCAGCTTATACAATACGTCCTAAAATAAACAGATTGTTAAATGAATATTTAGATGAGTATCCAAAATTAAAAAAGCTTAAAAATAGTGAGATAATGCACAGTAACATTGACTGGGATGAACTTTATAAAAACTTGAAGATTGATAATTCAGTAAAACCGGTTGAAGAATTTACTCCAGGAGAAAATGAAGCAAATAAAGTTCTGCAAAATTTTATTGAAATAAAATTAAATAAATATTCAACCGATAGAAATGACCCAAATAAAAATGGAGTTTCTAATATTTCACCTTACTTACATTTTGGACAAATTTCAGCTCAAAGAGTTGCATTAATTTTAAAGCAATTTGAAAGTGAAGATGAATCAATTTCTTCATATTTAGAAGAGTTAATAATTAGAAGAGAACTTTCAGATAACTTTTGTTATTTCAATTCCAATTATGATAATTTTGATGGATTTCCAGATTGGGCGAAGACTTCACTAAATCAACATAGAAAAGATAAGCGAGAATATATTTATTCATTGGAACAATTTGAATTAGCAAAAACTCACGATGATTTATGGAACGCATCTCAATTGGAAATGGTTAAATCGGGAAAGATGCACGGATATATGCGAATGTATTGGGCAAAGAAAATTTTAGAATGGACAATCTCTCCTGAGCAAGCAATGGAATTTGGAATTTACTTAAATGATAAATATGAGCTAGATGGAAGAGATCCAAATGGTTATGTTGGTTTAGCTTGGTCAATTGGTGGAGTTCACGATAGAGCTTGGGGAGAAAGAGCAGTCTTTGGAAAAATTAGATATATGAATGATAAAGGCTGCAAACGTAAATTTGACGTCAGTAATTATATAAATAAATATGTAAAGTTAGATCAGCAAAATTTATTTAAGTAACACAGTTTGCTCCACCACGGCGGACAAGTAGCAAACTGTGATCCAATGAACATTTTTTTTGAAAGGAAATAAGATGCGAGATCCAGGAAACACAAGCTTACAAAAGCTCCACTTTGATGAAACAAAAGACGAACACTTTGTATCATCAATTGAAACACCTTTGCGGGAGGATGCTTTTATTTTAGATGATGATCTTAAAATTGAACTTATAGAGAATAAGTTTAAAGATATAATGGAAATATTGGGTTTGGATTTAACAGACGAAAGTTTAAAAGATACACCCAAAAGGGTTGCAAAAATGTATGTTACAGAAATATTTAGCGGATTAAATCCCGAGAATAAGCCAAAGGCTACTCTATTTAATAATAAATTCAATTTTAATGAAATGTTGGTAGAAAGAGATATTACAATTTACTCTTATTGCGAACATCACTTTGTCCCAATTATTGGGAAAGCACATATTGCCTATTTTCCAAAAGAAAATGTTATAGGTTTATCAAAGCTTAATAGAATTGCCCAGTACTTTGCTAAACGCCCACAAGTTCAAGAAAGATTAACCATTCAAATTGCAAACGACCTAAAAGAAACTTTACAAACAGAAGATGTTGCTGTAGTAATTGATGCTGATCATTTATGCGTTGCTTCGCGTGGAGTAAATGATGTTAACAGTTCAACTGTAACTTCAAGCTATGGAGGAAAATTTTTAAATAATTATGTTAAAAAGGAATTTTTAACTCATATAAAAAAAGCTTGATGCTCTGTTGAACCTCAAGCTTTAGAATTTTTCTTAAAATTACTTATGGAGTGAATTTTGTTATTTGATTCTTAACAGGTTTTACAGTTCTCAAATAATCATAAATTGATCCAAGATCTTCTTCTGTCATCCTGGAATAAATACTCCATGGCATTTCTGAATTATAATCGCCATGCTTTACGAATAGACTATCATTATTTTCATAGAACTTAAATCGCTGAATAAATTTTTCTTTATCCCAGCTCCCAATACCTGTTTCTAGATCGGGAGTAATATTTGCTGCTCTACAAGTTCCGCCAGTTTCCATAGGGATTTCAAATCCTCCGGCAAAACTCATCCCTTCAACCTTGCTACCTCCATCCATTACTGTATGACAATCCTCACAACTAGCAATATTCACCAAATATTTGCCATATTCTAATTTATTAGTGAGGGTACTTTTTGGGGTAGGTGAAGCATCCTGTGGTATTGTTTTCAATATTAAGCTAAAAGGAAAATTAAATTCAGATTTTGCATAGTCTGCTTCAATTGGTTCAATTGTCCTCAAATATGCAATGATGGCCTGAGCATCTTCGATTGTTAAATATTTATATGTAGGATAAGGCATTAAGGGAAATAGAGCTCTTCCATCCTTTGATACTCCACTAGTTATTGCTCTATATATTTCTGCATCACTCCAGTCTTTTAAATTATAAGGTGTTATGTTTGAGGAATAGAAAGTCCCAGGAAATCCCCCTTCTTCGGGATAAAGTCTGCCCCCTTTACCAACTGCTCCTTCAACAATTTTACCCGAAAACTTTGTAAAATCAACAGTTGAATGGCAATGGAAACAACCAGTAACTGAATTCACTAAATAATTACCACGCTCAATTTTATCGGTTTTGAGCTCTGCTTTAAAACTTTGTTCTAACTTAATATTTGGGAAGGTTGAACTGATGTAGATTATTGCGGCAAATACAAATAAAAGAATAGCAAAAATAACCAAACCAATATATTTGAAAGTTTTTTTCATTTCTCCTCCAATGGTTACACAAATGTAAGACATTTAGTATTATTTGTCAACATTCAGCGAGGTAGTATTTCGTGAAAATTTAGCTTTACACAGCTAGCAATATAATGTGTGGAAATAATTAATACTGAATCACCGCTACAATTCATTAAACGAACTAAATCTGAGGTAATTTATCTATTTAGCTAAACATAATTAAGAAAATGCTTGTCTAATCAATTCAGCTTGTGTCTGACTAAATTCACGACTAGAACCGCTTGCCGGACTTGGACTTTCTTTTCTTCCGATATATTCCAAAACCACTTTTTTTGGTAGTTTATTGATATAATCGGAGAAATAAAAATGACCACGCTCCCATGTTTTGCGGTTCTTCCTGGACCCAATATATTTTTTCTACTTTTGAATATCCTTCAAGTATCTTTAGTAATAATTTTTCATTAAAAGGATAATACTGTTCTATCCTTACTATAGCTGTATCGTTATTACTATTCTCAGTCTTATATTTAAGAAGATCATAATAGACTTTTCCGCTAGTTAGGAGAACTCTCTTAATTTGATTCTTATTTTTAATCTCATCATCAATAATTTCTTGAAACTTATTATTAGTAATTTCTTTAATATTTGAAGCGGCTTGCGGCATTCTCAATAAACTTTTTGGTGTAAAAATTACAAGGGGAATATCAATCCTGCCCAAAATCTGTTTTCTTAATATGTGGAAATATTGTGATGGAGTTGTTGGATTTGCAACAATCATATTGTCTTGAGCACAAAGTGTTAAGAAACGCTCCAGTCTGGCACTGCTATGCTCTGGTCCCTGACCTTCTTGTCCGTGGGGAAGAAGTAGAATTATGTTACTTGGCTGATTCCATTTTGTGTTGGAAGATACCAAGAAATTATCAATAATAACCTGAGCCCCATTTGCAAAATCTCCAAATTGAGCCTCCCACATAACAAGTGTTAAAGGATCTGCTATACTATAACCAAATTCAAATCCAAGAACACCATTTTCAGACAAGAAACTATCTAAAGGTTCAATCATTGCCTGACCTTCAGAAATACTGTTTAAGGGGATTATTTCATCTCCAGAGGTCATATCAGTTAGAATTAAATGTCTTTGACTGAATGTGCCCCTTGCACTATCCTGTCCGCTTAATCTTACTGGAAATCCATCCAGGAGCAGTGAACCGAAAGCTAATGCCTCGGCAAAAGACCAATCAATATTACCCTCTGTCTTTATTATTTCTTTTCTTTTAAAAGTGTCCTTTTTATTTTTGGATTAAAATCGAACCCATTTGGTAAGGTCGTAATTCCATCAACAATCTTATTTATTATGTTTTTAGATATTGATGTTTTTTCTCTCTTTCGTATTTTATTAAGTTTTGAGATTGGATAAGCTAATGGTCTATCAGGTGTAAATACTTCTTTCAATTCGTTTGTATTCTCTCTTGCTTCATCCAGCTTCTTGAAAATCTCTTTATCAAGTGATTCAACTTTTTCTTTAGTTATAATCGCTTCAGAAATTAGCTTATCGGAATAAATCATTTTTACTGATGGATGCGTTTTTATCTTTTTGTACATAATTGGTTGAGTATAAATTGGATCATCTCCCTCATTATGGCCATGTCTCCTATATCCGAATAAATCAATTACCACATCCTTATTAAATTTTTGTCTATACTCAAACGCAAGCTTAGTGACCCAAAGCGATGCCTCTGGATCATCACCATTTACATGAAATATTGGAGCTTGCACCATTTTTGCAACATCGGTTGCATAAGGAGAAGATCTCGCATCCTCAGGTGTAGTAGTAAATCCAATTTGATTATTTATAATAATGTGAATTGTCCCACCAGTTCTATAACCTTTCAATTGTGAAAAATTTAGAGTTTCTGCAACAATACCCTGACCAGCAAAAGCTGCGTCACCATGTATAAGCAAAGGTATTATTTTATTTTTTTTTAAATCTTTGTTTCTGATTTGTTTTGCTCTAACTACACCTTCAACAACAGGATCAACAAATTCAAGGTGACTTGGATTTGAAGCAAGTGATACCTTAATTTTCTTTTCATTAAAAGTCTGGTACATACCGGAAGCACCTAGATGATATTTTACATCACCTGTTCCCTGAGGTCTCTCAGAATTATCATCATCAAATTCCGAAAAAATCATTTTGTAACTTTTACCAATTATATTTGCCAGTACATTCAGTCTCCCTCTATGTGCCATTCCCAAAACTATCTCATCTACATTATCATCAGCAGCTAAGTTTAAAAGGTAATCTAAAACTGGTAAAACTGTTTCAGAGCCCTCTAGAGAGAATCTTTTATGGCCTAAATATCTAGTATGCAGAAAATGTTCAAATCCCTCTGCAATTATTAATTTTTCCAAAATTCTGGCTTTCAGCTCATTGTCAAAGTTCGGCTTATTAAGAACAATCTCCATTTTTTCCATCAGCCATTGTTTCTCTTCAGGATGCTGAATATGCATAAATTCAGCACCGACCATTTCACAATAAGTTTGTCTAATTACATCAAGTATTTCTCGTAGTGTAGCCTTCTCGTAACCTTTGATGTTGCTTACAAATTGGCGATCATAATCCCAAATTGTAAATCCGTATTCACTTGGGTCAAGTTCGCTGTAATAATCTTTTCTGATTGATAAAGGATTTAAATTTGCAAGTAAGTGCCCCCTCACTCTATAGATATTAACTAATAATGGTACTTTGCTTGTTTTTCAATAAATTCATTATCGTGACCATTAGCAAAAGTGTTTCCTTTATTATCAACATCCCATGAAACCGGTAATTGAGGAATTTGAAGATCATTAAATAGTTCACCATAGAATCCTTTATTTCCTCTAAGAAGTTCATCAATTTCATTAAGAAAATATCCAGATTCAGCCCCCTGAATAATTCGGTGATCGTAAGTATTTGTAATATTCATCACCTTTCCAATTCCAAGTTCAGCTAATGAGCTTTGCTGCATAGCCTTAAATTCAGATGGATAATCAATTGCTCCAATCGCTATTATACATCCTTGTCCGTTCATTAGTCGAGGTAGTAGATGAAACTGTACCTATTCCACCGGGATTTGTTAATGAAATAGTCGTTCCTTGAAAATCATCCGGCTCTATCTTTCCTTTACGAGATTTGGATACCATTTCATCATAAGCATCACAGAATTCGGAAAAGTTTTTCTGACATGCTTTTTTAATATTTGGAACTATTAGTGATCTTTCACCACTTTTCTTTATCAAATCAACTGCTATGCCTAAATTGACAAATTCTTTCTTTAATAAGTGTGGTTTGTTATTAATGTTTGTAAACGCATAATTTAGAGAAGGAAAACCTTTTAAAGCCCTTACTACTGCATAAGCAACAATGTGAGAGAATGAGATCTTCCCTCTATTTAATCTTTTAAGATGGTGATTAATAATTCTTCTATTTTCTTCTAACAACTTTACAGATATAGCTCTTAAGGATGTAGCTGTTGGAATAGCAAGACTGCTTTCCATATTTTCAATAATTCGGGCTCCAACTCCTAAAATTTGTTCAATATTTTCACCCTCAAATAATATAGGTTCAATGTTTGTTTTATCTGATTTTCGAGGAACAGTTTCAACAGGTTTTAGGGAGGCATTGCCATCTAGAATTCAAACTGGTAAAAAACAACTTCCAATAATCATCAACAGAGTTTTTGTCTTGATTGTATTTTTCAAATTGATCTGCTACATATCCGGCATTCATGCCGAATTTATCATATATAATTTTATCTATTTCTTCTATTGTTTTCATATTCTTCTATTTTAGTTTTTAATAAGTATAAATATACGGGGATAATACATCTTATTATTATATATTTTTTGGAAATGCAAATAGCGTAACAATAATATTTTTTACTAGTTATTTCTTTAGTTAATCTTATTCATTAATTATTTTCCTCAAATCATTTAATGCTGGAACTCCAAAACCTCGGTCATAGAAATATATTACTTTCCCTTCTTCATTAAGTAAAATAACCCTGGTGTTATTCGGATTCTCATTGCCGGTAAACTCTTGAATCATATCTCCATCTGCATAAATAGTTATTACTCCACCCCAAAGTTCTTTGGGTATCCCCTTCCTCATTCCATTGTCAATAAATGTTGAAAACATTCTCGGTAACATTCCTTGAATTGTCGGCAACTCAAAAACTTTTACTTTTGTTTCAGTCATGTCTAAACCAATAAGCCAACGATCAATATCAAACTGACTATCTTGCTTATATCCAATTAGTAAAACAGTCTGATTACCCTTAAAATATTCGGGCATTTGGATTTCTTTTTGCTCTAATGATTCGCCGCTTACATTAGGAAACATTTCACCAACTGGATTTCTATTTGTGTATGTTGTTGCACAACCTACTAACAAAGCTGCAATCATTATGATCATCAGAATTCGTTTCATTTTTTTATCTCACATTTAATGTTTTTTAATAAAATTTTACCCATTTAACATTTAGTTCAAAGTCTCCCCATTGTTCATCAGCAATAAGGATCCCAATTTGCTTAATATCTTCAGACTTTAACTCTGGCTTATTTGGAACAGTTCTTCCCCTGTAAGTTGGGACAAAATCTTTAAATGGAATTTTGTATTCAATCCATTCTGAATCATCAGCTTTAAATTTTGCTTGATATGAGACACCGTCATAATTATTATCTGTTCGAAATCTTAGATTATAAATATTTCCATCACCCTTTGCTTTTATTGCAACTCCAGTAAAATTGTCTAAATCACTATTCTCAACATAAGCTCTAACTGATGCAAATCCTCCGTTATTATCAGAAGATAAAGTACCGCTAAATTTTGCCGATCCATCTGTCCCTAATTTCATACTGCTTTTAGAAACTCCGCCCATTACAACATCATTTATAATTCTCCATTCCCCCGAAGTTTCTGGAGAATTAAAATCAAATATTTGCTTTTCATTATTCATAATTAATCCACTTAAAATAAAAAAGATTATTGCTAGCATTTTACTTCCTCAGTTCTTCTTCAATTAGTGAAGTTATTTTTTTACTGTCTGGTTTAGTTATACTTCTAAAACGATCAACAACATTTCCCTCTTTATCAATAATAAACTTTTCAAAATTCCATTTTATATCTGACTTACCGGTTTTGGAATTGTTTGTTAAAATATCAAATAAAGGATGTTTATCATCACCTAATACTTTAACCTTATCAAACATTGGAAAAGTGACATTAAAATTTAGAGAGCAAAACTCTGCAATTTCCTTATTTGTTCCTGGTTCCTGACCACCAAAATCATTGCAGGGAAAACCAAGAACTTCAAATCCTTGATCTTTATATTTTTCATAAATTTCCTGCAATCCATCGTATTGTTTTGTAAATCCACATTTACTTGCAACATTTACTATTAGTAATACTTTACCTCTGTAATCAGATAGTTTTACTTCATTCTGGTTTATATCTTTTACTGATATATCATAAACATTTGTATTTGCATTGATCGTTGCAGAATCTCCAAACAAAGATGCTGCAGCTGATATTGCGAGTGTTAATAAATTCATTTTGTTTTCCTTTTTTTATCGAGTAATTATTTGTTTTGCCATTCCATTAAAAATTATTTTGTGAATTGGTAAAAGAGAATACCAATAAAGTCTTCCTAGTAATCCATTTGGTCGAAAAGTAGCTTTTTGAGAAAAAGTTTTATTCTTTTCATCAACTTCAAGTTCTAACCAAGCTTCTCCAGGGACTTTCATTTCAGCATACAAAATTAATCGTCCAATATTTCTATCGGCAAGAATAACTCTCCACCAATCTAACGCATCACCTGGTTTTAATTCTTTAGGACTTCTTCTTCCGCGTCTTAAACCAACTCCTCCAACAATCTTATCAATAAATCCTCTCAATGCCCATGACCAATTCCAAAAATACCAGCCATTATCTCCACCAATTTCCCAAATGTTTTTCTTCACTCTTTCAGATTCAATATTATAATTAACATTCCTTTCATCAGTGAGACATCCATACGTTGGAACTTCAATTTTATCTAAAAAGTCTTGTTTCAAATTACCTGTGCTTGCTGCATCAATCCAGCTAGAAGGCACTTGGTTAGAATCAATTACTTTAAATGCTCTTTCAATTGCTTCTTTATATCCATATAATTTGATATCTACAATCTTTTCAATTCCATATAATATTACAGACAACTTCATTTTTCATACTATCTACAAGACTTCGCGCAAGTGAAAAATTTGTTGAAGTCACAAAGTAAAGCCAATACGATGAGAGTCGTGGTGTTAAAACCGGAACTGTAATAATAAATCTTTTTAATCCTCTTACTTCAGCATAACCAAGTAGCATTTCTTTGTACGTTAAAATATCGGGTCCGCCAATATCAAAAATTTTATTAAATGAACTAGGCTTTTCTATAACTCCCAACAAATATTCTACTACATTTTTAACTGCAATTGGTTGGCACTTGGTTTTAAGCCATTTAGGTGTAACCATAACAGGAAGTTTCTCTGCTAAATCTCTAATAATTTCAAACGAGCCGCTACCTGAACCTATTATAATTGCAGCTCGCAATATTGTAGTATTTGCTTTAGCAGTTTGTAAAATTCTCTCTACATTTAATCTTGAACTAAGATGCTTGGAGAGTTTCTGCTCATTATTTATTATTCCGCTCAAGTAAATAATTTGTTTTGCCTGTAGTTCTGTTAATTGCATTTACAAAATTTTCTGCTGAGTTTCTCTTCTAAGCTCTGCAAAACTCTCACTTGATGCACCCATTGAGTGAACAAAATAATATGCAATATCTATGTCAACTGGAATTTTTTCAAGACTTTTTTCATCTAATAAATCTGCTTTAATTAAAGTTACATTTTCATTTTCTGAATATTTTCCTTGAACCCTACGCGGATCTCTAACTAAACATACTACTGTATGTCCGGCTTCCAGTAAGTGCGGAAGAAGTCTTTTGCCAATATATCCTGTTGCGCCGGTTAGTAAAATTTTCATCAGATTTCAACCTTGCTTACTTGGAAAGAATATTTATGATACAAATTTTTTGCGGCTGAAAGTCCTGATAAATAAGCAGATTCAACATTAGAGCCCAAGAATGCATCACCAGCAAAGTACAATGAACCCGGTGAATCAATTACTTCGAAATTTTTAGGATAACTCCTCAGAGGTGTACTATATCTCCATTTATGAATTTGGGATTTTAGAACTTTCGAATTAAGATATTCCTCTGAAGCATCAATTATAAGTTTAATAATATCCTCATCCGATTTATCCCAGTTTTCAATACTAAAATTATTTGCCATTTCAACAGTAACTGCTGTTAGACCACTATTTACACCTTTTAGGTTATTATCGGTAATAAATGAAATTGGACCATCTTCAAATTTTAATCCGCCTTCATTTTTAATATTACTTTTATTTTCCAGAATAAGAATTCCAGCTATGCTCCTCGCATATTCAACTTTTTCTAAATTATTAGTTATGTCAGCGGGTATTTCTAGCTTTGAGTTATTAATTAGCTCTAAAGATTGCGGCACAGGCATTGTTAAAATGATAGATTCTGAATTAATTAAACGATTATTATTATCTATTATATTCCAAGCACCATTTTTATATTCTATTTTTATTACTTTAACATTATTACTAATATCAAGTCTTTAGATAACTCAATGGCAATTTGTCTCATACTTTGTCTACCGATAAATTTTAAATTGTTTTCCAATTGATCAAGAAATGTATTCTTGTTAGTAGTTTTCCATTTTTTAATCTTGTCGTTTTTAATTAATTCTACTAGTTCTTGACTAAATTCATAACTATGAGCTTCAACATATTTGCAGCCGTAATCAATTTGCAGCTTTTTGTTTTCAAACTCTATTCTTCGAGTAGCTAATCTTCCGCCAATTGCTTTTCCTTTATCCAAAATTTTTACTGAAAAGCCATTTTTAGACAGGAACTTGCCTGCAGTAATACCACTAATTCCTGCACCAATTATTACTACATCATATTTTTCTAAATTTTTCATTTACAATTTTTCTAGTTTGCTTTCATTCCGCCATCAATTGGAATTATTGTTCCTGTTACCCATGATGAATCATCTGAAGCTAAATAAAGTATTGCTTCAACTACATCTTCTGGTTTTCCAATTCTGCCCATTGGATGAAGTGATTCTGAAGCTTTTCTCGAAATTTCATTTTCAGTTAAAAATTTTGCTAGAGGTGTATCAACTAATCCAAGAGCAACACCGTTAAATCTAATTCCTCTTTTTGCATAAGTAACTGAAGCTGAACGGATCATTGATTCAAGTCCGCCTTTTGCAGCACTTATTGCTTCATGATTTATTAAACCTTTTGAACCTGCAACTGAGGAAATTACAACAATACTACCGCTTTTATTATTCATCATATTTTTAATTACAGATTTTATTGCAAGAAAAGGTGAAATTAAATTTAGTTCAAGAATATTTCTAAAAGTTTCTTCATCTGTATTATGAATTGGTTTTAAAACTATTGAACCAACTGCATGAATAAGTGAGTCAATCTTTGCCAAATTTCTCAATTCCTAATTTTACTGCATTTTCCAAATCATTATAATTAGTTGCATCGCCTTTAACAATAATCGAATTCGGATCTTAGCTGCAATTTTAAGGTTTTTCAATTTTTCACCATTTCTTGAAAATAATATTAATTTTGCTTCTTCTTCAGCTAATCTCTTACAAACTGCTTCGCCAATGCCGCCTGTAGCTCCAATCACAATCACTACTTTACTATCAAATCTATTTTTCTTCATTATTGAGATTCTTTGTCCTTTTAATTACTAAAGTGATTCACAAATCAAACTTTTATTTATAATTCTATAGTCTACTTTTCTCTAATTCTTCTCTAAATTCATCCAAATTATTAATAATTTTTGCACCCATTGATTTTAATGTAGCTTTGTAAGAAATGGCACTTCTTCCGCCAGCAATAATTTTAGTGCCATTGTTAAGAAGATTTTTCAACTTTACCATTTCTCTATCTAAAGTAAAATCATCACTTGGATAAATTATGCTTAATGCAACAATCTTAGGATGCAACTTTTCAATTGCTGCAGCAATTTCTTCTCCCGGTAAATCTGGACCCATATAAGTTACTTTCCAACCATCAGATGATGCTAGAACTCCAATAATTAAAGCACCTAATTCATGAAGTTGACCTCTAGGTGTAGCAATTAAAATAGAAGGCGCATTTGTGGGTACAGAATTATTATCAATTAATGAGGTTAGAATTTTTCTAATAACTGAACTTGAGATATGCTCATTAACTATTCTGATATCACCATTCTTCCACATATCTCCAATTCTTTCTAGTAAAGGCGTAATAACTTCCTTAATAAATTTTGGCTGAGATAAATCAACCAATGCTCTATATAATTCTTTCTCAAGATTCTTAGCATCAAGAAGTTCGACAGCGTTTATAGCCTTTGACAAATAAAGACTTACAGCTTCAGCTGATTCAGTTTGTTTCTTCTCTTCGACTAATTCTATTTTATTGCTTTCGCTTTTGCCTACAATATTTCGCAACTCTTCTATAGTATAGTGTGCAATAGTTCCAATTGCATAACCTTTCTCTGAAACTTGAGATAAAAGTTTTAGTTTCTCTACATCAGATTGAGAATATACTCTTCTATTAGTATCCGTTCTTTCTGGTACTACAACATTGTATCTTTTTTCCCAAGCTCTTATAACATGAATAGTAAGACCGGTTAGGTTAGATACTACCTTAATTGGATATGTATTTGTATTTTCCATACCTAAATATAGATAATTGTCTAGCTTTTGTCAATAATATTTTACTGTAAAAGAAAGAATTTAATTTATTTTACGATTTTACTTGACAAATCATAGACAAATGTATATATTTGCGTAGACAATAACTAGACAAAGAAAATGAATACAGCTCTTAAAACATATAATATTTGAATTTACTTAACAATTTACAAAGATGGAGAAATTGAGTTGGGATTTCTTGAAAAACAAAAAGATAAAATTTTAACAAAGAATATTTCTGTTTTTGGGTTTTTAGTAGGCGAAACAAAAAAAATAATAAATAACCAAGTAATCTTTTATAACTAATCATAAATGGAGAATACCATGAAAAACAAACTAGTTAAACTAACAGCAATACTAATAACATCTTCAATTCTTTTCTTTGGATGTTCTGATGATGATAACCCAACAACACCATCTACTCAGAACGCAAATGTAAAAGTTGTGCATGCTTCACCAGACGCACCAGGAGTTGACTTATTAGTAGATAATGATCTAGCCGGAGCTAATTTAACATATCCTAACAATACTGGATATATTGAAGTAGAAGAAGGAACAAGAAATATTAAAGTTAATGTAACCGGAACATCAACAACTGTGATTCAAGCTGATTTACCAATAGTGGGAAATAAAAATTATTCAGTTTTTGCTGTTGGAGCTGTTGCAAACTTAGCACCAATTGTAATAGAAGATGATTTAACTTCTCCAGCTGCTGGAAATTCACATGTAAGATTTATTCACTTATCACCAGATGCTCCTGCAGTAGATATTACCTTAACAGATGGAACAGTAGTATTCGGAAATTATAAATTTAAAGAATATTCAAGCTTTACACCATTACCAGCTGCCAGCTATAATTTGCAAGTAAGATTAGCCGGAACGAGCACAGTAGTATTGGAACTTCCTGGAATATCAGTAGCTAATGGAAATATCTACACTGTATTCGCTAAAGGTTTTGTTGGTGGAACAGGAAATCAAGCCTTAGGTGCAGAAATAATTGTAAACAAATAAAAAACAAGTAAAACAAAAACAAATAAAATAAAAAGGATAATAAAATGACACAGACAATAAATAAAATCGCATTAGCAACATTATTAACTTTAACACTCACTTTTTTTGCTAGCACACTAATTGCCAAAGATAAAAAAGAAGTATCAAAAGCAAAGAAAGACATAGTTACAATAGCTTTAGAAGCTGGGACTTTTAATACATTAGCAACCGCATTAACAGAAGCTGGTTTAGTTGAAACTTTACAAGGCGAAGGTCCCTTTACAGTTTTTGCTCCAACAGATGAAGCTTTTGCAAAATTGCCAGAAGGTACTGTAGAATCTTTATTAAAAGATAAAAAAGCACTTACAAACATTCTTTTATATCATGTAGTAAGCGGAAATGTAATGGCAAGTGATGTAGTAAAGTTAGACAAAGCTACAACAATCTCTAAAAATGATGTAATGGTAAGTGTTGTTGATGGTAAAGTTTTTATCAATAAATCTCAAGTTACAACTGCAGATGTAAAAGCATCAAATGGTGTAATTCACATAATCGATACAGTTCTAATTCCAGAATCTAAATAAATTTATCAGAGCCTTGCTGAAAATGCAAGGCTCAGGATTATAATAAAATGTTCCAATATAAAACAATACAAATAATAGATAAACCAATTAAAGAAGTTTTTTCATTTTTTGAAAACCCTGAAAATCTTGAAAAGATTACTCCAACTAATCTAGGGTTCAAAATTAAAACTCCTAAACCTTTAGTAATGAAAGAAGGAGCAATTTTTGAATATACAATTAGACTTAGGATTAATAAGATTTCCTTGGAAAACACTTATAACGATTTATGATCCACCATTTAAGTTTCAAGATATTCAAAAATTTGGACCATACAAAAAGTGGGAACATACTCATGAATTTATTGAAATAGGTAATAAGACGAAGATAATAGATACTGTTGATTATGACCTCTTCCCCTCTTTTTTAAGAAAAATAATAAACAAATTATTTATTAAAAAAAGAGTTGAAGAGATTTTCAATTACAGAAAAAAGAATTTAGATAAAATTTTAAATAAAAATAATGGAGTGAAAAATGTTTAAAAAAATATATCAAAGAATTTTTACAGTATTTTTATCTCTGTTTTTTGCAGGAACTATAAATGCACAAACCGCAAGATTACAAGTAATACACAATGCCGCTGATCCTGCTGCCGCTTCAGTAGATATTTATCTTATGGAATGACAGATCAATACTCTAGTTATAAAATTAGATGATTTTGCTTTTAGAGCTGCAACTCCTTTTGTTGATGTTCCTGCTGGTGATTGATTTAGATGTTATTATTGCTGGTCCTGACATCAACTGGTCCGATACTGATGATGTTATTGCTACAATTCCAGTTGGTCAACTTGCTGATATGGAAAAATATGTTGTTTTTGCAAATGGCGTTCTTGATCCATCAAGTTATGCGGCAAATCCAGATGGTGTAAGTACTGGTTTTGAATTTTTAGTAAAACCTATGGCTAGAGAAGATGGCAATGAGTGATAATGTTGAATTCTTTGTTCTTGCATGGTGCTACTGATGCACCTACTGTTGATGTAATTGCTAGAGATGTTGCTACTTTAGTTAATAATGCTGCTTACACTGCATATCACAGATTATATTGAAGTTCCTGCTTCATCATATATTTTAGATGTAACTCCAGCTGAAGCATAATGAAACAATAGTTGCTTCTTTTACTGCTGACTTAAGTGGTTTAGCTGGTGGTTCTGCTGTTGTTTTTGCTTCTGGGTTCTTAGATCCTTCTGCTAACCAAAATGGTGAAGCTTTTGGTATTTTTGCTGCTTTAGCTGATGGAACTGTAGTTGAATTTCCAGCTTATGTTCCTCAAGCTAGATTGCAAGTAATTCACAATGCAGCTGATGTTGCTGCTGCTTCTGTTGATATTTATTTATGGAATATGATACAAACTGGTTAGTTAGTAAAATTAGATGATTTTGCTTTTAGAGCTGCATCTCCTTTTGTTGATGTGCC
Organism: uncultured Ignavibacteriales bacterium; assembly: GCA_963704835.1. Classification (GTDB taxonomy): domain Bacteria; phylum Bacteroidota; class Ignavibacteria; order Ignavibacteriales; family Melioribacteraceae. The sequence continues at coordinate 17,814 of CAVPHW010000013.1, read as the reverse complement.
TGCTGGTGTAGATTTAAGTGTAGTTATTGCTGGTCCAACTTCAACTGGTCCATACTGATGCATGTAATTGCTACTATTCCAGTTGGTCAATTAGCTGATATGGAAAAATATGTTGTGTTTGCTAATGGTGTTCTTGATCCTTCAAGTTATGCAGCTAATCCAGATGGAGTTAGCACTGCTTTTGAACTTTTAGTTAAACCTATGGCTAGAGAAATGGCTATGAGTGATAATGTTGAATTCTTTGTACTGCATGGTGCTACTGATGCTCCAACTGTTGATGTAATTGCTAGAGATGTTGCTACTTTAGTTGATAATGCTGCTTACACTGCATATCACTGATTATATTGAAGTTCCTGCTGCTTCTTATATTTTGGATGTTACTCCTGCTGAAGCATAATGAAACAATAGTTGCTTCTTTTACGGCTGACTTAAGTGGTTTAGCTGGTGGTTCTGCAGTTGTTTTTGCTTCTGGATTCTTAGATCCTTCTGCTAACCAAAATGGTGCTGCTTTTGGAATTTATTGCTGCTTTAGCTGATGGTACTGTTGTTGAATTTCCAGCTTATGTTCCTCAAGCAAGATTACAAGTAATTCACAATGCTGCTGATGTTGCTGCTGCTTCTGTTGATATTTATTTATGGAATACAGTTACAAATTCACTTAGTTGTAAAGTTAGATGATTTTGCTTTCAGAACTGCTACTCCGTTTGTTGATGTTCCTGCTGGTGATGATTTAAGTGTTATTATTGCTGCTCCAACTTCAACTAGTGAAACTGATGGTGTAATTGCAACTATTCCAGTTGGTGAATTAGCTGATATGGAAAAATATGTTGTGTTTGCTAATGGTGTTCTTGATCCTTCTAGTTATGCTGCTAATCCAGATGAAGTTAAGTACTGGTTTTGAACTTTTAGTAAAACCTATGGCTAGAGAAGATGGCAATGAGTGATAATGTTGAATTCTTTGTATTGCATGGTGCTACAGATGCACCAACAGTTGATGTAATTGCAAGAGATGTTGCTACTTTAGTTGATAATGCTGCTTATACTGCATATTACTGATTATATTGAAGTTCCTGCTGGTTCATACATTTTAGATGTAACTCCAGCTGAAGTGATAATGAAACCATTGTTGCTTCTTTTACTGCTGATTTAAGTGGTTTAGCTGGTGGTTCTGCTGTTGTATTTGCTTCTGGTTTCTTAGATCCTTCTGCTAACCAAAATGGTGAAGCTTTTGGTATTTTTGCTGCTTTAGCAAATGGAACAGTAGTTGCTTTTCCTTCAATAATTACTGATATTAGAAAGATAGATTTTAATGTTGTACCGGATAATTATTCTTTAAGTCAAAATTATCCAAATCCATTTAATCCGGCTACTACAATTAGTTTTACAATACCTAAGTTCGCAAAATGTTTCTTTGAAAATATATAATATTCTTGGAAGCGAAATTGCAACACTAATAAATAATAATTTAGCTGCTGGATTTTATCATTTGATTTTGATGCTTCAAATTTAGCTAGTGGTACATATATTTATCAAATTACTGCTGGTAATTTTACTCAAGTAAGAAAAATGAACTTATTAAAATAAAATATATGAAAAAAATAACAATTATTGGATCAGGTTTAGGTGGTTTATCAACAGCATTAAGACTTTCAAAGGATAGTAATAATAAAATTACTATCCTTGAAAAGTACGAAACTCCTGGTGGAAGACTTAAATATACTTAAGAAAGATGGATTCACATTTGATATGGGTCCATCTTTTATGAGTATGACTTACGAATTTGATAATTTATTTAAAGATGCTGGAGTAGAAAATCCTATTAAAATGAAAGAACTTGATCCAATTTATCAAGTTTTCTTTGAAAATAAAAAGGAACCATATAAAATTTTTAAGGATCTTAAAAAAGCTTGAAGAAGAGTTTAAAAATGTTGAACCAAATCTTGCTGAAAAATTAGATAAATATTTAAGCAGAGCCGGTGATTTTTTTCATGATACTGAACAACAAGTAGTTCAATCAAATTACAAAGGAATGATTGATTATTTTTATAAAATGTCTAAAGTTCCCTTTAAACATATTCCTTATTTATTTAGAACAATGTGGCAGGAACTTGATAAAACATTTTCCTCAGATGAAATAAAAATTATTTTTTCTTTGGTTGCATTCTTTTTAGGCTCAACTCCATTTCAAACACCATCAATTTATTCTTTGCTTAGTTATACTGAGATGCGCCACAATGGATATTGGAGTGTTAATGGAGGAATGTACAATATTGTAAAATCAATAGTGGATATTTTAATTGAACGTGGAGTTGAGTTCCATTATAATACTGAAATTGTTGGTATTGGCAATAACAATGGACGACTTTCTGAAGTTGTTGATCAAAATGGTAAAAGATGGAATGCAGATATTTTTGTTAGTAATTCTGATGCTGCTTCCTTTAGAGGGAAATGTACTTAAGAAGAGAAAAATTCAGTGAAACAAAATTAGATAAAATGCATTGGACTCTTTCACCATTCACAATTTATTTGGGAGTAAAAGGTAATATTGATGGTCTTATACATCATAATTATTTCTTAGGAAGTAATTTTAAAGATTATGCTGATACAATTTTTACATCTTCTATTAGTCCCAAGAAACCATACTATTATGTAAATGTTTCAACCAAATCTGATAGTAACTGTGCCCCGGAAGGTTGTGAAAATATTTTTATTCTTTGTCCCGTTCCCGATTTAAGATACAAAAGTAATTGGGATGATAAAGAAGATTTAGCAAATAATATAATTTCTGATTTATCAGAAAGAATTGGTTTTGATATTAAACGCTAATACAATTACAAAAACAATTAAAACACCAATTGATTGGGAACAATCTTTTAATCTATACAGAGGTTCTGGATTAGGTTTAGCTCATGATCTAAATCAGGTTGGTGCATATAGACCAAAAAACAAAGATGAGCATTTTTCAAATCTTTATTATGTTGGTGCTTCAACAACACCTGGCACTGGTTTGCCAATGGTAGTAATTAGTTCCAAACTAGTAACTGAGAGGATAAACAATGACTTTTAAACATTATGAAAATACATGTGCAAAATTAAGCAAGAAATTAACTGTTGCTTACAGCACTTCATTCAGTTGGGGAATTAAAGCATTTGCACCTGAATATAGAGATCCAATTTATTCAATTTATGGCTGGGTAAGAGTTGCAGATGAAATTGTTGATACATTTTTAGATTCAGATAAAAAATATTTACTAAACAAATTTAAAGAAGATACTTACGAAGCAATTGAACATGGAATTTCAACAAATCCAATTATTCATTCATTTCAAAAAGTTGTAAATGAATATAATATTGGTCATGATTTAATTGATGCATTTCTAAAAAGTATGGAAATGGATTTAGAAGAAACATCGCATGATAGAAATAATTATGATGATTATATTTATGGTTCTGCAGAAGTTGTTGGATTAATGTGTCTAAATATTTTTGTCGGTGGAAATAAAGAAAAGTATGAAGAGTTAAAAGAATCTGCACGAATGCTAGGTTCAGCATTTCAAAAAGTAAATTTTCTAAGAGATATAAAAAGTGATCTTGGAAGATCGAAGCAGAATATATCTTCCTGGTGTTCACCATGAAATGCTAATTAATAATACCAACAAACAACAATTAGAATCAGAAATTGATAAATGAATTTCATGAAGCATATTTGGGAATTAAAAAACTACCAATTGGAGTAAAACTTGGCGTTTATTCTGCATATCTTTATTATTTAATGCTATTTAAAAAAATAAAAAGAATGGATGTTAAACAATTGATGAGTAAGCGAGTTCGAATATCTAATATCTATAAATTATATTTATTGATTAAATGTTATTTTAAAGTGAAAGTCCTAAAATTGACATAACAGAAAGTGAAATACGAATATTTAATTTTTAATATTATTGTTTTATCCGGACCATTATTTTTTGGTTCTTTAAAAAAGTTTTATTTCTTAAATCATTGGAAGTAAGCTCTTTTAACAATTATTATTTCTGCAATTCCTTTTCTTATTTGGGATACATCAGTAACAAACCGTCATTGGTTTTTTGCAGAGGAATATACATTAGGATTTAGAATTTTTGGATTCCCATTTGAAGAAATAATGTTCTTTTTTACTGTTCCCTATGCATGTTTATTTACGTGGCAAATGGTAAAAAAATTTTCTCTAAGGAATATAGTCTTAATAACAAACAAAAAAATAGATTTGTAGAATTTTTTACAGCTATTACTTTTTTACTTATTGGAATTATTTACTTCACTTTATGGTAAAGAGTACACTGCAATTGCTTCAATATTTTTTGCATTATCAATTTTGTTTGATACAATTTGGGGCGCAAAAATATTTACGACAAAAACATTTTTGATTTACTTTTTATTTGTTTCATTTTTTACTTTAATTTTTAACGGCTATTTAACTTGGCGACCAATTGTGACTTATGATGAAATTTATCAATTGGATTTAGAATTTTTACAATTCCAATTGAAGATTTTTTCTTTGGGTATGCATTATTAATAATTTCTACATCACTTTTTGAAAAGATGATAACAAATAAAAGTTCATTTTAATTAATAATTGTTATTTCAATCAAACTGCTAATTCGTTTCATTGATGAGGTAGATAAAAGCAGATTATGTTTATTTTTATTATTTATCTGAATCTTCATAGTAGGCAATTAGTAAGCACTAATGAGCCAAATCAATGCTAGAGAATGTTTAGGCAATATTTTGTGCGGTAACTTTGATCTATTGATTTGTATCTTATTCTTTAAAAACAACCGATTTCTATGATATCAAAATATTATGATTTTAAAAACCTAAAAGGCGATCTTACCGGTGGACTTGTTGCAGGAATAGTAGCTTTGCCTTTAGCATTAGCATTTGGTGTACAATCTGGAATGGGTGCTATTGCAGGGCTATATGGAGCAATAGTGGTTGGTATTTTGGCTGCGGCTTTTGGTGGTACCGCAACACAAGCAAGTGGACCTACAGGCCCAATGACAGTTGTTTCTGCCACGCTTGTTACTGTCGCAATTAATTTTACTGGCAATCTTGAAAATGCAATGAATATAATTGTCGCCACTTTTTTTCTTGCTGGACTATTTCAAATCTTTTTAGGATTGTTAAATGTTGGTAGTTATATTAAATATTTCCCGTATCCAGTAATTTCAGGATTTATGAGTGGTGTCGGGCTCATTATTATTTTACTCCAAATTTATCCATTTGCGGGAATACCCTCTCCATCATCCACTTTGGGAGTTGTAACAGACATCTCACGTTTATTTTCAGAATTTAATATAGCAGCTATAGGGATTGGGGGGTTAACGGTTTTAATATTTTATATATTCCCCAAAATTACTAATATCATTCCCAGCACACTTATAGCGCTTATTATAGCTTCGCTGGTTGCTTACTTGTTTAACTTGAATGTTCCACTTATTGGAGATATACCATCAGGATTGCCATCCTTACAAATTAATGGTATTCTAAATATTGATTCAGAAGCTTACATGATAATTTTAGAATATGCACTAGTATTAGCTGTGTTAGGTTCAATTGATTCATTACTAACATCTGTAATTGCCGATAATATTACAAAAACAAAACACAATAGTAATCGTGAATTGATTGGACAGGGTATTGGCAATGCGGTTGCCGGTTTGATTGGTGGAATACCAGGAGCCGGGGCCACCAAAGGAACAGTAGTTAACATTAACGCAGGTGGAAAAACACGTCTTTCTGGAGTAGTTCATGGGTTATTTTTATTATTGGTGCTTCTGGGTTTAGGAAAGGTAGCTGCATTTATTCCAATACCAGTTTTAGCTGGAATACTTATTCCCGTTGGCTTCAACATTATTGACATCAAAGGCTTTAAGCATTTATTGCGCGTTCCTAGAGCTGATGCTATTGTACTGATTATGGTTTTGTTGATTACCACTTTTGGAAGTCTTATTTATGCTGTTGCTGCAGGTGTTATTTTAGCCTCGGTCCTCTTTATGAAGCGTTCAGGTGATATAGCAGAAAAAAGTACAACAGGTTCTACTCTTAGTGAAATTAATGGAGAACACCCTTGGGATGATGAACGATTGTTGTTCGATCAATTCAAAGACAAAATTTATGTTAAGCATTTATATGGACCATTATTTTTTGGATTTACTTCACATTTTCAAAAACTTTTTAAAGAGATTGACCCCAAAATAAAAGTATTGATTATTAGAATGGACCGGGTTCCTTATGTTGATCAAACAGGTTTATATGCACTGGAAGAAACTCTTTTTGACTTAAATAAAAGAGAATTGAATGTAATCCTTATTGGATTACAAAGTCAACCTTCAGATATGCTTCGGTCAATTGGTATAATTCCAAATTTAATTAAAGAAAACCAGCTATTTGATAATATAGGAAATGGTTTAACTTGGCTAAAAAAAGAACTTAGCCAAAATAGACTTTAACATTAGACTTAGACACAGGTTTTAAAAATAATTATTAATTTATTGAAAGACACATTATGAAAACTAATAAGAATAATTCACCGAATAACAAAAGAAAGCCAAATGAATTAGTCCGAAAAGTTCTAAGCGCTGAGGAACGTGCTAAACTAACGCCATCTCAAATACTTCAAGAATTCATTGATGGAAATGAACGATTTAGAACGAATAACTTAACAAAACGAGATCACTCCCAGCAAATACGTTTATCTGCATTTGGTCAATATCCCAAAGCGGTTGTAATTAGCTGTCTTGATAGCAGGGTTCCAGTTGAAGATGTTTTTGATCAAGGAATTGGAGATATTTTTGTTGGTCGAGTTGCTGGTAATTTCGTAAATGATGATTTATTGGGTAGTTTGGAATTTGCTTGTAAAGTTGCAGGTGCAAAATTAGTTATAATAATGGGGCATCAACATTGTGGAGCAATTATTGGAGCAATAGATAAAGTTAAATTAGGAAACTTGACTAAAACGCTTTCAAAAATAAAACCTGCTGTACAAATGAGCCAAAACTACAATGGTGTAAAGACTTCAAAAAATGAAGAATACGTAAAACTCGTTTCTGAAAACAATGTAAAACATGCAATTTCTACAATTAAACAGAAAAGCCCAATTTTAAAAGAAATGGAAGAAAATGGTGAGATAAAAATAGTAGGTTTATTTTATACTTTAACTAAAGGAGAACTTCTTTTTGTTAAATAAAATCGGCATGACAATGATTCGGAGTTTTTAATATGCTTACAAACAAATGGTATTTAATCTGTCCATCTAAAGATCTTAAGAATGAAATTAGATCTGAGAAAATTCTTGGCGAAGACATAATTATTTATCGCACAAAAAGCGGTGAAGCAACTGCACTTGAGGATAGATGCTGTCATAGAAATGTTAAATTATCATTGGGATATTTAGAAGGGGAAAATGTTGTTTGCGGTTATCATGGCTGGGAGTATAATTGCGAAGGTTCATGTGTACTTAATTCCCTCTCAATTGCCGGACACAAAAATCCCACCAAAAGCTGTAATAAAAAAATATCCAATTAGAGAATTTAATAAGTGGGTTTGGGTTTTTATTGGTGATGAAGAAAAATCTAAAACAATTGATCCGCCAAATATACCTGAAATGAATGAATGGGATTTCACTTACAAGACACATGTGTTTGAAGCCGATCTTGAATCAGCTGCAGAAAGTTTAATAGATCCGTATCATATTAAGTACACACATAAAGATTCTATTAAACAGTTGCTTGGTCAAATTGAAGAATTCCCAGCTGAGTTTAGAATAAATATGCTTGATGATGGAATTGAGGGAAAATATTACAGAGCAAATACAGCAAACTTATCTGAGAAAATGTACTTTGGCACCAAACCTGAATTAGAAGTTTACTATAGGTTTTATTATCCAAACATTTCAAGATTAGAATCAAAATTTAAAGAAAGAACCCTACTAATTCTTGAACACTTTATGCAGGTTGATGAAAAAAGAATTAGTATGACACAAATTACTTTGTGGAAAAATATTTTTGGTTTCTTTCCCTCCTTTTGGTAAATGGTTTATGGCAAAAAAATCAGATAAAATTGTGAATGAAGATATAGCACTTTTAAGATCGCAAAAAGGAATACTGGACAGAACTAAAGACAACCTTGCATGAAGTTAGTGTTAAGGGTGATGAAATATCTTTAGCCTTTAGAAAATATTGGCGTAAAAGATTAAAAGAAGAGGATGAATAAATTCACTAATTCATTTTTGATAAAATTTATTCTTTTATAATATAACTTATATTAATAATTGGCAGAAGTCGGTTTGATATTTCTGACTTATTATAAAAGTCCAACAAACTCCGAAGGAGTGATATTACTATAACTCTTTGATCAGTCAATGAATAAACCTCGAAGAGGTGACATTATTTTTTTACTGCAATACCACTCCTTCGGAGTTTAGCCGAAATGATGTGAGAAGTTTTAAAATAATATCATCCCTTCGGGATTTCAGCTATCTAAAAGAAGTATATTTAAACTAAGAAATAGAGTTACTGCGAAATAAGAGGAGTGTCATCTCTAACCCGTTTTTGGGGTGAGAAATTTTTATTTTAATTATAATTTCAAAGATTTCTCTCCTGATAAAAACATTGGGGTCGAAATGACAATTCATTCAAATATCTTATTTTGCAGAAGTTCGAATATAGTAAGATCAAAAAGTTGATATGATTTTGCACGTAATAAATATTGTTATACTAATTTTAAAAAATCAATTACTAAAAGAAGAGGATTAAAATATTTTGAGAAGTAATCAACTTTTAGATAATAAAAAATCAGTTCCTCGAGAATTTAATCGAGTTGCTAAAAATTATGATTTTGCAACTTTTTTAAGTCAAGGTTACCAAAAAGATTTACATCTTAGTGCAAGGAGAATGCAATTGAGTGGGAATGAATATATTGCCGATCTCTGTTGCGGAACCGGAAAATCAACAGAAGCATGTATGGCCAATTTAACAACTGGAAAATTATTAGCAATTGATAACTCAAAAGAAATGCTGGAGGTGGCAAAAACAAAATTCAGCAACCAGAATGTTACATTTCTCTTTGGAAGATGTAATGGAATTAAATTATCCTGATGAAACCTTTGATGCAATTTTTATGGCTTATGGAATAAGAAATATGCCAGATTATAATAAGTGTTTAGCTAATCTAAAAAGGATGTTAAAACCTGGCGGAGTAATTTGTTTTCATGAGTATTCATTAAATGATAATTTTGCTGCAAAACTTTATTGGATGATTTTGGGTTATACAGTTATAATTCCTATTTCAACAATTTTAAGCGGTTCATCAAAAATTTATAAATATTTAGTTAAAAGCGTTTTAGATTTCCCATCACCCAAAATTTTTCAAGAGATATTAAAATCAAACGGTTTTACAAAAGTTGAACGATTACCAATGCCAAGCTGGAGAAGACCAATATTACACACATTTTTAGCACACAAAACCAATTAGAGAAATGAGCATTATTAATAATTTTGTAAAAAAACGATTAAGCAACTATAAAATTCAAGTAAACAAAGTTGATGATAAGTTGCCGGTTAAAATTAGTTCGCAAAAAAGTGTTGCGGTAATTGGTGCAGGTATTGCAGGATTAACAAGTGCAATATTACTTTCTGAACGTGGATTTAAAGTTAAAATCATAGAAAGAGATAATTTCCTTGGCGGTAAAGTTGGCAGTTGGAATGTTAAATTTGAAGATGGATATGAAGCAAAAGTTGAACATGGTTTCCATGCATTCTTCAAACAGTATTATAATTTAAGAGAAATATTAAAGAAAATTGATTCATTCAAACACCTTATTCCGATTGATGATTATTTAATAATGACCAAAAAGCATGGCGATTTTAGTTTTAAAGATATTGACACAACCCCAATAAAAAATATACTCTCAATGCGTAAGGCAGGTGTTTATTCCTTAAAAGATGCAATGAGTAATCACAAGTTTTCAAATATGCTTGCATTGCTAAAGTATGATAAAGAAAAAACATTTGAAAAATATGATCATATGTCTTTCCAAGAATTTGCTGATTTTATTGATCTTCCGCCCGCAATGAGACTTATGTTTACTACATTTTCCCGTGCATTCTTTTCTGAACCTCAATATATATCAATGGCAGAACTGATTAAAAGTTTTCATTTTTACTTTCTTAGTAATGATCATGGATTATTATATGATGTACTTAATGATGATTTTCAAAATACATTATTAAAACCTGCAGCAAAATTTATTACAGATAATGGTGGAGAAATAGTTTCTGATTCACCTGTGCATTCAATCCATAAAGTTGATAATAAATTTATCGTTAATAATGAATCCTTCGATTACCTTGTTATGGGAACGGATATTCATGGTACGAAAAAAATATTTTCTAATTCAGAATTTATTAAGTACGGTGAAACCGATTTTTACAATCAAATTATGAATCAGAAGAAATCACAGAGATATGCTGTACTTAGAATATGGACAGATAAAAGAATTGGTGATGATCTTCCGTTTTTTATATTTACAGATGCAGTAGAAATTTTGGATTCTGTAACTATTTATCATAATATGGAAAAAGAAAGTGCCGAGTGGGCAGAGAAAAATAATGGTGGAATATACGAGCTTCACTCCTATGCATTGCCAGATAAATTTGATGAAAATAAGGTGCGAGAGCAATTTTTAGAAGAGTTTTATCTTTACTTCCCTGAAATGAAATCAGCCAAAATAATTTATGAGAATTTACAAGTAAAAAAAGATTTCACTGCGTTTCACACAGGATTATATAAAAACAGACCCGGTCCAATTACTACAATTAATAATTTATATTTAACAGGTGATTGGATTAAACTACCAATTCCCGCAATGTTAATGGAAGCATCAGCAAGTTCCGCAATTTATGCGTTTAATGACATTTGTGAAAAAGAAGGCCTCAAAACTTCACCAATTTTATCCGTTCCACTCAAAGGAATTTTTGCTTGAGAATAAAAAATCTTACGTTTCTCACTATTTGTCTTATTTTTTAATTTTTAATTAATTATTTGGCAATACTGTAATCTTTCTATATTTTTGTACAAGGCAGTATCTTTAGAAGTAGTTTCAGAAGTAGATTTTAAAATATTTTAATCCTTCCAAAATATTTTCAAAGCTCTGTCAATATTTTTAACAATTTTATAAGGAGCATCTGAATATGTCAGAGCGCACACAAGGAACCGTAAAATGGTTCAACAGTTCAAAAGGTTATGGTTTTATTTCACAAGAAAATGGTGAAGATGTATTCGTTCATTTTCAATCAATTATTGGTGATGGTTACAAAACATTAAATGAAAATGATAAAGTTGAATTTACAGTTACAGACGGACAAAAAGGTCCACAAGCGTCTGAAGTTAAAGTTATTAGATAATAATTTTTACTTTTTCTATTTTACAAAAGCCCTCAAATGAGGGCTTTTTTTTTGACCTTTCCATTCTTCTATCGATTATCTTGTTTTCCAAACTTAATGAGCAATTTTTAATGCCAGTTTACATAAAAAACATTTTTTTACTATGTTTATTTATTAACCTTAACCAATTGATGAAGATATGACAAACTTGAAATTAAACTATTATATTAATTCGAAAACCATATTTTTATTGTTTCTTTTTTCAGTAACAATTCTACCTCAAACTATAAATATCAAAATAATTGAAACCAGCGATGTACATGGTGCAATTTATCCTTATGATTTTACTGAAGGAAAAAGTTCAAATCGATCTCTGGCTCAAGTTTACACCTATGTAGAAAATGAACGAGCTGATAGCAACCAAGTGGTTATTCTTTTGGACAACGGAGATATTTTGCAGGGTGATCCTTCCGTTTATTATTACAATTTTGAAAAAACCGATACAACTCACCTACTTGCCCAAGTAATGAACTATATGAAATATGATGGCGGAACTGTTGGAAATCATGATATTGAAACCGGACATGATGTTTATGATAAGTTTAATAAGGAACTAAATTTTCCTTGGTTAGCTGCAAATGCAATTAATACAGAAACTAATGAGCCATATTTTCTTCCATATTGTGTTATTGAAAAAAATGTTTCGACTGATGGATGGAAGAATAAAAAAATTAAGATTGCTGTATTTGGAATGATAACACCCGGAATTCCAAACTGGCTGCCCAAGCCTATATGGTCTGGAATTGAGTTTGAAGATATGATTCTAACTGCAAAAAAATGGGTGCAAATTATTAATGAAAAAGAAAAGCCTGATGTACTGGTTGGATTATTTCATGCTGGAGTCGATTTTACTTACGACAATCAAAAAGTTGATTCATGGAGAAATGAAAATGCTTCTCAATTAGTTGCTGAACAAGTTCCAGGTTTTGATATTGTTTTTGTTGGTCATGATCATCATGAGTGGAATTTTAAAGTCGCAAATTCAGCCGGCGATTCAGTATTAATCCTTGGTCCGGCTTCAAGTTCCGCAAGTGTTTCTGAAGCAAAGGTTAAATTAACTTATAATGATCAAAAAAAATCTTGGGAAAAAGATCTCTCTGGTAATTTAGTAGCAATGAAAAATTTTAAGGCTAATCAGAGTTTTATAGATAATTTTTCCTCTCAACTTAATATTGTGAAAGATTATGTGTCCAGACCTATTGGTTCTTTTACACAGAATGTTTCAGCAAAGGAATCAATATTTGGCAATTCTCCATTCGTTGACTTAATCCATAAAATTCAACTTGAACTAACCGATGCAGATATTTCTTTTACAGCTCCTCTTTCTATTTTTTCTCAAATTGATTCCGGAATAGTTTATGTTAAAGATATGTTTGAGCTCTATAGATATGAAAATTTACTTTATACAATGGAATTAACAGGGAAAGAAGTCTTGGATTATCTGGAGTACTCTTATTCTTCTTGGCTTAATACTATGAATGATGAAAATGACCATCTGCTTATGTTTGAGAAAGATGAAAATGGTGAATTACTTCTTTCAAAGAGGAGCAATACTCCAATGCTGAAAAATAGGTATTACAACTTTGATTCAGCCGAAGGAATTAAATATATTGTTGATGTGAGCAAGCCATCTGGAGAAATGGTTTCAATTCAATCGATGAGTAATGGTAATCCATTTGAATATGATAAGAACTATACAGTTGCAATTAATAGTTATAGAGGGAATGGCGGCGGCGGACATTTAGTTAAAGGTGCCGGTATTGAAAAAGATAAACTCACTGAAAGAGTAAAAAGTTCAACGGAAAAAGATTTACGTTATTATATGATGAAGTGGATTGAAAAACAAGAAGTTGTCTCTCCTGTTGAAGATGTTAACTGGACAATTGAACCCAAAGAGTTGGTTGAGGCAGCTAAAAAAAGAGATTACAAATTAATGTTTGGAATAAATTAGAATTTCACATTAACATGGGAGCAAAAATGGCTGAATCAAAAATTAAAGTTGAGAATCACAGTATTGCCGGTGGCTTATGGTTTGGAGGTTGGTTATTTACTCTTGGGTTCCTCCAACTTAGTTTCTTTAAAGGTGTTTTGGCTATTCTACTTTGGCCGTATTATTTAGGAATTTATTTTGGTGTTTCATTTGAAACGATTGTAAAATAATTAGTTTTGATTTTTAAAAAGGATGGTATGATCATGGGAATTTTTTCGAAAAAAGAATATAAGGGAACATTGGTTTGGGAAAACATTAAAAACAAAAACGGCCCTTATCAATCACGAAGAGCAAAGATCAACGGTGGCTGGTTATTTTATACTACAGATGGAATTGGGAGTGGTGTAACTTTTATTCCGGACCCCGAACATAAGTGGAATGGAAGTTCAAAGTAAATACTTAAACTGTGGAAATGGTAAATCTTCAATTTCCATTTTTTATTCAACCCTGGCAGTTGTGCGTTTGAGAGATATATAAGAATCTTCAGCTTTTAAACACACAGTACTGCATTATAGCCCAATCAGATATTGCAATTTTATAAAATATTGCTGATCTGTGCTAACTATACCTGAATCATTTCTATAATCCTGATAATTACTATTTGCACCAGCATAAAAAGTAGTGAATGCACCTAGTTGATAGCTAAATAACGGATATAGTTTAAAAGTTTTGTCAAAAGAATTGTATTGAAAAATTGTTCTAAAAAATGCTTCTTTGCTAAATTGGTAAATTGCAATTGTTCTATAAATATTACCATCGTAAAATAATTCTCTGGTTTTCTCTTCCGAAAGTCATGCGCGATCGTAAGAAAATTCAATATTTAAATTAGGTGTTGGCTTTAATGTTATTGATACACCAATACTATGTCCATTTCCAATTTTTGGTGTACTGCTTCTATAAATAAACTTTCCAAGGTTAGCATAAATGTCAAAAGATAATTCTTTTAAGGGACGAGAGTTAAGAGATATGGCTGCTCTGTTTACACCTTTAAAATTTATACCGTTATACTTTTCATTATGGAGTAGTTGGTAAGAAACATAAAGATAAGTTTGTCCTTTCATATTTAATCTTACAGATGGTGTGAGTCGCACATCTTTAATTTCACCATCATAATTGTGTTGAAGACTAGATTGTAAACTAAAGCTTGCTCTATCCAAAAAAGAACTATCAGGGTACATTATATATGTATGACTCATAAATTGTTCTCTAAAACCGCTGTTAGAAAATAACCCATTGTAAGTTTGATAAGTTGGTGAAAAATGATTTGAGACAATATCAAAATTATAATGTTTTTGGGAATGAGAAAGAACTAGATGAATTCCGTTACCAGAATAATTTTCTCCATCTAATTTTTCGGTAAGTCCAGTGCTTCCAAACTCTCTATCTGAGCTAATCAGTAAACGATCATTTAATTCTTTTGTCTGAGAAAAAAATCCTTCTCCGTTAAAAAACCAGTTATCCCAAAATTAATTTTTAAGAAAAGAATTTTATAACTGGTAAACGATATTATCAGACCTTTTATTGTATTCAGAATTTAGGATAAGTTAAGACGAAGTTATTATTAAAAAGTTTTGAGGTGAAAACTGATAAATATTAATTGATCCCTGTTGATAAATCTTGCAGATAAAAATTTTGATATAGAATGCAAACTTTAACAAAATCTAAAATAATTTCCTTAATATTACTCCTCACAATATTTTGAAAGACCTTATTTATGAACCTCTGGAAAAGTCTAAAAGGCTTACCTAAAAATATATGGCTTATTTGCATTGTTTCGTTAATAAACAGAACAGGAACAATGGTTCTACCTTTTCTTGCGCTTTATTTAACTCAAGAAATAAGAGTTGAACCTGGCAAAGCAGGATTGGTACTAACATTCTATGGAATCGGAGCATTAGTCTCCGCTCCCTTTGCTGGTAAATTAAGTGATAAAATAGGCGCACTAAATGTTATGAAGTTTTCTTTACTTCTTTCAGGTGTTCTTTTTTACGTTTATTCATTATTTGATAGTTACATAGCAATTTCAATAATTAGTGTGGTGCTTGCAGTAGTTTCGGAATCTTTCAGACCAGCCGGAATGGCGTTCATTTCAACTGAAGTTTCTATTGAACAAAGAAAGCCGGCTTATGCATTGTACCGTTTAGCAATTAATTTAGGAATGAGCATTGGTCCGGTGGTTGGTGGTTTACTGACTGCTATTAACTTTGACTTATTGTTTTACGTTGATGCAGTTACCTCCATTTCCGCTGGAATATTTTTAATATTTGCCAAATGGCAGTTAAAGCCTTCAGTTATTGCTGATGAAACAATTGAGACTTTAGAGAATGGCATTAAGCCAAGAGAGGTTTGGAAAGATGGTAGGTTTATGTATTTTCTTCTCGCATCTCTGCCGGTTGTAATGGTGTTCTTCCAGCATTTTAGTACAATGCCAATTTTCGTTGTGGATGATTTGGGATTCTCAATGTCAACTTTTGGTATTCTATTTGCAATTAACACAGTGATTATAATAATTCTTGAAGTACCATTAAATGCTGCTATGAGTCATTGGGCAGATTGGAAAGGACTCGCACTTGGATCATTACTTTGTGCAATTGGTTTTGGCGGAATGGTTTTTACTACAGAAATAATAGGGTTATTACTTACAATAGTAATTTGGACTTTTGGCGAAATGATTTTTTTTCCGGCCGCTGCATCTCTCGCTGCAGAATTGTCACCTGAAAACAGACGCGGTGAATACATGGGTTATTTCCAAATGATGTTTAGTTTCGCTTTTACACTTGCTCCTTGGGGAGGTGCAAAAATTTATGAAATCTATGGCTCTCAATCCTTATGGGCAGCTACTTTTATTGCAGGTATATTTTCAGTTTTTCTGTTCGTTCAAATAAGAAACATTTCAACGATTAAAAAACATAAATAATCTAAGATATTTCCTCAATCCTTTTTTGAATATCTTTGGGTAATAAGTAATAGTAACTTAAAAGTTTGCCATTGTAAACAATATTAAAAGTCCCGTGGGGTGAAGGAGTATACTTTCTAACATCTTCTGCTGATTTAAGGTTAATAACTTTTAACTGAATCTTATTTTCTTCAGCATAGTTTCTAATTGCTACAACTGCATCTTCCAAATATGGGCATTGATCCGATTGAAATATTGTTAATCCATTTGAATACTTTGATAAATTTTTATTCCAGTTATTAATAAAAGTTGGATTTTCTGATTTACCAAATTTTTTCACAAGTAATTGAAAGGAAGGCTCTGCAGTTGTAACTTGTTCGAAATTATTTTTGAGAAACAATTTTCCATTTGCCATCCAGTTATCGTCGCTAACTAAAACTGCAACTCCTTTCATTTTCTGTTTTTTAGCATCTTCAACACATTCGTTTAGAAGCAATTCACCAAAATTGTTTCCCTTGCTTTTGCCGACAACCCAAAGGCAATGTATAAACATATAACCCTTGGCATCAACTCCGCGCCATGCATATTCACCCGGAATATATTCAATAAAACCACGGTCTGGCAGTTCCAACATTTTTATTTTCAAGCCTTCTTCAAACCTATTTTTCAGCCAAGTAAGCTTTTTTTGGTTGCCTTCTGTTTTCATTTTGCTCATTCTGCAAAAGAAACCAGTTTTTTCAACGTTCTCCAAATTTACATCAATGACTTTTGCACTCATACTCTTTATAATCCTTTTTTACTTTATGTAAGCGGCTTTTGTAATATCTTCTAAAGTTTTTAACTGCTTATTAGGCTTTAACTGTTTTGCCAAATGTGCATATATTTTCAGCCGTATTTCCTTTGCTTCTTTTCTATCAATTCTATCAAAAGAATGACCACCCGGAATATCGTTAAATATTTTATAATCAAATTTCTTTCCATCTGCTTTTAATGATTTTATAAGGTGTTCAACTTCCAATACATTAACATCATCATCATTTGTATTTGTATGAATCAACAATGGCGTGTTTTTAAACTTATGCGTTTGCCATGCCGGTGAACGGCGTCTATATTCTTCAACATTCTCATAGGCAGTTTTACCGATATGATAATCAGCGGAGTACAAATCCCTATAAGACTGTGTTTGATAACCCATTCTAGCGATTAGATCACTTACAGGAACACCTGCAAATGCCACTTTATATTCATCCGGATGATCAAAAATATTCATCAGCGCAATTAGTCCACCATGACTCCAGCCAATAATCCCAACTCTATCCTCATCCACAAAATCATAGTTATCAATCATATATTGCCTACTTACATCCACATCTTCTATTTCCAAACCGCCATAGTCAATTCTTTGGTAAACTTCTTTACCGTAACCCGTGCTGCCTCTATATTCAGCA
>CAVPHW010000012.1:0-21757 GCA_963704835.1 uncultured Ignavibacteriales bacterium | reverse complement strand
ACAGTTCTTTCAACGCTATTTATATTTTTAATTTTATTATTTGTTTATCCAAGAACTTATAATTCTGTAATCGTCGTACTACCTCCGGAAAAAAATTCTTCAATTGGGGGATTGGGCTCATTATTAGCTTCGCAAGATTTATCTAATCTTATAACTGGTAATATCTCAAGTGCAAATTCACAAATTTTTGTAGAGATTCTTAAAAGCAGATCGGCATCTATATATGTTCTTAACAAGCTTAATCTACAAAAAGAATATGATGACGAAAATATTTTTGAAGCAGCTCGTAAGCTCAGCGAAGATCTTAACATAGAAATAAATAAAGAAGGTGTAATTAAGTTAAGTGTTTCAGTTAAATCAAATTACTTGCCATTTATTTTTAGTGATGAAAATCTAGATAAAAAACTATCCGCTAACCTATCAAATTCTTTTATAGAGGCCTTGGATATAATTAACCGACAAAAACTAACTTCCAAATCAAAAAGAGCTAGGCTTTTTATCGAAAGCCAACTAGTTGAAACAAAATCAAATTTGGATTCAGTTGAAAATGAACTTATGGTCTTTCAGAAAAAGAACAAAACTATATCGCTTCCTGAACAACTAAAAACTGCAATTGAATCCGCAGCAAAGATTAAAACAGAAATAGTTAAGACTGAGATCGATTTAGGACTTTTACAATACAATGTGCTAAATGATAATAAAACCTATCTCTCATTAAAAAGAAAACTTGAACAGTTAAAGGAACAATACGAAAAAATGGAGATGGGAAATCAGGATTATTTAGTTGCGTTCAAAGATATTCCAGAGTTAGGTAAAGAGTTAGCCAGTCTTTTTAGAGATGTAAAAATTCAAAATGAAGTTTACATGCTTCTTCAACAACAATATTACAAAGAGAAGATACAAGAAAATAGAGATTTACCAACTGTTGAAGTTTTGGATGAGGCAATTCCTCCTGCAAAAAAATCATCTCCTAAGATAGTTTATTCTACTTTAAGTAGTTCGATTTTAATTTTTATAATTATATCTACGATATTCATTTATCGGCGCAATAAATTAATTACAAAAAAATAGAATAAATCTATTTAAATCTCACTTAATTAATTTGTAAAAATTATTATTTATAGTATTAATGAAATTATTTCTATCGAATCTGAATTTAATATTTGATGAAAAAAATAATTACTTCTTCCGTTACCAGTGCAACTGTACTACTTTTCGTCTTTTCCGGAATAAGTAGAGTTATTGGCTTTTTTAGAGAAGTTCTATTCGCAAGCAGTTTTGGACTTAGCAATCAGTATGATATTTATCTAATTGCTTCCGTAATACCGATAACCATCAATACAATAATATTATTTATTGGACAGAATTTCTTTATTCCTGCGTTTATTGAACAATCTACAAAAGATAAATCAAAACTTGATTCTTTTTTAAGTGTCAGTATAATATCATTTTTTCTAATAGGTCTTGTTTTAGCATTAACTCTCTTTGTCCTGGCATTACCTATCATTAAAATATTTTATTCGTCTGATTATAATGAGGTAGACTCTGGTCTAAAGATATTTAAAATAATGATATTTACTATTCCTCTAAGCGGAGTTATCTCTATTCTTTCGGCATACCTTCAGGCAGAAAAAAATTATTTTTTCCCTGCCATATCTTCACTCTTACTGAATATCATCATAGTTATAATGGTTATACTGGCAAATTCCTTTATCGGAGTGTTTTCAATCGCTATAGGCTATATTATAGGTACTTTTTTTCAATTGCTCTTTCTTATTTATTCTGCCAAACTAATAAATAAAATTTTTGTTAAGGTTAAAACCGATTATAAAGAACATTTTAAATTAATAAGTTATTCCTTTGTCATGATTCTAGTGATTGAATCAATAGGACAATTATATAGTTTTTCAGATAGAATTTTTTTTAGTCAAGTAAGGGAGGGTGGAATTGCAGCAATCAATTATGCACAAACGATTATTTCATTACCTCTCTCAATTATTACATTATCTCTTAGTGCCGCCATATTCCCAAAATTTGCATTCGATTATCACAATGGATTAACCGATAAACTTGAGCAAGGTTTTAAGGAAGCAATTGGAGTTACGATTTTATTTTTTATACCGATCTCTATGATAATTAATTTTATGTCGCAAGATATAATTACACTATTTTTTCAAAGAGGTGCATTTGGATATCAGGATACTAAAACAACTGCAAGTGCTCTTGTAATTCTCAATTATGGGTTAATTATTTATGCACTCTATTCTATTTTTAACAAAGTTCTTTATGGCGCCAAGCTAACCTCAACTTTATTAATTATTACACTAATCGGGATTCTGTAAAAATTATTTCTAATATTTTATTTGTTAAACTTTTGGATTTTGAAGGGTTAGCTTTAGGAACCATTTCAAGTTATCTATTCTTCTTTATTAGTAGTTCATTTGTTATTCATAAAAAATTTAAATTCACTTGGATAAGACAGACTATTACGGATTCCAGTATTCTAATAGTAAATGGATATTTATCGCTAATTATTATAGAAATATTAATTCCAGATCATCAATTTGGCAATTCGATTTTAATTATTTCTAAAATTTTACTTTTTTCTTCTTTGTTTATAGTTAATTTATTTTTGATAAAATTTCATATATTAATATCCACTTTTGAAAAACTAAAAATCAACTATTTATAGATTATCCGAATAAATAATTTAGTGGAATATGACTGATTATAGAGCAAAGATTTACGAAAATTATGAATCTAAGTTTAATCGCATTATTGATGATGTGGATGAGAATAGTCTTTTAAGTCTCTATGAACATTACAATGTTAAAATAATGCCTTTTCTAAAAGAATACGATAGCAATGCCAAAATATTGGAGTTGGGGTGCGGACCAGGATATTTAATAAAATATTTAATGCAAAAAGGGTTTCACAATTTAGTCGGAATTGACATCTCTAATGAGCAAATTGAGCTTGCTAAGAAGAATGGTTATAATGTTTTTCAGAATGATGTTATAGAATATTTGAGACAAAATATTGAAAAATACAATATATTCTTTGCCCTCGATTTTATCGAGCACTTTACAAAAGATGAGTTATTTGAAATGTTTGGTTTAATCCATAAAAATATGCTTGAAGACGGCATGTTAATCATCCGAACACCCAATCCGGATGGGCTTTTTCCAAATCGGATTATTTATGGTGATCTGACTCATCAAACAATTTTCAATCAGAATTCACTTTCCCAAATTTTAAATTATTCGGGCTTTACAAAATTAACATTTTTCGAAAATTCTCCTGTACCTAAAAATTTGAAAGGCATAATCAGAACTATTTTTTGGAAAATGATTAAACTTCCTTTTAAATTTATTAGAATAGTTGAAACCGGTGCTTCAGAAAGTTTATGGACCCAGGACTTTTACTGTGTTGTTAAAAAATAAAATTATGTGCCCAATCTGTAATCAATCAAAATATAAAGAGATCGGAATTCCTAAGACTGAGGATAAAGTTTCAAAAATTCTTAGAACAGAATATCGAGTGGTTAAATGTGTTGATTGTGGGTTTTATTACATATATCCATCCATTGATTTTTCTCAATCAGAATGGCAGATGCTATATAGCAAAGATTATTTTCCACAACTGACTTCATGGCATTATTTAAGCAGAAAAAGGAATAGGATTTCCAGGATTAACTCTTTAGAACGCTTTTCAAAAAATAAAATTAGTAAATTTCTTGATTTGGGTTGCGGAACTGGAGAAATGCTTGTCGAATCCAATGCGATGGGCTGGGAAACTTTTGGTGTTGATATTACAGATCATAGAATTAGTGCTGCAAAAGATTCGTCAATAAAATTCTTTTCAGGAACAGTTTTTGAATCGAATTATCCTGATAATTTTTTTGATTGTATTTACATGGATTCAGTTTTAGAACATGTGAGTGATCCGATTAAATATCTGAATGAATTAAATCGAATCTTAAAAAAGGATGGAATAGCATACATTGGAGTGCCAAATGAAGATTCACTTTTTAATTCAATTAAAAAAACTCTCTATATACTAGCAGGCAAGAAGCATAACTCTTCAAGATTGCAACCTTTCGTCACTCCTTACCATATTGGCGGATTCACCTATAAGTCATTAAAACTTGCAAGTTGGAAAACTAATTTTGAAATATTAAAACTTAGAAATTTTGCCTCGAAACTAGATTTTTTAAGTTTTAAAATATTTTCAAAGCAATTTATTCAATCGTTGCTTATATCTTTTACGTATCTGATAGCAGTACCATTAAAAAAAGAAGTGTATTTTGAAATTTATTTACGAAAAAAATAATTAAATGTTTATTCCTTAACGGACAATTAACTTGAATTTTCTGCACTTAGCAAATAAAGCGCTGGTTTTTATTAAACCAGGTAAAGCAACATACTGGCATACAATTACCGGAAATACTTTAAATAGTAAGCCGGAAATGCTTGGAAGATATTTCCTAAACTTTGAGTCAAAACTTTTCTATCCCGAACAAATAGATAAAGATGGAATTCCATTATATAAAATTGCTGAAGTACCATATTTTCATCATCCCATTGTAATTTGTCAATATGCACTTGGCATCTTTGAGCATCTTCACAAATCCAACTACAAAGATGAAAAATTAAAATCTGATTTCTTTAAACAAACTGATTGGCTGGTAAATAATTATGCTGATATTGGTATCGGGAAGGCTTGGTATATTGGATATGATATACCTGAATATAAATTATATCATCCCTGGTATTTAGGGCTATCACAAGGTGAAGCTGCTTCCGTGCTTGTTCGAGCTTATCTTCTTAGTAATGACTCGAAATATCTGGAAATCGCCGAGGATGCAATAAAACCATTTAATGTCCCAGTTTCGGAGGGTGGTCTATTAAATTATTTTAAAACTTTTCCGGTATATGAAGAATATCCATCTCCAATTAGAACGGTTGGTGCCTTATGTGGATTTATGTTCATTCTATTTGGCTTTTACGATCTAGTATTGGCAAATAAAAGTAAGGTAGCTGCTGATTTATTTGATAAGGGGGTACAATCATTAAAAAACTTATTACCATACTACGATCTTGGTTTCTGGAGCAGGTATTATCTTTTTGATTATCCAAAGCAGTATGTAGCCTCTTTTACATATCACTCTTTACAATTTGAGCAATTGAAAGCCCTCTATTTTATAACTGGGGATAAATTATTTTTAGATTATTCAGTTAAGTGGGAATCGTATTCCAAAAATAAATATTGCAGATTTAAAGCATTAGCTAAAAAGATAACATATGCTAGGAAACTTGAGTGGTGAATGAATTTGTTGGCATAACGGATTTAGTAAAAAAAAATCGATTGTTAGAGAATCTGTTAAATAATTTTGTGTATCATTGCTTAAGGTCAATCAGGTATATTTTTAAATTCTCCGCCAGCAACAATAAAAATATTGTTATTATAGCTCTACACAAATTAGGGGATACAGTATTCACATTTGATGCGATTCATTTACTAAAAAAAAAAATCAAAGAAAATGTTTTTATTGTTTGCTATCCAAATTCTAAACCAATTTTTGAATTAATCCATCCACCTGAATTGATTATTGAAATTCCTCAGAAGAACTTTTATTTTAACGATCGAATCGCCAATACAAAGGCAAGAAAAATATTAGGAAAATTAAATCCACACACTATAATTGACTTAACAGGGGTCATGACCTCAGCTTCATTAATATTCAATTCAGCGGCAAAAGAAATTATTGGAATTAATAGAGAAATATTTAAGGGAATTTTTACATCGTTTTCAAAAACTAGAATTGTAAATCATTCAACAGATATATATATAGCCGCAATCCAAAATTATATCGGAAATAGGCTTAAATCAGATTATGTTGTGAATATTAATTACAATAAAAAGGATCTGATTTTAATTCATCCATTTGCTGGATGGAAATCAAAAGAATGGAATTTGAGAAGATTTATTGATCTTACTTCTGAATTATCTAAGACATTTAATTGTGCTTTGATTTGTGAACCTGGTAGTATAAAAGATGATATAAAATCAGAATTAGTAAGCCGAGATCTGAGACTAATTGAATCAAATTCTATTCGGGATCTAATCTGGAATATTCAAAATTCTTCTCTATTAATTGGAAATGATTCTGGTGCTATCCAAATTGCTGCATTTCTGGGCAAACCGACATTTACTCTTTATGGACCAACAAACCCGACTTTTCATATTCCTATTGGAAACGAAAAGTATAATAAATTTATTAAAAATAATATTGATTGTTCTCCTAAAGAGAATGAGAGGTTGTGCTTTACTAATGGTGGGTTAAATGGATGCCCCTCATTCGAATGTTTACAATCATTATCTTTTGATAATGTAAAGGGTGCTATCTTAAGTTTTATCTACGAGCTAGATTTAGTAAAAAGTAAGTAAAAAATGATTTTAAGATTAAATAAAAATTTACTCAATATTTCTACTTCCGATTTACTTATCTCAATACTTTTAGCATTGCTTTGCGCCCTTGTAATGCCTTTTGGGATTTACATAATTTTTATCGTTATACTTGGGCTGGTTATCTTTAAATATGGCCAAAATGCAGTTATGATTCTTATCATAGTTTCTATGGTTGCTGCTACTGGTCCTGCACTCGAAAGTTATCGAAATATATTTTCATTCATTACTATTTCACTCTTGATATATATATTCTTCAAACAAAAAGGATTTAATTTTAAGGAATATAGAATTCCTCCAAAGGAAATAAACTTTTTAGTTTTATTCATTATCATGTCAATTGTAATATCCAGCTTAAATTCAGGACTTCGACCATTAAGCATATTAGCCATTCTTAGAACATTGATCTTTTTTGGTATCTGCTATTTACTATTTTCTAATTTAGAAGACAGAAAGTTTATTAAAATATATTTCCTTGCATTAATAATTGCTTCTTTAATAGTAAGCTTTACCGTCTATTATGATATGATTAATGCCGGGTTAACATTATATGTTGTACAAGGAGTTTTAGCAAGATATTCCGGTATATATGGAAATCCTAATTACGTTGGTCTTTTGCTTTCTATTACCACTATTATTTTGATTGTGTATTTATTTTCTGAAAATATAAGCTCTTCAATTAGAAAAATAATAATCCCGATAATTTTATTTAGTAATATGGCAGCTATTTTAATCACCAATTCAAGATCCGCTATCGCCGGGACGATCATTTCAATTGGTTTTATTTTATTTAATTTAAATAAAAGTCTTTTTAAAAAATCCTTAATTATTTCCACGGCAATTTTTATTATTTTGATATCCATACCATCAGTAGTTGATTTTTATAATGCATTTGTTAGAATAGGAACTGTTAATGAGAGAAGTGTTCATTGGGCAGCCGGTTGGGATATGATGATAGATCATTTTATTTTCGGTATTGGTCCAGAAAACTTCCAATCAAAATTCTTTAATTATGTACCAAGTTCCGCTTGGAATTTCTACGAAGTTGATACTTCAATTTTTAAATTTCATCCACACAATTATTTTCTTCTAATGATATCTGAGAATGGCATTCTTGGAATTTTATTTTCGGTATTTATATTTTTTATCTATTTTAGATTGTCATGGAGAGTGATGAAGTCATCTAAAAGTTTAAACAGGGAGGAATTCTTAATGTCTACGGCATTATTTTCAATTGGAATAGTTCTTTTTATTCGTGCATTTTTTGAGGTTGATGGTGTTTTTAGTTATGGATACATAACCAGAGACCTACCCTTCTGGATTTGTTATATAATAACAGCACATCTTTACAGTAAAAACAATGTTTTAATATTAAGATAGAAGTTTTTGATAGTAATTTCTTATATATAAAATATTAATTTCATTAAAATAGAATTAATTTATTGCAGTAAGATGTGAATAAAAGAAATCTTGTAATCATAATTTGAAAAGATTGTAGATATTAAATGAGAATATTAATACTTGGTGACTCTTCCAATCCTCATATAATTAAATGGGCCAACGCTCTCTATACGGCTGGGTTAGAAATTATAATATTTAGTATCCGAAAGCCCGATCTATCTAATTTCTCAAATGGAATAGATATTCGCAGTTCAGAGTCTCTTTCAAATATAACCTATCTTACAAATGCTGCTTTACCAAAACTAAAATATTTAAAAGTGATTCCACAAATAAAAGCACTAATTAAGGAAAAAAAACCTGATATCGTTCATGCACACTACGCTTCTAGTTATGGTTTTTTGGGAGCATTATTAAATTTTCACCCATATGTAATTTCTGTTTGGGGAGGTGACGTAATAGATTTTCCGGTGACTTCAATATTTCATAGGGTTATTTTTAAATTTAATCTGATTATGGCTGATCGCATTCTTACAACCAGTCATTTTATGGCTAATCTCTTACTCAAATACACTAAAAAATCTGTAGATGTAACTCCTTTTGGGATTGATTTATCAGTCTTTAAATCAGGAGAAAAAATCCGATTGCTAAATGAAAATTTTGATGCAGTAATTGGATGTATTAAGGGTCTGGAATGGTACTATGGAATTGAGTACTTGATTGAAGCATTTGAAATAGTTTTAAAATCGTTACCTCTGAAAAAATTAAAGCTGATAATAGTTGGCGGGGGAGCCATCGAACAAAAAATTAGAGCGATGATCAAAGAAAAAAATCTAGAAGATAAAATATTATTAACCGGGAAAGTTGATTATAAAGAAGTACAGAAATATCATAATCTTTTGGATATTTTTGTTGCTGTATCAGTTTATCAGGAAAGTTTTGGTGTTGCCGTACTCGAAGCATCCGCTTGCAGTAAGCCAGTTATAGTTTCTCGAGTAGGTGGTATGGTAGAAGTTGTTGGCGATAATCTGACTGGTTATATTGTTCCTCCTCGTGATACAACTGAGTTAGGAGAAAAAATAATTAAACTAGTGTTGAATCCGGAACTCAGAATTCAAATGGGTAAAGCTGGAAGAGAAAAGGTTGAGAAAGAATTCGATCTGGCTTTATCACTTACTAAAATGATTAATATTTATAATGATATGGTAAAGAAAATCTAAGTTTAATTCAATAAAGTGAACTTAGGAATTCAATTACTAATTCAATAATCCCTGAGAAATCAAAATAAATTAATCAGGTTACTGATGCAAAATTTTGTTATTGTAACCATATCAAATTATCTTTTAGCCTTAAAAAATTATATTCTAGAAAAGAATAACTACTCTGCTTCTTTAATGACCTAGAATTTCAGATATAAAACAGTATTGGAGCTTGAATGAGATTACGCTTATTAGATTATCTTTTATGTCCTATAACGAATACACCACTCAAAATCAAAGTCTGGGAAGAAAAGAATAACGGTATCTCGGAAATATCTTTGGCACGAATTAATAATTTAAAATTAACCAAAGAATTGTTTGAAAAAGAAATAATAACCGGTGTTTTAATTAATGAAAAAGAAAAATTATATTATCCAATTTATCAAGGAGTCCCTAGATTACTGACATATGATTGTGGAGTTTTCGATGATTTTAAACAAACTAATAAAAGTAAAATAGAAAAAGAACTTCAAGGATATTCCACTCCCAACTTAAAGCCCCCCCTTGGTGAGAATTCAGTGATAAGGAGTTTTTCAAAAGAATGGCTGAATTATGATTGGAACCCGGAAAAATATTGGCGAATGAATTCGGATGTAATGTATGATGCGATGAGATTTATGCTGGATTTGGATAATAAGAATATCAAAAATAAATCAGTATTGGAAATAGGTATAGGCATCGGTGGATTAGCAAATTCTTTTGCTTCAAAAGAAAATTGTGAATTAGTCGGAGTAGATTTAGGTTATGCTGTTGACGGTGCTTATAGAAATTTTCATGATAACCTGTTTTTGCATATAGTTCAGGCATCTGCATTTAGACTACCATTCAAAGAAAATAATTTCGATTTTGTTTACAGTCACGGGGTACTTCATCATTCATCAGATCCCAAGGTATGCTTTATGAATGTAAGTAAACTAACAAAACTAAAAGGTTTCTTATATGTCTGGTTATACAGCGATACAAGTGAAAACAGGAATTTATTGCGCCGCTTCATAATGATAATGGAAAAAGTTTTTAGACCAATAATTTGGCCCCTTCCCTCAGGTATACAAAATATTGTGTTATTTCCTCTCTCTATGCTTTATATTATCCATCAAAATTTTATCCTGACAAGAAAAGATGCAAGTATGGTTAAATTCTCTTGGAGAGAGGCATATCATGCAGCGAGAGATAGATTTACACCTAGATATGCTTTTCGATATTCAGAAAAAGAATTATCCGAATGGTTTGTCTCTGCTGGTTATTCTAATTTAATATATTCGAGTAAGAGACAACCTCCCAACTATGTAACAAAAGAATTCTGCCTGGCTACGGCCATTATCGGTCAAAAAGTTTGATATTTTTATTCTATATATAAAAGTAAACTGATCTTATCCATTAGGAGTAAATCTGAGAGGACAGATCAGTTGAATTCCCGATATTTTAATAAAGTTATGGTAAATATTTAATGTGTGGAATATTTTGCGCTGTATCGTTTGAAGAACCCTTTAATCAAACTGATTATAATAATTTTATTGACGCAACTAATTTAGTAACCTACCGAGGTCCGGATACATACGGCTATCAAAAATACAATACTCAGGAAGAAAATTATTCTGTGGAGTATTTTAATATATTCTTTGGTCATCGTAGACTTTCTATTATAGATTTAGGTAAAGATGGTGCTCAACCTATGTCAAGTGGGAATAAGCATATTATATTTAATGGGGAAATATTTAATTATCTCGAATTGAGGGATGAGTTAAAATCAGCTGGTGTTCAATTTAGATCTAATAGTGACACTGAGGTTATTCTTAAGATTTATGAAACGTATGGTCCCAAAGGATTTAACAAATTAAATGGAATGTGGGTGTTCATTCTGCTTGATCTTGATAATGAATTGATTACTGTAAGCAGAGATAGATTTTCTATTAAACCTTTATACTGGTACAAAAATAAAGGTAAAATATTTTTCGCTAGCGAAATCAAACAATTAATACCATTTATTGTTAAAAAAGAATTAAATAATCTAGCGATGAGCAGACTTCTGCATCAAGGTATTCTTGATATGGATTCGGAAACATTTTATAAAAATATTTATTCACTTAAACCTAAATTTAATTTAATCATTAATCTTAAAAATCAGGAAATCAAAAATGAGAAATACTGGGATTACACATTTTCAGAAATCAGGGGTAATGATGTGTTTGAGCAGTTTAGAAATCTATTTACTGATAGTATTCGTATAAGATTAAGAAGTGATGTGGAAGTCGGGGCCATGCTCAGTGGCGGTCTTGATTCCTCGGCAATATCGGTTATAAGTAAAAACATAATAGGTGACAGCTTTAATACATATTCTGTAGTTTCTGAACAAAAAAAATACAGTGAAGAAAAATTTTCAGATTTACTTGCCAGAGAAAATTTTTTAAAGAACCAGAAATTATTTATTAGCCACCAGAATATACTTAGTAATTTTCAAAGCGTACTTTACCACCAGGATGAACCGTTCTTAAATTTTATCGTCGTCGCTCACTATACGATTCTTCAGAAGATTAAAAATGAAACTGATATTATAGTAGTTTTGAACGGGCAGGGAGGGGATGAAGCATTAGCAGGTTATCTGCGATTTTTTTATTTTTATCTAAAAAATTTATGGGATTCTAAGAAATATTTTAGTTTATCAAAAGAAATAATAACTTCAATTTTAAATCGAACAGTATTAATGCAATGGAGCAATGCCGGAGCCAAAAGATATCTTCCCAACTTATCAAAAAAAGAGAAATCCTTTATATTATTGGAAGCAGATAGAGAAAATACTTCTAGTTTTAAAACAATGTCCGAAGCTCAAATTGCAAATATTGATAAATACTCTGTGCCTACTATAAATAGATATGAAGACCGGAATTCGATGGCACACTCTTTAGAAATAAGGTTACCATTTCTAGATCATCGTTTAATAGAATTTTTATTAAACCTTAAAACTGAGTACAAGATAAAAAATGGATGGAATAAATATATTTTAAGAAAATCCCTTCAAGAACTTCCAGATAAAATCAGATGGAGGAAAGATAAAAAAGGATTTATTCTTCCTGAAGAAAAGTGGTTAAAAACTGACTTTAAGGAAGATATTTTGTCAGTCTTCAAAAAATCCCGGTTAGAAGAATACGGAATTATTCGAAGTGATTATTTTTTGGAAAAATATAACTCCTATTTGAATGGAGATAACGACATTCATAATTTAGAGATTTCTAGAGTTTATATCGCTGAGAAATGGATGAGGAATTTCTTTTGATAATTAGTGTATTTATTGTACAATTTAATTTCTTAATTTTTACTAAAAACAGACCCAAATAATATTATTTTCTGGAAAGCAATTTAAAAATTCCGTGCGCTTTTCTTAACTGACGATTTGCAGGAGAAATTGTCAATAAAAAATTTATAGTGTAGCCTATTACTTTCTTAAATGGTAAAATTAATGGGTGAAGAAAAAACATTCTTTTAACATGATTTGCTTCAAATCCCACTCTTAATTTATATTTATGCAAACCAGTGTTTCCCGAATTTTGTTGAATGGAACTTAACCCATAACAAACATTATTATAACCATTCTCTTTAAGAAAGTAATTAAGAACAAAATCTATCAGCAAATTATTAGGACAAAGTTTTTTATGTTCATCAGTTGAAAAGCTTCCTTGAATTATTACAAAATCCTCAATAATAATTAAACTCATAAAAGCTACTATCTCTCCGTTAAGTTTAGCAGCAACAGCTCTATGGGATGAATTCAATGCAAATCCTTTAAAACGAATTTGGAAATTTTTTGCATTACCATCAGAAAGACCTACACGACGTCTTGTATCTGCAAATGATTGTAAACCTAACTGAAAGATTTCATTCCATTCTACAAAACCGCAAGTAAGATAATTTTTCCCAATATTAATATCTCGAATTACATTCTTGGATAGATTTTTTGAGTCGTAATTATTATCACTACAATCGTACAAAATTGAATTCGACTCATCTAAATTCTCTGTATTAATTATGTAACTGATTATTAAACATTTAAGTTCTTTAAATACTCTTCTGATTTCAATTTTAGTTGGTATTGAAGTGTTAAATTCGGGAAATCGAATTGCAGATAGTGTTTCGTGTTTAATCCATAGATAGTCCCCATCCCCTTTTGAAACGCGAAAACCAGAATTTTTAAGAGAGTGATAATAGTCTTGCAGTAAAAAAGATTTCATATTAACTATAATTTATTGGAAAAATAACGAATAAAATTTATCAATTATAAAACAAACTTAATAATTATTTTCTATCGAGTTTATATAATACTGAAATATTCCATTATTTGAGTAAATTTAATCTTAGTAAAAATTTATAGATAAAATTATATTCGAAAGCTCAAGCTATATTGTATGATAATCAGAAAAATTAATATAAGCGATACTAATTCTATTTCAGAATTACACAAAAAAGTATTTGATAAAACATATTTCTCGGTATATTATACAATTAATGATCTTAGTAAATATTTTCAATCTCTGATTGATCTAAATGCTTATTCTTATGTCGTTGAAGATGCTGGCAGAATAGTTGGTTATTTGATTGGAGGATTTAAAACTCAGGAAGCCGTTGATAAATTTATAAGAAAGAATCTTATACGAATTTTTTACTATATTTTATCTAATCCAAAATTTATAGTAATAAGTATTGAAAAGACCTTTAAAAAAATATTTAGCAAAAAGTTCAAATCGAAAGCTGACCTTAGACTTTTTTTAATTGGTGTTGATCCATTATTTAAAAATAGGGGAATGGGAGCACTTTTAATGGAAAAATTTGAAGGAGATATTCTGGCCGACGGATATAATATATATGGGTTATATGTTCGAACAAATAATTTAAATGCTGTAAATTTCTATTTAAAACGAAATTTCAAAAAAGAATTTAAAACTTTTGATCTATTTTCATTCATAAAAAAAGTCAATTAATAGATATTAAATATTCAATCAGCGGTTATTCCAAGTTCAATTAAAAGGAATGTATGTTAACACTTATCTGTCCTGTATTTAATGAAGAAAAATATATACAAAATATTCTTAATTTCTTTCTTGAGTCTCAACCTAACGAGAAAGAAATACTTTTTATAGATGGTGGGTCAACAGATAATACCATACAAACAATAAAATCCGCGATAACAGAGAATTCAAATATCAGATTATTGTTTAATCAAGACAAATATGTTCCTTTTGCATTAAATTTAGGAATTAAAAACAGTACTGGTGATCCAATAATTAGGTTGGATGCACACACAATTTATCCGACAGACTATTGTTTAAGGATTTTGGAAGTATTTCAAGAAACTCAGGCAGATATAGTCGGAGGCCCAATGATAAAAAGTGGTGAATCACTGTTTCAAAGGGCAGTCGCCTATTATACTTCAACTTCATTTGCTGTTGGGGGCAGTAAAATTCATAAAACTGATTACAGTGGACCCTCTGATCATGTTTACCTTGGAGCATGGAAAAGAGATATATTTAAAGATATTGGATATTTTGATGAAAGACTGATTAGAAATCAGGATGATGAATTTCATTACCGTGCTAAAAGTAAAGGAAAGAATATTTTTCTATCTGAAAAAATAAAATCGCTATATTTTCCTAGAAATAGCATTAAAAAACTTTTCTCTCAATATTTTCAATATGGTTTATTTAAACCTCTTGTTATTAGGAAAGTAAAATCAGAAATTAAGATTCGACACCTAATTCCGAGTTTATTTGTACTTTATTTAATAACATTTCCGTTTTGGTATAAATATAAATTTCTAAGTATGATGTTTTTTACATATTTTTTAATTGTAGCTATATTTGCTTATAAATCTCAATTGTCTCTAAAATTGAAAATGATAAGTTTAGTAATTTATCCAACTATCCATATTGCATATGGGTTGGGTTTTTTGATTGGCTTATTAAGTTCAAAAAAAATTAATGAATATTTAGTGAAGTAATCCTATTATTTTTGAATTATTTGTTTGATATAAATTGATTTTTTAAGATATTTCAACCCTAAATATTGATAGATACTTAATGAACAAAGACTATTTACTCTTTCACAAACCATTTATTTCAGAAGAAGAAATAGATGAGATGGTTGACACACTCAGATCCGGCTGGCTTAGCATGGGCCCAAAGACAATCAAATTTGAAGAGGAGTTTAATAAATATATCGGCGCAAAAAAATCTGTTGCTGTAAATTCCTGGACAGCTGCAGGTCATCTTACTTTAGAAGCTTTTGGTATCGAAAAGGATGATGAGGTAATAGTTCCGACAATGACTTTTCCCGCAACAGCTGAAATTGTTTGTTACTTTGGAGCAAAACCTGTTATTGTTGATGTTGATCCGGGTACACTCAACATATCTTTGGAAGAAATTGAAAAAGCTATCACTCCTAAGACAAAAGCGATTATACCTGTGCACTATGGTGGTCAACCTTGTGATCTGGATGAAATTCAAGAGCTTGCTAAAATTCACAAATTAAAAGTTCTGGAAGATGCAGCTCATTCACTTCCCGCTACTTACAAAGGGAAAAAAATCGGGACAATCTCTGATGTTACATGTTTCAGTTTTTATGCTACTAAGACCTTGTCTACCGGTGAAGGTGGTATGATTTGTACAAATGATCAGGAAATTGCTGAGCGTTGTGCAATAATGCGTTTACATGGTATTAATCGAGATGCTTGGAAAAGATATAGTGAAGCTGGCTCATGGTATTACGAAGTAGTTGCTCCTGGTTATAAATATAACTTTACTGATTTACAAGCCTCTCTTGGTCTTCCACAATTAAAAAAAATAGATATAATGTGGGACTGGAGAAAAAAAATTGCTTCAAGATATACCGAAGCATTAAAAGATTTAGATCTTATAACATTACATACAATAAAGAAAGATAGAGAATCTTCCTGGCATTTATTTCCGATTAGATTAAATCTTGAAATGATTACTAAAAATCGTGCTCAGATTATTGATGAACTTAAAGTGCACAATATTGGTGTTGGAGTTCATTTTATGCCTGTCCATCAACATTTATATTACAGTGAAACTTTCAATCTTGATGATAAGAATTATCCCATTGCTTCCGCTACTTTTCCTAGATTAATGTCCCTTCCAATTTATCCTGGTATGACAGATGAAAGCATTGAAAAAGTAATAAGTGTTTTAATTGATGTTTTGAATAAATATCGCAAGTAATTTTTCTTTCTATGGGCAAACAGGGTAGTTTTATAAAACGCTTTTCTGATATTATTCTGAGTATCATTTTCTTAATATTTACACTTCCGATTTTTATTTTAGTAAGCATAGCAATTAAGATTGAATCAAAAGGTCCTGTATTCTTCATTCATCCAAGAGCAGGCCTCAATGGCAAAGCATTTAAAATGATCAAGTTTAGGGGTATGATTGATAATGCTCTACAATATGGTCCAGAGTTAACTCAAAAAAATGATCCACGTATTACAAAAGTAGGAAAGTTTTTAAGAAGAACTAGTATCGATGAACTTCCGCAATTGATTAATGTATTAAAAGGGGAGATGAGTATTGTTGGACCAAGACCAGAAATTTTAAGCATTACGCAGAAGTATTCTGATGAACACAAAGAAGTATTTAAGTTTATTCCAGGTATAACAGGATATTCTCAGATAAATGGAAGGCAAATGCTTACACCAGAGCAGAGAACAGAAATGGAGATTAATTACTATAAAAATGAAACATTTTGGAGTGATATAAAAATAGTATTAGGTACTTTCTCTGTGGTACTAAGTAATGAAGGGAATATATAATTAACTACCGCTAATTAATTGTTGATTAATGCCTTTTATTTTTACCCTTGCACGGCTTGCCATAAAAAATTAACTTCACTTACTAAATTAACCGAAAAATACTGGATATTACCGTATGAAAAATTATATTATTAATGTTTCTTCATTAATTTTAATTTCATTTGCATTTCTTACAACTTCCTATTCACAAGATTATAAAATTATTAAATCTGATGAGACCCAACTTATTCTTGAATTTAATTTTAAAGACAAATTTGAAGTAAAAGATTTTGTTCTTGATGGAATAAAATTTACGAACGTTGTCGATAATCAATATCCTTTACGCAATCCGGGTGAACCATATTTACCGAATAGATTTTATTCCATTGGTATACCATTAAATAAAAACGCAGTGGTTAGCATTCAAGAAATAGAGCGTGATATTTTAACCGACAAATTTATTATATCTACTCCAGATTCAGGTAATCAGTCACTTGAAAAATTAAATTATAAACAAGAAATCTATGGTTCCAATGCGGTATTTCCACTTGATGCTGCAGAAATAAACTCTCAAGCCATTTTCAGATATATCAAAACAGCATCTTTATCTGTTTCACCATATCAATTTAATCCAGTTGAAAGAACACTTGTCTTCAATAAAAAGATAGTTTTAAGAATTGATTTCATGCCAGATTTAGATTTTTCAAATATTATTATACCTATCTCAGACCGCATTTCCGAAGATATGATAAAAACAACTGTTATTAATTCAGATAAAGCTTTAGGATTTCTAGGTAAAACTCAATCGTTGTCTGATTCACCTCAAGAGAATTATTGGTATGATCCTAATAAGGATTATTATAAAATATTTTTAAATCAAAAAGGCGTTTACCGAATAACTTATGATCAACTTGTTAATTCAGGTATTTCTCCAGGTAGTGGCATACAAGATGGCAAACTAGAATTATTTAATGAGGAAAATAAAATTCCACTTGATATTGTTGATAAAAACTCTGATGGAATTTTTAATTCTGGTGATTATTTCCAATTTGCTGGGTATCCTGTTAAAAATTCGCCTTTTTCAGGATTAAATCTTTTTCAATTCAATAATGTATATTGGTTTTCATATCAGGCAGATTCGATATATAAATATCAAGAAATAAATGGTTACCCCAGTAATTTTAACAATATAATTGTTTCAAGCATACAAACAATTCACTGGGAAAAAGATAAGATTTATGATCATTTCGGGTATGCACCTAATGATCAACGAGATTATTGGAATTGGAGTAGCATAGAGGTACGAGGATTTCGACCGTTTACTTTTTTTAATGAGTATTTTAAAGATAGTATAGCTTTTTTTAGGGATATCTATAAAAATCAGGGTAGACTTAGAGTTAATCTTCATGGGTTGACAAATTTAAGTTGTTCCACTGCTCACAATGCTTGGGTTAAATGGAATTTTAAACAAATTGGAAATACAATTAGTTGGTCTGGGCAAAATTCTGCAACAATAGATGGGGTTTTTAATTTTGGTTTAGGCGGAGATAGCGTTTACTGTTCTCCTGATAGCAATTATATAATTGTTGGATTAGACTCTACAACTTGTAACCCTTCAGGTGATGATCTCGTCAGGCTTAATTGGATCGAACTTGATTATTGGAGACTGCATAAAATGTCTTCCGGTTTGTTCAATTTTACAAGTTCACCCAATGACTTTGGACAAAATAATTACTATCTATTCCAGTATAATGGAAGTAATATGCGCATATATATTCCTCAAAGAGGAGAATATATCCTTAATCCATTTATAGCGAATGATATTGATAAAAGTGTTTATTTTACCGATACCGTATACCAAAGAACAGAGTATTTTTGTGTTGATGAAAACTATTATATGGCAGTTGATTCAATAAAACAAGATAACGCTTCAGATTTAAGAAACATTTCTAATGGTTCTGATTATATAATTATAACTCATAGTGATTTTAAATCAGCGGCTGAAAGACTAGGAAATTATAGGAGTTCAAATCTTAGCGGTTTTAATAGTCCAAGAATCAAAGTAGTGGATTTACAAGATATATATGATGAGTTTAGTGCAGGATTAATTGATCCGATATCACTGCAGAAATTTGCAAAATATACATTTGAAAATTGGCAATCTCCAGCACCGGCGTTTATAGTTCTTTTGGGAGATATGAGTAGTGATTATAGAAAAATAAATCCCAATAGTAGAAACAATTATATCCCTTCCATTCCATACCATGCTATTATATACGGGCAGGCTCCTAGCGATAATGCTATCGTAACAGTTGTTGGAAATGATTTAACACCCGATATTGCGATTGGTAGAATATCTTGTGAAACTTTGGAGGAAGCAAATTTATTAATCGATAAAATTATTAATTATCCTGCTGATTTATCTAAAGAATGGAAACAGAATATTTTATTGCTTTCCTCTGGTCTCTCAGCAGAAGACGAGAATAATTTTAGATTTAACGATAGAAATACATTGTTAGAAAATTTATATCTGAAACCAGCCGGTATGAAAACTTCAAAGGTGTTTAGATATCCAAATAAACCAGAATATCTACCCTTTTTAGGAGAAGGGCCTGAGATTAGAAGAGAAATAAACAGAGGGGCAGTTGTTGTTAATTATTATGGTCATGGAGGTGGATTACAATGGGATCTGGTTTTTACTAATGACGATATCCTTGCATTACAAAATGGAGACCGTCTGCCGTTTGTTATCAGTGTAACCTGTTACACAGCGCATTATGATAATCAAGAAATATTTGGTGAAATTTTTAATTCGATACCTGGTAAAGGAAGTATTGCTTTTTTTGGAAGTGCCGGTGTAACATTATGGCCAACTACTGCTAGTTTTAATGAGGTAGTATTTCGGGACATATTCACTATTAAAAATTATGTTATAGGAAATGCTATTAACACTGCAAAATCTTACCAACAATATGGAACAATGATAGCGCTTTTAACTTTATTAGGAGATCCCGCTCTTGAATTGACTATTCCCCAAGACCCAGACTTTGTAGTCCGACCTTCGGATATGACTATTAATCCTCCCAATCCAATTATTGAAGATACAGTAAGAGTTAGTGTCGGGCTATATAATGTCGGACGCTCATTTCCTAACGATACATTAACTGTTCAGCTCTTTGAAAATTTAATAAATGATTCGACACTAATTGGAACAAATAGGATTTTAAATTTTGGTGAATCTGACACAACATATTTCAATTGGATTCCTAATGAGGCTGGATTAAAAAAACTCATTGTTGTCTTAAATGAAATCGACACAATTCCCGAGATAGATCATACCGATAACACTGCTTCTGCAAATTTTTCAGTTTTTAGCGTAGGGGAGCCTATTATTTTAAAACCAGTTGAAAATTATTTTTCTATGAAAGATCAGATGGAATTTATAATTTTAGATGTTGGTGATTATGTTCAAAGAGAATTTTCATATAAAATTCAATTAGATACATCATTAAATATTAATTCCTCAA
This sequence comes from uncultured Ignavibacteriales bacterium, assembly GCA_963704835.1. Lineage (GTDB taxonomy): Bacteria > Bacteroidota > Ignavibacteria > Ignavibacteriales > Melioribacteraceae. The sequence continues at coordinate 1,313 of CAVPHW010000012.1, read as the reverse complement.
TGATGATTAGCTCGCCAATTCTCAAGTCAATTGATGGGGTTGTCAGGTGGAAATCTCCCGTCCTTGAACAAGGGGATTATTTTTGGCAATGTTTTATAATATCAGATACAGACACAAATAAAAGTAAGATAAAATCTTTTTCAATCACATCAGTAACTGGAAGTGGTTATCTAGCAAAATCAAATCAATTACAAAATTTTAATAATAATAATATTATTTACTCAGAGCAGCTAAAAAGTTTGATTCTTAATATTAACCTACTTCCTCCTAGACCATCAGAAAATAAATTAATTGACTCGATTTTTATTTATCTTCCAACAGATACAACTCAACTTACATCAATTACTACTGATGGTACATTCATTTACTTTGGAGATGTTTCTTTTCACAGAGACAGCAAAAAATCAAAAATATATATGCTCGGAACTGGAGAAAATGGAACAACAAAAGGCGTTAACTATGGTGCTCTAGGTAATATAGATGTGGAAATAAAGAATCAAATTTTTTATCATAGCGATGGGTATCTATATGTTGCTACTGGTGATGATAGTACATTATTGAGGATTTCACCAATTACAACCGATACATCCAGAATTATTATCCCAGACAAGCTCTTACCAACCGAGGATGGTTTATTACAAAACGGGGGTTACTACTTAGCTTCAGACGGACAATATGTTTATAACCTATCAGCGGGTTACGGATTAAAAAGAAACAAGTACACTCTCAGAACTTTTGATCCCCAAAATGGTTGGATAAAATTTGGGGAAGATGTGGAATTTCTTGGCTCTTCTGAAGTTGGATTTTCCAATTTTTTTGTTCAAGGTGAGTATGTATTTACAGCAGAAAGCTTTTATAATCAATATATGCGCAGATATAATAAAAGTGGATTTTTTGAAGAAGAGTGGCTAACATTAAAAAGACCAAATATTTTATACGCCTGGACCTATGATTGGGAAAGAAATATCTTGTATTCAAGCACTTATAAACCACTTCAGTTTCCTTATCAGCCTGGTTTTTTTATATTTAGAGGAACCTACTTAGAGTCAGCGGGCTTCACGTCTACTAACGAGATTGGTCCATCTCGGAAATGGAATGATTTAATTTTTAACGTTGATGCAATTGGATCAACTGGAGAGTTTAATATTTTTTTATTGGGGAAAAACAATCAATCTCAGATTTGGGACACTCTTGCTATCGATATTCCTTCCTATTATGACATTCATAATATAAATGCAGAATTATATCCTTATCTAAAATTAAATTTTAACTTCATTGATTCCTCTTTTGGAGCATCTGAACCCATCAAACTA
>CAVPHW010000011.1:0-254113 GCA_963704835.1 uncultured Ignavibacteriales bacterium | reverse complement strand
TTTTAATATATAAATATTTTTATTTAATTTAAATTAAGATTATTAAATAATCGTTTCGGAATCGTATAAGAAGCATTACAAGTTATTATGTATAATGATGAAAAGATAAAAATGAAGAAGCTTATAGATGAGGAAGGAATTAATCAAAAAAGAAATTTTTAAGAAAGCATTTGGATCCTTCAAGCTAAAGTATAGGAAGTAATCGTTACTCTCCAATTGAATAATTTCGAAAAGTAGTTCGATCTAACAAAAGTTATCCTCATACAATCGAATAAATATTCAAAGTAGCATCTCAGCTTGATGTAACTAAAACTCAGCCAATTAAGAGAGATTGTTTGTGAGCATTTAGATAATTACTTTGGTGACAAATAATGGGTTTCAAATATTTTGCTAATAAAAATTGGAATGGTTACCATATTATGTTTATTAATAATAGTAAACTGAAGTAGTTTTTGAAGTAGTAAATAGCAGGAAAGTAGCTAAAATGGGCGTTTTAGGATACGAAAACAAGCTAAAAACGCAATATTTGATATATAGTTTAGCCTGTCACGCAGGAGGTCGCGAGTTCGAGTCTCGTCGGCCCCGCATATTAAACCTTACATTCTTTGTAAGGTTTTTTTGTTTATGAACTATTTCACTTACATAATACAAAGTATTTACAAAAAATCATATTACATTGGTTACACCCATAACCTTGCTTCTCGAATTGATAAACATAATGCTGGTTCTACCAAATCAACCAAAAGTGGAATTCCTTGGAAACTAGTTTATTTTGAACAATTTGAAACTAAATCTGAAGCAATTAAGCGTGAACTTGAAATTAAAAGTAAAAAAAGTAGAAAATATATTGAGTTGCTAATTGAGGCTAAAGGAGGTCGTCCCGATTAGTCGGGAAGTCTCGTCGGCCCCGCATATTAAACCTTACATTCTTTGTAAGGTTTTTTTGTTTATGAACTATTTCACTTACATAATACAAAGTATTTACAAAAAATCATATTACATTGGTTATACTCATAACCTTGCTTCTCGAATTGATAAACATAATTCTGGTTCTACCAAATCAACCAAAAGTAGAATTCCTTGGGAACTAGTTTATTTTGAACAATTTGAAACTAAATCAGAAGCTATTAAACGTGAGCTTGAAATTAAAAGTAAAAAAAGTAGAAAATATATTGAGTTGCTAATTGAGGCTAAAGGAGGTCGTCCCGATTAGTCGGGAAGTCTCGTCGGCCCCGCATATTAAACCTTACATTCTTTGTAAGGTTTTTTTGTTTATGAACTATTTCACTTACATAATACAAAGTATTTACAAAAAATCATATTACATTGGTTACACTCATAACCTTGCCTCTCGAATAGACAAACACAATTCCGGTTCTACCAAATCAACCAAAAGTAGAATTCCTTGGAAACTAGTTTACTTTGAACAATTTGAAACTAAATCAGAAGCTATTAAGCGTGAACTTGAAATTAAAAGTAAAAAAAGTAGAAAATATATTGAGCTGCTAATTGAGGCTAAAGGAGGTCGTCCCGATTAATCGGGAAGTCTTGTCGGCCCCGCATATTAAACCTTACATTCTTTGTAAGGTTTTTTTGTTTATGAACTATTTCACTTACATATTACAAAGTATTTACAAAAAATCATATTACATTGGTTATACTCATAACCTTGCTTCTCGAATAGACAAACACAATTCCGGTTTTACCAAATCAACCAAAAGTGGAATTCCTTGGGAACTAGTTTACTTTGAACAATTTGAAACTAAATCAGAAGCTATTAAACGTGAACTTGAAATTAAAAGTAAAAAAAGTAGAAAATATATTGAGTTGCTAATTGAGGCTAAAGGAGGTCGTCCCGATTAGTCGGGAAGTCTCGTCGGCCCCGCATATTAAACCTTACATTCTTTGTAAGGTTTTTTTGTTTATGAACTATTTCACTTACATATTACAAAGTATTTACAAAAAATCATATTACATTGGTTATACTCATAACCTTGCTTCTCGAATTGATAAACATAATTCCGGTTCTACCAAATCAACCAAAAGTGGTATTCCTTGGCAACTAGTTTATTTTGAACAATTTGAAACTAAATCAGAAGCTATTAAGCGTGAACTTGAAATTAAAAGTAAAAAAAGTAGAAAATATATTGAGTTGCTAATTGAGGCTAAAGGAGGTCGTCCCGATTAGTCGGGAAGTCTCTTTTTTTTTTTCTTTCTTACTCGGGAAGTCTCGTCGGCCCCGCATATTAAACCTTACATTCTTTGTAAGGTTTTTTTAAAAAAGGGCTTTTCTCAATATCTGGTTTTTGGTTTAACTTGGTGGCAGTTGCCACCTTTAAATTAGTTTTTCAAAAAATAAAAGAGCGTTTTGTTTTACCTTTCATTATTATTTGTTGAATATAGTTCTATTTTTTGCAGTTAATTTAGAATTTGTCATAAATTAAAGAGGCTTTTATGATATCAAAACTTACACTTGATAAAGCACTAACCAAAAAAGAAAAGAATACTATATCTAAATTAAATTCTCCGCAAAAGATACAGTCTTTCCTCGATTCAATCCAATACAGCAGCGAGCCAATTTACCGTTGCCCACTTCAAGTTCTCAAAGATAGAGTTGGTCATTGTTTTGATGGAGCATTGTTTGCGGCTGCCATATTAAGAGAAATTGGATTTCAACCTTTAATCCTCGATATGATTCCAAATGATAGAGATGACGACCACCTTTTAGCTTTATTTAAGATTGATGGTCATTGGGGAGCTATTGCAAAATCAAACTTTGCCGGATTAAGATTTCGCGAACCTATTTATCGGAATCTCCGCGAATTAGTATTATCATATTTTGAGCAATATTATAATTTAGCACGTGAAAAAACCTTACGTGGCTATACAACTCCATTAAATCTTAAATCATTCGATAAATATGATTGGATGAAAACCGATAAGTCCTTGGAAATGATTGCTCAGCGACTTGATGAAATAAAGCAGTTTAATTTAATGACTCCCAATATGATAAAAGGTTTATCAATTGTAGATGAAAGATTATACAAAGCTGGCTTACAAGGTGCAAATGAAGCAGGTTTGTACAAACCGTAGTTAATCTTTTGTAATTATTCCAAAGTAAAGTATCATTTTAAATTTTAGTTTTTTTATCAATCAAATTATTTTGAATTGCATAAATTACAATTTGGGCGGTATTTGTAAGATCCATTTTTTCTAATATATTTGATTTATGTGTACTTATTGTTTTACTACTTAGTGAAAGATCTTGAGAAATTTGTAAACTTGATTTACCTTCAGCTATCATCTGAAAAACTTGAATCTCTCTATCAGTAAGCCTTTCATGAGGAAGTTGATTTATCTCTTCTCCAAAATGTTCAGCCAAATTATCTTTTAAAGATTCGGAAATATACTTACCACCTGAAGATACTTTTCTAATTGCTTTTACTAGTTCATCTGGTGCGGAATTTTTATTCAAATAACCCAAAGCTCCAGCCTTGAATGATCTTATAGCAAATAATTCTTCCGGATAAGTACTTAAGACTAAAACAGGCAAGTTTGGCTTTTGAATTTTCAAATCTTTTAAAACATCAAAACCATTTTTGTCGGGCATTGAAAGATCAAGTACTAACAGATCATAGTTTCTCAATTTGGTTTTTTCTAACACTTCAAAACCATTTACAGCTTCATCAATAGTGCTTACATCACTCATTTCATTAATTATTTGAATTAAACCTTTCCGCACAACGCTATGATCATCAGCTACAAGAATTTTCATAATATTATTCCCCCCGGTATAATTTAACTTTTACAGAAATTTCTGTACCAATATTTTTTTTGCCCTTAATTAAGATTGTGCCATTTATTGAGTTCACTCGTTCATGTATTCCTATTAAACCTAGTGAATTAGCATCATCAATTTTTTTTTCAGTAATGCCAATACCATTATCTACAATTTTTAATTCTAATATATTTTTCTTTTCTTGGAGAGTAACCTTAACCTTGGAAGCATTGGAGTGTCTTGAAACATTGGTTAATACTTCCTGTAAAATTCTAAATAATTCAACACTGATGGTTTCATCAACTATTAAATCTTCCGAAGATATTTTTACAGCGGATTTAATACCGGAACGAGATGAAAACTGTTTGCATTGCCATTTTATTGCATAAACTAATCCAAGATCATCCAAAAGTCCCGGTCTTAGTTCCAATGAAATTTTTTGAATTGATTTAATAGTTTGGTCAATATTTTGTTTCATCTCCTCAATTTTAACTAAAATATCATCAGCTTTTATTTTGCGTTTTTTAGAAATCCATGATAAATCTAATTTTAATGCGGTAAGTGCTTGACCAATATCATCGTGTATTTCTCTTGATATTTCTTTTCTCTCTTTTTCTCTTAATTTATTGATGTGATTGGTTAAGTTTTTTAATTTTTGTCCAGATATTTTTAGACTATTTTCACTTTCTCTTAATTCGTCTTGAGCCAATTTTTCGGCACTGCTATCTTTATATATCGCAACAATTTGTCCACCTGGTAATTTATATATATGATTTTCAACCCATTGAGTAATTCGTTTATCTTCATATCTAGTTAATGGAAAATGTTTTGGTTTACCAGTTTTGTTTACTTCTTGGAAAACTTTAAATAATCCTATGTCCTTAATGGAGGGAAATACTCTCAGTAACTTTTTTCCCAATTATATCCTCTCTTTTTATATTACTTAATTTTTCACCTTCTTTATTAAGATCAAGAATTATAAAATCTTCTCCATCGTTTATAGGTTGATAGAGAGCAACTCCATTAAACATATTATCGAATAATTGCTGAAACCTTTCTTCACTTAATCTATGCTGCATTTCAATCTCTTTTCTTTCAGTTATATCAGTAAGTACAATATTCAACTGAGTTTTGTCCATATCGTTATGTGATAAATCGGCTCTAAGATCAACCCAAGTTTCAATTCCTTTATTATTTACTATTCTTAGCTCCTCAGATTGTCTTACTTCTGTATCAAGTAATTTTTTTCTCAGTAAATAAAATAAATCCTGGTCTTCTCGCTTAATGAATTGGGAAAATCTTTTTTTAATTAAATTTTTTCTCTCTACTCCAAATAATTCTGTAGCTGTTAGGTTTGCTCTTACAATCAATCCTTTTTGAGTTACTGAAATGTAGCTTACAGGGGCAAAATCGTAAAGTTTAACAAAATTATCTTGAGACTCAATAAGTCTTGACTGCGATTCTCTGAGTTCCTCATTCTGAAGTTCAAGTTCAATTTTATAGGTTTGGAATTCGTGATATAATTTGAATACTTCTTCTTCTGATAGATCTGGTGAGATTTCTTCATTTAATTTCAGCCTTTTTTCTGCTAATTTGCGGAAAGCATTAAATTGATCAGTCTTTTTGATACTTCCTCCAAACCAGAATAGAATAATTCTGATTAATTATTTGTCTAATAATAAGAATCTATGATTCAACAATTTCTTTAATTTTAGCAATATCTAATTCAGTTAGTGCAAATAATTTGTTTTTTGATTTTTCATCATTTAGAAGAGTAATGGTCGATAATACCTCTAATCTTTTCCCTCTTTTTGTAATCCGGGTATCTTTAAAAGTTTTAGTTTTATCAATTTTGATAAATTTATTAAATAATTTATTCTTTTCAGTTTTTGTTTTACCTAAAAGTAATTCCTTATAATTTATTTTAAGGGCGGCTACTTCGGAGTATCCATAGAGTTTTTCAGCCCCTTTATTCCAAGCTAGTATTTTTCCATCCTTATCAATCAATGAAATGGCATCATTTGAATCACGTAATACAACCGCAAGCCTTGACGTTTTTTCTACAATTTTTAGATTTGTAATGTCTTCTAGCGTAATTACAATACCATCAATAACATTATTTGTTGTTCTGTAGGGTCTAATCTTAATAAAATAGTATTTCCCTGATGAGCTCTCTACTTCCCACTCCTGAATGGCTAAAGAATCTAACACTTTTTTTGATTTAGCTTCAATATCAAAATTGATTAGGTTCGATGAAAAGTCGGTAATATCTCTGCCTACATCTCCCTTTTTTAAGGGCATTATTTGGGTAGCACTTGAAGTAAATCTTCTTATTTTTAATTTTTGATCAAGAAAAATTACAGCCACCGATGTACTATCTAAAAGATTTTTCATATCATCATTTGCTATAGCCAAACTTTCAATTCTATTTTGCAGCTCATTATTAACTGTTGATGATTCCTCGTTCATTGATTGAAGTTCTTCCTTGGATGTCTCCAATTCTTCATTAGCAGATTGAAGCTCTTCATTTGTCGATTGCAATTCTTCGTTAGCTGATTTTAGCTCCTCATTTGATGTTTCAAGTTCCTCAATGGTAGTTTGCAGTTTTTCTGTTGTAAAGGCTAATTCTTCTCTAAGATTTTCGGTATGCATTATTTCATTTTCATCAGAAATATTGCTGCCTTCTTCTGGTTTGGATTTTATTTCTTCAAATAAAACCAATAATAAGTCACTTCTATATTTTGGAATTAAAAAAGGCTTTACAGAAAGATTAACATTTGCATTAATTCCATTGATTCTAATTTTTACTTTTTCTCCAATCACTGCTTCCTTATCAACAATAACATTATTGATTGCTCTTGATAATTTTAATTTAAGTCCCGATCGCGCCATTGCTAGTATATTCATCTCTGGTTTACCAATTGGAGGTTCTAAATATTTTCCAGTTTTCCCATTTATATAAAATATTTTTCCAACTTTATCAATTATTACACAAGGTGGATTATTGCTCTGTTTTAGTATAGTTTCAACTAATGCCAGATGGTCAAATTCAAAATTATTTTCATTCATTTTTATTGCCTGATTATTTACATTTTCAATTAGCTTTCCTATAGAATTAAAACTAACGGCTAAGGATTTTTTGAGAGACTTAGGTGTTCTTTCGTATATCTTCAGTTTTTTATTTACTACAGTAAAAAAATCAATATCAGATCCAATTGTTTCAGAAGTTCCAAGTAGAAGAATTCCACCCGGTTCTAGGCTGTAGTAATATAGATTTATAATTTTTTTTTGGAGTTCCTGATCTAAATAAATTAATAAATTTCTACAAGAAAGCATGTCTAATTTTGCGAAAGGGGGATCTTTTATAATATCTTGTTCTGCAAAAACTATCATGTCTCTTAGTTTTTTAGTTACTTTATAGTATCCGCCATCTTCTTTGGTAAAAAACTTATTTAGTCTTGCTTCACTGATTTCAGAAATCTGAGATTTGTGATATCTGCCTATTCTTGCAAACCTTATTGCTTCTTCATCAAGATCGGTACTAAATATCTTAACTTCAAAATGCTTATTTAAATCTTTCGCTACCTCACTTATTAACATTCCTATTGAATAGGCTTCTTCTCCAGTACTGCACGCCGGTATCCACACCCTAATAGTGGAGCCATCTTCTTTTTGGATTAGGAGATTTGGAATTGTTTTTTCTCTTAATTCTTGAAATACTTCAGTATCTCTAAAAAAATTTGTAACACCAATTAGTATATCTTTGAAGAGTAAATGGATTTCAGAGTTACTTATTTTTAGAAAGTTTATATAGTCTTTTAAATTATTAATCTGGTTCATTGCCATTCGTCTATCCAATCTTCTTAGAATGGTGTTCGCTTTGTAGTGAGAAAAATCGTGACCAGTTTCTGATAAAAGTAAATTATTAATCTGGGTAAGGTTATCTGTTGTATTTTCAGTTATAGATTCCACCTTTTGAGTAACGAAAACATTCCCTTTTTCAAAGTAACCAGTTAATTGTTCAATTATTTTTTCCGGTGGAAGAATATAGTCTACTAAACCCGTTGCAATCGCACTTTTAGGCATTCCGTCATATTTAGCCGATTCAGGATCTTGAGCAAACGTTATTCCTCCACAATTCTTTATTGCTTTAAGACCAATTGTTCCGTCTGTTCCAGTTCCCGAAAAAATAATACAACCAGCTTTTGTTTTATGGTTCTTAGATAGTTCAGTTAGAAAATAATCAATAGGAAGATTTACTCTATTCGTATGATCAATATGTTTAAGATATAGTTTGTTCTTTTTAATATTCAACATCATATCAGGTGGTATAACGTAAACTGTATTTGGCTGAATTGAAGTTCTATTTTTAATAGGAATAACCTTCATTTCAGTTTTTCTTTGGAGCAGTTCTGGCAATATACTTATATGATTTGGGCTAAGGTGTGCAATAACAACAAAAACAATTCCGGTATCTGAGGGTACACTTAGAAAAAATTTTTCAAACGCATCTAATCCTCCGGCTGATCCGCCAAGGGCAACTAATGGTGAAGTTTGATTTTCCATTTTATGTTCGGTTTGAATTAAATCAATTTACCAATATTATTCATAAAAAGTTCAATGTATGCATATTTTTTTCTCACTACTTAAGCTAAAATATTTTACCAAAGAATACTTTTTTGTTAATCAGATTTTTCCTAGACATAATTAGGAATATTCTTATCAACTTGAAAGCAGAAATAATCGTAGATATTTATACAATTGAAAATTGAAATTAAGCAACACATCCATATAGAGTAGAGATGAACATATTATTATTCCAATTCCCTGAAGATAAGAAAAATTTTATTAAAGGAGTTTTAACTAAGACCTCTTTTAAAGATGCTGTATTTTATGAATCAGAAAACCTCTCAGAATCAAAAAAGGCTCTTTTCTGGAATGGTTTAGACATAATACTTTGTTATGGAGATCCTACTGAATGTATTAACATAGATTTATTTACAGAAGTGAACATAAAAAAACCAATTTTATTCATTACAGAGGAAAGTAAAGATTTTAATTCTGATCCAACTATATTCTCTAATTCACCAGATTATTTACCGTTCAATGAAATAACAAGCTTTACGTACTTGAAAAACAGTTTGTTAAATAAATTGAGAAACACCAATATGAGCTTGAATTATACGAAATTGGACAACTGCTTAAAGAACTAAAAACCAAAGAAGAAAAATTCAAAGACTTGTACGATAATTCTCCTTATGGATCATACGAACTTGACCCAGAAGGTAATTTTGTTTCAGCAAATAAAAGATTCTTAGATATTGTTGGTTTAAATAATATTTCACAATTAAGCGAACTAAATGCATTTAAAGTTGGTTTATCTACTAATGGTAAAAGAGACAAATTAAAACAACTAATTTTGGGCAATAGTAGTTATTATGAATTTGAAGACGAATGGTTAATAGCAAATAATAAAAAAATACAGCTTAAAGAAAATATTAGAGCTATAAAAGATCTAAATGGTAATCTAGAATGTTTTTATGGCACTGTTGAAGATATAACAATTAGAAAAATTATTGAAAATAATCTGTTTAAGAATCATTCAGAAGATGCAAGAATTAGAGATGGATTGAAATTTCAATCTATTGTTGAATCGGCAATTGACGCGATTATTATTTGTGATTCCGAGGGTAAAATATTAGTATGGAATAAAAGTGCCCAAAACATATTTGGCTACACTCCCGCAGAAATTATGAATCAATCTATTAGAGTTTTAGTACCTGAATCTTATCGCAATATGCACAATAATGGCTTCGATCGTTTTATTAAGTCCCGAGAACCCAAAATTATGGGCAGTACTGTGGAAATTGAAGGGCTAAGAAAAGATGGATCTTTAGTTCCTATTTCACTCTCATTGTCTCATTGGGAAGAAGGCTCTTCAATTTATTTTAGTGCTATTTTGAAAGATATTACTAAACAGAAACAGATTGAAGATGAGCTTATTAAAAGTAAAATAGAAGCTGAAAAGTCAGACAGGTTGAAATCAGATTTTTTAACACAAATATCACATGAGATAAGAACTCCGGTAAATACATTGTTAAGTTTTACTGCACTATTAAAACATGAACTTGAAGCAACTCTTCCTAAAGATTTGTTGGATTCATTTCAATATATTGATAATGCCGGGGCAAGAATAATTAGAACCATTGATTTGCTAGTAAAAATATCCGAATTGCATACAGGAAATTATGAGCCTGAGTTTAAGGAAAATGATCTAGTTAAAATATTAGAAGAATTAATTAAAGAGTATAATCCAAGAGCAGAAGAAAAAAATATTACACTGCAATTAATTAATTCAATTGATTCTGGAATACTAAAATTTGACCGATTTACAATTAAAGATGTTTTTTCCAATATAATTGATAACGCTATTAAATTTACTCATAAAGGTTCCGTAACAATTAAAATTAAGAATGATATTTTGAATAAAGTTTACGTCTCAATCCAAGATACCGGAATAGGAATTTCAGAAAGATATATGGGTAATTTATTTAAACCTTTTACTCAGGAAACATCGGGTTATAAACGTAAATATGATGGAAATGGTTTAGGACTTGCACTTGTAAAGGGATATTGTGATTTAAATAAGGCTACAATTAATGTCAGTAGTGAAAAAGGCTCCGGAACTAACTTTACAGTAAATTTCAGTTAGTATATACTACAACTCGCGCGTCAAATTTATCCGTGGATTAATGATATGCGAGCCAAAAGAGGTGCTATTATAAGGCACCTCTTTTTTTATGGGTATTTAGTTATTTACTAAATATTGGATAAAATTTTCTTCTTCATTTTTAAAACTGAAACGATTCCTTTCACTTATTATTAGAAAACACGCAATTTAATTTCTATACAGAAAATATTTTTAAGTGCTCAATCTATGCGTAGAGTTTGAAATAAATTTTTCAAATTACAAATCATTTGGATATTCAATTTTGTTTATTTTATAGTTAGTCATTATTTAGATATATTTTGTGCTGCCTAAGAAAATGAAACAAACAAAAATTATAATGTGCGAGAGAATATGAAGAAGTCATTACTGATATTGATTTTATTCCAAGTTTCGGCTTTTGGACAGACAGATTTCAATAATTTTTTGAACGATATTAGCACCGTTGATATCAATAGCAGACAAGCCGTAGCTGATAGCTTTTATAATTATGCAATTACTAAAGGTATTCCATTTGTTGAGAATAATGAAGCCGTATTTATTTACAAAGGATCAGCAAATTCAGTGGCTGTTGCTGGTGATTTTAATGGGTGGGATTATTCCAATGATCAAACATTAAAAATAAGCGGTACAAACTTTTTCTATCTAAAAAAAGAATTTGAATCAAACGCTAGATTAGATTATAAGCTAGTAATAAACGGTTCTTCATGGATTCTTGATCCAGCAAATCCAAATAGAGTAAGCGGTGGATATGGACCTAATTCTGAGCTCGCAATGCCTGATTATATTCAACCATGGGAGATCAAATATAATGGGTCAATTACTCATGGTTCCTTAACTACCGCAACACTTTTTAGTGCTAATGTAAATAAAAGCTTTCCGATTACAATTTATTTACCTCCCACTTATTATGTAGACTCAACTAAAAATTTTAAGACAGTCTATTTCCAAGATGGATCTGAGTATATATCATTAGGTAGTGCAGTAAACGTGATTGATAATCTTGTAGATAGTAATAAAATTGAACAAGTAATTGCTGTTTTTGTAAAACCAAATAATAGGAATGATGAATATGCATTCTCCTTACGAGAGCAGTACGTTAAATTTTTTGCAGAGGAATTAGTCCCGTATATCGATGAAAATTATAGAACTATTAAAGAGGCTAATTCACGTTTAGTAATTGGTGATAGTTATGGTGGAAACATAAGTGCCCTTATTGCCTTTAGACATCCAGAATTATTTGGGAATTGCGGACTTCATTCAGGTGCATTTCAGCCAAATAATTATGAAGTTTATAATCTTTGGGTAAATTCAGATAAGATTGATGTAAATTTTTATTCCGTTTGGGGAACTTATGAAGGGCTTGATAATCCGATGACAAATTTTAAAGATATTATGTTAAATAAAGGATACACATTTGGATGGTCAAAATTTCCTGAAGGTCATTCTTGGGGTTTATGGCGAGCTACACTAGACTTAATTTTGAAAGACATATTTCCCAAAAGTATTACACTTAGTACAGAATTTGGATCCATTAACAAAATATTTTATTTGTACCAAAATTACCCTAATCCATTTAACCCGAGCACTACAATAAAATATCAGATTCCGGATCAGGTCCTGAATGACAAATTGTTCGTCACTCTGAGCGAAGCCGAAGAGTCTATTGTAACACTAAAGATATATGACATTCTCGGAAGAGAAGTAGCAACATTAGTAAACAAAAAACAAAATCCGGGAAATTATGAAGTTGAGTGGAATGCTGATTATTTTCCAAGTGGGATTTATTTTTATCAACTAACTGTTGGTGATCCTTCGACAAATTTCGGACAGGTTTTTGTTGAGACAAAGAAGATGTTGCTCATTAAATAAATATTAAAGTCAATTACATTTCATGAACCTTATTGTATTCCACTCAATGTAAATGAATTCTTTAAAAAACACTTCATATCCATTATTTTAAGAAATAACTTTATAAACCTCAATTAATATATTGACAATAATTAAAATAAAATGTTAGTTATAGCCATGTAATTTTACTCTACTCCGAGAGGGTAAGAATTTAGATTATTGTATTAAAATTTCACTTCACAAAACCCCACAGACATTCTCTCCCGAAGCAGAACTGTTCTAATAAACTTTGTATTATTATTTCAGTTGGAGGCTTTATGTATAGCATTTTAAGAAAATTATTCTTCCTTTTATTATTTACACAAATATGTTTTGCACAGTCGAAATCAAAAAATCAAAATGGTGTTCAAACAGCTTGGGTTGAACATTTTGGATCAGAAAAAGTGGCATCATTTGACCTAGCCACCTCACTTTCTCTAGATGCTTTAGGCAATCTATATGTTACAGGCACAAGTGATGGTGATATCTTAACAATAAAATATGATGCAAATGGAGACACCGCTTGGACAAGACAATACAATGGACCTGGCAGTTATGATCAGTGGTTACCTAGCACAGTTATTACTGATCATTTGGGAAACGTCTATGTTACAGGTGGCAGCGATACTTATTTTGGGGATTATCTCACAATCAAATATTCCGCTGAAGGTAATATCCTCTGGTCAAGAACATATAATGGACCGGCTAATGCCGGAGACTATGCTACTGGCATTGTGGTTGACACAGATTTGAACGTATATGTAATTGGTGCTAGAACCGGTATTGGAAGTGAAAGGCAAGTTCAGCAACTTTATACAATTAAATATAACGAAAATGGAGAAGTTTCTTGGCAAAGTGTGATTTTCTCAAGTACTTCATCAGTTAGAAAGCCATGTATTGCTTTAAGTCCTGATGGGAATATTGTAATCACAGAATTTGCGACTACAATCAAACTCGATAGAAAAGATGGTTCTATTTATTGGCACAAGTATTTGGTATCCAAGTTATAGCTGGATACAGTGTTTAACAGTAGATCAAGATTGGAAACATTTATATCAATAACGCTGTTGAGCAACCGGGTTCCGACAGATATCTTTATTATGTAACTATAAAGTATAGTAAAACTGGTACTGAGATTTGGAAAAAAAAGCATAACGGACCAGGGATGGATTGGGAGGATTATGATGCACCTAGTGCCATTGCAGTCGATAGCATTGGTAATGTGTATGTTGCTGGGACAAATGCCGAAAAGTATAACATAATTAAGTTTGATCCTAACGGAAATGTTTTATGGGAAAAAAGCTACAAAGGACCAAATAATGGAGGTGGACAAGCTAGTAAAATTGCAGTAGATGCATTTGGGAATGTATATGTTACTGGTTCTGATCAAAATGATTATGCGACGATTAAATTTGATGCTGGAGGTAACGTTGTTTGGGTAAACAGATATAATGGTCTTGGCAACAATACAGACAAGGCAGTAGATCTGATCGTAGATAAAAAAGGATCTGTATATGTGACTGGTGGAAGTACAGGTAAGGACTCAGACTTCGACTACACAACTATTAAGTACAGTCCAGAAGGTGATGTAACATGGATTAAGCAATATGATGGTATCCCAAGTTCTTCTGACTATGCTACCAATATGGCTCTTGACATGGCAGGAAACATCTACCTAACAGGATACAGCAGATCAACTGGAACTGGAGATGACTATTCAACAGTTAAGTATAGTCCCAGTGGACAGTTTGCTTGGGAAAGCCGATACACTGGATCAGTTGGCAAGGATGATAGACCTTCATCAATAGCTGTAGATATTGATCAAAATGTATATGTTACAGGAAAAAGTCAAGATTCAGATACAAGTTCTAGCTTAGCAACTATCAAATATAGTTCTAACGGAAGTTTACTTTGGTTACAGAGGAGAAGCAGCACTTCCAATTTTTGGGAAGGAACCTCATGCTTAGCATTGGATTTAGAAGGGCAAGTTTATATTGCGGTTCAAGTAATGGAAATAATGTTACACTCAAATATACAGATGGTGGAACAGCTCTCTGGGAGAGACAACACAACTTTCTTGGAGATCGTTACGAAGTATCATCATTAGTGTTGATGGGAATGGAAATTCCTATGTCTTAGGAAATGCAGGCATCTTGGGGAGGTGGAGAGGCATATTATACACGCAATATTGCTACAATTAAATACGCCTCAAACGGTGATACAGTTTGGTCCAAATTATTCCAAAATGAGAGCGGATATTCTCAAGCAGCGTCAATTGTAGTTGATGCAATCGGCAATGTTTATGTAACTGGTAGCAGCGATTCATCAGAGACTGGAAATGACTATGTGACACTCAAGTATTCACCAAATGGGGAACCACTATGGGTTCAAAGATACAATGGACCCGCTAATGGTCAAGATATTGCAAAATCACTTTCTTTAGATCCAAATGGAAATTTGATTGTAACAGGTCTCAGCGGTGGTTTAGATACATGTCTTAATTTTACCACAATTAAGTATAGTGCAAATGGAGAAACCCAATGGATTAAAAGTTATACACTACCAAAAAATTGGTGGGAAGCAGAAGTATTTCTTACAGTCGATAAATATGGTAGCGTATATATTGCTGGTAGTTGCAAGGGAATAAGTAGTGATCATGATATTATTACAATTAAGTACAAGAACAATGGAGATGAAGAGTGGATTGCTCAATATGATGGTTCAAGTAACCTTAATTGGCCTTATTCTGATGATTATGCCTCAGCAATAGAAATTAATCAGGTTGGAGATGTTTATGTCTCTGGTTATAGCGAATGGCCCTCAGCGGGTCATTCAGTTTACACATTAATAAAATATGTTCAGGATCCAACTAGCGTAGAACATGAGGGTATGAATAGCCAAGAAGTTTTCGAGCTTAAGCAGAATTATCCAAATCCATTTAACCCAAGTACAACAATAAAATATCAGATTCCGGCATCAGGACCTGAATGACAAATTGTTCGTCACTCGAGCGGAGTCGAAGAGTCTATTGTAACACTTAAAGTTTATGATATTCTTGGAAGAGAAGTAGCAACTTTAGTAAACAAAAAACAAAATCCAGGTAATTATCAAGTTGAGTGGAATGCAAGCAATCTTCCAAGTGGAGTTTATTTCTATCAATTGAAGGCTGGTGAATTTACTCAAACAATGAAAATGCTTTTACTCAAGTAAGAAATTAAATAGCCTCTGGATATCGGAGGCTTTTGTATTCTTTAATTTGTAGCTCTTTAGGAGGGGTTATGAAAAGACTAGTACTATCAGTATTTCTAGGGTTATTTATTTCGGTAAGTATTAAATGGTCAACCATTAGAGGATGTGGAAAAATACTCAAAAATTAAAAATAATGTTGCAGGATAAAACTCAGCTGAAAGAATTACAACAAGCAGGTATTTCACTAGAAGGAATGAAGCTTGAGGAAAACTCTATTGAGCTTATTGTGAATACAAGAGTATTTGTGAAACTAAATGAATTAGGATTATCATACCAGATACTGATTGATGATATGTCAAAATATTATCAGGAACGTAGTAAAAGCAATGAGCTTGAGATGAAAAACTTAAATGATAAAATTCAAAAGAAACAATCATGTTGGGAAATTTGGATTGGGAAGTATGGCTGGTTTTTATACGTTTGATGAAATAGTTGCTCAGCTTGACACTATGAGAATGCTATACCCAAATTTGATAACAGAGAAGGATTCCGTTGGACATTCTATTGAGGGAAGAACAATTTGGGCAGTAAAAATTTCTGACAATCCCGAAATAGAAGAAGATGAACCACAAATATTTTACAATTCTTTAGTACATGCACGTGAACCTGCCTCAATGATGACGAATCTATATTTCATGTATTACTTGTTAGAGAATTATGGAATAGATCCAGAAGTAACTTATCTAGTTGATAATCGTGAATTTTATTTTATGCCAGTTATAAATCCAGACGGCTATGTTTATAATCAGCAGATGAATCCAAATGGAGGTGGATTGTGGAGAAAAAATCGTCGTTTTACTGGTGGAAGTTTATATGGGATCGATATTTGTAGGAATTTCGATTATATGTGGGGATTTAATAATATTGGTTCTACTCCAATTAATTCAGCCGAAGATGAAACATATAGAGGAACGGAACCTTTTTCAGAGCCTGAAACACAAGCTGTAAGAGATTTCTGTATTAATCATAATTTTAAAATTTGTGTTAATTTTCACTCATATTGGAATGTCATATTTATCCCATGGGGGTATAACTTAAACCAAACTCCCGATTCGCTCATCTTTTAATAATACTATCTGGTTAGCAACTCAATTAAACAATTATGTAAATGCGTTTTATGATCCATTTCTTTACGAAATTAATGGTGGGCCACTTGATTGGATGTATGGTGAACAAATAACTAAACCAAAAATATTTGCATATCTTCCTGAGATAGGAAATCAGAGTGATGGTTTCTGGCCAAAACCAGATAGGATTTTTCCACTTGCCAAGGAGAATCTATTTCCAAATTTAGTTTATGCTTGGGGACCTGGGGTTATTGAAAACCCACCGTACATTTCTGATGCCATTATTAATACTAATTATTTTCGACCACTCTTAGATACAATTAAGATTCAGTGCTTTTGAAACAAATCCGGATAATCATACATAGCAATGTGTTTGCTAGAGTTTTAACATTAAATGAAGACCTAATTAGTGAGTTTCAACTTGCTCAAAATGATTCTTCTTTTCACTGGTTCTTTTATTTTGAACTCAGCAGAAGAAAATTTCTACAAAATTATTCTTCAACAGAATGGAACTGATATTCCCTCGAAATTATTCTATGACAACTTAAGATTCACTACAGCAGGTCCCTTAGTAATCGATACGTTTGTTGTTACTCATCCTAATGATAGTCTTGTTGGCATTGCGGGTTTAACTTTAAGCAATCTAGGCAATACAAAAGAAATTACAGCTGTTATGGCGAAATTAATTTGCATCGATTCCAGTGTTAGTAAAATACTAACATCAAAAGCTTCATTCGGCAAAATTCCTGCCGGCGAAAGTAGAAAAGCAATAAACACGTTAGCATATATTTCAAAAAGCACATCTGGAGTAAATAAATTTGAATTAGAAATTAGCACTGGCGATATAGTATATTGGAAAGACACATTAACAATTGAACCAATTGTTGATGTTAAAGAAGAACTAAAACTACCAACAGAATATTCACTTTCACAAAATTTTCCAAACCCGTTTAATCCTAGTACAACAATAAAATATCAGATTCCGGATCAGGTCCGGAATGACAAATTGTTCGTCACTCTGAGCGGAGTCGAAGAGTCTTTTGTAAAATTAAAAATTTATGATGTTCTTGGCAGAGAAGTAGCAGTTTTAGTAAATGAAAAACAGAATCCAGGCAATTATCAAGTTGAGTGGAATGCAAATAATCTTCCAAGCGGAGTTTATTTCTATCAATTAAAAGCTGGAGAATTTGCTCAAACAATGAAAATGCTTTTACTCAAGTAAGAAACAAAATAGCCTCTGGATATCGGAGGCTTTTATTATAATCGTCTCTATAGGAGGCTTATTATGAAAACTTTTCTAAAGATTTTACTTTTCTTTTTATTGGTAACGCAAATATGTTTTGCACAGTGGGAATGGCAGAATCCACTTCCTCAAGGTAATAATTTAAATGACGTTTCTTTCTCAAACGAGTATATCGGATATGCAGTTGGAGACAAAGGAACAATAATTAAAAGTTTTGATGGTGGGCAAACTTGGAAGAACCTTGAAATTGTTACTAGTGAAAATCTTATCAGTGTTGACTTTCTTAGTCCAGAAAATGGAATAGCCGTTGGCGATAGTGGAACAATAATTAAGACTAATAATGGTGGTGATTCCTGGAGAATTCAGGCAATTGGCTATCAGTATCAATTCATTAAAGTTATCATTATGGATGAAAACATTAGTTGGATTATTGATAAAGATTCAACAGTATTTAAGTCGATAGATGGGGGAACTTCATGGATAAAACAAAATATCCAACTACCCAAAGGAATGGCAATTACAGACATTTGTTTTATAGATAAAAATATTGGATGGATCTCGGGCAATTATATTAGCCATGGAGTAAATTATTGGAATATCCCTCAAGATACAATTTATGTTGTTTTAATTAGAACAACAGATGGTGGCATTACTTGGAAGCAGCATCCTAAAAAACATGCCCCAAATATAGGAAAAACTTGTTTTACTGATCAATATTATGGTTGGGCTGTTGGTAATGGAGGTAATCCTTACTCTGGATTGCTATTCTGGACAACAGATGGAGGTAATTTCTTGGATTGGAGAAATATTACCATCGCAAATGAATTATCAAGTATTCAGTTCATCGATCGAAGTAATGGATGGATGGTTGGAGATAATCAGATATTTAGGACAAAGAATGGCGGTCTGTACTGGACCAGGCAGAATAGTGGAACAACTCAAAAACTTCACAAAGTACTTTTTCTTGATGAATACAATGGAGTTATTGTTGGAGAAAATGGAACAACTTTATTTACCAAAGATGGAGGAGAGAATTGGAGCCATTCGAATAATAGTACAATCACCTCATCGAACTTAAGCTATGTTCATTTTCTTGATAAGAATAACGGTTGGATTGTAGGTGATGGTGGAATTATACTTCGTACAATAAATGGGAAAGATTGGGTTGTACAAGAAAGCGGAGTAAAAATTCCATTGAGCAAAGTATTTTTTACTGATTATTCAAATGGTTACGCAATAGGAAGCGGTTGGGTAGATACAAATTATAGTCAAATTATACTTATAACAAAGAATGGTGGTATCAATTGGGAAACACAATTATTTGAGGGATATGATCAACTCAATGACATATTCTTTAAAGATCTTAATAATGGGTGGGTACTAAGAAATAATTCGGTTTTAAAAACAACGGATGGCGGATGGAGTTGGACAAATAATATTATTGATACACTTGGTTCATTTTCATCAATTTACTTTACCGATTTGCAAAATGGATTTGCTGTTGGTAGCGGAAGTTATCCTTGCTGGGGTAGATGGTGTTGGTCGCCTACTATAGCTAATTTCTATAAAACTATAGATGGTGGAATAAGTTGGACAAATATGCTTCCGGACACTTTAAATTTTGGTCTCAGTTCAATTCATTTCTTTGATCAAAATAATGGATGGATTTTGGGTGATGGCATAATCCTAAAAACAGAAAATGGTGGAACGGATTGGATGATAGATACATCAAGTTATGAAGTATATAGATCAGCTTTTATTCTCGATCAAAATAATCTTTGGGCTATTGATGAACCTGGAACAATTTTACACAGCATTGATATTGGCAAAAGTTGGCAGAAACAATCCATCCAAACCACCAGCCAAATAAATGGAATATTCTTCACTGATGAAAAAAATGGTTGGGTTGTGGGCCAGAACGGTACCATACTCCACACAACAAACGGTGGTGTAACGTTTGTTGAGGAAGAGCAAACCGCTGTAATACCAAAAGTGTTTTTACTTTCTCAAAACTATCCAAATCCATTTAATCCAAGTACAAAAATAAATTACAGTGTAAATGCTGAGACGTTTATATGTCTAAAAGTCTTTGATGTTTTGGGTAGAGAAGTTACAGTTTTGGTAAACGAACAACAGAAACCTGGTAATTATCAGATTGAGTGGAATGCAGAAAATTTTCCAAGCGGAGTTTATTTCTATCAATTAAAAGCCGGAGAATTTGCTCAAACAATGAAAATGCTTTTACTCAAGTAAGAAATATAAATAGCCTCTGGATATCGGAGGCTTTTATTATTATTTTGTACTCACTAGGAGGAGTTATGAAATTCGTAAACAGACTTTATTTTTCTTTTTCTTGGTAACACAAATATGTTTTGCACAGTTGTATCCGCAAAACGATGCGTTACTTTCACATTATTTTGAGAACTTTGAAAACGAAACATTTCCACCAGCTGGTTGGACACTTGAGTTTACAAGTCCACTTTGCTGGAAACGATATGTTGGTGCTAGTGCTTACGGAATAGGATCAGCTTCAGCGCAATTCTGTTTTTACCTTGCACCTGGCGGCACTACACAGTCACTTGTGCTATTTTCAATGGGGTCATCACTATCTGGTGATTCATTGAGTTTCGACCATGCGTATGCCACGTATCAGTCAGAAAATGATAAACTGATCATTGAGACATCCTCTAACAGTGGAACTACATACACAACACTCGTGACATTGAACGGAGGTGTCTCGGGTCCACTGGTAACAGCACCACCAACTTTTTCTTATTTTGTCCCAACATCATCACAATGGGCAACTAAACGATACGCTCTGCCTATAGGAACGAATAGAGTGCGCTTCAAAGCGGTCAGTGCGTATGGAAATAACCTTTATATTGATAATTGCACAATGGGTACACAGGTTTCAATTGATATTGGCTTTCAATCAATAGATATCCCAAACCCGACATTCACTTTACCACAAATTCCTAAAGCTTCAGTGAAAAACCATGGAACTACAACACAGTCCTTCACAGTTACTATGCTTATTTCACCTGGCGGGTATAATTCTACAAAGACTGTTACTGCATTGGCAAAAAATACAACTTCACAAGTAGCGTTTGATGGATGGAGCCCAACAGATGGATTATATGAAGTAACCGTGTTTACAACCCTTGCCGGTGATTTGGACAATACGAACGACACAGTGAGGGGAGAGATCCAGTCAATCCAAGCGCAACAAGTAACGAATATTGACGCTTTATTTCGGGATGGTCAGGTTTTTATAACCTGGGACAACCTTCCAACAGCAAATGTGGTATACACTCTTTATAGGTCTTTAAATCCCATTTACTATGGCTACCAGCTTGCTAGTGCACAAAACCTGGGAAACGTACATGATAATTCAGGTCTTAACAAACGTCTTACCGATATTACTGGTGGTACACCAAAATATTTGAAAATTGATTCTAGTTCGGTTCCTCTTGCAAGCAATAAAGGATTATTTGTTGCTACATCAACCAATGCTGGTTCATTTTATTATGCCGTTACCACAAGTATAGGCAATCTTGAAGACACCACGATTGCCTTTGGATCAAATTCACTTACTTCTCCTATAAGTGAGAGTATGATAATACCAAGACCAGTATGGCAAGAAAACAGATATGTTAGTGGGAAAAAGTTTGAAATATATGTATTGTTCGCTACTAAAGTGACGTCATCCATCTTTCCACAAATGACAAATGTCGGAACATTCCCTTATAACTTTGCTATTGTTAAATCAGGTTCCATCTCCCCTCATCCAGTTACATTTTATCTACATGGTGGTGGCTTACACTTCCTACCTACATCTACTCATTTCAAAACAATGGGTGATCCAGACGAATGGGTGGTCAGCATTGATGAATGGATTCCAGGGATAAGAAGGCCAAACCAATTCCTACGGATTTCATGAAAACTTTGACATGTATGCGGACATAAATCCAATCCCCACTTCCGGAACTCTTTATAACTATACTGCTGAAAAAGTTAAGTACATAGTCAACTGGACAATCAAAAATATGCCTGTTGATAGCACTAGAACTTATATGACAGGTTGGTCAATGGGAGCGATGGGTGCCCTTTTCAACTCTATTATGATTAGAGAAAAGATCGCTGCAATATTCATATTTGCTCCTATATTCGATATGGCCAGTGGAGTGAATTTCTTGGATCGATTATGGGGGACTTACCAATCAAATCTCATTACCAATGAGGGATATAGAAGGAATGAAAGGCTCAATGCCAATTTTCTGCTTGGTGCAAATCGGCTAAACTCACTACCCCTATTCTTTACTTTTTGTGGAAAGAATGACGAGAGTGTTGGCTGGAGGGAGAAAATTGTTTTCTATGATTCAATACGTACTTTTCAACATGGTGGATTTCACTTCTGGAGTAAGACCAACCATGAGCAGGTGTTCCTTAATTCCCCTTGGGTGTCGAGCTTTCCCAATTTTAACTTCTTAACTCGATATAGAACAAATCTATCATATCCGGCATTTTCCAATTGTTCGATTGACGATAATCCTGGAAATGGAGATCCCTCTAATGGTGATGCAATAGGGACAATTAATGGTCACCTTGAGTGGAACGACAACATCATTGATTTGGCCGAAAGATGGGAGATCACTCTAAAATTGAAGGACCTTTTCACAACTTATGGGCGCAAAATCGCACCAGATTCAGCAACGACTGATGTTGACTATAAGAAGGCTGCAAAGTTCTATAGTCCCACAAGGCTCAATAATTACTTGGGAAAATCATCATAATGATATCATTGTACAACATGGTTCGTTTCCATTCAATGATGGTTTGATTGCACTTCATGCAGTAAAAGTTTTCAAAGACTCAAGTCGTCTGATTGTGACACATTCTCCTGTTTACGTTAGATCGAACAAAATACATTTGCGAAGAATTTTAGTCTTTCGCAAAACTACCCTAATCCGTTTAACCCAAGTACAACAATAAAATATCAGATTCCGGATCAGGTCCGGAATGACAAATTGTTCGTCACTCTGAGCAGAAACAAAGAGTCTATTGTAACACTTAAAGTTTATGATGTTCTTGGCAGAGAAGTGGCAACTTTGGTAAACAAACAACAAAATCCAGGTAATTATCAAGTTGAGTGGAATGCAAGCAATCTCCCAAGCGGAGTATATTTCTACAGGTTGAATTCAGGAGAGTTTACAGAAACTAAGAAAATGATTCTATTACGTTAAGCACATAACTCCTAAGATTGAAGGACTTTTTAAGTAAATAATTTTTGGAGACAAAAATGAAAATTATTAAAAATATTCTTTTAGTGTTCATATTTCCCATTTTTACTTATGCTCAAGAACTACATGGCGACATCAAAATAAACCAAAGTGCAGAATATTACAAAGTGAGTAAGGTGAGGATTTTCGTAAATGACAAATCAGAAATTCTAGAATTACGAAAAAGAGGTTTATGCTTTGAAAGAGTAATACCGAATGAAAATTCTTTTGATTCATTTTTTGATGAAGCACAAATGAAAATTTTAGATCGTTCAGGTTATGCATACCAAGTTATAGTTGATGATCTCACAAAAGACTACCTGGAACAAACAAGAGAATCGAGAGAAAAAATAAAACTCAAAAACCCTACTAACAACAAAGGTTTTGGCTTTGGGAGTATGGGGGGGTTTTATACATTTAGCGAAGTTGTTGCTCAACTGGATACGCTGCGATTGTTGTATCCTAATTTAATCTCGGCGAGAGATTCTATCGGCTCTTCGATTGAAGGAAGACCTATTTGGTCTGTTAAAATTTCTGATAATCCAAATGTTAATGAGTATGAACCCGAATTATTTTATAATTCACTGACACATGCCCGTGAAGCGGGTGGTATGATGGGCATTATGTACTTTATGTACTACTTACTTGAGAACTATGGAACTGATCCAGAGGTAACTTATCTGGTTGATAACCGTGAACTTTATTTCGTCCCAGTAGTTAATCCCGATGGATATGTTTATAACGAAATTATTAGTCCCGATGGTGGTGGAATGTGGTATAAAAACAGAAGAAATAATGGGGATGGAAGTTTTGGAGTTAGCAATAACCAAAATTTCGGATATCAGTGGGGGTATGATGACATTGGTTCAAGCCCTATTACATCCAGCGATGCTTTTCGTGGTACTGGTCCTTTCTCAGAACCGGAAACAGAAGCCGTAAGAAAATATTGTATAGACCATGATTTTAAAATTGGGGTAAACTACCATGCAACTAGGGGAGCATGGTATTGGCGAACAATTTGGATTCCTTGGGCTTATACTAATAAACAATGTACTGATTCTACTCAGTTTAATAATTTGATATCATTAGCAACTAATCTTAACAACTATAGTAATGGAATTTTAATTCCAGAATGGAACACATTTACCAGTAATGGTGATGTGTGTGATTGGATGTATGGTGAAACAACAGAAAAGAGTAAAATTTTTGCAGTACTCCCTGAGATTGGAGAAAAAAATGGCACAGTTTGGCCTTCACCTGAAAAAATGATTTTGGATTGTAAAGAGAATCTTTATCCAAATTTAGTTTATGCTTGGGGACCTGGTGTTATTGAAAACCCACCCTACATTTCTGATGCAATTATTAATGCAACTTTTTATCGCCCGCTCTTAGATACAATTAAAATTCATGCTTTTGAAACAAATCCGGATAATCATACTAGCAATGTGTTTGCAAAGGTTCTTACATTAAATGACAGTCTGATCAATGAGTATCAACTTGTTCAAAACTATTCTTCTTTTTCAGGTTCAATAGTAATGAATTCGCCCGAAGAAAATTTTTACAAAATTATTCTTCAACAGAATGGAACTGATATTCCCTCGAAATTATTTTATAACAACTTAAGATTCACAACGGCAGGACCAGTAGTAATCGATACATTTGTTGTTTCTCATCCTAATGATAGTCTTGTTGGCATTACAGGTTTAACTTTAGGCAATCTAGGTAATTCAAAAGAAATTACGGCTGTTATGGCGAAATTAGTTTGCATAGACTCCAGTGTTAGCAAAATACTAACTTCAAAAGCATCATTCGGCAAAATTCCGGCCGGCGAAAGTAGAAAAGGAATAACCACGTTAGCATATATTTCAAAAAACACTTCTGGAGTAAATAAATTTGAATTAGAAATTAGCACTGGCGATATAGTATATTGGAAAGACACATTAACAATAAGTCCAATTGTAGATGTCAAAGAAGAACTAAAACTGCCAACAGAATATTCACTCTCCCAAAACTTTCCAAATCCATTTAACCCAAGCACAACAATAAAATATCAGATTCCGGATCAGGTCCGGAATGACAAATTGTTCGTCACTCTGAGCGGAGTCGAAGAGTCTTTTGTAAAATTAAAAATTTATGATGTTCTTGGAAGAGAAGTAGCAGTTTTAGTAAATAAACAACAAAATCCGGGCAATTATGAAGTTGAGTGGAATGCAAGTAATCTCCCAAGTGGAGTTTATTTCTATCAACTGACTTCTGGTGATCCTTCGACAAATATCGGACAATTTTCATTGAGACTAAAAAGATGTTATTAATAAAATAGCTTAAAATATCTCCCTGACTAACTTAATAGAACCGTTTTCAAACCTTGTAATATTTTTACAAGGTTTTTTTTGTTAATTCTAATCGTGATATTTAACTACTTTTCTATTATCTTTAAGTTTGTAAAATAAATTTTTAAGTGAAGGGAAAATATGTCAATCTCAAAAAGGTATCTTAAATCAAAACCAGTTTGTAAAGTAACTTTTAAAATTGCTCCGGAAATTGGTATTAACCATAAGAAAGCTAACTTATTGGGTACTTTTAATAATTGGGATTATAATTCTCTTAGAATGAAAAAACTAGTTAAAGATGGTTCATTTTCTATTGTTGTTGATTTAGAGGCTGGAAAAGAATATGAGTTTAAATATTTCTTAGATGACAAAACTTGGTTAAATGAGCCTGATGCAGATACTCAGATTGTAACTCATTTTGGAGATTCTTCTAATTCAATTTTAAAAGTGTAGAGAGTATTTATTTTTCAGCAGAATAAGGTAGAGTAAATTTAAAATCACTCCCCTTCCCTATTTTGCTTTCTACCCAGATTTTACCGTTATTTTTTTCAACAAACTCTTTGCAAAGTATTAAACCTAGCCCCGTACCTTTTTCTTTTTCCGTACCTTTGGTCGTAACATGACTATCAATTTTAAACAGCTTTTCAATAGTTTCCTCGTTAATGCCTACTCCATTATCAGAAATTGTAACCAATAACTTCCCTTCTAATGAATCATCAACAATTATTTTTATTTCGCCACCTTGATTTGTAAATTTAATTGAGTTAGAAACTAAATTCCTAAGTAAAGTATCTATCATAAACTTATCAGCTTTTACGTAATATTGATTTTCAACTTTATTAACCAAGCTAATTTTTTTCCTTGCTGCATTAACTTGATATAAAGCAATCACATCATTAATTAAACTATTCAAATCAAAGTTTATTGGATTCAATTCTATTCTACCTGTCTGGACTCTGGACCATTGAAGCAAGTTTTCAAGTAAGTTTTGTATATTTTTGGATGATTTGTAAATACTATTTGTAAATTCTTTTATTTCCTCTTGCGAAAGTGTATTAATATCTTCAAGCATAACTTCCGCAAAACCGATTATTGATGTGAATGGACTTCTTAAATCATGTGAGATAATTGAGAAGAATTTATCTTTGCTGGCATTTAATTCTGTTAATCTACTTTCTGATTCCCCAAGCATTTCATTAAGTCTAGCAAACTCATTGGCATTTTCTTCCATTAGTTCTTTATTGAATTGTAACTCCTCAACAAATCTATTCATCTCTTCTTGAGAAGTTAATCTTTCAGTAATATCATGGAAGGCGGCAACACAACCGGTTATCTCGCCATTCCGTTTAATTGGCGAAAGCACATATGAAACTGGAACTAAATTTTGATCTTTACTTACAAAATAATCTTCTGAAACTCTAATAATCTCACCATGAACAAATACTTTTTTCAGCGGACAATTTGAGTCTTCGCTTTCACCATGATCATGAATAAGATTATGGATTGGCTTTCCTTCAAGTTCATCTTGTGAATAACCCAGCAATTTGGTGAACTCGGGATTTGCAAATTGCAATTTCCAATCTGAATCAACCATAAAGATGCCATCCCC
This sequence comes from uncultured Ignavibacteriales bacterium, assembly GCA_963704835.1. Taxonomy (GTDB): domain Bacteria; phylum Bacteroidota; class Ignavibacteria; order Ignavibacteriales; family Melioribacteraceae. The sequence continues at coordinate 226,941 of CAVPHW010000011.1, read as the reverse complement.
AATTACAGAAGTTATTTCATTAAATTGAGTTTCACTTTCCATTAACCTAGTTTCAATTTCTTTCCTGTCGGTTATATCAAGTCCAACACCTAAAATCCCAATAAATTTACCCTCTTCAGAAACTCTTGGTACTATGTTCGTTAAAATCCATCTAAATTCACCATCACTATTTTTTAAACGGATTTCTAAAGTATGTGTTTCTTTTTTCCAAATTACATTTCGCAAATTATCCTTAAAGTAATCCAAATCATCTTCATGGACATACTCTTGAAGTGCTTGATTTCCATTAGCTGTTCCAATAAAATTCAGTGCTTTTGTGTTTACGAAAGTGGGTTTTATCTTTCTATCGGTTAACCAAATCATTACCGGTAAGTTTTCAGCCATATATGAAAATACTTCTTCACTTTCTTGAAGGTATTTCTCTGTAGTTTTTCTTACATCAATATCACTTAATGTTCCGGCTATTCTTAGCGGATTATTATTTTCGTCCCTAATTGCAACTTTTCCTTTATCGTGAACCCATTTCCATTTTTCATCCTTCGTTAGAATTCTGTATTCACAGTTAAAGTTTTCGGTTTTCCCTTCTAAGTGAGCATGCAGAGATTCAATTACAAAATCTACGTCATCTTTGTGAATTCTGCTTTCCCAAGTTTGCATATCTGTTTTTAACTCACCATTCCTATAACCAAAAATTTGATAGAAGCGTTTGCTATAAAAAAGATCGTTTTTCTCTATATTCCAATCCCAGAAACCATCACTGGAACCATCAAGTACAATCTGAATTCTTTCTGCATTTTCAAATAATAGATTAACAGCATCGTCTCTTTCCTTAGCCAATGCTTCTTTTTCGGTATTCTGATGAGTATTATAATCAGAGTTTTCAGTAACTATTTTTTTGTCTTTTAATAAATCCTCATATTGATTTTTAATGGTTTCATCTGAGAAATTTATTTGAATGTACTGAACCTGATCTTCTTTTTTTACAGGAGTAAAATTTAATTTATAATGAAATGTTTTTCCACTTAGTTGATATTTAATTTTTTCTTGGAATTTTTCATTTGTAAAACATCTTTCTAGCCAATAATTCCACTCACTGGAAAACTCCGCAAAACGAGATACTCCCGAATAGGAATCAAGAGCTCTGTTTACTTCTAATTTTTCACCAATAAATAACTCAAACCGTTCCTTAAAAGACCGATTTGCATAAACTATATTAAAGTTTTCATCAATAGCCAGAATACTATCGCTCACCGAATCTAATATTAGATTATGATTGGGTGTAATACTTGGATTAAAAACTTTTTCTTTGATCATATCAAACTATTATAATTTTGTAAAGGTATTATCGGATTTTTGTAGAGAGAATTTAAAAACTTATTACAAATTAATACGTCTATTATGGTGTACAAAAATTAGGTGAAAAATGACAACTTTTATATTATGGGTTATTTTAGCAATTATTTCATTTCCATTAGCAATAGCAGTTTTAGTTCTTTATCCATTTATTTGGCTTATTTTACTCCCTTTTAGACTTTTAGGATTTGCAGTTGGAGTTCAGTTTTTGATTTGTTAAGAGCAATAATTCTGTTCCCATTTAAAATTTTAAAAATTGTTTAGTCTTATCCAGTAAATAAAACTGCATAGCTCTCCAACATTTCTTATATTATAAGATACGATATCTTTTAACAATTTAGAATACTGCGATAAAAAATTACTGCCTAATAGCTTTTCTTGTTTTTATTATTCAAATACCGGCTTGTGGGCAAAAAGAAAGTGAGACTAAAAAAATGAATATGAAAGAGTACAAATACTCAAATAAGCTATTTAACGAAAAAAGTCCTTATTTACTTCAACATGCACATAATCCCGTAAATTGGTTCCCTTGGGGAGAAGAAGCTTTTGAACTGGCAAAAAAGGAAAATAAACCAATATTTCTCTCAATTGGTTACTCAACTTGCCATTGGTGCCATGTAATGGAACACGAATCTTTTGAGGATGAGGAAGTTGCAAACGCAATGAACCAGAGCTTTATAAGTATTAAGGTTGATAGAGAAGAAAGACCAGATATTGATAACATTTACATGTCGGTATGTCAAATGCTAACCGGTCATGGCGGCTGGCCAATGACAATAATTATGACTCCGGATAAAAAGCCATTTTTTGCTGGAACTTATTTTCCCAAAAATACTGTTGGTAACCGAATGGGAATGATTGGACTTAATAACCAGGATAAATTATGCTTGGAAAAATCAAAGAGCAGAAATTGATGAATCTGCAGAAAAAATTACTCAGCAGCTAAATTTGGCAAATAGTTTTTCTAGTGATGAATTTACAAATGAATCCGTTCTTGAAGATGCCTTTAAAGCTTTTCAAAGTAGATTTGATGCACAGCAAGGTGGATTTGGAACACAGCCAAAATTTCCTTCTCCACATAATTTAAGCTTTCTTCTAAGATATTATGAAAAGACAAAAAGCGAAAATGCAAAATTTATGGTTGATAAAACATTAACCGAAATGAGAAAAGGTGGAATTTACGATCAAATTGGTTATGGATTTCATCGCTACTCAACAGATAATAAATGGTTACTGCCCCATTTTGAAAAAATGCTTTATGACCAAGCTATGTTAATAATTGCTTATACAGAAGCTTATCAGGTAACTAAAAATCCAATATTTAAAAATACAGCTGAAGAAATAATTACATACATATTGAGAGATATGACTTCTCCCGAAGGTGGATTTTATTCTGCAGAAGACGCTGATAGCGAAGGTGAAGAAGGTAAATTTTATGTATGGCAAAAAAGCGAAATAATTAAAATTCTAGGTGAAAAAGATGGAGAATATTTTAGTCAGATATTTAAGATAACAGATAGTGGCAATTTTAATGATGAGGCTTCCCGTAAACCCAGTGGAACAAATATTCCGCACCTAAATGAAATAATAGGGAATGAACGAATTGAAAAATTACGGATCAAATTATTTGATGAAAGAGAAAAAAGAATTCATCCATATAAAGATGATAAAATTTTAACAGACTGGAATGCTTTGATGATTGTTGCCTTGGCAAAAGCTGGAAGAGTTTTTGAGAATGCTGAGTTTATTTCATCAGCAGAAAATTCAATTAAATTTCTACAAACTAAATTAAAAAATAGCGATGGTGAATTGTTGCATAGATTTAGAGAAAACGATGCTGCAATTGAAGCACAAATTGACGACTATGCTTTTCTTATTTGGGCATATATTGAGATGTACGAAACCACTTTTAACGTTGATTATTTGAAGAATGCTATTGAATCTACAAATATTCTTATTGCAAGATTTTGGGATGAAGAAAACAATAGTGGATTCTATTTCACATCAATTACAAATTCAGAATTAATTGCCCGACCGAAAGAATATTACGATGGTGCGATTCCTTCTGGCAATTCTGCAATGTACAATAACCTGCTGAAGCTTTATAAAATTACAAGTGATTCAAAATTTAATAAATATTCAGAAATGCTAAATAAGGCTTATAAAAACCTTGTTGAAAAAAATCCGGTAAGTTTTAGTCAGTTTTTATCTGGATTAAACTTTTATGCGGGACCATCGCAAGAAATTATTTTGGTTGGTGAAAAAGAAAATAAACTAACTAAAGAAATGTTAAATACAATTAATGCCAATTTACTTCCAAATAAAATTGTGATGTTATTAGACAAAACTGATGTGAATTACAAAGAGCTGATTAAGCTAGCTCCATATCTAAAAGATTATGAAATGATTGATGGGAAAACAACTGCTTATGTGTGCAAAAATTATGTTTGCAGTTTACCAACAAATGATTTATTAAAATTTAAAAGTTTGTTGAATATGTAACACAGACTTTCCAGACTGTGAATTTAATTTTATCTAAGAGATTAAGGTAATTTTGATTTAACTACATTATAGACAAAAGAACCTGAGAAAGCTCCAATGAATGTTGCAGCTGCGGCATATTCACCGGTTCCAATTTGGGCAAAAATTGGTCCCGGACAAGCGCCCGTAATTGCCCAGCCAATTCCAAAAATAATTCCGCCAATTACAGTTCCCTTGTTCAAAGGCTTGCCAGTAAAATCTAAATTTTCTTTGGTCAGACTTTTCATTCCCAAACTTTTTAAAATTAGCAACAGAAATTATTCCGGTAATTACTGCCGTGCCAATAATTAAATACATATATGGTTCTTCAAACCGGAACATCTTTTGTATTCTAAACCAGCTAATAACTTCTGATTTAGTTAAAATAATCCCAAATGTTGTTCCTAAAATTATAGATGCAAATTTATTCATAGTCTTTTTATTATAGAAAAGTAAAAATTAAACCGCCGATAAAAAATGAAACTGTTGCAACCAAACTGCTCAACTTTAACATTGATAATCCTGTTATTGAATGTCCGGAAGTGCATCCGTTTGCATAACGAGTTCCGAAGCCGACTAAAAAACCACCTAAAATGAGAGTTAAAACTCCTTGAAACGAATAATACTTGTCAGGTAAAAATTGAATTACACTGGAACTAAAATAATTGGCAGCTAAAAATCCTCCTAAAACAATTCCTAAAACAAAGTAGAGTTTCCAATCATTTTTTGCTAAATCATAATTTGAAAATACTCGTTTAGTTTTAGGCAATATTACTAGGCAAATATTCTGTAAAGAGGAAGATATGCCAAATTGTTTGTTACCAATTAATAAAGTTATGGGAACAAATAGCCCAATAAGAATTCCGTAGATAAGCCAATCAAGATTATTAAATATATCCACTATTTATTTCGCTTTAATTATAAATGAGTATTCAATTTTTGCCGTTTTTTCTAACATTGCAGAAACAGAGCAATATTTTTCCATTGAAAGATTGACTGCCTTCTCAACTTTTGTAGGATCTAAATTGCCTACAAATACAAATTTGATTTTAATATTTGTAAAAACGGAAGGTGTATTTATAGAATCCCTTTCCCCATCAATTTCAATTTTAAAATCGTGCAAATCTTGTTTTTGTTTTTTCAGAATGCTAATAATATCCATTGCACCGCAAGAACCTAATCCCATTAAGATCAATTCCATGGGTCGTGCACCAGCATTATTTCCACCAATTTCAGTTGATCCATCAATATTGACAGGTACTTTAGAAACACCTATTCCCTGGAAATGGTAATTTTTATCAACTCTTTTGATTTCTACTTTCATAATTATTTTTTCTTTTTACTTTTGACTTTTGACTTTTGACTTTTGACTTTTGACTTTTCTAAAGCCTGTTGAATATCAGCAATAATTTCATCAATATTTTCTAACCCCACAGAAATTCTAATTGTACCGGGGAAAATTCCAACCTTCTCCTTTTCTTCATCACTTAATTTTGAGTGAGTTGTTGAAGCCGGATGAGTAACTATAGTTCTGGTATCACCTAGATTTGCTGTTAGAGTTGCCAACTTTACTGAATCAATAAATTTCTTAGCTCTTTCATAACCACCCTTAACAATTATCGTTACAATTCCGCCGCCTAATTTCATTTGCTTCTTTGCAAGCTTAAACTGTGGATGAGTTTTAAGAAAAGGATATTTTACAAATTCCAGTTCTGAATTATCTTGTAAATCATTCGCCAACTTAAAAGCATTTGAACAATGTTTTTCCATTCTAATTGCGAGAGTCTCTAAACTTTTTGAAAGTACCCATGCATTAAAAGGTGAAAGTGAGGGTCCGGTTTGACGAGCAAAATATCTTATTTCTTTTATTAAATCTTTACGCCCAACTATTACTCCACCAATTACTCTACCTTGACCATCTATATATTTTGTTGCCGAATGAGTAACCAGATCTGCTCCAAAATCAATTGGGTTCTGAATAATTGGAGTTGCAAAACAATTATCTACATTTAAAATTAATTTATGCTTCTTGCTTAATTTTCCAACCCAATCAAGATCAATAATTTCTAAATCCGGGATTTGAAGGTGTTTCAATAAAAATCATTTTTGTATTTTTATGAATATTCTTTTCCCAATCTTTTGGTTTATCAGCATCAACATAAGTATGAGTAATTCCCCATTTAGGTAAAATTTGTGTAAGAATTTGATGAGAAGACCCGAACAAGAACGAGAAGCCAAAATATGATCTCCCGATTTTAGCAAAGCAGCAAAACCTGCAAATACAGCAGCCATTCCAGAAGCAAATGCGAAACCGTCTTCTGCATTTTCTAGGGCAGTCATTTTTTCAATAAATTCCGTTGTGTTTGGATTTGAAAATCTAGAATAAATGTTCCCTTCCACTTCTTCAGAAAACAATTCTCTGCCATGTTCAGCATTATCAAAAACAAAGCTGGAAGTTAAATAAATTGGAACTGAATGTTCCCTATGCTCACTTCTTTTAGTTTGAATTCGAATTGCTTTCGTTTCTTTTTTCATGTGACCCTAATGTTCTTTTGGATAATGTTACTGATTAGCAAAAATAAGACAATATATCAAAATAGTGATTTTAATATATTCTAACATATTGATTTTTAATGGAGGATTAAGATTTTATGCAGACAAATGTTTATTTATAGATGTATAATAATTAATCAAATTTTTTGCAACGGATCTAATTTCCTTTTCTGCCCCTTGATCATTGCAGTTCCCTTGCTCATCAAATTTATCTTCAACATTTGCAATTGATACAACTCTTGGTAAAGTAAATCCACCGATATGAGAACAGACACTTCTTAAATGCTCAAGAGATTTAACTGCACCAAGAACTCCGGAGGCTACTCCAATTAAGCTAACTGGTTTGCCTTTCATAGGTGAAGGGTATCCTGAACTTTCTATCATTAATTTTAATTTTGCGGTAAAAGTGCCATTATATTCTGGGGTTCCCAAAATAAATGCATCTGCGGATTTTAACAGTTTTTTTAGATTTGGTGAATCATCATTTTTTATTTTTTCACCAGGGAAAGGAAGATTGAAATCTTTTAAATTTACTTCTATAACTGAAAAATTCTTGTTCCTTTCAATTTCTCTTTTAATAATGCTTAGTGCAAAACCTGTATAATTTTTTTTCTGAACACTTCCATTTATAATTGCAATTTGTGTCATATTAATTCTTTCTAAAATAATTATATTTTTATACATTAAAATAGTGATTTTTGCAGAAAAGATATGATGCTATTTTTACTCTTTTAGAGATTAAATATAATCAGTTATGTATCGATTTCCTCTTAATTCATAAGGGTATGACTTTCTAAAAATCTATTGCAAATAAAACCAAATTTAAATTGCTCTTAACGCAGATATTATTTTTAATCTTGCCGCTCTTACAGATGGAAAAAACCCTCCTATTATTCCCATTGCAGCAGCAAATATAAGAGATGAAATAGCAATTGATGGAGTAATAGCAAATGAAAACTGAAGCTCAGAAAATGACGCAAAATTTAACGTTGATATTGAATAAAATTGAAGAAAGGAAGCTAAGCCTAATCCAATAATTCCACCAATTAAAGAGATTGTTAATGATTCAAATAAAAAAACAATTAATATACTTGTTCTTCTAAAACCTAATGCACGTAACGTTCCTATTTCCACTGTTCGATTTGCAACGGCTGCATACATTGTAATTGTTGCTCCAATTGTTGCCCCCATGCTAAAAATTACAGTAATAAAGATTCCGATAACTCTAATAAATCCAGCTAATAACTCAGATTGTTCCTCGAAAAAAGTGCGTTCAATTTTGGGTTCATATTGTTGCAGACGTCTATCATCTTCGAATGCTTTTTTAAATGAATCGAAATTTTCTGCCTTATCTAATTTTAAAGTAACAGTAGATGCTGATCCGCCTCTATTAAATGCGTCAGAAAGCTGCAAAGCATCTCCCCAAAATTCTGATTCAAACCCACTACCATCTGCTTCAAAGGCTCCAACAATAACCCAAAAATCGCCGGCAAATTTAATTTTATCTCCAATTTTTGCACCCGCAAATCTTTCATTAATTGACGAGCCAACAATTAATTCTCGAGTTCCATAATTAAACCATCTACCATTCTTCAATTTTACATGAGGTCTTAACTTATTAATTTGAGGTGAAACTCCCCTAACTGTTATGTTGCTCATTCCACCATCATTCTTTTCCAAATTTATTACTACAACTGGTTCGTTAGATATAATTTGCGAACCATCATTATTTTTTGCAATAAAAGGTAAGGTTCTAATTACATCTTGAATATCAACAGTTATTATACTCGAGATTTCTCCATTTGCTGATTTTCTAGCAATAAGTACATTATCTTCCAGACCCGTTGAAATAAGTGTTTTCTGAATTCCATAGGCCATCATTAAAACTGCTGCAAATACAAAAACAACCAAAGCAATTCCAAGAATAGTTATAATGGTGGTAAGTTTTCTCGACTTGAAATTTTTAATACTATATTTAAAAGGTATTGCCATTTAAAACTCCAATGCAAATTTTATTTTGTATCAACCAACAAATCTAAAACCATCTACTATCTTTGTTCCCAAAGCTTTTAATATTGGGAATATTGCAGAAACCACTCCAATAATAATTGCTGATGAAACAGCTAAAATTATCGTTATATCTTCAAGTCTGAAAATTGGAAAGAATCCCTTTGGAATAACCTCCGCAAAACCGGCAATAATTGGAAAAGTTAAAAATAAGCCAATTGCTCCACCTAATAGAGAAATGAAAAGTGATTCCCCCAAAATTAGTCCAATTAAATGCTTGGCAGAAAAACCAAGTGTTTTCATAACCGCATACTCTCTTGTTCTTTCTCTGGCTGCCATAATCATGGTATTACCCAAAACTAGCATAATAATTCCAACTATAACGAATGACATAACATTCATTGCAGAAATGATTGCACCAGTTGAAGCTAAAAATCCTTGTTGAAATGCTCGTTCAGTTTCAGTTTTGGTTTCTGCATTTGAATTTTTAAACAGTGCATCAATTTTACTTGCAATTTCAGCAGATTTATTTGGATCGTTAATTTGAATAATATACCATCCTACATTGCCAGCTCTATCAGGTGAAACTTCTCTCATTCTCTCATCTAAATAATCCCAATGAAAAAACATTTGAGTTGCATCAGTGGTTTTATCTCTTGGTTGATAAATTCCTCTAACAATAAATTGCCATTGACCGGGATAAATATCACCGTCAATAGTCATTGCATCACCAATTTTCAAGTTATATTGTTTTGCAATTTTTGAACCAATTACGCAAGAATTCCGCTCTCTTTTAAAGGTAGCGAGTTCTTCTTTGGAAATTAGAAATTCTGGATAAACATCAAAAATAGTTTCCGCATCTGATGCCAATCGAGCAAAAAATTGATCTTTATCAATATAAACGCCCTGAAACCAAGACGCATAAGTAACTTGTTCCACACCCGGTATTTGAGATATTTTATCACGATAAGTATACGGAAGTGGGAAAATAAAAGAAACTGCCTGTCGTGTAATTAATCGATTTGCGGCAGAACCTTCAACGCCTGCGGACCATGCGGTTACCACTGTTCGCAATATTCCAAATGCAATTACGGCAATTGAAATTCCTAAAATAGTAAGCAGTGTTCTAAGCTTATGTCTTAAGGCATTCTTAAAAATTAGTTTAAATACTCTCATAATTTCTCCTAAACTAAATCGCCTTTGTCAAGGTTGCGTGTACTATTCGCTCTTTCAGCAGCATGAGGATCATGTGTAACAATTAATACTGTTTTTTTAAATTCTTTATTTAATCTTTCTAGCAAAGTAAGAATTTCTTCAGCAGAATTTTTATCAAGATCACCCGTTGGTTCATCACCAACAATAATTAATGGATCAGTAACTATTGCTCTAGCAATTGCAACTCTTTGTTCTTGACCACCAGAAAGTTGTTTGGGGTAATGATGAATTCTATCTTTCAATCCAACTATTTCTAAAGCTGTTTCGGCTTGTTTTTTTCTTTCAGCTTTACTCAATTTAGTAAGCAATAAAGGAAGTTCAACATTCTCAAAAGCAGTTAGAACTGGAATTAAATTATAAAATTGGAAAATAAACCCAACATTATTTGCACGCCATTTGGCAAGTGCAGATTCGCTAAGAGTAGCAATATCAGTATCGGCTATTATTAATTTTCCCGAATTTGGTTTATCAATTCCAGCAATTAAATTTAATAGTGTAGTTTTCCCGGAGCCAGATGGTCCCATCAGGGCAAGAAAATCACCTTCTTCAATTTCAAGATTTATATTATTTAAAACTGGGATTTCAAAACTATCTCGAGTGTAAGTTTTTGAAACGTTTTGCACTTTAATAATTGGAGGCATTTTTCCCTCTTGATTAAAAATTAAAATAAATTTTTATTTATCTAAAGATACTTTTGTACCATCTTGAATTTCATTACTCAAATTATCTATTACTTTGTTGCCATCAGAAATTCCTGAAGTTATTTCAATATCACTGCCTATTTCTTTTCCAACAGTAACTTCAACTTCAACTGCATTATTGTTTTGAAGCTTGTAAACAACTTTTTTAGAGTTCCGAATTGCCACTGCTGTTTTAGGAATTACTAACAATGGTTTTTGATTTAAAGTTTCTTCATTTACAGGTTCACTTAAAAATAATACTTTTGCACTCATCTCAGGTAATACTCTGCTATCATAATTTTTAAATGCAACTTTTACCAGAACAGTGGCTTTTGATCTATCTGCTGTTGGAACAACTTTATCCACAAAACCGGCATATCTTTTCCCGGGATATGCATCAAGAGTAATTTCACAATCTTGTTTTAATTTAATTCTCTCGATATTAGATTCTGAAACATCAGCTTCAACTTGGAGTGAGGTCATATCTGCAATAGTTACTACTGCAGCTCTTGAAGTAGAACTGGCACCTAAAGGAGAAACAATTTCACCAACATCAGCATTTTTAGTAAGAACCGTCCCATTAAATGGTGCACGAATTAATGTATACTCTAAAGCTATCTCAGCAGATTTTATTTGGGCATTTGCTAATTCAATAGCAGCTAAATTCCTTTTATAAACTGATTCAGCAGCTAATAATTCTTTTTCGGAATTTGTTTTTGATGCAAACAATTCCTTTTCTCTATCATAATTATCTTTTGCCGAGATTAAATCAGCTTCATAAAGTTTAAGAGTCGCTTGGGCTTGGGCTAATTGAGATTTTACGTCATCATCCTCTAATCGACCTATAATTTGTCCTTTAACCACAGGATCACCTTCCACAACTCCTAATTGGACCAATCTACCTGTTGCTTTTGAAGCAATTGCAGCTTTACGTTGAGCAACTACATATCCACTAGCTGTCAGAATTGCATTTGTTTGGGATTGTGAAACAAGTGAGGCAGTCGTCAGATTAACTTTTAAACCTTGATTAAATAGTTTTCCCCAAATATAAATTCCAGCAACAACTATTAATAGAAAGATTAATGCAGATAAAAGAATATTAACAATTCTTTTAAATGAGTTTGGCTTTTGGTTTTGATTATTTGATCTATCTATTCGTAATGAAGATAAATCGGCATTCTTGGTTTCCATCAAATAAATACTTTCGCTAAATTATAAACGGATAAAATAACGATTTAAAGAAAAAAAACAAAGAGGAGTACACACAATCTAATTATTCAGAAAACAATGAGCTTTTATTAAAGAAAATTTTCTCACCAACACTTTTCCCATCAAAAGAACTTTCTGAGTTAAGGGAAGATTGAATAATATAATTTGTAGAATCTTGAAAAGCCGTAAGAACTATCGGATCTTCCGATTCCAATTGAATAATTAGCTTTGCGGTTTGCTTAGGGAAGATTGCTTTATCGATATCAACAAAAACACTGTTAGATAAATTAGAAAGTGAGTTTAATGCTTGGTCCGTTTTCACAGAATCAGTTTTAATTCCATCAACAAACCAATCATTATTCATTTTAACCATTTCAAATGATTCTTCAATATTTTCTGATTCAAATTTTAATTTATTCCACTTACTTTTATCAGATTTAACAACTACTTCATTTCTAAAACTATTTATATCCTTATTAAAAGTCATTTCTAAAAACCCGTCAACTTCGTAAACGTCTGTATCACTAACAAGTTTAACAAAGGTTGACATAGATCTTGGTTGCTGAAATGCAAATTTGCCAATCAATAAATCCAAGACTTCATCGCTTCCCTGCTTAACTACAACCCTAGTTGAAGCTGAATCTATTTGATATTCACCCCATTTATCTTTACTTCTTGCAGCAATTCTTTTAGGTTGTATAGCTAATAATTGGTTTAATAAATTATCAATTTTGGATTTTGGAACTAAATATTTTTTTCTGCCATCTGCTGTAACTTCCCAATCATTATTGGTTTTCTTAAGAATAATTTCTTTCCCCTTTTGAGATTTTGGGAATAGAGATATCTGAGAAACTAACATCGTATCAATGGAGACCAATTCTTTACGAAATGATCTTTCCTTCTTTGTTGATTCTGTAGTAAATATTAATATTACAGCAACTAACAATATTGCTGAAACTATCCATAGTGTTTTGTTTGAATTATTATTAAACATAGTCTGTCGATTTTATAATGTTTCTAATTTTTTTCTTGTATTGGAATCTGACTATTCCAAATAAAACAATTAATCCAATTGGAAGTAAAAAGTTACCATATTTAACCAAAGTCTTTGTACCGTCTTCAATATTTGCATCTAATGGCCGAGATGTAACTCCTTTGGTCCTAAGCTCAATAAGTCCGGTATCATCAGAAAGCCAATCAATTGCGTTAGTCATTAAATTTACATTATCAGGTTGTAATTGTTGTGTTTGCTGACCTTCACCATTTACAGCAAAATCGCCATCACTAAACACCACCATTTTTGTAAAAGTATTATTGGCAATTTTCCCTTCCATTGCAACTGCAACCGGAATTTCTGACATTCCAAAATCTTCGTTACCCCATTGCTTCTGAATATTAAAAAACAATGGAAGTGTTTCTAAAGAAGATTTTTCGGATGATGTAGCCAATGTTACATAACTGATACTTGTATCTTTAGGAGTAATTGAAATTGAGCTTACAAAAGGAAACATAACCGACTCTAAGCCCTTTGTAATTGGATGATCCGTAAATTTTGATACTATTGGAAGATATGGAAACCGAACGGGAATGTTCATCCTAAATCCGCCTTGGTTTTGCTGGACCATTACACTGCTGCAATTTGCATCAACAATAAAATTATCTTCAATCCCAATTCCGTATTTTTTTAACCAATTTGAAAATCCGGTCGAAACCAATTCACCGGAAGCAGTTTGAAAATTTCCAGAAACATTGTTTATAGCTAAAAGTAACCTTCCTCCTCTGCCTAAAAATTCATCTAGAAAGAAAAAGTCCCTTTCAATTATAGAATCAGAAGGAGCAATAACCGCTAAAGTTTTTATATCTGATGGGATATTTGTGGAATCAGTTAATGTAACCGGTTTTACGTCATACATTATATTTAGCTGTTGTCTTAATTGCTGAAAAGCTGCTAAACTTGGCTCGCCATGACCTTGCAATAACCCAACAACCGGTCTTTCTTTTAAAGATAACTTTTTAATACTTGATGACAGAGCATATTCCATTGCAGCACCAGGTTGAATGAATGGAATTACTTCCTTAATATCTCCTAACTGCAAAAGAGCACCCAAATATGCTTTCTGTTGCTTTACCTGATCCTTATCCCTAACATTAATCATAATAGGCGAAATACCATTTTGCTGAGCTTTCATTTCTGTTTCTTCATCTTCATTCGGATTCAAAAATTCATAAACAACTTGACCATTTGACCTATTGGAATACTCAATTAATAAATCCTTAAAATCTTGCCTAACCTTTTCAATATCAGGAGGTAAATCTTCGGAGAAATATGAAGTAACCGTGACTGGTTCATCTAAGTTTTCGAGAATTGTTTTTGTAGCATCGCTTAATGAGTACCTTTGATCTTCAGTCAAATCAATTCTGAACGAATATCTTGAAGAAATAATATTTAGTAGAACCAATATTGCGATTACTAAAAATAGTTTTGTTTGTAATTTTCTTTTTGTCAGCATAATTTTATTTTACTCAACTATATTTCGTTTTGATAATACTGTATCGGCCAATAATAACCCAATAAATGTAATTGATAAAAAATACATTAAATCTTTCGAATCGATTACTCCGCGAGAAATAGATTCATAATGTGTCGATAAACTTAAATAATTAAAAAAGTAAGACGTTGTACCAGTAAAACTGCTTGATAGAACATCAAAAATTATAAGAAAGAAGACACCAATAAATAGAGCCAATAAAAAAGCTACTATTTGGTTATTGGTTATACTGCTTGCAAATAATCCAATGCTTGTAAAAGCCATACTCATCAATAGCATACCAAAATAACCACTCCAAACACTTCCATGATCAACAGGTCCTAAAAATGTTAGGCTTATGTAATAAGGGAAAGTTAGAAGAAGAGCAACTCCAATTAATATCATAACGGATAAAAACTTTCCAACAACAACTTGCCAATCTGAAATTGGTTTTGTTAACAATAATTCTAAAGTTCCGGACTTCTTTTCCTCAGCTAACATTTTCATTGTCAGAGCAGGAATAAAGAAAAATAATGTCCAATATGCTATTGAGAAAAATGGTCCAAGTGTTGCTTGCCCGATAAAAAACACATCCGACCCAAACAGCCAAGTGAAAAATCCACTTAAGCCTAAAAACACTACCAGCAAAATATAAGCGGCAAGTGAATCAAAAAAAGTGCTAAATTCTCTTTTAGCAATTACCCAAATTGGTTTCATAAATATTCCTTAAATCTAATTTTTTCTATATCTGTCATATCGAAATGAGTTTTCTTGATTAACCAGAACGATTGAGACATCTCAAGATTTCTAGATCATGAGATTTCTCTCCCGATTGAAAACATCTGGATCGAAATGACAATATTTTTTCAAATTCCCAAACCAAATATTTGAGAATGTTTATAACTTAACTTGTAGTTAACTCTCTAAATATATCTTCTAATTTAGTTTCAATTGGTGTAAGTTCAGACAAGAATCCAATTGTTTTTTACACACATCTCAAAAATAGATTTCTTTGAACTGGCTCCATCTTTACTATTAACAATAAATGTAAAATCTCCATCTTTTTCGGGATCAACCATTGCAACTGTATCTAAACCTAGTAATTTTTCAATTACTAAATCTTTATTGTTTGCTTCTAATAATCCAACTTTTAAAACTTCCTGACCCTGTGCTTGTTTTCTTAAAGTCTCAGAAGTTCCATCAGCAACAATCTTTCCATTATTAATAATTAGAATTCTAGAGCAAGTTGCTTCAACCTCGGGCAAAATGTGAGTGCTTAGAATTACAGTTTTCTCTCTACCGATTTCTCTAATCAGTTTTCTAATTTCTACTATTTGATTAGGATCTAATCCTGTTGTTGGTTCATCAAGAATTAAGATTTCCGGGTCATGGATTAAAGCTTGAGCGAGTCCAACTCTCTGTCGGTAACCTTTGGAAAGTTCGCCAATTTTTTTATGCTTCTCAATATTAATACCGCATAATTTAATCATTGATGCAATTCTACTCTTAATTTTATCTTTTGGTACGTTTTGCAATTCAGCAACGAATTGTAAATATTCCATAACAGGCATATCATGGTAAAGAGGGTTGCTTTCTGGCAAATACCCAATTAACTTTTTAACTTCTTCTGGATTTTCTAAAACTGAAATACCATTTACTCTGGCATCGCCATCGGAAGGAGCTATAAACCCGGTAATAATTTTCATTGTAGTAGTTTTTCCCGCACCATTTGGTCCAAGGAATCCTAAAACCTCTCCGGTTTTAACTTCAAAAGAAATATTATCAACTGCTCTTTGAGTTTGATACTTTTTAGTAAGATTCGTTACGGTAACACTCATATAATTTAATACCTATTTTTTACGGTTCAAAGATATAAACTGCTAAAAAAAAATTCAAGGTTTTATGGAAACAACAATCGGTTTGTACAAAAAAGTTTAGAATTGGTTCCAAATTTATTTTTCCAGAACCCTTACTCCATCTTTACCCGCTACAATTACTTTTGATGTTAGACGCAGAAATAAACCATGTTCAACAATGCCAGCCCTATTCTCCAATTTTTCGGCTAACTCAAATGGATTTTGAATAATACCAAAATTAGTATCAATAATAAAATTACCTTCGTCAGTAATTACAGGTTCTCCCGTTTGATATACTCTTAAAGTTGGTTTCCCATTTATTGATTCCAGAAATCTCTGTTCTAGCGGATATGCAAATTGTAGAACTTCAATAGGAACCGCCCAATTTGTACCAAGTTTTTCTGAAAGCTTTGATTCATCAACAACAATAATTAATTTATTACTGACTTGTGCAATTACCTTTTCACGCAAGTGAGCTGCACCGCCGCCTTTAATCAGATTTAGATATTTATCAACTTCATCGGCGCCATCAATTGTAATATCAATTTCTTGTTTCTCTTTAAATGTGACAAGAGGAATTGACAATTCTTTAGCCAATTTTTCTGTGTTCTTTGAGCTTGGAATTCCAACAACATCCTTTAATTCGCCAGATTTTATAAGACTTCCAATTTTTTGTAATGCAAAATAGAAAGTACTACCTGAACCTAAACCAATTACCATCCCAGATTTTATCTCTTCAACTGCTTTTTCTGCTGCTTGTTTTTTGAATTGTTCAATCATTTTTTAGTCTTTTGGATTAGTAGCAAAAACTGTGAGCTCAGTAATAAATCCTCTTTCATCCATTTCTAAAGATGAGATGATTGTGTGCGCAATGTCCTCACTCATTAATTTAGTCGGATTAAAACTCCGTTCTTCTCTTCCAGAATTAACTACAAATTCAGTTTGGACTTCTGATGGATTAATTAAAATAACTCTTATATTATAAGGTCTTAGTTCAGCTCGCCAGCATTCAGTCATTCCACGTAAAGCAAATTTTGTAGCAACGTAAGGCGAACCACCTGCAAATCCTTTTGTTGCAGCAGTTGAGGCAATATTAATGATTGTCCCACTCTTTTGTTTTTTCATAATTATTGAGGCTTCTCTTGCAGCAAGTGCCGCACCAACCACATTAGTCTGCAAAACATCGTTAAACTTTTCAACGTTTACATTTTCGAGAAGATCAAAATAACCGTAAGCGGCATTGTTAATTAAAACATCCAAAGTACCAAATTGATGTTTAATATCTTCAAAAATTTTAATTACATCTGCTTCTTTGGATACATCCGAAACAAATCCAGTTAAACCGTTTTCTTTTGTTGCTCTATCTATTTTTTCTTTATTTCTACCGGTTATAACAACGATAGCACCTTTTTCTTTTAACATTTTTGCCGTTGCTAATCCAATTCCGCTGGAACCACCGGTAACTAAAATAACTTTATCTTTTATGTTCATTTTCATCCTTTCTAATTTGGATTAATAAATTTACCTCACATAATTAGATTTATCAATAAAAGAATGAAAACCTAATAAGTTAAAATATCGACAGAACTGTATCTTGAGATTGAGCAAGTATATAGGTAAATTTTTGATTAGCATAAAATAAGTTTGTTGAAAGGACTAAATTTGCAAAATAGTAAAGTATATATAGAAACATATGGTTGTCAAATGAACCTTGCCGATACCGAAATTGTGCAAGGTGTTTTAGCATAATAAAGGTTATGACTTAACCGATAACATAAAGAAGGCCGATGTCGTTTTACTTAAACACCTGCAGCATCAGAGAAAATGCCGAACAAAGAATTTATGGAAGATTGGGAAATATAAAAACTCTAAGAGCTAAAAAACCAAATTTAGTAATTGGCATTTTGGGTTGCATGGCAGAAAGATTAAGAGAAGATTTAATTACAGATAAAAAAGTAGTTGATCTTGTTGTTGGTCCCGATGAATACAGACGATTGCCAGAATTTATTGATAATGCCTTTGCCGGTGAAAAAGGAATAGGCGTAAAACTCTCTAAAACAGAAACTTATGATGATTTAGTTCCATTCCGGAACAATGATGGACTCTCGGCTTGGATTTCTGTTATGCGCGGTTGTGATAAATTTTGTACTTTTTGTGTTGTTCCCTTTACTACGAGGAAGAGAACGCAGCAGTACATTAGAATCTGTTGTTAAAGAAGTTGAAGAACTTGCAAAACAAGGTTACAAAGAAGTTACTTTGTTAGGTCAAAATGTGAACTCATATATTGATAATGGAAGAGATTTTGCCGATCTTCTTGCGGCTGTTGCCGTTGTTGATAGAACTGTGAGAGTGAGATATTCAACTTCGCATCCACAAGATTTTTCGGATAAATTACTTTACACAATTGCTGAACATCCAAATCTATGTAATTACATTCATTTACCGGTTCAATCAGGTTCCAATAGAATTTTGGAATTAATGAACCGTACCTACACAATTGAACATTATCTTTCAATTATGGATAAAGCAAGAAAAATTATTCCGGGAGTGACTTTCTCAACAGATATAATTTCTGGTTTTCCAACAGAAACTTATGAAGACCATTTGGCAACATTAGAAGTTATGCGACAAGTTAGATACGATGGTGCTTATATGTTCAAATACTCACCTAGAGAAGGAACAAAAGCTTGGAGAATGAATGATGATGTTGATGAAGAAACAAAATCAAAAAGATTAACCGAAATTGTGGATGAACAACAGAAAATTTCTTATGAAATAAATCTTGCTTTAATTGGCTCAAAAACAGAAATCCTTATAGAAGGATTTAGCAAGAAATCGAATCTATTCTTAGCAGGAAGAACCGATACTAATAAAACGGTTATTGTTCCATTTGATAAGAACATTGTTAAAGGTGAATATGTTAGTGTTAAAATTAACCGAGCAACTTCCGGAACTTTATTTGCAGATATTGTAGAAAAAATCGATATTACGAATGATAGAACACAAAAAATTGCTTAAAATAAAATGAACTCACTAAAACACATCATATTAGTTTTTATTTCAGCTTCTCTCTTTGCTCAAAAAGTTGATATAATACCACAACTGAAAATGATTGAGCAGGGTAAGATTGAAGAAGCTAGGAGTAATTTAGCTTATTACTCTAAAAGTAATCCGAATGACCCAAATGTTTTGTTTCTCCAAGCAGTCTTAACGGAAAAAGGTGAAGATTCACAAAAATTATATGAATTAATTTACTCAAATTTTCCTAAAAGTGATTTTGCTGATGCCTCCCTCTTTAGAAATTTTTCTTACTATTTTGCAATTGGTCTATATAAAAAAGCGGGTGATCTGCAATTACAACTGAAAAAAGAATATCCAAATTCACCATACCTAAAAAGTACTGAAAGAAATTTTCCACAAGCAGATGAAATGATAATGGTGGAAACTAGTCCTTATAAAATAAAATCTCCCACAGACCCAAAATTTACTATTCAAGCCGGAGCTTTTAGTAATTATCAGAATGCTCAAGAGCTTAAAAATAAATTTGTACAAAAAGGACTTACCTCAAAAGTTACCATGAAAATTGTTAACAACCTGCAATTTCATATTGTAACAGTTGGTGAATTTATGGAAAAACCAGAAGCTGAAGGATTACTAAACAGACTAAAAAGTGAATTCTCCGTTGAAGGTAGAGTTAAGGATATTGAATAGTAAAATCATATTTTCTAAACCATTAATTAACACTTTCCCCAAGTTTATCTGTATTAAGACTAATTCGGAAAAAAATATCAAAACGATTACATCTAGCATTACACCAAATCGGCGTGTTTTATTTTGTTATTACTGCAGCAGGTATATTCTCATTGATTTTAAACAAATAATTAACTTTTTTTGAATGAATTGTTATTGTCATTTTGTCACACAAGAGAAAATATGGAAAAATTTGGGATTATAGGAAAATCGAAACAGATAAAGGATTTAATTGACATTTCCATTCAGGTTGCCCAATCAGATATTTCTGTTTTAATTTATGGTGAAAGCGGCGTAGGAAAAGATGTCTTTGCACAGGCAATTCATCAATCCAGCAAAAGAGCAGCAAGACAATTAGTCAGTGTTAATTGTGGTGCTATTCCCGAAGGCATTTTGGAAAGTGAATTATTCGGACACAAAAAGGGTTCGTTTACTGGAGCTACAGATGACAGAAAAGGTTACTTTGAAATGGCTGATAAAGGGACTTTATTCCTTGATGAAATTGCTGAAATGCCTTTAACTACACAAGTTAAGTTATTAAGAGTTTTGGAAACTGGGGAATTTTTACCTTTAGGAAGTGAAACCACAAAAAAAGTAGATGTGCGAATTATAGCTGCCACAAATAAAGATTTACAAACTGAAGTGGAAACAAAAAGATTTAGAAAGGATTTATATTTCCGATTAAAAGCAGTCACTTTGTATATTCCTGCTTTAAGAGAAAGAAAAGAAGATTTGATGCTTTTTATCAATCATTTTTTAAATGATTTTGCCAAAACCAATCATTGGGATGTTCCCAAAATTTCTAGTGACGCAATAAATTTACTTACCGATTATTCATGGCCTGGAAATGTAAGAGAGTTAAAAAATGTTTTAGAAACCGCAACTGCGCTTAACAAAACCGGCATATTAAATTTAGAATCTTTCAAGAATCTTCTCACACAACCTAGGATTGAAGAAGAACCAAGAAATTTACCAGTTCATTTACAGAGATCTAGTGAAACTTTAGATAGAGAAATTATTCTTGGCGCTCTTA
This sequence comes from uncultured Ignavibacteriales bacterium, assembly GCA_963704835.1. Taxonomy (GTDB): domain Bacteria; phylum Bacteroidota; class Ignavibacteria; order Ignavibacteriales; family Melioribacteraceae. Next base: position 206,237 of record CAVPHW010000011.1, on the reverse strand, counting down.
TCGAGATCAAAAAAGATTTGAATGAACTAAAAAATTTAGCATACAGAAGTAATCTTTCACAAAAGTCCGAAGAATCTTCTTTTGATCTTGATGAAATAACCCCGATTGAAAAATTAGAAATGGAAGAAATTAAAAAAGCACTTAGCTTTACAAAAGAAAACAAAAGAAGAGCAGCTCAATTATTAGGGATTAGTGAAAGAACTCTTTATAGAAAGATTAAAGAATATGGTATTTAAGTAATGAGATAAATCAAAATTTATGTTGAATAAAGTTCCTATATTTGACAATCATAATAATTCATGATGATGAAACTTCTAAATAAAAATTTACCTTTTACCCTAATAATTCCACTTATTATCTTGTCCGGATGTTCATATTCATTCACCGGATCATCTGTGCCAAACCACTTGAAAACAATATCAATTCCATTTTGCATAGATAGAAGTGGTTCTGGTGAACCCAATTTGGCAGATAATTTTACAAGTACTCTGATTGAAAGATTTATTAGTGATAACTCGTTAGCAATTAGTGATAAAGCTAAAGCAGATGCATTGTTAGATTGTACAATAAATTCTATCCCAGATGCCCCAACTATTATCCAAGGCGGAGAAAATGTTTCTGCAAGGAGAATAACTATAAATGCAAGAGTTATCTATAAAGATTTTGTGATGAAAAAAACTGTTTTCGATAAAAATTTCTCAAATTATGGCGATTATGTAAATACCGGTGATATCCCAACAAACCGAAGCACTGCTATTCAAATTGCTATTGAAAGAATAACCGAAGACATATTATTAGCTGTAGTTTCAGATTGGTAAGTTATTGTTATTAAATAAATTATACTTATATTTGTTGTTACCCTTTTTCAATTAGGGGAATTTTTCTATTTAAAAGAAAAATAAATTTTGAATTCTATCAGGTAAAAAAATGAACTTTGACGAAATAATTTTAGTAACCTATATTTTAACTATGAGCGTTCTGCTTTTATTTGCAAGCCATGGTTTAATAATGATTATCTATCACAAAAAGTATATAACAAATATTCCGGTCTTTGATGATGAATTGCCAATTGATAAAAAAGTGACAATCCAACTTCCTCTTTACAACGAACAATATGTATCAGAAAGATTAATCGATTCGGTGTGCAAAATAGAATACCCAAAACATTTATTGGAAATTCAGGTGTTAGATGATTCAACCGATATTACAACAGAAATTGTAAAAAAAATAGTTGAACAGAAACAAAAGGAAGGTTTTGATATAAAACAAATTAGAAGAGATTCGCGTAAAGGTTATAAAGCTGGAGCTCTAAAAGAGGGTTTGAGTACAGCTACCGGTGAATTAATTGCAATCTTTGATGCTGATTTTGTTCCTAATAAAGATTTTTTGAATAACACTTTAAAATATTTTACAAGCCCTAAGATTGGTATGGTTCAAACTCGTTGGGAGCATTTAAATGAAGATTATTCAATATTGACTAGGATTCAAGCTCTAGCCTTAAATGGTCACTTTGTAATGGAACAACCTATAAGAAATAGAGCAGGATTCTTTATAAATTTTAATGGGACAGGTGGAGTTTGGAGAAAAGAATGTATAGAAGATGCCGGTAATTGGCATTCTGATACAATAACAGAAGATTTAGACTTAAGTTACAGAGCTCAGCTAAATGGATGGAAATTTGTTTATTTAAGAGATATTACAACTCCGGCAGAATTACCTGCAGAAATGAATGCTCTTAAAGCTCAACAATTCAGATGGACAAAAGGTGCCATTGAAACAGCAAAAAAAATATTGCCTTCAGTTTGGCGGTCAAAAATTCCTTTTAGAGTTAAAGTACAATCTACTTTTCACCTAACAAATAATATCGTATTTCCATTTATATTATTGGCCGGAATCTTAAATGTTCCACTTGTATTTATTAAAAATAGCGGACCCTATTCTATATTTTTTAATGTCATGTCAGTTTTTGTATTTGCATTTATTAGTTCCTTTTTATTTTACTTATACGCACAAAGAGACGTTTATACTGATTGGAGAAAAAGGATGACACTTTTTCCAATATTTATGGCTGGCAGTATGGGATTTGCTGTTAATAATTCACGAGCAGTTTTTGAAGGATTAATGTCTAGAAAGAGTGAATTTGTTAGAACTCCGAAATTTAAATTAGTTGATAAATCTGATGGAATGAAAAGTAAGACCGATTATTTATCATATAAAATAAATTCAACTGTTCTTGGTAGAAATTATTTTAGCTGCGTATTGTTTTGTTGGTGTTTTAGCATCAATTTATTTTCAAGAATTAGCTGCATTACCATTTCATATTATGTTTTTCTTGGGATTCGGTTCAGTGGCAGCTTTATCAATAAAACATACTCTGGCTAACAAATCTTAATAATGAGATAGTAAATGGATAAATTCGCTTTGATTTATGAGTTCAATAAAGAATCTCCTCTTGTTATCTACGAAGCCGCTAAAGAAATAGATAACCAAAATTACGAAAAAGCGATACAGCTATTTGAAATTGGGATTGCAAAATACCCTTATCATCCAACTGGATATTTTCTTATATGCCATTGCCTTGGCACATAATGATGAATTTGATTTAGCGAAAGATAATATTATTAAAGGCGATAGTATTTTAAATGAGAAAAGTACTTTTGACTATTACATGGATTTGATCAATAAAATTAAGTTAAAAAAAGAAGGTGTTGATTACGAATTAGATAATACAATTACTGATTTATTAGAGGATTCATTTATTGAGGATGATCAAACTGATGATTCCTATCTTGAAACCTCTGGCATAGAGAACAAGCCTATTGTTACTGAAACTTTAGCTGAAATTTACGCAAGCCAGGGAAACTATAGCGAGGCTTTGGAAATTTTTAATGAACTCAAGAATTTAAAACCAGAGATTACAGAAAAAATTGAAAATAGAATTCAAGAAATCAAATCTTTAATCGAAAATAAAAAACAAAATAAATTTGGAAACTAAAAAGAATTCCTAATTATTTGCTCCCATCAAATTAAATACTTTGCCTAATCTATTTATTGGAGAAACAATGCTTCATCAAAGAAACAAAAATGTTATCGAACTTATAAAAGAAAATTCTTCCAACTTTGATTACAAAAATTCTGAAACTGCCATTATACTTGCTGCTGGTCATGGGAAAAGGATTAAATCTCAAACTTCCAAAATGCTGCATAAAATTTGGGGTAAATCAACTGTTGAGAGGGTTTTTGAAGCATGTAAAAAAGCATTCCCAAAATCTAACACTTTAATTGTAACTGGAATTAAGGCAGAAGACGTAATCCAAGTTATAGGAAATAAAAAAAATAATCTGTTTGCATTTCAAGAAGAACAACATGGGACCGGACATGCAGTTCAAATTGCTCTAGAAAATATTAACAAGCAAAAATACAAAGGCATCGTTTACATTCTTCCCGGCGATATGGGACTAATTGATGACGCTACAATGAAAATGTTCAAAAAGGAATTTGTTAAATCTAAAACCGATATGATGGTTTTAACAGGCATGTACGAAGGCAATCCACGTGAAAATAGTTATGGAAGAATTCTAAGAGTAAAACCTTTAGATGATAAGGGAATTGTTTCTGGGAAAGATACCGGCAAAGTTTTGGAAATAATGGAGTATAAAGATATTTTAAACCTAGATCCTCAAATTCCTTATACAAGAATTTTCAATGGCAAAAATTATGCTTATACCCGAGAAGAGCTAATAAATAACAATGAGTTCAACTCGGGAGTATTTGCATTTAAGTTCAACTATTTGGTAAAACTAATTAATAAAATTAAAAGTGATAACGTTCAAGGTGAAATATATATTACTGATTTAATTGCACTTTTTAATAAGCATAAACTTTCGGTTAGTGCAGTTAGTGCACAACAACAACATGTAATAATGGGCTTTAATAATAAGTCTGTGCTTAAAGAAATGGATGAAATTGCAAGAAGACATGCATATGAACAAGTAAAGGATATAATTGAAATTGATGATCCCGAGGATTTCTTTCTTGCTGATGATGTTATCAAAGAAATAATTGATTATGATAAAAAAGGTAATCCACTGGATATTAAAATTGGTAAAGGTGTTTATGTTGGCAAAGGCGTAAAGCTTAATTACAATATAAAACTTAGGAAAAATGTATATGTTTATGGAAATGTTATATTCGGAAAAAATGTAACAGTTGGAGAAAATGTACACTTATCATGTTTTGATAATCAAAGATTAGAAATAAATGATGGTGTTGAAATTCTTTGGGGTGACATTATAAAGGGCAATATATCAATTGGAGAAAATTCAAGGATTGAATCAAGTGTTAATATCACCGGAAGTGATGAATACCCAACCATCATTGGAAGCCATGTTACTATTAAGGGTACAAGTTATGTGTTCGGATCAATGATAGATAATGATCTCTTAATTGAACATAGTGTACTAATAAAGAAAAAAGTTGATAAGCTTATTAGGAAAAATGGTAAAATCCAGGATATAAAATATTTTCTTCCTATGCCTGAAGGAATTGATGCTATTGAGGATTTGTAAAATAAAAGAGCGATTCTGGAAAATCCAAAATCGCTCATAAAATTTAATTACACTTAGCTGTAAAAAATTACTTAGATAAAGCGTTAACAAATTTTGTTAGTCTCGATTTCTTTCTAGCAACATTGTTACTATGTATTCTTCCTTTACCAGCAGTTCTATCTAAATAGGAAACAGCTTCTTTCAATTTTACTTCTGCTGTTTCTTTATCTTTCGAATCCAATACACTCTTAACTACGTTTTTAACTTTTGATAAAGAAGCTTTATTTATAACTCTTCTTTTTTCGTTTGTTTTTGCTCTTTTTTTAGCTGACTTATGATTAGCCATTACCTACCTTATTAATATTTTTCAGAAAGGTAAATTAGAAAAAATATTTTTTATCCGCAACTTTAAAATTTATTAAAACTGTTAATTTATTACTATTTTTGCACTTAATAATGATCAGAAAGTCAGAAAAATGCTTAAAATAAACGAAATGTTCTATTCAATTCAAGGAGAAGGCACAAAAGCCGGTTTACCTTGTGTATTCATTAGATTAACATTTTGCAATTTAAGATGTGGATATTGCGATACAGAATATGCTTTTTATGAGGGGACAGATTATTCAATTGAACATATTTTAGATGAAGTAAGAAAATACAATTGTAATTTAGTTGAAGTAACCGGCGGTGAACCTTTAGTCCAAGAAGAGTGTTTAGATCTACTAACAGCACTTTGTAATAACAATTATGAAGTTATGCTAGAAACCAGTGGCAGCCTTACAATTGAAAATGTTGATAAAAGAGTTAAAACTATCTTGGATTTTAAGTGCCCTTCCAGTGGAATGGAAAAGAAAAATTATTATGAAAATATTAATTTTATAAAACCAAATGATGAATTAAAATTTGTAATTGGTACTAGAGAAGATTATGAATGGACTAAAATTTTTATAGATAAATTTGATCTTAATCATAAATGTGAAATTATTTTTTCAACTGTTTTTGGTGTGTTGGAATACAGAACTTTAGCAGAATGGATTTTGGAAGATAATCTTAATGTAAGATTGCAAATTCAATTACACAAACATATATGGGAACCAGATAAAAAAGGCGTATGAAAATAGCAAAAGAATTTAGATGGGAAATGGGGCATCGTTTACAGTGTCATAAAGGCAAATGCCATAATTTGCATGGTCATTCTTATAAACTTGTTGTTGAGTTTACCGGTGATTTAACTGATGAAGGAATGGTTATAGATTACTTTGATGTTAAGGAAATTATTTCTCCCCTTGTTGATGAACTTGATCATTCAGTGATAATCAGTAATAAAGATATTCAATTGAAGGAAGCTATTCAAAAATTAAATTCTGCTCATGTAATTGTTGATTTTGAAACAACAGCCGAGAATCTTTGCCATTATTTTCTAAATAAAATTAAAGCTGAACCTCTACCTTCAAATATTACTCACATAAAAGTTAGAGTTTGTGAAACAGAAAACACTTATGCTGAGGAAGAACTTTTTTTGAGCAATAAATGAAATGATTGATTATTCGAATCTCATGATTTAACTCTATGAAAACCCCTTTGGATATTTTTCTAAATAAGGTTTAAGTAAAAGATCTTCATCCAAAACATGGTTCATTAACCAATCCCTTAAAAATTTAACCACTTGAGGAGCTTTATTAGTTATTTTTTCAGGGGTCTCAATTTTTTCTAGATCTTTTTTTAAAGATTCTAATTGGGTTAATAAAGATGCATGGGAATTTTTATGTGGTAAACTTTTAGGATACTCGATTTTTCTTTGTATCGATTCTTCCCTTCTAAAATGACCAACTGAATAATCATAAAGTTGCTCAAATGCCTCAAGAATTATTTCTTTTTCTTCCGGTGTTTGAAGTGCTAATTCGATTGTGTTTACAAAATTCACCATGAATTGGTGATCATGATCAATAACATCGTTACAAACACTCATCCCTTTTCGCCAAATAATTGCCATAATAATTTCTCCATATTTCCAAAATATTATCGGAAAATATGAATTGATTTATAGTACTTCTGAAGGATTTGAAGTTTTTGGTATAAAGGTTAACTGAATTTGATTTTATACTTTTAATGGAAAAGTTTTTACTAATTCTAAAATTTTAGGAAGAATATCCCCAGATTTACCTAAAATAGAATAATCGACTTGATTTGAAATTTCGGTTGTTTCAATATTGATTTCAACTAAATAGGCTCCATATTCGCTTGCAGTAATAGGAATGTATGCAGCAGGATAAACGATCGCTGAAGTACCAACAATAAAACAAATATCACATTCTTTGGCTTTTTGCTCGCCATGTGGAAATGCATTCCCCCTCAAATTTTCTCCAAACCAAACAACATCAGGTCTTATCATTCCATTGCATTTTTCACATCTTGGAACTTTTTTATCAAATTTAAATTCTTGATGATTATAGAAAGTTTTGCAATCGATACAAAAATTTCTAACGATACTGCCATGCAACTCATCAATATTTGAACTTCCGGCTCGTAAATGTAAATTATCAACATTTTGAGTAACAACATTTACTTTATAATATTTTTCTAACTCAGCAATTGCTAGATGACCTTTATTTGGCTGAGATTCTTCTACAATTTCTCTTCTATACTGATACCATTCCCAAACCATATCTGGATTTTTCATAAATGCGGAAAAACTTGCTAGTTCCTCAGGTTTTAATTTACTCCAGAGACCATCTTTCCCTCTAAATGTAGCAATTCCACTTTCCGCAGAAATACCAGCACCAGTAAAAAACAGAAGAGATTCTGCTTTCTTTAACTTTTCAATAAATTCGTTATTAAATTCCATCTGATGTTGTTTTAATTAAAACAATGTGTCTTTAAAATCTTGCCTTTTTTCAGAGCTATCAGTGATGTACAATGAAGTTTCAGCTAATGGTAAATATTTGGTCCAATTAGTATCATTCCCTCGCTCAGCTTCAATCGCACCTTTATATGCATTGGTTTTCGCACTAAGTTCATCTGCGTGGTAGAGAATTATTGCTTCAATAGTTTTAGGAACAACCGGTGTAGCATATTCAAGTTTTCCTTGATGACTAAGAACTAAATGGAGCAATTGGTTTTTAATACCATCTGGGAATTCTTTTATTTTACTTGCTTCTTTTTCAATTAAATTTGCAGCTATTACAATATGCCCTAACAATTTTCCTTTGTCTGTATAATTAAATCCGGTGGAATATTCTAATTCTTCTATTTTTCCTATATCATGTAAAATAGCTCCAGTTAGTAAAAGTTCTCTATTGACTTCTGGATGAATCTTGCACATAAGTTCACAAATTTTAAGGATTTCTAGTGTATGCTCAAGCAATCCTCCAATATATGCATGATGCCAAGCTTTTCCCGCTGGTACTCTAATATATTTGGAATAGTTCGATTCAGAAAGAACCTTACCCAATAATTCTTTAAGATATCCAGAAGTAATTGAAGCTATTACATCTTTAAGTTCCTTTTCCATTTCCTCAATTGCTCTTAGCGAATTTGGCAAAAAATCTTCGGGTGAAATATTATCATTTTCTGTAGCTAATCGAATTCTATCGACCTTAATTTGTAATTGATTATTAAACTCATCCATTGAACCAAGGACTTTAACAACTGTTCCTAGCTTTAAATTTCCTGAAAATGATTCAAATCCGGTCCACATTTTTGCATTTAATGATATCGATGTATCTCGCAATTCTAAGTCTAGATAATTGTTTCCGGTTCTCGCACTCTTGAGGGAAAAATTTGTCACCAATAAAAAATGATCAATTTTATCTTTACTTTTTAGACTATTTATTTTTGTTTGATCAATCATAATTTATCCTGCTTTAGCTTTTTCAATAACACTTTCACTAGGAATTTTAACTATAACTGATCTTCTAAGCAGATCGATTGTAATAGCTAAAATCCGTTCTTGATTTGAATTTTCATAAACTATACCTTCAACATCTTTGAAAGGTCCAGAAATAATTTTCACAAGACTTCCAACTGCTAGTTTTTCAGATACAGAAACATCCAATCCACTTTCCAACATTTTTTGAAGGTTTTCAATTTGCCAGTTTGGAACAGTTGCCGGCTTACCCTCAAAAAATATAGAACGAACAATTGCATATTGTTCTAATGCAAGCAATCTATCTCTTTCATTTCCTTTAACAAATATATATCCACTGAATAAAGGCTCAGTTACTTTCTTCTTTCTATCGCTCCATTGCTTCATTTTAGTGATTGTGGGTAAAAAATATTCTATTCCACAATTTCTTAGCTGTTCTTCAGCTTTAAATTCGTGACGAGGTTTTGTATATAGAGCATACCAAAGATGATTTTCAGAAAATTGGGGGTTCTTCAATCTGTTCCTTTCTGGTTAACTATTATTGAAAAAATAAAAATAAGTATTTTATTCTAAAAATTTGATGCTAAGGAGATAAAAAAGATATTTTTTCGGCAATTTCTTGTGGTGTGGAATTAAAGTCTACAAAATTTTCAACTTTCAATTTTTTATACTGTTTTTTTTCATCTTCGTTTAGTTTATCAACAAGCACAACTACAGAGACTTTATTATGACTATCTTTTTTCCTTAGAGATGAGATTAGCTGAACACCACTCATTAGAGGCATATCATGATAAAGAATGACTATTGATGGAGTTTTATCAGTAATATAATTCATTGCTTCAAAACCAGTTTTCAAAAAAGTAATTTCATAATTGGAGAATTTAGTCCTGAATGAATTAAGATACTCTTTTTGGATTTCTTCATATTCTTCAACAATTAGTATTATATCTTCAGCTTTAGGAATAACAAAATGAAACTCACTTCCCTTATTAATTTCTGAGTATAGCCAGATTTTCCCGGAATGCTTTTCAACAATCTCTTTTACCAAAGATAATCCTAATCCACTTCCTTTTTCACCTGCAGTTCCAATTAATGAAAACTTAGTATCAACCCTAAATAATTTCATCTGATTACTTTCTGAAATACCAATGCCTTCATCCTTTACAATTACCTCAACCATATCTTTCTTATAATAATCTACAGTAACTTTTATCGTTTTGTCACTTGGCGTAAACTTAACAGCATTGCTTAATAAATTTGTAATAACTTGATTCATCAATTTTTCGTCAACATTTACAAAGACACCTTTGCCGCCAAAGACTTTTATTTCAATATTCTTTCGCATTGCAACGCCGGTTAATACGGAGATACAATTATCTATTATATCTCTAATTTCTATTCTTCTTGGTTCAAAACTCATTGTTCCGGTTTGTAATTTTGTCCAATCTAATAAATGATTTACCATTTGAAGCTGAATTTTAGATGCTTCATGAATATATTCTAAATATTCAACTCGTTCTTTTTCCGGCAGTTCACGTTCGTTAATCAAAATCTCAGAAAACCCAAGTAAACTTGTAAAAGGTGCTCTTAAATCATGCGAAATTATTGAAATTAATTTATCCTTGGAATTATTAAGTTCAGTTTTAGCCAGAGCAATTGAGTTAAGTTCTTCCTCTTTCTGCTTTATATCCGAAATATCCACTAGCAAACTAGAATATTGTTTTTTGTCATTTTTCTGGTTAACTGAAATAAACTCTTTGAACCAAATTGGTTTTTCCGTTTTTGATAAAATTTTATAAACTTTTACAAGTTGCTTTATTTCATTTTGTGAAAAGAATTCGAGTATGGAATTATAAGTTTTTCCTGAATCAACACCTTCAATTAAAGAATGATGTTTGAATTCCATCTGTGAAATTTCTTTGCTTGAGTATCCGGTTATTTCTTCGAAAGAATTTGAACAATTAAAAAAGTCATAATAATCCCACGAAATGAAAAAATAATTTTCATTTGGGACCATCATATTTTCATAAACCTTAATTTCTTTTAAATCCATATTCCACAAATTTTAATAAACTTACTCTCTTCATTCCAAAAATAAATTACATAAATAATAATTTTAATCTTTTAATGGTCTAGTTGGAATTCCCATTAACTCCATTTTTCTATACAAAGATGACAACCCTATATCTAATGCTTTTGCAGCTTCTTCTTTATTATTATCGTATTTACTAATAACTCTATTTATATGTTCCTTTTCAAAAATCAAGGTAGCATCTTTTAATGATTCGGGCATATTGTTAAGACTGACAAAAGTATTATTGCTTTGTGCAAGATCATCTACCTCAATTTTATCTCCTCCAGAGAATATTATCGCTCTTTCTATAATATTTTCAAGTTCTCTAACACCACCGCGCCAATCATAATTAATTAATTTTTTAATTGTTTCATTACTTACCCCAAGCAATGGTTTGGCCATTTCATTGCAGTATTTTTCAACAAAATGATTTACTAAAATAGGAATATCATCGCGCCTTTCATTTAATGAGGGTAATTTAATTTCAACAACATTTAATCTATAATATAGATCTTCTCTAAACTCCCCTTTGAGTGTCTTTTCGTAAATATCTTGGTTAGTTGCTGCAATTATTCTAACATCAGTTTGAACAGGTCTAACTCCTCCAACAGGCATAAACGCTTTATCCTCAATTGCCCGAAGCAGTTTCACTTGTAAATTTAATGGAAGATCACCAATTTCATCTAAAAATAAAGTCCCACCATCAGCAACTTTAAAAAGTCCATCTTTATCACCAATAGCTCCGGTAAAAGATCCCTTTCTATGACCAAACAACTCACTTTCAATAAGATTCTCAGAAATAGCACCGCAATTTATTGGTAAAAATATTTTGTCTTTCCTTTTACTATTAAAATGTATTGCTTTTGCAACAAGCTCTTTACCAGTTCCGCTTTTTCCAGAAATAAATATGTTTGTATTAGTTGGTGCTACTTGAGAAATAATTTTAAATATTTTCTTCATTGGTTCACTCTTACCAATGATATTTTCAAAATCCGCAGATGAAGATATTTTTTGACGGAGAAATTTATTTTCGTCAGAGATTTTTTTAAAATCCAAAAGTCTTTTTACTTTGAATAACAGATCATCAAACTCAACTGGTTTTAATAAGTAATCGTAAGCACCATTTCTTAAGGAGCTTATTGCAGTTTCAACAGAAGCATAGGCCGTCATTATAATGAAATAAGTTTCCGGAGATATCTTTGAACATTGTTCCAAAAGCTCAATACCGTCTAATCCAGGCATTTTAATATCAGAAATTACTAAATGGAATTCATTATTTTTAATTTCCTCAAGAGCTTCCAAGCCATTTGATACAGCAACAGTAGAAAAACCTTCATCGGCCAAGACCATTTTTAAAGAATCACGTATGCCTTTTTCATCGTCAACTATTAAAATTTTAGTATCCATCATATTCCTTTATTTTAAGCTATAGTGGAATTTGAACAATAAATTCACTTCCATTACCCAATTTACTATTTACTTTAATATCACCACCAATTTTTTTTACAATCCCAAAACTCACTGATAAACCAAGTCCGGTTCCTTTACCAACTTGTTTGGTAGAAAAAAATGGGTCGAATATTCTTGTAATTGTTTCCAGCTCCATACCACATCCATTATCCAATAAACTCACAAAAATATATTTTTCATCATAAGATGATTTTACTTTGATTATTCCTTCTCCTTCTATAGCGTCTAAAGCGTTGATCAAAATATTAATAAACACCTGAATGAGCTGGTCCGGAACAACTTTTATTAATGGTAAATTTTCGTCAAGATAGGTTTTAAACTCTACTCTTTTAACACGTTTATCATATTTAACTATACCCACAGCCGTTTTAATAACTTCATTTATTTGAGTTATGCTTTCATCATGACTTGGCGGTCTAGATAAATCAACAAGTTCTCTAACTATTTTAGAAATTCTTGAAATGTTATCTTTTACATTTGCTAGCTGATCACTTATAAATTGATCTTTTGACTTCCTTTGCAAAATTTGAACAATTGATGAAATTGATGCTAGTGGATTGCCAATTTCATGGGCAACACCGGCTGCAAGTTGACCAATTACCGCGAGTTTTTCAGATTGATCGACTTGTTGTTGAAGCTTTCTTACTTCAGAAACATCTGTAATCACGACTGTTCTTCCAGCATAGCTATTATCTTCACCTGGCAACATTGCAACATTCAATTGAACTGGAATCATTCTATTATCTTTAGTCATCCTTTCAGTTTCAACAATTTTTACAAAGCCTTTTGCTTTAACTTCGTCAACTATATTTTTTAATTCATGTAAGTATTTATCACCTTCCGGCAAAAAAGTGGAAGAATTTTTACCAATGATTTCCTCTGGCAAATATCCAAATATTTTTTCAGCACCTTTATTCCAAGCAATAAATTCCTCATTCGCGTCGACTACCATAATTGCTGAATCAGAGTATTGCAAAATATTTTGTAAATATTGCTGATTTATTTCTAATTTTTTAAGTAGACGATCTCTTCCCTCCGAAAGTATTTTCACTTTATTTTCTTGATGTATCTCTAAATATTCAGAGTAAATTTGATCAAAAATTACATCAAGAAATTCGTGCACCATTAAAAAAGTATATTTTGAACTGTTATGCATTTTTATAATTTCAAAAATTGAATTCTTGCCGACTGAAAATATTCTATTAATTTCGGGCATAGTTAATTTTTGACTAGAAAACAGATCATAACTTGTCGATAAAAAAAATGTCAACTTTTCACAACTTTCTATTTTTTCACAATTTGTTAATATTTCTAGAAAAGATTTAATGAAGGTTTCTAATTCTGCAGATGGAATTTTATTTTTAATTTTTTGAGAAAGTCTTGAAATCCAAATTTCAATTATTTGTGAAGAATAATTTTCTATAAATTGTAACACAAAGTTTTTCATTTTTATTAAATGCTTCCTAGATACTCAAAGTATGATTCGTACTAAAATAGTCTTAATTTTATTAAAATTGCAGTTAGCCATTTTTGAAGCAATATCAACTTTATTAAATTATTATTTACTAATCTAAAGATCGCTAAATATTAATAAAAATTCATTTTAAATACTGATCATTGGATTATACCATCAGCAAGGCTCATTATCTGTGTTACTGTGATATTTAACACATAATTTATTGAATTTATTTATTTATTAACCATTTGTCCTTTGCGTAAGTGAATAAAAACTAAATATTTTACTCAACTTATATTTACTTTAATTTCTACCACAATGAATTTTATAATAAAAATACTCTTTATTGCATTTTTTGCATTCCTTTCAGAAGGTAAAAGCTTGTTGGCACAAGCACTTCTTCAAGACGATTTTGTGCATAAAAGTGACCATTGGTATTTCCGGGAGGATGGAAATCAAACGGAGCCAACTGTTGGAAACGGATTGCTTAAGTTAGAATTAATTAATGCTATAGCAGATCAATATTGTAATACAGAAATATATAATCCAACTGAGCCATATTTAGTCAGGTACACAAGTTAAAATTAGACTTAAATGTTCTCCTCAACATATTGGTTCTAGAGGTTGGGGTTTTTGGGATGGTGATATTGATTTTATCTCGCTATTAACAGATTATGATGTAGCTTGGATCATGCAACAAGGTGGACCAATTTATGGGGCGGCTTATAATTGGTCTTTATTTGGAGTAAATACTAACTCTATTTTTAGTAGAGACACCTTTAATTTAAAGGGTATAGTTGACGAGACTCTGTGGCATACTTATAATATAATTTGGAGAGCAGATACTAGTTTTTTGTATCTGGATGAAAACCTCCTTTTCACCTCAACACTTCATAATCCAAATGATAAAATGCGAGTTGATATTTGGATTGATAATAGAGTAATTGATATTACTAATCCTTTTGTATTCCTGAACAATAATTCTACTGGCTCAGTAATGTTAGTTGATTTTGTTGAAGTATCGGGGATAAATGGACCAAGCATTCCTCGAACTCCCTCTGGAATTATTAAAATATGGGACAGTCCAAACACACATGCCTCTGGTAAAGTTAGTACATTGTGGAAAGAGTACGAATTTAATACCACAACTGCAGGGAAAGCTTTAGTATTTATTACTGGCAATGCTGAATCCTACGGAACAGTTAGTGATGATGATGATTTAAAAGTTGTATTGGATGATATTGATTCTGGCTGGAATACTGCGAGTTCTCTTGATGGAAACATTATCAACGGAACTGGGTCTTCAATTGTTCTAACCTCAGATATTAGTGCATCCGATCATAAATTACAATTGTTTTCTGATGTTACTCCATTTTTAAGAGATGCGATTGTACTATTTTCTGAAAATGGTCAAGTATTAATAAATGAAACTTATAACCAGACTAAAACAAATGGTGACGGTTTATGGAAAACAATAAGTTTTGACACTTATAAAGAAAATGAAATTATTTTTCTCTTATCAGGAACAGGGTTTTCAGGAGATCAAATTAAGGTAGAAATTGATGGAACTGATTATTTATGGACAGGTGAAAATGCAATTGATGGAAATGAGCTTGATGGAATCCCCAAAACAGTTGTAATCAAAAAGGTAATTCCTCCAGGCAATCATGTCGTAAATATTTACGAAACCGGTAAGCCAAAATTATTTAGTGTAGCTTGTTATGGAGTAAAAATATCTTATGTAAATTTAAATGCTTTTTTAGAAGGTTCTTACTCAAACAATACAATGGTTTCCAGTATTGTTCACAATGATGATTTTCCTATGTCGCAACCATTTAATGCATCACCTTGGAATTATAAAGGTGAAGAAGAAATCAATATCACTCCACCTAATATAATAGATTGGGTTTTAATTGAGTTAAGAGACAACCAAACAACACCAACCAAGCAATATTTTAGAGCTGCTCTTTTAAATAAATTTGGTAATATTGTAGATATAGATGGCGGCAATCTAAAATTTGTTGGAATTAATCCTGGAAATTATTACTGTGCAGTTTATCATAGAAATCATTTACCTATATTAAGCTCAGTAACTATTCCAATAGAATAATCGAAACTAACTATGAATAAATCTATAAAACTTTTTTTATCTGCATTACTATTATTTTTTTCAACAAATACTTGGTTACAGAGTCAAGTTTTATTGCAAGATGATTTTAAAGCAAAAAATAACTATTGGTATTGGCGGGCAGACGGAAACCAATCTATTCCCACAGTAGAGAATGGATTGTTAAAACTGAATTTAGTTAATGCAATAGCTTCGGAATACTGTAATACAGAAATTTACGACCCAACAGAACCGTATTTACCAGGCACACAATTAAGGGTTCGACTCAAATATTCTCCACAGCATATTGGATCAAGAGGTTGGGGATTTTGGGATGGTGATTTAACTCTTCAAGATATTTTATTCGATTATGACGTTGCTTGGGTTATGCAACAAGGAAGTGATAACTTGGCGGTTACCTACAATTGGTCACTATTTGGAGTTAGCGGAGATACTGTTACAAATCGGCAAACATATGATTTAAAAAACACAATTAAAGAAAATGAGTGGAATACTTATTCAATTATCTGGAAACCTGATAGTACTTTCTTACTAATAAATGATTCCCAAGTCTACGTTACAACTTCTCATATACCTAATGAAAAAATGAGATTTGACGTTTGGATTGACAATAGGGTAATCAACATTAATAATCCCGCTAATTTTTGGAACAATAATTCTAAGGGATCTGAAATGCTTGTTGATTTTGTTGAGATTTCAGGTACAAATGGACCTGCTATTAAACGAGAAACTAAAGGGAACATTATTTTTTGGGAAAGTCCAAATACATTCCCAAGTGGGAAATCAAAATCCCTCTGGAAAAACTATCCTTTTAATACTCCAACAAATGGAGATGCACTAATATATTTGAATGGTAGTGCTGAATCTTACCACAACTCGGATGAAGATGATGATCTTAAAATAGTTTTGGATAATTTTGATTTTGGTTGGGATAATGAAAATTCTTTAAATGGTGATGTATTAAATGGAAATGGAACTGCTCTTTCTTTACCTGTTAAAGTAAATTCAGGGAATCATTCTTTAGAAATTCACACCGATATTACACCATTTTTAAGTGATGTGATTGTATTGTTTTCTGAGAATGGTAAGGTTATTTATAATAAGCAATACAATGAAAGAGCCGAGGAAACAAATGGATTATGGAAAACAATTTCGTTTATAACGGAACAATCTTCTAATATTACCTTTTTGGTTGCGGGTACTTTTTCAGTAGTAGATAATCTAAGAATTGAAATTGATAATAAAGATTTTGGATCAGGTAATGTTGGTTCCATTATGGGAAACTATTTGCAAAGTATGCCAAGAACTATTGTGGTTGATGAGCCTATTGAAAAAGGGTTACATTCTCTAAAAATTTATAAAACCGGAAACCCAATTTTACACAACATTTCTATTTACGGAAATTCAACAATTACTGAAGTTGTCGACAATAAACCAACAGAATTCACTAATGAATTAAAGGTATTCCCAAACCCATTTAATATAACTACCACTGTATTTTATCAACTAGCTAAACCATCAAATACTAAAATTAGTATTTATAATAACCTTGGGGAACTTGAAAAGACATTATTTAATGGTTATCAAAGTGAGGGTAAGCACTACATCCAATGGAATGCTGAAGGTGTTTCTTCCGGAATGTACTTGTGTACTATTGTATCTGAAGGGTTTACTCAAACAAAAAAGATTTTACTTCTAAAGTAAAAAACAATAAAATTCTAAGAGAATAAACTGTTTTGCTATTTACTAAAAAAGACCTTTGCAACATCAATTAACAATGAAGGATTGCTGAGCACCGCCTGCCTAGCAACATTACCTAGCGATCTTTTATCATCTGGTAACTTTGCCAATGAATGCGCTATTTGATCATATTTTTCATCTTTGATTTTGTAAATTCCATTCTTAATTCTATTAAAGGTTTCATGTCTTTTGCCTAACCTTTTGTGCCAAAGGGATTCATACTGATTAATGTAATTCAAATCATTTTTTATAATTGCTTCACCAGCAACTTTACCAGCTATGCTTCCTCCAATCATTCCACTTACAATTCCACCACCAGAAAGTGGATTAATCTGACGAGCGGCATCACCAACAAGCATTAAACCGGGACCAACAATTTTTTCTAGGGTCGGAGTAAATGGAATTCCCCCGGCAACAGAAGATAAAATAGATGCCTTTGGATAATAGTTTTCCATAAATGCATTTAGAAATGATAGTGCCGACCTTTTTTTTCCCACATCTCCAGTTATAGCCAGCCCAATATTTGCTAAATTATTTCCTTTGGGAAATATCCAAAGATAACCTTGTGGGGCATATTCACTCCCCCAATAGAAATAACAAGTTTCTGGGTGTACATTAATATTTGCAGCAGTTATTTGGATTCCACTTTCCATATCCCTAAAATCAGAGTGTGTTTTTAATCCAGCCCACCTCCCAATTCGTGATTCAACTCCATCAGCTCCAATTACAATTTTTGCTTTAACTTCATGCGTCTTACCTCTATGCTCAAACTTAACTCCACTCACTTTATTTTCATCTATTATCAACTCATTTACATATGCTCTAGTTAAAACATCTGTTCCAAAATTTGCAGCTATATTTGCAAGTTCATAATCAAATATTTTACGTTCTAATATGCATCCTTTTCCCTCAAATGGTATTACAACTTCAGTTTTATCTGGAGAAATAAAACTAAATCTGGTAATTTCCGCTGCAATCCATTTAGGATCCGGAGCAATAAATTCTTCAATTCCTGCTTTACTTACTGCTTCACCGCATCTTACTGGATAACCAACATCTCTATCTTTTTCCAACATTAACACGGAAACCCCTTGCTCAGCAGCAAATTTGGCAGCTATTGATCCAGCTGGTCCAGCACCTACAACAATTATATCATACTCATTTTTCATTATTCTAACACCTCAACTCCATTCCTATTAAATTTAAGAACTTCAATTGGACATGACCAGACACATTTTGCACAATTTGTACAGAGCGGTTCAATAATTTTAATACTCGCTTCCTTAAGTTCAATTGCATCTTCAGGACATACACCGACACAACATCCACAAAAATCACATTTATCTTCCAAAATTTGGATCATTAACATTGAAAATCCCTTCTAAAAAATGAGAAACTTAAAATAAAGATTGGTTGAGTGAATTTAAAAGATTAATCTAAGAATTATGTTAAAAACTCAAATATTTTCTCGATAATGATGTAGCAATCTAAAAATGCATAATAATGTTCGAAAACAATAAACAATCATATAGCGAAAGTAGCTTAACAGACATTCCCCAAGGGAAGTACATTAATCTGTTTAAATCCTATTTTAATGATACACAAAATGCAATTTGTATTGTTAATTATGAGGGTAAAATCATTGAACTCAACAAAATATTTGTTGATATGTTTGGTTATGAAAAAGAGGAATTAATAGGCTTAAACTATTCTTCATTACTTTCTGATGATTCAAAACCGGTTGTTGATGAAAACCACTTAAAGATATTTAACGGCACAAATATTCTTAAAGCTGAAGAAAAAGTAAAACATAAAAATGGGACCTATTTTTATATTCAGACTACAAATCTTAAGGTTAATGATGACGAAGGTAATAAACTAAGAATAACTACTGCAGTGAATATTACTGGTCGTCTGAAAAATGAATTACTTCAATCTACATTATTAGAAATTTCCAACCTAGTTAACAGCTCACCCCTTGATGTAGAGTTCTATGCTTCAATATATAAATCAGTAACCCAATTAATGCCAATTAGTAATTTTGCTGTCTGTTTAATAAACTCAACAAATCAGCATATTGAGTTTCCATTTATTCAGAGTGAATACGAGTTTGATGAAACACCAAATTTAATTGAAGAGTTTCGGTATGTCCAAAATAACAAGATTCCAGTTTTACTTGATGAATTGAACATAGAATTTTTATTAGAAAACTCTACTTTTCTTAAATATGCTATTAAGCCAAGAACAATAATTGGTATTCCCTTAAAAATACAAAACAATATTATTGGTGCAATTATAATGAAAGATTATTTTGGGAACCAATATTCCTTAGAGAATAAGGAAGTAATGGAATTGGTGGCTGCTCAAATTTCTAGAGTTATTGAACGAAAAAAATATGAAGACGAAATACTAAAAGCGAAGCAAGAAGCTGAAGAAGCAGTTAGAATAAAATCTGATTTTTTAGCCCAAATTTCTCATGAAATAAGAACACCATTAAATTCAATATTAAGTTTTTCATCGCTGATAAAAAGTGAATTGAAAGACCAGCTAAGCCAAGAAATGGCTGAAACATTTGAGTATATTGAACGTGGAGGAAATAGACTTACCAGAACAATTGATCTAATCCTAAATGTTTCTAAAAACCAAAATCAAAAATATGAAATTAAATTAACTGAATTAGACTTAGAAGATGATGTCTTATGGCCGATCATAAAAGAATTAAGTAACAGCGCCTTAAGTAAGGGAATTAAATTAGAATTAGTAAGTTCATCAACTCCAAGTAGGGTAGTATGTGATCAATATTCTGTTGGTCAGATGTTCATTAACCTAATTGACAATGCTATTAAGTATACCGAGAAAGGTTCTATAACTATAAAACCTTTCACTAATGAATATGGTGATCTTCAGGTTGATATTATTGATACCGGGATTGGTATTTCATCAGAATACATTACACAAATATTTGATCCATTTACAC
Organism: uncultured Ignavibacteriales bacterium; assembly: GCA_963704835.1. Taxonomy (GTDB): domain Bacteria; phylum Bacteroidota; class Ignavibacteria; order Ignavibacteriales; family Melioribacteraceae. The sequence continues at coordinate 185,980 of CAVPHW010000011.1, read as the reverse complement.
AAGAGGAACAAGGCTACACTAGAAGTTATGAGGGGATTGGGCTTGGTTTGTCACTTGTAAAAAGCTATGCAGAACTGAACAATGCAGAACTAACCGTAAAAAGTGAGAAAAATGTGGGGTCAGTCTTTTCAGTAATTTTTAATATTTAGAATTAATTTTCCTCTTTTCTAACTTCCCTTTATCCATTATCTTTCAATTACAACAATCTTAATTTTAATATGTATAAATCGATTTTTATATTTTTAGGTTTTTCTTTCTTCATCTCTGCTCAGCAAGATGTAACAAAATACCAATGGCCGGTACCTCCCTTAAATTCTAGCCAGGGATTAAATGCAACTTTTGCTGAATTTAGAAATACCGGAAGCTCTGATCATTTTCATAATGCAGTGGATATTGGTGAACCAGATGGCTATCCCGTTTATCCATCTATTAATGGAACTGTTTATTCTATCTCAAATAATGGTTATGATTCCTACATTAATGTAAAATCTATAATTAATGGAATGAAAAAACATCTCACATATTACCACGTTGTTCCTAGTCCAACTTTAACTGTTGGACAAAATGTTATAACTGGGCAAACAATAATTGGGACAATATATAATGGTGCCGCGCATGTTCATTTAATTGAACGAGAACTGTTAGACCAAAACTCAAGTGGAATTGGGAATGAAATAAATCCCGTGAGACCCGAAGGCGGACTATTCCCATATACCGATTTTTTTGCACCTGTAATTGAGGGAAATACATTAGCGTTTTTTGAGGATAAAACTTTTAATGGAATACCGTCTAACCAGTTAAAAGGAAAAGTAGATATTAGAATAAAAGTACGTGAAGTGAATGGTGCAACCGGATCCAATTCTAATAATGGAACATATATTTTAGGCTATAGAATTCTTTCAGAGGATGGAACTAAAACAATTTATGAACCCAGTGACAAAGGAGTAAAATATAGATTTTATAATATGCCTCTTGATAGTTATGTCCACAATGCTTTTGCAAAAGGAATTGCAACTCTTTCAGATCCAGTTTACTGGCTTACAAATGGGAATGGCGAATCTCAAATAAATTCAACTTTAACAATTCCAAATAATTATTTGGATACTGATTTGCTTGATGCGGGAAATTATTTATTAGAAATATTTTCCGAAGATACAAGAAACAATTCAACCTCACAAAGATTCCCAATTTCTGTAATTAAATTACCACCCGTTCTTAACACAGTTTTAACTAGCAACGATTCTATCTTAATTAGTTGGGATAAATATATTTTGAATAATCTTAAAGGTTATAGAATTTATTATTCTCCACTAAATGAGGATAGTTGGAGTTTAGCTGCTGATGAATCAATGTTAAATTCTTTGGCAACCGAAATAATTTTTCAAAACCCAAATAGTTTTTTAACTCCAACAACTAAAAAAGAACTAAAATATTTCTTAACAGCCATTGATTCGAATGATAACGAATCTGGACGAAGTGATGTGTATGCTACTATTTCTGATATTAATAAGCTAGATATATTAATCGTCGATGGTTTTGATAAATATGGCGGAAATGGAAGTTGGACAGAACCAAGTCACGAATTTAATATTGTTTATTCTAAAGCAGTGCAGGAAGCTTTAACTTACTTTTCAATTTCATCTTGTTCAAACGAGGCCGTGATAAACGAACAAGTTAGTTTAAATAAATACGATATGGTGATTTGGTTTTTGGGAGATGAATCAAGCGAAGATAATACTCTTGTAAATTTAGAGCAATACAAGATTGCTCAATACCTTGAGAGTGGTGGAAAGTTATTTATTAGCGGTAGTAATATTGGCCAAGATTTAGATACCAAGCATAGCAATAACGAATTTTCAGATACACTTTTTTATCATCAGTACTTAAAAGCAAAATTAATGCATGATGGAAATGAATTGCTTTTTGAATTAAATGGTGAAATCGGTGGCTTTTTTGAAAGATTTCATTCAACATTCTATGATAAATCACCAGACGATATTGAACCGATAAATGGAGCCGTTCCAGTTCTTAATTATAACTACGAACATGTCAGAGATGGTGCATATAGAAAAGGAGGAATTGCGTACACCGGATCATTTGGTGACAGTACGAATTTTGGAGGATTAGTATATTTCTCCTTTCCATTTGAATCTATTTTAGAAAAGGATGCTCGTTCGATATTAATGTCAACTATTTTGGAAGCCTTTGTGTTTATTATTATTGGAGTAGACAATGAAAACAACTCAATTCCAAATATGTGGGCGCTTGAACAAAATTATCCAAATCCATTTAACCCAACTACAACTATAAAATTTACTGTCCCCCAAGACTTTAATAAAGCTGCAACAAGAATAGATATTTTTGATGTTTTGGGGAATAAAGTTTCAACTCTAGTAAATGAGATTAAAAGTCCAGGCAATTACCAAATAACCTTTGATGCAAGTAATTTAAGCTCTGGAGTTTATTACTACCAACTCAAAATTGGTTCAAAGGTACAAACAAAAAAAATGATTTTACTCAAATAGGAAATGTAAAAATCAATGAATAAAACAATTTTAATATACTGCATTTTACTTTTTACCAGGCTTAGCTTAAACTCCTATGCACAGGATATCTTTTCATACAGCAAGAAAATAGGCGAGAACGATTATTCAAAAATTAGAGAACTAAATATTTCTGTTTACAACAATGATATTTTAAGCTATAATTTCAAAAAGAAACTAATACCATATCAATCAATACCAGAAATAAATGTTTTAAAGAATGGCAATTTAGTTTTGACTTATTCTCAAGAAGGATTAGTTGAATTCTTTAGTGGAAGCAAATTGTTAAGTGCACATCATTTTTATAAAACACATCAACAAAATGAGCAAATTTTATTAGCTGCAATAACAAATAAAGATGTTATAATACTGGTCTCCGAAAAAAACACAAACATTATTTATACTCTTGATTTAGTTGGGAATTTATTGGATTCGACAAATATAAATTCTGGAATTGTTTCTGGATTGGCTTCTTCAGATAATGGTGAATTTGTAGCGGTATCAATTTATTCTTGGGAAGCTGACACTATTATTAATTCATCGCTATTTCTAAATGGGAATAAAAACATATTTTTTCAAATAGATGAAAAGTTTGATAGAGGAATATTTGATAGTGAATCTAATCAGTTTTTAGGATATACAAATAAAAGTTCTTTCTGCTTAGATATTGTGAACCATAACTTACTTTGGAAAGAGAAATTACTTACTGATGAAATTTATTTAACTGGAATATTTGAAAATAAGCACGCCGTTTTTATAAAAGGTAGCACTCCTATTTTTAAAGAGAATAAATGGACATACCCTAATCTTAGTGTGGTTTCTAAAGATATGCTTGGAAATGTTAAAACATTAAATAAAACAAATTCAGAAACAACTGCCTCTGGCTTTTCTAAGAAGAATGACAAAACTTTTGTGAATTTTGATAAACAGTCAATCGAATTAAAGTTAGATGAGAAAACTAATTAATTATTTTAATCCCTTTTTCATTGTAATGAATTTCAGAAGTTAAAGAATCCATTTCATACACTGCTTCTTTTTTTAATAAGCCATTTGGATAATAATTATAGAATTTACCATTCTTAATTCCATTTTTATAAATACCAAAACTTGCAACTTCTTTGTTATTAAAATACTCTGTGTAAACACCATCGATTAAATTGTTCTTATAATAAATTTCTTTTTTAATAACACCATCTTCAAAATAATAAATTTCTTTGCCCTGAATTTTGCCATAAATATAGTTGCTTACACTTTTTATTTTCAAACTTGGATAGTATGTGATGGCTTCTCCATTTAACTCATCTTGCAAATAACTTTGCTTTGAAATTAAAACACCACTACTATCAAATAAGTTTTCTATACCATTTTTTAATCCTTCCACATAATTGGTTTGTTTATGAAGTATTCCATTCTCAAAATAAAAACTGCAAGTAGAATCCAATTTTTCATTATTATAATTGAGTATTGCCTTTGCAAAACCACCAGGATAATAATATTTATTTATTCCGTTTATTTTTCCCTCTTTAAATTGTAAATCTGATTTTATTGTGCCATCGCCATAAAATTCAATGAAACTCTCTTCCATTTTTTCAAAGTTTCCAACTATATCATACCGCAATCTTTTAACTATTTGTCCCTGTTCATAAGTATCCGCTACTTTAATTGACTTGTCTGGATAATAGATATAAGAATTGCCTTGTAATAAATCATTTTTATAATTTGCTTCTAAGGCAATGCCACCATAATCATTGTACACTATATTCTTACCTTCAAGCTTGCCATCTATATAATTTCGCTCTACTTCAATCTTACCATTTTCAAAAAATAATTTCGATAAACCATTCAACTTCCCATCAGAATATTGCCAAAGACCTTGAACTGCTCCGCTTTTATAAAATGTTTTTGTAAATCCCTGCTGAATATTGTTTTCATAATGTGGGATAGACCAAATCTCGCCACTTTCATAATACCAAACGGCATCACCTTCAAGTTTTCCATTAACATAATTCCAAACCATACTTAAAGTACCGTCACTGAAATACCAATTTGAGATGCCTTCCTCTTTCCCCTTAACAAAATTCCAACTTTTCCATAAAACCCCATTTGGGTAGAATTCTCTATAAATACCATTCTTCTGATTATCTAGAAAATCACCTTCCGATTCAATTTTTCCATCTGGATAGTAAGTTCTCTTTACATCTTGTTGTGAGTAAGAACTATTTATAAAAATAAGAAGCAGTATTATTATAACTTTATTTGGCATAATGTTTTTATTGATTGAAAGGTTATATGGGTATAAGCAGGTTATTAAATCTGAAGTTTTTCTCTAATAAATTTTTCATCTTTCTTCCCAACATAATATCCATCAATTTTATCATGTCCTAAAAAGACAAGAGATGGAGTGCCCATCACATTAAATGCTCTTGCAATTTCAAGTTTTTCACTGGTATCGATTGAAAATATTGATGGAAATTCGTTCTTAAGATTTTCTATTATTGGAGTCTGCGCTTTGCAATTATGACATCTGGGAGAATGAAAATATAGTAAACTTTTTCTGTTTTTGATTTTTAATACAAGATCTTCATCCAATTTATCAAACGGAATGGGATTTCCAACTGATTTTTTCGATTTAATTATTGCAAATAATTGATATGAGATAAATAAACCGGCTAAAATTAAACCAACCACAATAAACGGATTCACAAATATTCCTTTTGTAGGTAATAAATAAATACTAATTTTGAACTGAAATATAGTTAATTATTTTTTGAAATTTGATGCTATAGAGGCGCTCTTGTTTAAAAATGAATACAAAGTCACTTTTTCAGATACTGATCCCGGTGGAATAGTGTTTTTTGCAAACTTTTTTAAGTTTGCCCATATTGCTTATGAGCAGTTTTTTGAATCTTTAAATCTAAAAACAAATTATTTCTTTAATGATGAAATTGTTATTCCCATTGTAAATTCCAGTGCTGATTTTTATTCCCCAGTTAGATTTGGAGATGTTTTAACTTGTAAGTTAGAATTGAGCGATATTGGAAATACCTCATTTATTATTAAATACAAATTAAGTGTAGTAGATAAGACTGTTGCCGAAGTTATTACCAAACATGTAGTTGTTAGCAAAGTTGATTTTAAGAAAACACCAATCCCAAATGAACTTAAAGAAAAGCTTATAAAACATTTAGCTTAAATTGTTTTGATAATTCACTTTTTTTGACTTTTCCTAATTCTGTTCTAGGAATTGTATTAACAAAATAAATTCTACTTGGATGTTTATACTTCGCTAGGGTTGAAGCTAAATATTCTTGTATCTCTTATCTGACTTGTTCACTTTCTTCATGTTGAATAAACAACACATAACTTTGTCCCCATTTGGGATCTTCAATTCCAATGCAATTAAATCATCAAAATTAAATTTCTCTTGAACCATATTTTTAATTTCATTTAGAGATATATTTTCACCGCCAGAGATAATAACATCATCTTTCCGACCTATAATATGCAGATTCCCTTTATCATCAATTCTACCTAAATCATTCGAATAATAGAGGTTGTTCGTAATTTTGTTCACGTTGCTTTTATAATAAGATTTCGCAATTGATTTAGAGCTAATTACGATCTCACCAACCTGGTTTTGGGGTAACTCTAAACCATCATTGTCAATTATTTTGAGTTCAACTCCATCAAACGGTATACCGCCGGAAAAACCATTTTTTATATAGTTTTCTTTTGTGCAAATAGTTACCATTGAAGATGTTTCAGTGGAACCGTAAACCAGTGCAACTGGCCAATTACTTTCAATTGCTTTATCAACAATATTCGAGGAAATTGGTCCGCCGCCAATAAAAGCAAATCTTAAACCTTCCCATGGATTAATGCTACTAGCAAGGATATTTTGAATCATTGTCGGGACTAAAGAAATTAAGCTTGGTTTAAATTTCCTAAAACTTTCAAAAAGACCATTCTCTGTTGAGTCTAGAATTGCAATACTGCAACCAGATAAAAGTGATCTCGTTATCATCGAAAATCCACCAATATGGTAAAACGGAAGTGAGGCTAACCAACAATCATTTTGAGTATGTTTTATAAATTCATTTGATGAATTGAAACTGAGAAATAAGTTTTTAAATGATAATTGAACAAGTTTAGGTTCGCCGGTTGATCCTGAAGAATAAATCATAACTGCAATGTTTTCTGGGAATAATTCTTCTAAGCTTAATGTGGACTGATTTTTTTTAATTTCTTCAATTGAAAAATGGAGGACAGTTATTTTTCTAGAGGAGGCTATTTCAGAGTTAGACCCAACAACAATTAAATATTCACTACCAGAATGTGCTAGAAGAGATTGAATTTCTGTTTGATTTAATCTTGTGTTTATTGGAATTGGAATTGCCCCCAAAAACCAAAAAGCATTTATTATTATTATAAATTCAATACTGTTTTCAGATAATACTGAAACATGGCACCCCTTTTTTACTCCCTTTTTCTGAAAACTAATTGCTGCTTGTTTGCTTAAAATAAGTAGCTGGGAATAAGTAACCTTCTCATATTCAGTTTGAACAGCTAAACTCTCGGGGTTATTAATAGCTTGTGTTTCAAGCCAATGATAGTTTGTAGGAATTTCACTCATTAAAACTATACTTCAAATTATTTAAAAGTATATTTTCATTAAGAACAATATTAGGTTTACTAAAATCAATATCACACTTAATAATATCTTGTCCTAATGTTTCTGTGTTTAATCCATGAGCACAATTGTGATTTGTTAAACTCACCAGATACAAAAGCATTGATTTCCCAAGCGCGGTTTCGTAAGCAGATGTAATGATAACTTTAACATTATTCTCATCCGCCTTTTCAATGATTTTAATTGATTCATTAATTCCCAATCTAATAGAAGGTTTCAGAACAATAAATTCAAACATGCCGCTTTCTATAAATCTGATTGCATCTTTGGAATTGCTAATACTTTCATCAGGAGCTATTTTTAGATTTATCTTTTCAGCCAAATTAAATATATCATCAATCGATTTTACGGGTTCTTCTAAATATTGTATATTAAATGCTTCTAAATTCTTCGAATATTCCAAAGCTTGCTCCAAACTCCAATTGCCATTTACATCTAATCTAATCTTTAATTTGTCACCAAACTCATTAAATATTTTTTGCATTAATAAATATTCCTCGTCAAAACTAATTCCAACTTTAATTTTTATTGTATCAAAGCCATATTCATAATATGAATGGATTCTCTTAATTACGGAATTCGGTTCCTCAATGCCAATAAGACAATTATTTTTTATAACAGAATTTTTTATTTCAACAATTTTATTTTTCAGCTCCATTTGAAATAGAACCTTTTCTAACCCAAATAATAGTGAAGGGAAAACATCCATTTGGTGAACTGTTTTTTTTAAAGTTTCTATACTTTCCTGAATAATATTTTTATCAATAATTTCATCCAGTTGATCTTTGCAATCTTCAATTGATTCTTGGCTAAACCATTGTAAAGGAGCAATCTCACCTAAAAATTTATTGCCCAAATTATCTGTTGCAGTTAGGATGATTACTTCTTTTGAGTAAAATATTTGAGAAGAGTTTTTTAATGGTTTTGTGAAAGGAAATGAATATTGCTGATATTTTAGATCAATAATTTTCACAATAAAATTCCAACTGCGAATAAAATTCCATAAAATGCGGAAAGTTTTGCAGTTAATTCAAGAGTAGTATTGAGTTCTTCTCCCTTGTATGAAAATATCATCTTAATCAACTTAACAGATAACGGAAGAGTTAACATTGGTAGAAAGACAAATAAACTTTGGTTATACGTAAAGTACACAACAAATAATATAAGGTATGATAAAATCATAAATATTAAATATTGATATCGAGTAAACTTTCTACCCATTTTTACAGCTAATGTATTCTTCCCGACTTCCCTATCTTCTTCAATATCTCTATAGTTGTTTACCACAAGAATGTTAGTAATTAAAGCTCCAACCGGAATCGATGCCCAAATAACCAAGGTTGAAATATCAACGACTTGGACATAATAAGTTCCAACTGTTCCAACAATTCCAAAAAAAAGAAAAACAAAAATATCGCCCAAACCATTATAAGCTAGAGGATAAGGACCGGCTGTATAAGCAATACCAGCAAATATGGAGAGTAAGCCAATAAGTAATGTTATCCAGCTGGAAATGTAAACTAGGTAAAGACCAAGCAGAAATGTTAAAGAGAATACAAAAATTATTGCAAGTTTCATTTCACTAACGGTAAGTAATCCAGACGCTAATGCTCTCGTGGGTCCTTTACGATATTCATTGTCAGCACCAGATAAAAAATCATAAAGATCATTTACAAAATTGGTTCCAACCTGAATAAGAATTGAACAAACAAGTGCAAACCCAGCGGCAATAATATTTACCTTGGTTTCATAAGAAACAATAGAAGTGCCGATAACAACTGGCACAACGGCAGCCAATAAAGTTTTTGGTCTGCTTGCTAAAATCCAAGTTTCAAGTTTTGATATTTCTTTTACCGATTCTATCATAATGTTTTAAGGGACTCGTGGAAATTTGGAAAAGTCCGGTTTCCTTTTTTCATTATAGGCTTTTCTTCCCTCTTGTGCTTCTTCACTCATATAGTACAATAATGTAGCATTTCCGGCTAATTCTTGAATGCCTGATTGACCGTCAAGTTCAGCATTAAAAGCTGATTTTAATAACCTTAAAGAGAGTGGACTATGCTGTAAAATTTCTTGAGCCCATTTTATTCCCTCTTCCTCAAGTTTATCAACTGGAACTACTTTATTTACTAATCCCATTTTTTCAGCTTCTTCTGCATTATACTGTCTGCACAAATACCATATTTCTCTTGCCTTTTTTTGTCCAACATGTCTTGCCAAATAACTTGAACCAAATCCACCATCAAAACTGCCAACTTTTGGGCCAGTTTGACCAAAGATTGCATTATCTGCAGCAATAGTTAAATCACAAACAACATGCAGAACATGTCCGCCGCCAATTGCATAACCTGCAACTAAGAGCTATCACTGGTTTCGGAATACTTCTTATTATTTTTTGAAGATCTAAAACATTAAGCCTTGGAACTCCATCCGAACCAACATAACCTTGATCGCCTCTGATTTTTTGATCTCCACCGGAGCAAAATGCATATTTACCATCTTTGGCTGGTCCATAACCAGTTAATAAAACAACACCAACCTCCGGATCTTCTCTTGCATCAAGAAAAGCATCATGCATCTCTAATACGGTTTCCGGTCTGAAGGCATTTCTTTTTTCAGGTCGGTTAATTGTGATTTTAGCAATACCTTCAGCTTTATCATAAAGAATATCTTTATACTCTTTAGCACTTTTCCACTTAAAACTCATTTGCTCTCTCTAATATTTAGTAAAAATGAATTTAGTAATTTAAGAAATTCCTCGGGATTTTCTAAATGAACATTGTGACCACAATCATTAATTATTTCTAATTTACAATTTCTAGAATCTTTTACAACACTTTTACCAATTGCAGTAAACTTCTCATCCATTGCGCCAGTAATTAAAAGAACTTTCTTTTCTAAATTACTTAAAACTTTATTATAGTTTTTCATTTTTCCTGTACTAAAACCTAAAAGTGAATTTGCTAACCCTATTGAATTATTGCTAGCAATTTTTTCGTCTAATAATTTTTCAAATTTATCTGAATCCATTTTTTTAAGTGAAGTAAATAACGGTATATTCACCCAATAATTAATAAATTCCTCTAAGGTAGAATTTTGTATTCTGTCCGCAATAGTTTTATCATTTAAAATTCTTTCTTCCTTATCACTATTTTTTTCTAATCCAAATGAAGTGCTCTCTAAAACAAGTGCTTTAACTTTTGGGGGATAACTAAAAGTAAAAGTAAGTGCTAATCTTCCTCCCATTGAATAACCAACCAATATTGGATTCACCAAGTTCAGTTTATTTATTATTTGGAGTAAATATCCAACTTGTGATTCATATGAATAATATTTTAATTCCGCTGGAGAAGAAGATTTGCCATGACCAATTAAATCGATTAAAATTGGAGTGTATCCTGCTGCTAGTTTTCCTTTTATAAAACTCCAATCATTTATATTACCTGTAAATCCATGTAAAAATATTACTGGGATTTTATTTAATAAATCATTTTCATCCCAAACCACATTCAATGAAAGATCATCAATTCTTATAATCATAGTTCAGTGGATAATTTTTGCTTTATTAGTTGTGAATACTTTTTTCTTAGAGGAAGGGACTTGGCCGTATCAGTCTTTAATTCAATTACAGAATATGTCTTATTAGATTTGGCATGTTCAATATTTTGGTGAAATTCTTCCCATGTATGCGGATTAAAATAATTGCCGCTAAAACTATTCACAATTTTTGAAAAATCTAAATTATGAGGTGTGTTAAAATATTCTTCAAAATGATTTTTTGTATTTGCTATTGGAAGCATACTAAAAATACCGCCTCCGTTATTATTGATTAAAACAATTACTAAAGGAATATTTAATTTTGCCAAAGTTATCAATGCAGTTAAATTATGATAAAAAGCCAAATCACCAATAACTAAAAAAGTTAACTTTTTTGATTGCGAAGCAATTCCGCTAGCCGTTGAAATTATTCCATCAATTCCGCTAGCACCACGATTTGTAAATATTTTAATATTTAAATTTTTCTTCGAAGCAAATAAATCAAAATCCCTAATTGGCAAACTGTTACTAATGAATAAGTTAGAATTTATTGGTATTGATTTTAATAAGGCATTAGGTACAGTTGGTTCAATATTAATATCTTGTGCTATTTAGTAAATCAATTTTAATCTTTTCACAGATTGAATCAACTTTAAGAATTTCCAATAACCATTCAGATTTTTTAGAATTGGGTATTTTTTTTGCATCCGCAATCTTCAAAAACTCATTTGGGTCAATAATAATCACTTTTGCTTTTTTTCTTGAAGAATCCTTAATATCGCCGTATTGATTAATAACTATTTTTTCAGCTTTTGTTTCCCCAAGAAAATTGATAACCGCTTTTGATGTAGGGGTGTTTCCAAATTGTAGCACTAAATCAATCTCAGTTTTATAATATGGAATAAAAGCAGAGAGGTTACAAATTATATTTTTATTATTTCCTTTGCGGAACCTTAATTCACTTGACCCATCTGCAAAAATAGGTATGCTAAATTTTTGTGAGAAAAGGACTAATTCCTGATAAAATTTATTCTCAAAATTATCCCAACTGCAAAAAATGATTGGATTTTTGTGAGTCCTTATTTTATCAACTAGCTTATTAATTTTTGTTTCTTTTACAATCTTTTGTTTTAATTGATATTTTTTAATTATAAAATCCAAGATTCGAAAATCAATTTTATCTGTAAATGATTCCGGTTCTAATGGTTTTTTAAACGGAAAATTAAAATGAATGGGTCCTGGATTTAGTTTTGTTGAAATGATAATACCTTTCCCAATTTTTTCTGCAAAAGATTTCAACCTTTGGTTACCTAAACTTGGTAGTCCCAAATCTTTAAAATATCTAATATGGTTTCTATAAATGTTATCTTGTTTTATAGTTTGATTGGCACCTGTGTTCCTCAAATACGCAGGTCTATCGGCAGTGCAAACAATTAATGGGATTCTTTGATAATAAGCTTCAATAATTGCAGGATATAATTCCGCAACTGCAGTTCCCGAAGTAGTAACTAAAACAACTGGTTCCCTAATTATTTTTGAAATTCCTAGAGCAAAAAATCCTGATGATCTTTCATCAATGTGAACATATTTTTTAAATTTTTTATTATTTGCAAAAGCAAGTGATAATGGAGTATTTCTTGAGCCAGGAGAAATACAGACATGTTTAATATCAAACCGTGCTAATTGTTCAACAAATAAACTTGCCCAAAAATAATTACGATTGATATATTTTTTCATCAACAAATAGTGATAAGATAGGTTTTAGTTTAATTTCAGATTCTTCAAATTCAGATTCAGCTTCAGATCCCTCAACAATGCCACAACCAGAGTAAGCATAAAGCTTCGTGTTTTTAATTAAGGCTGATCTTATGGCAACAGCAAATTCACCAGTTCCATGCACATTAAACCAACCAATATTTCCTGAATACAATCCTCTATCATGGGTTTCATTTTCTAAAATATATTTTTGGGCTACATCCCAAGGAGAGCCACAAATAGCCGGGGTAGGATGCAGCTTAAGAAGTACATCAAACAATTTATAATTTTTATTCAATTTGGCAGTTATAAATGTCCACAAATGCTGAATGTTAGGTAGTTTCCTAATTATTGGCTTTTCATCATATTGAACTTCATCAGAAATACCACTAATTAAATTAGCAATAAATTTTACAACTGATTCCTGTTCATTCAAATTCTTTTTGCTGTTAAGGAGAAAATTTTCAAGCTGAATATCTTCTTCCTCAGATAACCCTCTTGGAGCAGAACCGGCAAGTGCATCAATTTCAATCCAACCTTTTGAAAACTTTGCTAATTTTTCTGGGGAGGCTCCAATAAAAACAGACTCACCTTTTTTATAGGCAAAGGTATAGCATTTAGGATATTTCTCACTGAGATTTTGTACCAAGTTTGAGACTTGCGGTTTATTATTCAATCCTAAATTTACTTCGCGAGAAAGAACAACCTTACTAAATTCCCCTTCTGAAATACTTTTCAAGGCTGAATTTACCAAATCTTTCCAACCATCTACTTGAATTGGAATAAAATGGTTCGGTAATAAGATTCTCACTTGATTCCACTAAATGTTCGTCAAAAATTCCATTTATTTCATTAAGTATTTGTTCAAATTCTGTAAGATAATCAAATCCTTTTTCTGCTTGTCTAAAAAAATTATAAACGAAATAAGCACCGTCTGTATTATTAAGAAATAGAATTCGAGGAATAAACCAATCCGAATCATTAAAATCTTGCCATCTTTCACTTTTTTGATTTGGTGAAAATTTAATTCCCCCAAGAAAAGTTGGTATGTTTATAAGCTCATTTACTTCCCAATTAGAAATAATATTTGTTTCAAAATTTTTAACAATTTCACCAGTTTTTATTAGTCTATTATCTCCATTTTCACTTATTTAAAAATGGGATCAAATCCTAAAAATTCTTCCGAATCATCGAGTATCTTCCAGTAAAAATATGTTTGGTCTCTTAATTGTTTGGAATCTAACAAAGCTGATAGGTTTGAGAACTCCGTTTTCAAAATAAAAGTAAACAATGGATTGGTTTCTTTATTTTGTAAAGAATTTTGCTCTAAATCTATAAATTTTTTGAATTCTAATTGAAATAATTCTTTATTTTGGCGCACAATAATTTTAATGGATATTATTTGTATTGAATTAGGCAATATAATTGTATTTTACGGAGCTTTCAACAAAATATTGAAGAATTATGCGCGAAGAAGAAATTGAAATTAATGGTGTATCACATAAATATGCGATTCAAAAATATAGTTCATCAAAGAGTATTAAACTAAAGGTTAGTAAAAATGGTGTTATAAAAGTATCAATGCCGAATTACCTTCCTTACTTAATGGCAAGAAAATTTGTTACAACAAATAAACCATGGATTGAAAAAAGATTAGATATTTTAAAAAGTCAAGATGAGGAAATATTACTATTTAGGTAATAATATTGACCTAATTAAAAAAGAGCATATCAATAATAAAATATTGAAATATCAATTTAAAAATGATAAATTGTTGGTAGAAACAAATACAAATAATAGTTTTACAGATGATGATCTGTTCTTTGTATGGTTAAAGCAACAAGCTGAAATTTACATCCCCCCTAAAGTTAAAGAATTAGCTAAAAAGTACCACTTTGAGTATGAAGGTGTTCAGATTAAAAACCTTAATTCCAGGTGGGGAAGTTGCTCCATTAATAAAAAACTATCATTTAATTTAAAACTAATGTATTTTAATTATGATGTAATAAATTACGTGATTATTCACGAGCTATGTCATCTGGAAGAAATGAATCATTCTGTTAAATTTTGGAAGCTTGTTAAAAGAATTGTTCCAGATTATAGCATACATCGAAAAGAATTAAATAAAATTATTCTTTAATATATAGGGGGTCGTATGGCAAAGTCAGGTAAAGAACAACAAATAGTTGACCTGTACAATTTAGTAGCAAAAGCAAATGATAGGTTAAAAAAGGTACACACAAAACATCTTGGTGGAGAGAAATTAACATCTCCTCAATTTGGTGTTCTGGATGTCTTAATGAGACATGGTTCCATTCCATTAAAAAAGATTAGTGATGAATTAATGGTAACCGGAGCTAACATAACATGTGTAATGGATAATCTTGAAAAAGAAGATTTAGTAAAGAGAATTCACTCAAAGACCGACCGTAGAGTTATTAATGCTGAGTTAACTCCTAAGGGTAAACAAAAATTAGAAAAAATTTATCCTGAGCACATTAAGAGTTTGAATGAATTTTCTAAAAAATTGTCTGATACTGAAATTAAGCAACTATCTGTACTACTTGAGAAATTGTCAGCTTAATTTTTAAAAACTATTCCTATCCATTCATCGAGATTTGAAAATTCAAGGGCAGTTAACCCAAGTGTGGTGAACTGCCTTTTTATTTCTTCTTTATCTGAATCCAAAATACCGCTCAAAATTATTATACCATTTTTTTTGCAAACTTTTAATAAATCGTTTTTAATTTCAAGCAATATATGTTTGTTAATATTTGCAACTACTACATCATATTTGAAATCTATTACACTATTTATATCCCCATTGATTATGCTAATATTTGAGGCTTCATTTCTTTCAATATTCTCCAAACCATTTATATAGCACCATTCATCATTATCCACACAAGTTACTTTTTCAGCACCCAACTTGGCTGCCGCAATTCCAAGAACTGCTGTTCCACTTCCAAGATCGAGAACTTCTTGATTTTTTGTAATATATTTTTCGAGTAATTTTAATACAATTTTCGTTGTCTGATGTTCGCCCGTACCGAATGACATTTTAGGATCTATGGTAACTACAATTTGGTTCTCTTTTGCTGAATAATCCCTAAACGAGGGTTTAATTACAATTCTATCTGAAACTTCAATAATATTTAATTGTTTTTCCCATTCTTCATTCCAGTTTTTACTTACAACTATTTCCTCAACCACTTTAAATGAATTTATCATGTTATCATTTTTTAAACTGTTTAATACTTCATCAATACTGATTTTAGTTATCTCAGAATCTTCATAAACAAAAGCAGTTAAGTAATCATCAATTTCATTTATCCCAAGTATTTCTAGTTGCCATAAAGCTCCGGTTATTAAATCAACATTTAATGGCTCTGCATGAATAATAAATTGCCTGTAATTTTTCATAAATAATTAATGATCTTAATGGTTATAAATTAAAGTTCTGATTCACTCAAGAAAGTGCAAATTCTATCTTGATAAGCACGAGCAATTCTTGCGCTTCCTTTAAAGTTTTGAAAGAATATTGATACGGCAATTTCATGGTTGTTTAATGATGTCAAATATCCTGAGAGTGTGCTTACTCCGCTTAGCGTTCCCGTTTTAGCAAACAAATTATTATATGCTTTTGTTCCTCTCATTCTATTTTTTAAAGTTCCATCAACACCCGCAGCCGGAAAAGAATTTTTAAGAATAGTATAATTATCTTTAGAATGGCTGTACATATATCTTAAAACCTCAACTAGTAATTCTGTCGTAACTAAATTATAATGTGAAATACCAGAGCCATCAACCATTCTGTATTCTTCATGATTTAGACCAGCTCTCACTATTAGACTATCAATCATAGCCACGCCATTTTCAGCAGAGGCAGATCTATTAAAATATTTCAGAGCCATTGCTCTAAGAGTCATTTCTGCACTTAAGTTATCGCTTTCTTTATTTAAATTATTTATAACAGTGCTATATTCTCTGCCAAAGGTATAAATTAATTTTGAATACTGAGGAACACTAGCTGTATCAATTCTACCTTCAAATTTGATATTATATTTTTCTATTTTTTCTTTCATTAAATAGAGAAAATAAAATTCCGGATTTACAATATTTATTTTAACTGTATCCGGTTTAGAACGGAAAGATAAATCTCCCTTGATTATAATTTCATTCCCTCTGTTTATCCAATCTCTTGTAACTTCCAAATTTGAAGTATCTTCTTTTGTTGTAACTGATGTATTTGAAATATCGAAATAATCCGTCTCCGGTATTATACTTACTACTACTTCTTTACTTAGTAGTCCTGGTTGATACGCCACTTCAACACAGGCATCATTAATAATAAGTGGAGTCATATAAGGGAAATCTGAGGAAGGATCATCATCCCACATCCAACCTTCTCCCCAAAAGAGGGAATCCATCTTTGATACATCCCCATAAATATTACCCCTAATCTCTTTAATCCCATATTCTTTTAGACTGAGGACTAAAGAGTCTAGGTCGTCACTCGTAAAATCGGGATCAAAACCACCTTCAACAATAATATCGCCGTAGCATACAGAGTCGATTATAATTCCAGAATGATATAGGGAAGTTGTAAAAACATAATCTGGTCCTAAAAATTCAAGAGCTGCGGCACTGGTTAACACTTTCATATTGGAGGCAGGATGAAGCAACATTTTTTCATTTTTTTTATAAAGTGGCTTGTTAGCAGTCAGATCAAAAATATCTATAGCAAAAAGAGTCGAATTAAAATATTTATCCTCCAAAATATTATTAATTTCCTCTTCAATTTTATCATTGTTTTCTTGTGAGAAAATTTTGACAGAGAGAAATAATGTTGAAATTATAAGAATTGAAAATAGTGATTTTTTCATTTTAGAAATACTCTCTTTCTCTAAATTCAACACCCAATTCATTAACTACTAAATCTTTTGCTTTTGCTTTGTCAATTTCATTTAACCCAACTATGGACATCACAACCCTAGAATATTGTTTTGCCTTTTTTGCGAAATCTAACATTTCTTGGTGCATGTCAGGACTAACTTTCATTAATTCAGCATATTGATTGGCATCAGTTGAATTTAGACTAATAGATACAACATCAAGCAAGCCAGTTAATTCTGGAGTAATATCTCTTTTGTTGATATGGTTGCCATGACCATCGGTGTTAATTCTTGTTTTGCCACCATTTTCTTTTACATATTTTGAAATTTCTTTAACCACATCCCATCTTATTGTTGGTTCCCCATATCCACAAAAAACTATTTCCTTATACTTTTTTGGATCGCCGATTTGCTGAATATACACTTCTGCTGGAGGTTCTTCAGCTTTCGCCATTTTTAAATTATATCCTTTTAAAACTGCTTCACCTTTTCGATCGCAAAAGACACAATCTGCATTGCATCTATTTGTCACATTTATGTATAGAGAATCATGAAGTTGGTAGACAAAACTTACATTTCCCTTCTCACCAATTCCAAATAATCTAAATGCATTATAATTTGTAATACGTGCAACATCCTCAATTCTAACTCCATGTATTTCGGCAATTGCTTCTGCAATTAGTGGAATATTCGATGGATCATTTCTTTTTCCTCTGTGGGGAATTGGAGTCATAAAAGGTGAATCTGTTTCTAAAAGCATTTTTTCTAGACTAATTCCTTTGAGAATTGTTCTTAGATTTTCTGCTTTTTTAAAAGTGATATTCCCTGTAAAAGATACATAATGCCCCATAGAGGTTAACTCTTCTGCATCTTGAACAGATCCGGCAAAACAATGAAATTGACCTCGTAAATTTGAGTCTTTATACTCCTTAACAATTCTCATTATATCATCATTTGATTCTCTATTATGAACGATGATTGGAAGGTTTAATTTTATAGCTAATTCAATTTGTGCTTTAAATGCAGTTAGCTGAATTTCTTTGGGTGAAAAATCATAATAATAATCCAAGCCAATTTCTCCAATAGCTACAACTTTAGGGTGCTTTGCAAGTTCTTCAAGAACTTCTATTGCAGATTCTTTCCACTCTTTCGTGTCATGAGGATGTACACCAACGGCAGCATATACACATTCAAATTCCTCGGCTAATTCTATAGCTCTTTTAGATGTTGCTAAATCGGTTCCTGGAACAATAATATATTTCACTCCAGCAAGATTTGCTCTCTCAATAGTTTGCTCAAGTTCTCCATTAAAATTAGGATAATATAAGTGTGCGTGTGTATCGATAAACATTCTAATAAACTCCAATCTTATTAAATTTTATATGCTAAATAATTTCCCCAATGATTATTGCATTCTCATTTATGCTTTTTGATATCTCAATAACTTTGGGTAACATATTCTTGTCAACAATTGCAATTAGGCCAATTCCCATGTTAAAAACCATTCGCATTTCTTCATCCTCAATTTCACCGGTTTTTTGTATTAAATTAAATATTGGAGGAACTTCCCATGATGACCAATCAATTTTTATTTCTTTTCCTTTTGGAACAACTCTTTTGGTATTCCCTACAATTCCTCCACCAGTAATATGAGAGAATGCCTTAACTTCACATTCTTGTAGAAGTTTTTGAATTACTGATAGATAAGATTTATGGATTTTTAACAACTCTGATTTTAAATTTGAATTAATCTCTTTAATCTCTTCATCCAGAGAAAATCTTTCAAAAAGAACTTTTCTTGCTAATGAGTAACCATTTGTATGCAGACCATTAGATTTATACCCAATTAAAACATCTCCTCGCTTAATATTACTTCCATCAACTATTTTAGTTTTTTCTACAATTCCAACAATAGTTCCTGAAAGATCATAATCTTTCTCTTCATACAATCCAGGCATTTCAGCAGTTTCACCGCCGATTAAAGCTACTTCATTTTCTTTACAAGCTGTAGCAAAACCTCTAACAATTTCTGTAGCTACAGTTTTTTCAAGTTTACCAAATGCCATGTAATCCATAAAATATAAAGGTTTAGCTCCGCAAACCGCAATATCGTTTATACAATGGTTTACCAAATCTTGCCCAACAGTGTTATGAATACCAGAATCAATAGCAACTTTAAGTTTTGTTCCAACACCATCTACACTGGAAACTAAAACCGGATTTTTATAGTTCTTCAGATCAAGCTCATAAAAAGCGCCAAAATGTCCAATCCCAGTTAGAACATTTTTGTTAAAAGTTGAATTTACTAATGATTTGATGTCCTCAACTGTTTCTTCACCAGCTTTTATATCAACACCAGAATCTTTATAATTATTTTTCAATCTAATTGAAACCCTTATGTATTTTATAATGTTATAATTATATAAAAGTAATTAAAAAATGTAATTATTTCTATTATTCTAATTTAACGTAATTAAGTGAATTTTTTTGGTAATTTTAATAACTTTATAAGTTTATTTAAGAAAAACAATATTTTATATGAGTTTACAAGTTTTAACAGATCGTGAAAAGTCAATTCTCAGATATGTGATTCATCAGTTTATTTTAACTGCTAATCCCGTTGGATCTCGAAATTTATCTAAAAAATACGAAATTGGATATTCACCCGCCACAGTTAGAAATATTATGTCTGATCTTGAAGAATCTGGATATTTGGGTCATCCACATACTTCTGCCGGTAGAGTGCCTACAGATTTGGGTTATAGATTTTATGTTAATTCTTTAATGGAGTTGTCACAATTGCAGCAATCTGAGGTAGATTTTATTGAAGCTCAGCTTGAACAAGTAAATATTGAAACAAATGAAATACTAAGAATTACTTCAACAATATTAAGTAGTCTTACTAATCAATTGGCATATGTTAGCTACCCAAAATTTGGAAATGCAATTTTAGAAAAACTTCAATTAGTGGAAGTGTCCAGTTCTCGGCTATTAGTTGTTATTTCTATTAAATCCGGAATGATAAGAACTATTACACTTGAAATTAGTAGTGGATTTGATCCCAAGAGCATAAAAACAATACAGAAATTGTTAAATGAAAGACTTTCCGGGTTAAAATTTTCTGAAATAAGGGAAACTTTTTCTGAGCGTCTGAAGCATATTTCTAATTCAGAATTTAAACCCGTAATAAGAGTTTTTATTGATTCAATTTCTGAAATTTTTACTGATGTAAGAGCTGATGAAGATACGATTATTACCGGAACAAAAAACTTATTAAATCAACCCGAATTTACTGACTATAAAAAATTTAGCAGCATAATTGAATTAGTTGAAGACAAGGATATTATTATTCATCTAATGGATGAAAAGATGAATCAGAACGCCGGTAAGGTTGCTATATCAATTGGGAGTGAAAGCAATTTGGAACGCCTGAATGACTATAGTGTGATTGTTACAGATTATAATATTAGCCAAGTAGTAGGAAGTATTGGAATTATTGGGCCAAAGAGAATGAGGTACTCACACTCAATTGCGGCAGTAGTGAAAATGGCTGAAACCTTATCAAAAATTTTTAATAAATAAGTACGAAGGAATATTATGAAAGATAAAAGCAAAGAAAATATAGAGGATATAGAAAAAGAATCCGAAAACATAAATCAAATAAAGGAAGAAGAAGTGGCAGAAAATACCGAGCAAGAAGTTAAAATTGAGACTGATGAAAATGAAAAAGAAGAAAAGCAAGTTTCTGTTGCAGAACTTCAAGAAAAAATTAGTTCCTTACAAGATACATTGCTTAGAAAAGTTGCGGAGTTTGAGAACTATAAAAGAAGAACCGAAAACGATCAGCTCAATTTATTAAAGTATGCTGCTGAATCTTTTATACTTAAAGTTTTACCCATTTATGATGATTTGCAAAGATCATTAAGCCATTTAGGTGATAGCAATTTAGATTCAATAAAAGAAGGATTAAAACTAGTATTAGATAAGTTCACTAAGTCTCTAGATGATCAAGGCATCAAAAAAATTGATGTAGTAGGTAAAGAGTTTGATGTTGATTACCATGAAGCTCTATTACAGCAACCTTCTGAAAACTTTCACGCAAATATAGTAATGGAAGAAATTGAACCTGGTTATCTTTACAAAGATAAAGTAATAAAACATTCGAAAGTTATTGTAAGCAAGGGAACTGAAACTGTTCAAGAAGATAATAGTGATACTAATAATGAAAGTGAAGAATAGGAAGCAATAAATGAATAAAAGAGATTATTATGAGGTCTTAGGTGTAACAAAAGGAGCGCCTAAAGATGAAATTAAAAAAGCTTATAGAAAATTGGCAATGCAACATCATCCGGATAAAAATCCTAATGATAAAGCTGCTGAAGAAAAGTTTAAAGAAGCTGCAGAAGCTTATGAGGTTTTAAGTAATGATGAAAAGAAAGCTAAATATGATCGCTATGGACATAGTGGTTTAAGAGGCGGTCAGGATTTCCATAGCTACCAAAATGTAAACGATATATTTAGCAATTTCTCTGATATCTTCGGTGGTGGTTTTGGTGGTTCTTCAATTTTTGATGATCTGTTTAACGCTGGCGGTTCAAGCAGGGGAAGAAGACAGCAGAGTGGGACTCCAGGATCAGATTTAAAACTAACTTTAAAACTCACCTTGGAAGAGATTGCCACAGGTGTTTCAAAAACAATAAAAATCAAAAAGCATGTTATATGCTCAAACTGTAAAGGTAGTGGAGCGAATAGCAGTTCTGGATTTAAATCATGTTCTGTCTGCAGCGGCTCTGGAGAAGTAAGAGAAGTTTCAAGATCAATATTTGGCCAATTCGTAAATATTTCTGTTTGCAATAATTGTAGAGGAACTGGGAAAATAATTTCTGATCCATGCAGGACTTGCTCAAGTGATGGACGAGTTCTTGAGGAAACGAAAATTAAGGTAAATGTTCCGGCTGGTGTAACAAATAATAGTTACATGACTATGCGAGGTGAGGCTAACGCTGGGAAAAATGGTGGTTCCGCTGGTGATATTATTGTTGTTTTTCAAGAAATTGAACACCCATATTTTCTAAGAGATGGTGACGATTTAATTTATGATTTATTCTTATCGTATCCGGAAATAGTGTTGGGAACTTCAATTGAAATTCCAACAATAAGTGGAAGAGCTAATTTGAAGATTGATGCAGGAACACAACCCGGAAAATTTCTAAAGATGAAGGGAAAAGGAATTCAGCATTTAAATCAGCATGGTTTCGGAGATCAATTAGTTAGAATTAACATACATGTACCAGAAAAAGTTAATTCAAAAGAAAAAGAGTTACTTAAAGAATTGAGCAAAACACCCAATGTTGGCAGTGTTAGAAGGTAGATTTTAGTAATTTAGCCAAAACAAAATTGTTATTACAATTTGAAAAAGCTATTTCATTTTATATCGCTAAAAGTAAGTTTAACCGAAACTGAGGTTAAAGCCATCTTATATGTTTTGATTATTTTCTTTGTTGGACTTACTGTAAAATACTACGGAATTAAGATAACAGAAAAACCAATAAAGAAATATCAGTTTAGTTTTCATGATAGTTTGAATAAAGCTATTGAAAATGAGGAAATAAATCTTTCAGCTGAGAGCAATTTTCTAGAAAAAAGAGTTGATTCTGAGCGAGAACTTTCTGATTTTAGTACCAATAAATTAGTTAATAAGAAAAAATTAAATAGTACACTTAAAGAAAGAAGTATTAATTTAAATAGTGCTGACTTAGAAGTCTTGGTTAAACTTCCGGGAATAGGTAGTAAAACAGCCCAAAAAATTATTGATTTAAGAATTAAGAAAAATGGTTTTAAGGCAGTTGAAGATTTAATTGAAGTTAAAGGTATTGGTAAAAGTAAATTAAAAAACATCAAAGAATATTTATTTATAGAGAAATAGGCAGTTCTAAATTCCGGAGGGAAAATGACAAAAAAAAGAGAACCATGGTATGTGCATGCTGTTTTATATGTAATTATTGCAATATTAGTATACGTTTTGATACGAGTTGCAATTGTTGATCCAACAGATTATATGCAGAAAGAAGCATATTATAAAAGTGAATCACGATTAAGAATGAATAATATACGCCAAGCAGAGATTTTATGGCAAAAGAAAAAATCCACTTATACTGATAATATGGATTCGCTTGTCAACTTTGTAAAAACTAACGAAGCTGTGCTTGCACTAATTAATGGAGTTGACACACTAACCATGAAATCAACAAATCCATTTGTCAGTTTAAAAAATGGAAGCTTTATTCCTGATTCTTTAATGAAATCTCCAAAATCTAATAAACCTTATATTCTTAAAGTTGATACTACACATACAATTGATACAGTTGTTAACTTGCGTGGGAAAATTATTAGAGTTGACGAAAAAACTGTTATTGGGACAATTTACTTTTTAGAATGCCCAGATGGTTATGGAACAATTGGCGATTTAGAGAGCCAAACCAGAAAAAACACATCAAGTTGGGAATAAGTATTGAATGTCTATCTTAACTAACCAGGTTGGAATTAATATTAGTGAAAATTCACTACAGTTAGTTGAGATAAGTAAGAAGTTTGGCAAGGTTTACCTGGAGAATGTTGATGAAGAATTTTTTGATGAAACTTTAGAAGAGAATCAAAAAGAAACTAAATTTATCCACATTCTCCAGAATGCATTTAATGAAATTATTCTAAGAACACCGTTAAAAACATCCAAAGTTTTAATTTCTCTTCCTTTATCATTTTTTAAAATTTTTGAAATCCCCATTGATAAAAATTTGACTCAAAACGATTTGAATGAGTATTTACTTTGGGAGTTCAATAAATTGTTTCCTTCTTTTAATAAATTCGATTCCAATATTCAGAAAGTTTTTCTTGATACTCCAACTTATCAACCTTATAAAAGAGTTTCAGTCTTTGCACTTAATAAAGAAATATTGAAAAGACTTTTCAAATTTTGTGTAAGAAACAATCTGCACCTTAAAGCTGTTGATAATTGCCACAATTCATCAAACGGTATTTTAAAATATTATGCAAATAAATTAAATGGAATTAGTATTTATTTGGAAAATAAAAAAGCATCTGCCATGGTTTTTTCCAATAATAAATTAATCTTTTCGAAAATAAATAATTTTACTAGCATACCAGAAACTTTAACATTCCTTGATAAGGTACAGAATGAAGTGGAAAGTAGAAATTTAAGCAAAAGTAAATCTGAGCAATTATTTCTATTGGGTTCTTCAGTTAATAACGAATTGCTAAATCAAATAAAAGACACTTTCAGCATATCTCCAGTTACCGTTGAAGGATTTAGTGAATTGAAACTTGATATAACTCATCTTGAAAGAAGTAAATGGAATAATAGTAAGACAAAATTTAATCCAGCTTTAGGAATGGCACTTAGACTAATAGAATGAGAATTATTGCAGGCAGCTTAAAAGGTAGAATTGTAAAATCTCCTAAATCAAAATTGGTACGACCAACTACAGATAAAAACAAAGAATCAATCTTTAATTACTTACATAATATTTTAGATTTTACGGATATTACTGGCTGTGATTTATATGCCGGTTCTGGGTCACTCGGATTTGAGATTATTAGCAGAGGAGCAAAAGAAGTTCACTTTGTTGAACAAAATTTCGCGGTTTATAAAAATATTTTATCAAATATTGAAAATCTAAAAGTTGAGGAATACAGTAAAGTATATAAGATGACATCAACTAAATTCACGACGCTTGATGTGCATCAAAAATATGATTTAATTATAGCCGATCCACCATTTTTTAAAGATGATATATATAAAGTTGTTGAAAATATTAAAGAAAATAACTTTTTAAATGATGATGGATTATTAATTATTGAACGTTCAGTTCAAACAGCAAAAGAGGATGTTGAGAATCTTAAAATGGAGCCAATTAAAAGGTTAGGTGATAGTTTAATTTACCAATTCTCTTTTTAATTATAATTTTACAAACTAAACATTAAATCTTATGAAAACTGTAATATACCCAGGAACCTTTGACCCGGTAACAAATGGTCACATAGATGTAATAAAACGAGCAATGGATCTTTTTGATAAAGTTGTAGTAACCGTTGCACGCAACCCAATAAAATCGCCCATGTTTACTGTTGAAGAAAGACTTATCATGCTTAGGGATAGCCTAAGTGAGTATGACAAAGTAGTTGTTGATTCTTTCCAAGGGTTAGTTGTTGATCACGCAAAAGAAGTGGGTGCAATAGGTATAATAAGAGGATTAAGAGCTATAAGTGATTTTGAATATGAATTTCAAATGGCATTAATGAATAGAAAACTTGATGAAAATTTAAGAACAGTTTTTCTAATGCCTCATGAAAGATATACTTATTTGAACTCAACAATAATTAGAAATCTTGCTCAATTTGATAGCGATGTCTCTGCGTTCGTGCCGGAAATTGTTCACAAAATGCTAAAAGAAAAAAGAGCAACTAATTTGTCTCCTCAGCAAGATATTAGAGATCAATAATTATTAAGCATATTTATAATTTTGTTTCAAGTTAGGTTTAAAACTGTTCTGGTTTAGTTTCTTTTCTACTTGACCAGAATCTAGCTGAAACTGACTAACTAATTTTTGTAAATTTTCAGTTAAGCTATATAAATTTTCTGCTGATTGATTAATTTGCTCTGTACTTAATGTGGATTGCTGAGTAACATTTTGGATCAGTTCAACATTCCTTGTTATTTGATGGCTGGTTGCATTTTGTTCCTCACTAGCAGCAGCTAATTGATTTATTATCAATGTAACCTCATCAGTATTAAGAATTATTTCTTGAAGTGCATTACCAGCGTCAAGAGCCAACATTTTTCCTTTTTCAACTTCTTCCTTACCTCTTTCTATTGATTCTACTGCTCCACCCGTGTCTTCTTGAATCCTTTTTATCATTTGAGTTATTTCATTTGTTGCACCAGTAGTTCTCTCAGCAAGCTTTCTAACTTCATCGGCTACAACCGCAAAGCCTCTCCCATGCTCACCTGCCCTAGCTGCCTCAATAGCCGCATTAAGAGCCAGTAAATTTGTTTGATCAGCAATTTCATTGATTACCTTGATAATTGCTCCAATTTGATCACTTGATTTTCCAAGTTCTTCAATTGTGATAGCAGATTTAGTTACAACTTCAGCAATTCTATTAATGCCTTGGATGGTTTCTTCAACAACTCGTCCACCGTTTCTGGCTTTATCACCAGCTTGTTCGGCTTTATTTGCAGCTTCTGAAGCGTTCTTTGTGCTGTCTGTAATTGTATAATTCATTTCCTCGATTGAAGATGCAACTTCTATCGTTTGTGAATTTTGCTCGCTAGCTCCAGCAGCCATTTCTACAGTTCTTGATTGAATTTGGTTTGCGGAGGAAGCAAGTTCTTCAGAACTTATTTTAACCTTTCCGATAATTTCATTAAGTGATTCAGCTACTTTATTAACATCATTTTTAATATTCTCATAATCACCTTGATATTGCCCAACCATTTTGGTTCTAAAATCACTATTCGCCATCAAAGCTAATACTTTTCTTGCTTCATCAATTGGTTCAAGTGTAGATTTCCTAATTTTATTAAAACCTTCCAAAATCCTAGCCCAACTGCCGGTAAATTTTTTTGTATCCAAAGTAAATTGTAAATCCCCTCTTTCATTTGCTTCAAGCATAACATCTATTTGGGCCAACATATCTTCCAAAGTATCTACTTCTTTGTTGAATGCTTTTGCAAGCAAATCTTTTTCAGAAGCTTCTTTTACCTTTTCAAGACTTCCTTCAGCAATTTTTTTAGCAGCTCTAATTTTTTCCCATTGTGCTTCTTTATAATCATTTGCCCTTTTCATTAATTGCCCGAATTCATCTTGGGATTTACTTTGAATTTCAAAATCAAAGTTGCCAAGAGAAAACTCATTAAATATTCCAACAAATTCACCTATAGGCTTACTGATTGTTGGGGCAAGTAAAAATACACTTAATAGCAAAACAAAAGTACCGGTTAACATACCGACTATTAGGAATATGAAAGATTCTGATTCAGCTTGAAAAAACTCCTCATTAAGTTGTATTGATTTATCATTCAGATGTGATACAATTTCATCAAATTTAGCAACAAGCTGAGTTCCAACTTCTTCCCCAGTAGTTGTTGAGATGACAGCAGCCATATCATACATACCAGAAGCTGAAGCACTGATAATAGCATCGGCAACAACGTTTTTATAATTATCCCAGATACTTTTAATTTCTGTAAATTCATCTGTGATTTGAGGTGAAAATTTTTCATTACTTAAAGAATCAAGAATCCGATCAATATTACCCTTGTGAAGGTTATAAGTGTTAATATTATTGTTAAATTCAGAAGAAAATTCAACAATTGAGAACTTAAGCATTGTAAACTGCGCCTTTTGAAATTCACCATATAGCTCCTCAATATTTCCTTTAGGATGTATAAACTCTGTATACAAGATCCTGTTTCGAATTTTTCATTCGGTTTATCTGATACATATCATTTACTGCTATCAAAGCCGAAATAGTCCCCAAAAGAACAAAACCAAATTGAATTTTGTGAACAAATTTTAAATTTTTTAAAAACTTAAACATAATTTTCTCTCAATTTTAAGATATTTTAAATTGAATTTGTAACGACATTTTTACTTTAACATTTTTGCCTGCAGCTTTTCCCGGTGCAAATTTTGTCTTTTTAACAGCTTCTATTGTTGCTTCATCACACCCACTTCCTATTCCCTTAACTACCTTAACATCATCAACATTTCCATCTTCATTTATAAAAGCCAACACATATACTTTTCCTTCAACCTTGGCTTTAATTGCGTCGGTTGGGTATTTAATAAGTCGATAAATACTTTCTATTCCACCCAAAGGAGATGGCATTTCTTCTGCAAAGGCAACATATTGCTCGCCTTCCATTATTTGAGTAGTCTTATTAAATGTTTTTACCTGAAAAGAAAAAAGAAATATTATAGCGAATAAAAACACATTTCTCATTTATGACCCCAATTTTTTTTATTTAACTATTTTATAATCGGGTATAAATTTGGACAGTTTAGTGTTATTGAAAGGATTTTTTACTTAATAAGGGATGATATGGATTTGAATTCAGCTGTTCCACAAACTTCCAGAAGCTCAAACAATATCGATTCGACTGTCGTAATTTCTGCACCTTGTTTCTCCATTCTTTTAATTGATGATTTATAATCAATCTTATTTCTAGAAGAAATGGCATCTATAGGTAAATTCACTTGAAATCTATTTGCGAGTAGATCAAAAACGGTTTGCTGAACACATACATGAGATTCAATCCCGCATACAATTACTTGCTTAACATTTTTATCAAATAATTGATGAAATAAACTTTCTGCTCCGGAACAGCTAAAAGATAATTTTTGAATTGGGTCACCAATTAATTCATCTTGAAGAATATCTACTGTTTTTCCTAAACCTTTTGGGTATTGCTCAGTGTAAAATATAGGAATATTAAGAATATTTGCACCCTTAACTAGTTTGATAATATTACTCAGCATTAGTTTGTAATTTCTCATTGCGGGTAATATTCTTTCCTGAACATCTATAATAAGAAGGGCTGATTTATCCCTTTTTAAGATAGCCGGATGTCTAATAATTTTTTCCATTCAACTAGCCCTTAAATATGGTTTTTAATAATTCAATTACACCTAAAAGATTTTTTACTTTATGGTCAACGTATATTTGGTTTTCAAGCAAAATAGGTAGTGATGTTTTCCCGGTAAGTATTAAAATCGTTTCAGCACCTATTTTCTTAGCACCAACCATATCAGATTCCAGATCATCTCCAAGCATGATGAATTTTTGATCCATGTTTACATTGATTTTTTCCAAGGCTGAATTAAAATAAATATGAGACGGTTTTCCAATTAATGTTGCTTTGGAAGAAGTAGCATATTCTATTGCATGGATAAAAGGTCCGGCATCTAATTGAATTCCCAAATCTGGATTATCCCAAAACTTATTTTTATGGACTGCAATCAACTCCGCACCATTTTGTACATACTCAAATATTGACTGAATAAGTTTGTAGTTCCACTTATCTCCAATATCTCCAATTAGCACAGCTTCAGGATGTTCGTAGTCTATAAAATCAATAAACATTTCAAATACGTTTTCTGAAGTAAAAACTGCAACTTTTTTGTATTTATTTTTGATGTAATCATAAGCTGCATCAATAGCAGTAATTATTGGAATATTAATTTCAATTGAATGAGATTGGAAAAAACTATAGATCTGTTTTGATGAATAAAGTGATGAGTTGCTGAGAATGCATGAAGGAATTGATTCTGAGTCTATGAATTCTAAAAAAGGAATGATGTCCTCAGCAGGCTTGTTGCCAATTCTAAGGACACCATCTAAATCAATTAACAAAGGCTTTTGCATGCATTAAATTACAAACATTTTTGCAAAAGCTAAAGTACAATTAAAACGCAGAAACTATTCCTAAACTGAACATATTATATTTATGTTCAAAATCATATTTATACTCAGCAACCATTCTCATATTTCGTCTAAACAAATAACCAGTATGCCCAGTGATTGTTTGATAATCAAGCCCATCAAAATCTGAATCAACCCAGTTAAATAATCCGGCAAAATACCATTTACTTTCATCACCTTTGGGCATATAGAGTAATTCCGCAATCGCCCCTTTAGTCTCAATATCATCATTCAAAATGCCATGAAATGCCTTTGAGTCTTTTCGCCAAACATACTGTAAATTTAATTCAATAATATCATTTCCAACAGTTAAATCAGGTCCCCACATAGTTATTTTATCCTCTGCAATAAGACCAAAATTATCCTCAACTTCTTCTTTTCCTAAATAACCAAATGCACCTACCCTTAAATATTCACCAATATTTTGAGAAACTCTACCAAAGAAATTTTTAAAGCTATCATCATCAAAGTTCTTTGCACCATCAGCACCACCAATTCCATTTCCATTGAGGACTTCAAAGATAATATCAGTCCCACTTTCTAATCCAAGAGTTACCATTAAACCTCTATCATAAGCCAGATTAGATGTAGCATTGCCAACATTTGTTTTATAAATTTGATAATCCTCTAGGGTTAATCTTAGCTCCCTTTTAAATAAAGGATCCGATACCTGAAATTGTCCCATGTATAAATCCAAATCATAATCAAATAAATTATTAAACATTATATAGGCATCTTCTACTCCTACAACGTCACCTCTTTCATTCATATAGAAGTAAAAATAGTATGCTAAATCATCGGCAATTTCACCACCAGATAATAGTTTAACAAGATATGGTGATTGAAAATCGAGCCCGTTGGAAGCGTCATCTGTTTTAATTACAGCATGCATATCAATTCTAACTGCAAGTGGGAAATCTCTAATTAAAGAAAGTTCGTCATCTCCAGTTTCAACAAAATATCTTGTTGATTCCATTTCCGGCATCTTAAACCCATTTCCGGCAAATTCATCACCAAATGATTTTAACTTAGGCATTGGAGAATGGCAAGTCTGACAGCTTAATTTATACTTCCTCGCAAAGGCAGGAATTGCTAATAATTCACCAAACGATATGGCAAATAGAAAGATTGCTATTATTAAAAATTTCATAAACTTCATTTTATTATCTCCTTAATCCAATACAGTTATTTTTGTTGAATGTTCATTTACTAAAATCGGTTCAAATTCTTCTGGCGGAACTTTTAATAACTCACCTACAGAAGAAACTAGCTTTGAATAATATAACTTAGCCGTGATTTCTACATCTCCGATAGAGATATTATCAGGCAAATTAAATGTAAATGATTCAATTTTTGTTTCTCGCGGTCCTAATCTATAATCTACTCCAAGTGATGAAGTATTCCATTGCTGAATGGTCATTCTACCTTGAGGATCAAAATATGGCATTCTAAATATTCTATCCCCAAACGGAACAGCATCTCTCTGGACGCCTTCAAAATTTGCATCATTTAGTGCAATTCCCATATCCTGATATGCTTTTACATCAGCTGAGATTGTATATTCCTCTCCGTCAAATCCTTTTATATCAACAGGTAAATGATATTTTTTTCCGGCCTTATCGACTGCTTCAACATGAAGCCAAACTATTCTGTCTTCAACTGAACCAGTTGGAAATTTGTGTCCGGTTTTTTGATTGAATAAAACAACACTTAATTTTACAGTTTCTCCTGGTTCAACTTCTTCCAAGTCGGGATGGATTCTTAACTCTATTGTTCCTTTAACTTTACCATTATCGTGGGCTCCATGAAACAAATGCTGACGTGCATCTGGATAAGTTTTTCCCATACTTGCAAAAATTGATTCTCCCTTAGGCATATGACAATCTTGACATTGAACACCTTCTTTTGCGTATGGACCTTCTTTCCATTCTAGATGAGTAGATTTAACCCAAATACCATATGGACTTTTTTCATTATGACAAATTCCGCAAAAATCACCTGAACGGTGTAAATCAGAAACAACAATTTCGTGAGCTGGTGACGCTACAAAATCTTTTCTTCCACTGAACTTGGTCTTACCGGGTTTCATTATGTAGTTAAAATTAAATGGAGTGTCTCCTTCAAATCCCACTATACTATGACATACTTCACATGAAACACCCTCATTAGCTCTGGAGTTCATTTCTGGTCTTGGCGGTGGCGTATCCCCTGAGACATAAGAGATTGGAGCATGGCATCCATTACAACCATCTTTAACTTCAGCAACTTTTTCATCTTTTTCAGCATGTGGAATTGCTAATTGAAAATATTCTATTTCATCCCAAGTGTGAGTATAGGATTGAGACATCATAGATTGTTTCCATTGCTGATAAAAATCAGTATGACAAGCAGCTCCGCAAAATTTAGGTGTTTTAAAATCCTTATAAGACAATTCTCCATGCTTTGTAGCAGATTGACTGAAAATATTAGGTGGGAGTATTAAGAAAGTAATTAAAAGAAAAAGTACTTTTTTCATTTTAAGCCCCTTTGATTTGTTAAAACAATAATATTAAATATTAAAAAGATAATCAACTCTTTCATTCTGGTTTATTTTTTAATATTTATTAGGACATAGTTCTCCTACTTTTAACTTGACAAAAATCAAAGGACTAACTAAGTTTATATAGACTAAATCTAAATAATATTCTATATATATTTAATATGAAAACAGCTGCAAATTTAAAATATGGTGAAAAGGCCTTGATCGATTCTATTGATGAAAGTCACCCTTCTTTTAGAAGAATTATTGAAATTGGATTTACACCCGGACAAGAAATTCAGCTGATTAATGAATCCCTTTTTAAGGATCCTTTAGCATTTTCGTTAAGAGGGACTACAATTGCAATTAGACGGAATGAAGCTGAATCCATTAAATTACTATGAGTCTTACCACACCTAATAAATTACCACTTATCACTTTAGTTGGTCCACCTAATTCAGGTAAAACTACTTTATTTAATTTTCTTAGTGGTAAAAACTTTAAAACAGTAAATTATCCCGGCTCTACAATAGAATATAATTCTGCTCAATTTTTAGAATCCTATAATTTAAAAGCAAATTTACTAGATTCCCCAGGAATTATAAGCCTTGTCCCAAATTCTCCAGATGAAGAAATAACTGTAAATTCTCTTTATAATCATCCTAAATTTGGCGTACCAAACTTAGTCATTGTTACAGCTGATAGTAGCCAGCTATCGCGTCACCTGCTTCTCGTTAAACAGTTAATAAGTTCTAACTTTAATGTAACAATAGCATTAACAATGACTGATATTTTGAAGAAAAAAGGGTTTGCTATTTCTTCCAAATTATTGGAAGAAAAAATTGGCTGTAAGGTTGTTAAAGTTGATGGAAGATCTGGCAAAGGAACGGATGAATTAGTTTCTGTGATTAAATCCCAATTAGGAAATGAAAGTCATGGAAAAGAGCTTGTAAAGATTATTCCTAATGTACATGCGGAAAATATCTTAAATCACTTTAAAGAAATTGAAATCATTGAAAATGAAGTTATTAATCCAATAGCTGATGAAAAAGATTTAGCAAAGGCAAATGCCTCGTTGAATAAACTTGCTCAAAAACTTCAGAATAGCCCGGATAGCTTAACATTAAAGCTAGATAAATTTTTACTTCACAGAATTTGGGGAATTGTTTTCTTTTTATTGATTACCGGTGTAACCTTCACATCAATCTTCTGGTTGGCACTACCTTTAATGGAATTTGTGGATGAATCCTTTGCAACACTTGCGACTGTTTCTTCAAACTATTTTGGTAGTAATTGGTATGGCGATTTAATCGCTGACGGCTTAATTACAAGTGTTGGAGCAGTATTAATTTTTGTACCTCAGATTGTTATTCTTTTTATAATTTTGGGTTTCTTAGAAGATACCGGTTATCTTAGCCCGCGGAGCGATGCTTATTGATAAACCACTTTCAAAGATAGGACTGAACGGAAGATCTTTTGTTCCGATGTTATCTGGTTTTGCATGTGCTATACCGGCTATGTTGGCTGCCAGAACAATCTCTAATAGAAAAGAAAGATTGCTAACAATTTTTATTATTCCACTTATGAGTTGCAGTGCAAGATTACCTGTTTACGCATTGCTCATAGCTTTTTTAATTCCAAAAGAGAATTTTTTATTAGGCGGATTTATTTTTTCATTTATTTACTTGTTCAGTTTAGTTAGTTCTGTAGTAATTGCAGGAATTGTAAATAAATTTAGCAAGAGTCTAATTAGGGAAACTGATAGTTCATCATTTATTTTGGAATTACCAGCATATAAAATCCCAAAGTTAAATTCGATATATAGAAATACTTTAAGCAGTACAAAATCATACTTAAAAGAAGCGGGACCAGTAATTATTGTTTTTTCAATTGTTTTATGGATGTTGACTTATTTCCCTAACACAAATCCTCAGATTGATAATAATTCCCTTACTAAAATTGAGCTTAATGATGCCATTCAAATGGAAAGGATTTCTACATCTTATGCTGCTCAATTAGGCAGAATGGTTGAACCTATTATGACCCCAATCGGAATGGATTGGAGAATTGGAGTTTCCCTTATTTCAGCATTTGTTGCCCGCGAAGTATTTGTAAGTTCATTGGCATTAATTTTCAAAGTAACGGGTGATGAAGAAACCTTGCGCGCTTCTATTCTACACGCTATGAGGGATGCGAGAATTGAAGGAACCGACCAAAAGTTGTTTACAAGTGCCACAATATTGGGGTTAATTGTATTCTTTGTTTTTGCCATGCAATGTTTATCAACAATAGCGGTTGCTAAAAAAGAAACCGGACATTGGAGAATTCCCATTCTTCAAATATTAATTTTTTCCGGTTTCGCTTACTTTGCAACTTTTATTACTGTTAATGGTTTACGACTTTTAGGTATAGAGTAAATTTATTTTATTCTACCAGTTAACAATTCTTTTACCAATCTATCAGTTTTATAAACATATTTTAATGCTTGCATTAATCCATCTGAGTCCGTAGAAACAGTTCTATTATTTTCTTCCAGAAAGATTATATCTCCAACGAGACTTTCAATATTTCCATCATGAACTAGACCAACAACTTCTTTGTTAATATTTATTACAGAGCTTCCGGAATTACCACCGACTATGTCATTGGTTGATGCAAAACCGATTGCGGTAGATAGTTCTAGTTCCGCTGGAGGATTTTTCCATCGTTCGTGCAAACCCCAAGGATAGGTGTTTTTACCAAAAGATTCATATCTATCCCACAATCCATAATAAGTTGTTTTTCCTGGGGCAATTGTCCCATTGTACTCATATTCTTTAATCACTCCATCAGAAATTCTAATTGTAGATGTGGCATCTGGTGGAATATTGTTTCCATAAACTAAAAAGATTACTTCTCCCAAAGATTGATTTAAGACATCTAATGTATTGTTAAGCTCTTTTACCCTTTGCTTAATTTCATCGTTAGTATTATTAAGCGAATTGATATATTGAACAAAAGGATCAGGCAAATTAAGAATTTCATCTGCACTTAGTTTACTAATTGCTTGAAGCCATTCCTTTTGATAAATCTTAGAATTCTTTAGCAGAAGATTTTATTTCCCATTGATTATTTTCGTCGTATAATATTTTCACCAAATCATTTTCTTCAACTAATATTTTATTAAGCGCAATTCTATTGGCCTTCAACAGATTATTTTCAAGTTCTGTATCTATTGAATCTGGTAATAATTTGCTCAGTGCTAGCTCAAAATCTACATCTTGATACTCTTCAATTTTTTCATCACTTGGCATTTTTTTTTGTTTAGCTAATTTTAACAAATTCTCAGCAATGCCAAACGCAACAGGTTTAATAAATCTATTCATTCTAACAACTGAACTTTTATTTGAATAAAGCTTCAGCTCATCAAGTGCAATATTTAAAGAATTCCATAAATGACCATATTTCTCATTTAGTTCAGAAGAGGACATAACTTTTGCTTTCAGTTCTCTTTCAAACTCAAATTTTTTCTTCATTATAACACTATTATTTAGACCAGTTAATCTGCCTGCATAAGATTTTCTTGAGTTTCCCCATCCCATAACTTTATTTAGCAAACCTTCATCTTCAGGACGTTTAGCATATAAATCATAGTAGGCTTGATAAATAGCATTAAAACTTATTAATGATTGCGGATAAGTATAATCCCTCAAATATTCTAAATGAGAATAAGATAATAATCTTCTGGTGCTTCCAGGTCTTCCAATTACAAAAATTGGTTCACCAACTTTTGCCCCTTTATCGCTCCAAGTAAAATGATTTTCAGATTTAATTGGTTTTCCATCATCATCGTAAGCCCTATAGAACATAAAATCAAGTTCATAGCGGGGATATGTAAAATTATCCCAGTCCCAGCCGGTTGCAGCAATTTGGAAATCCGGAGCCATAACTAATCGAATATCAGTATATTTTTTATAGCCATAAAGAGAATACTTCCCTCCATGGTATAGAGTAACAATTTTACAATTCAAATTTGTTTTCTCATTGTACTTTTCAACAATTGAATCTCTTATCTCGTTTCTTAATTTAATTTTTTCATCGTCGGTTTTCCCGTTTTGCATATAGGTTTTAATTACTGAGGTAACATCTTCAATAAGAATTAACTGCTCCACAAAAAGATCTTCTATTTTTCGTTCTTCTTCTAAAGTGTTCGCATAAAAACCATTTTTCAATATATCTTCACCATCTTTCTGAACAGTGTATAATCGGTCTCTACCGCAATGGTGATTTGTCATAATTAATCCATCAGAAGAAACAAATGCAGCTGAACAACCACCGCCAAATTGAAGGGCTGATTTTTTAACATCATCAAGCCATTCTTCGGTTGGTTTAAAACCATATTTCTCTTCAAACTCAGCAAGAGGGACACTATCAAAAGTGTACATTTTGCCAAAATCATCTAATGACCATTCAATCGAATTAATATCAAGTGGTTCATAAAAATATGTTTGCGTAAAATTAAATTCTGAAAACAAAAGACAAAGAACAAAAGCGCTAAAAAAGAATTTTAAGTTGCTCATTTCCCACCTTTGTGATTTTTAAATAAATTATGAATACTGAAAACTAT
This sequence comes from uncultured Ignavibacteriales bacterium, assembly GCA_963704835.1. GTDB lineage: Bacteria > Bacteroidota > Ignavibacteria > Ignavibacteriales > Melioribacteraceae. Next base: position 148,932 of record CAVPHW010000011.1, on the reverse strand, counting down.
TATTTTTAAAATACCTATCAAAGTTATTACAAAAAAAATGCCGTTGACTTTTAAGGTTAACGGCATTATTAAATTTTTCAAAATTTTTACTATTCTGCAATCATTCCGGTTTTTAATTCCTCAACAATTCGTTCTGCTTTATAAATCTTATCTAGCGCCTCAACAATTGCTTGAGAAGCAACGGACACCATTCTATTATCTTCTGGCAGATATATAAAATTTCCTATTATGCTATTTATATTGCCATCAAATGCTAGACCAACCACTTCTGCATCCTTATTTATTACAGCACTTCCGGAATTACCGCCAACAATATCATTCGTGGAAATAAAGTTATAAATTGTTGATAGATCTAAATCGGCCGGCGGTGTTGCCCATCTTGAAGGCAAATTCCACGGATATGTTTTATCGCTTCCATAATATCTATCATACAATCCGTAAAAAGTTGTTTTTTCAATTGCACTTGTACCATTATAATCGAAACTCTCAAGAACACCATCACTAAGTCTCAGAGTAAAATTTGCATCAGGGGGAATTTCTGTACCGTATATTTCAAAAAGAACTTTTCCTAACATATTTTCTAAAACACTTTCGGTATCATTAATCTCTTTTGATTTCTTTGTTAATCCATCAATTTTATTCTGTGTATTCTTGCTAAATAAAATTAGAGGATCATTTGAGCTAAGAATATCTTCATTTGATTGATTCAAAAATTTCGTCATTTTCTCTTTGCTGCCAATTGCTGATTTATTTATTAAACTTTCAGCAGCTTCTCTGCCTTGAAGATCTCCGCAAAGTGCTTGTACTAATTTGTCATTATTACCCAAATTCATTCTTATGTAATCAAGCTGAACACCTAATTTAGCTAATTCAATTACTGTATCAATTGAATCTGGATAAAGGCTATTTTTTAGAGAATCAAGATTGGTAACTTTATATTTAGGAAGTCTTTCAGATTCTGACAATTTCATTTGTTCTGCATATTTCACAATATTGTTTGCAATACTAAAATATTCTGAGCTCACAAATCTTGAGTTTTTGTAAGCAGCTAATTGACTTTCAATTGGTTTTAATTCATTTCTTAAATTACTTATTGCATCCCAAATATGTCCATATTTGCCTTTCAAATCTTCGTCTTCCTCAACTTGCTCTCTAATTTTATTTTCAAAATCTCTCTTTCTCGCTATAAGATATGGATCCATAAGACCAGCTAATGTATAATGAAATACCTTTTGAGAATTTCCAATTCTGGTTCTAGATTTTTCAAATTCAGCGGATCTTTCAGGATATTCATACTTTAGATCTTCATAAGTGTTATAAAGTTCATCATATAGAAATGCTCTGTTTCTATATGTTATATCTCTGTTAAATTCTAATTGAGCAACTGTTTTTAGCCTACTAGTTGAACCAGGGTTCCCAACTGAAAAAATTACATCATCTTTTTGAACGCCATTTGTACTAAACTTATAATAATTGTTGGATTTTATGGGGTTCCCTTCTTCATCATAAACTCTAAAAAAAGCACAATCTAAATCATAACGAGGATATGTAAAATTGTCAATGTCACCGCCGAAAGCACCAATAGATTGTTCCGGAACAAAAACTAATCTTACATCATTAAATCTTTTATATCCATATATTGAATATTTACCGCCGTTAAACAAGGAAACAAACTGGCATTTTAATCCGGTTTCTTCATTATAATATTCAACTAGTTCTTTACTTCTCTCATTCTTATTTGTTACTTTCTCTGCATCATTTTTGCCTTCATCAACTGCCTCAGTAATAGCTTCAGTTACATCAACAATAAAAGCTAATTGTTCAGCATACATACCTGGAACAACTCTTTCATCTTCCCTAGTTTCTGCATAAAAACCATTCTCTTCAAGATTCTCTCCATCTTTTTGAACATTATCTCTGTGCCTGGGTGAGCAATGATTATTAGTCATTATTAATCCATCCTCAGAGACAAATGATGCTGTACAACCTGGGATTCTTAAGGCAGATAGTCTAACATCCTCAAACCATTCATCTGTCGGTGCAAAACCATAAGTCTCGTTCAAATATTCTGTTGGTGGAAAATCAAAAGTCCACATTTTGCCAGTATCAAAAATATCCGATGGTGCAATTGGTTCATTGTTTTGGGCAAAACTACTTCCAACAACAAACAGAAGCGAAATTAAAATTAGACTAAAAATTTTAGAATTTGGTGCTTTCATCATACTCCTTATAGTGTTTCCATAAATTTTGTAACTGTAAAGATAAAATATTCTTCAAATATATTTAAGTTCGAAAAAAATATATTATTAGATAAGAATAGTCTATTAAAGTTTATCAATGAGGTAAATAACTTCTACTACATCTGGGGATAAAAGGAGATGATACTGATTTATTAAGGATATTTAGATATAAGATTCAGGAAAATGATTAGGTTTGAGTCGTTTTTCATCTTTTACAGTACCCAAGCAATTTGTACATTTTTTTACATAAAAAACTACAGCAGTCTCATATTTCATAAGAGGAATAAAACTTAGAATTGTTTGACAAGTTTCACATTGCACAAAGTGAGAATGTGTCGATTCTAAATTGCATTTATCGCAGAAATGATCTGGCGTTGGAAAACAATGTTCGGGCTCTAAAGTAAAATATGCAGAACATTTGCGATTATCGCACTTAACTATTTTTATGTTTTTAATTTTATTTGTCCTAAAATTTATATGCCAAAATAGTGTGATATATTTCCATTTACTATGTAAAAATTTATCCTAAATAATAATTGTTTTAGTATTTTTGGTCTAAGAACAAATAATTATTCTATATGAGAGGTTATAATGGCTACCATACCAGGATTTAAAGCTTATGATATTAGAGGAAAAGTTCCAAGTGAACTAAATCCAGAATTAGCATATAATGTTGGAAGAGCTTTTGCAATTCAACAAAATGCAAAAAGAATTGTTATCGGGAGGGATGTTAGAGAGTCTTCTCCAGAGTTGGCGGAATCCTTAGCAAAAGGAATTACAGATAGTGGTTGTGATGTTATGGATTTAGGGTTATGTGGAACTGAAATGATTTATTTTGGCACACCACACCTTGATGCAGATGGCGGAATTATGATTACTGCAAGCCATAATCCTCCTGAGTATAATGGATTGAAATTTGTTAAAAGAGGTTCTCATCCAATGGGATATGATTCTGGATTGAATCAGATTGAACAAATGATTTTATCTAATAATCTAGGAAACATTGCCGAGAAAAAGGGCATGATTGAAGAAGTTGATATAATGAACGTTTTTATTGATAGTCTTCAAAAATTTTACAAACCTGAAAACATTAAAAAATATAAAGTAGTTGTTAATTCAGGGAATGGTTGTGTTGGACCAGCTTTGGATGTATTGGAAAAATATTTACCAATTGAAATGATAAAGGTTCATCATACTCCTGATTCTTCTTTCCCAAATGGCGTTCCAAATCCTCTTCTTCCGGAAAACAGAACTTCAACGATTGATGCTATGAAGAAAAACAATGCTGATCTTGGTGTTGCTTGGGATGGTGATTATGATCGATGTTTCTTCTTTGATGAAAAAGGCAACTTTATCGAAGGATATTACATAGTTGGTTTACTGGCTAAATCATTGCTAAAGAAAAATCCGGGTGAAAAAATAGTTCATGATCCTAGGTTAATTTGGAATACCCATCAGGAAGTGAAAAATGCAAATGGCTTGGCTGTTGAATCCGTCAGCGGTCATGCTTTTATTAAACAAAAAATGAGAGAAGTAAATGCCATTTATGGTGGAGAAATGTCTGCACATCATTATTTTAGAGATAATTATTATTCTGATAGTGGTTTAATCCCTTTTCTCTTAATATTAGAATTACTAAGTTTTGAAGGTAAAACATTATCACAACTAGTTGATCAAATGATAGAAAGTTTCCCATGTTCCGGAGAAATAAATACTAAAATTGATAATCCTAAAGAGAAGCTAGAACAATTGAAGAATAAATATGCAGATGGTAAACTTGATGAAGTAGATGGAATTAGCATTGAATACACTAATTGGAGATTTAATGTAAGAATGAGCAATACCGAACCTCTTTTAAGATTAAATGTTGAATCAAGAGGCGATATAAAACTTATGAATGAAAAAACTAAAGAAATACTAGATTTTATAAGAAGTTAAAATTAAAATTAAATAAAACTTATTGTTAGATTGAAACGTCTCAATAATTAAGTCTTATGGAGGATACAAAATGTCAGAAGAAAAAATTCCAATTGATGTTGATAAATTATTGAAGAATAAATTAAAGTCAGTAAGCGTTGGGGCATTAGAAAAAACGATTTCTGAATCAGTTTCAACACTTCTTGGTGAAGATTACAAATGTACAATAGATGATGTAAAATACACTCTGTTTAGTGGTGCTGATTTTCATATTAAAATTGAATTGAGTTATAATTCAAATAAGTAGTAAGCTAAATAAACAAACTTCAATTTGAACTGTTCTTCAAAATTTTATAAAAGGGATTTGTAGTTATGATTAATTACGAATTCCTTTTTTATTTTCCCTCCATACAATAATTATTTTATAAGCATTTTCATTGAATAGAATTCTAATAATTATTCATTTACTGAAGGTACTATAAAATAGAGACCTCTGAATTATTACCCAAAAGTCATTCTGAACGAAGAGAAGAATCCCTTTTTAATTCAAAATAGAGATGTTTCGCTTTACTCAACATGACAAATTTGAAATTTTCAGAGGTCTTATATAGAAGGAATGATATAGTCTTTGGGTGATATATAAATAGTTAAAAATTGAAGAGCCATATCTAAGTATAGCCCTTCAACAAATAAGTCTTAATCTTCTTTCTTGGCTCTTAAGGTATCCCAAATCATATATATTGAGATTACTAGAAACATCACTAATCCAAGCATTTCGGCAGAATGAGATTCAAACCATTCCAAGTTAACCCAATTGTAGCCTTTAAATCTTAAAATTGCACTAATAACGCCCATCAAAGCACCACCGGCAATAAATCCGGAAGCAATTAAGGTTCCTCTTTCTCTTCTTGCCTTGTTTAAGGATTCATCCTTGCTTCTTGTAGAAACAAAATACGCAATTAGTCCGCCAACTAGCAATGGACTGTTTAATTCCAACGGTAGATACATTCCTAACGCAAAAGCTAATGCAGGAACGTTAATCATAGTTAAAATTAATGCCATAAAAGAGCCGGCTAAATAAAGCATCCAAGGTGCTGGTTGGTTTGACATTAGCGGTTGTATAACTGCTGCCATTGCATTTGCTTGAGGTGCAACTAGCGCTCCTTCCCCCTTAAATCCATAAGTCTCATTTAATACCATTATAATCCAAGCTACGGTTGCAGCAGATACCGCTGTTCCAACAAACTTCCATTTTTCTTGTTTCAATGGCGTTGATCCCAACCAGTAACCAATTTTTAAATCTGTTACAAAAGCACCGGCTTGAGAAAGTGCTGTACAAACTACACCTCCAATTATTAAAGCGGCAATCATTCCAGAAGTACCAGATAGTCCTACTGAAACTAAAACAACTGAAGAAAGAATTAAAGTCATTAAGGTCATTCCTGAAACCGGATTAGTACCAACAATTGCAATTGCAGTAGCTGCTACAGTTGTGAACAAGAATGAGATAATAAGTACAATTGCTAAACCGACAAGTGCGAGTAGGATATTATCTACAACTCCGAATAGGAAGAACACAAAGATTAAAATCGCTGTTGCAATTATTCCAACTGCAATAATACCCATTGGTAAATCTAATTGAGTTCTAATACTCTTTTCGGCGCCCTTCTTTTTTCCAAATATTTCATTATAACCTAAAAGAAAAGAAGTCTTGATAATTCCAGAAGATTTAATAATTCCAATCAAGCCTGCCATAGCAATTCCGCCAATACCAATATGGCGAACATATTGACCAAAAATTTGTTCCGGTGACATTTCTTTTATTAGTAAGCTTACATTTGCACCTATTGGAACAGAAATAAAGTCACCAAAATATGCTACTATTGGAATTAAAACATACCAAGATACAAATGAACCGGCAGCAATTATAGCTGTATATTTTAATCCGACAATATAACCTAACCCCAAAATTGCTGCACTTGTATTCAGTGTAAAAACGATTTTTAATTTTGCAGCAAGTGTTTGTCCAACCTCAACAACGCGTGTAGTAAAAACTTCACTCCATAATCCGAAAGTTCCAACAACAAAATCATACAACCCGCCAACAATACCACTGATTACCAATACAAATGCTTGATTACCTCCCTTTTCACCAGCAACGAGAATTTCTGTAGTTGCTGTAGCTTCAGGGAATGGAAATTTGCCGTGCATTTCTGAAACGAAATATTTTCTAAAAGGAACTAAAAATAAAATCCCGAGGAATCCACCGAGCAAAGAAGCCATAAATACTTGATAAAATTGAACTTCTAAATCCAAAATATAAAGAGCTGGTATTGTAAAAATAGCTCCAGCCACAATTGTGCCTGATGTAGCACCAATTGACTGAATAATTACGTTTTCACCTAGAGCACCTTTTCTCTTAAATACTGTTGAAAGACCAACAGCAATAATTGCAATTGGAATTGCCGCTTCAAAAACTTGACCTATCTTTAGACCTAAATAAGCAGCCGCTGCTGAAAAAAGAACAGCCATAAATAAACCCCAAAGAACAGACCAAAAGTTTACTTCTGGATATTCATTCCCGGGCAGCATAATGGGTTTGTATTCCTCACCAGGTTTTAGTTCAGAATATGCATTTTCGGGCAACCCAATTGGTTTTCCGTTAGAACTATTTGCACTCATAGTTATTTATCCTTCGTATTTATTGATATTGTTAATCTAAACTAAACGTCTTCATTTTAACCCTTTAATCTATTTTCTTTTCTAGTTGATTCCTTTCTTTATCTAATTTATTATAATCTAATTCAGAACCTAAAACACTATGGGGGATTAAATAAACCAATAAAAGCAATATTGATGCAAATAATGCCCACTTCTTGGGATTCTGGCTTTTTTTATAAAATAAAAACGCAACAAGCCATCCAATAAATGCGATAAGCGTTTTATTGTCTGTTAGATCATAGCCAAAAGGGAAACCTGTCCAAAATTCCCCGAACGCATATTTTTGCATAATAGGCCCAAGAATAAACCCACCGGCTATCAATAATCCAAGAGTCCAGAGTGTAAGTTTCCTTAAATTCTTACCATCGCTAAAAAACTCAAGACCGGTTCGTGTTGATAGCACCATACCCATAAACATTGCAAAAATATGTAGGATTAGAACTAATAATGGCACATCACCTTTAAAACGGATAACAACTGGTTCTTCTTTAGGAAATCTAGCTAATTGATCTTCTGCTTGTAATTCAATGTAGTATTGCAATTTGCCTGCTGGTGGTTGATGTGGTAAAAAACCTACCAATTCATTTTGGGTAAATTTCATTGGTATTTGTTGCCATTCATCTAGAGTTTTGTAACGCTTAAAGTAAATGGCTCCTGAGATGTCTTGACTATTAGTTTTAATTCTTACATCATGGTTTGAAAGTCCTCCATGAGAACGAGCTAATTTAACCTTAATTTCCTCATTTAGAACTTTAACATTTCCCGAGATTGGATAAGTTGGACCAGTCATTCTTTGGTAAACTGCAGTTACAATTGTTATAACAAAAGCAAGAATCCAAAACATTACATTTTTTTTCATACTGAGCTGGATTTAATTACAACATAGAATTTTAATTATAAACATAAGGGATTCTTAAGAATGAAATCAATAATTTTTTGCTATTTGAGAATGGAGTGAGATTCTTAGATTGAGGTTGGGAGTAAAATTATAACCGAGGTTCCTTTGTTGGGTTTACTAATTATTTTTATTTCCCCGTTCATAACTGAGACAAGCTTATTTGCTAATGAAAGACCAAGACCAGCACCTTCATATTTTCTGGTATAACCAACTTCTTCTACTTGCCCGAACAATTGAAATATTTTCTCCATACTTCCTTTTTTTATCCCAATTCCATGGTCTGTAACTTGAAGTTTGCCGAAACCGTTAGATTCTGTTACCGAAATATTTATTTTACTACCGTTCTTACTATATTTTACTGCGTTATCAACAATTTCTTTAATCGCCCTTGAAAGTTTCTCTTCATTTCCCTGAACAATAATATTCTTTTTAGAAAATTTATAGTGAAATTCTATCTCTCTACTTTTTCCTTCTTGATTCCATAATTCTTTGTTTTCATTAATTATTTTATTCAATTCAACATTTGTTAATTCAATTTCTTCATTTCCAGATTCTAATAATGAAACCTCTACAATATTATCGACTAGTTTTAATAACCTATTAACTCCTTCTTTTAAATAATTGGTCATTTTTGTTGATGATTCATAATTCATTGCCTTTACATCATCTTCTAACAAATCCGAGTAACCTACAATAGCATTTAGAGGTGTTCTAATTTCGTGCGACATATTTGCAAGAAAAGTAGATTTTAATTTATTGAGACTAATTTCTTTTTTATAGGCATCTCTAAGTTTTCTTTCTATTTCAAGCTGATCAGTAATATCTGTCATATTAACTATAAACAATCTTGTAAAATCAAAATTATCTTCAGTAAAACTAATTTTTCCCAGATACCTTTTATTGTTTTGGCATGTAAAATGAAATTGTGCGTAAATTCGTTTTTCACTATTTAAGTTTAATATTGATTCATAAATAATTGAATATAGATCTTGAGATAATAATCCGCTAAGTTCTTTCTCATCATTAATTTCATCTTTTCTTTCAAGAATATTTCTTATAAAACTATTATTAGCATTTTCAAATATTAAGCTATTTTTTTCTTTTCGAATAATTAAAATCGGGTCAGAGATATTATTTATTATTGATTTTTGCCTTTCTTCAGCTCTCTTTAACAAACGTTCTTGTTTAATATGATCAGTGATATCATTAGCCGTAATTATAAAGCTGAATGAATAATCAATATTATCCAAAACCGTATTTAACCTAATTTCGTTGTATATGATATCTTCACCAAAAGAATTATCTGATACAACCTTTACCCAATCTTTGTGATTTTTAATTGAATGTTCAAGATCGTTTAATTCTCGCCTTGAAAGATGGTTTTTAAATGCCTCTGTAATATTTTTATTGTAGACATCTTCAATTTTAATATGTAAGAATTTTTCAAATGAAGTAGAGAGGTAATTTATTTTTGCATCATGTCCAGCTAACATAACACCAACATTTACGGACTCAAGGGCTTGGTTGTATGTATTAATTTTTTGAGTAATTTTCGTTCTATTATTTTGCGAATCAATAAAGACGATGAAAATTTCTTCATTGTTAAAAATTACTTTTTCAATATTTAGTAAATACCCTTCGTAATAATTGTTTTCATCCTTAAGAATAAGATCTGTGCAGAAACTTGAAATATTATTTGTAATAAGGTTATTGAATAGCAGAGTAAGATTCGGTTCGGAATAAACTTCGAATAAATTTTTTCCTTTTTTAAATTTATGCTTAATTATTGCTGAATTATTTGCATAAAGGATTACCCCATTACTATCTGCCAAAACAACAGGTTTAGTTTTTGGGAATTCTTCAAAAGATTCAAATTTACTAATTATATCTAAATCAAAGTATGTGTGAGTTTTAGTATGATTAGAATTCAATTTATTCCGCATTTATAATAGCAATTTTCTGAAGTATAATCGGAATATTTCCTTGTGTCTTTAGAAAAAAATTGTTTTTTATTTTATTGCTAAACTTTGTAGAAATAAAAGTATAAATTACCCTTAAGATGTAGTTTAATTCTTCATTCAAGCCACTTTCAAGTCCAAAAACCAATTCATCATTATAGTGCTCTTGTATAATATTGGATTCACTTTTTAATTCTATTCTGCTAAAAAGTTTTGAAATAGATTCAATTTTTATTGAATCCGAAGAATTTAGAATTGATATGTTGTCTTTTTTTACTTTAAGCTTAACCTCATATTCAAGTTTTCTTCCATTATTCATAAATGCTTGGTAAATAGAAAAATCTTGGTGAGCATTTTGATACAATTCGTTGAAATTTATTACAGTTACAAATTCAATATCCTCAACTGCAAAATGAAGTAGAATTTCATCTTGCGATGGATATTGAACACTAATAATTCTCCAGTTTATTTTTGACATCAACTTAGCCAGCGGAGAGAACAATGCTGAATCTTTATTCTTCTGCCTATCATACTCATTTTTATTTACTGCATATATATTTCCAATGGGAATTTTTGATCCATTCGTAAATTTATCATGAGGATTGATATTTAATATTTTTTCCAACATAGTTCACCTAATAGCATTATCGGTAAATTAATATTGGAGTTTAGAGCAGAAAGTGAGGTTGAGAATGGTGGTTCTAGATGTAACTAAATTTTTAACATTTTATTATCTAAAGCATAATTGGTAATTTCTGCACTTTGTAACTTCTGAAGTGCTTTAACAAACTCTTGAATTCTTTTTAATGATTCATCTATAATAAAAATATCCTCATTTATATTTTCTTTCTTAGTATCAATTTCATCTTTTAGGGATTCGATAGACATTTTTAAACTGCTTAGAGGATTATTTATCTGATGTCCAATTGTGCATGCAAGTTCTATAACTGCTTTGTTGTGTTCAATACTTTTTAATTCATTTTGAAGATTGTGAATCCTAATTCCAGATCTTATTCTAGCAACTAATTCTTGATTATCGATAGGTTTAACTAAGTAGTCATCAGCTCCAGTATCTAAACCTTCAACTCGATCTTTTAATGAAGTCCTTGCAGTAAGTAATATAAAATATATTAGTTTATAATCTTCTTTACTTTTAACAATATTACAAAGTTCGATTCCGTTAAGTTTTGGCATTGTCCAATCAGCCAAAATTACCTTCGGTTTAAATTCTTTGATTATTTCAAGTGCCTCTTCACCGTTATTTGCAGTTTTAGTGACATAACCGCTTTTTAGCAGTAATCTTTCATAAATAAATCTTGAGTCTTCTTCATCCTCAACAATTAATATTTTATCTTCACTTTCCATAATAATTTCACTATTAGAAAAAATACACCTTAAATAATATTATAAACTAAGGATTTTTCCTATTTATATCCACAGCATTGATTAGAAAAGTGAGGTTATTGAGTTGAATATCTTACAATAATGCTAATTCTTCTATTAACAACATCGTACGGATCAGCCTTGTTTTTAAGTTTGTTATCTGCATAACCTCTTATTTCCTCAATTTGTTCTTCACCAAGACCACTAGAAATTAGTGCTCTTCTAGCTGCATTTGCACGATCAGCGCTTAATTCGTAATTAGAATATCCATATTGTCCATTAGAAAAAGGTCTTGAATCGGTATGTCCTTCAACCACAATTTTATTATCAACTAACGCAATTTGTTTTCCCATAATGCTAAGAATTTTAACGGCGCTTTGTTTTAAAGTGGAAGTTCCAACCTCAAAAAATGCATCGCTATTTGATTCCATAATTTCAATCCTCAAACCTTCATCTGTTATTTCAATACTTATTTGATCAGCAAGAGCTTTAAAATCTTGATCTTTTAAATTATTAAGTAATTTTTCACCCATATCTGTTAGACGTTCTTTTTCTTTTTCCTTTTTTTGAAATTCAGTCAATATTGTTGGGGCAATATTTTTTTTACCCGGACCATCAATTGCACTAGGCCCGTTTCCAACACCAAATCCTGTTGGATCGTTAAAATAGCCGGCTATATTTTCTTTTACAGCATCATCTTGACCCAGAATCCAAAGCACGATAAAAAGAGCCATCATAGCAGTAACAAAATCAGCGTAGGCAACTTTCCATGCTCCGCCATGGTGACCATGTCCGCCGCCAACTATTTTTTTAATAATAATGGGTCTATCTTTTTCGTCAGCCATTATTCTGTTTTTCCTCTTAAGTAATTTTCAAGTTCTGAGAAAGAGGGTCTTGTATGAGAATTGATTGTTCTTCTTCCAATTTCAACAGCTACTATTGGAGGATTCCCTTTTGCATATGAAATAACGCATTCTTTAATTGTTTCAAGATATCTGGCTTCGCCCTCAATCATATGTTCAATATTTGTAGCTAGTGGACCCACAAAGCCATAAGATAATAGTACCCCTAAAAATGTTCCAACAAGAGCAGCAGCAACGTGATGACCAACTGCTTCGGCTCCGGCGTTAATACTACCCATTGTAACAATAATTCCCAAAACTGCCGCAACAATACCAAGTGCTGGGAAAGCATCTCCAAGTTTCGAAAGCAACGCATGCGTTGGATGAGTTTCGGTTTTAAATGTTTTAATTTCAATATCCATTAAAGCTTCAACTTCATGTGGAGGCACACCACCAGAAAGCATAACTTTAAGTGTATCGCATAAAAAAGAAATTGCAATTTTATTTTTAAGGAGTTTAACATCAGATTGAAAAACTTCACTTTCTGCAGGATTTTCAATATGTTTTTCAATTGCCAACAGACCATCTCTTTGTGCCAAAAGAAATAAATCGTATAATGCCTTTAGCAACGATAAGTTTTCAGGCTTAGTTTGATGCTTATGAGAAATTGCTTTGGGAATTGCTGCAATAATATTTTTTATATCATCTATGGATGCTGAAATAAGTAAACTTCCTATTGCCGCACCACCAATTGTTACAAATTCTGAAGGTTGAAACAAAACAGCAAGGTGACCTCCCGCCATCATAAATCCGACTATTAAGCTTACTGTAACTACCACAGCTCCAATAATTATAAACATATAGTTCTACTCTCTATTGATAAATTTTGGTTTATAAAGTTCATGTTCAATTTGTTTGATTACTAAATCAGCAAACATCCAATCCGAAGGCTTCTGATAATCCTTTTTCTTAATATCAAACAACAAATCTTTTACAATTGATCTTGAATTATTATCGCAATAACCAACTAATAATTCAGCAGTATCTTTAAGCGTTTTAGGTTCTCTCCCTTTTATGGCCTCAATTAGAACAATTTTGTATTCTTCATATTTTTCTACTATTTCGTTTTGCCCTGCTTCATCTTTTACAATAATATTTTCTTCAAATGATTCTTCAGTCTGAAAGCAATCATATCCCATCACTTCATTAACTGTAGCTTTTAATTGCTTAACATTGATAGGTTTCGCTAAAACTCTTTCTGCTCCTGCTTCAATTGCTGCCAACACATTATTTCTTCCTGCATTGGCACTAATCACAACTACGGGAATATCCTTTATATCATTAAGTACTTTTTTTAACTGAAGCATTTTGATACCATCAATATTAGGCATCATTAAGTCTAAAAAGATTATATCCGGTTTATATTCAGCTGAATCTTGTAAACCATCAAAACCATTTAAACTGGTTTTTACTTCAAAGTTATATCTTTCCATCAAAGTTTTTAGATACTGTAGTATCGAATAATTATCATCAATAATTAATACTTTGATCTTATTTTTTTTTGTCATTTTGCTTAATTTTATTAATCTTAAAGGATGTTAAGTCATTCGGTATTTCATTCTTCAATTTTACAGCTGATTTTTTATTATTTTCTAATATTTGTTCGTAAATCTCTTCTCTGAAAATTTTTACGTTTTTATCAGCTTCAATCCCAATTTTAACGTTGTTCTCAGAAATGGAGATAATATTTAGAACAATATTATTCCCTATTCTTATTTTTTGATTTTCTTTTCTGGTTAGTATTAACATTTTATTATCCTCAATTTTTAACAAATAGTGGATAATTAACAGATAAGTCATCACTATCTATAATTTTTTGATATCCTTGGCATTGGGCTAGATCAATATAAACCGGTGCTTTTAAATTTATGGTTATATTTTCCGGCTGCTTATCCAATTTTACTATTCCAAAAGGTTCAAAAGCATTATCGCTATTAAATTCTTCTTGTAATAGTTTTACTGCAAAAAGGGGAAAAATTATTTCGGGTTCATCCACGGCGGTTAACCACGAAAAAAAACTGTCCTTTTCTGTAATGAGTACGAATTTGTTTAATTCTTCAAATCCGATAATCCCATCTTTAAAATTAATTATTGAGTTTTCATTAATCTCAATTTCGCCAAATTGTTTGTTTTGAATTTTCATTTAAATTCTCTTATTTGTTTAATATTACTATATCTACTCTTCTATTAAGTGCTCTTGATTCCGGAGTATCATTTGGTGCTATTGGTTTAAATTCAGAATTGCCAACAACAGATACTCTTTCTTGATTCAATCCCTGATCTTTCATTAAATAGTATGCCGCATTTGTCGCTCTTTCAATTGATAGATGCCAGTTAGATGGAAACTCAGCTGTTTCAATCGGGATATTATCTGTATGTCCTTCTATTCTGATATCATTTGGTATTGTTTTTAGTAATTGTACCATTTTTCTCAAAATCGGATGAGATAAATCAGATAACTCAGCATTACCCGATTCAAATAAAACATTTTCCATAATACTAATTACTACTCCTCGTTCATTCTCAATTACTTTAATGTTATTGGAGTAGCCATATTCATCAATGAATTTTTCTACTGACCCTTTTAAAGTTTCGCGCCCATCACTTAAATCTATATTGTCAGTTGTAAATTCTTGATTAGCAAAGTTTTCGTTCCCAAAATAATCACCCATTTTATTCATAACAGACTCATATTTTGCAACATCCACATTAGATATTGCATAAAGAATAATGAATAACCCTAACAGCAGTGTTATTAAATCGGCATAAGTTAATAGGTATCTTTCAGTAGTTGATTCCTCTGTGTGTTCAAAGAAATCTGCTTCTATTTTATACCGATTATGTTTTGCTCTTTTTGGGGTAATAAACTCATTAGGCGTGATTTTACGATCGAGGGGATTTCTCCACTTTGTATCGCTATCACTCCTTCCAAGGATACTTCCATCATATGTTTTTCGTCTAAGTGACATAGTTTAAGTCTATCTGCTATTGGTAACCAAATTAAATTTGCGCTAAATATTCCCCATAATGTTGCAATAAAAGCTGATGCTATGCTATGAATTAATTCATTGGGATCTTTACCGGCATTTGCAAGGGTCATTATTAAACCCATAACCGTTCCAATAATTCCCATTGTTGGGGCATAGCCACCCATTTTACTAAACATAGAAATATGCTGATAATGTCTATTTTGCATTGCTTTTATTTCACTTAATGCAAGATTCTCTAATAAGTCAATATTTGTACCATCCATTGCAAAGTGCATCATTTTTCTAGGGAAAGGATATACTAAAGTGTTTAATTGGCTCTCAATCGCAAGAATTCCCTCTTGTCTGCTCTTTATTGAAACTCTAACAAATCCATCAATTAATTGTTTAATATCGTACTTTGGTGGAAAGTAAGCCATTTTCATAAGAGAAAATATTTTCTTAAACTTTTCTAATCCAACACCAATTAATGTTGCCGAGAAAGTACCGCCAAAAACAATTATCATAGCAGGAAGTAGAAATAGTGCTTGAAAGGATCCACCGTCAATTAAAAATGCCCCAAAAATGGTAAGAAATCCTAAAGCTAACCCGTATAAACTCCCGCTCTTATTCAACATTATAAATAATCCAGTAATGAAGTAGGCATTATCATTGATGAGATTCTATAACTTATATCAAGCGCATACTGTCTATTCTGCAAATCGATTAATGCTCTTGCCACATCTACATCTTTTTCCTTTGATAAAAGATCAACTATTTCAATCTCTCTGTTTAGCAATATTTGACCTGACGAAGTAAGTTTGTTTGCTATTCCACCCGCCTCAGATAGTTTATTCAATATGTGTTGATTGAATTCATTAACTAACTGTGTTTGCCTTGCAGTTGGTTTTTCACCAGCTAATAGTTTTTCTTTTATTGAAATTAGGGTATTAAAAATATCAGCTTTTTGGTTAAGTGAGCTGCTAAGAGAAGCCGGTGAATTTGTCTCATTAACGGAATTAAGATCTAATACTAAATCTATTTTGGTAGTAGTATTTTCAATCTTAATTTCTCCAAACTTCTCACCGCCAATTGATTCAAATTCTCCAGTTTCTGAATTAAATTTAATATCCGTGACAGTATTATTTTGTATTGTATTTGAATTGGAATCAACGATACTGTAATCAAGTTGATAATTATTTGCAGAAGTTGAAGTATACGTAAGATTTAAAGTATACTCATTTCCCTCAGCATCAAAGATTTTACTGCTAGTAGTTTGGCTAGCACCAACTCCGGCAGAACTATCTAACGAACCTTCTTGAGAAACAACACTCTGGAACAGATCCTTTCCAGAAATATTTATTTTTTGAGTAATATTTGATGCAATTTTTATTGTTCTATCACCACCCAAATATTTACTGTTGGATATGACTTTATTATTTACTTTATCATAATAGAAAGGTTTTGTTCCACTATCAGTTCCACCAAAGCTATATTGACCGTTAAAATCACTATTTGCCAGGTCAACCAACATATCAATTGTTGTATCAATCCCGTGGGCAAATGTATTAAGACTATCGGCATCAGCAATTGCTGAATTCAATTTTGTAAGTTCAATCATAGTATCTTGAATTGATGATTGTATTCCTTCCATAGAAAGTATGGAATCCTCAATCATGGACATTCCGTGGTCTATATTACTTTTATATGTTAAAATATTATTCATTTGAGATTGCAACCTCATAATCCTAGAGTTGCTTAAAGGATTATCAGATGGAGTATTTACCTTACTTTGAGTAGTTAACTGATATTGAATTTGTGCAAGTGCATTTTTGTTCTTACTCACACTTTTCATAAAATTGCTTTGAAGTAAAGTATCTGGAACTCTCATAATTATACCAAATTAATTAAGGTTTCTAAAAGGTCGTCTGCAACATTTATTAATTTTGCAGCAGCATCATATGATCTTTGAAATTGCATTACATTTATCATTTCTTCGTCAGTTGAAACACCTGAGTATTGCATCTTTTGATTTTCAAGTTGATTTAGAACCAAGGAATATGATTCTGCGTTTTGTTGATGTAAATTAATTGAGTTAGCAATTCCACTAACTAATTCAGAATAATTTTCGCCAATAGTTTTGCCATCAAATATTTTACTATTCTGCAATTCAGCCATCAATAAAGCTATATCATTATTTCCATCGGAACCATTACCACTAACTGCAATATTATGAGGGTTTTTAAGTATTTCTTCATTAATGGATAAAACACCATTCTTAAATTCAGAGAAAAACTTAACTCCATTTTTTATTGGGTTTGTAATAGTAAATCCTTGCTCGTGAATACTATTAACATTTTCCATAAACACATTAGCTAATTGATTTATTTTCTCAATTTGATTTGGTAACTCTTCATTATACATTTTAATCATACCGTTCAGTTCACCACCTTGTAAAGTGGCAGTACTGGAACCATCAGCATTTACAAGTGTAATTGAGTCGGCTGTTTGTTTCAAATCAAATTTTATATTATGAAACCCGTCAACAGCAAAAACACCGCCAATAGAAACATTTGCAACATTAAATTCATCAATACGTACATTTATACTTGTATATTTGCTTAGCTCATCAAGCATTGCATCTCTTTGATCTAGTAAATCATTAGCATAATTGTTAACAGCAGATGCTTCGTGAATCTGTTTGTTTGTGTTATGAATCCCTTCAAGAAGAAAATTTATTTTATCCACAACATTTTTAGCCTCATTTTTTACATCTATTCTCGTCTGATTTATACCTTTATGAATACTTGTTATTTTCTCAGAAATATTTTGTGCTGATTGAGTTACATTAGTTCTTAAAGCTGTTGATGCTGGATCAACCGCTAGTTCATCCCAAGAGTTGAAAAATTTGCTCATTAAGTTTGACAAACCATATTCAGATGGTTCAGAGAATAGGCTTTCTACTTGTCTTAAAGATGTTGATCTTTGGTTTGCATCATAGAAATTTTGATTATTATTTCTTATTTGGTTATCCGTAACTTGATTTCTAATTCTTAATACATCTTTTACTTCAACACCAGTTCCAAATGAAAAAGTTGCTCTATGGTTTGGAGGTGTTGCCCCGAACATTACAACTTGTCTGCTATAAGCCGGATTATTGGCATTTGCCAAATTAGCAGAAGTAACAGCTAGTGCTTGCTGATGTGCAAATAAACTTGACCTTGCAATACCAAATAAACTATTTAAAGACATATTAACCTTTCCTATCTACTATAGATCTTTTTTGTGTGTTTATTACTGCATTAATTGTTTCGCTAATTAAACTTCTTGATTGCTGAATTAGAGCCATATTCTGATGGTTAATTTTCTGAATTTCTTTGATCGTACTTTTGATTCTTCTTTCAGTTAAAGAAATGCTCTTTACTATACTTTCGCTTACTTTACCGGAAATATTAGATATAAGTATTTCTAACTTATACCGTTCATTGTCAATACCATATTCAGAAAATAAACCTTGCATAACTTTAAGTCTTGTTTCTTCAGCTACTTGAATATTCAGTAAGAGTTTTTCTTCTTTACTTACCGATTCCTTAATTAAATCACTATTACCATTTACAAGGGCAGCCTGTTTTCCTAAAACTGATTTCAAAAGATTTTTCAGATTAGTTTCTTGTTTCTCAAGAACTGCAAATAATTTTTCAATATTCATATTTATTCCATACTATTTAAATAATTATTAACTCTTTTAACATATGCTTGTGTTTCCTTAAACGGTGGAATACCATCATATTTATTAACATTACCAGGACCAGCATTGTATGCGGCTAACGCTAAATCAAGTTCACCATCAAATTGATTTAAAAGTTTTGCCAGATATTTTGTTCCACCAAAAATGTTTTCTTTAGGATCCCATGAATTCTTAACGCCCATATCTGAGGCGGTTGAATCCATTAATTGCATTAACCCTTTTGCGTTGGCTTTAGACTTAGCGTCAGCTTTTCCAGCTGATTCTGTAAGAATAACCGATTTAATTAAATTCTTATCAACACTATATTTATTCGCAGCATTTGAAATTATATCATCATATTGGCCAATTCTTTGAAGGGCATTCTCACTTGGTTGCACTTTTGATGAAGCAATCACATTATTTGGGCTTACACTTTTAGAAATATTTTTAATGGCATCGGAAGTGTTGCTTTTACTATATAGTTTAAGGTCTTCTCCTGTCATGCTACTAAATAATTTGTCTGCAATCCCCATCCCTTTTGATTCTGTTATATGATTTGCCATTTCAGTTTCGAATAGCACATCTAAAACATCACCGCCATAATTTTCCTTACCAAAAAGACCATTAGTAGTTTCGGTCATACTCTTAATCATCATTGATGTAAGCATACTTTCAAAATCTTTTGACGCTTTTGCAAGCTTAGTCTTCTCTTCCGTAGAAAACCTATCATTAGCTACCAATGCTTGCTTAATATGAGATTTTGGATTCGTTATTTTTAACTCTAATTTTTCCATTACATAATCACCAATTCTGCTGTTAGTGCTCCCGCCTCTTTTAATGCTTGAAATATTGCAATGATATCTCTCGGTGAAACTTTTAATGAGTTTAATGCTGCTGCAACTTCTTGTGCATTGGAAGCTCCATCAATTGAATAAGTACTGTTTTCATTTTCATCTTCACTAACACTTGGAACTTGATTGTTAAACATTGCTGTTGTTCCTTGCGATAATGGTGATGGCTGAGAAATAATTGGGAATGATTTTATTGTGATATTTAAACTGCCATGGGAAATTGAAACTGGTGAAATTTTTACATTTCTTCCCGCAACAACTGTTCCGGTTCTTTCGTTAAGAACAACTTTTGCTATTACATCTTTTAGAACTTCTATTGATTCTATCCTCGATAAAAACTCAGTTAAATTTGTTGACCCTGCTGGAATTCTTAGTGAGACTTCAGCTCCATCAAGGGAAGTGGCTACTGTTGAACCAAAAACTCCATTAATTGAATCAGCAATAGTTTTTGATGTAGTAAAATCTGGATCCTTTAAAACAATGCTCAACTCTTCCGGAACAAAGCCTTCTTCTAAAATTGGTTTTTCTAAAACTCCACCATTAGGAATTCTTCCGCTTAATGCATGGTTTTTGGCTACTCTTCCGCCTGAACTTGTGTTTATATCATATCCACCAATTGACACAGCTCCTTGACACATACCAAATACTCTACCATCACTTTTGGAAAGAGGAGTCATAAGTAAGGTACCGCCCATTAAACTTTTTGCGTCTCCAAGCGATGACACAGAAACATCAAACTCATTTCCTTCCTTTGATAAATTACTTACTTTTGCTGTGACCATAACGGCAGCAACATTTCTGGTTCTCAAATTTGCTTCTGGCACAGTAATACCAAATCTTTTTAACATGCTAGTTACTGATTGTACCGTAAATGTTGATCTGTAACTATCTCCCGTTCCGCCTAATCCAACTACTAAACCGTAACCAATTAACTGTTCTGTATTTATCCCTTTGAAATAGCTAATGTCTTTAATTCTCTGACTGTATAAAAAGCTCGATATAAATAAAAGTAATAATGATAATTTTATAATTTTCATAAACCCCTCTAGAATAACCAATGGAATAATTTTGTCAACCAACCTGGATCTTGCATATTTCTAATTTGACCATCACTTTGGAAAATAATTTCTGCTTCAGAAATGTTATAAGAAAAGACAGTATTGTCACTACTAATATCTGAGGTTCGTACAATTCCTTTAATAGTTATCATTTGTTCTTCATCATTGATAACTATTTTTCGACTTCCTTTAACTCTTATCAAACCATTAGAAAGTACAGAATCAATAATTGCACTTAATTTTGTTCTTACCATTCCAGATGACTTAGCAGAACCACGCCCTTTGAAATCATTATCTGAGCTTACGCCTAAATCTATACTTGGCAAAGCAGTAGCATCTAAACCTCCGTCTAAACCAAACCCTATATCGCTACTCCTGCCTGCTGATTTTTCAGCATTGTTTGAAGCTTCAGAAGATTCTACAACAATTATTGTAATCGCATCCCCAAGATTTACAGCTTTGTAATCAGAGAAAAGGGACCTAAAACCATTCTCACTCATATTTTGAGATTGCAACAACATTGGAACAAATATTAATAACCATGTAATTTTTTTCATATTTTACTCAACTATTTTAACTGTGTTAAAACTTATTATTTGTGCCCTGAATATTTTTTTATCGTCAGTTTTAATTTTTATAATATCACCAACAATTCCCTCTGTTCTTGCTAGTGCTCGGAAACTAATATTTACGATTCCTTTATTGTATATGGCATTTAAATTGTCACCAATTTGCACATCGGGTATTTGCTCCACCATGTTTGTTCCCAGAACAGACTCGGGTGTTATATTCATTCTAGCACGATATCTATTATTATTTTCGAAATCATAGATTGGTTCAACTCTCATAGTTGATACTTCTTTTTCAACTAGTTGAAAATCCAGTAAATTTAATTCTTCGTTTTTCATAATTTTTCTTGAAGCTACAAAAACCTCTTTATAAAGCTTAACTCTTAAAGTCACAACACCTTGTCGGCTAGTTCCATTTTCTGATACAAAGCTAACCGGGCAATACGCATAATTACTTTCGAGTTTGAATTCTCTTGAATCATCCAACTTTAATGTTTCTAATTCAATATTCTTAGGTGATACTATTTCATAATTGTATCTGTTGTAATTACTTAGTTTGGATTTGAGATAGTTATCTATTTCAGAATTTCCACCAACCAAGAAAATAACATGACAACAATATTTTAATAGTTAAGATCATTTTTAACGCTTTAGATTATTTGCAATTGACATCATATCTTCAACGGTTTTAACAGTCTTAGAATTTATTTCATAAGAACGCTGGGCTGATATCATAGATATCATTTCTTCGACTATATCAACGTTAGATGATTCTAAAAAGCCTTGGTTCAATTCACCAAAACCTTCTTGCCCTGGTTGACCCAATATTGGTGCACCAGAGGCTTCTGTTTCACCATATAAGTTATCACCCAAAGCCATTAACCCACCTGGATTTACAAACTTCGCTAATTCAAAAGTCCCAATTTCAATCCTATCTCCACCAATTTCTGAGGTTGTTATAACACCATCTCTTGAAATCTCAACACTAAGAACATCAGAGTTTACCACAAAGCCTGGTTCTATAAGATAACCTTCAGCTGTAACTAAAGAACCTTCAGAAGAGATTTTAAATGATCCGTCTCTGCTATAGGAAAATGTACCATCTGGTTTTCTAACTTGAAAAAATCCATCACCGTTTATTGCAACATCAAGTTGCTGACCGGATTGTTGTAAATCACCTTGGAGAAATATTTTTTGTGTTGAAGAAGGTTTTACACCACTACCAATTTGAATTTTAGCACTTGTACTTTCTACTGAACCTGGAATTTCTGTACTTTGTGGGTTTGCAGAAATTTCCTGATAAATCAGATCTTTAAATTCAGCTCTGCTTTTCTTAAAACTGGTTGTATTCATATTCGCAATGTTATTGGATATAACTTGTATATTAAGCTGCTGAGCATACATTCCCGAGGCTGCACTTTTTAAAGCTCTTGTTGGCATTTATCTATCCTCCATTATAATTTTCCGATATCTTTTGTTTGACTAAGCATTCCATCAATTGACGCAATCATTTTTTGCGTAGCCTCAAAATCTTTTTGTAACTGAATCATTGCCTGCATTTCTAAAATTGGATTTGTATTTGATCCTTCAATAAATCCTTGGTGTATCTTAAATTTATTTGTCTCAACACCGTTGTACTCTTGACTTGGTAGAAAATAGTTTTGATTTTCAGATCTATCCAACAAATTGGAGTCTTTTACATTTACGATTTTCAAATAATCAATTACTGAGCGACCAACTTTTATTTGGCCATCTGTTGTTATTGTAATACTTCCGGTTGGATTTGTTAGTGCTTCATCTAAATTTATATTTCCTTTATCACCAATTACTTTATTTCCTTCTTTTGTAGCCAAATATCCTTCTGAATCAATAACAAATTGTCCATTCTTTGTTAATTCAATTCCTTTGTCAGTTTTAATTGAGAAAAATGCATCTCCGGAAATAGCTAAATCAAGAGGATTAGTAGTTTCTATAAAATCGCCTTCAGAAAAATCTGTTATGTGTTTTATGTTTATATTTTCTGCTCTTTCCATATATTCAGCAAAGGGAATTTCTCGCTTAAATCCATTTGTGTTTATGTTAGCAAGATTGTTTGCTACAATTTGAATATTATGAATTTTATCATTCATATTTTTTGATGCATTTTGTAATCCCTCTATCATTTTTCACCTTCCTTGATGTTTAACAATCCTAAGATGAACTCTACTACTTCCTTAGAAATTATCTTAATCATTTTATCATCATCCGCAGTACTTTCTAATGATTTTTCAATTATTCTGTTTGAATTTTTTATAGCATTATATTTTAAGGCATATTCCATAATATATTTCATATCATTTTAGTTGAATTATGAAACCAGTTTATTAAATCCTTGTTTGTGTAATTTACTTTTTGCAAAATGTTCTTCAATTGAATTGATAGTTATATCAGAATTGATTTGCCAAGAATTTGATAATCTATTTTTAAAACGATCTAATTCATTTATCAAGGAGATATTCTCAACAACTTCGTTTTCCATTGCTCCCATTAAGAAATTATTTCTTAAAAATCCTTTCAGTTTAATTGGAAGATCCTTATTCTCAAACTCTAGTTTATATGATGGTTTATCTTTTGAAAGATACATTCTCTTAAAACTGTACTTTATTAAGGAGAGTGAGTTGTTTCTTCTTATAACCAAAAAGTCTGGGAAAAAATCAAAATCTTTGAAGACAGATTTTTGCAATATATAAATTGTGCTGTATTTGATAAAATCATATCTAATGGAATTATTTTTTACTTTGGTTTCATTCAAATATTTTATCAGCCCATATATTATTTCTGTTTGTTTTCCAATCGCATGAGAATAATCACTATTCTCATTAAATATTAGTTTTGAATTTAATTGACTTTGTAAGTAATTATCTTCTTCAGCAAATAGTATTTCTTTTAGAGTTCTAAATATGTTATCAACAACATCACTGAATGGATTAACGAAAAGATTTTCAAATAAATCCTTTAGTGATATAAACTCCTCTTCTTTATAATGCCATACTAGGTTTATAAGAAGTGATAATTCCAAGTCTTTTACTTTAATAACTTTGGTTAGTTCTTCTAACTGCAGACACTTTGATTTAATAACAGGTAATTCATTATTTATTATATCTGTTAAAGCTGTTCGTGTTGTTGTATTGTTTTTGATGTTTAACTTTGCAATTATTTGATCCAACAAAAAGGATTGATTCTTATGGAAATAATGAGCCAAATTAAGAGAAAGAGTAAATGGTTTATCTTCAATAACTAATGCAATAATCTCTTCATTTAGGGGAATTCCTTCATCAATTTGTGCTAAAAATAATTTCCCATTTATTAACACTTTAACGGAATTTTTATAATGTTCCAATGGAATTAAACTTACCAAACTGTTTTTTTTCGGCATATGAAAAATGGATCCAACTGAGCTACGAACTCTAGTTATTTCATCAAAATCAATCATATTTTTAATTATTTCTTTCATCTTGTTTGACTAGATAATTGTTTGATTTTTGCTGCTAAATAAAGTTCACCTTTCGAGATGTTTAATTCTTTTGCTTTTGCACAAATTGTTTTACCGTTTAGCGTATTTAGGTTAATTATTTTTCCTAAAGAATTTCTTTTTTTAGTAACCGAATTATTGATAACTGGTTTTATTCTTTCATCGCGTAATGCTTTAATATTCTTTTTGTACTTATTTTCATCAATACTTTTAGATTCAAAACGTGTTTTTTTCCAGTAGTAAAGGATCATAATTAAGAAAGCTAACTCAAACAAAATAACACCGCTCGTTATAAGCCTATCGGCATTCTCTATAAAATAAATTTCTTTTTTAATCTCGTCAATAATTGAAATACCGTTTAGGTACCAAGAATTACTTTTACTCTGGGCAAAAGTACTTGCACTAAAACACATACCTAAAAATATTTGAGTGAAAATCTTTTTCATTTTCTAATTTTTCTTTTCAATGGGAATTTTAATATTAAAGCAGCTCCACTATTTTCAAACGAATCAAATTCCAGCTTACCTTCATGTTTTTTCATTAAGTTCTTAATAATGCTAAGTGATAGATTTCTTTGAACTTCCTCTCTGTTTTTCTCTTGACCATCTGATATTCCGCTCGTTGTTATAACTCTAAGAATTATGGTATCTGCTTTATATCTGGTTTGCATAATTATACCGCCCTTTCGGGTTTTGTAACTCTTTATAACTGAGAAAATATTTGTCAGTAATTGATAAACATAATTAGGGTGACTAAGTATGGAAGGAAGATCGGTTTCAAAATCTAATATACATTCAAAATTAGCATTCTCTAATGTCGATTTGATCAGATGAAAATAGTCTTTTATAATATCATTCAAATTGCATGGTTTAATTTTTACATCTTTATGATTTACATCTGCAAACTTTACAAGCCTTCCTATAACAGTATCTATTTTCTTGATTTGTGATTTTATTTGAGAAAGCTCAATATTATTTTTCGCTTCGGATTTTAAGATATCAACATTGCTTGTAATTACTTGTAATGGAGTAATAATATCTTCAACTATTCCTTCTGTTAATTCTCCAATTGCAGAAAGCCTAAAATCATTTGAAAGCTTTGCTTGATATGTTTGTAGCTCCTCAAAAGTTTCGTTTAATTTTTCCATCAGCCTTAACTTCTCTAATTTTCCAAGTAAGAGATTTAAAAACATGTTGATGTTCTTCTTTTCAAGCTCACTAATATTTTTTTCGCTTAGAGAAGTCAACAAAGAAAGTATTCCTAAATTCTTTTTATCATCATAGACAGGAAATATTAAATAAAATAATTTTGGACCATCTGAATTATAGCTTTCAAGTTCTGGAACAGTTATTGTTTTTTTCTCGGAGTAAATTGCACTAAAAATTCCTTGCTGATTAAAGTGTTTCATTGTTGTTACAATATTCGAATCATCTTCTTCATCAACAGGAACCAACTCCCTTTTAATCTCATTATGAAATAATAATGCAACCGCTTTAACCGGAATTATACCTTTTAAGTAAATCAGAAATCTTTCCATAAGGATTTTTATATTAGAATCATCCTTGATTTCTCTTTCAAAAGCCATCAGGTTTTGAATAAAATATGAATATTTTTCTAATTGCTTTAATTCACTCAAGCCATATTCAGGCTTATAATTCTTATCCTCAAATAATGATAAATCATTAATCGATTTGTAAAGAAGTTCAGCATGCACAGTATTTTCTTTATGCAATATCATTTTACAAATAAGTCTGAGTTTAATTCGTTATTAAAAAGTTCTCTGTAACTTTCAACAAATTGGTCTAGTTCACTAACTTCACCAATTCCTAAAGTTTCTAATACGGATTCATCTAACTCCATACCTTTATCTAGATAGAATAAACCAACTTCCAGTTTTTGAGTCATGTAGTCAACTAAATGAACAACTGAAGTAAGCACATCTTTTTCTGGTGCTTCACTTGGTTTTTGATGATATAAAATACTTTTTGATAAATGCTCAGGTAGATGCCATTTGTTAGCTAAGTAGTTGCCAATATCTTGATGATCTAATCCTAAATGTTTTCTTTCAACTTCTAAAATTGACTCACCAGAACTAGTAAATTCGTTTACAATTGATTCAAATTCACTTTTAAAAAATTTATGCATTACTGGAACACCAAGATCATGAAGTAAACCGGCAACAAAAGCTTCGCTTCCAATTCTAAAGCCAAGATCTTCAGCAACTCTTTTACATGCCGTTCCCGTTAGCATAGAGTGTTGCCAAAATTCATTTTGGTCAAGAAATTTATCAGATTTATTTTTGAATGAATCAACCATAGTAAGAGCAACAACAATATTCTTAATATCTTGATATCCAATAATTAGTATTGCAAAATCAATAGTTGATACTTTTCTTGTTAAACCATACAACGGCGAATTTGCTATTGATAATATTTTGGTTGATAATCCTTGATCCTTTCCTATCATTCTGCTTAAAGCCGCAGTGTTTGTTGATGGATCATCTAGAAGTTTTGATACTTCTAACATTGTGACAGACATAGTAGGCAAATTATATACGTTAGATAACGCAAGTTCTGATGCTTTCTTTCTGTCTTGAATTTCGTGTTCTTCCATTTTGAGTCACCCTTATTTTGTTTGATTATAAATTTATTGCTGCTATTTGATCTTCAAATAATTCTTTATAGCTAAATATGAAATTCTCTAAATAATCTTCATCCCCTAATCTTAAAATTTCAATAGTTTCGGGGTCCAAAGTTGTATTATTGTCCCAACTAAAATCACCAATCATAAAATGCTTGGTCATGTAATCAGCTAAATGAACTAATGCTACTAACTCTCTATTGTTCTCAGATTGGGAAGGTTTATGATGATAATTTATTACATCAGCAATAGCAACCGGTAAGTTCCATCTATCTACTAAAAATTTACCAACTTCTTGATGTGTTAATCCAAGATGTAATTCTTCGGCTTCAAGGTAGGTTAACTGTCTAGAATTTACTGATTTAATAATTTCCTTAAACTCAATGTTGAAAAACTTATGAATGATCAGAATACCCAAATCATGTAAAAGTCCTGCTGTGAAAACTTCACCACTTGCTTGGTAACCTAAATCATCTGCAATTCTTTTTGCAGCAGCAGCTGTTAGAATAGAATGAATCCAATATTTCTTTTGGTCAAATTTTGCTTCACCGGTAACTTTTAAAGTTTCCATCATAGAAAGCGCTAATACAATATTCTTAACCTGATTAAATCCTAAAACAACAATTGCAAAATCAATAGTAGAAACTCTTCTTGGTAAACCATGCAAAGGCGAGTTAGCAACAGTTAATATTTTTGTTACTAAACCTTGATCGTTACTTATCATTCTACCTAGTATTGAAGCACTTGTTTTTGGGTCTTCAATAATATTGGAGACTTCAAAAACCACTTGTGGAATACTGGGAACGTTGTAAACATTAGAAAGTATATTTAATACTCTTTCTTGTTTATCATTAATATTTTGAGATGAATTGTTAGTCATATTGTTTTTCAATCTGTTTTTTTAAATCTTTCATAATTTTACTATGAAGCTGAGAAACTCTTGAAACGGTAATATCTAGAGCTTGTGAAATTTCTTTATAGTTCATGTGTTCGTAGTAGTAGAGAGTTATAATCAGTCTATCTCGTTCAGCTAATTTTTTTATGGCTTGAACAAGAAGTTCCTTTTCTTCATTAATTTGAAATTCATCATCCGGCGTTTCATATTCTGATGGAATAATATCCGAAAGAGAAAACCCATCTTCATTATCAAAAGGTTGATCTATAGAAACATTCCTATAGAATACTTTATTTGAATCTTGGTTCTGATAATTTGTCCTAGGTTTAATTTGAAGTTTTCTCAATTCGTCAATTATTTTCCCTCTTATTCTTTGAATTGCATAGGTTTCAAACTTAGTTCCAAACTCCGGATCAAATCTGTCAATCGCTTCACTCAATCCTTCCACGCCAAACTGAAAATAATCTTTTTCCTCAACAACATTTAAATTCATAAACTTTGAATTGTGAATTACATAGTGAACCAAGTTGGTATAATTTAACATTATTTGCTTCTTGGTTCCGCTTGTAGGTTCTGTCTTAAATTCTGTCCAAAGTGTGGTATTATCCATATTGCATTATCCCTAAAAGATTAGCTGTAAAAATTTTTTTGTTTTTCTATTGATGCTTTGTTGATTGCTCTAATGAATGAAAGAGCTAGAATTGTTAAAATTATTGTTGCCACAAAAAAGATGACAAATGATTTTACTAAAACATCATGAACTAACATCCCTTGTTGACTAAAAATTATTATCGATAGAAAAAAAAGCAATAGTCCGATATTCATTATTATTTTACTCATTTTAGTTCTCCTGACTATATTAAATTCAAAGAACATACCAACAATAATCTTAAGGATTTATTCGATTTTAGCCTGTTTTGATTGTTTATTGATTTGCGGTGTGGTTATTATTAACCAATTGTAGGTATAGTAATTTTTGATGAAATATGATGTAATTGGTGGGATATTTCTGAAGAATTATCCGAAGAAAGAAGTAAAAATTGGTTTTGAATGGATTTTACAACACTTTGGGAATAAATTAATTCTCCCAGGAAATTTACTTTGGATTTAAGAAAGTGAGAAACAGCTTTTTCAAGATTATCGAAGGCGCTTTGCCCTTCAATTTTATTAGCACATTTATTAACAATAATGTTTATTTCACTTGAAAAACCACTACTTTTAAGCATTTTAACAACAACATAAGCATCCATAACTGAAGTAGGTTCCGGTGTTGACACAATAATTATTTCATCAGAATTATTTAGTAATTGGATTGTAGGTTTACTAATTCCTGAAGCTGTGTCAAAAATAACATAGTCATATTTGGACGAAATTCTATGTAAATCATTAAAAAAAACCGTTACCTTTTCTTCAGTAAATTCAGGATGATCAAGTTTGCCTGACTCACCTAGAATAATGTCTATATTTTCATTATAGTTAAAAATGACATCTTCCAATCCAAAATCATAACTTAAATAATGATAAATACTTTTTTTTGAAGAAATATTGAAAAAGGTACCGAGATTGGAAAGATTAATATCTAAATCAATTAGCAATACTTTTGCTCCGCCTTTCGCCAAATCGTAAGCTAAATTGCTTGAAATAAAAGATTTGCCAGTACCGCCTTTCCCGGAAGTAACCGAGATAATTCTTGCGCTATCCTGTACGGAATCTTTTGCGTTTAACAACGAATTTAATTCATACAATCTTTTTGCTTGACCAATCATTAATTGATTTTCCCAGAAACTATCATGTTGGCAATAAATTCACTATCAGCGGCAATAATATCATCTGGAATCACTTGCCCATTTGTTAAATACTTAATTGGTACTTTAATTTCCTCAACAAGATTCAGAATATTGCCAAATGAAACTGCTTCATCCAGTTTGGAAAAGACTATTCCATTATAATTTAGTACTTTAAATTTTTTAGCAACATCCAGCATAATTTTATAATCACTTGTGCTATTTAGGACTAAATATGTTTCATCAATTTTAGTGACTTTTAAAAACTGATTAATTGAATTGAGCAATTTTGTGTTGTTTTGACTTCTCCCGACAGTATCAATAAAGACAATATCTTTATCCTTAAACTTTTTCATAAATTTTGTAATATCTTTTGGTTCATAAGCCACAAGAAAATCAATATTAGATATTTCCGAAAAGATTTTTAGTTGATCTAATGCACCAAGTCGATAAGTATCAATCGATATCAACCCGATATTCAAGTTGTGCAATATCTTAGAGATTATAGCAAGTTTAGCAATACAAGTTGTTTTACCAACTCCGGTTGGACCAACTATAGAAATTACTTTTTGTCCACCATTTTTTTGCAATTCAAAATCACTTGTTGGAATTAGAGATGCTAATGTTGATGTTATATATTCTTCCTTATTATTTTCATTAACAAAAGGAGAATATTGCGAAATCATTTTAATAACTTTTTTTATGTTGTTCTCAGAAACATCTTTGTTGCTTAATAAGTTTCTAATTTCATCAACTTCCGCCTGGTTTAGATTAGTCCCAGTTTTTGATTGCTGTTCTTTTTGCCTATTTAAATTTTGAGAATATGCTGGAACTCCATAAATTTTCTCAGTTAATTTTTTCATTTCTGTTTCAAAATTCTTATGCTTAACCGGATCTTTCTTTTTTATTTCATAGTTGTCTTCATCATCTAAACTTGCTGTAATTTCAAAAAGCTTTTGTTCTACTCCATTAGAATAATCTTCAATCACCTTGGTGCTTAGCACAATTGCTTCACCACCAAATTCATCTTTCATATCTGCAATTGCTTCTTTTAATGTTGTGCCAACAAATTTTTTGATCTGCATTCTAGACTCCTATTTTCCCAATAAACTCTATTTCAATATTTGCAGGTAGTTCTGTAAATGATAGAATTACTATATCCGGGAATGATGAATTAATTAATCTAAACAAATATGGTCTTATTGTTGCTGATGTTAAGAAAATTGGGACATAACCCAATTGTTTAAATTTCTCTAATTGCTCTTGAATTGATTTATTTAAGGTTGATAACATATCTGGTGTTAAACCAAGTGTTTGTGTAGCATCACCTTGCTTGGCTAATGAGTTTGTAATATACTCTTCTAAGCTTTCACCAATTGCTGCAGCATGAATTAAATTATTTGAATCTTTATACAAACTAGCAATACTATCACCGAGTGAATGTCTTACATACTCAGTTAACACTTCAATATTTTTTGTCACTTTGGAATAGTCAATTAATGATTCTAATATTTGAACCAAATCTTTAATTGGGATTAACTCTCTCAATAAGTTTTGCAATACTTTTTGAATTGATCCAAGTGGAAGAGCCTCTGGACTTATATCTTCAATTACTGCAGGGTAATCTTGTTTTAAGTTTTCAAGTAATTTTTTAACTGATTGTCTTGTAAGAATCTTATCAAAATTCTTCTTAATTGTTTCTTGCAAATGTGTAGATAGAACGGAGACAGCATCAACTACTGTGTATCCAACTAATTCAGCTTTATCTTTTTCCTGATCTGAAATCCAAAAACCATCTAAACCAAACGCTGGATCCCTAGTAGGAATTCCACTTAGTTTTTCACTAATATTTCCAGAGTTCATTGCTAAATATCTATCTGAATAAATCTCATAATGGGCTACAACATTTCCTTTGATTTTTATGATATATTCATTTGGCTTCAGTTGTAGATTATCTCGAACTCTAACAGGTGGAACTAAAACTCCATATTCCAAAGCAACAAATTTTCTTGTTGATGAAATCTTCTGGAATAGGTTCCCACCTTGGCTATCATCAACTAATGATATTAATCCATAACCTATTTCTACCTCAACCGGATCAACTTGTAAATAACCTTCAACTTTTTCTTCCTTTTCTTCAGTTTTTGTTTCTTCATCTAAGGAATCACTTATTAAAGTTGCTTTTTTATTTTTATTTACTAAAAATGTTGTTAGTGCTAATCCTCCACCAAGTGTTAAGAATGGTAATGTTGGCATCCCTGGAACTATTGAAAACAAAAGAATAGTTGCTGAAACCGTACCAAGCACTCTGGGATTAGAGAAAAGCTGAGACTTCATCTGGCTATCAAGTGATTTTCCACCTGCATTTTTTGTTACAACCATACCAGCTGCTGTAGCAATAAGTAATGCTGGGACTTGAGAAACCAAACCATCACCAATAGTTAGAATTGTATAACTTTGAAGTGCTTCAGGTGCGCTTAATCCTCTCTCTACAACTCCAATTATAATACCACCAACAATGTTTATGGCATTAATAATAAGTCCGGCAATAGCATCTCCTTTTACAAATTTTGAAGCACCATCCATCGATCCAAAAAATTCAGCTTCTCTTGCAATGTCATCACGTCTGGTTCTGGCCTCAACTTCTGTAATAATTCCACTATTTAAATCGGCATCAATAGCCATTTGCTTACCTGGCATTGCATCTAATGTAAATCTTGCGGCAACTTCAGATATACGTCCAGAACCTTTTACAATTACCAAAAACTGAATGATTACAATGATTAAGAAAACAATAAACCCAACTATGTAACTTCCGCCAACAACGAAACTTCCGAATGTTTCAATTACTTCACCGGCATATCCTTCCAATAATATTAGCCTTGTTGAACTTATATTTAATGAAAGTCTGAAAATAGTAAGCACCAATAAAAGTCCAGGGAAAGCTGATATTTCTAGAGGCGAATTTATATACAAAGATGCAATTAGGATTAAAATAGCTAAGCTGATATTTACTGCTAAAAACAAATCCAAAAAGAATGGCGGCAATGGAATTATCATTAATCCAAGAATAAAGATAATTCCAAAGGCAAAAAGTATATCTGTATTTTTTAGAAACTTTTCCATTATCAAATTATACTTCTCTTTTTCTTTTCATTCTTTAATTTGTATATATAGGCTAATATTTTAGCTACTGTTTTAAATAAATCATCTGGTATTTCTTGACCAACTTCGCAATTTTTATAAAGAGCTCTAGCAAGTTGAACATCTTCATGAAGTGGCACATTATTTTCTTTTGCAATAGATTTAATTTTTTGAGCAAGTAAATCTTTACCTTTTGCCACAACTTTTGGAGCCGTTGTTTTTCCAATTTCATATTTTAGTGCTACAGCATAGTGAGTCGGGTTAGTAACAACAACATCCGCTTTAGGTACGGCTTCCAACATTCTATTGCGTGCCATCTGAATTTGTTTTCCTCTAATTTGAGACTTAACTAACGGATCACCTTCAGTTTGCTTGTTTTCTTCTTTTACTTCTTGTTTCGTCATCATCAAATCTTTTTTGAATTTTGATTTTTGATAAGCAAAATCTATAAAAGCTATAACAGCATATACAATTGAAACTCTCCACAAAAATTCGATGGAATAGTCTAACATGTAATTAACTATTTCAGGTACTGTAAAGTTGACTAAACCTATAGAATCTAGAACCATGTCTTCCATAATAAAATAAGAGAATATCCCAATTGCTCCTAATTTTGCAATTGATTTTAACACTTCTACTAATGGACGAGTTGATAAAAAACTATTTTTAAATCCCTTAATTGGATCTAATTTTGATAATTTGGGTGCAAGTGCTTTGGGAGTGATCTTAAATCCAACTTGCCCATACCCAACTACTAATGATATTATAATTATTCCAAGGAAAACTGGAAATAATGTTGCAAAGAAAAATACAAACCCTTGGGTAGCATACATTGTTAAAATATTTACGCTAATTTCTAGTGTATCAAGCGAGGAAAAGATATATGTAGTCATACTCCATAGTTTAAGTCCCACGTATTCTTTTGTGAAAAATAGAACCAACAACCCTACCGAAAAAACTGCAAGAGAATTGAGCTCCTGGCTTTTTGGTGCCTGGCCTTTATCTCTAGTATCAAGTAATTTCTTACCTGTCGCTTGTTCGGTTTTTTCTTGTCCGTCTGAATCAGCCATTGATATTGCTTAACGCCCTTACAATTGTTAATAATTTGTCTTCGTATTCATACAACAATGTTCTAAATAGATAGATATATAACGGCATAACTAGAATAATTAGAAATACTCCTAATCCAATTTTAAGTGGTAATAAAACGAAAAAAACTTGGAATGATGGACTTACACGAGCGATTATACCACTTGCAAGATGCACCAAAAAGAATGCAACAATTATTGGAGCAGATATTTTGATTGCTAAAATAAAAATGCTGCCAGAATACTTAATAATTAGGTTAAAAGCACTTTCTGTTACTTCAAATGTACCTAATGGAATTACCTTAAATGAATAGGATAAAGATTCAACAATAAAATGATGCCCGTTTATTAAAATAAATACTATTATTGCTGCCATGGAAAGTAATGTTGCAATGATGTTTCCATCATCACCGGTTACAGGATCAAACATTGAAGACATTGCTAAACCCATATCTCTACCAACTAGTAAACCTGCAAAAGAGATACCTTGAAAGACAATGCTTAGAACAAAACCCATTATTATTCCAACAAAAGCTTCCTTAACTGCAAAGACAATTATGAATATATAATGATCATTTTCTGTAAAAGGATAGGTTTCAACATTAAAAAATAGAATGTATGTAATTACAAGAGCAAGAGCCGCTCTAACCAAAGTTGGGATTACAGTGTTGCTATATAATGGAGCAAATGCAAACATCGCTGCAATTCTAATAAATATCATTAGACCGGTTAGAAAATCTGCAATTAATATTTCAGTCATTTTACAGCCGTTTCAATAATGTTGAAAATCCTGTACGTAAATGACATCATTTTATCAGTGATAAATGGTAATGAAACAATTATAGCAACTGCTGTAATTATTATTTTAGGCACAAAAGTTAATGTAGATTCTTGAATAGAAGTAGCTGCTTGAAATATTGATATAATTACACCTATAATTAGTCCTGAACCCAGAATAGGAAGCAGGATTAATAGTACAACAAAAAAAGATTCGCTTAAAATTTCAATAACTAGATCAATTGACATTAATTTATCCCCCTTACAACTGAACCGATTACTAAAGTCCAGCCATCAACCAAAATGAACAAAAGTATTTTAAATGGCATTGAAATCATCATTGGCGGAAGCATCATCATACCCATTGACATTAAAACGCTTGACACAATCATATCCACCATTACAAATGGTATAAAAAGAAAGAACCCAATTATAAATCCGGCTCTTAATTCACCAAGTACAAATGCTGGTATTAAAACATGTAATTCAAGATCAGCTTGTGTTTTAGGTTGATCTAAATTAGCTAATTGTAAAAAAAATTTTAATTCTTCAGGACGCGTATTTCTTAGCATAAAAGTTCTAATCGGTGCAATTCCTTTTTCATAAGCTTCATCAATATTAATTTCTTGTTTCATATAAGGCTGCAAGGCTTTGTCGTTAAACTCATTCCATGTCGGGCTCATCACAAAGAAAGTTACAAAGAGTGCAACACCTGCCAAAAGCTGATTAGGCGGCATTTGCTGTGTACCCAATGCAGATTTTAAAAAGTGAAATACAATTATTATCCTTAGATAAGAAGTTGTCATTATAAATATTGAAGGTGCAAGCGAAAGAATTGTAAGTAACAATAATAATTGTAGGGTAACTGCTAAATCTTCAGGGTTATCTGAAGTTCCAACATTAATTCCAATATTTGGTAAAGGCACTCCTTTTGAATTTTGTGCGTTTATATTTTCTGTAGATAAAAAAAGTGAGCTAGCAATAATAAAAGTTAGGAATAATTTTTTCATTTTATTCCCATGTTGCTTTTTAACAAGTTTAAGAAATTTTGTTTCGGCTTGTTCTCTTCATCCAAGTTATTGGTTTCCATGAAATCATTTTCAAGTTTATCTATTAGGTTTATAGATTGATCAGAAACTCCAAGCAAATAAATATTATCATTAAACTGAATTACAGATACATACCTTTTAGGAAGAATGGCTTGTGTAGAAATTATTTTAATTTTTGAGTTGTTATCACCTTTTTTTTCAAATGAGTAGAGATACTTTTTGACTAAGTATAATAATCCGTACATAATTCCCATCATTACACCAAGTATTAAAAATATTTGTAGAATATCCCAAGTTCCCACTATTTCATCCCCAATAATCTTTCATTTGTTTCAAGAAGATTTGTAATCCTTATCCCAAAATGTTTATCAATAACAACAACTTCGCCTTCTGCAATTTTCTTGTTATTTACGTAAACATCAACAGGTTCACTAGCAAGTTTTTCTAATTCAATTACATAACCTCTTTCCAATTCTAAGATATCTTTGATTTCCATCATAGTTCTGCCTAGTTCTATATAAACATTTAGCTGGAGGTCTTTTAGAAAATCTAATTTATCAGCTTCAAAGAAACCTTTCTTTTTGGATTCATTGAAATTTGGAAAATCTGCGATACTTGCATCTACAGAATTATTAGAATTTTCATTCTCAAGTCCGGCAAGCATTTGAGCTTCGGCTTCTTCCTCACTCATATCTGTATGCCCTTTTGAGTCAGACTTAACCTTTGATTCTTCAACAGTTTTTTCATCTTTGTTTGCCATTTTAGCTCTTCCTTTTATCTATCTTTTTTGTAATTTTTACTGCTTTGTGGTTGTTAACTATACCTGTAATGCCATTAAACATATGTTTCTTTTCAACACTTACTTTAATTTCATCACCTAATTGTGTGTTTAAGCGTATTACATCTCCAACTTTAAGATTTATTAGCTGACGAAAAGAAATTGAGGATTTTCCAAATTCAACATCAAGATTAAGTTGGGTTTTTTTCAAGTGCTCGATTAGAATATTTTGAGCTGTTGTACCTTGGTATTTAATCGGTCGTATTGAAGATAAATTTTGACTCGTTAACTTTGAAAGTATTGTATCAAAAGCATATGTAGCAAAACAGAGGTTCATCATGTAGGTTTCTTCCCCAATGTGAATCTCGAATGTTATCAGTAGTACACTTTCACTTTGTGATGTAATTTGAACGAAATCTATATCAGGTTCAAATTTGTCTATATCAAATCTATAATCTCCAATTATTTGCCAAGCTTTACTAAGGTCTTGAAGGTTTTTTCTAACAACTACTTCAAGAACTTTTTGTTCAATTGGTGTAATAACTTGCGAATTTTTCTTTCCTTTGCCATTGCCGCCTAACATTCTATCAATTAATGCAAAAGCAAATTCTGAGCTTAGTTCTAAAATTCCTTTAATATCAGTATTTGCTATATCAAAAGTGAACAAACATGCTGGATCAGAAACTGATAATACATATTCTGAATAATAAATCTGATCAACTGAAGTAACATTACATGTAACAATTGATTGCAGTTTTGACATCAAATAAGAACTCAACATTTCTGCAAAGTTTTCATTAATGTTATGAATAGTTCTTAATTGATTTTTTGAGATCCGATTGGGAAGCCTAAAATCAAAAGGAATCGCTTCTTTTTCAACCCTAGCATTTGCTCCTTGAGATCTATCTTGCTCATGCACAGAATTACTGCTCAATAGTGCATCTATTTCTTGTTGTGATAATACTTCAGCCATTTTAATTCAACACATATTTACTGAAATAAACATTATTTATTTTAGCATCTGGAATTGCCGAATTTATTTTCATTGCAATTTCCAATTTTAAAGAGTCTTTCAATTCTACTTTACTTAATGACGATAGAGATTTTTGAGAGATGGTGTTAAGAATTAAATCTTTAATGATTATCTCTTTTAGCTTTAGCTCTGCAACTTTTTCTTCACTAGAAACACCAAATCCAACGGATAAAAGCAATAATTGTTGTCCATTTGTTCCTGATGGATTTATAATTAAATCATCAATACTATAAATACTCTGCGGACCAAGTTCCTCTGCTTCTTTTTCATCAACATTTTCAACTATTTCACCATTTTCATTAACATTAGAAGATGGAGCACTTTTTACTAAAAAAGTGGCAGTAATGAAATACACCAAAACTAACTGAATTATAAATAGAGGTAATCCGATGATTATTATCTTAAAATTGAAGCCTTTTTTGGGGGGCTTTTCACTTTTTTCTTCTGTTTTTACTTCTTCGTTTGCCATACCCATTCTCCATTATTTTTATATAATAGTTCAATTGGTATGCCATCCAAATAAAAAATAGAAAATTGATTGAATTTGATTAAAAAGAGGGATTTATTGAAGAAAAGAGTAAAAATAATTGCTCAATATTAGCCACCTGGCAATTATTATTTAGTGTTTTTAATAAATAAAATAGGGGACCAATTTAATGATCCCCGGTATATTTAAGAATTATCTAACTAAGTTTGTGATTTCTTGTAGCAATGTATCGGAGACCGTTATTACTCTTGAGTTTGCTTGGAAACCTCTTTGAGAAACAATCATTCTTGTAAATTCTTCAGAAAGATCTACATTTGATTGTTCCAAAGCACCCGATTGAATTGTTGTATTACTCGATTCACCTGGTTCGCTGATATAAGGTTCACCAGCATTAGCTGAAACTGTGAACATATTTTCACCAACACTTGTTAATCCATTTCTGTTTGGAAATGTAGATATAAGTATTTGAGCTAATTTTCTGGATTGACCATTGGTGAAAACTCCTTCAATATATCCGTATTGATCAATACTAATATTTGCTAAAGAAGCAGCAGCAGAACCATTTTGTGAAGCTGCCGAAACAACTGAACTACCTGATATTTGAGTTATTCCTTCAAAACCTTCTCCTAAGTCAAGAACCATATTCTCTTCTGCAGCACCACCAACCGGAGAAAATGTTATTACTGGAGGATTAGGAGCGATAGAAGCTATTGAACCATCGGAATTAAAAGTAATACTTCCTTCATTTCCAGATAATGTTCCACTAGATGTTGGCATTTCAGTAGTCCACTTCCAGTTATTGTCGTCAATTTTTGTATACTTTAAGGTCATTGAGTGTGCGTTTCCAAGAGAATCAAATATCGAAACTGTTCCAGAAACTATTGTTGGTTTCCTATTGCTATCAACTACTGAACTTAATGTTTCAGTGGTATGTTGCTTTACTGCAGTTGCATCAAAATTAAAATCGATATTTAAATTAGAATCTTGGATAACAATAGCTTGAGGAGGATTATTGCCAGCTAAAGAAACCATTTCGCCAGAAGCCGGATCAAATGTTACGGGAACTGTAGTTGGACCAACTGCAGGAGTTGTGGGATTTCCCTCTGAATCTAATAATTGATAAGTAAGATTAAAAGTGTTGTCAGCCATTTTTTCATAATCAGTTTTAAAGGTATACTCATTTCCCTGATTCATCATAAACCTTTGAATCACTTGATTGAACAGTACCAAC
This sequence comes from uncultured Ignavibacteriales bacterium, assembly GCA_963704835.1. GTDB lineage: Bacteria > Bacteroidota > Ignavibacteria > Ignavibacteriales > Melioribacteraceae. The sequence goes on along the minus strand of CAVPHW010000011.1, from coordinate 109,325 downwards.
TGCCACTGAACTCTTTAACATTTCCAGTTTGAACAAAATCTTCAGATCTAGTTAAAGATGATGCACTATCAAGGTTTCCATCCCAAGAAACCTTTGTTGTTGGAACTGCAGGAAGTCTCAAACTTGGCATCAACAATAATATTTTCTAAATTATTTCCCGAGGGAACTGTTCCATCACTTGTTGCAACTTTTCCTTGAACAATTGCTCCATTTTGTGGATTAACTAATTGACCGCTTGCATCAAAAATAAATGCGCCTGCTCTGGAATAAAAAGTCTCACCGTTTTTCTTCATTACAAAAAGACCATCGCCTTGTAATGCTAAGTCAGTTGTAATACCGGTTCTTTCAAATGTACCTTGGCCCCAGTTTCTATCAACTGAATTAAGTTTCATTCCTAAACCAACTTGAAATGTGTTTGTACCACCGGCAGAGCTAGTTGGATTTGTTCCATAACGTATGAATTGATTAAAGGTATCACTAAAAGTAACTCTACTGCCTTTATAACCAATTGAATTTACGTTAGCAATGTTATTACCTATAACATCTAACATTGATTGATGATTACGAATACCGGATACTCCGGCAAATAGGGAATTGATAAGAGACATTACACCCTCCAAAGGATTATGTTTTTAAATGATTCAACGTCTATCAGTCGGTTGAATCTAGGCGTCCTTGAAAGGTCCCGCCTGTTTGTTAAGTTATTTAATTATGCAAATACTACACTATCTATGTTTGTAAATATATTTTCACTGCTACTATTAACGTCTAATGCTGTAATTACAGTTTTGTTAGGAATATTAATTATAAATGCTTTATTGTTCATCATTACAAGCGAGTCTTTAGCACCTTTTGCTTCAGCTTTTTCAACAGCATTCTGAAGCTTATCCAAATCTCCGCTTGACAACTCTATTTCACGAGATTCAATTCTTTTTGTCGCATGGTTTGAAAACTTAAGCTTTTCAAACTCCTTCTTAAAGATTGAATCAAAAGTTGTCTCCCCTTCTTTTACCTTATTTACCGGATGATTTGAGGTAATTATCGGTACAAATGGGACCTTAATACCATTGATCATTTGTGACATTTTTTCACCTTTTTACGTTTAACCAGATGTTTCAGGTTGTAATATTTCGAATACATCGGCTATTGAATACTCTAATCCATTTACAAGTAATGAGGTTCCTGAACTTCCAAATTTCACGCCATCTATTGTTCCAACTAAATATTGTGCTACTGTCATTTTTTCACCATTGAGGGTATTGGCCGATAATTCAAAAGTGTAATTACCTTTATTTACTTGACTGCCATTATTATCGGTAAAATCCCAATTTAGTTTATGGGTACCCTCTTTAGTTTCTAAACTATCAAATGTTTTTACTGTATTTCCTGAAGCATCTTTAACGACTATTGTTAAATCCTTTGCATTAGCCGGTAATTCATAACCAAACTGAGTTTTGTCTTGCCCGTTATAAGCAATTGTCTTACCAGCAATTTTAGCATCTTTGCCGATCAATGTAGCGGTCATTGTATTGTTAACAGATTGGGTGAGCAAGTAGTTTGCATCAATACTATTATTAAGACTCTCATTGATATTATTTAGCTGCTCCAAGGAACTGAACTGCGCCAATTGTGCTGAATAATCAGTACCATCCATTGGTTCAAGAGGGTCTTGATTTTGTAATTGAGCAATCATTAATCGTAAGAAAGCATCCTTATCCATTGAACTTTTGCTCTCAGTTGCATATTGCGGTGTTGCATTTGCTGCGGTAGTAATAATATTTTCAACCATGGTTTACTCCTATGCTATAAATTCGTAAGTATTATAGCCTAATGATTTAGTTTGTTTATCTTCAACTGTCTCAAGGTTTTCTTGATTTTGTTTTGAATCTCTATTCTTATTATTGTTATTAATTTGCTTGTCGTTTTTATTTTGCTTGGGATTGCCAAGAGAAATATTTAGTGAGTTTAATTGAATACCACTTTCACTTAATTCTTGATGTAACTTATGAATGTTCTTTTCTACCAATTGTTTTGCCTGCTCATTTTCTACTTCAATAGATGCTTTAATTACATGATCAACTGTATCGAGAGATATTTTCATTTTACCCAAACTTTCGGGCTTAATATCAAATGATAAACTGCCTCGTTCTTGTTTTGAAATAAACTTTGCAATCTCTTTTATCACTTCAATTGACTTTACAATTTTTTGTCCCTTTAAGTTTTCATCATCTACATTTACTTTATGCTTTATCTCTACTGCTTTTATAGCTTCATCTTTTAAAACATTGTTAAACCCGATTTCATGCCCAATTTTATTCGCATTTACATCATAATTACTCGCTGATTGTTTTGATGCATTATTTAAACCAGATTCTGAATTATTTTTCTCTGAGTTAGACATATTTTTGCTTGAGTTCTCAGGTTTTGCCTCGGAAGTATTATCAGTTTTGTTAGTTACAGACTTAACTTCCCCCTTAATTTTTACAGATACTTTTTTGTTTTCAGAAGAAATTGTCTCCTCATTTTTCGGGTTACCCTTTGTACTAACCTCAGCAACTTGTTTATCATCTTTGATATTTTCAACAACACTCTTTTCTTTATGATTTGGAATTTCCTGAACAACATTATTTGCAGTACTCTTTACTTCCTTATTATCATTTTTAACATTTACTTGTTCTGATACTTCCTTTACAGTTGGTAATTCCTTCTCAGAAACTTTTTGAGATGTTGAAACTGTTGTTTCATTTTTCAGAGGAGCATTATTATCAACTTTTTGCTTTGTTTCGCTCTTATCTGTTGGAGCAAGCTCACTCTTCAATTTACTGCTTTCATCAAGTTTAAATTCCTTAACATCATCTTTCACCAAATTAAGTTTTGTAAAAGTTTTCAAATCGGCTTTATCTACCTTAACCTTTTCAATTTCACTAGTGTCAATTTCTTTAGAAATTTGCTCTGGATTTACTTCTTGTTTTGCAACAGTTTTAGATTCAGATTCCTTCTGACCAACTGCTTCTGTTTTTAAAGGTTGTTGAGCACTAAAAATTTCAATTTTATTAGATTTCATGAAAATTTTATCAACATCGCTTCCAGAATTAATTTTTGACAATGTTTTCAAATCTGTTTTATCTGCTTTAACTTTTTCAATTTCATTGGTCGTTAATTCTTTAGAATTTTTCTCTGGGTTTATTTCTTGTATTTCAACAGTTTTAGAACCAGATTCCTTCTGACCAATAACTTCTGTTTTTACAGGTTGCTGCACACTAGCATTTTCAATTTTATTAGCTTTTATGAAAATTTTATCAACTTCGCTTCCAGAACTAATTTTTGATAATGTTTTCAAATCTGTTTTATCTGTTTTAAGTTTTTCAATTTCACTAGTTGTTAATTCTTGAGAATTTTTCTCTAGGTTTATTTCTTGTTTTGCAACAGCTTTAGACTCAGATTCCTTCTGACCAACAACTTCTGTTTTTACAGGTTGCTGCACACTAGTATTTTCAATTATATTAGCTTTTATGAATATTTTATCAACATCACTACCTGAATTAACTTTTGACAATATTTTCAAATCTGCATTACTAACCTTAGGTTTTTCAATTTCACTAGCTGCTAATTCTTTAGATGTTTTTTCCAAAGTTTGATTTTGACTTCTAACCAAATTTGGTTTTGAGTCTTTCGGGATTCCTGGCTCCAAATTCGTATTAATTTTTTCAAAAGAAATATCTTTTGGAATAACATTATTTGTAGATGTATTTTTAGCAAATTCCGAAGTTAATGATTTGGTTTTATCTAGATTGATTTTTCCACCTTGCAAACTTTTCAACAAGTCATTTTTTACTTGGAGATTATCCTGCTTTATTTCACTAGAAAAACTTATTTTCCTAAGACTTGAATCAATTTTTTTATCTTCAATATTTAGCTTGTCAGTAAACTCTTTAACAACACTATCTTGTTTTTTTACGATTGTAATTTTTGTAATACTAAAATCTTTTTCAGCAATTGTCCCCTTTGGTGTAACAAGTTTTAATCCTTCACTAACACTTTTCAAGTCATTGTTTGTATTGCTTGTGCTTACTCCAGTAGATTCAGACATTCTTTTTAATTCGCTTGGGATAAAACTGATCTTATCTAAAGGAACCTTAATAGACCCATTATTTAAGCTGAATACCGTATTTTTGTTATTACTTGTTAAATCACTATTTGGGTTTTCTTTAATACTGTTTTGAATAAGACTTAAACCTGGTACTTCTGATTTTTTAAATGAATAAACTGAAAGAGTTGGTCGCAACACATTCTCAACATCTGTTTCTGACATATTACCAATAGAATTAATTGGTAAATTCATCATAGGGTTTTTATTTGAGGTGATTGATTTTTCGTTTTCCGATGTTTTAAACATGGAGACTAGTTTTGATTTTTCCGGTACGACAAGCGTTTGAACAATTACTTTATTCGTCACTGGATTTTCTACTGATTCTTTTAGCAGCTCAATATTTACAGCTGATTTTGAATCTTCCAAATGCAAAAAGAGTCCGGTATTGTTAGTAATATTTTTAGTTAGTGTTTCTTCTCCTACCAATCCATTAATAAATTTCTGTAAATCGCCTTCTAATGGTTCTTTGCTATAGTATGATAAAGCTTTATCTTCCTTAACAATTATTTTATCGTCGAATTAAAAGTTGGGCTATTTCTTGAGGTAGAATATCAGCGAGATCAAGCTTTACTTTCTCTGTATCAGCATCACTTAATTCTTTAACTTCAATTTGGGTTGAATTATTTTCAACTCCAGCCATACTTGGCAGTTTACCTTTTATTAGTTCTTCCAAATCTGTTTCAAGCAATTTTTTTTGTTCACGATCAGTGTTCATTACTACTTTAACAATATCGGAGAACAAATATTTATTAGTTGTAAGCTTGCCAGCTTTTGCCACTAACATATTGTTATTGCCTGTTTCACTAAAGTATAACGGATTAAATATCATGGTTTTGCCTTTGTTAATCTTTGAACAGTTTCAATATTTAAATGGGAAAGTATTTCCGCAGCTTTTTTCTTCTTCATAGAATATATTAAATCTCTAGCCTCTTGCTCAGGTATAGTCTTTATGAATTGCGCTGCTTTATTTGATTCCATTGCTTCATACAATTTTATAGTATTCTTCAACCAGTCCTGATATTGAGCTGTTTCTTCCTGCTCCATGCTGCTCTTAAGTTCTTCAATTTCTTTTTCTTTAAGAGCCAGTGTCTGTTCAATCTTTTTGACTTCACTTTTTAGATTGCTTTTATTTTCTTTTGATTTTTCTTTTTTCTCTATTTTATTCTCTGCATGTAAACTATCAGCAACCATTAATTCATCCGTTTCTATTTTTGCTGTACTATCAACAATTGCCGATTCAACATCTATTTTTTCTCTCAAGTCAAACGCAAAAATATTTTCGTAAGTGTTATTTGCACTAATTATAACAAATGATGTAGCCGCAAAAGCAACAATAAATATGACTGAATAGATTATAATGTTCTTCACTTTTTATTCCCTGGTAAAATTTTGAACTGCAATTTCATCTAATTCTTTTTGTTCCATTTTATCTTGAACTTTTGTGTGCTCTTCAAAATGCTTTTCCTTAAGCTTTTCAAATGTCTTCGTTTCTTTCGATTTTTTAATCAGTTCTTTCATTTTTATGTGTTTTTCAATAGTCTTTTTTTCAACTAATTTTTGCAATACTTTTATTTGCCTATCCAAATAGTTTTCGTGTTTTGAATAAAATTGTATTTCATTTATTTTGATCGAACTACCATTTGTTTTTTTTTTCTAGTTTCTTTTCTTTCCTTAGCTAAAGAATCTATTTCTATTTTTAGCCTTTCAAGTTCATTATTTATAACAGCTAATTCTTTTTGAACAATTTTCTCAAATCTTTCTTTTATGGATTTAATAGCTTCAAATTTATATTTGAAATTCGCCAAAGATTATCCTAACGGTTTTTCTATTAAATTATTTAGCCGTGTAATCGAATCATCATACATCGCTTCCTCATTTATATCCTGCTTTAAATAACTTCTTAATGCTCCAATCTTACTAAGGGCGTGATCAATTTGCGGATTGCTCCCTTTTACATAAGCACCAATATTTATTAAATCTTCAGCTTCATTATAGGCTTCTAAAATTTCACTGAACTCTTGAGCTCTTACTTTATGATCACGTGGAACTATATCTGGCATAACCCTACTAATACTTTGTAATGGATCAATTGCTGGGAATTGGCCCTTGTTTGCTAATTTTCTTGTTAAAACAAAATGTCCATCAAGAATTGATCTAACGCTATCAGCTATTGGATCACTCATGTCATCACCATCAACCAATACAGTATAAAAGCCTGTAATGCTTCCGCATGTTGATGTTCCAGCTCTTTCTAATAATTTTGGAAGAATTGCAAAAACAGATGGAGTATACCCTTTAGTTGTTGGTGGTTCGCCAATAGTAATTCCAACTTCCCTTTGTGCATGTGCAAACCGTGTAACTGAATCCATCATTAAAACTACATCTTTTCCTAAATCTCTAAAGTATTCCGCTATTGTTGTTCCTATATATGCTGCTTTTATTCTTGCCAATGATGGTTTATCACTTGTTGCAACAACAATTACAGATTTTTTTAATCCTTCAACTCCTAAATCTTTTTCAATAAATTCTCTAACTTCTCTGCCTCTTTCCCCCACCAAAACGATTACGCTTACATCAGCACTAGTATTCCTTGCAATCATTCCCAGCATTACACTTTTACCAACTCCACTACCTGCAAAAATTCCAACTCGCTGTCCTTTACCTACTGTAAGCAAACCATCAATTGATCTTACTCCTGTTTGTAGAGGAGTATCTATTCTTTTTCGTGTAAGTGGATTTGGAGGATCACGATGTGTATTCCTAAATGAAGAATAGTTTATGTCCCCTTTATCATCTATCGGATTTCCAAAACCATCAATTACTCTCCCTAATAATTGATCTCCAACACCAATCGCAAAACTTTTTCCGGAAGAAACTATCTGGCATGATGGACTTATATTCCTGATCTCTCCTAATGCAATCGAGAGCACTTTCCCATCTTTGAATCCCACCACTTCGGATTTGCAAACCTCATTTCCAGTTTTATCGATCACTGTACATAATTCACCTAGAGATACATTTGGTCCAACCGAAACAATTATAAACCCAATTACATCAGTAACTTTTCCATTAACTTTTATTGGATCAGTATTCTCAATTATGATCTTATAGTTTTCTATAATATTTTCAACGGTTTCAATCATCACGATACATTCTTAGTTAATTTAGTCTCAAGTGCTTTAATTATTTCACTGATTTGACTTTCAATTCTTGCATCTAAATTTCCTATTTCTGTTTCAATAAGACATCCGCCTTTTTGTATGCCATCACTACTTTCAAATCTAATTTTGGATATCCCACTTGAACTCATTTTTTCTTTACTTGTCTTTTCAACAATTTTCATTTCTGCTGGATTCAGTTTTATTATAACTTCATTTGCACCAATTATTTTCCTCAAGTTCTCTTCAAGTATTTCATCAATAGTCGATTTGTTATCAATTTCTCTCATTATTATTTTTTGTGCAATTCTTTGCGAAACATCTATTACTATTTTATGATAGTTGGTTTCATATTCTTTAATTTTTTCTTCAAATGATTTTAAAATCATATAGAACTTATCCGATTGCTCTAATAATTCATTATCATACTCAATTGATAAAGTGTTTGTTGTTTCAGTTTGTGCTTCTTCATATCCTCTTTTGTACTCAGATTCAAGTTCTGCTCTATGTAAATTTTCAATTTTGTCTTTTTCTTCAAGCAATTCTGAATACTCAGAGAAATCTTTGTTTTCTTCATTTTTTTTAGAAACAAAAGCGCGCATTTTTTTAGATTTCATATTTAATACAACCGTATTAGACATAAACTTCTTCTGCTCCACCACCTCTAAAGCTAATGGTCACTTCCTCTTGTTCTTCCAATCTCTTAATTTGATCAACTACTCTTCCTTGAGCGGCTTCTACTTCTTTTAATTTTACAGGACCCATAAATTGTAATTCTTCTCTTAGTAAATCAGCAGCTCTTTCAGACATATTAGAAAAGACTTTTTCTTGCACTCTTTCATCTGCAACTTTTAGAGCCAATCCTAAATCCTTTCTATCAACCTCTTTAAGAATTCTCTGAATATCTCTGTCTTGTAAGTGAATTATATCATCAAATAGGAACATTAATCGCTTAATTTCAAAAGCAACATCTTCATCTTTGCCTTCAATGGCACTAATAATTTCTTTATTCTTTGTTATATTAATTCTATTTAGGATATTGGCAACGCTCTTTGTTCCTCCCAATTGCCCCATTGTCTGGTTAATAGAAAAACCAGCAAGATCATCAACTACTTTTTCTATTTGAGTTAATGTTTGTGGTGAGATTTTCCCTAACGTAGCAATTCTATAAACTACTTCGGTTCTTAAATCATCTGGTAATTCAATCAAAGCCTCTGCTGTTTGGTCGGGATTCAAATGCGCCAAAATTAATGCAATAGTTTGAGGATGTTCTTTGTTAAGAAAATTAACCAATTGAGTTGAATCAGCTTTCTTTAATACATCAAAGCCATGAAGAGTTGTAAGGTTTTTTACTTTCTCAATTACTTCCATTGCTTTTGATAGACCAAAAGACTTTTCCAAAACTTGCTGAGCAAAATCAATACCACCTTCCAAAACATACTCTCGTGCCGTTACAAGATCATGATAATCATCCATTACTTGTTCAACAACATGCGAAGGAATATTTTTTACTTTCGAAATTTCGGCTGATATTGATTCAACATCTGTTGGCTCCAAATACTTAAATACTTGCGAAGCTGTCTCTACATTTAATGCAATTAACAGCAGTGCCGATTTTTGAGTACCATTCAAATCATTCTTTGAAAGACCCGGAGATTTTATTTGTTCACTTGTATTCATCTTCCTTCAACCAAGAATTAATTAATTTAGCTGCTTCAGCCGGATTCTTACTTACGTAATTAGTTATTTTCTCTTGTTTCATTTTTTTCATAACTGCTTCATCAGTAATTTCATCTTCTATATCGCCCATCTCAAACACAGTTCGTTTGTTCTTCTTATTCTTTTTCATTGCAGATAGCGGATCCCAAGTAGGAGCATTTGCAAAAGCATCAAATGTTTGATCAGAAAAATTTCCTGTACCAACTGTCCCAATCATAATTTTTTCATCTTTCAGTTTCTTTAAGTAACCCTTTAAGAATAAACATTGCCCCTCCTATTCCTAATAGTATGAGAAGGTAATTAAAGTAATTGTCTACATTTTCAAATGGAGCAAAACCAGAAGTCTCTTCCAATTCTATATTGTTTGTCTCAAAAGGAATACTAACAATAGATATTTCATCATTACGTGTTGCATCAATACCAACAGCTTGTTTAAGCAGTAATTCCAATTGCTGTAATTGTTCTGCAGATCTTGGCGTATTAACTACTTCTGTAGCATCACCATTTTGTACTTCAGATTTTACTCCATTTATTACAGCTGCAACAGTTATTCTCTTAATAGTTCCACTACCGGCAATCATATGTTCAATAGTTTTACTAAGCTCATAATTAGTTGTAGAAGTTTCTGAGTTTACTGCATTAGAATCACTTATACTTTTACCACCGCTATTGCTTTTAGATGTTTGTTCGCTGACCGCAACTTGAGATTCAGGATCATATGTTTCAAAAGTTTTCTCTACCTGATTAAAATCCAATTCCACATTTACTTTTACATCAGAGTTCTCATAGCCCAATATTTTATCTAATATAGTTTGCGCTTTCTTTTCAAGAAGTCTTTCAACATTATTTTTAATATCATATTGCTTACCGCTATTTATTGCTAACTCGGTGTCTTCAGTTTTGTTAGAGAGTAATCTTCCTTTGTTATCAATTATTATTACGTTATTCGGGTTTAATGATTCAACACTTGAAGCTACCAAGTTAGTTATTGCAAGAATATTATTTTGAGTTAACTGATAACTCGATCTTAATTTTAAAACTACAGATGCTGTTGCTTCTTTTTGTTCATCTTTAAAAACTGCTTTTTCTGGAGTAACAATATGGATTCTTGCATTTTCAATCCCTTCTTGCTGAATTATTGTTCTTGCAATTTCTCCCTCAAGAGCACGTTTAAAATTAATTTTTTGCATGAACTCTGACATTCCAAGAGTATTTTTATCAAAAATTTCGTAACCTATCATTCCGGTTGATGGAATACCTTTGCCTGCAAGAGCAAGTCTCACCTCATAAACATCAGTTTTTGAAACATTAATTGTATTTCCATTATCCTCTAACTTATAAGGTGTTTTCTGAGCTGTTAAATGTTTAACAACTTCGGAGGCTTCCTCGGGAGCTAAATTTGAATAAAGAATTGTATAGTTTGGTTCATTAAATGCCACTAGTATAAATATTAAAAGTACAATTCCAACAGCTCCAATTCCACCAAGCATTAGCCTTTGTTGAAGGGTCAGTTTGTTGAATATACTAATCAGCGCAGAGTATGAGTCTTTATTCTTATCCACCTTTATTGCATCCTTGTTAATTCTTTATACATATCAATTGTTTTGTTTCTGATTTGCATTAATAGTTCTAAACTGGTTTTCGCTTTTTCACCTGCAATCATCACTTCGTGAAGTTCAACATCTTTGCCACTTATCATATCTTGAGTGATATTTTTTGAAGTAAATTGTTCTGAATTAACTTCTTTAATAAAGTCTCCCAACACATTATTAAATTGGTCGGCACCTTCAGTTTGTTTGACCGATTTAAATTCTGGGAATTTGCTTATAAGATTTCCTAAACCACTAGTTTTCATATTACCCTCTTCTATCAAATATTGAACCGAGCGAAACACCATTTTTATCACCTTCTTTATTATAAAAGTGATATTCACTTATTGTATTCTGCTCGTTTGGATATAGTTTTGTAAAAAACTTTTTTTCAGCATCAGTAATAGTTTTTTCAGTTTGAATTTTTGAATCCGCAACTTTGGCAATATTTTTAGGAATAACATTATTTATCGGTTTATAATTACCAATTGAATTAGTAGATATTTTCATGGATTATATCTCCAAAGAATCTTTTGCCATTTGTTTGGCAGCATTAAAAGCAGTTAAGTTTGCTTCAAAACTTCTAGAAGCTGAAATCATATCTACCATTTCTGTTACAACACTTACATTCGGCATTTCTAAATATCCATCTTCATTCGCATCTGGATGTTCGGGCATATAGACTAAATCGCCTTCCGTTTTATCTATTTGTTCACTTATTTTTAGGCTGAGGTCTGGATCAAAGTTTTCAATTCCATCTTGTGGGAACCCAACATTTGCAAATGGTGATATCATATTATTATCAAAATTTGATTTTTCCTCACTAACGCTAATATATTTACGTTGGTATGGCGTTCCGTTCTCAGTTTTTGTTGTACTGGTATTTGCAATATTTTCTGTAATTAGTTCCATTTTCTTTTTCTGGATGCTCATACCTTTAGAACTAATTTTAAAGGATGAAAAGTTTGGTTTAATTTCCATTAACCGCCTCCTCTAATTATATGTTGAAGTGATTGATAATAAGAATTAAGCTTTTTTGCACCGAATTTGAACATGATACTATTCTGGGCTAAATCAGCCATTTCTTTGTTTACGTCAACATTATTTACCCCAGAAACTTTCTCAGGGCTTTCATCAATTGTTATTTTATACTCTTCTTCCGAAATATTTGAGTCATTTACGCTGCTCATGCTTTGATTTAATAGTTCTTTGAACTCAACATCTCGTCTTTTATAGCCTATAGTTTCTGCATTAGCAATATTTTGGCTAATTACTTTGTGTTTTAAAGCGGCAAAGTTTAGTAAACTTTCTAATGGTTTATTTTCTTGAATAGGCATTTGTTTTTCCCATTTGTTAAATGGATAATGTCAAAACTAATGCCAGTAAAAAAGTTTGATATGTTAAGTTTTTGAGGGTAGTTTTTTAAAAAAGTGGCTAAAATTAGTCAGTTGGGAATTATTCTTCATTATAATCTAATAATACTGATTTTGTCTCCCCACAGGAGCAAACAAATTTTATTTCTTTAATGTTGTCATTTCCATCTTTATTTAGCACAATTTTAACTCCAGCATGACTTTCTTCTTCTACAGAGATTTTGCTTGTACCAATAATTTTAACATCATCAGAACTTATTATGTTACTTTTTGCAGTTAATTTATTATAAGCTATTTCTCTGAAAGTTGGTTCGTTAAATTGATTCATAATTGCACCGTTTAATTGACTATTGCTTGATTTATAATATTTGGTAGATTTTCTAGCGATGCAATTACATCAGCTAAACCATTATCTACAATTGCCCGTGGCATACCATAAACCACGGAAGATTTTTCATCTTGGGCAATACAATGTCCGCCAAGTTTTTTTATTTTTTTAATTCCTTCTAATCCATCTTTTCCCATACCTGTCATAATAATACCAAGTACATTTTTACCATAAATCGCTTGAACAGAATCTAACATAACGTCAACCGAAGGTTTATGTAAAACATCGGTCGGTAAATCAGATATTTTTACAAGTATTTTCCCAGATTTATCTTTTATTAATGAAAAATGACGACCTCCAGGAGCGATATAAACCACGCCATTTCTAACTTCTTCAATATTCTCGGCCTCTTTAACTTCTAATGCACTTAATGTATTTAACCGCTGAGCAAGTGACTGAGTAAATTTTGGAGGCATATGCTGAACAATGAATATTGGAATATTAATTTGACCCGAAAGTTCCGGGATAACTTTTTGCAAGGAAATTGGACCGCCAGTAGAAATCCCAATTGCTATTGCTTTATATTCTAGCGATGGTAATTTATTTTGGATACCAGTTTGGGTAAGGCTGGTTTTGGGAAATGAAATCTTATTTAATCTATTAATTCTAGTCAGTACATTTTTATTTTTATATATCTCTTTAACTTTATTTATTAGGTCATCTCTTATACTATTTATTGAAATACTAGCAAACGACATGGTCTTGGGAATAAAATCAACCGCACCTAATTCCAAAGCTTTAAGAGTTATTTCAGCACCTTCTGTTGTTAATGAGCTAACCATTAAAACAGGTGTAGGACATTCTTGCATTATCCTTCCAAGAGCGGTTATTCCATCCATCTTGGGCATTTCAACGTCCAATGTTACAATGTCAGGTTTTAATCTTTTTACTTTTTCAAGTCCATCCAGCCCATCAACAGCTGTATCAATTACTTCGATTTCTGGGTCAGATTCCAAAAGTAAGCTTAATGATTTTCTCATAAAAGCTGAATCATCAATAACTAATATTTTAATCATACTTTCCATTTTAAGTATTTCTATTACCTAATTTTATTTATAATTTCTGCTATGTCAGCTATCATAACAACTTTACCATCGCCCATAATAGTTGCTCCGGCAATTCCTTCAATAGTGCCTAAATATTTACCTAAAGATTTTATAACAATTTCTTTTTGCCCTATTAAGCCATCAACTTTAATTCCATATCGTTTTTCTGCTAACCCAATTACAACAACAAAGTGATATTCTATTTCTTCCAGCTTGGTATCAGTATGGAAAAGAATTTCATCGATGTTTATTAAAGGGAGCACTCTATCTCTTAGCTTAATACACTCGGTTTTGTTTACCCAGTAAATTTCTTTTTTTGGAACTCTAACAATTTCGACAACCGAATTAAGGGGCAGCACAATTGTTTCGCCAATTACTTTTACTAACAAACCTTGTATGATTGCAAGAGTTAGTGGCAACTTTATAAATATTCTTGTTCCTTTTCCAACTTCAGATTCAATATCAATTATTCCCCTTAATCTTGATACGTTGGTTTTAACAACATCCATCCCAACTCCCCTTCCGGAAACATTTGTAACCTTTTCGGCGGTTGAAAATCCGGGGGCAAAAATTAAATTAAAAACTTCTTGTTTGGATAACTCTTCAGATTTTTCTTTTGTTAATATCCCTTTTGAAATAGCCTTACGAATTATAACGTCCGGATTAATACCGTTACCATCATCTTCAATAAGGATTTTTATATGATTTCCTTCATGTTCAGCCGATAATGTAATTTTTCCTTTTTCCGGTTTTCCTGCAGCTTTTCTAACAGCTGGGGATTCAATTCCATGATCAACTGAATTTCTAATTAAGTGAACCAATGGATCATTAATTTCTTCAATTAGTGTTTTATCTAACTCTGTTTTTTCTCCATTGATAATTAGTTCAATCTCTTTACCTGTTTCTTTACTTAAGTCTCTAACCAATCTTGGGAATCGATTGAAAACCTTTTCAATCTTTATCATTCTTGTTTTCATTACAGCAAGTTGTAATTCGGTTGTAAGCAAATCGATTTGTCTTGCTGTGTCTGCTAAATTCCTAGCAATATCAGTTCCTTCATATTGAACTGCAACATCAGTATTTAATTGAGAAAGTCTATTTCTTCCCAACACAAGTTCTGAAACTAAATTTAATAGTTCATCAAGCCTTTCAACCTCAACTCTAATTGTCTGCTCAACACTTGCATTATTCTGCTTCTGAAGTTCAGTTTTAGTAATTATTTCTTTTACTGAATCTATTTTGTTTATTATCTCAGCATTTTTCTTTGATTGTTCTTTTTTATCAAATAACAGATTAACTTCAATAGGCTCAGTATTTTCAACTTTTTGTATACTGCCCTTATCATCAAAGGTAACTATTTTGTCCGTAGTTATAGATAGAGAAGAACCATTTTCTTTATTCAACTGTTTGCAGTTTTCAAGAAAAGCGTTTTCAAGCTCTTCATCACTCATATCTATAGGTTCTTTTATAATTACGTTATTTTCTTCAGGCTCACTATTATCGGAATCATCATAATTACCAGTTTCCATCATTTTTAATATTTTTTCTAGATTTGCAACTTCTATCTCAATATTAAAGTCTTCGTTTTTATTTATCTCAATAACACTTAGAAGCTCACCAAGCGAATCATAACTGCTTAGAATCCCATCCATAATTGTTGAATTAACAATTGCTTCGCCTTTACGGAGTTTATTAAGAATATCTTCAAGTCTATGTGTTAACGCTTGCATTTTTACAAGACCAAGAAATCCTGATGTTCCCTTTACCGTATGAAATGATCTGAAAATATTATTTAGCAAATCAGCATCATTGGGAGTGCTTTCAAGAGTGACTAAATCCAAATCCAGCTTCTCAAGAGTTTCTTTTGTTTCAACAACAAAGCTTTCAAAAATTTCTGCCATTTCTGGATCAACAAGTATTGAGTAATCTGCCATTTTATTATGAGAATAACTTATCAATTTCCTCTTGCGAGGTTTTTTCACTATTAATTATTGAACCAACTTTATTCTGTTTATTTGATGTTGGTGTATAACTTGCCTTCGCATCAAAATGAACATCGGGAAGTTTTTTATGCTCTAGATTTTCATATTTGCCAACTCCAGTAGCATCAAATGCAGTTAGAAGTCCACTTAATTTTTGTTGAAGAGAAATTATTAAATGATTAACTGCAGCTAATTGCTGAGAAGTTATATCCTGAACTTGCAAGGATGTAGTAATATTATCCGTATTGCTCATAATATTATTAACCTTATTTTTCATCAACTCAAATATTAAAGACATATCCAATTCACTTGAAATGTTCTCCAATAAGTTCATTGCTTTTTCATTCCCTTTAATTTCACAGCTTAACTCAGAAACAAGCAGTTCTATCTTAACTCTTCGCTCAACAATATCATCAATATATTCCGTTAGTTCAGTTAATTGTAATCCTATATCATCAATCTTATCAAGTACTTCAGAGATAGCTAACTCAGTAGCATTGGTTACTCTATCAATTTGGTCACTTGCTTCTGGTATTTTTGATCTTGTCTCATGAATTGAGCCGCTTACTTCCTCTATAAATGGTATAAAATCACTAATAAAGGAAACGAAGCCTTCGACAACGGGAATCATTTTTTCACCAAATTTAAATACATTGTCTACTTCGCGAAGCTTCTCCATCATTTCATTCATTTTTGATACTGCATTACTCATTCTATAATTTCCTTCTATTTAGATAAAACGATATCAATTTTTTCTTTTAATACTTGTGGTGTAAATGGTTTTACAACATAGTTAGAAACTCTTGCTTGTAAGGCTTGAACTATATCCTCTTTTACTCCACGAGTTGTAACCATTAGAATAGGTAGTCTTTTTAATCTCTCACTCGCACGAATTGCTTTTGTCAACTCCAAACCAGACATGATAGGCATGTTCCAGTCGGTAATTACAAAAGTAATTGTAGAATCTTCAGAAAGTTTATCTATAGCATCTTTTCCATGATCAGCTTCAACATAATGCTCATATCCAATCGATTTTAGGGTGTTAACAACAATTCTTCTCATTGTTACCGAATCATCAACAACCAAAAATTTTTGCTCCATTATAGTTCCTACTGTTTAATTAATATATTTAGCTACTTCATATTGAATTCTTTTGGGATCAAACGGTTTTACCATATAAGAGTTTGCCCCAACATCTAAACCGCGTTGTATTTCTTCACTTCCCTTTAATGAAGACAAAATAATAATTGGAATATTTTTATTTGTCTCACTATCTCTTATCGCTTTGATCAATTCAAATCCATCCATATTCGGCATATTTAAATCAGTTATAATTAGATCAACATTTGATGTTGGCAAAAGTTCAACCGCCTCCATCCCATCACTCGCCGCCAAAACTTCAAACCCCTGTGCCTTCAAAGAAAAGGAAACAAACTTCCTAATCGTTGGAGAATCATCGGCAATTAGAATAACTTTTTTCATTTAACTATTCCTTTTTATACCCAATTGTTTTATTAAAACTAACAAGTTTAAATGCCTTAGAAATACCGTGTAAGGTTTCTGAATATCCTATGAATAAGTACCCGTTAGTATTAAGGCTATTATATAATTCTGTAATCACTTTTGTTTTTGAGTTTTGATCGAAATAGATTAAAACATTTGCACAAATAACAACATCAAATTTTCCCATATTTCTCATTGCATTACTATCATATAAGTTCACCATCTTGAACTCAACCATATCTCTAATTTTGGGATCTAACACGTAGCTGTTATCAATTTTTTGAAAATATTTTTTTAAATATATTGCTGGTGTATTTCTAATAGCATACTCTTTAAAAATTCCTTTTTTTGCAGCTTCAACAACAGCAAAGTTTATATCCGTTCCAACTATCTCTATTTTTAAATTTGGATTTCTTGGTAACAATAATTCATTAAGCATTATTGCGAATGAATAAGCTTCCTCACCGGAAGAAGAACCAGCACTCCAAATTCTTAGTTTGTTTAAACCATTTAGTTTGCTATCTAAAAATTCAGGTATTATTGAAGAAATAAGTGCATCTAACTGCGGTTGATTCCTAAAAAAATATGTTTCATTTATCGTTATTGCTTCAAACAGTTGTTTTTTTTCTTCTTCTCTTTGAGAGTTGGTTTTAATAAAATTAAGGTATTTCTCAAACGTATCTAAATTTAAATGTTTAACTCTTTTTTGTAATCTACTTTCTAACAAATACTTTTTATTATCTTGAAAATAAATTCCACACAAATCATAAATATATTCTCTCCATTCTATAAATGATGGTTGAGATAATTTTTGATCTAATTGAGCACCAAAACTAAAATTAAACTTGCCAAATTGATTTGTACTCTGAGTAGTTGATAAATTTAGCATTTAGGAGCCCTCAATTTGTAGATCGCTTAAACCGCGTTCAATTAGAATATTTTGTGCATACTCCTTCACCATTTCATCTTTGTCTTTCCCAAGAATTTTAATTATCTCAATAATCCTTGGATCTTCACTATGTTGAACAATCTCCAATAGTTTAATACGGTTCCATGATACTGGATCTTCAAGCATTGTATCGCAAAATATTATTGCAGTTTCACTATCAAGAAAGAACAAAAGCTCCATGGATGAACCCCTAAGTTCTTCATCCGGATTATTTAACAAAGTGGTGAAAAATTCAACAAAGCTCCTAAATTCTAATTCGCTCAGCAACTGCAGACTTTCGCCGCCATCAAATTGAATCATATTTTTTATTAAAGTTACAATGGGTTTTTTGTTTTGCGGATCTTGCTTAAAATATATTACTATTCTAGTGAAGAAGGTTTCTAAGTTTTTACTAAAATATTCATTTAATTTTTCATCTATCTCTTCATCATTCCCATAAATAGAAAACAAATGTTCAACAATATCTTTCCCATCAAAAAGACTTATTAGTTTAACTGCTGCTTTCTTATACTGAATATCTGCAGTTTTTAGTGTTTCTAATAAAGAATTTTTAAGAGCTAAATCTTTGGGCAATTGAAATTCAAATTTTTCAATTAATTTTCCGATTGTTTCTAAAGCAACCCATTTATATACATCACTTAGATAAGCAACATCATTTACTAGCATATTAAAGGATTGCTCATTGCCTATTTTACCAAGACTTTCTATCAACGAAAATTTCGTTAGTTCATCGACTCCATAATAATTTTCATTAATAAAATTAATGCAGGCAAGGGTGCCTATTTTTCCAAGTGCTTCAACGACAGTTGGACGGAATAGTTCATTTTGTTCATATGCAGAAATAATATCATCTATAGCTTCAATTGATTTAATATTTCCAAGAGCCTCAATACAAGCCAAGATTGTATTATCATCATTGGAGTATTTGAGCGTCTCAATAATAGCACTACCTGAAATCGGATCTCCGATTAAGCCAAGTATATCTATAATAAATTTCTTATCATCTTCATTTGCATCGGGTAAGTAATCTAGCATTGCTTTAATTGATTCGAATTTTCGGTTAAGCAGTATTTCTCCTGCAAGGTTTCTTGCAGAAATTTTGGGAGAAGAAATATAAGGGACTAAAAAACTTGAAATATTTCTATTATTATTTTTTGAAAGTATTCTTGCAATTGAATCTTTAACTCCGTTATCATCGGTCAATAGTTTTTCTGCAATTAACTCAACAACCTTATCTGGCATGTCAACTAATTGAAAATTTTCGACTGTTGTCCGTATCTTCTCAGTATCGTTAGTATCTAAGATGTTTTTAATTATATGGTAATCATTACCCATTATTATCCTCTAACAAGAGTGAAGAAATGTTTGCAACATATAATAACTGTTATTCACTATCGGATATTCTTTTTGTTTTTTTACCTTAATAACAATAAATATGCCTGGAAAATAACTGCTATTTTGGATTGTTTTTGAATAATTCAATATCATCAAGGCTGATATTAGCCAATTGAATAATTATATTTTTGTAGAGGTAATTTGTGGGGATTTTTATTAGTAAAAAAAGCACAGAAATAATCTGTGCTTCTAATTTTATTGAATTGATTTTGTTACTTCAATTCCAAGTTGTTCCATTCTATATCTCAGTTTTGATCTGGATAATCCTAAAACCTTTGCAGCCCTAACTTGATTTCCTTTAGTAATCGTAAGGGTTTTCAGAATTAAATCCTTTAACACAACACTTATTTTCACACCTTCAGCAGGAATTTTTAGAAAAAATGTTGTGTTATCATCTTTCTCAGATCCATCTAATTTTTTAAGAAAACTTAAATGCTGCTCTTTTATTTCATCTCCGTCCATCATTAAAACTGCTCGTTCCATTGCATTTCTTAATTCTCTAATGTTACCTTTCCAAGAATAATCTTGCAACAATTTTATTGCTTCTTCACTTATTCCTTTTACATTTTGATCAAATTTCTTTGCAAATTCTCTAACGAATGAATAAGCTAAAATAGGAATGTCCTCTTTTCTTTCTTTCAATGAAGGGATGACTAGATTGGCTACATTTAATCGGTAAAATAGATCTTCTCTGAATGAGCCGGTTTTTACCTCTTCTTCTAAACTCTTATTGGTCGCAGCCAGAATTCTAACATTAACTGTTATTTCTCTTTCTCCACCAACTCTATAAAATTTTCGTTCTTGTAAAACTCTAAGTAATTTAACCTGAATATCTAAACTTAATTCACCAATTTCATCCAATAAAATTGTGCCGCCATTTGCCAACTCAAATTTACCAAGTTTTGTTTTCTGAGCTGCACCTGTAAACGCTCCTCTTTCATGCCCAAACAACTCACTTTCGGCAAGATCTTTTGGAATAGAACCACAGTTAATTGAAATGAATACATTATTTTTTCTAGGACTAATTTGATGTATATATTTTGCAAATACTTCTTTACCCGTTCCACTTGCACCTTCAAGCAAAATAGTTGTATCATCACTCTTCGCTAATTTTTCTACCATATTCAAAACCCGTTGAATTGGTTTACTCTTACCGAAAAATTCCCTTGATAAACTATCCGTATTTAACATTGCATGTAGTTCATTTACCTCAAGCTGAAGTCTCAAATGTTTAACACATTTTTCAAGAACCATTGCAAGTTGGTCAATCTCAATAGGTTTAAGTAAAAAGTCGAAAGCCCCTAATTTCATTGCTTCAACTGCTATATTTACATCTGCATACGCAGTAATCATTATAACTGGCAAATGGAAAAATTTTCTTTGAAGTATTTTTAATATATCTAAACCATTGTGTGTAGTTAAATAAATATCTAACAATACAATATCTGGGGAATGCAAATTTACTGTATCTTCAACTTGTCCGCCATCCATGCATGCATCAACATCATAACCTAATTTTATCAACACCTTTTTAAGGGAAAGAACAACTAAATTATCATCATCAACTATTAAAATTCTTGGTTTCATTCTCCCTCGCTTTACACTTTAAAATCAATAACAAAGATAGTTCCTTTACCATTGTTGTTCTTCAATTCAAAAACAGCTTCATGTTCGGCTAAAATTTCTTTACAAACGGTTAAACCTAATCCAGTTCCATCTTCTTTGCTTGTGAAGAAATCATCAAATATTTCATTGATCTTATCATCGCTAATTCCTGAACCTTCATCTATTATCTCAATTTTTAATTTCCCATTATTTTTAATAGAATTAATATAAATTTTAGAATTACTTGGGCTGGCTTCAATAGAGTTTGACAAAACATTAACAAAAACTTGCAATATTTTAACTTCGTTAATTTTTATCTTTGGAAGATTATCACTAAGACCTAAAACAAAAGAAATATTTTTCTTATTTGAACTACCCTTAATTATATTTACAGACTTAGCAATTACATCATTAATACAATAAAGATGATAATCTTCTTTTGATTTTCTCGAAAACTCAAGTGTATTATAAATAAGTTTATCAATCAAATCAGCAGCTTCTAATGACGATTCAATGCATTCTTTAGTTTCCTCATCAAATTTGTCGAAACTCATTTTTAGATATTCTAAGTTTAGCTTAATAACGGAAAGGGGATTTTTGATTTCATGGGTTAAACTGGCGGTTAATTTGCCAAGAATTTGCAACTTATTATCATGTCTTTTATTTACCAAGTCAAACTCACTATTATTCTTAAAATAAGAATTAACTAATTAAATTTAACTTTTTTTTAAATAAAAGCACTGTGGAGAAGTGAGATTTTACAAAAAAAAGGCCACAAAAGTGGCCCTAAACTATTTTTCTTCGGAAAACTTTTTAATTATTTCATCGGCAACCTTATTGATCACCTCTTCGGAGTTATAATATCCATTCCCAATCTTTGTTTTAACCTCAGTAATTAATTGGGGATCAATACCTTCTGACTTCAATTTTTTAGCTGCATCAGAAAGTTCAAGCTTGTCAGTTTTAGCTTGAGCTTGCCGGCTCGATGCTTGCTCTTGCTTTTTATAAAGCTCTGTGAAACGATTATAATTATTTCCCACTCCCTTAATATCCACTACGCTACCTCTGATAATTTATTAATTTTTTCTGATTTATTGTTTTTGCTAATTCTTCACTAATTGTTTTTTGTAATGCTTTTTTTTCTTCTATTATACTATCGAACCTTTCTTTAATCTGTTTAACTGTCCTATGATGCAAATCACTTTTAGATTTTAACTCATAAGTAATAGCATTATTCTTAACAAAAGTATTATTTTCTTCAATTTTTGAAATTAGTGAACCAATATTTTTCAAATTAGATTCAAAATTTTGATCATCAATATTATTTAAATTATCCAGAACAACAAATAAATTATTGTTTAAATCATCTAATTGTTTACTTAATTCTACCATTATGAAAGAATTCCCGCCATTTGAAATTGGCTTTGCATATTATAAAGTGCTGATAATTGTGTTTGCATTCTCTCATATTGATTGCGAAGAAGATCTGCGCTTTTATCAATTTGGGTACCTTTAAACGTGATTTTATCCGTGTAATATGAAACAGATTTATCATATGAAGCTGTCATATCTGTAATAATTCCATCAGCTCCATTATATTTATTAACAATATCATATAATTTTGTTGCTACACCATTTGTTGATCCAAATAGTTCTGATACTTGTTTAGGATTATTTGACAATGCGGCTTCCAAATCAGCATTATCTGCAATTTTTAATCCGGTTTGTGAATTAAACTCAATTCCAATTTCGCTCAAAGAACTAAAGTTTCCTTCGGCTAATCCTTCCACTTTACTATATACAATATTTGCAAAAGATTGAGTTAAACCAGTGGCACTAGCATTTCCAACAAATACACCTCTTTTTCCATCTTGAGTTTTTGAGTTATCCTTTGCGTATTTATAAGCTTCATTAAACTTCTCTATAAAACTTGATATATCCGCTTTTATCGCTTCCATATTATTTTTTACTGTAATATTTACTGTCGGCACACCTTCTTGCATAGCTTGCTTTAGCTGAATGGATACACCGCTTATCAAATCGGCAACAACATTAGAATCACGTGTTATTTCAATTCCATTTAAACTCATTTTTGAGTTTAATTCATCAGAAGTGTAAGAGTATCCGCCATTATCTCCGGTTAGTATTTGTCTCGAAGAAAAATTCATCCCAATTCAGTCAAGAATAGATCCAGAAACATCACTTACAGAAATACTATTTGATGAACCCGTAGTTGAAGCAACAAGTGAGAGTTTTGATTTCCCGCTACTTGGAGAAAAAACCGAGGAACTTATAACTCCTTCGGCTGCATTATTTATTGCCTCTGAGACTACCTTTACCATTTCTTCTAAATTTTCTGTTCCGTCTAAAACCACATCAATATTCTGACTAAAATCTCCACTTGCTACTTGAATTGAATAAGTACCTGCACTAATTCCTGCAAGATCACTAGAATTTACAGTATCTGACATTACAATATCGTTTTTAGCAAGCTGATTAACTCTTAGATTGTATGAGCTGATTGATGCAGTGGAAGTTGCCGTAGCAGTAAAATAGTCAGAATTACTAAGCTCAGTAGTTTTTGCACTAAACTTATTATTTGCAGTTGTTCCTTTAAAATCAGTGAGTAAAGTTTTTAAAGAACCCAATTTAGTATTTAAACTACCCCAAGCCTTAGAAAGGTTCGAAAATTTATTTTTTCTAACTTCTAAAGGAGTAATTCTATTACTCTTTTCAGAATACTTATAATTATTTATAAGATTATTTATACTTGATGAACTTAAAATATCCATCTTGTTACTCCTAAGCTCTAACCACTAAAAGCACTAATCCATGTTTTTCTAAGATCAGTTAAAATTTCTTCAACAATATCAAATTTTCCTTTTCTCGTCTGGTCTTGGCAATACTCATATAGTTTTCTTAATCCAAGTGCTATTTCGTTTGCCTCAGGATTATCATATCTTAATGCGTGAATCAATTCTGATAGAGCTTTATTTGTTTTTTCAATGTTCTTTTGTCTGCTTTGCGCTATTGCAAAGTCATATATTTTTAATAATAACTTTTGTGGGGATGCATCTAAAACCTCATTAACCACATAAGCATTTGCCCTGTTATTATTATAGGAATCAGGAGTCCTTAAAAGAGTATTGGAATAGTACATTGTTTACCTTGCATTATTAATTATAATAAGCTCTCTCAATTTCTGAGAGAGCTTGTCTAAATAAGAGATAATTATTAACCGAATAATTGTAATACTTGCTGTGGAGCAAAGTTTAATTGAGCAAACATTGCTGAAGCAGCTTGTGAACCAATTTGAGCTTTAGTTGCATTTAAAGATTCCATTGCAACATCTGCATCAAACAATCTTGAATAAGCAGATTTTGAATTTAAGATTGATGCAGATAAGAAATCTTGTTTTGCACCTAATCTTTGTGAATAGTTACCGATTGAACCCAAAGCACCATCAACTGCACTTTCAAAATCATCAAGATCTAAAGCAGCAATTTCTGTGGCATCATCTGCACCAAGAAGTGCATCTAAAGCAGTTTTAACAGCTGTTGAAACGCCAGTAACTGTTGTAGAAGCAGAGTTTGCAGATCCAACTAAATCAACTGTACCATCAGTTCCATAAGAGATAGTAATTGTATCAGATGTTGTAGCTCCGGTTTGGAAAGTAAATCCAGCACCAGCTCCACCACTTACTGATTGCAATAAGCTTGTGTCATTGAATTTTGTTGCTAGCAAAAGCGCTTTCAATTTCTTTACCAATTGCATTTATATCATCAGCAATTGCAGCACTATCACTAACTGGGTTTGCAGAATCAGCTATTTTAGCTCTGATTTGTGTAATCATATCTTTTATACTTATTAACTGACTTTCGGCAGTTGCAAGCATATCTTGTGCAGATCCAACGTTACGTTGAGCAGATTCCATAATCTTTACTTTTGAATCTAATGATTTACCAACATTAAATCCTGAAGTATCATCAGCAACATTATTAATTCTTTGTTGTGATGCTAAACGTAGTTGAGCTGTTTGAGATTGCTGATTTAACTTTGATAA
The DNA here is from genome assembly GCA_963704835.1 of uncultured Ignavibacteriales bacterium. Taxonomy (GTDB): domain Bacteria; phylum Bacteroidota; class Ignavibacteria; order Ignavibacteriales; family Melioribacteraceae. The sequence goes on along the minus strand of CAVPHW010000011.1, from coordinate 84,405 downwards.
AGCATTGTAAGCTTTCAAAGCGCCAACGTTTGTGTTAATTCTAAAAGATTGTGACATTTAAACCTCCGTGTTTGTTAAAATTAGCAGGCATCCTTGCCTACCTTTGTTGTTGTTTATCCAACCACTTTGTTTTGGTCGAAATTTGTTTGTTAATAATTAACTCACGGTCATTATCGTAATGCCATTTTAAAAGTTTAGAGTTATTATGTGAAATTATTTTAGCTGTGGGATATGCTATTTAGCTAAAGCCATTCTATTTAATAATGGAGCGAGCTTTTCAAATAGTAGGTTTAATTTTGACTGAAGCGGTAAATTGTTTAATAGCTTTTTTTTCTGCTATTTCTAGAAGTGAGATAAGCTTTTCCAAATTGTTTGTTTTAACATATATAGAAGCAAGATAAAAAATAATAGCCTCGTCGTAATCCTTAGCTTTAATTGCATCTTCCATAATTGTCACTGCATCATCAGTTTTATCTACAGATATTAAATATGAACAATGAGAAGATACTACTTTAGAGTTGTGTTTAAACTTATTATAAATATTGGGAAAGCAATTATATTTAATTTCAACTTGAGTATATCCCTCCAACAGTTTCAATAATAATTCAAGGGAATCTTCATTTGAAAAATCGATTAAATCTATAATTTCGGTTTTACTTAGAAATTCATTCTTATACAATTTATCTAATAATCGTTTCTTCTCTATTTTTATATTTATTTAATAAGAGAATAAAATAATTGTATCCTTCATTATTGTTTGCAAGAATGGAGACTAATAAACCCTGATAAATAATCTTTTTTTCATCAACTAATATTTCTTGTGAGCTTGATTCTAATTTATTTGCCTTAACTTGCTCATTTATCTTAAATGCATTTTTACAATATTTAAGAGCTGTATCAAAATCATTTAGACTCCCATATACTTGGGAGCCTAATAGAAATAGAAGTGAATTTCTAGTGTATTCCTTTAAACCAATTTGTATATACTCTTTTGCTTTTTCCAAATTTTTGTTTCTCATTTCATAATCAGCCAAATGGAGGTAACAAATGGACCTCAATTCCTTTCTAAGTTTATTATCTTTTATTGATAAGGAAAAATATTCAACCGCTTTTTTCGTATCGCCAATAATAGAATACGAATTAGCAATTTGATAAGCTGAGTATGAATATTTATGGTCTGAATAATCATTCAACAAGAGAGTTAAATTTCGCTTTGCTTTTTCTTTTAACTCAATATCGCTAACATCATAACCGTAATGCAGAATTGTAATATTTGAATCAATAATTTGATAATTATTTTTCAGTAAAGAAGGCTCTATTTGTTCGTGGGCTTTTCCTGAAAAGCGAATATCATTATTGTTTTTAAATAAACGTGTATATTTCATCATTTGAGAATTTTTTCTAAATGAATCAATACTTTTAACTAAGCATTTTACTCCAATCTTGTTGGTTTTCTTAATTAGTTTTTTTATTTCAGATTTCGATTCAGCCTCAAGTCGTTCATCAGCATCCAAGTATAAGAATCCATTCACCAGTTGATTTTGATAAAGCGAAATTTCTTGCTGCAGAGAAATCATTTATCCAATTAAAGTGAAAAATCTTTGCATTAAATTCTTTAGCAATTTCCAAAGTTTTGTCAGTTGAACCAGTATCTACAATTACAATTTCATCAACAACCTCAGTAACGGATTCAAGACATTCTCGAAGGTGTTTTTCTTCATTTTTTACAATCATACTTAAAGTTAAACTGCACATTTTAAACCTTTTCTGTACTTGCTTCAAGTAAAACAGAATTATGACCTTTAGGAAAATTTAATTTTTCATTTACTTCATCCAGTCTAATTTGTGCGAGTTTATTATTTTCATCATTAACAATTGCCCATTCAAACATTGTTTTTGATTCTTCAAACATATTAGCTTTGTTAAAGACTTCTCCTAAACCAAAACAAGCTTGTGAAGAATTTGGATTCTCTGATAGTTGCTTTTCAAAATATATTTTTGCTTCTTCCAACTCATTTTTTGTTAACGCTAAATTTGCAATCATATTTATTAAATCTTCTTTTGATATATTTTCATAACCTACTCTAGATGATTTTTCAAAGTTTTCTAGAACAATTTTTAAGTTTTTTATTGCAAAATCATATTCTTCATCATCAATATTTATAAATGCTCTGGATATACTTTGCTTAAAAATATCAACATCAATTGGGAATTGAACAGAACGTTTATTATACTTTTCACCTTTTAGCCAAATACCCTCTGGATTACTTCCCCATTTATCAATAAATATTTTTTCATTAATTTTTAGCCTTTCATCATACTTACTTTCACCATCTTGCTTGAAGCTTACAGAACCATAGTGGTGAACGAAAACATCTTTTGCTATCATTGTTTTATAACCAGCTAACTGAGCTCTTAAACAAAAATCATCATCTTCAAAGTTTCCGGGTGAAAAGCGTTCATCAAGTCCCCCAATTTTATCAATTACTTCTTTCTTAATTAAGGTACACAAAAAAGCAACTCTAGGAAACTCTTCAACTTGAAATTTATTATTAGCTGAAACTGATTTAGCATATTCATGCATTTCTTCAATTGAATTATATTTTGCATTTTTATCTAGTTGCACTCCACTTACTAAATTGCTTATTGGACCAACAATTCCAATTTCCTTTTCGGACTCAGCAACTTCAATCATTCTATCTAGCCAGCCATTGGTTACAACGATATCATTATTTGCTATTACAATATTTTTACCAATCGCTTTTGATATACCTTGATTAACTGCTTTGGGAAATCCTTTATTTTCATTATTCAAAATTACTTTTATATTATTTTGCTTATTTTGAAGTTTGTTCAAATATTTATTAGTACCGTCAGATGAATTATTTTCGACTACAATTAATTCATAATTATTTGAAGTGTTTGATAAAATGCTTTCAATACATTCTCTGGTATATTTAAGTTGATTGTGGGTTAATATAATAATTGAGGTTTCTGGAGGAGATGAAAAATGAAGTGCATTATAAGCTTTAAACTCTTCTCTTGATTTAAAACTTGCAATATATAGAAGTCTTTTTCGCATTTCTGCACTAGAAAATTTTGATGATATTAAATTTTTCCCTTCATAGGAAAATTTATTCCATAATTCTTCATTAGAATAAAGTTCGATGGCATATTCGGCAAATTTCTTAGGATTATCAGTTATAAAGGAATGCTTTTCATTAATGAGGTCCATACCTTCAGCACCAATTGTTGTTGATACCATAGGCAGTCCATGCGAAAGGGATTGCCCAACTTTTCCTTTCATTCCCGCACCAAATCTAAGAGGAACAACCGTGACTAAACATTTTTCAAGATATGGCTCAATTTTGGGTACCCACCCAGTAACAATAACTTCTTCTGAGGCTAATTTTAATATTTTTTCTGTTGGATTATTCCCTACAATGTAAAATTTACAATCTGGAATTTTTGCTTTTATGATTGGGAAAATTTCTTCAATAAAAAAGAAAACGGCATCTTCATTTGGATTATGATTAAAATTTCCTACAAAAAGAAAGTCTTTTCTATCACTATAGACATTTGTAGTTTCACATCCATCATGAACATCTGAAATAACCATTATATTCTTATTTGGCAAATCCTGAATAAGTGCTTTTCTGTCTTCTTCGGTTACAGTAATTATTGAGTCTGCTTTTTTATAAACCTCAAGTTCATTTTTCTTAGTTTTTTGTGCTTCATTTAATAATTTCGAATCATTAAGGATTTGTGCTCTTCTTGTTTCTCTTAAGTAATGAATGTCAACTGAATCTATAACTATTGGTGTTTTTGGTATTTCTTTTCTGATTAAATCAATAAAGTAGTCTCCAATATGCCAAAAAGCGATATATACCAAATCGTATTTCCGTTTTTTTAATTCCAGACCATCAATCAATTCTTGAAGTACCTCTTTTACCATCGGTTCATTTCTTATATTCCACCATCCCTCATAATTAAACCATTGAAATTCTACTCCTAACATTTTAAAATTATTTAAATGTTTTTGGGATTTTTCACCAATGAATTTCTTCCCCATCATATGAACGTAGGTTATTTGGAAACCCAGTTCCAATAATTGTTTAACAGTATTGTAGTGCCTTAAAGCTCCTGACGATTGATCCGGGAATGGAGGAATGTCATCAAATATTAAAATTCGCTTACCTTTTTGTCTATTTGAAAACTGATAGATATCATTTGGATTTGGAGAATATTGATTTTTTAATTCGCTTTTCCATTTTTCAACAAATTTCAATCGATTTACTTGTTGGTATTTTTTAAATCCTTTTGTTAAATCGTTCCCGGAAGTTATACCTTCATGATGAATAACCTTTGATAGTGGGCAGTAATAAACTTTATATCCAAGCTTACGGATGCCAAAACACAAATCTGTGTCCTCGTAATAGGCGGGAGAATAATGTGTATCAAACATTCCATTTCTTTGAAATAGATCATTTCTAACCATTAAAGCAGCTCCAGAACAATAGTCAACTTCACGCAAGAAATTGATTCTGGAGTCATGGATTGTCCCATTTCTACCATAGTTCCAACCAGTTCCATCATTAAATATAATCCCTCCGGCTTCCTGCAATTTATTATCAGGATATATCAACATTGAACCGACTGCTCCTGCATCTGGATGTATTACAAAAGTATTATAAAGCTGAACTAACCAATTTTCAATAACTTCAGTATCGTTATTAAGGAAAACCAAATATTTACCTTTTGCATTTTGAGCAGCAAAATTGTTTCCTCCAACAAAACCTAAATTTTTGTTCGAATGAATAAATTTAATTTTATCTCCCCAAGTTTCTAGAAAAGCTGGAGTGTCATCAATGGAGCCGTTATCAACTACAATTACTTCAAAATTTTCATACTTGGTATTCTTGAAAACTGAACTTAAACATTTTTGAGTATATTCTAATTTGTTGTAGCAAAGAATTATTATTGATACTAATGGGAAGTGATTTTCTTTCTCAGTATTGTTTTCTGCAAGACTTAAAAGATCATTAATTTCTTTGTTTTCTGGCTGAAGATTTAGTGCTACTTTAGTAATTCTTTCTTTCAGTTCTTTTAGTTCGGGATTGGTTTTATTACAACTAGAATATATTCTTAATGCACTTTCATATTTTTGTTGCTTTTCAGCAATAATCCCTAAATACAAACGAGAATAAACATTTCTTTCTGAATTTTTTAAAGACTCAATAAAATATAATTTTGCCTCATCAAGATTATGTTCATAAAAGTAAATCCGACCAATCAGATTATAAACTTCTGCCCTATCTGTTTTACTAATATTGGTACTATTAACTAATTCTAATAAATATTTTAATGCGTTATCAGTGTCACCAATATCAAAATATTTTTGAAGATTTATTTTTATTTCTGTCATACATTATCTTTTTTATAGTTTGTTAACTTGTTATGCAAATTAGTTCAAAGGAATCAAATCATTTGTTCTGTTTTAAAATCACCTAAAAGAACTTCAATCTCATCTAAATCAACCTTACCATATCTTGCATTTATACTTTCTTGAGGTGTTTGAAAGAGAGATTTCTGCGAAATTGATTTTCCTTTTTTTACGCATTTTATAAATGCTTGACATGGAGAAAGAATTCCTTCAGAAAGATATTTTTCATCAATGGAAATCATTTTGTTTATAAAGGCCAAATCATCTTTATTTTCTGGATTAAAATTGTGCCCATAAGCCCGATCAACAAACCTATTCACAACTGTACCAAATGGTAAGTAAACATCAATATCGAATATTTCATCTAATAGAGGTAAGATATCTTCTGCTCTAATACCTTCAAAACCTTCTGTACTGCAATCTATATTCATTATTTCAGCATCGTACCTTTTGTTATATGCATTAAGTTTATATTTCTGATCTGCATATTTCCATAACTCATCAACAACAATTTTAGTATTATCCCACATCTTATGTCCGTTTCTTCCAATCATGTCATTTATAAGAAATATCATGTCATCACTTGCTGCTCTTGCCATTTCAGTAAATATATGTTCAAGTTCTACCATATGATGAAGTGAGTGATTGGCAATATATACATCAATTTTTTCATCAATTTTTAAAGCATTAAAATCTTGCAACTCAAATCTGGCATATGAGATTCCATTTTCCTTAGCTAAACTATTTGCTCTTTCTATCATAGTTGGATTAATATCTAATCCAATTAATTCAAGCTTGTCTTGATACTTAACCTGCTTAAGAAGTTTAATTTCCGCATCTCCATTCCCACAACCCAAGGAAAGAACCTTTACTGTTCTATTAGTTCTTTCTATTAATGAATTAATCTCTTTTATCCACCAAGGATCACTACCAATAACTCCAGTTAGTTTTTCAAGATTTGGAGTTATGAATGCAGCTGAATATGTGTGATGAATCTCCGGTAAATTGTGAACAACTGTTTGGTTTTCATAAATTGCAATCTCAGACTTTAGTTTATCTTGATAACTTAGACCGTTGCTTTTCTTTTGAGTTGTACTGATTAGCTCTTGATATTTAGGTAAAGATTGTAAGTAAATGAAATTCTCTTCAGCTACTGAATTCTGGGGCTCTATTTTTAAAACACTTTCAAGATATTTTAGCGCATTTACAAAGTTTTCTGTGAGAATACTTACAACAGCTAGGTTATTTAAGGCGTCTATATTATAAGGATCTAAATGAAGCACATTGGATAACTTAATATTTGCCTCGTTAAGTAAATTATTGGTTATTAATTGTTCAGCATTAATTAAATTATGATAAATTTCATTCTGATTATCTAAAACCTTTTTTGTTTCAGCTAAATATTGTTTCCCAAATTTCAAATCCGGTTCGAGGTGATTCCCTTCTCCCCATTCATTCCAAGCATTGATAAAAAGAATTTTTTCATCATTCTTAAAATTTTGATTTGTGTATTTTGCGATTTTCAAAAGCCATTTGGAATATTTCTCTGGTGAGGCGTTAATTAAGAGTACTCCTTTCTCTTTTTTCCTAGGTGTGTTATCCCAAGAAGGAGTAATAGCTCTAAATAATTTATAACTAGGCTTTTGTCTATTTATCATATTGTTCATCATAATTTCATAGTCAAAAACACTAAAATCCTTTAAGAAATCGTTTGCCATTTCAATTTTATCTCCAATTTCTTGAAAATCGGGTGCAAACTCCATAGCTGCATCAAAGTTTATTTCTGCTGGATTTATATTGCGTACAAATCCTTCCACTCTAACTAAATAAATTCCATTATATCCAGCTTTAGCCATTTCTTTACGCCATGTTTTTGCTGTTTCTTTAATATCCGGAAAGAGCTCAGTTCGGTAAATAATTAATAAAGGTTTTCTATCAATGGTAATATAGCGTTCATCATTGAAATAAGGGAAGAGTGATTTTATGAAATTCACATCATCATTAGAATTATGGTCTTGCTTTGCTAATATTTCATTTTCCAACCCATCCCATTGTCTCGTCCAATTTTCATTTGCCCAACAAACACAAAACGGGAAATCTGGTTTTTTAGTTTCAAGCAAACGTTTTATCGGAGTTTCAAGCAACTGTTTTCCATTGAACCAGTAGTAATAATAACAGAACCCCGATATTCCATATTCTTTTGCCATTTCAGCTTGTTTTATTCTTGTTTCATCTAAGCGTAAATCATAAAAACCTAGATCTGCTGGAATATGGGGTTGATAATGGTTTTCAAATAGTGGTTTACTTTTTGCAACATTTGTCCATTCAGTATAACCTTCTCCCCACCAATCGTTATTTTCTTTAATTGGATGAAATTGGGGAAGATAAATTGCTAAGGCTCTAATATTGTCTTCTGATTGATTAGTCATTTTTTATTTTTTCCATTATTTTTTTAGTCGTAGGATAACACTTATTATTATTCTCGATTACTGTTATTAAATAATTTAGATTGTTTAATGCAATTTCATCTTCTGGGTTTTTTGAAAGAATTTTCCGTATTCTATTTAATGCGAGATCAGTTTGCCCATCCATAATTTCGATTACAGCAAGGTTATTAAGCACATTTAGGTTTTCTTTATCTTTTGATAATGCAATCTCTAAAATTTGCTTAGCCAATGCAGTATTATCTTCCTTAATTAAACTTTCACCAATTTCTATTAGTTCATGTAAGTATTGAGAGTTTGCAACATTTACACCCTTACTGTAGAAAAAAGCTTCTGCAGCTTCTTTAGTTTCTCTAATAATATTATAATAATTTGGGATACTTTTTGTAGTTGAATTAACTTGATCGTCTAAGTCGGAATTTTCAATTTCCTCATAATAAATGCTTTCAAGCAGCTTTACAGTTTTGAATGCTGAATAGTCTTTAATAACCCTATGTTTTATTTCATTAATTTCTAAAGGGTTGTATTTCTGGATTTCCTTAATTAAGTCTTTGCTTGAAAGTGGAAATTTAAATCTTCTGCCAGAAAAATTATTTTTTCTTATTTCTTCGTAATTTGTTGATGTAACCATTCCATCGCCACCTAAGTAATCAAAAATAATAACAGCCTTTCCCAACATCATTGATTCAATTGCTCCTCTGCCTAAAGAAAAAATTATATCAGATTCTTCTATTTTCATTTTCAATTCTAGCTGATCCATTTCCCCAAACCGACCACCAATAAACTCAACCAATATATTGGTTGTATTACAAGCATTTTTTATAATTTGCTCTTTTTCCTGATCTAACTTTCTGCTAATAACCAAAGCTTTTTTGGGGCTTTCATTTGGTTTTATTATGGAAGTGAATTTTACTTCATCAACAAAATTTCTGATAATTGTAATTTTTGATTTATCAACACCGTACTTGATAAGATTCTGTTCAACTTCTTCACTAATGGCTAGGTATCTTGAAATATTACAATCAACGTCTGGTGGTTGTTCTAAGAAAGGTAAAATTCCTTGTGAGTAAAAAATCATGGGAAGAGAAGGAAAAAAGTGTCTAACTTCATATGCAGAAATATTATGGTGGATATGAGCCAAATCAAATTTTTCATTTTTAATTATTTCCAGATTATTAACTAATCGTATCTCAGACTCAATCTCAGTAAGATGGAATTCACTTATATACTTTGAATAAATTGTAATGCGGTGGCCTTGATTAAGTAAATATTTTGCTAATGTCAAAGTCAAGGTTTCAGAACCGGTATAACTGGTCAAATGATGATTTGCTAATAGTATTTTCAATTTTTGATCTTCTTTTCTGTAGAATCCCATTTCTTTTGAACAAGTATTGCACATTTTATATTTTGAGTAATTACCTTCTTTAAAAACTTCTTCCAGTTTGCTTATTTCATTGTAAACTTCTATAATACTTGAATTATTTACGTTTAAAAACTCATTTTTAGTTTCGTGCATCCAATCCATACAACACGCAATTGTACTTCCATCATATAGAATATTAAAATTTTGAGTCGGTTGTTGACAAAAATTATCAACCTTAAATCTGCTTCCCTTATTTTCTTGATAAAAATCTGGTAATAGTCCACCTCTTGAATTTGCCCAATATTCTAAATTTACATTGACATCTGGAAAAATTTGCTTTAATGAATCAACGTCAAATCCTTCTATAACGGGACAATTAACTTCTATATCAATTATATTTTTGGCTTTTTCTATGAAATTTTTACAATTATTAATTGTTGTTTCATATTTTAACCCTTTCATTGAACTTTCATATTCTTCTTTATTGCCTGAATTAATATTTAGATGAACCCTCTTTGGATTTGCATCAATCATTTTAATTATATTACTTTCTGTAAGTAATTGACCGTTTGTAGAAAGGACAACGTGAGCTTTTGTCTTTTCATTTATATCTTTAATTTTATCAAAAAGCGATATATCAATTAATGGTTCATGATGTAGATAAAAACCAACTTGCCCTTCAAATTCCATTTCGATAATATCCGATAGGATTTTATTCCAAGTTTCATCGCTCATTCGACCTTTTGGGTGTATAGAATTATATGTAAATTCAAACGGACAATTTATACACTCGGCATTACAATGCGTTAATAGCTGTATAAATATCGCTTGAGGGTGTAATTTATTATTCATAAAATATCCTTCTCATATAATGGAATAGTTTATTACCCCAAAATCATTCCAACTTATTTTTGTTTGATTTTAGCTTATTTTATAAGCATTTAGTGAGGATATGTGATTTTTTGGCTAATATTAGCCGATATTTTCGAGAGAATTTAGTAAACAGTTTAAAGGCGAGATAAGCTCTTCAATTTCTTTTTGAGCACTTAAATATTTCATTTTGTAATTTTGTTCTCTTTCCTGCCTAAAACCTTCAATTATTTTTTCTTGAGATGTCATTCTATCTTTAAATTTTTGCTCATAAACTTTAACTTTTAATCCACTCTCTTCTTCCAAACTATGACTTTCTTGTGCATTGGTTTCTTTAATATAATTTAATTTTGTGACCAAATTTTTCTTCTCAGCATTTTTTTCCCAAAATGCCGAAACTGATGAGAAAACGGAAATAATAATTCCAAAGACAAAAACAATTCCGCCCCATTTTATGCCACTCATAATGTTAGATTTAAAACCTTCGTCTCCTTGACTGATGCCAAGAAAGAATGAAAAACTGATTACAACAAAGAATACAACAACTGCTATTACTGAACTAAAAACAATTGAGTTGCTAAAAACATGTGCAGGATTGAATTCATTACTCTTTTCTAAACTTTTAATATTTTCTTCAAGAGCTTTTTCTCTTTCTGAAATTGCTTCTTTCAAGTATTCAGTTGTTTCCAAATGTGTAGTTTTAATTTTCTTATAAATTTCCTCCCTTTCCATTTTTAGCGATTCTAGCTGCTTCTTATTTTGCTCAATCTGCTTATCAAAAACTATTATTTCTTTTTTAATTTGTTCAAAAAAATGTGTCTCAATTAAATTGCGTATATACTCAATAAGCTTAACTAGTTTATCTCTAAAAATATTTTCAACAATTTTTATTAACCCTTTTCTTTTCTGTTTGTATATGTCTAATGCAGATTTTAAAAACTCAACTTCCTTGTAAACCTCATCATCAAAAAATTTTTTAATCCTAAGATTATCAAGGTTTATCAGTTTACTATAAGTCGCTTCCATTATATTGGCTTCGCCCGAAGAATACGATCTTAGTAAAAAATCTATATCAGGAAGCATTTGTGCAAAACCCATTTCGGTAAAAACATTACAAAAGAAAGCACCATTATAAAAGAAGGAAAACAGCTTTAATTGATTAAAATTAATCGCATACTGGAACCGCAATCGGTCATACTCTAATACATTTTTTAAGCCTTCAAAAGCGTTATCAAAATCATCTAAATACCTACTGCTTAATGCAATATAAAAATAGGCGTTAACTCCATGAGGATTGTATTTTAATGCTCTATTATATGTGTTTCTTGCGTTGCTATATTCAAATTCGCCTAGATATACGAATCCCTTGTAAACGTTAATGTAATACAAAAGCATTTCAGAAATGCCTGCATCCATATTGCTATTGCTTACTAATTCAAGTGCTCTGTCATAGATTTCAATTGCACGGCTTGGGTTATAAGCATTTTTATCAAAAGTTAGGATTACTCCATAAATAATTAAATTGTAAAAACTTTGAAAAGCAAAATTTCTTTCCAAAAGGTTAATTATTGTTTGTGAAAAATACTGTTTATCGCTCTCTGTTTTTTGTACCACCCATTTTGAAAAATATTTTTTTACCTCTCGGTGATTGGCAACGAAATTAAATTCGTTTGTTTTGGAAAGTAGCACATCATCAATTTGTTTTACAATATGGGCTTCAGAAACCCAAAAGAAAGGAGCTGTATCCATTCTAATCAGATAATCAGAAATCTCTTTAGGTAATCTTATTGAATAAAATCGGGAGGAATGGTTAATAAAGCTTTCAAAGCTAAATTCATGTTTTATTAGATCTGCAAAGTGTTCCCTTCCATAATTGCGAAATTTTGCAATTTCCAATTCCCTAGAAAGGTTAACCTCGTCTATATTTTCTAATACGTCCTTTCCTTTAAGGAGCATTCTTCTTCCATGAAGTATTTTTGAAATTCCGTTTTCACAAGATAATCGTATTATACATCTATTAGTTTAATAGAAGAAGTGTTAAAATTTTTTGAATTTATAAGAATAGTTCTTTAATTTTTTCTACCGGTCTTGCTAAAACTGCATCTTCCCCTTTTTCAACAATTGGTCTTTGTATTAAATCGTGGTTTTTAATCATCAGATCTAAAATTTGTTCTTCTGTGTATTTATTTTCGTTTATTTTTAAAGATTTATAAGCTGTTTCATTTTTCCTTAGCAATTCACTCGGCTTCATTTTCATTTTTTTAAGTAAATTTTTTAAGTTTACTTTTTGTGAAAGGCTCTATATAATAATTTACTTTTTCAAAATTCCACACCCATTTCAATCAGCATTTTGGAAGTTTTTCTGCAAGTAGTGCATGTTGGTTTTTCATAAACTGTAATTTTTTCCATTGTAAACCTCATATTTGTATAAATTTTTATTTGAGAATTAAGAATTTTTTAAATGTATTATTTTTAATTTACAACTAAAAGAAAAATGGACTTAAAATGAATTATAAATTAACACTTAAAACCGGCAGTCTTTCTGGTTCAGGAACTGATGCGGATGTTTCGATTTTATTTTTGGATCATTACTAAAAACAAAAACTATCTCCTTAAACCAGCACAAAAATGAGAATGTATTTGAGACTGACAAAATTGATGTTTTTTTCATCGAAACAGAAGAGTTGGGAATATTAGAGAAAATTGAAATTTGGCACAACAATAAATGGTTAGGTGCTGATTGGTTTTTAGAACATTGCACAATTGAGAATTTAGCAGATGGGAAATCATATTTTTTTAAAATTAATAAGTGGATAAAAGGAAATTCCAAATATGAATTCTACCCGGTGGATTTAGTTAATTATGATATTGAAATATCTACCGGAACTTTACCTGGTTCGGGAAGCAATTCAAATTTGTTTGTATCTCTTGTTGGCTCAACGAATTATACTTCTTTTTTCAATCTAAAACCTTTCCTAAAGAACAAAGAATTTGTTACCGGACACACAGAATCTTTTACAATTCAAAATGAAGATATTGGCAAAATTGAAGAAATTCAACTGAAGACTGATTCGTCTGGATTTAATTCCAATTTATACTTGGGAAGAATTAAAATTAAAAAAGCGACTGAAGAAAAGTTTACTAGCATTCCAATATTCAATTGGATTAAACCCGGTAATACCTATGTTTTTAATAAAAAAAGTATTGAGTATACCATTAAAATTTTTACCGGAGATGTGCTTGCAGGTGGAACAGATGCAAATGTTTCAATGATTCTTTACGGAACCAAAGACAAATCAGAAACTATTATATTAAGCGAACTTATTGCTAGAAATGCATTCGAAGCCGGAAAGATAGATTACTTAAAAATTGCTTCCAAAGATTTGGGTGAAATAAAAAAAATTAAAATTTGGCACGATGAAAAATGGCTGGGTGATGGTTGGTTTCTAAATAAAATTATTATTACCAACGAACAATCAAAAAATGTAGCCACCTTTCCATTTTATTCATGGTTAGATAAATCTGAAAACCCTAATAGTATAAATGTTGAACTGACAATAATGCCAATTCAGCAAAGACCTTTTTACGCCATTGCACATATGGTTAATACTTCAGCTTATGTTGAAGAAGCTTTGGATCTTGGCAGTAATGCAATTGAGTTTGATATTACTCCCAAATTAGATAAAGACAATAGTTTTACTTTCGATGCTTTTCATGGTTTCCGTCCCGATTTTGATCCCGATAAAATAAATCTTATGGAACGCAGTATTGCCCGAACCGATTTGAATCATTTCCTAATTGAGCTAAGAGAATTTGAGAAGACTTTCCCTAAACTAGCTCTTGTAATATACGATTGCAAAATTGGAGATTTACCTAAAAAAAAATTGAAACAATGCGGCTCTCAGCTTGCTAAAACTATTTTAGATAATTTCTATCAAACTGATTCCGACCAAAGAATTTTCAGTATTATATCAATTGGAAAGAAAAAAAGTACTGCTTTTTTTGATGGATTTTTTGAGAGCATTCCAAATGAGTTTAAAAAATATTTTGGCGCTGATTTAAGCGAAGAAAATTTCCAAACCACTGAGAAGGTTTTTGAGAAAAGAAATGAAGTAAATTTTTGGTGGGGAAGCGGAATTGCTTCAACAGTTCCAAAACCACTTAAGCATTTTATTCCTCACTTTTTAATTGCGGCTAAAAAAAGAACTGAACGCGGGATAGTAAAAAAAATCTATTACTGGACTTTGGATGACCCCGATTCAATGGAGCGAATGCTGGTCACAAAATTAGATGGAATAATTGTGAACGATCCTTTAAGATTATTGCGTGTTTTAGAGAAAGAAGAATTTAAACATACTTATAGACTTGCGACACGGAATGACAATCCTTTTAGTGTAATATAATTTTCATAATACACAAGGTTGATTCAAAAGAATTAAACTGTAAATTTAGCTCCCAAATATTCAAATATTGTTAACAATTTCATTCAAGGGTAATTAATGAACATTCCACAAAGTATTGCAAAAGTTTTAAACATAAATGTTAAGCAAGTTGATACGGTTTTAAGTTTATTTTCTGAAGAAGCAACAATTCCTTTTATTGCCCGTTATAGAAAAGAGCACACCGGCGGTTTGGATGAAGACCAGTTGCGCGAAATTGAAAATCTAAACAATTATTTAACTTTACTTGAAGATAGAAAAGCCGCAGTTTTAAAAAGTATTGAGGAGCAAGGAAAATTAACCGATGAACTTAAAGAAAAGATTCTTGCGGCCGATAAACTACAGGATGTTGAGGATTTGTATCTACCGTATAAACCAAAAAGAAAAACTCGCGGAACTGTTGCCAAGGCAAAAGGTTTGGAGCCATTAGCTTTTTTTATAGTTGATAATCCAAATTTTACAGGTGATTTTGAAAAAATTGCAGCTCAATATATAAGTGAAGAAAAAGAAGTTCTAACTACTGAAGATGCAATAAACGGTGCAAAAGATATTATTGCTGAAATGATAAGTGAAAATGCTGATGTGAGAAAAATTGTTCGTGAATCTTTATTAAATTGCTCCAATATTTGTTCCACCAAGGTTAATAAAAAAACTGAGGATACTTCTTCTAAAAAAACTGACGTATATGATATTTATCACGATTTTAAAATTGAAGTAACAAGAATAAAACCTTATCAGACTTTGGCAATAAATCGCGGTGAAAAAGAAGGATTTTTAAAAGCTTCTTTCCAATTTGATAGGGATGATTTATTAAATAAAATTTATAACGAACACTTTAATTTTAAGAAATCTTTTTTTGAGGAATTGCTTACAGAAACAGTTTTCGATTCATTTAATAGATTGATTCAACCTTCATTAGAACGAGAAGTTAGAAACTATTTAACTGAAATAGCAGATGAACATGCAGTAAATGTTTTTGGTTCTAATTTAAAGCAGTTACTACTTCAACCGCCAATTTCAAACACAATTATAATGGGTATTGATCCAGGTTTTTATTCAGGATCTAAAGTTGCTGTTATTGATAAAACCGGAAAGTATCTAGAAGGGAGTACAATATATCCTCATCCTCCTCAGAATAAAAAAGAGGCAGCTATTCTAACTATTCTAAAACTAGTTGAGAAATACAATGTTGAGTTAATTGCTATTGGAAATGGAACAGCAAGCAGAGAAACTGAATTACTCGTGTCTGAAATAATAAAGGACAATAATCTTAAATGCCATTACTTAATTGTTAACGAAGCCGGTGCTTCCGTTTATTCTGCTTCCCCAGTTGCCAAACAAGAGTTTCCAGATCTTGAAGCTAGTCAGCGTGGAAATATATCAATTGCCCGCAGAGTTTTAGATCCTCTTGCAGAGCTTGTTAAAATTGATTCAAAATCGATTGGTGTTGGTTTATATCAGCATGATGTTGATCAAAAAATGCTGAATAAAAATTTAGATGATGTTGTGGTTAGCTGTGTAAACTATGTTGGTGTTGATCTCAACACCGCTTCAGCTTCACTTCTGAATTATGTTTCTGGTCTTAGCAAAAGAATTGCTAACAATATTGTAAAATACCGTGAACAAAACGGAAGATTTAATGACAGAAATCAACTTAGAGAAGTGAGCGGAGTTGGAGATAAATTATTTGAACAAGCTGCCGGATTTCTTAAAATATCGAATGGTGCAAATCCCCTTGATTCTACTTTCATTCATCCCGAATCTTATGAACCAACTGAAAAACTGTTGAAAATGTGCGAGATTTCTTCAACTGCAATCAATGAAAAAGGTTTATTAGTAAAACAGTTTGTTGAGAAAAAAGGGCTAAATAAAATTGCTGAGGAATTAAACGTTGGGGTACCAACGCTCGAAGATATAGTTGAGAATATTCTTAAACCCGGAAGAGATCCTCGCGAGGATATGCCAAAACCTATTCTTAGAAGTGATGTTCTAAAAATTGAGGATCTCGAAGTTGGTATGACACTTAAGGGAACAATTAGAAATGTTGTGGATTTTGGCGCATTTGTAGATATTGGTGTAAAACAAGATGGACTGCTTCACATTTCTGAAATGGCAAATAAATTTATTAAACATCCAATGGAAATTGTTAGCGTTGGTGATATAGTTGATGTAACAATAAAGTCCGTAGACGTGCAAAAAGCCAGAATTGCTTTAAGTATGAAATAGTGTGCGATTTTGTATAAACTTTATTATTTTGAAATTAATATTTTTCCTATTTATTTGAATAAATGAAAATTTACAAACTTTTACAAAATATAATTGATAAGAAAGGTGCTGCCTATTTTATCTTGATTGACCCAGATAAATTGTCCATCAAGAAAACCAAATCATTTATAACCCATTGCGAAAAAAGTGGAGTTGATGGTTTCTTAATTGGTGGTAGCTTAATGATACAAGGTGATTTAAACACCTCTATAAAAGAAGTTAAAAAACACACCAAATTACCTGTTATTATCTTTCCCAGGAAGCGTAAACCAACTTTCGCCTCTTGCCGATGCAGTACTTTACTTATCTCTAATTAGCGGAAGAAATGCAGAACATTTAATTGGTAAACATGTTCAAGCTGCTCCTATGATAAAAAAAATTAACCTTGAACCAATTCCAACCGGTTATATGTTAATTGAATCTGGACAAACAACAACAGCTGAATATATTAGTGAAAGTAAACCAATCCCAAGAAACAAACCTGAAATTGCTGCAGCAACTGCGCTTGCCGGTGAGTATTTGGGAATGAAATTAATTTATCTAGAAGGTGGATCAGGTGCTGAAAAATCTGTACCAGATGAAATGATTAAATTAGTTTCCGCCCAAGTTTCAATTCCGGTTATTGTTGGCGGAGGAATTAAAACCCCAAAAGAAGCTAGACAAAAAGTAAAAGCAGGAGCATCTATTATTATTACTGGAAACTTTTTTGAAAATGAAAACAATTGGAAGTTAATTGAAGAATTTGCCAATTCAATTCATACCAAGCGAGCAATTAAAGTATAAATTCTCTCAAATATTATCAATTCTCCTATCTCTACTTCAAGCGAATCTTTTAGCCTGTAAATTATCATCAGAAAATGTTATTAAATTTAATTATTTTACTAAATGAAATTAATTATGAAGGAGAATATTAAATGACTGCAAACATAGACATGATTCAAAAAGTTTATGCTGATATGAAAAGCAAGCAAGATGCTGCTAGGGCAATTTTAGGTCGACCTATGACTTATACGGAAAAGATACTTTATGCACATTTATGGGAACCGGTAAGTGTGGAACACAAAAGAGGAAAGGATTATGTTGATTTAGCTCCCGATAGAGTTGCAATGCAAGATGCAACAGCACAAATGGCTTTACTTCAGTTTATGCATTCAGGTAGAAAAACTGCGGCAGTTCCTTCAACTACACATTGCGATCATCTAATTCAAGCACAAATTGGAGCTGATGAAGATTTAACCAGAGCAAAAAATGAGAATGCCGAAGTTTATGATTTCTTAGAAAGTATTTCCAAAAAATATGGAGTTGGATTTTGGAAACCAGGTGCTGGAATTATTCATCAAGTGGTTTTAGAAAATTATGCGTTCCCAGGTGGAATGATGATTGGGACTGATTCTCATACTCCAAATGCCGGCGGACTTGGAATGATAGCAATTGGTGTTGGCGGTGCAGATGCAGTTGATGTAATGGCTGGTATGGCTTGGGAATTAAAGTGGCCAAAACTTATTGGAGTTAAACTAACGGGTAACCTTTCTGGATGGACTTCACCAAAAGATGTTATTCTAAAAGTGGCTGGAATTCTTACTGTTAAAGGTGGAACCGGTGCAATTGTTGAATATTTTGGAGACGGTGCTAAATCAATTTCATGTACTGGTAAAGGAACAATTTGTAATATGGGTGCAGAAATTGGAGCAACTACTTCCACATTTGCTTTTGATGAAAAAATGGGGGCATACTTATATGCAACCGGGAGAAGAGATGTTGCTGAATTAGCCGCTAAATATGCACACCTTCTTATAGCAGATAGCGGAGTTTATGAAAATCCGGAAGAATATTTTGATCAAGTAATTGAAATAAACTTAAGTGAATTGGAACCACATTTAAATGGACCTTACTCACCAGATAGAGCTTGGCCAATTTCTAAGATGAAGGAAGCTGTAAAAGATAATGATTTCCCCGAAGAACTTAGTGTTGGACTAATTGGAAGTTGTACAAATTCAAGTTATGAAGATATTGATAGAGCCGCTAGTATTGCTAAACAAGCTCTTGCTAATGGATTAAAAGCAAAATCTAAATTCACTATTACTCCAGGTTCTGAACAAGTTAGAGCAACAATTGAACGCGATGGTCAATTAAAAACCTTAACAGATTTTGGTGGAGTTGTGCTTGCTAATGCTTGCGGACCTTGTATTGGAATGTGGAATAGAATGGATAATCCCAATCAAACAAGAAATAGCATCGTGACATCTTTTAACAGAAATTTTGCAAAACGTCAAGATGGAAATCCGAATACATTAGCTTTTGTTGCTTCTCCTGAAATTACTACTGCTTTAACATTGGCCGGTAAAATTACTTTTAATCCTGAAACTGATACATTAACAAATGATGCCGGTGAACAAATTAAATTAGCTTCACCATTTGGAGATGAACTGCCTAAAAATGGATTTGAGCCAGATTTAGAAGGCTTTATTGCTCCCTCTAAAGAGTATTCAGATACCGAAGTAATTATAAAACCGGATAGTGGAAGACTACAATTTTTAGAAAAGTTCGAACCATGGGATGGAAATGATTATATAGATTTACCATTACTTTTGAAAGCAAAAGGGAAATGTACAACTGATCATATTTCTATGGCTGGACCTTGGTTAAACTTGCGCGGACATTTAGACAATATTTCAGATAATCTTTTGTTAGGTGCAATAAATGAATTTACTGATAAGCCCGGCGAAGTTAAAAACGTTTTTACTAAAGAATATAAAAACGTAAGTAAAGTTGCACGAGAATATAAAAAAGATGGAATTGGCTGGGTTGTAGTTGGAGATGAAAATTATGGCGAAGGTTCAAGTCGTGAACATGCTGCAATGGAGCCGAGACATCTGAATGGAAAGGCAATAATTGTTAGAAGTTTTGCGCGTATTCATGAAACAAATCTAAAAAAACAAGGAATGCTTCCGCTAACATTTGATAATCCCGCAGATTATGTTAAAGTAAAAGAAGACGATAAAATTAGTTTGTTGGGAGTTAAAGAAATAGTTGCTGGTTCACAAATTAAAATGATTATGAAACATGCTGATGGAACTACAGATGAAGCATTGTTAAATCATACAATGAATGCAAGGACAAATTGAGTGGTTTAAAGCCGGCAGTGCTCTAAACTTAATTGCATCTCATAATAATTGATAAGATAAATTTGTAATAAAACTCAACCTCCGAGGTTTAATAAACCTTGGAGGTTTTTTCTCTGCACTCAGTCTTTTTTCGGTTCAACTTTTTTACTTTTCAATCAACAAATCTCTATAAGATTTCTTTATTTGTTTTTTCACATCCAGTTCCAAAAAATTTACTACCTCTTCAAATTCCTTAATCGCTTCGGATTTAGAGATACCTTTTACCACGGTTTCCAATTCTAAAAAGAATCCTAAATTTTTAACTTCATCTAGATGAATTCTAGTATTTTTATACATGTACAATATTCTTTTCTTTTCAACTATTGCTTCAATTTTCCAAAATATCATTCAAAATACTTCACCTATCATCTCCCTTTAAATATAGATACAGAATAATCACTCCACCGCTCGCCATTCTTTTCATTCCTATTATATTTTATCAGTTGAAATTCACCATTTTGTTCTCTTAATTTTAGAAGTCCATTTGAATATTTAAAATATATGTCTTTCTGAATAAGAAGGTGCGTAAATTTACCCCCATTTTTTTCAATGGTTTTAATTAAATTGTCTTGTGATTCTATCTTTATCTTTAGTTCTAAGTTAAGTGCCATTTTTTATCCAAAATAATTGTTTGTTGTTTTGTCACAAATTTATGACATTGATTTTTAATAAATAATATTTATTTTATACATAATACAATTTAGAGTTTTTAATGAAAAAATTAATATATCTAATACTAATAATTCCCTTTTTTACTCTATCAGCACAAAAAATAGGAAAATATGCCGAAGAGAAGCCAAATTTAGTGTTTCCAAATAATGCTCTTGGCTTGGATTTGATGATTGGTGAAGGTGGTTTTGGGTTAGGTGGTTTTTACAGATATAATTATATAAAAGATTTTACCGTTTTTACTGATTTTTCAATCTCTGAATCGAAGCATGAAAGAGAAATTGAACGATATGACTATTTTGGCAATCCATATCCTATCCAAGGGAAAAAGAATAGAGTTTATTTATTTCCTCTAAATGCTGGCGTGCAATATCGACTCTTTTCTGAGTCGTTGACTGACAATTTAAGGCCATATATTTCTGCTGCAATAGGACCAACTATGTTTGTAACATCTCCTGCTCAAGAAGAATTCTTCAAATCATTAGCTTATGCCAAAGCTAAATTTGGTGTTGGTGGTTACATTGGTCTTGGTGCAAATTTTGGAACAAGCACAAGTAATTTAGCCGGTATTAATATCCGTTACTACTACTATCATCTTTTTGATGAAGGAATTGAACAATATTTTGATGATTTTAAGACAAATTTACAGCAAGTTTCTCTTACAATTAATATCGGTCTTATGTATTAACTGCTGCTTTTCGCACTAATTCCTCCCTTATTTTCTTTACGATCAATTTTAAGACACTTTTATTGCGCTAGTTTGATGAGGATCACAGTGTTCTACTTTGACTTCAATAGATTAGTAGATAGACTTTAGGAAAGTAAAAGGAGAGCTTAAAATGAATACCAACATATACGAAAGAAAAGAATTTTTGAACGGACCAATAATCACAAATGATTCAGCAAAAATGTTTACAAATTTTGTAAAACAAAATAGAACCATTGTTAAAGTAAACTTAATAAGAGCAACTGCTAACGAAGCTGAGTTTTTCAAAAATCATTTGTTTGGGCTTGAAGATAATAATACACCCTCTATAATTATAGACTTAAGTGACTGCAATTTTATTGACTCAACCTTTTTAAGCAGTATTCTAAGCTTCACTAAAAATAATAATATTAAAGTAGATCTAGTTGTTGCTGATGAAAGACAGATGACTATTTTTAGAATTACTAAATTGGATAAAATCTTTAATATTTATCAAAGTTTAGATAAAGCAATTGCAGCTTAACTAAATAAAAGAGAAAGTATTCCTGCTTAATAGTTCTTCTGCTAAGTTTTTATAGGCTAGTGATGATTTTGCTTCGGGATTATAAATCAAGATGGGCTTATTGTGGAAAGTAGATTCTTGAACTTCAACATTCTTTGGAATAACAATATTAAATAAATAGTTCGGAAACTCTTTGAATAAAATCTTTTTTGTATAAAAAGATGCTCTCGTGTTTACTTCATACATTGTAAGAAGAATCCCCTCAATACTTAATTTTGAATTATACTTCTCTTTAACCACCTGAATGTGTTTTAATATCCTTACAACTTCGTTTAAAGAATATCTAGAAGCTCTAACCGGAATAATTACGGAATCAACAACCATTAGGATATTTGTAGAAGTCCCAATTAACGAAGGTGGACAATCGAAAATTATATAATTGTATGAATATATTTCTTCACCAAGAAGGTTTTTTATGGCTAACTCGTCTGAAACAATTCTTGCTAGTTTAACTTCCGAGGGATAATCTAATTGTCTCATTGGAATAAAATCTAAATTTTTATCCCATGTTTTATGAATTACACTTTTAAACGATTTATTAAAACAAAGAACATCTAAAAGGTCCCCTTTAATTGATTTTTGTTTAAAACCTAAAGTTGGTGCACATTGCCCAGAAGGATCTAAATCAATTATTAAAGTTCTCTTAGAATTTTGGGCAAAGGCAACTGCTAAATTAACAGCAGTAGTTGTTTTACCTTCCCCTCCTTTAGGAGTTATAATTGCTATCGTTTTGCCCATTTAATTAACTAATATATTTATCAATAAGTTTAATCATACTTAACATAATTTAATATTCGGAAAATTTTCTTAAGGTTTTATTCAATTTTTCAATATTTTGTTAAATATATATTTTAAAAATCCATTTGCACAGTGTATAATTGTAAAATAGTACAATTATAATGGTTAATATAATGAATGAGTCAAATCAAACAAGTCATTATTTACTAAATTTATCATTTTAGGAAAATACTATATGAAATCGATATTTACTTTAATATTTTTATTAATAATTCTAAATGGATTTAATGTGGCTCAAAAAGATGTATCTCAACTAATTTTTGATAATTATTCAAAATACAAGGCATTGGATTTTGAAAACAAAAGGTTCAGACATCAAGAATTGAAAAATAAAATAGAAAAATTGAGCGATAATAAAAACCTAAAAATAAAAGTTGAAGGAAAATCGCTAGAAGGAAGAGAGATATATTCAGTTTCTATTGGGAAAGGACCTATAAAAGTATTGCTTTGGTCACAAATGCATGGAGACGAGTCAACTGCCACAATGGCTTTAATTGATATTTTTAATTTTATATCAGCAAGTGACGAATTGAACCCCATTAGAAAAGAACTATTTACCAAACTAACAATTTGCTTCGTACCTATGTTAAATCCAGATGGTGCTGAAGATTTTAAACGTAGAAACGCATTAGATATCGATTTAAATAGAGATGCTTTACGACTTCAATTCCCGGAATCGCAAATACTGAAAAGGTTAAAAGATACCATTAATCCAAAATTTGCGTTTAATCTGCATGATCAAAGCACTCGTTATTCAGCAGGAAATAGTTTCCGATCTGCAACAATTTCATTTTTAGCACCTGCTTTTAATTACGCCAAAGATATTAATGAAGTTAGAGGAAACACAATGAAGCTTATTGTGGATTTGCATAGCATTTTAAGTAATTATATTCCAGGGCATATTGCAAAGTACAATGATGATTTTGAACCAAGAGCTTTTGGGGATAATTTTATTAAATGGGGAACGAGCTCAGTTTTAGTTGAATCTGGCGGATGGAAAAATGATACTGAGAAACAATTCATAAGAAAATTAAACTATCTCACTATTCTTTGTGGTTTATATTCTATAGCTACAAAGAATTATGAAAATTCCACAATCGCAGAATATGAAAAAATACCTTTTAATGATAAGTTGCTGTTTGATCTACTATTGAGAAATCTAAAAATTATTAAAGATAATAAAGAATATATTATTGATGTGGGAATCAATAAAGAGGAATTGTATTCAAATAATATAGACGAACCATATTTTGAAGGAAAAGTAGAAGATTGGGGAGATCTTTCAATATTTTATGGGCATGAAGAACTAAATTTAACCGGATTCGAAATAAGAGAATCTAAGATTTTAGAACATAGCGATTCTACAATTGATAACCTTGATATTGTAAGTTTAATTTCAGATGGATATGGATTTATAAAAGTTAATAATTCGACCATAAACAGTAAATATTCGCCAATCCAACTAAATATTATTTGCGATGATAGAATTATTGATTTAGCTCCCGGATATCAAAAAAATGCTAATTTCACAATTTGGAAAAACAACAAGTTAAAATATAATGTTGTAAATGGTTTTATCCATCACGTGGAAACGGAAACCAAGAATCAAAGTAACGGGTTGGTTTTCAAATAAATTTATTTGATAATATGGTAATGTATTACTAAATTTAAACTTATTATTTTTTTAACAAAAACAGACCAAATAAGGCAGGTGAGTAAAATTGGTTGGAATTAATATCTCAGAAAATGAAAATATTGATAGAGCTCTAAAAAGATTTAAAAAAAAATATGAAAGATCTGGTATTCTTAAGGAATATAAGAAAAGAGCATATTTTACAAAGCCTTCAATTGAAAACAGAATGGAAAGAATTAAAGCTAAGAGACGAGCTTACAAAGAGAATTTAAAAACTCAAAATTAGATTATAGTCCAGCAACAGCTGGACTTTTTTTATTTAATCTTATCTAAATAATGCTTTTCAAAGTATGTAACTATCGTATTAAAAGCTTCATCTACAGTATTACAAAATTGGAACAAATTTAAGTCCTTTTCATCTATCATTCCATTCTCAATAAACGCTTGAAAATTTATTATATTTTTCCAGTAGAATTCGTCATAAACAATTATTTTCATATCCTTTTTAATTTTACCGGTTTGTACTAAGGTTAAAATTTCCATAAATTCATCCAAAGTTCCAAATCCACCCGGAAAAATAATTAGTGCTTTAGCTAAGTAAGCGAACCAAAACTTTCTCATAAAAAAGTAATGAAATTCAAATGCCAAATCTTTTTTTACATATTTGTTCACAAATTGTTCATATGGAATACTAATATTAAGGCCAATCGAAACACCGCCGGCCTGTTTAGCCCCTTTATTTGCTGCTTCCATTATGCCAGGTCCGCCACCGCTGCAAATAATAAATCTTTTTTGACTAGTTGGTAAACTCATTGACCACTTAGTTAATCTTTCGGCAAGTTCAACGGAATCTTCGTAGTATTTGGACATTTTAACAAGCGTTTCTAACTTGCGTAATTGTTTACTATAACCGCTTTTAGTCTTTGGAGTATTTTTCAAAAAAGAACGCAATTCGCTAGACGCGTCTTTTTTAGATTTTAATCTTGCTGATCCGAAAAAAACAATCGTATCAATAATATTAAATTTTTTAAATCTTGCTTTAGGTTCCAAAAATTCTGATAAAATTCTTATACTTCGGGCATCTTGCGAGGTTAAAAAATCAGTATTCCTATATGCTTTTTCTGGTAAATCATTTTTTTCCATTTATCAAAATCCTTGTTGTCAAAATTGTGAGAATTAAGTTTCAATATATAATAATATTTTTTATGTAAAGATAAAATAATGTTGTTATTATTGCTTCTCTTAAATCAAAATTAAATCAAATATTCACAAGATATTTAACCACAACATTATGATTAAATCTATTTTAATATTCACTTTCACTTTATTTTTATTAAATCTTAATGCCCAACTAGAATCTCGAATTCAAAAAATAATTTCTGGCTTACCAAATTCAACAAAATGTGCTATAAGCATTGTTGAATCAAGCACTGGGAATATTGTCTTTGAACATAATTCTTCTGTTCCAATGATTCCAGCTTCAAATACTAAATTGTTTACCACTGCTACAGCTCTGTATTTAATGGGATCTGAACATGTTTTTCAAACAAAATTGTTGACAGATGATACAAATTATAGAGATAGTATTATTGACGGAAATCTTTTTATAAAAGGTTTTGGGAACTCCATCTTTACCACCAACAACATGGATACCCTTGTTTTACAGTTAAAAGAGATGGGCATAAAAACCATAAATGGAAATATAATTGCCGATGACAAATATTTTGATAATTTATATTTGAGAGACGACTGGATTGTTGATGAGCGTGCAAATGTAAAACTTCCACCGGTTTCTGCATTAGTTATAAATAAAAATCAATTTATAATTACTCTAAACTCAAAAGACAAAATTGGAAATAAACTTAAATATTCAGTTCAACCAGAAGCAACATTTATTGATGTAGAAATGAACGCTAAAGTTACAAATTTTAGAAGTTCACCCAATATAAGCACAAAATATTTGGATGATAGACTGGTTGTAACTGTGAATGGCGGTTTAAGAAAACGTAATTCTAACTACAGCTATGCAATAAATATTGATGACCCTCCAAAATATTTTGCCTTATTTCTTAAAGAAAAATTAAATAAAAATGGTATAAAGGTTATTGGGAAAAGTTTAAGTGGAAAAATTGGTGAGACATTCTCAGAAATTGCCGCAAGTGGAGCTCATTTAAATAATCTAATTTCGATTATTAATAAAACTAGCAACAATTACCTAGCTGAGTGCTTATTCAAATCAATTGGAGCATATTTCAGTGGTGAAGAAGGTAATTCGTTTTATGCAACACAAGCAGTTCTTTCTGCTTTTGAAAATGAGTATATTATTGATGATCAAACCGCTATAGTCGATGGATCTGGTATTTCCCGTTTCAATACCATTACAACGGGTTCCATTAGTAGGTTGTTGCACAAAATTTACAATGATCAAAAATTTTATGATGATTTCTACCAATCACTTTCAATTTATGGAGTTGATGGAACATTAAAAGATAGAAATGGAAATGCTTATTTGAATGGTAATTTTAGAGGTAAAACAGGCACATTAAACGGAGTTACAGCTTTATCCGGATATGTAACCAGTAAAGACAATACTGATTATATTGTAAGCATAATTTTACAGTTTAAAGAAAAAGGTTCTCGCTTCCATAAAAATATCGAGGATAGAGTTTTAATTGAGCTTTCAAAATAAATTAGGGAAATATTTCTATTTCCCTAATCCATAAAATTAAAATCTATTCTGCAGGTTTTTGTTCAGCGTTATTATTTACTGGAGGAAGTGTTGTTGTTGATGGAACAGTTTGTGATCTAGAACTTTGTATAATACTTTCTCTTTCACCAGAACTTGTTTGACCAGGTAAGAAAAATAGATTGATAATAATTGCAAGAGCTATTAAAATTCCACCAAACCACCAAGTAGATTTACTTAGAAAATCAGCAGTTCTTCTTGAGCCGAATACAGTACCAAATCCACCAGCACCACCGCCAATTGTTCCAGAAAGACCATCACCTTTACTTGCTTGTAATAGTATAACCACAACTAAAAGGATAGAAATAATAATTGATAATGTTATTAATAATGTATACATCTTTTTTTTCCTAAATGATTTTGTAGCGAGGGAGGGATTCGAACCCCCGACACGTGGATTATGATTCCACTGCTCTAACCGACTGAGCTACCTCGCCATCCTTTTTTTACAGAACATTAAAAATATATAAAATAGCATCTATTTTCAAGTTAATGATTCCTAGATTTATCTAAAATCGATACCACATACAATAATTAAGATTAATTACTCAAATTAAGTGCAAAACTTACAATAACTTAAGTCTGTTCGTCTTAAGAAATAAA
Organism: uncultured Ignavibacteriales bacterium; assembly: GCA_963704835.1. GTDB lineage: Bacteria > Bacteroidota > Ignavibacteria > Ignavibacteriales > Melioribacteraceae. The sequence continues at coordinate 56,700 of CAVPHW010000011.1, read as the reverse complement.
TTTTACTGTCTTCGGAGTAAATAAATGAACAATGGTGCCCCAATTAGGGCTGTTACAGCACCAACAGGTAACTCAGATGGTGAAATAGCTATTCTTGCTATTGTATCTGCAAGAGTAAGATAAATTGCACCCACAAAAAAAGAAAACGGAATAACAATTCTATTATCAATCCCCCAAATTAACCTACAAAGATGAGGAATTGTTAATCCAACGAAACCGATAATTCCACTTACAGAAACTATGGTCCCGATTAGAATACTTGTTACAAAATATGAACTAATCTTTACAAAATGTACATTAATTCCTAAACTCAGGGCAGTTTCATCCCCTAAGGCTAAAAGATTGAATCTATTTGCATTTATAGATAAGTATATTGAGGAAACAATAACAATAATTCCAACAAATAATAAATTATCCGGTTTTGCAAAAGTTAAACTCCCAATCATCCAAAAAACTGCATTCCTTAGCGAATTATTTAAGAAAATAATCAAAAGCAATATTGCTGCTGAAAAGAAAGCCCCGATCATAACGCCAGACAAAAGAAGAATATTTGGATTTAGATCACCAAATCTTTTCCCCAAGAAAAACACAAGCATCATAACAAGAAATGCACCAGAGAATGCGAATACTTGAGTCCCTAATAGAGAAATACCCAAAAGCATAGCTAAAACAGCTCCAAAGGTTCCACCGCTTGAAATTCCAAGAATGTAAGGTTCAGCAAGAGGATTCATCAAAATTGCTTGGAAAACCGAACCAGCAATTGCAAGACCACCACCGACTAATATTGCAAATAATATGCGTGGTAATCTGATTTGCATAATAACTTGAGTAAATTGATCGTTTGTAGAATTTCCAAAAATTATATTTATTATTTCTGATAATGGAATATTTACCGAACCAACTGATAAACTTACTAATGCTAAAAGAATTGTAATTGTTAATAAGAATAGTAACTGTAAGAAAAGTCTGGGGATTTTTAACGACCTAGATTGATCCATAGTCTGTCAATTAATTCGGTAATATTTGAATTGGTGGCTGATGAAAAAAAAAGTACCTCTTCACTAAAAGTCTTTTTTAGTTTTGTTGATAGCTTTTTAAGCTCTGCTGGTGTTAATAAATCAATCTTTGAGATACCAATAAGTTTCTTTTTAGTGGTCAATATCTTACTATGATTGCTCAATTCACTTAATAGAACTTTATAATCTTTTGGGATATTCTCTGATGTTGCATCGATAAGGATGAGCAATATTTCTGTCCGTTCAATATGCTTCAAAAATTTTATTCCTAAACCCTTACCTAAATGAGCTCCTTCTATTATTCCTGGAATATCTGCTACAGTAAAACTTTTAAAATCATGATATTGAACTATACCTAAATTAGGCTTCAGGGTAGTAAAAGGATAATCGGCAATTTTGGGCCTTGCAGCTGAGATAGTTGATATTAGAGTAGATTTGCCGGCATTAGGAAATCCTACCAATCCAACATCTGCAACTAACTTTAGTTCAAAACTTAAAGTGAATTCCGGACCAAGTTTGCCTTTCCCTGCATACCTAGGAGTTTGGTTAGTTGAGGTTGCAAAGTTACTATTCCCTTTTCCACCTTTTCCACCTTTAGCAATTATAATTTCTGAATCACTTTCATTTAGATCTGCAATTATTTGATTCTCTAACTTATTAATTACCATAGTCCCTCTTGGAACTTTAATAATTAAATCCGACCCATTTTTACCATCTTTTAAGCTGTTTGCTCCGCCATCACCATTTTCAGCTAAATACTTTCTTTTGTATTTAAAATCCAACAGTGTGTGAAGATTAGTATCAACCTTAATAAGAACATCGCCACCTTTCCCTCCATTTCCACCCGAAGGACCACCTTTGGGTACAAACTTTTCTCTTCGGAAAGCCACAGCTCCGTTTCCGCCATTTCCGGCTTTAACATAAATTTCGACAAGATCTATAAACATAATTTAACTGGATTGGGAAAAATAGTCTGTTATTAAATTCTTAAAATGCTTTACTTCGTTGTTCGTAATATCAATATGGTTAATTTTACAATAACTATTTGCTATTTCTATAGCTTCTTTTTGATTTGAGGTCTTTGAGATATTTCCGACTAATTTATAGTAGTCTTCCATATCATAATCAAACATAGCTTCAATTATTTCAGTCATTGTCATTGTGGAAAGGAATTCTTGGAAAGTTGAAGAGATTACCTTTACGTCTTCATCCGAATTTTCATTTTCTTTGAAGCGTTCAAAATAATTATCTTCATTTTTTTCTACGGGCAAATCATCTTTAACATTATTTTGTTCTATAGTTTCTTCATCATAGAGGTTGTTAAGAAAACTTAAATCGCGAAATACCTCAGTAATTTCTTCTTCATTTTCATCATTAAGTTGTAATCTATCATCTTCAATCAAATTCTTCATTTCTTGTTTTTCATCATTATCAATATCTAAACTCTCAAGAATTGTAGACTCATTAGCAAATTCACTTTCATAATCTTTATTTTTTATTATTTCATCAATCGTATCATTTATATCTATCGATTCAGTTGGTAAATCATTCTCTGTTGAAATAAGCAATGAATCATTTTTATTTGGTGGATAATTTTCATTTTCCTCACCATCAAGCAGCATGGAATCAAGGTCATAATCCCTTTCATCTAAATCATATTTTGAATCTTCTTCAAAAGTACCTGTATATTCATCGCTCGTATGTGCAACATCACCAAAATTTTCACTTAATGTAGAATCATTATACAAATACGGCAATTCGATTTCTTTTCTACCAACAAAAAATTCATTTTGCTCAAACGGTTTGGGATAAGAAAGTAAAGATTTATAAATTGGATCCAAATCAATAAGTTCTCTAACTAATTTTTTAGGATCTGGTCTTTCAATTATATCTGTTTGCTCAACTACTTTATTTTCTAAAACTTCATGAATATCATCTATATTTTCTTCGTGAGCAGTTTGGTCATTAATGTTTTCTATAATTTGTAATTCTTCAATGAGGTTACTTTCTACATTTTCTAAAACAATTTCTTCGGTCAGTAATTCATCATTTGGGATATGATCTTCTTCGTCATGAACACTTGACTCAGGTATTAACTCTGGACTGATCTCAATTGGTTCCACAATTTCATTTGTAATCAAAACTGAAGAATTGGAAATAACTTGTAGATTTTCAGTAACATCAGATTCATCAATTACTTTTTCTTGATTACCAGGAACATCACCTTTTATATGATTAATAACTTCTTGAGTGTTCAAACTTGTGGGGACGTTAAAATCATATTTCAAAAGTAACTTCTGAGGATACTCATCTATCTCTTTTTCTTCAAGGAACAATTGAAAAGCTTCGAAAGGAAATTGATTGGTCCACTTTGTGCTTTGCCCAAAAAAATTAGTTATAGAATTTACAGCTGACAAAAGAACATCTTTCTGATGAACGTTTTTATTTATGGTATCAATCCTTTTTAATAAAAACGAAAAATCATTTCTATTAATTCGCTCAATATTTTTCTTTCTTAAATAAGTAGTAATTATTTTAGAAATATATTTATAGTAATAAGCATATCTCAATTTTTCAAAAATATCTTGTGAGGTTTTTATTTTATCTTCACCATAAATAAAGCTTAAAAGGGTTTGGTTAGGTTGAGATAAAAAGTTGATGTTAAATTGAATAGCCCTATTTAAAATATCAGAAATATATTCTGCCGTAAACAACTTATTGCTTTTGATCTCATCGGATATTCTATTAAAAAGGCTGCCAATGCGTTCACCACTATAATCAAAATGAGAATATTTTTCCAAGTTTCTTTTATCAATTAAAAGCTGGTAATCTATAACTTCAAAAACATACTTTTTTAGTGAGGGATGGACATGAGAATTTTTAAGATCATTTAAAGTAAAATGAGTGCCAAGTAATTTAAGCTTTAACTGATTCTCATCAATAATATTCTTTAATTCTTTTTCTAACATAGTATAGCAGTAATTATTTATAGCTAAAATTAATAGAAATTATAAACACTTATAATTAACTATATAATATAAGATATAAATAAAAATAGAACAAATGTTTTAATAGTTCTGGGCAGGTTAGGCAGTTAAAAAATCGTGGGTCGGACAAAATGATCTTTAGGAGAGAGCATTTTTTTGTTTTGCCCGACCCGAATTTTAGATATTTTAACTAATTCTTTTTAGTATTTAATGCTTCAAACAAATTTGGATATATTTCAAATATCCCTTCGAAAGCGCTAATTGTTAGTAATTCAGGTCTACTCTTATAATCAATAATAAGTTTTATGTAGCCTTCTGACTTATTTACTTGTTTTAACAGTTTAATTAATGAGCCGAAAAAGACTGAATCCATGAAGTAAATATTTTCTAAATCGATTATTAGTTTTTTATTTCCACTTGCAATTAAATTTTGCATGTATTCAGAAAAATCTTTTGCTTCATAAATTGTTGCTCTATCAAGATTAACCATAACAACTGTGTTTTCGGTTTTTGTATCAAAAATACTCTTAAACTTGTGTATTTTTTTAGACTCAAAGAACTTGGGTCCCAGTACTATGTCTCTTGTGTTCATTAAATTCATATTTGTTGTTTCCATTGTATATTCTCCTAAAGATATTATTTATTTAATTTATTGTTGCTAATTTACTATTTGGTACTTTTTTTTCCTTTTTTTCAGATTTCCCATCTTCATTGTTTTGTTCAAACCTTCTCTTAAATATTTTCTCCCCTTTAATAAAATCCCAAATTTTTCCATCTTCAGCACTAATAACTTCAGAACCTATTTTAATATATTTTACTTCTGCATAAAGTTTAATATCACTTACTGTAGCTGGCGATTCTTCAATATAAAACTGAATTGTTTTTCTGACATTGTTTGGTAATTCTTCATACAATCCAGTTGTTACAATATTACTATCAATTTTCATCGTCATTAATAAAGAACCAAGTTCATTCTTAGACTTCTTAAACCCAGTTTGATAGCTTGCGTAAATTAAAACCCCGATTGCTACTATAATTAACAACAGTAAAAAAGAAGTGCTACTTGGTTTCAAATTTCCCCCACAAAAGATTTACAAGAATTGTTTAATTTTGATACCAATTAGTGGGTTATTTTTTGAGAGTTTGTGTTCTACATCAATATAATGGCAGGAATAGATTCAGAAAGGATAAAAAAAAAGGGTAAAATATTTTTACCCTTTTGATAACTTTGCTAATAAGTTAATGATCAGTTGCTACAATTTTGTAGCTTTTTACATGTTTTTCCGCATTACAAAACTCCAAATAGAAATCCGAGCGACTTCTATCTTCCTTTTTTTCAACCACTTGAGCGGAAAATCCTTGAGCAATATGACGATCAATTAGCAATCTAAAATATTTGGAGGCTATTTTATTTGCCTCATCAAGATTAATATTTGTCATACCTCTCCTGAGTTATAGGTTTCAGAACAACAGAGATATAATAATCGTATTGTTCCTAAAAATCTTTAGTTTAACTTTTGAGAAAGCGGTAAATTAATAACTACTTCAGTTCCTTCTCCAATTTCGCTATTAATTCTTATGCTTCCTTCGTTTAAATCAATAAATTGTTTTGTAAGAATTAGCCCTAACCCTGTTCCTTTATTTCTATTTCTTCCTAATAAGGTAATATCTACATCTACTCTAAAAAGATTATTTTTATGTTCTTCGGAAATTCCTTTACCACAATCAGTAATGGATATTATTGCATTATTGTTATCAAACCCATAATTAATTAAAATATTAGTTTTCGTTTCTGAATGAAGAACAGCGTTTTCAAGAATGTAGTAAAAAGCTTTAACCGCTGAATCTCTGTCTGCTTTAATTTTTATTGATCCAGTTTTATTCAACGAAATAATAGGGAAATTGTGTTTCCCAGAAATTAGATTAGTTGCCTCTTCAATTACTTCTACTAAATCCAATTCTTCAATTACAACTTGAGCCTTACCGGTTTTATAATAAATCCACTCGAAAAACCTTTCCAAATATTTATTTGTGAAATTGGCAGATTCGATAATCTCCTTAAGGTAAAATTTTCTTTCATCTTCACTTAACGATTCATAATCTTCAATGAGTAAATCAGAAAACCCTAAAAGAGTTGTAAAAGGATTTTTAATATTGTGCGAGACTATAGAAAAAAAATCTTTATTCTCCTTTGAGGCAGAAATTCCGAACGACTTATTATTCGAATTATGAAGAGTTTTCTTTTCCTTAACATTCAATGGTATTGATAGTTTATTCATCTAAGTAGTAGCCTAAAATTCTTTATTATTCGCATTTAATAATCAACCAACATTTGTAATTACAGACAAACAATTTTTAATTCTGATAAAAAATATTCTCTATATACGTCTTAAGTTTAATTTGCTGCTCTTCGTTGTGATATCTTTTTTCAATTATTTTATTACACCTCATTAAGATTTTTTTGAAATTGCCGTTTCGTCTACTTTCTTCGGGTGTTTCTTTAATATTGAGTTCTCTTTCTACTTCTTTCAGTAGAATATAGGCGGATAGAGATGTTTCGTATGATAGTTCCATTAATTATTACTCCCATTATTAACAATGAAACTTAGTATTTTATTGTTGAAACTCTTCTGCCTGCTTCTGCCGTAAAGCAGGGTTAGCGAACCTTTGGATTTTTGTCCGCTCATGAGATAACTATGTTATAACCTTTTAGAAGTTTCAGCTTATACTAAATTTTTAATTATACTATATATGTTATTTCTACAATTTAATTCAATTACCGTACCAATCAAAAAGTTATAATTTTTATAAATAAAAGAATTATTCAATATTCTAGGATGGAGAGAATTCTTTGTAAAATGCTTAAAAAGGAAGAAAAAAAGTAATATGAATGAATTGTTTTGAATGAATAATTATACATCTCGTCCTATTTATTATTTAATTTTTGAGATTTATCTAGGAGAATGCCTCAATTTGAAATATTATATCTAAAATATTTTCTTTCTATCAAAACAAGAAACATGATTTAATTATGCTCAGAAATTGCAACCTCTAAAATAGAGACAGGAACAAAATGTTTTTCAATATTAGGTAGTTTTGCATTTAGAATGGTTTTTATTACATCATTCGAAGTATTTTCATTAATTATTTTTTCCCTAAGGTTAGGTGGAGTTTTTATTAATAAAGATAAGCTCAATGATATAAAATCAATAAGCATTTCATGCTCTTCCGAAAGTACATCACCTTTTGATAACAATTTACTTCGATATTCTTCTTTAATAGTATTGATTGTTTCCGAAGCAGCTATTGGGTTTGCAAGTTTCTTATATAATAATAGATCTTTAACATTTTGTTCATTGAAAATCTCAACATATTTTTCAATGGATTCTAAAAATCTCTTATTTTCTAGATTCAGCTTATCTACTTTTAATGAATTTTTTCTTAGTTCAAAAACTAAATAACCAAGAAACACAATAAATAAAATTACTAATATAGTGTAAAGTAATTCCATCATCCCTCAATTTTAATTTTTGTTTTATTATAATATTAATATAATACAACATCCAATCATTTTGTATGAAGAAATGTGTGCTAAAACACATTTTAGATAACACCATTTCTATTTATTTCCACCAAAGACTAAAAACAAAAATTATAAGAATAGCCATGAATTTATTAACTAAATCATTACTTAAAATTTTCTCGTTTGGAGTGGTTGGATATATTTTGTCCCTTTTTTTGATTGTGTTTAATAAATATATTCATCATTCATTAACTCATCAATTCAGTAATTCTGAAAATAATAGTTTTATTGGTATCATCATTTATATAACAACTGAGAGACTTACTTCGGAGGATTTTTTGTTTTGCCTATACGGATTGATATTCATGTTAGTTGTAGGTTTTCTTAGAAATTTTGAAAGAAGAACAAGAGCTTATTAATTTTAATTTGGGAGTAGAAAATGTTTAATGTTTTATTAGTAGAAGACAATAGCGGAACCCAGATATTGCTTAAAAACATTTTGAAAAGAAAGTTTTATTGCAATGTTTTTACTGCCAAAGATGGAATTGAAGCCCTTAAACTGGTGCCAATTAGCAAACCGGATTTCATACTACTTGATTACATGATGCCCAATATGGATGGTTATGATTTCTTAAAGGAATTGCGACAAAGAAAAATGCACAGAAATATTCCTGTAATTGTAATTTCTGCAGTAAATGAAAAATCTTCTCTTAACAAAATTTTAGCACTTGGAGTAAAAGATTACATTTTAAAACCATTTAACATTGAATCTACATTAGAGAAAATTGCAAAGGTTATGAATGACAGAAATAAGGACCTTTCGTTAAGCCTAAAGAATTTAGAATCGAGACTCACTCTACTTGAGAGACAGAATAAAACATTGAAGAAACTGAGTTCTGAATCTTCTCTTATTGATAGAAGGATTTTTCTAAATTAGCTTTTAATGTATGGGAATGAATAATCTTGATTATGATTAGATTCATCTTCAATAAAATCAGAATGATTAAACCCTGCTAATCCCATCAGCTGAATGGTTTCATGCTTTTCAATTAATTCATCAACCAAATTTAGATATGCTTGGGATGCTTTCGCCAACTCGTTAAAAAGTATTACAGGTTTATTGTGAAATGTAGATTCTGCTACGTCGGTATTTTTTGGAATAGAAGTTTTAAAAATTAAATTCGGATATTTTTTAAACAATTCTCTTTTAATTTGGAATGCTGCTTTTGTATTTGCCTCGTACATGGTTAATAGTATTCCATATATTTTTAATTTTGGGTTTTCGTATTTCTTAATTTCTTTTACAAATTGTACCATCTTTTCCACAGCTTCTAAGCTAAATTTTGAAGATTTTACCGGAATAATTAAATAATCTGTGGCTACTAAGCTGTTGATTGTTGAACCATATAAAAAAGGTGGGCAATCTAAAATAATATACTCATATTGATGTTTAATTGATTTTATTGCATTCCTCAATACACTCTTATCGGCCGTAAGTCCATTAAAAACTACTTCATCATCATAATTGATTTTTTCAAATGGGATTATATCTAATTTTGGAATTTCTGTGGCGTGAATAACTTCTTGAACGGTTTTTGTTCTTTTGTATAAATCAATTACATTCCCAAAAATTTTCTCTTCATAATAACCAAATGCCGAACTTGCGTAACCACTTGGGTCAACATCAATAATAAGCGTCTTTTTGTTCTTTAATGAAAGGCCAACCGCAAGATTAACAGCAGTAGTTGTTTTACCTACTCCGCCTTTAGGGGCAGCAACCGAAATTACAAGATTTTTTACCATAAGATTAAAAACATTTATGAACTTTATACTGTTTGATAAGTAAATTAAGTTAATAAAATTATTTTTAAACTAGAGTGTATTAAATCACAATACAAAAATTTTTGTGCAATCAATAAAATTTAGAGATGCCCAAAAGCATCTCCAAATCATCTAACAATTATGATGCAAAAGTTGACTTTATAAAATCTCTATTCATTCTTGCAATATTAGAAACAGATATTCCCTTAGGGCATTCTGCTTCGCATGCGTATGTATTTGTACAACTTCCAAAACCGGCTTCATCCATAGCGGCTACCATAGCATCAACTCTTTCATATCTTTCTGGTTGGCCTTGTGGTAATAGTGCAAATTGAGAAACTTTAGCACCGACAAATAACATGGCAGAGGAATTTTTGCAAGCGGCAACACAAGCACCACATCCAATACATTCAGCAGCATCAAGAGAAAGTGATGCAATTTCTTTAGAAATCAGAATTGCATTTGCGTCCGGTGCACTGCCAGTATTGAAAGAAATATAACCTCCAGCTTGTTGAATTAAATCAAATCCGCTTCTATCAACCACCAAATCTCTAATTACTTTAAACGCGGTAGCTCTAAATGGTTCAATGTGAATTGTATCTCCATCCTTAAAAACTCTCATGTGCAATTGGCAAGTTGCAGTCCTAGGCACCGGTCCATGAGGATGACCATTAACAACCAATCCACAAGTTCCACAAATTCCTTCTCTACAGTCGCTTTCAAAAGAAATTGGAGTTTTACCTTCTTTTTCTAATCTATTGTTTAACTCATCTAGCATTTCTAAGATTGAAGAATGAGGTGAAACTGATACTTTAAATTCTTCAAACTTTCCTTTAGATTTTTCTGATTCTTGTCGCCAAATTTTTAATGTTAAATTAATGTTTGAATGTCCCATTATTTGTAACTCCTTGTTGCTAATTTAACATATTCAAATTCCAAGTTTTCCTTATGTAATTTCCATTGACCAGCTTTTTCATATTCCCAGGCAGAAACATAAGCATAATCGTCATCATTTCTAATAGCTTCGCCATCGGCAGTCTGGTGTTCCTCACGAAAATGAGCACCGCATGATTCATCTCTATCTAAAGCATCAATAGCCATAAGTTCGCCAAGTTCTAAGTAATCAGCAACTCTTCCGGCTCTTTCTAAGTTTTGATTAAACTCCTCACCTTTCCCAACCACTTTTACATCTTTCCAGAATTCATCTCTCAGACTACTTATGTCTTTGATAACCTTTTTTAGACCATTATCATCTCTAGACATTCCAACTTTATCAATAAGTAAATCACCAAGTTTTCTATGAATGTCATCAACTGTTTGTTTACCCTTTATTGACAATAATTTGTTTGTACTCTCTTTAACAGATTCTTCTACTTCTTTAAATTCCTTACATTTTACATCTGCTTTAACAGGTTTTTCTGCTCCAAAGTAATTCCCAATTGTGTAAGGAATTACAAAATAGCCATCTGCCAAACCTTGCATTAGTGCACTTGCACCTAATCTGTTAGCTCCGTGATCTGAGAAGTTTGCTTCCCCGGCAACAAATAACCCGGGAATATTGCTCATCAAATTATAATCAACCCATAACCCGCCCATTGTATAATGAGGAGCCGGATATATTTGCATTGGTACTTTATATGGATTTTCACCGGTTATATTTTGATACATTTCAAATAGGTTGCCATATTTTTCTTTTACCGCTTCTTCCCCAATTCGCTTAATTGCATCGGCAAAATCTAGAAAAACAGCCCGACCACCATCAATACCTTTTCCTTCGTCACATGCATATTTAGCACTACGAGATGAAATATCTCTTGGTGCCAAGTTTCCAAAGGCAGGATATCTTCTTTCTAGATAATAATCTCTTTCGTTTTCTGGAATTTCATTTGGACCTCTTTTTTCACCAACAATATTTGGAACCCAAATTCTTCCATCATTTCTTAAACTTTCACTCATTAAAACTAATTTCGATTGCCCTTCACCATGCTGCGGCAAACATGTTGGATGAATTTGTGTAAAGCACGGATTGGCAAAAGCGGCACCTTTTTTATGAGCTCTCCATGCTGCAGTTACATTAGAATTCATTGCACTAGTTGAGAGAAAGAATACATTCGAATATCCTCCAGTAGCTAAAACAACAGCCTGGGCTGAGTAACTTTCGGTTTCTCCGTTAAGAAGATTTCTCACAACAATACCTTTAGCAACTCCATCAACAAGGACTAAATCAAGCATTTCCCTTCTATGAAACATTTCTACATTGCCTAATTTAATTTGTCTGTTTAATGAACTGTAAGCTCCAAGAAGTAGCTGCTGACCTGTCTCTCCTCTTGCATAGAAAGTTCTAGAAACTTGTGCACCTCCAAATGACCTATTAGCCAAAGTTCCGCCATATTCTCTTGCAAAAGGAACACCTTGTGCAACACACTGGTCAATTATATTATTACTTACTTCGGCTAATCTATGAACATTTGCTTCACGAGATCTAAAATCACCGCCTTTAACTGTATCATAAAAAAGTCTATAGATTGAGTCGCCATCGTTTTGGTAATTTTTGGCGGCGTTTATTCCACCTTGAGCCGCAATTGAATGAGCTCTTCTACTAGAATCGTGGTAAGTAAATGCTTTAACTTTATATCCCAGTTCTCCCAAAGTAGCTGCTGCACCTGCTCCAGCTAGACCTGTTCCAACAACAATAACATCAAATTTTCTTTTATTAGCTGGATTAACAAGCTTCATGTTAAATTTATGATTAGTCCATTTTTCAGAAACGGAGCCTTCTGGCACTTTTGCATCTAATTTAATCATCACATACCTCCCGATGAAAAATAAAAGAATATGGGTATTGAAGAAAAGCCAACCGTCATAATTATTGCAATAAGAGTTCCCAGCTTTTCAAGAAACGGTGTATATTTTTTATGTGTTAAGCCTAAGGTTTGAAATGCACTTTGAAAGGCATGGTTAAGATGAAACCCCAATACCAACATTGCGATGATATAAAAAATAGAAATAACAGGATTTGAAAATGAGACTTGAACTATTGAATAAAATGGGTAAGGATCACTTGGATTATGAACACCAAAATTGAATTCTCTCCAGAATGTTCCTAAATGGAAAATTAAAAAAACCAAGATAATTACGCCGGTAACAGTCATAAACCTAGAATAAAATGTACTGTTCTTAGATGCTACGTTGATTGCATATTTGTTAGGATTTGCCTTTTTATTCTCGAAATATAATTTTATTGCATTATAAATGTGTAAAACAAATACAAGCAACAATACAAGTTCTATAACTCTTACCAGTGGCTTTATGGCTTCTAGGCGTTCAACATTCTCATTGAATATTTCTGGTCCCACAAATAAAAGTAAATTATTTGCTAGATGTATTACCAGAAAAAGGATCAACGATAAACCTGTTACTGCCATAACGATTTTTTTACCAATGGAAGAATTTAAGCGATCAAAGAGCCAGCTCATTAATTACCTCCTAAAAACAGATTGAATTGATTAAAAATTTTGTTTGTGTTAGTTAGTTTAAAGAAAAACCTCAAATCAGACCCTAATATATATTTTATAGTATAAAAATAATTTAATATAAGTAATTATCAAATAAAATTACCTCTTTAGGTTCTAAACCATGCAATCTTTTTTGCGATAATATCCAGGACAATAATATAGTAACAAATATTAAACAGTTCGTTTGCATTTATTTAAGATTAAACAGAAATAATTGGGTGATTAAATGGAAGATTTTTACAAAGAAACCTTAATATTCTTTGCTGTGGCAACAATTGTGTTGGGTTCACTTGTAATTGCGGTAAGGGTTATTTGGGGTAAGGGACTAATGTTTAAACTATTCTTTTATGTCTCAACCCTAATCCTGGCTTGTATAATGGATGCATTTGTTATTGGAAAAATTGGAATTACAGTTTATACTCTTGGTTTTGGATCAATTCTAGGGGTATTATTAATTGGCTTAACATTAAACTTCATTAAAAAGAATATCATATTACCCATTGAAAAAATAGAAGAAGCAACCGCAGAGCTTCAAAATAGTGGAATAAACAATAAAATTAAGAATTCATTCAAATATGAGTTTAAAGAGTTGGTAGAATCTTTCAACCATTTGTTAGAACAAGTACAAAAATCTAATCTAGAGTTAAGTGAAGAAAAAAACTTGGTTCAAAAGAAGGTTGAAATGGCGATATTAGAATCTGATGAACAAAATAGCTATTTGGCTGGCTGCACTAGGAAAATGCTGGGTGCAATAGATAATTTTGCAAATGGTGATTTGACTATTTCAGTATCCCATGCACATCGGAATGATGATATTTCAAATCTTTTTAATGGATTTAATAACGCAGTTACAAGAATTAGGCAAATTATGTCGGAAGTTTCTACCGCAATTGATTCTACCGCAAGTGTAAGTATGCAAATTGCTACAAGTTCAGAAGAATTTGCGGCAGGATCCCTAGAACAAAGTTCACAAATAATGGAAATAGTAAGTGCAATTGAACAAATGACTCAGACTATCCATGCAACAACAGAAAATACAGGTTCTGCTGCAAGATCTGCAATTGAAGCAGGTACAATTGCACAAGAGGGCGGCGAAATAATTAATGATACAATAAAAGGCATAGAAAAAATTGAACAGGTAGTATCTCATGCTGCAAATAGTGTCGGTGAATTAGGAAAAAATAGCAGCCAAATTAGCGAAATAATTAAAGTAATTCATGGAATTGCTGATCAAACAAATCTATTAGCACTAAATGCAGCAATTGAAGCCGCAAGAGCCGGTGAACATGGAAGAGGTTTTGCAGTTGTTGCAGATGAAGTAAGAAAACTAGCTGAAAGAACTTCAACTGCAACCAGTGAAATTGCCACTATGATTAAGCATATTCAGAGTGATACAAATAAAGTTGTTGAATCAATAAGTAACGGAAATAAAGAAGTTAAAAAAGGAAAAGTTTTAGCTGAAAAAGCCGGCGAAACTATGGCTAGAATTTTAGAATCCACAAATAAAGTGGTAGATAACATTAGCCAAGTTGCAACCGCAAGTGAACAACAGTCTAAAGCGGCTATGCAGATCCGTAGCAATATTGAAATAATAAATAATGTAACATCAGAATCTTCTGTTGGTGCTGAACAAGTTGCTAGTTCAACAGAAATGTTATATCAAATGGCAGCAAATACGCAGACTTTAATAGGTCAGTTTATACTATCAAAACAAAACATGGCTGAAGAGCATAGCCCGACAAATACAAAAGAGAATGAGCTGGTAGAATTAAATTATTAAACTTTTTTAAAACGAATCAAAAGAAATAAGGTACTAGACATGGAAGCTGAAATTAGCCCAACAATCATATTAGAGGAATTGCTTCAATTAGTAAGTTTCAAAATTGGTTCTGCTGAGTTTGGAGTTGATATCTTACGAGTGCAAGAAATAAACAAAATGATGGAATTAACAGTTGTACCTAATACTCCACATTTTGTGGAAGGTGTTGTAAATTTAAGAGGTAGAATAATTCCAGTACTTAGTTTAAGAACAAGACTTGGTCTTGAAGTAAAAAAATATGATTCTGATACCAGAATAATTGTGGTTGATGTTGACGATAAAACAATTGGATTTATAGTTGATGAGGTAAAAGAAGTTCTTAGGATACCTAAAAGTATAACAGAGCTGCCACCGGATATTGTTGCTGGCGTGGGTTCCGATTATGTTACAGCAATTGCAAAATTGGAAGATAGATTGCTGATTTTACTTGATTTAACAAGGGTATTATCAACTTCCGAAAAAGAATCACTAAAATAAACTGGAGCAATTAAAATCTGATGTCCTTTAATAATTTTGATGATTTAAAATCAATTACATTATTGATCAAAGAAAAAGATCAAGTAGTAATAAAATCCATACTGGACTTTATGAAGGATAGATTTAAAAATTTTGCAGCTTTTAAATATAGTACCGGAATAATTGGGGAAGAAGTACTTATATCTTTTAAGGTTAGAAAAGAGTTTTATGCAACCATTTTAGAAAAATTAGCCTACAATGATGTTCAAATAATGACGAAGGATAAATCTACAACTAAATATGTAGAAGATAAGGTAGAGCATAAAAAACAAAAATTAAGATCTCGTGGATGGAAAGAACTAAGCCTTCAGACTAAACAAATAAGTTTTGAAGAACTTGAAATTCTTTGCAGAGAAGGAAGAATAAAAGAAGTTGCCAAGGAAGCAAAAGGTGGTATTGGCTCAAGTGGAGAAATAATATCTAAAGCAAAGAATATTCTTAGTGAGACAACGTTTATTGCAATTGATAATCTTTTAAAAGATGTTGAAGAAAATATTTCCAATAAACAAAATGTGATAGATGAACTTTTGGATATTGCAACCGATTCGGACTTAAAATTGTTTCAAAAACGTGAGGAAATGACAAAAGCCGGAGAATCGGCAATATCTCTATCAACAGAAAGCGAAGATCTTTATCATAACCTAATAAAAATTGCAAACAATACTAAGCTTGAAAACATTTTGAATTTGAAAGCAGCTATATATTTGTCGGGGATAGTCACAAGGATCGTAGATCAAAATCTGTTATTAGATGAAGATAAACAAATAGATACTCCGGATGTTGTAAAACTACTTAACACCCGTTGGTTAATGATTGCATTTGATAGTATTTCTAATAAATTAGATGCTGATGAAAAAGCAAGTTTTAATCAATTAATTGACTTCATTGAATCCAAAAGAAACGCCGCCTAATTAAAATTATTCTTTGATAATCATTCCAACTTAACTAACTTTTGTAAATAATTTTTGGTGCATTTAGCATAAAAGGGAAATCGGTTAAAATCCGATGCTGCCCCGCAACTGTAATGAACGGAAAAGCCTTTTAATAATTTACCACTGTCCTTTAATGTTGGATGGGAAGGTGTTAAAAGAAGTTCAAAGCCAGGAGACCTACCAGGAATTTTAACTAATTTACCTTCGAGGGCGAGGTTAAGCTGCAGTTTATTTCTGTACTATTTTTACTCAAATCCTTCGAAGTTACAAACCTATTTTTAAGGAGTAACTTCAATGAACAAATTTTTTCTAATTTTTACACTTTTCTTTTCTTCACTTATTTATTCACAAACCGAACCAATTAATAAAGAGCTAAGGGAAATTATCGTTTCGGCAAACAAGTACGAAACCAGCCTTTTCAATACAGCAAGCTCTGTTTCTGTTATAACTTCGGAGGATATAAAACAAAATCAATTTAATACCGTTGTTGATGCTTTAAAAGAATGTTCCGGGTTTATCTGTAGTTCAGCAAGGAGCAACTGGAAAATTATCCTCAGTATTTATGAGAGGTGCCAACTCAAATTTTGTTTTAGTCCTTGTAGATAATGTTGAAGTAAATGATCCGTCTTCAGCAAACAGTGCTTTTGATTTTTCATCTCTGCAAGTTTCTGACATAGAAAGGATTGAAATTGTTAGAGGTCCACAAAGTACTTTGTACGGATCAGAGGCAGTTGCTGGAATTATAAACATTTTAACTAAAACCGGAAATGGTTCACCAAGTATTACTCTTAAAGGAGAAGGTGGATCGAACAGTTTTTATAATGGAAATATTTCTGCCAATGGAGCAACAAATGGATTAAGTTATCTGGCTAATTTTTCAAGAATTCAAACGGATGCTGTATCATCAATAAAAGGTAGTGATTTTGAGAATGATGGTTTTGAGAACAATTCCGGATTCTTAAAGTTGGGTTATGAATTCACTAACTCAATTGATATGAGCTTATCTTATAAATATGCTGATACAAAAACGGATTTAGACCAAAGTAGTTTTGGTGGAGACGATCCCAATTTTATATCAGATTTTGAAAGTCATATTTTTAATGCACGTATAAACTCCACCTTTTTTGATGGGAAATGGGAAAGTTCAGTAAGAAGTTCTTACTTCAAAAGTTTAACAACTACTAATGATAAAGTTGATCAAGCTAGACCAACAACTTCTTCAAACAGTTTGTATGATGGTAGAAGAACTTCTTTAAATTGGCAGAATAATTTAAAATTAATAAAGAACAATATTATTACAATTGGGATTGATACAAAAACAGATCAAGCAAATTCTAATTATCGTTCAGTAAGTGATTTCGGACCTTTCAATAGCAATTTCCCAAAAGAAAGCATAACTACAACCGGAGTTTATCTTCAAGATATCATTTCAATTAATAATTTTTCATCAACTATTGGTTATAGATTTGATAGCAACGAAAAGTTTGGCTCAGTTTCAACTTTTAGAATTGCACCCATGTATTTTATTTCTTCAACAAGTACAAAGCTTAAAGGTACTTTTGGAACCGGATTTAAGGCTCCTTCCCTATTTAATTTGTTTGCACCATTTTACGGTAACATAAATCTTAAACCGGAAAAAAGTAGTGGTTGGGATTTAGGATTTGAACAGTATTTATTTAGCAATAAAGTTTCAGTCGGATTAACTTACTTTAATATAGATTTTGAGGATATGTTAGGTTATGATGAAAACTTTAGAACAATAAATATTAATAAAGCAAAATCAAATGGAGTTGAAACAACATTGCAAATTTATGACGTTGAAGGATTAAACATAAATGCACACTATACTTATAACAGCACAAATGATATTAGCACACCCGAACTTGAAGATGAACAATTAATTAGAAGACCTAAAAATCAGTTTGCTGTAAATGTGAATTATAAATTTGACAACTCTTTAAATTTTGGTGTATCAGTTAGCCATTTGGGTGAAAGATTTGACAATAATTTTTCTACATTCCCTTCTTCAATAGTTGCGTTAGAAGAATATACTTTAGTTAATTTAACAGGTTCATACCAAGCCACAAATTATCTGCGAGTTTTTGGTAGAGTTGAAAATTTACTTAATAAAGAGTATGAAAATATATTGTTCTACGGTACACTTGGTAGAGCTGGTTATTTAGGATTTGAGGTAAGTTTATAAAATTTAAGATAGCCCAACTTTTTAAAGTTGGGCTATCTTTTTAGAATCATTTGAGCAATAACATTTTTTTTACTGCGGTAATGTTTCCACTTTGTAGTTTATAAAAATATATGCCGCTTGGTAAATTAGCCGCATCGAAGTTGACTGTATAACTTCCGGGTTCTTCATATCCATTTACTAACTCTTTTACTTCTTGTCCCAAACTATTATAGATTTTTAGTGTTACATGTCCATTTTGTGGTAATTGGTAAGTAATGCTAGTTGTTGGATTAAATGGATTTGGGTAATTCTGTTCCAAAGTAAACTCACTTGGTGAAGCTTCTGAAATTTTATTTAATTCAATTTCACTTTTTTCTATTTCTTGTAAAGAAAAATTATACAAGTGACCTAGACTAACTATGGTTTCTTTTTTTACTTCAAAGCCATTTAACAACGTACTTATTTTAACTTTACCTGAAATGCCTGAAACTGGAACACTAATACTTTGCTTATTAAATATTTCATTCTCTTGCGATATATCAATTATTTTTGTTGAATTTATTAGTTCTTTCCCGTCTTGATCTGTAATTTTAATAAAATGAGAAACCGGTTTTTCAACATCATTCACCACTTTCTCTGAATTAGAAGAATTGATATTATAATCCACAGCAATTGCAATAACATCCTTATCAATATCTACATAATCTGAAACTTGTAAGCTGAATGCATCTACTAATGTTAAACTTTTATCTGTAAGTTCTGCTGGGATTAAATTAACAACCGCTTCTGAATTATCTTTTTTAATTAACTTAATATCATGAAGAATGTATTCAACAAAAGATTCATCGGATTCAATAAAAGCTACAGAACGAGAATAATATTTTTCTACATTTTCACTTTCGTTCTCTTTTGATAATGTTTCAGTACTCATTTCTACACTAAAAGGAGAATAGCTTCCGTTTGTATAAACATATTTTGCTGATGAACTACCGATTGAAATAGATGGATTTCTTGAACTAGGCAACGCAACAAGTGATGGTGCCGCCCAACTACTGCCGTTAAATCTTTGTTTATACAATGCATTATTTGAATTTTGAAAAAGCAAATCTATTTTATTTGATGCAAGTGCTGTAATTGAAGGTGTAATTTGATCCCAACCTGATACTTGCCAATATTGATAAGGCCAAGTTCCGTTTGCACTTGTGTTTTTCATGTAAAATGTTCTAGGACTTACTGTGGAGCCATTAAGATATGTGTATCTTGTCCAAGCTAAATGTACACTTCCATCTGATGGCATTCCACAAATTGTGGGTGCAGTATTTAGTGCAGTTCCTGGTACCATTGAAGACAAGTTTGTCTCTGTACCCCAACTACCGCTACTATTCTGATAATTATAATAAACATGATTATTAGAAGTTTTTTGGTATGCTGAAATATTATAACTTGAACCCCCACAAGAAGCAAGAGTAGGATAAATATCACTTGATACCCCTACGAGTTGATTTGCCCAACTACCTGAGGTTGGATTTGTAGTTGTTGTTGTTTTTGCAGTTAATCCGGAACTGGAGCTATAAATTACTGTTTTACGGTTTGCGGAAAAATTCATTGTGACTGAAGGATAGGGTGATGAGGTTGAAACAGATGAAGCTAAAGTATATCTATAAGTTGTTGACCAAGTTGCACCGTTATCTATACTCATAGAAAAGTATACATCATAACTGCTTCCATTAAGTCTTTGCCAAACAACCATAATTTGATTGGGTGAACCTAAAGAGATAGAAGGGAAACTATTACCATCATTAACATAGCTTATTTTTATTGGTGTTTGCCAATTACCACTAATATTTTTACGGTACTATACTTCCCCACCGGAAGTAAAAATAATATGGTAATTACCTGAACCATCTCTTACTATTTTGCGCTGAGAGTTAATACTAGTTGTATTATATGTAATTGACTTATTTGAATAAGCATGCGTTAATAATAATGCTTGATATGCATTTAATCTGCCATAACCAAAATCCGTATCAAAACCGACCGCACCCATGTCGTCTGCTGATTGTTTAATAATATTACGAACTTGTAACTCTGTTAGTTGAGAATTTAATGACAATACAAGAGCAGCTACGCCTGCTGCTTGAGGACATGATGCTGAAGTTCCACCAAAATGGGCTGTATAGTTGCCAATACTTGGCGAATCTCCTCCTGGGTATTGCCAAATAAACTTATAAAAATTATCATATTCACACACACTGTATACTCCATTATTCCAACCCCTTTGCCCAGGATAATCAATAGTCCAAACATCCCC
This sequence comes from uncultured Ignavibacteriales bacterium, assembly GCA_963704835.1. GTDB lineage: Bacteria > Bacteroidota > Ignavibacteria > Ignavibacteriales > Melioribacteraceae. The sequence goes on along the minus strand of CAVPHW010000011.1, from coordinate 36,078 downwards.
TTTCAACTCTATTTCATAATAGGGTATTATTGGCTCGGGAGGTACTGTACTAGTTAATTTATTATCATCTCCTCCTCCACAGTCCTTTTCAATTTTTACTGTGCTTAAGAGCCCACTAGGAGCAACAATATCAATTTCTGTATCCCGGGGACTATAGTATTGTATCATATTTGACTTGTCAATCGCACCGACTGCTAAAACATTAGGGGAATTTGCAGGAAATATCACATAACCCATAGAAGTTGGTCGAGACGCCAGCATTACCTGCCCCGGCAATAACAACGCACCCTTTCCACCGCGTCCAAAGTTTATGGCGGAATCTATAGCTTCATTAATAATTGGTATATAATTGGGGTTTGAAGAGTTAGCACCCCAACTATTGCTGATTATATCTGCCCCATTACGATATGCATATTCGATTGCTTCAGCTATATACGCGTCAGAAGCAAAATTTTCTACTCCAATAATTTTCAAATACATTACTTTGGAGTTTGGGGCAATCCCAGTAATACCTATATTGTTATTTTGACTAGCTGCGATTATACCAGCACACGCCATTCCATGGTTTGAATTAGCTTCTGGTGTAGGATCTGAATCTAATTCGACAAAATCATACCCTTGAACTATTCTATTAAACGGTAAATCTTCATGGGCCACACCGCCTTCGTCCAAAACTGCAACTGTAATTGAAGAAGAGCCTGTTGAAATACCCCATGCTTCTAATGCATCAATATCGGCATCTACAACACCTTGTGTTTGACCTATATTGTGTAGGTAATACTGATTTAAAAAATAAGTGTCATTTAGAGAATATGTTTGTATTGGTCTAATAAAATCGGGAATTGAATACTCAAGAGGGAATGATTCATAATATAATTTTGCCATATCCAAAAGCGACAAATCAGCACTCTTGTTGAGGCGCATTCTATATTTATTATTAGTATTGACTTTAGTTTTAACAATTTCAACGCCATGAAGCTCATTAAATTTTAAAAATCTGATTGTGTCAATTTCCATTTTAAATTTAATAATGAAATTGTCAAATGGTATTAATTCAATTCCACTATCAATATAGATATTTTCCATGCTTTCAATATCTAAACTATGTACAGTTTTATTTATTTCTTCAATAAAATCCTTACCGGGTTGCAAATATATTTTGAAATAATCTTTTGCATAAGATTGTTTTAATTGTTCATACCTTTTGATACTGGTCTTATCTTTTAAAAAATTATATATTTTATTTTTTTCTATTTTGGAATCAAATTTAATTACTACTGCTTCTTTTAAAACTTCCAGAAATATCTTGGAATCTTTGAAATAATAAAAATCTGTTTGTGAAAAACAATTTAAATCTGGCATCACCATATAAAATATAGTTGTAACTATGCAGAGCTCTTTTAAGTTCATATTAGTATTTCCTAAAAATAATTTAATTTAAAAAAATTAGTTTACATACCTTTTAAGTCTTCTTACAATGGTATTGAAAATCAGAAGTACACTTTATCAAAACTAAATATGTCCAACTTAATTGTTCTAATTCTTAAAATTCTTTGGTACTAATCGAGAAGGACCCATCCGATAATTTAATTTTATAATATCTGTAACTATTTTATCTTTTATATCAAGGATATAAAAATAATAACCCCAATCGCTTACAAATGCCTTCCGTCCATTATTCGTTAGAAAAATCTTATCTGTTATATATCCTGTATTTTGAAGTTTTGCAGTGCTCGTAATATCAATAAAATAATACTCATCTGAATAAAAACCTTCAGGAAGTTTATTAAAAATAGCCACTTTACCCGTTGGTAATGGAAACAATCGTAAATAACCACCAGGATCTGTAGTGCATAAGAAGTATCCATCAGTAGATAACGATATAGAACCATTGTGATCATCAATTGCATATCTAAAGGTTCCTACTATCGAATCTTTTTCAATATCTATAGCAGGTCCTCCGGCACAATAAATATATTTACCCTTCGGATCCATTACCATATGATCGTAATAATAGTTGATACTCTGGTAATTTTGTAATAATACTTTATCCAAATAATTATACTTAAAAAGCTTATAATCGTTTGACAAACTATATATAATGGGTTCAATTGGATCAAAAACAAGACCTTGATCACTTGCACCTATTCCATAAATATCTAAGGTATCAATCCATGTGATATAATTTGTAACCGTATCAATTATGCCGAGATGCCTTAGTGTATCGTAAGGATTTTCGGCAACAATAAAGGGAACCCCTTGAGGTGACATAAAAATTTCAGCACTTTTTGCAAGTATAACTTCATTTTCTCTTGTCTGCATATCAACTGCATAGACATATCCAGGGGCATTGACTGGGCCCCTTTTTGTGCATACGTATAATTTTCTTCCACCGTTTGTAACTTCAATATCCCAGAGTTCCTCTTTAAAACCACCAATACTATCAACCATTTTATGGCGTTCTGTGTCATAAACCATTATATAACCGAAGCGATTGCCTATAAATAAATAGTATTTCTCAAGTATATCTTCTTTTACAGTAAAATCTAAGGTTGTATTTAGTTCCAATACAATATTATTTACTTCATTCCTTTTAATCCATGGATTTGTACTATCGCCATTTATAACTTCAATTGTGTAAGTATTACTTGAAGTGAATAATTGATCTTTACTCAAAGTAGAATTGCTTTGATTAGAGAATCCGAGGGAAAAAGTTTGCCCATCAATAAACAACATTTTTTTAACGATACTTTCATTATCTGTACTCAACTGATAAAAATAAATGCCTTTAGAAACTTTTCTTCCAAAATCATCAGTGCCAGTCCAATTAAAATTATAGTTACCAGCTGACAAATTACCAATCTGAAGGGTTCTAACTTGCTGCCCAAGAATATCATAAATTTTTACTTCAATATTTTTTGAACTATTTAATTTATAAGAAATTGTTGTTTGTCTTGAAAACGGGTTAGGATAGTTTTGTTCTAATTCAATACTTTGCGGAACCAGATTCTTTTTATTTTTGATATTTGTTACAATTTCTATTTCGTAATTGCCAAGACTGTCTGTAAGTGTCTCCCAACGTTTACTATTATCATTTTGATCAATAAAAGTAATTTTGGCATATTTTACATTTAGTGTATCTCCTATAGAAATATGACCATTAACATTAAAACTCTGTGCAATTATCGTGTTGGCTAAAAAAAATAATAGTACTGTTTTCATCTTTTCTCCATTAGTAAAATTTCATAGTTACTTCAGTAATTCAAGTAAACCCAACAAAAAAGCAATGTTTAGTCTTTGCTTGTTTCATGGGAAAACCCATATAGTTATATAGAAAATAAAAGAAATGATAGCAACAGAAAAAGAGAGTATAAAAGACAAAATAATATCTGTGGTCTGGAATATCAGAGAGAGAGAGAGAGAGAGTAAAAACTATGCCAACATAAAACTGACATGCATATCTCAATAAAAATGTAGCAGAAATGTAAACTAATTACTTTAATAAGTCAAGTTATTAATGCTCTAAGTTTTCAAATATTTTATATAATTTTATTAATAATTAATACATTGTTTTTTAATTAATCTTTTAAGCTGTTTGGTAGAATTAAAGCATGGCAAACGTAACGCAGACTATCAGTCTGCTACAAAACAATGCAAATAATCCTCGGGCTAAAGCCCGAGGTTACGTTTTCAATTGTAAATAAATTAAACAATCTTCACAGTTTTCTCAGTAAACTTTATACCCAATGTTTCTAATTCTTCCATCACTTTTGTGTAAACTTCCGGATGAGTAGGAATATGGCAACCGGTTAATTTCAATTCGCCTTTAAGCAATAATTTAACGGCTATTGCAGCCGGAGCACCAACAGTTTTTGCAATTGCTGTAAATTTATTTTTTGGATCTCCGTATTCCACCAAGGTAGAAACTGTCTTTTCTTTTTTATTAGTATCAGGGAATGTTGCCTCAATTTCATGATGAAGTATAACCATATCTCTAGCACCTTCCGGTAAAGGCATTTTTCTCTTTATTAGATCGGTCATTAATTCAACTGATGTTTTATAGTTTTTACCTATTTTATCATTACTAAAGAGTCCAAGCCAATTTAATTTTTTCATTGATTGTTCCGGTTGGACTAATACCAAGATAATTTGCAATTCTAGCTTCCAATTTTGGACCGGCAACATTTAACGGCAAATACATTTCCGTAAAATCTCTGTAGGTCATATCAGCAACTTCTGGTAAATTTAATGTACCTTGAGAAAAACCAAGTTTTACAATTTGGTTCCAAGTTTCACTCCAACCTGGATAACGAAGAGTTCCCCTAACCATTGTAGTAACATTTTTTAGATTAAATATTTTCTTGTACAATAAAGAATCTCTGTTAGGATAAGCTTCGAACATTCCTAAACCTTCAATTTCTACATCCCATGTTCTGTTAAAAACTTGATAATATGGGAGAATCTTTAATTTGCCATCTTCCAAATATTGAGCTCCGGCATCTCCGGCAGTAACAACATTTGATGGATTCCAAGTAATACAATAATCAAGCGGATTTGATTTTACTTCAGGAGCTGGTAAACCACTGCCGTAAGAAATAAAGCTGTTAATTACACCACCGCGGTTTCTAATATCTGTAATTATTGCCATTGCAGACATGTGGTCTATTCCGGGATCAAGTCCCATCTCATTTAAAATTAATAATCCATTTGCAATCGCATCATCATTTAATTCTGCAACTCTTGGGTTTTCATAAGAAGCGGTAACAATATGTTTCTTAAATCTCACACAATCGAGCGCAATTAAATATTGAAAAGTAGGTGTTAAAAAATTTACAACTACATCACTTTTCTGAATTTGAGTATGCCTTTGCTGAGTATCATTAACATCAAATTCAACAGCACTTCCATGTGAATGTCCGTTAACCGCTTTTTTTGCTACTTCTACATCTCTGTCACATACTGTTACAAACCAATCATTTTTCGCCGATTCTTCTAAAAGATAATGAATTAAATAAGGTGCACTTTGACCGGCACCAAGAATAAGAATATTTTTCATAGTTATACCTAAAAAGGAATTTGAATAAAGTTTTTTTTAATAAGTAAACCTATATAAACTAGCCATTATTACAAATCGGTTTTAGCTTTAAATACTTGGAAAGGTACTTAAAATCTGGGGTTAACACTCCTTTGTGCGCAATAATAGCTTTTTTAAACTCAACCGGAATTTCTAATTCATCATAATTTTTAGAGTAATCAGCAGAAACCAAATCTTTTAGAAATGGCAACAATGTGTCACCAAATGCTCTTGATGCCTCTCTTGGCAGTTCTGCAGGAAGTTTATCAACAGCTAAAATAACAGGACCATTTCCTTCAACTCCATCAATAACTTCTTTAGTTAACGGTTCATATACAAATGTCGGATTACTTGATTTAGTTGATTTAACTGTCAATTCAACAGAACCTTCAATATCGCAGGTAATATCTCCAATAACTTTTAATTTTTGCTTGGATCCGGTTTCGTACAATTTTTTCATAAAGTCTTTAGTAACGTGTTTAGGAAATTTTTCTTCCCAATAAATTCCATTCACCAGCATTGTTAAGTTTTCAAGGTACTTAGAAAAAATGCTTTTATATTCATTCGGAAATTTTACAAAGTGATTAAAATCAAATTCATTAATTGTTGGATGTTCGTACATATCCACTTCTCTGAATTCAACTTTATAAACTATCTTATTTGAGAACTCCCCTTTCTTAATAAAATCCTCTAATTCTGCTGGATGAATAACTTTATGAGGGAGATAATCATATAAACTTTGTGCGCCTTTTGAAACATTACCGTAACCTGAAAAGCCAGTAATTACTGGAGTAATTTCGTCTGGCAATCCATTCTTAGCAATATCTTCTCCCACTTGTTTTATTACATCCTTGGCGGAAGCTAACGAATCATATTCCATTGCTTGTTTTATTTTGCTAAACGGATTTTCAATACCTTCACTTTTAAATCTTCTTCCTAATAACCAAAGAGAATTAATTATACCAGCATAGCCGGCAAACTTTCCAAAGAAAACAATTCTAACTCCCTTTTCATTTTTTACTAGTTCATAATCAAACAAGGTAATGTTTTTCTCAAGAATTGCCTGAAGCATTGGCATATTGTAGTTTTGTCCTTTTATTGTATGTGAAAAGAAACAATAAGGTTTATTTGGAATAAGATCGGGAATTGGGACTTCTTTTACGCCCAGAATTAAATCGCACATTGATAAATCTTCAGAGATTTTTGCCCCTTTATTTAAATATTCTTCTGAACTAAAAACTCTCTGATCGGCCGGTTCAACATAAACTTCAATACTATTATTTATTATTTCTTGAATGTGTTTTGGTGCTATAACCGCTCTTTTTTCGGAAGGATATTGTGTTTCCTTTCTTATTCCTATTTTCATAAAATTTGTCCATAAACATTAATTGAATTTTAAGAGCTAAAAATAGATAAAAGAATCTTGATTAAAAATAGGTTAAGAAGGTTAGTTTATAAATTGTTTATATCTTTCATACCGCTGTAGTACTTCTCTAACATAATTTACGGTTTCAATGCATCTGCAATAACCATTTCTTACAACTTCATCATTGTAAAACTCTGCAGAAGATTTTTTTAAGAGGTATGTTTCAACATTCCCGACCCAAATTGTTGGGTCAGCATCATACTTTTCTGCAAGTCTTATGGCATCTTCAACATGTCCAAAGCCTAAATTGTAAGATGCTAATACAAATTTTATCCTTTCCTTTTTGTTCTCTATTTTTTTTGCTAAATAATCATCTAACCACTTAAGGTATTTAATTCCTGCCTCAATATTTTGTTTTGGGTTAAGTAAATCTTCAGCTCCATATGCACTTCCGGTTTCGGGTAACAGTTGCATTAACCCAACAGCACCTGCCCATGAATTAACCTCGTTATCAAACTTAGATTCTTGATACATCATTGAAGCAATAAGCCTCCAATCCCAGTTAATTATTTTGGCATTTTCTCTAATTAGATTATCATATTCCGAAATTTTTCCACCTTCTTTTAATAAATATTTGCTCTCTCTTCTATTTTTATAATAGATTTTGTGCTCATAGTATCTTTCATAAATTACATGGAAATCTATAGTTTTCTTGAACTCATCAATCCAATTGTTTAATTCTTTAAGTAATTCACTAGAGTTTTTATTAACTACCCAAGCAATTTTTTGAGGAAACGAAATTGGAGTGTCAACATCGAGGATTGGATAATATTCACTATTCAATTTTGCGATATTGTCATCAGCTATTGTATAATCTATTTCTCCTTTTGCAACTTTTTCAATTAAATCTTCTGTTGAAAGATCTTCATCAGCAACAACAATATTAATATTTGTAGCACTTTCTTCATTTAAGTTTCTTAGCCTAACATGATAAGAACTTCCCTTCCTTACATATACGGTTTTATTTTCCAATCCAAGAGGAGTTTTTATTAAAGAATCATTGATTTGATCAATTGACATTCTTCTCCAATATTTAGGTTTTCGCTGCACTAAAACTTGATGAGTTGTGTTTAATTGATTAGTAAATTGAAATTTATTTTTCCTTTCACTGGTAACAGTTAAATTAAACGCTATTAAATCCCCTTCTCTATTCTTAAGTAGTTCAAACATTTCCTCAATATTACGAGACAATTTAAGCTCAACTTCAACACCAAGTCTTTTTGCAAACCTTTTTAACAATTCATACTCAAAACCCATTGGTCTGCCCTTGTAAATGAAATAGCTGTAAGCGTTATAGCCGGAAATGGCTATAATTTTGCCCCGCTTTTTAATCTGTTTGAATGCGTTTGGTTTAAGATTGAAGTCGTTTTCTGAATTGCAGCTTAGCGTGGAAAGTACTAGTATTACTAACAATAACCCCTTTAGGGAATTTTGGATGTATTTTAAAAACATACAGTATTTTCCAATAATTCTTAAAAACTAGTACTGGATATTTATTCTACATAAAACACTAAACAAATTTAATTACAATAAATTTACAATAATCTGAAGCACAACTTATTTGATTTTAAACTAATTTAGAATTTTTAAGGTTATTATTGATTCACCAAGAAGAAATATATGACTTTTTTTAAAATATTCAAGGAATAAGATTTGACATACATAAATTTTTTAGAAGGGTTAATGCAGCTTATTTGGGATTAAGTTTGATTAATGAGTTAAGAATTATCTATTTTTTGATGATTTCTATTCTCAATAATTTTTCGTACTTCAATATTTTCCTCATAATCAACTGTCCATTCAGTACCAATCTCCCTTAAGAATTCGTCAATCTCATGTGATTTCTTTACCATATTTATTTGATGGAACTCGGTTAATTTGTTTTCTCTAGATAACCTTGACCAGTTTGCAAGATCATCTCTAATTTGCATCATTTTTTTAATCAACTGATAGGTTGTATCTATATTAAGCATATTATTTCTCGCACTTTTATTTATCAATTATCGTAATTCTTTAAATATTATTGAGTTGCAAATACATCTCTTTTTCTGTGAAAAATATTTTCGCTTTTCCAATAATTAAAAACACCTAAGTTTTTATTATTTTACGTTAATAAAATTTGTTAAATGTTTACTTTAATTGGAGAAAATTATGTCGGAAGAAATTCCAAAAGAAGAAATGAAACTGAATGAACATCTTAATCTAAAAAATGAATTTATACCACCCACTTTTGAAGAGTGGAAAGCTCTAGTAGAAATGGACCTCAAAGGTGCATCGTACGAAAAAAAGTTGATTACAAAAACATATGAGCAAATTGATCTAAAACCAATTTATACAAAGGATGATTTAAAGGATCTTAAACATCTAGATGCGCAACCCGGATTTAACAATTTTGTTCGCGGATCTAAAGTTGAGGGATACTTCAATGAATCTTGGGCGGTAAATCAAGAAATTAACTTAGCCGATGCTGAAGAATTCAACACCGCATTATTGGAAGCTTTAAACAATGGACAGAATTGTATTAATATTTCTCTAGATTCTGCAACTAAATTGGGGCTTGACGCTGATTATGCTTCCGCAGAACAAGTTGGTGATAGTGGTTTATCAATCTCGGGCATAAAGAGTTTAGAACGAGCACTTAAGAATATTGATCTTAAAAATCATCCTATCTTTGTCAATTCAGGCGCTAACAATTTACCATTTTTAGCTTTAGTTACTTCTTTCTGCAAATTGAAAAATATAGATATTAAAGAACTACATGGTTCAATATTAGCAGATCCAATTTCTCAATTAGTGCAATCTGGTGAATTACAAACCACTGAAGAATTTATTTTCACCTCAATTAAGCAATCTATTGAGTGGGCTGAGAATAATTCTTCTAAATTAAAACTTATTGGAATAAATCTTACTCCATTCACGAATGCAGGAGCAAATAGCGTTCAGGAATTGGCAATAGCCGGTTCAATTTTGGTTTATTATTTGGACCAATTACTAGCTCTTGGTTTATCTGCTGAAAAAATAATCGAATCTACTCATTTTACATTTGGGGTAAGCACAAATTATTTTATGGAAATTGCCAAATTCAGAGCAGCAAAAGTTGTTCTTAGTAATATTGCTAATGCTTATGGGTTAAAAGAAAATAATATTAATTTTTCAATCGGTGCTAAATCCTTCAACTTTTTATCAAACTGACATTAGACCCTTATGTAAATTTATTAAGATCAACCACACAAACTTTTAGCGCAATAATTGGTGGAGTAAATAATATTACAACTTCTCCTTTTGATGAAGTTTTGAGAAAACCAGATAAATTTTCCAGAAGAATTGCACGAAACACACAAACTATTCTTAGAGAAGAAGCACATCTCGATCAAGTTATTGATCCAGCTGGTGGTTCTTATTTTATTGAAAGTTTAACTGAGAAATTGGCAAATAACTCTTGGAATTACTTTAAGATAATTGAAAATAATGGTGGAATATTAGAATCCTTAAAAAATAATTTTATTCAGAATGAAATCGCCAAAATTACAGATGAAAGACTAGCAAACATAAATAAACGAAAATCCGTTTTGGTTGGAACAAATATGTTTGCCGATATTAAAGAAACTCCACTAGATAAAAATGTTTTCGACAAGTTAGAATTTCAGAAAAAGCGGGCTGACTATTTGAAAAAATATAGATTAACGGGTTCAAATGAAAAACATGAATTTGTTATGAAGAAGCTTAATTCAATTTCAAATTCCAGTTCACCTGAAATTGTTGATATTATGACAGAAGCGTACTTGATTGGTGCAACAATTGGAGAAATATCAAGCACATTATTTTCAGCTCATAAAAAGGAATTAAAAATTGAAAGATTAATCACGAAGAGAGCTTCCGAAGAGTTTGAAGAACTAAGGGAGTTAAGTAGAAAATTTAAAGTTGTAAACGGTTTTCTTCCCAATATATTTTTAGCAAATATGGGAATCAGTAAAAGATTATCGTGCCCGTGCAGATTTTGCTAAAGGATTTTTTGAAATTGGTGGTTTTGAAGTTTTTGATCCATTTGGATTTTCTGACATTGATGAGCTTGTAAAAGATGTCGTGGACTCCGGCACACAAATAGTAACAATTTGTTCAACAGATGACAAATACCCTGGGCTTGTTCCACAAATTGTTAAAGCTCTAAGGCTAAAAATAAATGACATACATATAATTTTAGCCGGATATCCTAAAGATCAGATTGAACAACACTTAAAATTCTGGAGTCGATGATTTTATCTTTCTTGGTGCTGATGCAATGAAAATTTTAAAATCCCTATATACAAAAATTGGAGGGACAAACTAATGAAGAAGCCAAATTTTAATAACATTGATCTAAATTTGAGAAGCAGAAACAAATTACTCAGAATGGAAAAAAGAGTTTGAAAAATCATTAGGTAAATCACCTGATGAATTGATTTTTCAAACAATGGAACAAATTCCGGTTTCCCCTCTTTACACAAAAGATGATATTAAAGACTTTGATCACCTTGAATATATGTCAGGTTTGCCTCCATTTTTAAGAGGACCATACAGTACAATGTATGTTTCAAGACCATGGACAGTTAGGCAGTATGCTGGCTTTTCCACTGCTGAAGAGAGTAACGCTTTCTATAGAAGAAATTTAGCACAGGGACAAAAAGGGCTTTCAGTTGCATTTGACCTTGCGACTCACAGAGGTTATGATTCTGATCATCCAAGAGTTGTTGGTGATGTTGGAAAAGCAGGCGTTGCGATTGATTCAGTTGAAGATATGAAAATTTTATTCGATGCAATTCCGCTCGATAAAATGTCCGTCTCAATGACAATGAACGGAGCAGTTCTTCCAATTATGGCTTTTTATATTGTTGCAGCTGAAGAGCAAGGTGTTAGTCCAGACCAGTTAACAGGAACTATTCAGAATGATATTTTAAAAGAATACATGGTAAGAAATACTTACATCTATCCGCCTGAGCAATCAATTAAAATCATTGCCGATATATTTGAATATACTTCTCAGCATATGCCAAAATTTAATAGCATCAGTATTTCTGGCTATCATATGCAGGAAGCCGGAGCAACTGCCGATCTGGAAATGGCTTACACTCTTGCAGATGGTTTGGAGTATGTAAAAACCGGAATTAAAGCAGGACTAGGTGTAGATAAATTTGCACCTCGCCTTTCATTCTTTTGGGCTTTAGGAATGAACTACTTTATGGAAATTGCAAAAATGAGAGCTGCTAGAATTTTATGGGCAAAACTTATAAAGCAATTTAATCCCCAGAATCCTAAATCTATGTCACTGCGAACACACTCGCAGACATCTGGTTGGAGTTTAACAGAACAGGATCCTTTCAATAATGTTGTTAGGACTTGTGTAGAAGCAATGGCTGCTGCTTTAGGGCATACCCAATCACTTCACACGAATTCTTTGGATGAAGCTATTGCTCTTCCTACTGATTTTTCTGCAAGAATTGCTAGAAATACTCAACTCTATCTTCAAAACGAAACAGGAATAACAAATGTCATCGATCCTTGGGGCGGTTCTTATCTTGTTGAATATTTAACCGATTCCTTGATGAAAAAAGGTTGGGAACATATTCTTGAAATTGAATCTTTGGGTGGAATGACTAAAGCAATTGAGGCTGGAATTCCTAAAATGAGAATTGAAGAAGCTGCAGCTAGAAGACAAGCAAGAATTGATTCTGGACAGGAAACAATTGTTGGAGTTAATAAATACAGATTAGAAAAAGAAGACCCAATTGAAATATTAGAAGTTGATAATACAGCAGTAAGACTTTCTCAAATAAAAAGATTAAACGATTATTAAGAAAAACAGAAATAATGAAGAAGTTCAAAGTATCTTAGCTGAAATTACAAAATGTGCAGAAACAAAAGTAGGAAATTTATTAGATTTGGCTGTTAATGCTGCAAGAAAAAGAGCAACACTGGGTGAAATTTCTGATGCAATTGAAAAGGTAAGTGGCAGATATAAAGCAGTTACAAGAACAATTTCGGGTGTTTATAGCAGTGAATATAAAGGAAGCGAAAATGAAATGTTAAATACAGCTAGAGAATTAACAGACGAATTTGCTGAATCAGAAGGCAGAAGACCCAGAATATTAATTGCTAAAATTGGACAAGACGGTCATGATCGAGGAGCTAAAGTAGTTGCCACTGCATATGCTGATATGGGATTTGATGTTGATGTTGGTCCACTTATTCCAAACTCCAGAAGAGACTGCCAAGACAAGCAGTTGAAAATGATGTTCATGTTGTTGGTATGAGTTCGCTGGCTGCCGGACACAAGACCTTATTACCTCAACTTATTGAAGAATTAAAAAAACTAGGTAGAGAAGATATTATTGTAATTATTGGAGGAGTTATTCCCGCTCAAGATTATGATTATCTTTACGAAAAAGGTGCTGCTGCAATTTTTGGTCCGGGAACAAAAATTACCCGAGGCAGGAATAAAGTAATGGAAATTAGTTAAAGAAAGATTTAGCAGTTAATTTTGTTAATAATGAGTTTGACCAAAAAAACGCAACCATTTAGTTGCGTTTTTTATAATTAAAAAGAAATTGTGGAAAAACATTGTGTAATTCACCAAACTAATCTTATATTTGGTGAATTAAATCACCAAATATAAAGCTATTATGATCCAAAGAAGAATTATTTCAAGCATTCAAAAAGATTTATTTAAAAAAAAAGCTATAATAATTTATGGTGCTCGACAAGTTGGGAAAACAACTTTGCTGAAACAACTTTCTGAAAAAATAAGTGATAAAATACTATGGTTAAATGGGGACGAACCTGATATCAGAATTATGTTCGAAGATGCAACCTCAACAAAATTAAAACAGCTAATAGGAGATTACAAATTCGTCTTTCTTGATGAAGCCCAAAGAATTAAAAATATTGGATTAACACTAAAATTAATTATTGATAACATTCCGAATATTCAGCTTATCGCAACTGGTTCATCAGCTTTTGAACTTTCTGATCAAATAAAAGAGCCCTTGACTGGTAGGAAATTTGAATATACTCTTTACCCATTTTCTTATGATGAATTAACAAATCATTTCGGAAAAATTGAAACACGAAGACTTATTGAACTATTTTTGCAATTTGGCTCTTACCCTGAAATAGTTAATAATTATAATGATGCTGAAAGACGACTAAAATTGATTGCCGACAGTTATCTTTACAAAGATCTTTTTATTTTTGAAGGTCTTAAAAAACCTGATCTACTTATAAAAATTTGTCAAGCATTAGCATTGCAAATTGGAAATGAAGTATCATATAATGAAATTTCCCAATTAGTGAGTGCCGATAAAAATACTGTTGATAAATATATAACTCTTCTTGAACAAGCATTTATAGTTTTTCGACTTACTGCATTAAACACAAATAAAAGGAATGAAATTAAAAGAGGTAAGAAAATTTATTTCTGGGATGTTGGAATTCGTAATGCAGTAATTTCCAATTTTTCTAAAGTTCAATTAAGATCAGATATAGGGGCAATTTGGGAGAATTATTTTATTAGTGAAAGATTAAAACTTATTACTTATAATCAAAGTTATGCTTCTTCATATTTTTGGAGAACTGTAACTCAAAGTGAAGTTGATTATATTGAAGAAAACAATAATTCTTTTTCAGCCTATGAAGTTAAGTGGAATCCTAAAGCTAAAGCAAAATTTCCTAAAGCATATTTAAACAGTTATAAGAATAGTAATACATTTCTGGTTAATTCAAATAATTTTGAAAAATATCTGATTAGTGACTAATTCAATTAGAAATTAATCACAACGAATTGTATTTTCTATTAAAATATGAGAATTAAAAGTTTGCATTGAAAAATGGTAATACTCTATATGGTGCTGGATTATTCTCAGCTATATTTATCAACCCAATTTGAATGCCATTCAAGAACTCAGCAAAATTTACTATCCCAATTGTCAATCCATTTTGCTCACCTAAAATTCTATTATATCCTGCAAAAGAAAAACCATTTAATTCGTCAATTTCTGTCCAGCCAACAGAAATATTCATTCCATTTAATTCTAAACTTTCGGTTTTATACCCACCAATACTAATACCTGATATCTCACCTTCACTTATTAATTTACCAAGTGATAAATTTAATCCCATTATTCCCGTTTCGCTTAGAATAGCCAAACTGCCAAAATTTATCCCTGTAATTTCTTCTTGAGATACTAAAGCAAGACCACCAACATTTATTCCCGAAATTCCATGTTGAGACACAAGAGCTAAACCGCCAATATTTATTCCACTAATTTCACCTTCTGCAACTAATGCAAGTCCACCATAATTTATACCAAGAATATCGCCCTGAGAAACTAATGCCAATCCCCCTATGTTTATTCCGGCTATACCCATTTCAGAAACTGCGGCCAAACCACCAATGTTAATTCCACTCAAATCACCACCAGAAACTAAACCAAGGCTACTAAAATTAATACCAAGCATATTTCCTCCAGAGACTGTGCCCAATCCACCAATATTTATTCCTGACATATCTCCATCAGAAACTAATCCTAATCCGGCAAAATTTAATCCTGACATTTCACCGCCTGAAACAGTCCCTAATAATCCAATATTTATACCTCTAATTCTATCCTCAGCAACAACTCCAACTCCCATTGAAATACCATTTATTTTTCCAGCGGAAGGAACTGCTCCAATTGCAAAACCATTTACTTCTGAGCCACTTATTTCCTCAGGTCGCCATAAAGTAAAATTAATACCATTTATATCTTCAATACCATCATCAATAACATTAAACCTAATTCCATTCCAAGATTTGGAATTTCCAAAACTTAATCCAGTATTTGCATAACCCAAGTCTAAACTTGAATATGAATGATATTCTTCATTGTGATCTTGCGATAAAATTGTTGTTGAGAAAAGTATTAAAACTGAAGTTATTAATCTAAGACACATCACATCTCCAAAATATTTAACTGCTATTTTAGACTCCTCTTATTTAAAATAGTTACAAAAAGAGCTGAAATACACTTTCGTTTATATTAAATACTAGAGATTTTCCGTTATTCTTGGGTTGAAATTATATAAAAATTTTCATCTACAGAGAAACCGCTTTCCTCGCATTTTTGACTTTCCCATTCACTAGTGGGTGTAATCCAAATTTCATTATTATTCAAATAAGCTTTAATTGGTATTCTAAATTTTTCAACAATGTTATTCCACTTATAAAATACTTTATCTTCAGAGTATTTAAAAACCAATTCTGGGATTCTGACATCTCTTAAGTATTGATCAAAAAATCCCTCCAAATCTAAATTCAATTCAGAACTTATAAAGTTTTCAATTTGAGCACTCGTAACAACTTGATGATAATATTTACTATTAATACCTCTTAGAACTTCTCTCCATTTTTTATCGTCATTTACTATCTGCCTTAATGTATGAAGCATATTTGCTCCTTTCGAATACATATCCCCAGATCCACTTGAATTGAGATTGTAAGCTCCTATAATTGGTTTTTTATTTCGAATATTTTTTCTAGTACCAATTACATATTCATTACATGCCTGAGTTCCAAAATGATAATCAAGAAAGAGGTTCTCAGAATAGGCAGTAAATCCTTCATGAATCCACATATCTGCAACGTCCTTGTTTGTGATACTATTAGCAAACCACTCATGTCCGGATTCATGCACAATTATAAAATCAAACTTCATTCCCCAACCTGTATTGCTCACATCCTTTCCTCCAAAACCATTTTTATATCCATTTCCATACGTAACAGAACTTTGATGTTCCATTCCAGCATATGGAGTTTCAACTAGCTTATATCCATCTTCGTAGAATGGATAAGGTCCAAACCAAAATTCAAAAGCCTCAAGCATTTTGGGAACTTCTTTAAAGTGTTCTTTCGCCTTATCTAAATTATCCCTTAAAACATAGTAATCGCAATCTAGTTGTCCATTTTCACCATTAAATATTTCAGAAAAATGAACATAATCGCCAATATTAATATTAACACCATAATTATTAATTGGATTTGAAATAAACCAGTGAGAGGTTACAGTTCCATCAGAATTTTCTTCTATTGATCTAAGTCTTCCGTTAGAAACATTAACAAGATCACTTGGATTTGTAACAGAAATTAACATACTATCGGGTTCATCATAAGGATGGTCTTTGCACGGCCACCAGATACTTGCTCCTTCTCCTTGACAACTTGACGCAATAAAATGTTTTCCATTGCTATCTTTTTTCCAAGTAATTCCACCAACCCATGGGGGCATTTTCGCTTCTGTTGGAACTCCACCATAAGTAATATTGACTTCTTTAATTTCACCTACTTTCTGATGTTCTATTAAGTTTATAAGATACAAACTACCATCCCTAATGAATTCAAGGTCGATATCGTTTTGCCTAACTGAAGCAATATTCATCGGCTCTTGGAGGTCAATTTGCATAACGTTGTTTTGGTTTAGAACTTTATAACG
Organism: uncultured Ignavibacteriales bacterium; assembly: GCA_963704835.1. Classification (GTDB taxonomy): domain Bacteria; phylum Bacteroidota; class Ignavibacteria; order Ignavibacteriales; family Melioribacteraceae. The sequence goes on along the minus strand of CAVPHW010000011.1, from coordinate 19,079 downwards.
AATCGTATTTACTCCATAAATTACTTTATCAGATGGATCGACCTGGATATTCAAGTGATAATATTTGAGATCCCACCATTCTCTTTCTGGTGTAATTGATCCCCTAAGTGTATCTTGTTTAGAATATTTTTGAGCAAAATTTGAATCAACCAGAACTAGTAACATAACCAGTAATAAATATTTTATACTTGATTGCATTTGAATCACCAATAATTATTTGTTGAAAATTATTTTTTTATCAATATTCTGCTATAAAAATACTCAATAAAAGAAATGAATTATAAAGTTTTAGCATAATTTGATTCAATAATCTTTAAACATCAAATTCGTAAATTTTCTTTTAACTGTGATTATAATAATTTCTACTATGATATTATATTTTTTCAACACTATTTATATCGAATACTAAATTCCTATTCAGGACTCAAAAGTGTTTGCTATATTTATGGTAATAAATTATGGTATTAGTTTATAAGAGGTTTTAATATGAAATTTAAAGAGCTTATATTTCTTTTCGTTTCCATCTTTTCATGTATAGCAGTTGCTCAAAAAACGGCTTTCTCAATTGAAGATTTATACAAAATTAAAAGTGTTGGTGAAGCAGTAGTTTCTAATAATGGTAATCATTTCTTATTTACAATAACTAGTTATGATTTACCAAAAAGTAAATCTAACACAGATATTTACATTGCCGATATAGATGGATCAAACCAAAGACAACTAACTAACAACGAAGCCGCTGATTATAATCCTATTTGGGATAAAGAGGACAAAGGCTTTTACTTTACTTCTTTTCGTGATGGTTCTGCTCAACTTTATTATATGCCATTATCAGGTGGAGAAGTTGAAAAAATTACTAATTTTTATATGGGAGTTAACTCACCAAAACTCTCTCCTGATGGCAGCAAAATAATTTTTACTTCACAAGTATTTCCAGAATTAGGGATTGACGAAGAAGCAACAAAAAAATTACTGGAGAGAATGAATAATGGTCCCGTTCAAGCTCATCTAGCCGATAGTCTATTTGTTCGTCACTGGACTGAATACAATGATGGACAATATTCTCATATAATTCTGTACGATCTAACAACTAAAACTTATCTTGATCTAACACCAGGTTATTTATAATTCACCAACTTTTTCTCCAGGTGGAAATGATGATTATAGTTTTTCTAACGACTCTAAAAAAGTTGTTTTTTCTTCTAAGAGAGTTGCTGATCCGGAAGCTTCAACAAATTCTGATTTGTGGTTAGTAAATGTTGATGGAACGAATCTTCAAAATTTGACAAAAGAAAATCAAGCTTATGATGGACATGGTAAGTTTTCCCCAGATGGAAATTATATCGCATATTTAACACAGCTAATCCCAATTTATGAATCAGATAAATGGAGATTGGCAATTTATAACATTAAGACTGGTGAAAGAAAAATTATTACTGAAGCAATTGATAATAATGTTAATGACTTTGAGTGGACTTCAGACTCAAAATCCATTTACTTTTATATTGATGAAAAAGGTTATAACCCAATATTAAAAATTGATTTGAATAATAATAAAGTAACTCGCATTGTTGAGAAGAAAAGCTTTAACGGTTTTACACTTTCACCAAGGGATAATTTTATAATTTATACTTATTCAACAGTTAATAAACCAACTGAATTAGAAAAGTTCGATTTAAAAACAAATAAATTCCTAAAGTTAACTGATATCAATAAAGAATTAGCGGAACAAGTTGATATTCGTCCTGCAGAACAAATTTGGGTAGAAGGATCTAACGGAAAAATGATCCAAGTATTTTTAGTGAAGCCGTATAATTTTGATCAAAACAAAAAATATCCGCTAGTTATTAATGTTCACGGTGGTCCACAAATGCAGTGGCGCGATTCATTCCGCGGAGATTGGCAAGTTTATCCAGGTGCCGGTTATGTTTTAGCTTTTCCAAATCCACATGGCTCAACCGGATTTGGTGCTGAGTTTACAAAAGATATCTCAACTGGTTGGGATGGAAATGTTTATAATGACGTAATGAAGGTTATGGATCATTTACAAGAACTTCCTTATGTTGATAAAGAAAGAATGGGAGCAATGGGTTGGTCTTACGGCGGTTACTTTATGAATTTATTACAAGCAAGAGGAAATAGATTTAAGTGTCTCGCTTCGATGATGGGAATTTATGATCTTGAACAATTTTATTTGGAAACTGAAGAACTATGGTTTCCTAATTATGATCTCGGCGGTAATCCCTGGAAACAAAAAGAATTATACGATAGACAATCTCCAAGTAAATTTGTTGAAAATTTTAAAACACCAACATCTAATTATTTCCGGTGAAAAAGATTATAGAATTTCATATACACATAGTTTGAGATATTTTACTGCATTGCAGCTTAAGGGAATTGATTCCAGATTAATAATTTTTGATAATGATGGTCATTGGCCGAGCAACTTAAAATCAATGCCGCTGTATTATAATGCACACTTGGAATGGTTCCACAAATATTTGGGCGGAGATCCAGCTCCGTATAATTCTAAAGATTTGGTGAGGAATCAAGTATTTAACTAATTACTATTCTCCAAGACAGTACATTACACTATATTAACATTGAGGTGTTTTTGTCTAGCAAGTCTGAAACACCTCAAAAAATAAATGATTTATTTTAATCAGTAAGTTTCTATCTAACCATTTAGAATAATTTGTTCTTCCACTAGTATTTCTTTATTTCATAATATTACCATTTAAGTCTCAATTGATTCCTAAGTATTTTTTCATTATCTTATTGATAATGATTATCATTAACATTAAATAAAGTAATGATTAAAATAAAAAAGGATACGGAAAAATGAAAATAATGTTTGCGACAGACGACAAGACAATGAATAGCCATATTGCCAAAAGATTTGGACATGCTGTTTATTATTTGATTTTCGAAACAGTTGGAAACAGTTTAGATGCCAGAGTAAATAACGGACATAACAATGATCATTCCTCATTAGTTGATTTAATGAATGAAGGAGTCACTCATTTTGTTATTGGTAATATTGGACCTCAAGCTTTTAATGTACTCAAAAAGGATAATGCAAATATTTATTTAGCAAGAAAGCTTACGGCAAATAAAGCTCTTGAACAATTGTTAGAAAATAAATTAGAAGAGTTAACCGAGCCAACGCTAAAGAAGAGTATTGAAAATCATGACCATGATGACAATCATTTACATAATCATCATGATGGTATAGAACATAAAGGTGGACATGGACATAATTATTAATAAAGCAAAACTATGAACAACCTAAAAACTAAAATCAATTGGATTGACCAGGCATTACCCAATGGACTTCCAACTAATACTTTAACTGTAATTACATGGACTAATGGCATTGTTGCATTTTGCAAAGATGAAATTCAAGTTCCAATAAAATTGGAACCCTTGAATCATATAAAAGCAATACCTCAAAATAGTAAAAGTAAAGTAATTCCATATATTTTAATAATTTTAGGGAGCTTTTTATTATGATTTTTGGTCCAGTCCCCTCTCGTAGATTAGGCAATAGTCTTGGTATTAATAACATACCTCCCAAAGAGTGCTCTTACACCTGTGTTTATTGCCAATTAGGGAATACACTTAAATTGGAAATTGATAGAAAGGGATACTATTCAACCGATAAAATCGTATCTGAAATTAAATGCCATTTATCAAAGCTAACAGACCCTAGTAGTATTGATTATATTACATTTGTACCTGATGGTGAAGCAACACTAGATATCAATCTTGGCAAAACTATAAAGGAATGTAAACAATTCGGAATCAAAATAGCTGTAATTACTAACGCCTCTCACATTTGGGACATTAATGTTCAAGAAAGTTTACATCTTGCCGATTGGATTTCCCTAAAAGCTGATACCGTTGACGAAAAAATATGGCATAAAATTGATCGTCCGCACGGGAACTTAAGTCTAAATAAAATAATGGATGGGATGATTCTCTTTTCTGAACAATTCGAAAATTATTTAGCTACCGAAACGATGCTAGTTAAGGGAATTAATGATAGTGAAGAAAATATTGTAATGACTTCGGAATTCATTAAAGGACTTAATCCAATGATATCTTATATTACTGTCCCCACTAGACCACCTGCAGTTAGTCGTATTGAAAAACCTTTAGTTAAAACAATAAATAGGGCTTATCAAATTTTTACAAATAATGGTTTATCAACTGAGCTTATTGTTGGTTATGAGGGAAATAAATTTTCATCAACTGGTAATTTTGAAGATGATATTTTAAATATTACAGCTGTTCATCCAATGAGAAAAGATGCTGTAGAAAGTCTAATAGAGAAAAATAATTCTACTTGGGATATAGTTGATGAACTATTGAGAGCAGGGAAATTGATTGAAACTATCCACTGTAACGAATATTTCTATTTAAGAAATCTAAAAAACTGGCGCAAGAAATATTTAAAGTGATATAAATTTAGAAAATAATATTATTGAGGTAGAACTCCTACAAACAACACAAAGCGAATTATTTGATATTAACTTTATAATTTGTTATTATATTGATAATGATTATCATTAACAACTAATACACTTAAAAACTATGAAAGATATAAATTTAGAACTTTTCAATAATTTCAGAGAGAAGGGTCATCGTCTCACAACTCCCAGAAAGGCAATACTAAGTATTCTTAGCAATACAATGGAACATCCAAGTGTTGAGGAAATCTACTTCGAGGTACACAAAAGCTATCCCTCAATTGGTATTACTACGGTCTATAGAACTTTAGATTTGTTGGCCTCATGGGGAGTTGTACATAAATTTGATTTTGGGGAAGGCAAAGCAAGATACGAATTAATAGAACATCCCAAGGGTTTGGGACATCATCATCATCTTATTTGTATAGATTGTAAGAAAATAATAAACTATACAGATCTCATTGATCAAGAAATTGAATTAATAACAAAGTTAGAAAAGAGATTATCAAAAAAACATAACTTCAAAATTCAAAACCATATTATTGAGTTTTATGGAGCATGTAAGAATTGCAAATAATTTCTGAGTGAGAACCACATCAACTAGGGGAAATATTAGTATGGGGGAAATAGAGTTGATAATTACAATTCAAGAATTAGCTTTTCTCCAAGCATATCTTTTTCAAGTTTTTTCATCTGAAAAGCAGTGTAAAAAAAATTTTGATCATACAGAATGGTACTTTAATGAAAAATACTCTTCAAATGATGTAAGTTCCATTAAAAATTATTTTGTCAACAATGGAATTTTTTGTGACTGTGATATAATAAATAAATTCGATTTAAGAATAGTCTCAAAAAATAGAATGAAATTTCATGATGATTAAATATTTTTTTAAAGATAAATTTTAGAAGAAGAAACAATGATGCTAAAGATTTTTTTGTAATCAACATTTGTACAATTTAATAAATAATAAAGGGAGCAGAAATGGTTGGTCAATATTTTGCAGTTCCAACAATTGATGGAAAATTATGTGCTCACTTTGGTCACTGTGATAGATTTTCAATTGTTGTAGTTGAAAAAAATAAAATAATAAGCAAAACATCTGTTACACCTCCAGCACATGACCCTGGTTCATATCTAAATTTTTTAGCATAACTTGGTGTAAACACAATTATAACTGGTGGAATGGGGCCAAAAGCTCTAGATATTTTTGCCGATAACAATATAGAAGTTTATTTAGGAATTAAGGAAGAATCACCAAAAAATTGGTGGAAGATTACTTTGACAACAAACTAATTGCTGGCGTTAATCAATAAGATCATTAGACTTAAACTTCTACAATGACGATTCACCTACTGTATTGAAAATAAAATTCCATACAATAATTAGGAGGGCCAAATGGCAATCAGGAAAGAATACTCGCAGAATAAAGATGAATGTAAAGTAACATTTTTATTAGTTAAAGATTTCGCTTCCAATTTTAATGAAATTTGTGTGATTGGTGATTTTAATAATTGGAGCCATGAAATTAATCTATTTTCTGAGTCAGAGGCTGATGGTTCTTATTCTGCAACTTTATTTTTATCAGCTAATAATTCATATCACTTCAGATACTTAGGAGATGGTGTTCATTGGTTCAACGAACCTGAAGCTGATGGAGAGGTCGAAAGTTACTTTAAAGGATTTAATAATTCAGTTATTACAGTATAAAGTTTTTCATTTATTGGTTAGTGAAATATAAATGCTTCAAGATATATTCAATGTAATTAAACATGCTTTAATGATTACCGGTTTTGTTTTTGTTATGATGCTGGCAATAGAGTACATTAATGTCCAGACAAAAGGAGTCTGGCAAAGAAATTTATCGCAAAGTAAGTGGAAACATTACTTTCTCGCTGCACTCCTTGGAGCAATACCAGGTTGTCTTGGTGCATTTACGGCTGTTGCACTTTTCTCACATAGATTAATTTCTTTTGGAGCCATTGTCACTGCAATGATTGCTACAAGCGGTGATGAAGCATTTGTAATGTTTGCCATGTTTCCTCAAAAAGCCGCTTTATTAACCTTGGTAATTTTTGTAATTGGTATTGTAGTTGGATTTTTCGTTGATAAACTCTCAATTGGCGATAAATTATCAAATTTATTTTCAGAAAATTCCCTGCCTCTTCACGGTGAAGAAAAATGTGATTGTTTTCAAAAAGAAAAAATTATTCAGGAATTGCTCAAACCTTCCATATATAGAATTTCTTTAATAATAATTATTAGTGCATTGCTAATCGCCGTCAGTTCAGGATATCTTGCTGGCGAGGCTCAAATTTGGATGAAGATGACAATCATCGGTGTTGTTTCATTTTCACTTTTTGTTGTTGCAACTGTACCTGAACATTTTCTTAAAGAGCACCTATGGGATCATATCGTAAAAGTTCACATATTAAAAATTTTCTTATGGACGTTCGGCACTCTGCTAATTGTACATTTATTGATTGATAATTTTGATTTTAACACTCTTATAGCAGACAATATGTTGTTGGTTTTAATTTTAGCAGTATTGGTCGGGATAATACCAGAGTCCGGACCACATTTAGTTTTTGTTACGTTATTTGCAAGTGGTGCAATCCCCCTCTCAATTTTATTAGCGAGCTCCATTGCGCAGGATGGTCACGGTATGCTTCCACTTCTAGCTGAATCCAAAAAGGGATTCTTAGCTGTAAAAGTTGTAAATATAGTGGTTGCATTTATTGTGGGACTGATAGGTTTTTCACTTGGGGGATAAATATTTAAGAAAAATAGTAATAAAGAATATTTTTAAAAGTAAATTAGTAGGAACACAAAATGAAAAGTAAAATCAAAGTTGGCATTATTATTTGTGACAGATACAAAACATGTACTGGCGGTAAATGTTTTAAAGCGATGAAAAATCATGATGGAGCATTCGATATTTATTCAGATAACGATGAACTTGAATTAGTTGGTTACACAACTTGCGATGGATGTCCAGGGGGCAATATTGAATATGCTCCTGAAGAAATGGTAAAAAATGGAGCTCAGGTAATTCATTTTGCCACGGGAATGATTGTTGGTTATCCACCTTGTCCACATATAAAGCACTTTGAAAAATTTATTGAAGAAAAATATGGAGTGGCTGTGGAAATTGGGACTCATCCAATTCCTCAAAAATATTATAATACTCATATGGCATTGGGAACGTGGGATTCAATTGAGTGGAAAGAGTTTATTCAGCCGACACTATCTGATGAAGAAACAAGAATTTCATATAATTGATTATTCTTTATTTAGTAATATTTACTTCTTCTTGACATTATTATCAAATCCCAAATATTGTTAACAATAAATCGAAAACTCATATATCAATTTGAAGAGTGAGTTACCAATTGAGATTTTAATCCGTTATTTAGTTATTTTTCTTTTTAGTTAGTGTAAACTTAGAATAAAAATAATTGGCCGAAGACAAAACATATAAACCCGATTGGACACCAAAAAACGCCGGCAAAGAATTTGCAGTCAATGTTGTTAAAGGTGTTGAAACAAAAATATTAATTCAATAAGTACAATGAATTCAATAAAATCAAAAACTCCTTCAGTTGATGAATTAATAACCGGTGTTTTAAATGATAATAGAAATCTTTTAGCTCGAACTATAACTTTAATAGAAAGTAATTCTGAAAAGCATCATCAAATTGCTGAACAGATTTTAAGCAAACTTCTCCCCCATTCTAGCAAATCAATTAGAATAGGCATTTCAGGAGTTCCCGGTGCTGGAAAAAGTACTTTAATTGAGTCATTAGGATTATACTTAATTAAGCAAGGTCATAAAGTTGCCGTTCTTACAGTTGACCCAAGCAGTTCTGTTTCTAAAGGAAGTATCCTTGGTGATAAAACTCGCATGGAACTTTTGTCACGGGAGAAAAATTGCTTCATTCGCCCATCTCCTTCCGGTGGTAATTTAGGCGGAGTTGGCAGAAAAACTCGTGAGACTATCACTGTTTGTGAAGCTGCCGGATTTGACATAATTTTAATTGAAACAGTTGGTGTTGGGCAGAGTGAAATAACCGTCCGATCTATGGTGGATTTTTTCTTGCTCGTAATGATTTCCGGAGCGGGAGATGAGTTGCAAGGAATTAAAAAAGGGATTATTGAAATTTCTGATACATTAGTTTTTAACAAAGCAGATGGATCTAACAAACAAAAAACTATAATCTCAAAGGTAGAATTTGCAAATACAATTCATTATCTGCAGCCATATACAAAAGATTGGGAAGTAAAAGTATTAACAGTTTCTGCATTAAATGGTGAAGGAATTAAAGAATTGTGGGATGTTATTAAACAATTTGAAAACTTCACCAAAAAGAATAATTCATTTGATGAACAAAGAAAGAATCAATCCCTTCAATGGATGTATGCACTAATTGAAGAAAGCTTAAAAAATGGTTTCTTCAACAATCCGGATGTAAAAAAAGACCTAAAAGTAATAGAGAAGCAAATTATTAATGAAGAAATTTTACCAACCGCAGCAGCAGAAATTTTACTAAAGAAGTTTAATAAGTGATTTTTATTGCTATTGGAGATTAAGTAACTACCGCAGATTTTATCATCTGCGGTAATATTATTAAACTACTGTTGCAAGTTTTAGTGGAGAAATTAAATTATTTAGAGCAAATTCTATCTGTTCTAATTCTTCAAAAATGTCTGTTTTTGCATCTTCAATAATTGTTTTTACATCAGCAAATAACTCTTTATAATATCTAATACCATCATTCATATTTTCAACAAATTTATCAAAGTAAGCTATTTGTTTATCAGTAAACGGAGTATTTATTTCTTCAATTTTCCCTTTTAAGTAATCATAATAAAGAGTCAATTCTTTTAAAAATAAATTTGGCCTGTCTTCCCTATTCATAACATTAATTCTACCATAAATATGATCAATCATATCTTTAAGTGAGAACACCTCAGAAAAGTAAGCTAAATTTGGTCCTGGACAAACAGATACACCAAGGCTTTTAATATTATTATCAATCCCGTGAATTGGTCTTGTAGAATTAGCTAAACCAATACACAAACACTCCTTCTCAACTATTTTCTTACGCTCTGTATCATATTCGTATTTTGCAAGTTCCGTTGAATCAAGCTGCTTTAATTTTAGATCTTGAAATTGCCTGGAAGCTGTACAAATTGGCTTATCAGTAAATTCTGTATTAAAGAGTAAAAACTTTTTAGGACATGCACTTCCTGGTCTTCCACTCGTATCCAGATTTTGTTTATCCAATTCTTGAGTATTCCCTTTTACAGCATTAAACGGAATTCCCAATGGTGAAATTTTACTTAAGTATAAATCATCCTCTTTTGCATTGGTCAACAATTCAAGAGTTTTTGCATCAACATTTGTTACCTCTGGAACTAAAAGAAAAGGTGTTCCCCAACCGATAGAATCTAAATTGTAGTAATCCAGTAAAAAATTATGTTCTTTAGCCGTTCCAACTCCACCTTGAGCAGTAATCAATAATTCTAAAGCCAACTGAGGAATTGGTCTCCCTTTTTGTTTTAAAGCTTCTGCATAAATTTCATAAACTGTTGAAACCAATTCGGATCGTTTATTTTTAAATTCTTCTAAAATGGGACCCATTAAAAATCCGTCAGTTGCAAATGCATGACCGCCACAATTCAATCCAGATTCAATTCTATACTCCGAAACCCAAATTCCTTTTTTCGCAAGAAATTTACCCTGTATGATAGCAGAACGGTAATCACTAACTTTTATAACTACTTTCTTTTTAATTTTTCCATTTTCATCGGGATAAAAATCATCAAACTTTTCCAAGTACGAGTATAATCTTGGATTCATACCGGCAGATAATATTAAAGAAGATTCAACTTTACTATTTGCGTAACCTCTTAAAGATGCATGAGCATCGTTAAATTCAGAAGGTAATTTTTCATCCTTATTATAGTTCTCTTTATCCAATTTGGTCATAATATTTACATCAATAGAACCTAAATGTAGATTTTCATTTAACCACTGCTGAACTTTTTTAACATATTCGTTTTCAGAAATTAATTTGTTAAATTCTTCCTTAAGATCAGCCGCATTTGGAAGAGCATCAAGATATTTATGAATTTCATCTAAATTTTTATGATATGAAGTCTTTATTTCCTCAAACTTTGTTTTAATAATATCGTCCATCATGTTCAAATATTCAGTAAACCTTTTAGCCCTAAAATCCTCAATTTTGTTTGATATTGCCTCAAAAGGAAGATTTAGTTTCTTTGAATAATACTCTCTCATGTTTTCGACAAGAATATCATCTACTAAGGAAACAACTGAAGAAATACCATATTTGGCAACTTTGATTGGTGAATCGATTGTAAACGCCGTGCCCATTACAGGGATATGGAATGTATGCTTATTGTTACTTTTATTCATTGTTTTGCTTTTCTTTGTATTAATTGATTAAGATCTATTATAAGTGGTTTAAGATAACTAAATTAACTTTAATTTTCCAAAATACACATACTTATTCTACTAATATATACGATTAAATTAGAATAGAAAGTGAATAAAATAACCCCATAAATTTTGGGGTTATTAAAGATATTGTAAAAAAGTAATATTTAGATCAGAAAAGAGAGAAATACCCCAGCTGCAACAGCAGAGCCAATAACACCGGCAACATTTGGTCCCATTGCTTCCATCAAAGGATTAACTGTTCCATTTGTTTCCTCGGATACAAATTTTTGAACAACTCTTGCTGACATCGGAACCGCAGAGACTCCAGCAGCGCCAATACAAGGATTGATTTTTTTTCCTTCTGGGATAAATAAATTTAACAATTTGGCAAAAAGGATTCCGCCTGCGGTACTAAAAACAAACGCAACAGCTCCCATACCTAATATTGCTAAAGTTTGGAAATTCAAAAAATTTGCTGATTCCATTGTAGCACCAACTGAGACACCCAAAAATATTGTAACAATATCAATCATTGGACCACCAGCTGTTTTTTTCAATCTTTCTGTAACACCGCTTTCTCTAAGCAAATTACCAAACATCAACATTCCAATTAATGGTGCGGAAGAAGGAATTGCTAAAGATGCAATTGCTCCGGTTACCATTGGGAATAACAAAACTCCCCATCTTGAAACTTCATTAGGTTTAGGCATAATAATATGACGTTCTTTTTTTGTAGTTAAAAGTCTAAGAACCGGTGGCTGAATAATTGGGACTAAAGACATATAACTATAAGCCGCTAGTGCAATTGGACCTAATAAATGTGGTGCCAATTTTGAAGCTAAGAATATTGAAGTTGGTCCATCGGCTCCACCAATTATTCCTATTGAAGCTGCTTCTTTTGGACTAAATCCAAATATATAGGCAGCTCCTAAAGCTGCTACAAATATCCCGAGTTGTGCGGCAGCTCCTAACAAAAAAGTAATTGGTCTACTTAGCAATGGCCTAAAATCTGTTAGCACTCCAATCCCCAAAAAAATTATTGGTGGTAGAAGTTCAGTCTTAATTCCCATTCTATAGATAAGCCCAATAATTCCTTCATCATAAGACCCAAGACCGGCAAGAGGAAAGTTTGCTAAGACAATTCCAAAAGAAATTGGAATTAAGAGCAGCGGTTCATATTCTTTTGTGATTGCAAGAAATGTAAATACAAAAGCGATAATAAACATTACATAGTTGCCAAAGCTGAGTTGTGCGAATCCAGAATCCAGAAATATTTTTAAAATTTCGTCCACATCAACCTCTATGAAATTATAACAATTGGTTTAGCTGAATCAACTTCATCGCCAATTTTAACATTTATCTTTTTAATAACTCCAGCAATAGGAGTTTTTATATCATGGGTAGCTTTCATTGCCTCAATTCTGGCAACTACACTACCTTTTTCAACCGAGTCACCTTCCTTAACAAGAATGTCGACAATATCAACAGTTCCATTAAATGTAGAATAAACAGCTTGTTCTTGTCTTAATGATTTGTTTTGCTCCTCAGCAACCGTTTTTACCGAAGCAGAACTACTTTTTATTGGTTCGATGGTAACAGTAAACGTTCTAATTTTACCTTTTTCATCCACAATACATTTAGATACAGTTGGTCCGGAAATAATTGGTGCAGTAACTGGTGCAATTTCTTTTACAACAGGAGCTTCAATTTTTACTTCAACTTTTTTTAATGGTATATCGATTTTACTAGTTCCCATTAATAATTTGATGCCTTCATTTAATTCCATTTTTTTACCTGGAACCATTGCGGCAAGAACTAAGAAAATATTTTTATCTGTAACCGGTAAGTTTCTTTCTTCAAGTGCTTTCTTAGCAGGTTCAATATTCTTAGGAGCAGCTTCAAGTGCATCTCCTTCAAAAATAGGAAGTTTTAATTGTTCGCTGGCAATCTTAATTACATTTGGGTCTGGATCGAGTGGTGTTTTTCCAAAATAACCAAGAACAGCTTTTCCGTAATCATCATTAATTTTAACCCATCTTCCATAAAGAACATTATTAAATGCTTGAAGCCAATATTGCTGACTTCCTGGTGTTACGCTTGACCATGCACCGCCAGCTTCAACTACAACAGGAAATTCTTCTAAAACCTGACTGTATTTATCTAAAATTCCAGCTTTTACCATCATATGCACATTTGGTCCAATTGCACCGCCTGGCATTGGGAAGCCTAAAACTCTAGCATCTGCAGTAGTTGTTGTAGGATTAAAATCATAGTCCTTCAATCCTTCTTCTAGCAGACTTTCAATTTCACCAACTTTAGATAAATCAGCATCTAATGAATAACCGGTTCCTTTTAAAGCATGAGCAACTGATCTAATATCAGGTTGAACCGTACCGCTTGCTAAAGGTCTAATGGAAGGATCGATACCATCAGCACCGCCTTCAATTGCAGCAACGTAACAAGAAACAGCAGTACTAGCTGTATCATGCGTATGAAACCACAATGGCATTCCTGCTGGCATTATTTTCTTTAGTCCAACAGTTGTGTCGTAAACTGTTTTGGGATCCGTAGTACCACTTGCATCTTTTAGGCAAAGACTGTCTATTTGACAATCACCATCCAAAATTTTCTTTCCAATATTAATGTAAAACTCAGCTGTATGAACTTTATCAGAATGGAATGGAAGCCCCATTAGAGCAACACAAGCTTGATGATGCATACCAGCTTCCACTATAGGCTTGCCGGTTTTAATTAAGTTTTCAACATCGTTCATATAATCAAAATTTCTATCCCAAGTTGTACCGTATTCTTTCATCAATTTTGCCTGAAGTCTCAAAGCTTCAATCGATTGAGTTGTAAGTGTAACGCCCGAAACCGATCTTGTTAAAATTTGAAGGTCAACATCTGGGCCAACTGCATCTCGCATTTTTTTCATAGTTTCAAAAGGATCTTCACCTAAATAAAAATAAGGAGCTTGGTATCTTGCACCACCACCAAATTCAATATGTCTATAAGCCATATTTTGCTGCTGCTTCCATTGCCGGTAAAAAATCATTAAGTCTAACTTTACCACCGAATGCACTTTGCAAACCATCTCTAAAAGGAGTAATCATTACTCTAATTTTTTTGGGGATTTTTGTAAATATCATTTTTGTTCTCCTATCTTTATAACTCGGGTTCCAGGGAATTGTCTATTATAAGCTGTATTTATAGCAGCAATAACTGCAGAATCATTGTCCTCAATTTTTACAGGAAAGATTAAAAGTAATACTTTCATGATAACGGCTAAAGCAGAAAGTATCAGCAAAACAGCGGCAAATGAGGTAAAGCAGATAATTAATAAATTTGGGCTATCCATAATTTTCTCAATTAATTTGAATAAACTTAGTAAAATTACATAACAATACTTTCACATCCAATATTGTAGTTTTATTTAACTCACAATTGCGAGTCTTCCTTTGTTGATTTTACCAGAATAGCCCTCTATTATTAACTCTAAATTTTCATTAATATTTACAACTTTACCATTTGCTAAAATTTCGGGGTTCCCTTCAATTGGATCTGAAAAAATCTCAACATTTCTCCCAATTACAGCAGATCGCGTAATGTACTTATGCCATAGAACTTGATAATCATTGCGATTTAATAATTTAATATTTTGGGATAATACTTCAAGAAGTCTGAGTAAAAGGAAAGAATAACTGGATTGCTTTGAATCTGAAAATTGTCTTAAGCACGCTGCTTCATTAGTGAAAACATCTCCATCAATCGTTGGTTTTGCTTCAACATTTAACCCAATTCCAATTACAGCTCCATTAACAATATTCCCAGATGAGAAGCTCTGTGTAATTATTCCGGCAACCTTTTTATCATCTATAGTAATATCATTTACCCATTTAGTTTTTGCTCTATCAGATAAATTTGGGATTGAATCGATTGTCTCTAAAATTGAAACCGCAGCTAAAACTAAGAGCCCAACATGAAGATTTTCGAAAGAATCTTGAGGAACAAAATAAATGCTAAGATGAATATTCCCTTCTAAAGTTTGCCAAACTCTATTTCTAAAACCATGAAATTTTTCACCAGTTAAAGCAACACATGCTATATTTGGTGGAATATTCTTATCTGATCTTAAAAGATTAGTGAGAATATCAAATTGAGAACCATGGGAATGATCAATAAAAAAAAGTTTTTCCCAATTTTGATTTGCAGAAAATTCTATTTCGGTTATCTTTCTATCTTGAAAAAGTTGTTCCTCTAGCTCTGTACTTCCCTTTCGGAAAATTGTTCTTGATAAAAGTAGGTTTTCGTAGCCAGAGAATAATCTTTTTACTTTTTCGATCGTATCTGTAATAATTATCATTTTCAAATATAAATGAATTTTGCGGAATATTAACCGAGTCAAACTCTTGAAAATAAACATTAGCGGGATATTGCTTTTAACTCTAAAAAGTAAATACATTTCTCCCCATACAAATTATTACAAATGTAAAAATTAATTTCCGAACTATTTATTTTAAGAGTATTTCAGGATTAAACAAATGGCACAAAAAAGGGAAGCTTGGGGTTCCAGAGTTGGCTTAGTATTGGCTATGGCTGGCAATGCTGTTGGACTTGGAAATTTCTTAAGATTTCCTGCGCAAGCTGCACAAAATGGCGGTGGAGCTTTCATGATTCCATATTTAATTTCATTTGTTCTGATGGGAATACCTTTACTTTTTATTGAATGGTCTATAGGAAGGCATGGAGGAAAATTTGGACACCATTCAACTCCCGGTATGTTTGATGTGATGGGCAAATCTAGAGTTCTAAAATATATTGGTGTTTTTGGGTTATTCTCTAACTTAACAATTGCCGCATATTACTGTTATATTGAATCTTGGACACTTTCATATGTCTTCCATTCAATTACAGGAACATTCCTTCATATAAAGCCAACCGATTTTTTTCCTGAATATTTGGGAATTACAAAAAGTTCCGTCTTTGCCTTGCCTATGGAAGCTTTCTTCTGGTTTGTCCTAACTTTAGTTTTGAACGTTTGGATTCTTTCCAGAGGTTTAGCAAAGGGAATTGAAATAGCAGCAAAAATTGGAATCCCTTTACTAATTATATTCGGACTGGTTCTAGCAATTAAAGGTTTAACATTAACTACAAATGATCCGGGTGTAATTCAAAGTCCGCTTATAGGATTAAACTTTGTTTGGGAACCCAACTTTTCCGGATTGTCAAATCCAACAACTTGGCTTGCCGCTGCCGGACAAATCTTTTTCACACTTTCGGTTGGAATGGGTTCGATCCATTGCTATGCTTCCTATGTAAAAGAAAATCAAGATATTGCTTTAAATGCTTCTTCTGCAGGTTGGATGAATGAGTTTGTAGAAGTAATTCTTGGCGGTTCATTATTGATACCTATTGCAACAGCATATCTAGGTTTATCTGTAGTTCAAGCTTCAACAGCCGGAGGAAGTGGGTTTGCGTTAGGCTTTTTAACCTTACCGACATTGTTTAATAATTGGGGTTGGTTTGCACCGTTTGCCGGTGCAATGTGGTTTGGCTTATTATTTTTTGCGGGAATAACTTCTTCGCTTGCAATGGGTCAGCCAATAATGGCTTTTATAAATGATGAATACAAAATTTCAAAATTCAAAAGTGCTATTTTATTTGGTGCGGCAACTTTTATACTTGGATTCGTTTGTGTTTGGCTTTATCCAGGCGGTTCGTTTGATGAATTTGATTTTTGGACGGGTACATTCTCATTAGTAGTTTTCGCATTATTAGAATCAATAGTTTTTGCATTTATTTTTGGTATTGATAAAGGTTGGGAAGAAATTACAAGAGGTGCAGATATTAATATTCCTAAAATATTTAAATATATTATTAAGTATGTAACGCCATTATTTATTTCGGTTATCTTTATTGGTGCACTATTTAAGCCATCAACGGATTGGTCTACTGCTCTCACTAGTCTTTTTTCCGGAAATGGTTGGTCTTTTGCAAAGGACAGTGTTATTGGGGTTATCTTTCATGTAGGAGCTGATAAAATCAGCTGGTTTGAAAATTCGATGCCAACTACAATATTTATAAAAGACTTTACAAGAATTTTACTTTCCCTAACTTTTCTTTTCATTGCCTTTCTTGTTCATAAATCATGGAAAAATAAAAAATTAAATTCAGTGGGGATTAAATAATGAGTACTATATCAATAATAACAATGATTACTGCTTGGACAGTAATAATATTTTTCACAATTAAATTTTTTATTAAAGTACTTAGTACCCCTCAAAGAAAGGAGTAATCATTAGTCTGGCTTACTCTGCAAAAACAAAACTATTGATTAATGCTAAAGTTTATCCATTCCTTAATTTTATTTAAATAATTTTCCTTCCTCATTACATAAGGAATATCTGTGTGAACTGCATTTGATACAAGTACAAGCTCTTTGGGATTAGGCGCAGAATCAAACACTAATTTCCCATTATCACGGAACCGGACAAAATCATCATCCTCCCCATGGAATAGCATAAATGGTGTTTTAATATTTTTAATAGTTTTCACGTTATCAAAATTACCATCTGTCAACCACCCATCTTCAATATCTAAAATTACACTTCCTTGAGTTAGTGAATTTGCTGATCCAAATGGAGCCTCCGCAAATAAACAGAGCGGAGCTTGGATTTCAGCTGCCAAATGAATTGAAGCAACATTTCCTAAAGAATATCCATAATAACAAAGTGAGTCGGAATTATATTCGGGTCTGCTTCTAACATATTCCAAAGCAACTTTACTATCTTCAAATAGTCCTTTTTCGGAAGATTCCCCTTCAGATTTCCCAAAACCCCTATAATCATAAATAAAAACGTTTATGCCAAGTTCATGAAGAAGCATAACTCTGTCCCAATATTCATCAATGTTATGCTTATTTCCATGACAATATAACATGGACAAACCAGGTCTCATTCCATTTGATGAAATCCAAATTCCATATATTTTGTTGCCGCCACTATTCAGCATAACTTCTTCAATTAAATCATTTGGAATTGTATTGCCAGGTAATTTATATGAGTCTAATTTTTTCGAATTAAATAGATTATCATCCAACGAACAAGACACAAAAAGAAGTCCAACCAATGCTAATGCAAAAATTAGATTTTTCATTTTAGAACCTCTTTTCAAATGAAAACATGAATGAAAGAGCACCATAGTCATCTAGCTTAATATATTCAACTGCGAGCTGATTGCTTTTTACATTTGCACCTGCCCATTTTAATTCTGTATATAACCCTAAATTTTTTCCTAAATTCCAACGATATCCTACAAATGGAGAGAATATAACTTTCACCGATTCTTTGTCGTAATCGGGATTGGTAAGCGGTACAATAAAATCAAATCCTGTATAAATTAAATCTTGACCCAAATGCCAAGCAGCTGTACTTGAAATAAGAGGGTAAAATCTAAATTGGCTATCAACATCAGACTTGATACTTGCAAGCATCAATAGTTGAGGGTGAATTCCCCAAGTTGGAATTAGACCATTATTCAAACATGCAAACCATGTTGAGCCAAAATCGAAGCCAATTACTTTGTAAAACATTGAAGTTAAATGGAGATTAGCGTTTAAGTTTATATTTGAATCAAGCCCATAGTTTGCTCCAACTGATAAATAAGGGGTGGGAATTTTTGTGTTAGCAAGCGGAATGAAAGGTCCTCCTAAACTGATAGAAGCATCTACATTATCCTTTCCAACCGGAACTAGATTCGTATTCGCAGAACAGCCAATTATTAGAAATAGAAACAAAGCAGCTAATAGTTTTAGTCCGTATTTGTTGCATCCTTGACTAATCTTCATATCGCGTCCAATATCTTATATGACAATTAAATTATTATAATTGAAATTTGTTTAAGATACATGTAAAACATGGTAAATCAAATATCCACTAAAAATATAAATTGTGCTATATTCAGAATCTGATAAAGAAAAGAATTGCAGTAATCCATAACTGAGACTGAAACAAAACCTAAAAGCTTTATTGATTTAGTTTGATAATAATAACAATCCAAAATTAATCACTTCAAAATGCACTAGAATAAAAGTGAATGAGCTGAAATTTTTATAAAATGTGGCAATTTGATTTAAAACAAAAAA
>CAVPHW010000010.1:0-8883 GCA_963704835.1 uncultured Ignavibacteriales bacterium | reverse complement strand
ACCGTTTACTGTAAAATCTATTAGCTGCAACATTCGAAAAATATCCAAACATTGGTGTGCTACTTCCTGCAATGGGATATGGTGATGCACAGCTAAAAGATTTGGAAAAGACAATTAATAATACAAAATGTGATGCGGTTGTTATCGGTACACCGATTGATCTTAGCAGATATATTAAAATTAAAAAACCAAGCACACGTGTAAAATATGATTTGCAGGAAATTGGTGCAGTTACAATTGAAACAGTATTGAGAGAAAAGAAAATTATTAAGTAATTATTTTAGAACATCATTGCAAGTAGCGAAGCGACGTGGCAATCTGTTTTATATGACAGATCACTTCGCTTAGCTCGTGATGAAATTTTTCAAAAATATTTTTTTTAGGGGCTTTATGAAAAAGTTTGTTTTGATTTTCTCTTTAGTTTTTTCAGTAATATCCTTTGCACAATCTTCAAATGAATTTAGTTCACGGCTTTTTCCACAAGGATATGGAATCAAACTACTTAACTCTTCAGGAACTTCATCAATTATAAATGATATTTCTAATTTAGGTTTCATGAATCCTGCCAGCATATCGGAGTTTGAAAACTACTCTCTAGGTTTCTCCTATCAATTTAATGCAAGTATTTATGAAGCATGGATTGCAGATTTCGGTACAAGTCGAGTTTACAATTTTTACCCACAATCTGCAGGTGGAATTGTAAAATGGAATGATTTTACCTTTGGATTGGGATTTGGACAGAAGTACAATGGAACTATTGATACGGATCCTATCCCGGTTTCAACGGTTCAAAATCCCGATAGTATAGTTGATTACATCACTCCAATTTCGGAAACAATAATTCATAGTTATTCTTTTACTGTTTCTTATTCCTTCAAAGATTTTTTTCAAACTTCAAATAATATTTCACTTGCTTTAAGATATAATTTAAATCGTTATAGGCGATATAATGAAATTTGGGATGTGACAGGTAACGCAACTGATTATTTTGGAAATTTTGCATTCGGATTGTATTCTAGTTTTAACTTAGACGATCAAAGAAAGTTATTATTAGGTTTAAGCTATGAAATGAATTCAGAATATAGAGCAAAGATTGAAATTGATTCTGAGTTATTATTAATAGATATTGATCCAAATAGACCACCCAACTATGTAATGGTTGATCAATATTACTACGGGAATACCGCACCAGAAATACGATTTGATTTGGCGATTGACGCAACTACTCAATTAAAATTTCTAAGTAATCTCACATCTGTGTTTTGGAAAACTGAAACTAATGCTCTTAAAGATCAGATTGAATTTTCTTTTAGCACTATTTATAAGATTAATGAAATGTTCACACCTTCTATCGGATTTTATTATTCAGACTATAAATTTGAAAATAATTATTACTCCCAATTAAATAGTGAATTGAATTCTTTTTTCATTACAGCAGGATTAAGATTAAATATTCAAAATTATTTTGCCGATTTAGCAATTGCAGATTCACATCTTTTTTCGGGTGATTTTAGAAAACAGACTATTGCTAAACTAGCCGTCGGAATTACTTTATAAGGGGATAAAATGAAAAAGTTAATATTGTTTTTGGTATTTTCCACTTCTTCAATTTATTACTCACAATCAACAACTGTAGATGCACTTGTTCCTCCACAAGGATTTGGAATTAAATTGCTTAACTCTGCGGGAAATTCTTCAATTATTAATGATGTTTCAAATTTGGGATTAATGAATCCGGCAGCCATTTCAAATTTTGATAACTACACAATTGGAATATCGTATCAACTTAATTCTGATATTGAAAATGGCTGGATTAACGATTCAAAAGTAAACAGGAAGAATGATCTAATACCTCAATCAGCAGGAGCAGTAATAAAATGGAAACAACTTACTTTTGGAATTGGATTCGTGCAAAGTTACAATGCAAATGTAGATTTTGTTTGGAACTCCTTCAATCCAGGCGAACGATATACTACTCAGTTCAAAGGACGAGTTTATTCTTACTCTTCTGCAATTGCGTATTCATTTGATGAACTTTTAAAGGATTCAAAATTGGATATTGGTTTTAATTATTCTTTCCACAAAGTTGATTACTCCAGCAGCGACTTATATTCTGCAACCAATTTAAAAGATGAAGCAGGAAATTTTTCATTTGGTATTCAGTACTCTACCAAAAGTCAAACAGGCAGGGAAACAAAAATCGGTTTTAGTTACACCTTAGATACTGATTTTGAAGCTGAATATACTTATTCAAGTGCAACAATTATTGTAAGAGATAATAAAAGTTTGAACAAAACATCTGCCGCTAATTTAATCACAGGTAATATTCCAGATCAATTTAGTTTAGATTTTTCACGTGATTTATTTGATCAATTTAAACTTAATGGTTCCTTAATGGGCGTGTTCTGGCAAAGAACTAATAATAATTTAAAAGATCAACTTGAGTTTTCAGCATCTATGATTTACAAAGTAAATGAAATATTTTCTCCTGCATTTGGATTTTACTACACTGATAAAAATTATAAAGAAGATATTTTTAGATTAAATGAAAAGTTTACTGCTGTGTATTTAATAGGAGGATTAAAACTCATTACTAAAAATTTCTACGCAGATCTAGCTATTGCAGATTCACATTTGTTTTCCGGCGATTATAGAAAACAGACAATTGCCAAACTTGCTATTGGTGTAAATTTATGAAATATGTTTAGGGTAAAATTTATTAGATATTTCTATAAAGTTGGTTTAAATATTTTTGCTATCATTATTCAGGGAGAGTTATGAAAACAACCAAAGGTTTGATCTTTCTCGTTATATTTTTCCTTTCAATTTCTGCACGATCACAAAACGCATTATACGAAACAAACTCAATTATTGCTGTGCAGGGTTATGGATTAAAACTACTCAATGCAAAGGGTAATTCTGGAATTTCAAATCACATTTCAAATCTAAGTTATTTAAATCCTGCAGCCCTTAACGAATTTGAGAATTATGAACTTGGAATTTCTTATCAACTAAGCTCAAAGATTGATGAGGCTCATTTTGGTAGAATTGGAACTGAAAGAATAAATGATTTCTTTCCTCAGTCAGCAGGTGGAATCCTAAAATTTAATGGATTCAGTTTGGGTATTGGATTGGGGCAGAGATATAATTCAAAATTAGACTTTGGTCCCGTTCCAATAACAACTCCTCAAGATCCAAATGGGACAGGTGAATTTTTTCATCTGGAATATGAAACCTCCGTTCGTAATTATTCCGCTGCCCTCTCTTATTCTTTTAAAGAATTATTTAATTGGGATAATGATTTAATATTTGGTATCAGATACAATCATAACAAATTACACTACTTTGAAGATTCCCCTTTTTATTCAATAAATGAAAATGTTACTGCGGATAATTGGGCAATAGGTACAATATATAATATTAATTATACTGATAAGAAAAGTTTCAAAATTGGTTTATCTTATGAAAGTATTGCAGAGTTTGAAAAAACATTTGGGACAAGTTATACTTTAGTAATTAGGGATTCTATCATCCAACCTGTACTCTTTTATTCAAAATTAATTGATAAGATTCCAGCAGAGTTGAAACTTGATCTTTATACTGATCTTCTTGAAGATTTTGAATTTATGATGAGTTTTACAAACGTTTATTGGAATAAAGTTTCAAGCAATTACAAAAATCAATTTGAATTTTCAGGCAGTGCAGTTTATCAATTAAACGAAATGTTCCAGCCTTCACTTGGTTTTTACTATTCCGGACGAGATTTTGTTGAAGATTTTTTTGAAACAAATTCCAAGTTGCAAGTTTTCTTTGTAACAGGTGGAGTTAATTATAATTGCTCGTTAATAAACGTAAATCTCTCAATAGCTAATAGCAGTTTATTTTCCGGCGATTATAGAATACAGACAATTGTTAAACTTGCAATTGGTGTAAATTTATAAAATATATTTAGGGTAGAATTTTCTAGATATTTCATTAAAGTTGGTATAAATATTTTTGCTATTATCATTCAGGGAGAGTTATGAAAACCACAGTTCTTCTTCTTAGTTTTTTTTCATTTCTTTTAATTACTAATAAAACATTCTCGCAGGGAGAAGCAGCAGTTCCCTTTTTATTACTTCAGCCTTCACCATCGCTTGCTGCAATGGGTCAAACAGGCACTGCCCTTCCAACCGAAGATCCATTTGGGTTTTTATGGAATCCTGCTCAATTAGGTTATACAAGCCAGAACAATAATTTTTCATTTATTTTTTATCCATCAAAATTAGAATGGCTTCCTGTATTTAATTTAGATTTAGAAGTAAAAGGACTCGCATTAAATTTAGGATATAACTTAAAAGACTTAATAGATTTTCCGATAAGTGTTGGTTTGGGATATGCAAATACTGAAATATATTATGGTACTTTTGTTAGAACTGGCCCTGGGGGACCCGAACCAATTGGAACCTTTGAATCAAAGGATTATTATCATGCTTATTCTATTGGAGTTGGAATTGATTATTACGCGCAGTTTAATGCAGGGTTTACATTTAAAAGTGTTACTTCTATTCTTTCAGATCAACCCACAGGTGAAGAACAAGGAAGAGGAACAGCAGAACCAAACGTTGTGGATTTTGGTTTACTGATTAATGTTCCTGTATTTAAGTTGATTGACAAAGATATGGCCATCGAATTAGAAGGCGATATGCAGCTTAAACCTGATTTTAATTTCTCGCTTGGTTATTCTAAATCTAATATTGGTGATGAAGTGTATTACATTGATCCAGATCAGGCTGATCCACTTCCAAGAATGGATAGACTTGGTTATGGAATCTCATCTGGATTTGATTTACTCCGTGATAATTTCCAAATGAAATTGTTTAATTTTTCTCTAACTGTTGAAGCTAGTGATATTTTAATTACCGGAACAAGTTCTGAGGAGAACGGCGTTTACACTTATGATTGGGAATATCAATCTACTTTAAGTGATCTAAAACCTTGGAAAAATTTAATAAATATTGAAGGTTCTGATAAAATTGTTTCACACATCGGATTAAAGTTTGATCTTTTTGAATCTGTTTCATTCAGTACCGGGCATTTTTCTGGTCCCGGTTTTGATGAAAGAAAAACTAATGGATATGAACTTAGAACAAAGAGCTTATTTAAACTTTGGGCTTTATGGGCAAAAGATCCTATTACAGATTTCTTGAGAGACCACATTGATATTAGGTATTATAATACTAACTTTTTCGCAGATCACTATTTTGAAACTACAATGACAGGATTGGCTCTCTACGTTCATAATTTAGATTCTTTATTTTAATTATTATTCGATGTCATTACGAGGAGCGCAGCGACGTGGCAATCTGTTTTTATAAGACAGATCGCTTCACTTTGTTCGCGATGACTTATTAACAGGATAATCATATGATAATAGATAAACTCTCAAACACGCATCTCTATTCCGGACTTGGCGAAAGAATTAACAAAGCCTTTGCTTATCTGAAACAAACTGATTTCTCCAAAATGGAATTAGGTAAATATGAAATTGATGGCGACAACATATTTGCTCTAGTTAATGAATACAACACAAAAGATGAAAGTGAAGGAAAACTAGAATCACACAAAAAATATATCGATGTTCAATTCGTAGCTAAAGGCAGTGAGTTAATGGGATACGCTCCTTTACAAAACCAAAAAGTTATTGATGAGTACAACGAACAAAATGATATAACATTTTTTAGCGGAGAAAAATCTTTCACGCAAGTTGATGAAGGAATGTTTGCAATCTTCTTCCCCACCGATGTTCATTTACCCGGAATTAAAGTAAAAGAAAAATCATTATGTAAAGAAAGTCGTGATTAAAGTTAAGGTTTAATTTGCTTTTGGTTTTTATCGCCAAACCTTATTTTAAGTTATGACTAAAAGAAAATTATTAAAAGCGTTAAGACGCGTTCAGCACTTGCCAAAGGGAATTAATCTTCTAAGATATTCCAACAATAAAATCCAAACTCTGCTTCTCGCAAAATCAAAAAGTCTGAAAGTCGCTTATCCATCTTCTATAATGATTGAGCTAACAAATCATTGCAACATAAAGTGTATTACCTGCGCACGCGAGTATGCTTACGGTGATCAAATGGATAAAGGATTTTTAGATTTCGAAAAGTTCAAATCAATAATTGATGAAATTCATCCGTATGTTGATGCAATTGGATTAACCGGACTTGGTGAAACTTTTTTATACAAAAGAATTGACGAAGCAGTTGATTACATAAAAAGATAAAAGTAAAGGAATAATAATTTCGTGTTCGATTAATGCACATCTTCCTAAAAGTATTGAGATCGCAGAAAAGTTAATTGGCAAAATTGATACAATTCAGATTTCTATTGATGGCATCGGGGAAGTTTATAATGAAGTTAGAAAAACTGCAGACTACAGTTTCTTTCTTAAAAACACTCTCGGAATTTTAGACAAAGCCAAAAACAGCAGCACCGATATTATGTTCAATATGGTTGTGCTAAAAGAAAATTATCATCAAATGTCCGATATGTTAAAATTGTGTGATGAAATTTGCGTTAAGTATTTAAATATCAATCCTATGAACATTGTTGCAAGAACTGATCTCGATAATTCTTATTATGATTTTTATCTGACAAAAGAATTTAAAGATGAGTATTTCAAAACAAAGGGGTTAGCAGAAAATTATCCAAATGTAGAATTAACTTTTTATGATTTTGAATCACAAGCAAGTTTTAAAAAATGCCGATTTATGTGGAATTATTTTTATATCACGTGGGATGGATTTGTTCCACCGTGCTGCGCTAAACCTTTTCCGAAAGAAAAACATTTTGGAAATGTCTTTGATAAGCCATTGATCGAAATTTTAAATACAAAAGATTATCAGGATTTTAGACAGGATTGGTTTAATGAAAAGAATCCTGAATTCTGTGATAAATGTTTTAATATGAATTTACCAGCAATTACAAAAGAGTAAAAATTATGAATGATTTTCCTGAATATCGCTACAAAGGCGCAAGTGCTTTAGTTAAACTTCATCAAATACATTTACAATCATTTTATGAAACTTGGAAAGAAGCAAAGAAACTAAATATAATACTTCCAGATACGGACGACCCATATTACCAATCCTTAGATACATTACTATTTCATCTTCTACGCTCAGCCAGAGGTTATATGATTTGGATTTGTGATAAACTTCAATTACCTGATCCTATGATAAACGAAACTCCTCCCGCTGAAATAATAAAGGAAAAAGCTGCTGAGCAAATGGCACATTTGTTCGAAAGATGGAAACTTCCCCTCGCGGATGTTGAACCGGAATTATTTGAAGATAAAGTTTACAAATCAAATTGGGGTGTTGAATATTGCATAGATGCAATGTTAGAACATGCAGTAATGCATCCAATTAGGCATGAGTTTCAGTTGAAAAATCTTATGCATAAGTAAGAAATTGATTTTGTTAAATATTATTGGTTATTTTGTGGTCGGAAGATAAATTAATAGAAATGAAGATGAGATTATGAGCAACAAATATATACTCGAAATGGCGATGAAATTAAACCCCGCCGAAAGATTTTTAATTATTGAAGGATTAATCAAAAGCATTGATGAACCGGATAAAATAATAGACGAAATCTGGGCAGAGGAAGCGGAAAAAAGATTAAAAGCATTTCGCGATGGTAAACTTGAAACATTCCCAGCGGATAGGATAAACTACTTTTAAGTTATTTTATGATGAAAAAAAGTCTCTTATTAATGTTATTTCTTTCGTATTCGCTTCCCTCACTTGCTTGCAGTTGTATGTTCGCACATCCGTCTGAAGCCTTTCGAGAAGCAGATATTGTATTTATTGGTTTATCATTACCTATAAATGAGGATTCCAGTTTTAAATACGAAAGAAAAATGTTGTTCGAAATAGACAAAGTATATAAAGGAAATATAGAACAAACTATTGAGCTTTGGCGAATTTCTTATCCTTGCCAATTATATCTTTCACCAGATAGAAAATACCTGGTTTATGCTTATAAATCTGAAGATGGTCGGTTTTACACAACAGTTTGTTCAAGAACGAAATTTATTGAAAGCGCAAAGGTCGACCTACTATTTCTTAATGGATTACCAGAATTATTGAACCAGGGATCGGTAGCAGGCCATATATTTGATTATAGTGATCCTACCAAAGACTATCAAAATCTTCCACCATTCGATAATATAAAAGTTAGATTATCCAACGACATTGATTCTTATGAAACTATAACTGATGAAACTGGTTTTTATAAGTTTCTAAACATCAAACCTGGTATATATTTATATTCATTTGATGTCAAACTCAAATACACAAGTGGTTTTGCTTACGATTTTAATGTGGAAATTAAAGGATCCGAATTTTTGGAAGTTGATCAGACTTTAATAGCCAATGGAATATTGTGGGGCAGACTCACCGATAAATATGATAAACCATTACAGAATATTGGTATCATTCTTTTACCCACAGATTCAATAGTAAATATGTCATATCGTTTTCTAAATAAGTATTCCTATGTTGATTATTCAGGGAATTTTTATTTTGATAGAATTCCTCCAGGCAAATATATACTTGGAATCAATATTGAAGAGAAGGAAGTTTATTCTTTATTATACCTAAAATTATATTATCCCGGTGTTGAAAATATTCTCGACGCAAAGATTATTGATATTTCTTTTGGAGATAGCCTGGGTAACATTAATATTAAATTACCCTTTGATAAAAACATTAAATATCTCGAAGGAAAAGTTATTTTAGAAGACACGACTTTAAGGATTGTGGGTGAAGTTCAACTTCGGACAACCAATGATCCAGAGCGATCTGAATTAATTGAAAAAACATGGATACAGTATCCTGG
>CAVPHW010000009.1:0-242413 GCA_963704835.1 uncultured Ignavibacteriales bacterium | reverse complement strand
ATCATTAGAAAAAGCAGTCGTTAATGCATTGTGACAAGTTAATGATAATGCAGGTAGTGCTGGTTGTAATTTGGAAGAAATATATTCACCCTTTTCATTATTGACTAACCTCAATTTTGATTTGATTTCCTCTGGAAGAGTACGCTTTACTGAAAAACTTTTCATAAGTTCGCCAACAATGTGGTCAGCATCAGAAGCACTTCCTCCGTTGCCACAAATTAATAACTTCCCTTTACTCTTATAGCAATTTTCTAATAATTCATAAGCTTGCCGAATATCATCAATTGAAGATGATAAATCAGGATAGCGAACCATTAAATTATCAAGTAATTTATAAATTTTCATGAACCTTCCAAAATTATGTACCTAACATAGCTACACTTAAACTTGCATAATCCCCTACTTTATCACCTAACGCAGAAGGAACAATTTCACAAACACTTCTAGCAGGCTCTATAGCTTCCTTCTTAAGTACATTTTGACAAGTTGATTTAAACAACTGAGGATTTCTTGCATAAATACTACCTATCACAATTTTCTCAGGATTTAATACATCTATCAAAATTGATAATCCTCTTCCAAGATATTCTGCTGAAAATTTAAATATTTCAATTGCTGTTTGATCACCATTAATTGCTTCTTTAGCTAAACGTTTAGTAGTAATTTCACTCACCTCGTTTATATCTGAACAAAATGGGACACTGATTCCATTCTTTATTTTTTCCGATATTATTTTTTGTCCTAATCTAGCGATTCCTGATCCACTGCAAAATCCTTCAAAAGTACCCTTCTTTCCATTTGGCTCAAGTCCATCTTCAGCTAATCTAATATTCCAAATCTCACCAGCAAGATCATTTGTGCCTGTATACAATTTATTATTGAGTATTAAGCCAGCTCCTAATCCAGTCCCAAATGTTAAAAAAATCATATTTTCGGTGCCTTTACCAGCTCCAAACTTCCATTCAGCGAGAGCCCCAGCATTTGCATCATTTTGCAGATTTACTTTAACGTTAAATTTATTCTCAAATAAACTTGTTATGTGTATATTATCCCACCCAGGAAGATTTGGGGGGGATAATATAACACCTCTTTTACTATCCAATGGTCCACCACAACTAATTCCTATCGCTTTAAGCTTATACTTATCATATTTATTAATTAACAAATCTGTATTGTTAATTAAGTTGTTAATTGCATAGTCTGGGCCTTTGTGGGTTTCAGTGGGGAACTGTATTCTATCAAGAATGTCCATATTTACAGTACCAGCCAATACAGCACATTTAGTGCCACCAATATCAATACCAATAAAATATTCATTATTCATAGTTATTTATAGTTGTTTATAGTTATTTATAGTTATTTATAGTTATCTACAATAATTATTAAATCAAAAGTTAAATTATGCTATAACGATTTAGCAATTTCTTACAAAAAAATATGATTACTAATTCAAACTATTTAAATTCCTTTTATAGATTTTATTGTAGAAATATTTTGATATTAGAATCATATTGCTTAATCGTTTTAGCTAATATAATACATTTTTCTACTGAGCGCAACATTTTTTTTCTTTATTCGATATTTAATGTAATAAATGACTTTTTGTTTTTAATAATGTGTATTGTTGTATAGAATAATTTTCTGCTACTTGTATAAATTCTTCTAATTGATTTTTTTGCCATTCAAGATTTTTATTTAACTCCTTAGCCATTAATTTTATCATAACAGGTGCAACATTAATCGCTTCATCAGAATCTAGAAATAGCATTCTTGTCCTTCTTGCCATTAAATCCTCAAGATTTACAACCATCTCATTTTTAAGAATCCAAATAATTTCTGCCATACAGTATGAAAACTTTTCAGATACTCGCTGAGCTAAGTTCATATCATCAGATTTCATTTTGCGAATCTGAATCCCATCTGAACCATAAAAATAAAGTGGATCTGTTCTATCTACATTTTTTAACCACCCATGTATCCTAAAAGATTTTGTTATTGAAGGTTTCTCTTCTAATCCCGCAACCAAAACAGCTTGATTAATCGTATCCTCCCCCATCTTTCTGTATGTAGTCCATTTACCACCTGTAACAGTAACTAACCCTGACTCTGAAACTTGGATAAAATGATCCCTTGAAATTGTAGATGTGGTTTTATTTTCTGTTGATTTTACTAGTGGTCTTATTCCTGCAAAAATACTTTTCACATCTTTTAATTCCGGTTCGGAACTCATATATTTTCTCGCATGGTTCAAGATGAACTCAATTTCTTCTTCTTGAGGGATGGGTTCAAGCAATGGCTTGTCAACCTTTGTATCAGTTGTTCCAACAATTACTTTATTGTACCAGGGAACTGCGAATAAAACTCTCCCATCATCAGTCTTGGGGACCATTATTGCTGAATCACTTTTAAGAAATTTTTTATCTAAAACTAAATGGGTTCCCTGGCTTAATTCAATAATCTTAAGTGCGTTCTTATTATCCATTTTTAGAATGTTGTTTGTAAAAATTCCAGTAGTATTTACTACCACTCTAGAGTTAATCTGATATTCTTCACCTGTCTCTTTATCTACAGCAACAACCCCGCAAATCATGTTATTCGTTTTAAGCAGTGAATTTACTTCCATATAATTTATTGCACTTCCGTCATGTTTATTTATTGTCTGCGCAAGATTTATTGCAAGACGTGAATCATCGAACTGACCATCGTAATAAATTACACCTCCACGAAGCCCTTTTGTCTCAATATTTTTAATTCTACTAATCGTTTCTTCTTTTGATAATATTTTCGAGGAACCCAAACCGAGTTTACCAGCAAGTAAATCGTAAACTTTTAGCCCAACCCCATAGAATGGGCCATCCCACCAATCATAATTCGGTACAATAAATGATTGGTTATAAACAAGATGAGGTGCATTTTGCATAAGCAATCCTCTTTCATGCAATGCCTCAAGAACAAGTGATATATTGCCTTGCTGTAAGTATCGAACCCCGCCATGAATAAGCTTTGTACTTCTACTCGAAGTTCCTTTTGCAAAATCATTCTGTTCAAGTAAAAGAGTTTTGTATCCTCTTGTTGTTGATTCCAATGCAGCCCCAAGTCCTGTTGCACCTCCACCAATGATTACAACGTCCCATAAACCAGATTCAGATTCAATTTTATCTAATAATTTTTCTCTATTCATAAAATTCATTGAATTATTCCAACCAATCTTTTGATCTTTCGATTGCTTTATTCCACATCTTTAGTAATTCATTTATCTGGGTTTGTTCTATTCTTGGTTCAAATTTTTTTTCAATCTTCCAATTATTCTTAATGTCTTCAACATTTTTCCATATCCCTATTGCTAAACCAGCTAGATATGCTACTCCTAATGCAGTTGTTTCCGTAACTTCTGGTCTGAGAATTGGTATTCCTAAAATATCTGATTGAAATTGCATCAAAGTATTATTTGTTGAAGTCCCACCATCAACACGAAGTTCATATACTCTTATGTTTGAATCTGTTTCCATTGCTTTTATTATATCATATGTTTGATATGCAATAGATTCTAAAGCTGATCTAGCAATGTGTCCTTTATTTGTTCCGCGTGTTAAACCATATATTGCTCCTCTTGCATACTGATCCCAATGTGGAGCTCCAAGACCAGATAGAGCTGGGACCATAAAAACTCCTCCATTATCCTTTACAGTTTTTGCTAATTCTTCAATTTCGTGTGTTGATTTAATAATTTGCATTTCATCTCTTAACCATTGCACAATTGCTCCAGCTATAAATATGCTGCCTTCCAAGGCATAATTAACTTTACCATTAATTTGATATGCAATTGTTGTTAATAAATTGCTTTTTGAGACAAATGGATATTTCCCAGTATTTAAGATTAAAAATGCGCCAGTGCCATAAGTATTTTTTAACATTCCGGGTTCAGTACACAATTGTCCAAATAATGCAGCTTGTTGATCGCCTGCTACTCCTGCAATAGGTAAGTTAGATTTAATTGAATTAACTTTTGTATAGCCATAAATTTCACTTGACGATTTAACTACCGGCATTAATGAGAATGGAATTTCAAATAATTCAAGTAACTCTTTATCCCACTCAAGGGTATGAATATTAAACAACATAGTTCTACTTGCGTTTGTTACGTCTGTCGAATGCTGCTCTCTGTTTGTCAAATTCCATATTAACCAACTATCTACTGTTCCAAAAGCTAATTCACCTTTTTCTGCCTTCTCTCTAGCATTTGGTGTATTATCAAGAATCCATTTTATTTTTGATGATGAAAAATATGCATCAATCACTAGACCGGTTTTTGCTTTTATATACTCTTGATAACCATCTTGTATAAGTTTTGTGCATAATTTTGAAGTTCTTCTGTCCTGCCAAACAATTGCATTACAAATTGGGATTCCAGTTTTGCGATCCCAAACAATTGTTGTTTCTCTCTGATTAGTAATACCAATTGCTGAAATTTCTTTTTCATTAATGTTACTTTTCGCTATAACATTATTAATTGAAGTTAACTGTGATTTCCAAATGTCAATTGGATTGTGTTCAACCCAACCAGGTTGAGGATAGATTTGCTTAAATTCTTGTTGATCAATTGAATGTATATTTGCATTACTATCAAAAAGAACTGCTCGTGAACTTGTTGTACCTTGATCAATTGATAGTATATATTTTCCCATAATCATTAAACTATTTTAATCTTATTTCATCAAGTTGACTTTTAATTCCTTCCATATAATTTTCATTAAGTGGATAAAAGTATACGAAAGCTGCTGAAATAAAGGCACAGATTGCCGGAAATATACTAATCATAAGTTTAATCCCATATAACGACTCTTCGTCTTGCATAACATTAGCTTCAAATCCAAATATAGCTAAAAGCCACCCGGCAACAGCACTACCAACAGTCCATCCAATTTTTTGTGTCATTGAAGATGATGAAAAAATTAAACCTGTTGCTCTTCTACCTGTTTTAAATTCAGAATGATCTGATATATCTGCATACATTGACCAAATTATTGGTGAAATAATTCCTCCCGGAATACCAATTAGAAAATTAATAATTAGAATTAAATTTATTTCTGACGGACTTAAAAAGAAGAAAATAATATTAAGAATAACTATTGATAACATTGAGAAAAGAAATGTTTGTTTTTTCCCAAATATTGAAGATATTTTTTTTGCTAAAAGTACTCCTAACAAACTTGAAGCCATTAAAGAACTCAAGAAAATTGAAGCCAAATAAGTCTGATCTACATTTCCCCAAAACCATATTGCTTGGTCACCAATGTAATACTTAAAATAATAAAGAACTGTTCCCTCCCTTATGGTTCCTTGCATTAAATTAAAAACAACAGCACCAAGCATTAATAACCATGGGACATTATTAATAAGATCTTTAATATCATCAGAAAAAGAAGATTTTTTTGAAGCAGGTTTTATTATTCTTTCTTTAGTTCCCGCAAAAGTAATTACTATACTTATTGCTGTGATTATAGCAAAAATTGCAATTGAAAATTGAAAGGCAGTTTCAGGTGTATTTGACTTCTTAAAATATTCAAAAAATGAATTTGCTAAGCCAGTAACAAATAATCCACCTAAATAGCCACCAATAAATCTCCATGTGGCAAGCAAAGTTCTATCATCAGAATCAGTTGTAATAACGCCTAAAAGAGAAGCATAAGGAACATTGGCAGCAGTATAGACCATCATCATTAAGGTATATGTAACATAGGCATAAATAAGTTTGCCATTCTCATCTAAATCAGGTGTTGTAAAAGTAAAAATCCCAACTATTGCAAAGGGAACGGCTACATATAATAAATAAGGTCTAAATTTACCCCATTTGTGTTTAGTCCTATCCCCTATCATTCCCATTAAAGGATCATTCAATGAATCCCATATCCTTGTAACTAGAAACATTGTTCCAGCTGCAGCGGCAGATATCCCGAATACATCCGTGTAGAAAAACAACAAATAAGCTGAAAATAATTTCCAGAATATTGAAAATCCAAAATCTCCAAATCCGTAAGCTACTTTTTCTTTTATCTTTAATTTTTCCACATTACTCATGTTCTACCTTCAATTGATGATAAAATACAAACTAGAATTGCTTAATCGTTTTAGCTAAACTGCACAAAAAAAATATCATTTGCAAGATTCCCTGAAAATAAAATCTACGTCTAATATTATATTTTCATATTCCTGAGAACCATATTTACCTTTAATCATTTTTAACAATATCCTGATAGCTTCTTTGCTCATTGTTTCCATTGGTTGTACAATTGCACTAATTGGTGTACAAGCTACTTTATATGCATCCGTATCGTCAAAACTAATGATTGAAAAATCTTCAGGAATTCTTATCCCAAGCTCTCTTAAACATTCAATCCCAAGAACTCCCAATTTATTAGTAGTAAATAGAATTGAATCTGCATTTTTTTTTATCAAATCTTGAATTGTATTCATTACAAGTTTTTTTTCATGGCTAAATTTTAAATTTTTAATGATTCCTTTATTAACAATAATACCATTATCTGAAAGAGCTTTTTGATATCCTTTTACTCTTTGTCTCATTATAGATAGTTGGTTATTTACATTGACAACAGCAATATTTTTTCGATTATTTTTGATTAATCTTTCAGTAGCTTGATAAGCCGATTGAAAATTATCAATAATAACAGAATGTGCATTTACATTTTTAAATATCCTATCAATAATTACAAAAGGAATCCCTTGCTTTTCTAATGTGATGAGTTCATTTTCACTTCCTATAGGCGGAGTTAAAATAAAGCCATCAACATGTTCGTCTTTTAAAACTTCAAGTTGGGATGCAAACTTTTCATTTTGCTCATCTGAATTACTAAAGATCACTCTGTAATTATATTTTGTAGCTTCTATTTCAATAAATCTTGCAAGTTTAGCAAAAAATGGATTGGAAATATCAGCAACTATTAATCCAATCGTATTGGACTTTCCAGTTCTTAATCCTTTCGCATGTGAGTTTGGCCTATACTTCATTTTTTTTGCGGTTGCTATTACTTTCTTTGACATTTGATCACTTATTCTTTTTTCTTTACTTTTTCCGTTAAGAACAAATGATACTAAAGCTGTGGATACCCCTAACTTTTTTGCAATGTCAGATATTTTAATTCTTTTATTTGCCATCTATGATAATAATTATTTTAAACGATCTTATAAAATTTGATTATTGAAATAAAGAATAGTTTATTGCTAAATATATTTTTTTCTCGTAATATCGCATTTTTGCTTAATCCTTTTAGCAAAAGTAATAATAATTGTCAAGAAGAGCAAATCCCATGCAATTATTATCACATAAAAGTCTCATAAATTTTAAATTTAGTTTTAACCGCTGACTGTAGATCAGCAGATAAATTCGATTTATAGCTTAGATTTTCGAACAAAATTTCTCAAAAAAATAATTAATTCCGACTTTATTTTTAGAAAAATATTTGATCTATTCGCTCAGAGCCTGAATGATCCCGGGGTGGGTATATGGGACCCAAAAGCTTGATCCCGGTTTTAAACTTTTTTCTCGGGCAGTTTTGGTCATTTAGGAGTTGTGTATGAGCAGTTTCCGTACTTTCCCTACTTTGTAGAAAAAGAATATATACTATTTTTTTATTTAGAAATTTTTTCTAGAAAACTTTTTTATAAAACTACGGAAAGTAAGGAAAGGATGTCAATTACTTCGATTTTGACCTCTTTTCAAACTATTTTGGACGTACTTTGCCTATTTCAAAGTGCGCCCGAAGTACGGAAATTCCGTACTTTCAAAAGTGTAGATGAGCTAATTTAGCCGTTGATCAACCCCTTACCAACAAAAAGCTAGAATTCATTAGATTTTAGTTGTCGATAAGCAAATGAATAGCCACATCTTTATTTTTTAGTAAGGAACTAAAATAATATTTAGAGAATAATGTGACAAACAAATTCTAATTATTAATTGAGCTAGGTCTTGGAACCGAGTGAAGAAAAGTTCCATATCTTTTTATTTCTTCCAATCTACAAGACCATACAATTTCATCATTCCACACTGTAATATCTGGACAACCATCACACATATTCTGATTACCATTTTTTGAAAAATCAACCGGTTGAATAAATAAAATTGTCTGAAGATAACTACGCCCAAATAAATTAAATGGATTTTTTAACATTTTAATCGCTGATCTCCTAACCCCCTTATCAAATGGCCATAACAGCATCATTGCTAATCTACCTTTGCGAGCCTCCTTAGGAGAAACATAAGAAAGGTATTTTCCTGTGATAAAATGATAAGTAAAAGTAACCAACTCCATAAATTTTGGACCAAGGTATCCATAAATATTTTTCTTAGAGCCAATTCTTTCGGTAAGTAGCCATTTATATGAATCAACCTGCTCAGTTCCATTAAGATAGGCCAAAGGAGTGAAATTAGGATTATTTTTTTGCACTAAGCTTAACATATCGGTTGATAGAATATCAGTTTTTCGATTTTCAATCGTATGATATCTCATCTCCTGCCAGTCGATTTTTTCAGCGCCCGCATACCAATCAAATGGTAAATTAGGTGTAATATTTCTGTAAGCAATAAACACCATTGTCTGGACTATATTTATATTTTTCTCTGCCCAATCAACCAATTGGGGAATATATTGAATTGTATCCTCATAAATTGTTGAATTAAATGAACATGATATTCCACCAACTTTATTTACCATACTAGCATATTCATATCTTAATTCATTAAGCTCAATTTCATTCTTATTTTTCCATTTACCTGGACGACCTTGTTTACTATCCACATGAAATGTAAATCCAAACAATCCAGAATCTTTAAGTTTTTTCAAGAAAGGAATATCTAATACTAAACCATTGGTATTAAGAATTGGTTTTAACTTCCGCGAATGTATCTCCTTTACAATATCAACAATTTGAGGATGTAGTAATGGATCTCCACCGGCAATTGAGATACAGTCAGAAGTTCTCTTCTTCTCAAACACATCTAATTCTTTTTTAATATCCGCTAATGTCTTATGCGAATCTTTATCATTTTCTCTATAACATCCATCACATGCTAAATTACATGAAGAAGTTGGTTCCAGCCAGGAAATTGCATTGTCCGCTAGATTCCATGGCATCCTATACAAACGACGGTGATCAATGGTAATTGTATCCATAATAAACCTCCAAAGTAATGTTTATTTATTGTAGAATAAGTATGCTACATTTTGAATAAAGCATTTCTATTTTTTCTTTTTGTAAATTGAACTTTAAAAACCTTGTAAACAACAAATGATCCAATGAATATATAAAAGTAGAAAAGAAGGAAACGATAAAGGAAAGTAAAACTTAATAATTGGACACTGTTTAAAATATTAATCATTAGTGCACCAATACTAAGTTCAACAAAACCACTCCCTCCTGGTGTAGGAGCAAAAAATGATAGTAAAAGAACAAGTGATTGAATTGCAATTATTTCAATAACGCCTACTTCTCCACCTAAAGCAATGACTAAAACGTAAGCGATTAGAAATCTATTTAAATAGTAGAGCACAGTGAAAACGAATGAAATAATCAGTGATTTGGGATATCGAGTTATTAGGTTTCTACAAGTGAAATTGTATCCCTCACATACCAGAACAAAACTCTGAGTTAAGATGAGAATTTTCAAAAAATATTTATTTGAGGTTTTTATCTTTTCTGATAGTATTCTTTTGACTCTAAATAATAATATTTCTGGTTTTAATAGAGAAATAGATATTATAATTAATATTGGTAAAAAAATGATTAAGCTATAATTCAGAAGATAATTATAGATTAAAGATGAGAAATAATCTTGAAGTACAATTACACTTATTGAGCTGGAAATTAAAATTAATAATAGGGACATTACAAAAGTCACAATACAGATCGACAATCCATTAGCATAAGAAACTCCACCTTTATTTAGTACATAAATCATTGCAACGCCACCGCCAACTTGGAAGGGTGTAACAGCACTCCCAAAACTATCCGCCATGTTAGAATTAAACACTAATTTAAAATTTATTTGAGGATTTATGGTTTTGGCAATCACAAAATATCGGGATGTATCGAGATACATATCAAGCAATGTAAGTGCGAGTATAACCCACAAAAAATTGACATTAACATGATGTGCCAATTCAATGAATTTCTCAATATCTTCCAATTTAAATACTAGAACAAATGCTACAATTGTAATTAAGACAAATGTTGTGAAGCCCCTAATTAAATAAGTGGAGTTTGCCAGATTATTATAATATTTTGAACTATATTTTAGGTCCGCATTATGCATATGGTACTCTGTGTGCTTTGTTTATGAATTCTCATTATGATTTATTTATGTCAAGACACCAATTATTGATTTTGAATATCGTACACAAATTCTTCTAAAATCGTAGGTGCTATAGGGTCACCATCAAATTCAATTGTTTTTGTAATAATTTGAGTATTCATGTTTCTAGAGATTGAATCCGCCACTTTACATTGGAGACATTCTCCAGGCCCAATATTTAGAATTGCATCGATATCAGAGTTCTTATTTTGGATGATTGAACCTCCAATTGATAAAATTGCTTCTCCTATTGAATCAATCCCTATATATGGAGATATTTCTTTTATTTCTTTTTTCAATTCAGGAAATTTTGGCACACCTAAACCTTCATGAATAATTGTGTTCGGTATAACTTTAATTCTATTTCTTAAATAATTATTTATTATTGATGTAAGATTTGGTCTTGCTTTGTTTGTCCCATCATAGATATTCAAAAAATCTAGCCATTCGGTGAATGGAACATGTTTAACTCTTAATCCTTTTGCCTCTAGTTTTTCTGATAGATTTTGATTTGTAAATGAATCTAAACGAACATAAAGAGCACCGGCCAATGAAACTGTTTTTACTTTCTTATTAGTTTTCAGAACACCGAAATCTCTAGAGATATCAATAAATAATTTTGAGAAACCAAATATTTTTTTTGTAACAATTTCTTTTATAATATTCTTATTTGAGATGTTAAAACTATTAATATGTGAAAGTCTGTTAATAATTATGGAATGGTAATAATTAAACAATTTATTTGTTTCACCTCGTTCCTTTTCAATAGGTCTCACATAGTCAGCGCAAGCGACCAAGTTATCCATGCATATAAGAGCAAGATAGATGATTGCATTCAAACTAGAAGGCATCCCACTAAGAAGTTCATCATCAGTCGTAGAAAGTATTGATACCCTATTTTGCAAGTGAAGTTTTTCAATAATTAGTCTATCTAATATATGATAGTTTCCAAAACGACAAGGCCCATCACTACCTGGCATAAAAAAATAAATTTTATAATCTTTATCCAGGAAACCACTTTTATAAATATATTTTAACAAACTTCCTAATGTAACCGACATTGGCAAACATTCTTTTCCTGAAGTAAATCTTCTTCCTATAGATAATGATTCACTATCTGGTTTAGGAAGGGCTTCACAATTTATTCCACTTCCTCTTAAAGCAGCAGCGACAGAACTGGATGCATGCCCTATATATGGTAATAATATTTTATCACTGGAATTTAGAATTTGTGATAATCTAAAATTGTTTTTTTTGAATATTTTAGGGTGATAACAAGGGAATTTATTATTTGTATTCTTTTTATACTCATGTACACAATGCAAAAATATTTCTAGCCTCATTTTTGTTCCAACATTGCCATCATCTCCATCATTCTCAATTATTATTGATGGTTTACCTTCCATGATATAGTTGTAGTAATTTTCTAGAAAACTATCTGGGCCACAAGAATAATTTGAACAAAATACACTGAATAAATCTTTATCCATTTTAATCTGTTGAGCAGCTAGAAGTACGTATTGTCCAAATCCCCAATACATATCGTTGATATCAAATCCATTAGTTTCAACCTTGTAACAATCCATAGGGATTGGAACAACTTTTAAGTAACGTAAATAACCACTTACATTAGAGCTTAGAAATTTGTTATGAATTGAGTACTGTTTTCCAAGAACAACAATTGGGACCGCATTGTTGGTCTTACAATAATTAATTGCGTATTGCCCAATGGAATAACAATCCGATTGAAACTTTAATTGAGTTTCATGAGCAATTCTAAATGCTGAGTTCATTTTCCCAGTATTAATTCCAAGGAAGTTGGTGATTTTTTTACAGCTATCAAAAAACTCAGGTGAATCTAGATTCTCTTTACCAATTCTTATTGTGGGACTTAAACATTTTGATTTTCGATTGCTCTTAAGTGAGTTTTTAAAAATATTTGAAGAATTCTGTAACAATGGGCAACTTGCTGCTTCTTTGATCATTGTACAGTTAGTAGAGTTAATAAAAATTGGATTGAATAGAAAATCTGGTTGATAGTCAAGGAGCGAATACATTTCACCTATATGCATTAATGCAGGAGCGCACATAGAAATATTACTATGCTTTTTACCAAACGATAACAATCTTTCAGATGGATTACTTTTATGTATGATATTAAAACCCAATTCTGAAAAGAAGGAGGCAAAAAACGGAAATAATTCTGCAAGATGAAATTTATCAGTTATCGCAATTGTTTTTGAGATTTGATGATACTTTAAATTGATTATGATCGATTTAATCAATTCCTGTCTTTCATAAAAAGGATTGGGTAATTTTTTATTTAATTTCTCACTATTACCTTTCTCCCACAAAGTGCAATTTCCACCCCAAAAAAACTCTTCTTCCTTTTCATTTTTTGTAAATGTGATCTTTTCAATTAAACATTGATTCCCTCTCTTGTTACAACCGCTATTAAACTCACAATTAAATGTTTTCTTTTTCAAAAAATTGACATTTAGAATCTTGGCAATATTTAAATCGTCATTTTTATTTTTGAATGAGTCACTATTAGTTAG
This sequence comes from uncultured Ignavibacteriales bacterium, assembly GCA_963704835.1. GTDB lineage: Bacteria > Bacteroidota > Ignavibacteria > Ignavibacteriales > Melioribacteraceae. The sequence continues at coordinate 229,489 of CAVPHW010000009.1, read as the reverse complement.
AAGAGCTGCTCCTAAAGCACCAACAGCACCTGGATTAGGGGGAATGAAAACTTCTCCGCCTGTTTGATGTACAACTGCACATGCTAGGGCTTCCATATTGAATGGCATTCCTTGACAGAATATTTTTTTACCGATCGGTCGATTTTTCTTTACTCTATTTAAATAATTACTAATTATTGCATCAAATATTCCGACTGCGATAGTTTGCTTGTTACACCCAGAGGCAATTGCCTTTTCAATAACATCTGATATAAATACAGAACAATGTTGACCCAGAGCAATTCCACTTGTTGCCTTTAATGCATTCTGGTTTAAGTTTTCAAAATTATGATAATCCAAAAATCGAATACATATTTCTTCCAGAAAAGACCCTGTGCCAGCACTACATGCGTCATTTAATGCAAAGTCGGTAATTATACCATTTGATAAGCTTATGAATTTTGAATCTTGTCCGCCGATTTCAATTATTGTATCAACTGAATCACAATAATTGAGTGCACCTCTCGCATGTGCAATAATTTCATTAACTATATTGACACTTGCGTTACTAAACAAACTTCTTAACAAAGAACCTATCAGCATGCGACCGCTCCCAGTGACAGCGCAACTAATAATTCTAATATTTTTATTAATATCTTGAAGAAGATCTTGTACTAATTCTTTGACGGCATTTAGTGGATTTCCATTAGTTTTAACATATCCACTATATATAATCTCATTTGTTCTACATTTGATCATGAGTAATTTTGTACCCGTTGAACCGATATCAAATCCAATAATAGTATTGATCACATCCCCATTTAAATTGATTTTGGAATGATGAGACAATCTTTTAACTTTATTTTTAAACTGGTAAAGAGGGGGAGTACTTTCCCAAGAATTAAAATTCTCGACGAAAAGATTATTTTCGTAATTTGATTTCAAATTTCCTTTTTCAATTGCAGCTAAAGCACATCCGATAGCATCAATATAATTGTCCGTTTCATGTGCGGATAAGAGCTCAATACTGAAAGACTTTAAAATCGTTTGAATACCTTCTCGAACTCTTAAATATTTTGACACCCCACCAGTTAACAAACAATATTTAATCTGGGGATCAGGATTATAATTGATTAATATGTTTTCACTAAGAGCATCAAATAATCCCATAATTATATTTTCTTTTGGTTCACCTGTGTTATGTAAATGAGTTATTCTAGATTTCAATAATACCGGACAACGACCCGAAAATATAGTTGGTTTATAGTCATTATTATTATACAATTCTGGTTGGTTCGTTGGTATATCAAATCGATTAAGAATGTGCTCTATAAAATTGCCGCTACCTTGTGCACATTTTACATTTTCTTCAAAACTATTTATTTTATTATCCACAACTTCTAAAATTGAATTAGTTTTATGACCCAAAGAAAGAATAGTACAATTATTGTTGCCATATAAATGGTTAAAACCTTTTAATCTAGCATATTTGCTGGGGAGGCGAGGAATATTCGTTATGATACTCAGTGAACCTGTTGCATTTATGCTTTTCACTGTCTTGATGTCGATAAATTTAATTATTGATTTTAATGTTTCTGAAGGATTATTGAAATGCTCATAGGTATTCATTGAATCAACTTTTATACTTTTCTTCTCACAAAATAGTTTAGCAGTTTTAATTGAAGAAGAACCAATATCTATTCCGTAATAAACCATAACAAATTAACTCATAACTAAAATTTCAGTGTAAGGTTATCTATACAATCTATCAAGTAGCTGACGGGTCTGTCAATAAAGTGGTTGATTTCAACAATACAATTTCTAGTACAAAGCTTTGGGTTTTTTGTACATTCTGGTAAATTCTCTTTGTGATAAGCTTCTGACATCAATTCATGTAAACTATTGTAGTCAAATAAATTCCCATATATTCTATTCTTAGCCATACATGGGTAAAATACAGCACCATCAGGAAAAATTCTTGGATTCATTGTGGGATAACAATTTGGGATGTTCCCATTTATCATACTATCTAGATATAAATCTGTAACGACGAAATTTTTAGAGCCATTTTTTTTCATGGCTTTTATATCTTGAATTAATTTTACATAAGCTTTATTACCTAGGAGATTTTCTGATTCTTCCATCCAAGAATCTATTGGTTGGGGCGCAATGTAAATATTATTTTCTTCACAAAAATCAATTACATCATAAGCATCTTTAATTAGATCCTTATTAATCAAATTGTTAACTACCATGACAAAACCTAGTTCTTCTTGAAGACTTGCTGCATATTTTATGTTACGAATGATTCTGTCTGATGCATCTTCAACACCTAATATTTTATCCCATTTGGTATTATTTACAGAATCAAGACTGACTATTAAGTAATCCAAATATTTGAGTGTGTCTAAATTATTATGAATATTATAACCATTTGTTATTAGCCATAAAGGCTTAAAGTTTAATTCAACAGCTTTTTGTAGAATTAATTTTATGTCTTTTCTTACGAAAGGCTCTCCACCTGTAATATAAAGTCCAGGATTATGCGGTCGAATTTTATTAAGTAGGGTGAATATCTGTTCAGTATTTAGTTCCGGGTAATTTTTAATTAATGTATTGCAGTAGGAACACTTTAGATTACATCTTAAAGTAATAAAAAAACTCACAGATAGAGAATGCAAAAATCGATTTGATGTAAAATGACGTGATAAAATATTCTTAATTACATTCTTATGAAATTCGTATGATACATTTTTTAGACGGCTTTTCATTTTATTCTCCATTTTAGAAATATTGAAATAGCCAAGAGAATATAAGATTCGGAAAGTATATTTTTATAATAAGTATGTTAATCATTTTTTTTATAAGTTTCAATAATTATAAAATTAACCACGCATGCTCATCTTGCTCTAAGAAAAATAGGATACGAAGAAGACAGAGATGTCATGGAGATGTCATGAAAATGTAAAAGATTTGTAAGAAATTAAATCGTGAATATCCCTCGTGACGGTTTGGTTGGGTTGTTTTTGTGTTATAAAGGAGCTGTCAATCCTAACTATCAAATATTTCAGCATTATCTAACTACTCACATGAAGCTAGAGTATTAATAATTAGGTGAAGTTTATTTATAACTACATAAAATTGTAACTTTTTAAGCTTGAGGGCATTTAGGGATTGAATATGTGATGGTAGCAAAGTAAGTTAATTTTAGGGAGCCGAGATGGTCGTTCTACAGCAATTATCCAATTCTAGATCATCTCCAACTGATCCCCCTTATCAGCTCCAGAACAGCCCTTCTCAATTCTATCTTTTAACTCTTCAGCTTTCTTCTTAGTCAACTCAATTATCACTGGCTTCAGCTGATCCCAGATAATATTAGCTTGCGAATAAGTAAATCCCATCCTTTCCATTTGCCAATCCTTTGCTAACTGCCAGTATGGTGATTCTGTCATCTCATTGCAAAGTGCACCTTCAAAATAAAAAGCTAATTGCATTGCACGGCTTGGGTAAACATTAATGTTCAGAGCAGCTTCAGTAATTATCTCTCTTCCAATATCAGTGTGCTTATCAAATGCAATCCAGTAAGGAAAATCGGGGTTGTTTTGGGGTTGTGCATGGGCAGTCAATGGAACTTCATCCTTAGCTGCAAAGTAAGCTGCAGCAAACATCATGGCTTTATCTGTATCGAAGCTCGCCTTCGGTACCAACACTTTTGCAGCCTCAATTCTACCAACATGCCTTGTGCCATTCTCAAGTGCCCATTTCCAGAAAGTCATCTGGATTATCTAAAGCATTTTTTACTGACGTAATAGCCGATCTTTGGCTATTACTTCCTCGCAATGCTTTCCAATCACCTTCTTTATAGTTAACAGCTAAAGTTGCAAATCCAGCTGCATCTTTATTTTTAACAGTCTGAGCTAATGTAACATACTGATTAAGTATGTTACCATTGGTTATACTGTTACCCAATGGCCAGCACTCCTCATATATCATAACTGGTAAGCGTTTGTGCAACCACTTGCTATCACCTTGTGAAAGTAAGTAATTCACGACTTTCTCCACAACATCAACCGCACCACGCCTAACTGCTTTTTGCAGCAACGAGTGTTCAACTTGTAAATTATGTTCATTCATTTTTTTCTCATTTTAATTTATGATTACTGCCAGACTTACTGACGGGGTTTGGCAGACTTTTGGAGTGCAAAGTCCGACAGTAAATCTTTGTTTTTAGCTTGTTTTCTTAACATTTCATCAAATTGGCAGAGATACCAGACTTTTTTAAACTATTACCCCTAGTAAAACTTTTAAATAATTATTTTTTCTCCAGAGTTTTTCTAAAAAGTATGGTAAGTCTGCCATTTATAGTTTTTTCTTTGTTTTTAACTTAAAATCAAAAGAAAAGTGTCAGACTTGTAGCTAAAAAAGTCTGCCACAAGTCTGGCAAAGTCTGCCACTTTACCAAGTATATGCCGACACTCTGCAATTATTTACCATGACCCGGCCATCTATTTTTATTCCATAATGTTGCAATTGTTTACTCAATATATTTGGTGAAGTGAAATTTTTACTATACAATCTGTTAAACACATCAACTGCAACATCTTTTAAGATATATCCATCTTTCACAGTCTCTAAATCCCAACTTCTATTTAGGAAGACTCCAGACTCATCTCTCAACCATTCATAGTCTTTTTCTATTAGTTTTTTAGCGAACTCTTCAAACATACTCATCGATGAGCCAATTATTTTCTTTTTGGCGTCGTTCATAAATTCTGTATCAGCCTTTGTAGAATCATATTTATAGTTTATTAGGTACTGAGCAAAGAAAGGTAATTCAGATTGAAGTGCCTTCAAGAATTCATCGTGATTTTTAAACTTCTTATAATATGGATGATCTTCTCAACTTAGAAAAATTCTCTACCACATTATATCTCCTATCCTTATTCTCAATAATAATTGGGACTTGGTAGTTACTGAAAAAAAGCGAACTTGAAAAGTTTGGTAATTCGTATTGTCTTACATTTTTCTCATTAATTTTAACAGTTGAATCGGCTACATATGCCTTAAGCTTAGATTCTTTGTCCTTCTTATCACTCCTATAGTCTGTTGTAACTTCATTATAAGCTATCATCAATTTATGTTTCATATATGGATTAAATTGACTATCTAATTCAGAATTGCCTACTACAGCTACAATGATTCTTTCCCCATAATGGTGTGATTATTTGTTCAAACATCAAGATTTTTACCAGTCCCTTGGTATCCCTCTAATCAGCCAAGCAACTATTGACTTTTTACGAGTGCTGAATGTGTAAGATAACCAGTTTAGAAAATAATCCCTTTCAGACTTGTCCGGTACAACATTACTGAGCACTGTGTATATCGAGGGACAAGCCTTCTGAAGATCAATCACCTTATTATTTTTTTCAAGAAACATATACTCTGTTGGCGTAAATAGATTAAAAGTCTTTTGAATAGAAGTCAAACTTTCCATCCAGATCTTGAGGATCAAATTTTACCAGAAACGAGGTATATGATTCCAGAGCATAAAGCCCATAATCCATCATCAACTCCTTGATAAACTCCTTATCAATTCCAAGACTTAATACATCTCTTCTTGCATCATAATAGGCTCTAGTATTGCTGTTCTGGTCTAGGAATGGTATGATCGGATCGTTGGTTGTGTGATCTGCCAGCTCATCATTATAATTCTTTCTTTTACTTTTAAGTTGCTTTCTCAGAGATGGAATTGTTTCATTGAATATGGGTTTGATTAGTTCTAGTATTTCAGCAATTGTCGATTCATCTTTTACCAAAGAGAGGAAGTCCATGACATTCTCCTTGATCTCCTTCTTTTCCAATGAACTGCGCTCGGGATAACCACTGACCAGCCCCTTCACAACCCAAACCGCCCCATCTTCTGCCTTGGTATCAAATAAGTTCTTCAGCATTGGATAACCATTCTCTTTCAGAAACTCATCCGGATCCTTAACTCCATTTCCATAACTTTTGGGGTCAATCACATAGGGAGTAATATTACTGTTTTCAAATATCAGTTTAACCGCTTCAACAGTATTTTTAGGACCAACCTCATCATTATCAAAACTAATTATCACATTTTTAATCTTTCTTCTTCTTAGTTCTTCCAGATGTTTTTTGCCTAACCTACCTTGACCAACAGCAGAAATATTACCCATCCCTAATGCTTGTAAATAAAGTGCATCTGGATAACCTTCAACCACAACAATTGTATCCACATCATTTTCAATTTTATCAATTCCAAAAAGATCATCTTTGTTAAGTTTGGGCGTACTGTCCCAACGAACATTGTCGTGAACTTGGTCATCATGAGTCTTTATTGTAATCCCTTTTGGGTCTGTTGCTCGCTTTAAGAAACCAGTAATAAGACCTTCAGCATTGCGATAAGGGAATGCCAATCTGAAGTTATCACCAAAATGACCTTGGAGTTTGAGTGAACCGGCTTGTTCTTTCCACTCATCATTTTTCTGGATCAACTCTGTTTTAACATCAAAATCTTCGGGCAAATAAAACCATTCCGTTTTCTTTATTAACTCCGTATCGTATTTTCTTACATTTACTAAATAATCTAGCTCTTCCTTACCTATCTCTTCAAATAGTAAATCTTTTCCTCGTTCTACTATTTGTTCAAATAAGAAACTACGTTTTAGTAATGCATTTCTTTCCAGAATTTCTTGAGGGGTTGGTTTGGGGTTGTGTTGGTGTTGAGAAGTGTCGATCTTCAAGATCAAACTCTTCGACTAACCATTTCAATGCTTCCCAGTTGCTTATTTTTTTCACTGATTCAACAACCGAGAATACGTCTCCGCCAATACCACAGTTGAAGCAATGGCATAACTGTTTGTGAGGATCTACGTGGAATGATTTTTTACTGCTGGACGGGTGTCCAACCGGGCAATTTCCTACTAATGTATTTTTACTTTGTGAATTTAGTTGTGCTCCTAGACGGGTCACAACATCTGTTATACTGAGGCTATTTTTAACCTCTTGATAAATTTCCTTGTTTGATTTGTTTGACATAATTTACCTCTGAATTAGATTCTGAGAACGCATTGTGTAAAATGCTCTTCAGATTGCGGATGTATGTACCATATTGCATCGGCTTTACCGATCCTCTCATGGCATAGTATTGATCAACGAGTTGTTTTAACTTATTATTATTTTCAAACCCGAAGACCGTAATCGCCCCTTTTCGACGGTGCTCAACCAAATCAAGCCCCGAGGCCATTAGGAATGCAGACAAGTAAAAGTCCTTATTCTCATATAAATTTTGCATTTCACTTCCTCCATTATTATTTGATGGATTATTCCCAGATATAGTGCTGGTTCCACTAGTATTATTGCTCCTTCTTAATTTGTAAGACATATTTTAGGGTATATCTTTGAAGTGTATCGAGGAAAGTCAATTGAAGGTAATTACCACTTAATTTGAAACTACATCTGCATTTGACTTGAATCTGATTTGAACCGTAAATTATTTTATCTGGTCCCTAGTATATTATATTAATTTTTTCACTCAGGGGCAAATTTATTTTCAAAATAAATAAAAAAGAAAATTTTACTAAAAAAATTACTCCCTTTTTACTCCCCTTCTTTTTCTTTAAAAAGCAAAACCCTCATAAGACTAATGTCCTATAAGGGTTTAAGGCGTGAGCGCGGGTGGTCTCGAACCACCGACCCTCTGCTTAAAAGGCAGATGCTCTACCACTGAGCTACGCGCCCAAATTTCAAGACTTCAAATTTACCAATATTTCTTATTTATTTCCAACTAATTTTCATTTTTTTTAAGTCAAATTAACATATAAATATTTCCGAATTGATTTCGACTATAATACATAGAATAATGCTAATAATTAGCAAAAAGCCTTTACAACGTAAATATTTCCATTAAATTAATGGGAAAGCTTTTCAACTTTACAAAAGTTAACCTACATGGATAAAAGTTTTAAAATTTTAATTGCCGATGATGATGAAACTCTTTGTTATTTGTTAAAGGAAGAGTTAATTAGTCAAAACTATTCCGTAGATATTGTTTATGATGGTAAGTACGCAATTGAAAAATTAAAAGAGAAAAATTATGATATCTTATTACTGGATCTTGAGATGCAGTATGTTTCGGGAGAAAAGGTATTAAGATTTACATCCGAAAATAAACCTCGCTTACAAGTAATTGTTTTAACCGCTCAATCAGATATGCGGACAGCTATCGAATGCATAAAACTTGGAGCCTACGATTTTATTAACAAACCATATGACTTTCAACAATTGCTAATTACAATTGAACGAGCTATTAAGCATAGAGAATTAATTGAGAACAATACAATTCTCGCTAGTAAGGTTGAAAAACACAACAATTTAAATATCATCGGGAACAGCAAGCAAATTAAAGAAATAATTTATCTAGCAGAAAGAGCTGCTGTTTCTGACTCCAACATTCTGTTAGAAGGAGAGACTGGAACCGGGAAAGAATTGTTTGCTGAATTCATTCATCAACATTCCTATAGAAATTCCAAACCTTTGGTTGCTATTAATTGTGCTTCACTACCTGATCAGTTGATGGAAAGTGAATTATTTGGTTATGAAAAAGGGGCATTTACTGATGCCAAAACATCAAAACAAGGTCTTGTTGAAATTGCAGATGGTGGAACTCTTTTCTTGGATGAAATTGGTGAATTAAGTTTAACTCTTCAACCTAAATTATTACGGTTTTTGGAGAATGGAGAATTCCGTAGAATTGGTGGCGTAACTACACACTCTTCTAATATTAGAATAATTGCTGCTACTAATAGAAATTTAATGGAATTTGCTGAACAAAAGAAATTTAGAAGAGATTTATTGTTTAGACTCAACGTAATTACTCTAACAATCCCACCTTTGGTTGAAAGAGAAAACGACATATTAATGTTAGCTGAGTTTTTCTTGAAAAGGAAATGCTCCATTCATTCGCCTAAAATTTTATCTAACGAAGCAAAACATGCACTCCAAAACTATGAATTCCCTGGAAACGTAAGAGAACTTGAACATGTAATTGAACGAGCAATTATTTTTGCTGAAGGAAGTTCAATAGAGGTAAAAGATCTAAATTTACCGGCGTTTTATTCACAACCTGAGTTCGATGAAGAGGATGACCAAGAAACTCTTAATCTAGAAGAAGTTGAAAAAACACATATTCATAAGGCTCTTAGAAAAAATGACTGGAACAGAGAAAATACTGCTAGAATATTAGGGATTAGTCAAAAAACCCTTTATACAAAAATTAAGAAATATAGCTTAAAATAAATGAGTGGTAATAACCACCATATTACTTCTCCAAATGTTTCCTTGGATATTAGCAAAAAAGATTTACAAAAAATCACTCATGATTTAAACAACATAATTAATAACGTTATAAATGGGTTGGATTTAGTAAACGAGTATTTAGGTTCTAATTCAAAATCTCTTGAAGTAATAACAAAAGTAAAAAACAACGCGTTACTCGCTTCTCAAATAATTAATCAATTAACCTCCAATAATTCATCGAATACTTACAAAGAGAATATAAGTTTGCACAATGTAGTTTCTAATACTCTATCACTTATAGGTAAAAATCAAAAATACTTTTATACCAACAATAGCAGTAATGATAAAATCTCAGGAAACACAACCGAGTTATCTCGTATCATTATCAATGTTGTAAAAAATGCTGAAGAAGCTGATGTAAATTCTATTATTAATATTACACTAAATCAATCAGTCGTTAATAGCGATGAGTTTGTAGAATTAGTTATAGAAGATAATGGTCCAGGTATTTCTAAAGAAAATATAAAGAACATTTTTTCTGAAGGATATTCAACTAAAACCGGTTCAAACCAGGGTTTGGGTTTGGCTATTGTTAAAGAAATGGTTGACTTGAATTTCGGCATTATTTCTGTTGAGTCTGAAATTGGTAAAAGAACGACCTTTAAAATATTGTTCCCGACAATCAAAAAGATGAAACTAAATAAAATCTATACTGATAAGACAATATTAATAGCAGAGGATAATTTATTCCAGCTGGAAGTTCTAAGAGATTTATTGGGCTCACTTAAAATAAAAACGTTATCAGCTTCAAACGGAAAAGAAGTGCTTAACCTTTTAGAAAACAACATTGTAGATTTACTAATTATTGATAAAACCATGCCAGTTATGGATGGTATAGAGTGTATTCACCAAATAAAAGCCAGGCAGATAAATATTCCAATAGTATTAACTTCTGGATCAAATATTGAATCTTTTAAGAACAGTGGGCAAGTAACAGAAATTTTGATTAAACCATATAGTTTTGATATGGTTCAAAACATTTTAAGCAGATTGATTTAAGGAACTTACAACTTCTCCAATTTTAAACTCATTTGCTTTCAAGTTTTTCAAATATTCACCAACTTCCGGTTCTTTAATCTTTGTCATTTCATTCATTACTGCTAAAATATCTTTAACAGCAGTTTCAATAAATTTAATTCTTTTCATAACAGAATCTTTGTTATATGAATTTCCATCAAGTTCTCTTTTAAGCGCAGTTACAGAAAGATTGATCAAAGTAAGTGGTTGTTTAATCTCATGATTTGTTTTCTTAACTGTTGCCGAAAATGTATTTATTTTTTCTAAGTCAAGAAACAGTTTGTTAGTCTCAATAAATCTAAGTGCTGCTTTTACTCTTGCTAAAAGTTCTGCTCTATTAAAAGGTTTTTTAATAAAATCAAAAGCTCCGGACTCAAAACCTCGTTCTATATCTGTGGTAGAATTTAAAGCAGTAACCATAATAATTGGTATTAGACTTGTTGTTTCCTTATTGCTCAGAATTTTACAAACTTCAAATCCATCAATATCGGGCATCATTACATCCAAAAGTATTAAATCTGGTCTCTCAATTATAGCTTTCTGAATGGCAGAATTCCCATCATAAGCTTTAATTACACTAAAGCCCTCTTTATTTAATCTATCTTCCAATAGGAAAACGTTATCGGGTTGATCATCAACAACTAATATTTTATATAGATTTTTCATACAACAAAGTTAAAAATGCTTTTTAATTTATTCTCTAGTTGAACGGTATTAATTGGTTTAGAAAATAAACCATCGAAACCATTCTTTTCTATTATTTCTCTATCAGAAAGCATTGCATAAGCTGTTAATGCAAATACTTTTAATTCCTTAGTACTAATATTATTTCTAATTTTTTTTATTGTCTGAAATCCATCCATTTGTGGCATCATTATATCTAGAAGAATTAAGTCTGGTTTTTCTGAAGTAAGAATTTCTATACATTCAAATCCATCGCTTGCATAGAGTGGATTGTATCCCAGTGATTTAATGATTTCGCCAATGGTAAATCTTGCATCCTGATCATCATCAACAACAAGGACGCTAAACGTATCAGATTCTTTTTTTGAGCTAATAGTTGACTTATATTTAATAGATGGTACATTTGAAACAGTACTATTGTTATTTTGGAAAATAGAGACATCAATTAACTCTATTCTATCTCTAATTATTTTAAGAACATCTAATGGATGATGTTGTAGAACAAGAGTTGTTTCAAACAATGAATTGTTTATTCTATTTATTTCCTCAATATCAGATAAATCATGAATAAAAGAAATTACTGGTATATTCTTAGAAAATATATCTTCGTTTATATCATTAATTATTCGGAAAGAGTCAAACTTGTTTGAGTATAAGTCAACCATTATTAAATCTGGGTCGTATTGCTTTATTAAATCACATATTGGTGATTTGCCATTAGCATGATATATTTTGATATTATCACTAATTAGTTCATTCTCATTTTTAATATATTGTTCATCATCTTGAACTAATAAAATTTTTCTAAATTTGATACTTTGGATTTTCTCAATATTCTCAACAGCTTTAATAATATTTGATCGGTTAAATTCGTCCGCAACAAAATCATAAATGTTAAACCCAAAACCACAATTCGCTTCTTCATCCATATTGATTAAAACAACAGGGATTTTTAAAAGTGTTTTGTTCTTCTTAAGTTCGTTTAGTAATTGCCAGCCATTCAATTCTTTTGCTAGAACATCAAGTATAATCACATCGGGTAAGCTTTTTAAAATTGTGTCGAAGTTGAACCCTGATAAATTCGGTGATTCAACAAGTATATCATTGGATTTAAGATAATCACCAATTAGTTTTATGGCATCTTCACCCTCAGAAATGATTATCGCCTTAAATGCTCTGCCTAGTTGAGTTACTTCAGTTTTACTAAAATCATTTGGATGAACGGATTTGATAACTTGTGGTAAATGAACAATGAATTTTGATCCGGCACCAATTTCTGAAATAACCTTAATTTCTCCTTGTAGCAGATCGCTATACCTTTTGCAAATTGCTAATCCTAAACCAGTTCCGCTAAATTTTCTATTTAAGCTTGCGTCAGCTTGTCTGAATTCTTCAAAAATAATTTTTCTATCTTCTTCTAAAATACCAGGACCACTATCCTCCACAGAAACTACTAAATCAGTATCATGCACATCAAATAATAATTTAACGTAACCCTCTTTGGTAAATTTAGCTGCATTCCCAACTAAATTGTAAACGATTTGTTCAATTTTTTTAATATCAGATCTTAGTAAGTAATCACAATCTTCGGGATAATTAATTTTAAAGCTTAATTCCCTTTCTAAGAATATTGGTGATATAAAGGATTTTACTTCGCCGATTAAGTCACTTAATAATATCTCTGATTCAGTTACGCTAATATTCCCGGATTCTAATTTTGAAAACTCAAGAATGTTTTCAATAAGATTTAATAACTTCTTACCATTTCTTAGTACAACATTTAACCTTTCTCTTGTTTTTGAATCTGTAGTTTTATCATTCAGAATCAATTCAGTTAAACCAAGTATAGAATTTTGAGGAGTTCTAAGTTCATGGGACATATTAGCTAAAAATTGCGATTTTAACTTTGCAGATTCAACAGCTTTCGATCTTTGAACTTCTAATTCTTCGGTCCCTTTTTTTAATTTATCATGAAGATCAAGAAGTTCAATATTTTTTTCGGTTATCTCAGTATTTTGTTGCTGATAAGCAAAATTCAATCTCTGTAACTCATCAACCAATTTCTGAAGCTTATTAAAAGCTTTACCATTTGCAATTCCAATAGCTAACTGATCTTTAATTTTATTGTAATAATCTCTAACGTTGCTTATTGGTTTATTAACAGATGCCAGTTCTACAATTGCAATAATTCTATTATTGTAAATAATTGGCAATATATACAGATAGTTAATTTTAAGCTCAGCTAATCCTGTTTTTACTACTGGATGATTGTCCTCGAATTGAATTTCTATAAGATCTTCATTTTCAATTGCACGCTTATAAAAACTGGATTCTTCTATTGTTTTGTTCTGCTGCTGGGGGACTCCATACGAAGATAACGAAGTCAGAATATTATTCTCTAACAAATATATAGCACCAACATTAACATTAGTTAGTGAGATTATTTTTTTTATAGTTACATCCCCAATTTCTTCAAGCGATGGATTTTTATTAATCAGCGCAATAAATTCAGTATACTCTTTTTCATAATTTTCTTGTTTTTCAATTTCATCCAACATGTTATTAAATGCTTCACCAAGTTTTCCAATTTCATCATTCGAAATTATTTTTACCCTCGTATCAAGTTTCCCTTTAGCAATTGCATTAACGCTATTGGAAATATACTCTAGTTGTTTCCTCAACTTCCCGGTAAATAAAAACAGAAATACAATAGTTAAAAATATACCAGCTATTACAATTACTAGGGTAACAATATTCATTGTATTTCTAAAAGCATAAGCTTCATTAGAAATAGAGAACACAATAAAATCTAACTCTTTCCCAAAGTTAGCTGTACCCAATGCCGAATAATGGGTTACAAATAAATCGTAATTGTAAACATTATCTTTAATTAACTCAAAATTGTTTTTTTCGTTTAGCTCCCTTGCGGCTTTACTTAGGTACGGAAGATACTGTTCATTCTCAATATTATTGGACATGAATGAAATTACTCCATTTTCTACGAATGCAATATCAGCTCTTATTTTTTCTGAAAGTGAGTTTAGAATATTTGTGTTAATAATTTTTCCGTAATACAGAGTTTCTCCATCAATCCTTTTTTGCCTAACAATTAAGTTTCTGTTTAAATCAAAAAATTCTTTTAATGTTGTAACATCAGTATAGATTTTTAAACCAAATCTTAAGTTTATAATATTTGATGAAATCAATGAATCGTTTTTAGCACTAAAATAAAAATCTATTTCACTATCAGCAAAAGTGATTTGATCATCTTTAAAATTTTTCTGAAAATCTTCGTCAAGATTATCAACATACTGTTGATAGGAAAAAATAAAATTGTTGGCAGAATTAATAAGATTTTTTGATTGCTGTGTAAGTAACAATTCTTTTGTAAGTGTGTGGTAAATGAAAGCAGAAACTATCGATATAAAAGCGATAATAGTAAAAGTAAGTATTAATAGCTTAGCATTTATTTTCATTTTTTGTGAACAGTTTAATATTCAATGTGTTCTTATACTTCTTCATAATAGAATTACCCAACCATGATATTTCATAATTGGGTAATTGATTGATTAGTTAAATCACAATCTAGTTATCTAACTTAAAATTATTTTGATCGTTTTCTTTTCTAAAAGGTTTAATTTTATACTTCTTCAAATATTCGTGATCTTCAACAATTTGATTTTCAATTTCATTTTCTTTTCTTTGTGCAACTCTTTCCTTTATCGTTGGCACTAACTCAGCTTGTAATAGTATAATTACTTCTTTCTTGGTCACACTTGTCCTATCGTAACCAGTTAGATACCTAATTCCAAATACCCACCAAGGCAAATCTTTTAGGAAAGGAATTCCTTGACGAATATTAATTTCTTCGTTTATAAATAGACCACCAATTACTTTCTCTTCACCGGAGAGCATTAGCAAATCAGTTGAAACAATTGTTTTCTTAATTTCGGTTGTTACTTCGCCAGGTATTGCTGCACTTCTTTCAGCACTTACTTTAAGTAGAATGTAGTCTTGATTCTCTTCTGTATAGATATATGGCGCAACATCAATGATGGTGCCAGTAGAAAAGAATGCGTCAATAACATTACCAGCAAAATCACGTTGTTTAATCGATATATCTGAACCAATCTGAATTCTTCCCTTCATTTTATCTCGTACAGTAACTTTTGGTCTTGCAATTACTTCTCCTAAATTTTCAGATTCAAAGAATTTGAAAACACCTTCAACACTGCCTGTCCAATTACCAGATGTGAATTCATTCATTCCATTTAACAAATATTCAGGAGGATTTTGTGTTGTAGTACTACTTGAAGAAGATTCTTCATCTTTGGCTTCATTAAAAGAACGTAAATTTGATCCAAGTGATACTCCAGAACTGGACATTAACCATTCCCAGTTGATGCCTCTTTCTCTCAGCTCATTTACGTCGGCTTCAAAAAATATTGCTGAGATTTTTACTTCACGCGAATCTATAGAAGCATAAGTTTCTTCAGTAAGATTTTTAGCATCAGACACTTTTTTATGAATAATAATTACATTTTCCTTCTCTTCAAAAGTAAGGTTCCCATATTGAACAATAATTACCAGTGCTTTCATATATGGAAGTTTGCTTACCTCTACACCAATTGGTGATGTAACTCCGGCTGTACTTACAATTCGTTTCCCGGTTTTACGCTCACTTATCTGACTAAGTATTTCTAAAGCTTTGTCAAAAGGAGTGTATTCCGATATGGACACAAGTTCATCAGGATTAACGAACTCATTCATTGTTTTTTCTAAATCTCTTTGACCTATTAAAGGAATGGAGATAAAAAAGATTGCTGCAATTAAAATTATTTTTTTCATTTTATTTTCTCGTAAGTTTTTTATCGTTTTCATTATTCTTATGATCAATTGATAAATTGATTTTTTCAATTATGCCACCTTTGTTAAGTATAAATTTTACTTCATTTTTTGAATAATCAATTTTAGTTAAATACCCTAAATAAACCGGATCTCCTTCCCATAAAAGGTGTGTATTCCCAGAAGCATCGGAAAGATAAGCTCCATCTGGGATTAAGGCTAATAATTGTGCTGTTTGAACATCTAATAAACCATCTACATTTGGTGGAATAGCTTCTCTTATTAGTGGATAGAAAATATTGTATAATGGATTAGTATTAAGCTTATTTTCAGTATAACTTGTTGAATTAAACATGTCATTATCTGAGAAATATACCAATGCTTCAAATGTATAGTTAACAAGATAGTGAGGATATCCATCTTCATCTACTTCAACAAAGTTTGTAAGATTTCCCTTACTAATTTTTTTAAGTTCTTTGCTCTGTTCAATAGAATAAACCAACTTGAATAGATCGCTAAATTCAGCTGTTCCCTTTAGCACATAACTATATCCAGAGAAACTGCCTTGTTCTGTTGGACCAACATACTCTAAATTTACATGTGAGTGCTCCGAAAAACTTGAACTGACATCGCTGACAAATCTAAAAAACTTAGATTGTGTAATATTGGTAGGAATAACGTATTTCCTTAATCCCAGTATAGAGTCCATCTCAATAACTTTCAGTTTAAGATCTACAAGTTGCAGTTCTAATTCTTCCGTATTCTGAGCATTTATTTTTAATTCGCCAATTGTCTTTTCATTTGTTTCAATTTTATCAGCTTGGAAGTAATATGTATATGCACTTCCACTTATAGCAATGACCAAAAATATTACAAAAAGCAAAAGTGTACTAACTGTTTTACGGTTCATTTTATTTAGCTCCGTCGCTAATAATATTAAAATTTAATGTGTAAGCATATGTTTTTTCTTTTCTTAATGGTTCGTATGTTACAGTATTAAGAAGAGAGGCATTATTTTTTTCAACAAATTCAGTTAACACATTTCTATTTAAAGCATAACCTCTAACATTTACTGCATTTTCAACATTTGTTTCTAAGCTGCTTATCCAAAAATTTCTTCTTCTTTCCATAAAGTCCGAAACATCTGTGAGCATGTTGCCCCATATTTCAGTACCAGCGGTTGCTGAATCTAATATGGATTGGGTTTCATCAAATTGTCCTATTCTTGTATTATACTGATCTATTTCTGCAATTATCAATTCATTTTGTGCTTTAAGCAGCTGCATTCTTGCTATTTCTGTGTTTTGATTAGTAATAGTCTTGTTATTTTCAAGAATTTGAAATGTAAAGAAAAAAGTTGCAGCAAATAACAAGGGCAGAACAACCATAGAATGCCAACCAAATTGAATTGCTTTCTGGTTTTCCTGTATATATTTTGGTAATATATTTATGCCTGAATATTTACTTTCTTTTTCATCAAAAAGTTCTAAACCTGCGGCAATTGGAAATGCAAAGGCTGAAAGGTTTTCTCTTTGTTCATCACTTAATTGAGAAGTATCTAATCCTGTAAATTTAAGTTCAGAAACATTTGCTTCTGGAAAAGTTCCATAGAATGAAAGAACCAAATTTTCAGATTTGTCTTCACCGCAAAGAATAACATTATCTAAACGAGGTACCCCGCCATTTTCCATCTCCAAAAGTATTTTAGAGAAATAAACATCATAAGAATGGGTATTGTTTGTACCAATGTCTAAAGAAGTGCCAATATGTGCTAATTTTTTCCCTTTTAAGAAAATAAGCTTACTTGTTTCATGTCCTGTATTTATAATAAGAGTATAATCTTCTTCAAAAAATTCATTTGTTTTTGCCACATAATGAGCAAGAGCGGTTTCCGCATTTTTAATTGAATTTATTTTATAATATCTTTTGCCGTTATGCGCCGCCCAAGAATTAATGAAATTAACACTTGGATTATCTTCTCTAATAAATACAGAGTGTACAGATTTGTCATCAATTTTTATATAGTCAATAGTATCAGCAGCAACATTAATATTTTTGTGTTTGGCAATATCACCAATAATTGAGCTAACCATTTTTTGTTTTTTACCATCAATGGCACCATGAAAAACATGATGGTTTACAACCGGATCAGTTACAACAGGAATAAATTCGGCATTTTTAAGTTCATTAACACCAAAATAATTTGCTGCAAAACTCACATCATTTTTATCGATAGTAGCTAATTTTCCTTTGTTTCCATCAATTCCATCAAAATTTATATCAGAATCCATTCCCTTAAGCAATTGAATTTCTGATTGGTTAGCCATCGGGTCACCAAACTCATTACCGCCAGACATGATCATTGAAAATGTTTTTGTTATTTTAATTCCTTCTTTTTCTTTGGAAAAAATAACAATTTTAGTATCGTTCCCTTCTGAAGAGACACAAACTATTGGTTTCATAATTATACCGCTTTAAATAATTGATGCATTCGAGTTTTGTTATTTGCAAAGGCTATCATATTTTCTTTTGAAATTTTTCTTTGTTGATAAAGCCTCATTAAGTCTTGCTCCATTGTAATCATTCCAAGTTGACTTCCTTGGTTCATCATCATATAGATTTCACTTGTATTATTATTTTTTATTGCCGCTTTTACACTTGGTGTAACCACTAATACTTCTTTTGCTAAAACAAATTTTCCATCCATACCAGGAATTAACTTTTGAGATACAACTGAAACTAGTACATCGCCCAATCTCATTCTAACTCTTTCTTGTTCAGAAGGATTAACTTCTGCAATAATTCTATCTATTGATTCTATTGCTGATGAAGTATGTAATGTAGAGAACACCTTGTGACCAGTATCAGCAATTTCTAATGCAGCAAGAATGGTTTCAGGATCTCTCATTTCACCAACAATAATAATATCTGGATCTTGTCTTAATGCTTGTGTAACACCTTCTTTAAATGATAGAACATCTCTGCCTATTTCTCTATGTTTTATAATACATTTGTCTGATTTATGAACATATTCAACAGGAGATGCAATAACTATAATTTGACAAGGGGTTGTATGATTATGCATATCAATAATAGCATCAAGAGTCGTTGATTTACCCGATCCGGTTATACCTGTTATTAGTGATAACCCAAATTTTATATAATTATGATTCATAGATTGTGTTGCAAAAGGATGAAATCCGAAAGATTCCATTGTTCTAATTTTGTTAGAAATTGATCTCATATTTAGAGCAAGGTAGTCTAGATCAAAATATGCATCAGCTCTAAATCTTACATTGTTATTTTCTTTTGCATATCTAAATGAATAGCTAAAATCGATATTACGATTTACCATTAGATGGCGGTGCTGATTTTTGTTTAAAATAGCTGAAATTAGTAATGTAGCTTCATCTAATTTTAGATTAGGTAAATCTTTTATTCTCTGCTTTATACCTTGAATTCTAAACCATATATAGTTAGCAGTTCCAGGTCCGCCAATCTCAACATCCGAAGCGCCCCTTTCAATCATAACCGTTAAAATATGATTCAATAGATGAATTAGTAATTCCTTATCTCTTATACTCAATTCTGCAGAGCGCTCAATAATATATGTAGCTCTATCAGGACCAGAATAAGATTCTGGAATGGCTTTAGTAAATTTGCTCAATACTTCTAGTGCTTCATTTATCATAGTTTAATCTTTCTAAATTGTTTCTTATTCTTCCATTGTGGCAGCAATAACTTCAGGAATTGATGTTAATCCTAATTTAACTTTCTCAAATCCATTTTCGCGTAAATTAAGTGTTCCATCTTTCCTTGCTTGCACTCTTATTCTTTCTTCATCAACTTCATTACCGGAGCGAACTATAATTTCTCTAATCTCTTTTGTAAAGTATAGTGCTTCGTGAACTGCTAATCTTCCTTTATATCCTGAATTATTACATTTTTCACAACCAACTTTTTCATAAATATCATAATTTTTCCACTCTTCAATTTTTAACCCATAGGCTGCCATTTGCTCTTCATCAAAATTTGTAACTTTTTGTTTACAATTTTCGCATAGTTTTCTTATCAACCTTTGAGCTACAATGATGTTAATTGCATAAGCAATTAAGAATGGCTCTACTCCCATTTTAAATAATCTTGCAACAGCACTAGGGGCATCATTAGTATGCAAAGTAGAAAAAGTTAAGTGACCGGTATTAGCAAGTTTAATTGCAGTTTCTGCAGTTTCCTTATCTCTCATTTCACCAACTAATACAATATCAGGATCATGTCTTAATATTGCTCTAATTGCCTGTTCGAAATTCATTTTGTGCCCGATCTTTAACTGCCGAGCTCCTTCAATTACGTACTCAACCGGGTCTTCCACTGTTAGAACATTAACAGCTGGTGTAATAACTTGATACAATGCAGCAATAAGAGTAGTACTTTTACCACTACCAGTAGGTCCCGTTAAAATCACCATCCCTTGAGGTTGTTTTATTGCTTTTTCAAATGCTTTTTGCGCATAATTTACTAACCCAAGTTTGCTTAAATCTCTAATAACATTTCTATCATCTAAAATTCTTATTACAATACTTTCAAATTTGTTTTTTAGTTCTGTTCCCACCATAGGTAAAACTGAAACTCTGTATCTGATAACTACATTATCAATCTGCCTTTGAATAAATCCATCTTGTGCTCTTTCTCTTTCAAACCTATCTAGACCTTTTGCCCTGTCTTTTACTACTGCCATTACAGCTTCTGGCAATGTGTTGTCTTGTGTATACCAATGCTGGAGTTTTCCGTCTGTTCTAAAGTGGATTTCTGTTTTCCTTCCACTTTTGGGAAAAATGTGAATATCACTTACCCCTTTTCTTACGCCTTCAACAAGGGCGGCTTCTACTAAATTAACAAGCGCACTTTTATTTATTTCTGTATCAAGTTGTTCTTCTGATAGACTACCTTCATCTATATCTACAGCCATCATTTCATCTGAGGATTCAACTAACTGAAGAAATTCATTTTCTTGAGGAACTAACAAAGCAAAAAGTTTTTCGTAATCTTTCTTTTTTAAGAAGTTAAGTTCATATTTTTTTGCTTTAAGATTATAAGCGATTTTGGTTAGGGATCGATCTGTTGGATCAATAGCCGCCAGAATTAATTTGTCTTTTATTCTGTCATCATATTTGTAAGGTAAAACTTTATGTTCAATAAGTTGGGCTTTTAACTTCATCACCGGCTTCTTCAATAATCTTTTTCATTTCTGAAATGATATCCTCAGTATAAGTGAGGGGATTAAAGTTTATTTCTTTAAAGGCATAAAGAATTGCAATTTCTCTAAATACAACATCATGATCAAATCCGAATTCCTGAACTAAAATTTGTCCTAAATTTCTTTTGGAATTTCCGTACTCTTTATTTTTTTCTTCAAGAGCTTTTTCAAGAATATTTAAATCAATTATCCCTTTCTTTAGTAAGAGGTAACCAATCTTATCCGTCATTTCTATTTTTTCTTCAACCATTCTTAAAGCTCATTTCTATTTACATTGTTGGGGGTTTTGGATTTATAGTTGCAGTTTCAGCTGAAACTAATGTTAATCCTATCATTACAACCATAATTACCATTGCAATAAAAACTTGAATCATTTCAATTACATTTTTCAATCTGAATACAGTTTCACTTTCGTAATAATTTGCTAATTGGTATGCAGTATTTTTTATTGTACCAGTTTCTTCACCTGAATGGAATCTTGATATAGCTGTTGAAGTAAAAACACCGCTCGCTTCAAGTGCATCAGTAAGACCTGTTCCTTTACTTACCATCAATGGAATTGAGATATTTTTTATCTGACCTTCAAAATATTTATTTCCTGTTGCTTCAGCTGCAATTCGGATTGGTTCAATACTATCGGCAGAGCCAGTATATAGTGTATAAAATACACGGCAAAAAACTTCAATATTAGTTTTATGAACTAAAGAACCCATTATTGGAATTCTCATCATATATTTATCTGTTAAATATCTGCCCTTTTCAGTTTTTGAGAATCGCCAAAAAACAATTGGTGGCGCTAAAAACAAAAATGTTAGAAAAACCGGATTTGCTAAAATAAAATCACTGAAATCTAGAGTTGCCGCTGTCATTGGAGGAAGTGGTATATCAAATTTGAGGAATAATTTTGCCGTTTCCGGAAAAATGTATCCAACATAAAAAAGAACTGCCAGGAACAATACAAATAGAGTGATCATTGGGGTAATTAATGCGCTTCTTAAATTCTTTTTGAACTCTTCTTGTCTCTCTAAAAATTTTGCGGTCGCTCTATAAATTTCCGTCATATTACCGCTTTTTGATGCTAACCCAAGCATATATGAAGTAAACTTCCCAAAAACACCTTCATATTTCATATAAACTACTTCACTGTCTGCACCTTTTTTCAGCTCATTATTTATTTGCTTAATGGTCTCTCTTAAAGCTTTGTTCTCAAGATCATTTTGCAATAATGTCATAATTTCGCTAAAAGGTAATTTTTGCTCTAATAGTTCCGCACTAATTTTTACGAATGAAACTATTTCTTGGGTAGGTGGTTTTAGTGAAAATTCAAATAATTTTTTATTTACAGAGACTACTTGGTAGCCAAGTTTTGTTAACGCTTGAATAACTTCTTGTTTATTAAAAGCTTTTTGATCGCCGGTAAAAGGTTTATCGTTCCCTTTTTTAACTTTATATATATAGGTAGATTTTTTCTCAATAGACTTCGTTTTAAGGCTATGTTTTACAGCTAGCTCATGAATTTTCTTTTTACCCGTGCTAAAATTAGGGGCACTAATGGTTCCAGAGATTGTTTGACCATTTGCTTTCAGAGCATTAAAACGTAATTCTATCATGGTATCTTTCTTCTATCCTTTTAATAAAGAAGGCTAATAAAACTTCTTTCAATCGCCTTATTAGCCTTCACAAAAAATTAAGAACTTTGATTGACTATCGAATCAAACTAATATTATTTTAGAAGTTTGCGCTAAAATAAGTTGTATCAATTTCATTTTTACTTACTTCCATTGTAACGGTAAATGGCGAACCATCTGTTCCGGTTTCTGTTGAAGTACCAACTAAAGTAACTTTTGTAGCAGTAATAGTTGCTGCAACGTTTGCTGACATATTAGCTGTTCTAAGAAGTGAGCTAGGAACTGTCCAACCTGTAAATGCATTTCCGCCGCCACCCATTGCTGTTGGTTTTCTGAAATGTTGTTGAGACATTGATGCTAAAGTTGTAAGATCTGCAATAACTGCATCTCTGTTAGCATTTTTACTACTAGCTGTAAATACGTTAATACCTACAACTACTGCTATACCAACAATGATAACACCTAACACGATTAATAATAACTGCTGTTGACCCATTTTGTAACTCCTTTTGTTTGTTAATGGTTTTTGTTGTTATGTTTCTTTCGTATAAACAAAGAAATAACTGTGCCAATTCTAAATTCTTTCATATTCATTCAAATACGTGATCTATATCACATATCGGTGTATAAAAATGATTCATTATTGGCTAATATTGTTAAATATATCAAATTGGAACAGTAAGAAGGTAAGGTGGCGGTAAATTTTACCGGTAAGATTAACTTGTTTTTAGTGGATTACTACTGCTTGAATTGAATCTCTTGAAACTATCATTTGAACTTGAATTGAATCCGTATCAGTAACTATTTCGTTACCTGTACCGGTAATAATTACTTGTTCAGGTTGAATACTTGCTTCAACAAAATACCCAACTTCGGTTTCCGAGTAAGCTTCGGGAATCCGCCATCCTACAAAAGATTTGTTACCACCACCCATTGCTGTTGGTTTGCGGTAGTAAAGTTGAGCTTCGCTAGCCAGAAGAGTTAGTTCATTTATAATTTCATTTCGTTTTTGTTCTATTGCATTGGATCTGAATAAAACTATTCCGACTGCAACAGCAACACCTACAACTATCACTGAAAGCATTATAAGTAGAATTTGCTGCTGACCCATTTAGTTTTTCCTTAGACTAATTTTATATAAGTAATCTATATGTGCAACTTCCTTGCCAAAAAAAACCACAAAAATGGTCCGAATACAAAACAATTAATTTTTTATTTTCTCAATTTAAGATGAAGATCTTTTAACTGCTCTTCGCTAACCTTAGAAGGTGATTCATCCATCAGCGATAATCCGCTTGTTGTTTTGGGGAATGCCATTAAATCTCTGATTGAGTTCTCACCGGCAAAAATCATCAACATTCTATCTAATCCAAATGCAATTCCACCATGAGGTGGTGCCCCATATTTAAAAGCATTCATTAAGAAACCAAACTTTTCGTTTGCTTCTTCATCAGATATTCCCAAAGCTTTAAACATTTTTGCCTGAAGATCAGAGTTAAATATTCTTATGCTCCCACCAGCAATCTCATTTCCATTCATAACTAAATCATAGGCCATTGCATGCACTCTAGCCGGATCACTTTCTAAATATTCAACATCTTCTATTTGAGGAGAGGTAAAAGGATGATGCATTGCATAAAATCTGTTTGATTCTTCATCCCATTCAAACAGTGGAAAATTAGTAATCCAGATAAGTTCATCATCTTTAAGGTTTTCTTCAATATTTAATCTTTTTGCCATTTCTAATCTTAAATTACCCATAATTGGCAATGCTTTACTTCTAGGTCCTGATAATATTAATACCAAATCACCAACCTTGGCATTTAAACTACTTATTATATTGTTTTTTTCATCATCAGTTAAAAACTTTGAGATTGGTGCCTCTAATCCATCCTCATTTACTCTCATCCAAATTAAACCACCTGCACCAAGTTTTTTAACAAACTCTGTAATTACATCCAGCTGATTTCTGGTATAATTTCCACAACCAGATGCTAATATTGATGTGATAATTCCACCATTATCTAAAGTATCTTTAAATACTCTAAACTCTGACTTGCCAAAAACATTGTTTAGTGTAACCATCTCCATTCCATACCTAGTATCAGGTTTATCACTACCATACTTTTCAAGGGCATCATTGTAAGTAAGTCTTTTTAGAGGTAATTGTAGATTTTTACCTTTAATTTGCTCAAACAAAATTTTCATTAAGCCTTCAACAGAGCTGTAAATTGTTTCTTCATTCACAAATGACATTTCAACATCTATTTGCGTGAACTCAGGTTGCCTATCAGCTCTTAAATCTTCATCTCTAAAACATTTTACAATCTGAAAGTATCTATCATAACCCGAAACCATTAATAACTGCTTGTAAGTTTGAGGAGATTGAGGAAGCGCATAAAAAGTTCCTTTATGTAGTCTGCTTGGAACTAAAAAATCTCTTGCACCTTCAGGCGTACTTTTCATTAAAATTGGTGTTTCTACTTCAATAAAATCCAAAGAATCAAAATATCTTCTTACTATCTGATAAAACTTATGCCTTAGAAGAAGATTTTTTTGCATTCTTGCTCTTCTTAAATCTAAATATCTATACTTTAATCTTAACTCTTCACCAACATCAATAGAATCTTTAATTGGAAATGGCGGTGTTTTAGCTTCGTTAAGAATTATTAATTTATCAACCATTATATCAATTATACCTGTTGCAAGGTTTGAATTTTCAGTTCCTTCCGGCCTTTTTCTTACTTTACCTTCAACTGATATTACAAATTCACTTCTTAAGGATTTACCCAATTCATGTGAGTCTTCATTATAATGAGGTTCAAATACAACTTGAGTAATTCCATATCTATCTCTTAAATCAATAAATATAACGCCGCCAAGATCTCTGCGGTTATCAACCCATCCATTTAGAACAACGGAATCTCCTATGTTGGTTTCTCTTAAATCATTACATGTATGTGTACGAATTTGAAAATTCATTTTCTGCCTGGTTTCTAAGTATTCTGATTAAGCTGGTAAAAATAGGTAAATGAAGATCGTTATTCAATATTGAATGGTTTAAAATATAAAAAGTCCGGTATTATCCGAACTTTTTATACTCTAAAATGAATATTTGACTATCTATCTAGTAACACCCGTTGCTGAAACACCTGCTATTCCATTTGGGCCGCTTACATTAACAGTTACGGTAATTGCAGCTGGTTTTGCTTCATCAACCTTTGTATCAAGAACAGCAAAAGAAAAACTTGTATAACCATTTTGGACATCCGGCATAGATACGTTTACATCTCCAGCTACACCGGCATCTCCATCAGTTGTAACTGAAACTGTATAAGAATTACCACTTGCTAAAGGATTTCCAAATTCATCAGAAACAGTATAGGAAAACGATTGAGATCCTCCGTTGGGAACATTAACAGTCTGAGGTGATAATGTGAGCACTGGTACTCCAGAAAATAACAATCTTGTTTTTGTATTTATCTCATTCTCATTTTCGTTAATTGTTGAAGCATGGATGTAGAAAAAGCCATGACCATAAACAGGATCGTTTGGTTTAGGGTTACCGGAAAGAAGACTTACTCCCGCAACACCCTGACTATTTGTAAGTGAAGAACCCGAAATTACTGCAGCATCTGATTTAAAATATACTGCTGTTCCAGGTCTAACAGGATTTGAATATTTATCACCCAGTAAAACTGTAATTTTAGATTCACCATTAATTAGATGGTAATATGGGTAATTTATTTTATCTGAACCAATACTGAAATGTGCTAAATCAGGAAATCCACCATGAATAGAAATATTTACAGGTTTTGATGCAATTGGTTTTCCATCAACAACTGCTTCAGCAATAATTTGAGTAACACCTGCTTTAATTCCTGTATTCATCGATACAGAAACTTTTCCTAAAGCATTACTTTTAATAGATGAAGGATATAAATATTCACCACCATTTGGTGCTGATCCAAATCTAAAGCTTACATCTATTGCATTACCTTCGCCAATTACTATTCCACTTGAATCCATGATTTCAAAAACTATTTGTGCACTTTCAATTGAACCACTCTGCTTTACGCCAATAAATTCACTTGATTGCGAATATAAATAGATAGAAGCAGCTCTTCCTGAAAATCCACCCACATTAGAACTTTCATCTCTCTGTAATTGAAATAACGGAACTTCAACTTCAGTATTCATAATTGCGAATACAGAGGTCGTATCCTGGAAATATCCTGCCTTAAAAGCAACAATTGTTAGATCCGTATCTGAGTCTAACTCAAACTTAACAGAAAATTTACCGTTTGCTCCTGTTGTGGCACCTTTCACTATTAATCCATCGGTAATTTTAATTATAGCACCACTTAGAGCATCACCACTCTGAGCTGAGACAACCTGCCCCGTAATTGTAACTGCGTCAGTAGTGTCTGAATCATCTGTTGTTGGATCCGTTGTTTTGGTCTCACAACCAATTAGAAATGCAGATAGCATTATAAAAAGTGCAAATAAAATGTAATTTCTTTTCATGGTTTTATCTTTTAATTTATTTGTTGTTTAAATAGTATATTCAATAATCGGAATAAGTTTTATTTTGTTAAATTTTTTTTAAAATATGGCTACAATTCCTAAAATGTTTTTATTTTTTCTAATAAAAAATTGAGTTTTTGAAACAAATTTTGACTCATTCTAGTTCAAATGTTCTAATTATCATTTTACAAAAAACAAATCTGTTTAATAATTGGACATATTGTGATACACCTCACACAAATAAATAGGAAAGATTTTGTTAGCGCAACTATAAAAATTGTTTCTTAATATTGGTTGATTTAGAAAGTATAAAAAGAATGTATAAATATTTGATTTTTATATTACTGCTCGGTAACAGCAATTTTCAATTTCAAAATACTCCCTATTTTGAAATTGCACGGGTAAAATATTTAGGCGGTGGCGATTGGTACAACGATCCATCTGGTGAAGTAAATTTGTTAAATTTTATTGCTAAGAATACTACTATTAAAACAAATGCTGAATATAAAATTGCTGATTTAGAAACTAACGATATCTTTAGCTACTCATTTTTATTCTTAACAGGTCATGGCAATATTTTGTTTTCGGAGAAAAATGCGAAATAC
Source organism: uncultured Ignavibacteriales bacterium (assembly GCA_963704835.1). GTDB lineage: Bacteria > Bacteroidota > Ignavibacteria > Ignavibacteriales > Melioribacteraceae. The sequence goes on along the minus strand of CAVPHW010000009.1, from coordinate 201,569 downwards.
CTAAAAGATTATTTTCTTAATGGTGGATTTATGTATGTTGATGATGATTATGGTTTGGATAAAAGTTTCAGGAAAGAATTAAAAAAGGTATTCCCAAATAACGAACTTATTGAGATCCCTTTTTCTCACGATATTTATAAATCGTTTTATAAGTTTGAAAATGGACCACCGAAAACACACGAGCACGATAACAAACCGCCAAGAGGTTATGGGCTGTTTTTAGGCGAGAGAATGGTAATCTATTACACTACAGAAAGCAACCCAAGCGATGGTTGGGCAAATGCTGATGTTCATAACGACCCAGAAATTAAAAGAGAAGAAGCATTAAAATTTGGTACCAATATTGTCATTTATGCACTCTCACATTAGTTTAAAATGAACTCAATAGAAAACAACAAATCAGTTTTATTTAATAGAATTACTAAATATTTAAAAAATATTTACCAATTAGAGGTTTATGTATTTCTTCTAAAAGCATTTGGTTTAGTAGGATTACTTTTTTTAATATTAAGTTTCTTTGAATCAATTTGGTTTTTCGGTTCTTCGACAAGACTAATATTAATAATATCTTTGATAATTGTATTTGCAATTTTGCTTTTCTATGGCCTAAACTCACTAATAAATTTTATAAAAATACCCTCAACCAAAGAGATTAATAAAGGAGCGCAAGAGATTGGAAATTATTTTCCAGATTTGAAAGACTCTTTATTAAACTCAATTCAAATTTTAAGTGATGATAGTTCTAACGACTCAAAAAGTTTGACCGATGCAGCATTTAATAATGTTTACAAAAAGGTAGAAAAAGTAAATTTCCAAGAAGTGGTTGATTATAGTAGAGTTAGATCTTATTTAAAATATTTTTTACTTATTTGTGCCACTATGTTATCCTTCAACATTCTAGACCATAATATCAGTAACGCAACTTTTAGGCTGCTGAATTTTAATTCTGAGTTTGCAAAACCTGCTGAATTTACTTTGTCTGCTTTCCCCGGAAATATTGATGTGAAAAAAAACGAAAACGTTGAAATTATTTTCTCTGCATCAGGCAATCCTCCAAAGAACTTAAGTATATTGACAAAAAGTGTACTGCAACCAGATTATATTTCACATACCATTTCCCGAGATTCCAATGATAATTACACTCTATTAATTAGAAATATTAAGAATTCATTTTCTTATTATGCCGAGGAAAATAATGTTGCCTCCGATACTTACAAAATTAGCGTATCATCACTTCCTCAAATTAGAAGTTTAACAGCAGAATTAATTCCGCCAGCGTATTCTAAATTACCCAAAATATCAAACGAGAATAATGGAAATTTAGCTGCTTTAGCGGGAACGAGGATAAACTTTAAAATAGATGCAAACAAAGATTTAGTTAATGCGGTTATGGTTATTAATGATAGTACAGAAAAACATTTCCAGATAAATAATAGCCGAGCAGAAGGAATTTACAATGTAACAAGTAAGGTAGAATACTTTTTTGAAATTACAGATAGTAATGGGAATAGAAATGAAAGCCCAATAAAATATGTTTTAGAAATAATCCCGGATAATTATCCTGAAATAGAAATTACAAATCCCGAGCTGAACTCACTGCTTCCTCAAAATGATCTTGTAAGTGTAAATTACAATATTAAAGATGATTTTGGTTTTTCTAAATGCGAGCTAAACTATTCCATATCTCAAGGAAATGAGACTGAAGAGAATAATAGTTTTAAGAAAATAAATTTGCAGATAGATAAAAGTGGGCTTGAACAATCACTTTTCCACAACTGGGATATTTCTAAACTATTCTTAAAAGAGAACAATATTGTAACTTTTTATATTGAAGTTTTTGATAACGACAATATTAGCGGACCAAAATACACCAAAAGTAACACTCTTAAAATAAGAGTTCCTTCATTGAATGAACTGTTTGCTGAAATTGATAAATCTCAAGATTCTGCAGTTGAAGAACTTACAAAAACTTTAGATGAGGCAGTAAATCTTAAAAATGAGCTTGAACAGATTAATAATGAATTAAAACAAAATGAAAAGAAAATTAATTGGAATGAAAAAGAGAGAATAGAGCAAGCGCTAAATAAGTTTGAGAAGATTACAGAGCAAATGGAGGATGTAAAAGAACAAATAAACCAAATGCAAGACAAAATGACGCAAAATAATTTACTTTCAGAAGAAACCATGAAAAAATACAGTGAGCTTCAGGATTTGCTAGATGATTTGACAAGTGACGAAATGAAAAAAGCATTAGAAGAAATGCAGAATTCACTTAAAGATTTGATGAGAGACCAAGTTCAAAACTCATTGGAAAACTTAAAAATGAATGAGACTGCTTTTCAGAAAAGTATTGAGCGAACACTTAATTTACTAAAGCGAATTCAAATTGAGCAAAAACTAGACGAGGTGATAAAACGTACTGAGAATATTGTTGAAAAATTAGACGACCTTAAGAAAAATACTGAGAACAAAAATAATAGCGATGCAAAGAGTAATGAACTTGCTGATGAGCAAAAGAGTTTAGAGAAAAAAATGGACGATCTAAAAGAAGAAATGGAAAAACTCAGTGATAAAATGAAAGGTGTTGAGGATATGCCCCAACAAGAATTAGAAGATATAAATCAAAAATTTGATGAGCAAAATAATAATGAACTTTCTGAAGAAGCATTGAAAAATTTAATGGAAAAAAACTTTGATAAAGCTTTACAAAATCAAAATAAGTTATCCCAAAATATGAATTCAATGAAAAAAGATTTGCAGCAAATGCAACAGCAAATGCAGCAGCAAAACCAAAGTGCAATGATGCAAAAAATGCTTAAATCAATTGATAACATTATTGATCTTTCTAAAGCACAAGAAAAGCTAATAAATAGATCTGAAAACTCTCTTCAACTTAACGATGAGTTGAGTGATATAGTTAAAAACCAAATGGAAAATCAGCAAAATTTAGATAACGTCTTAAAGGAATTGGAAAAATTATCTCAAAAAACCTTTGCTATAAGTCCGGAAATGGGCAAGGCACTTGGAGATGCAAAAAGGAATATGAACGAGGCTTTAGCCGGTCTACAAAATAAGAATGGTTCTGCCGCTTCTAAGGGACAAGGGCAAGCGATGAGCAGCTTAAATGAAGCTGCTGCAATTATGCAAAACTCCTTGCAAAACATGATGCAAAATGGTGGCGGAGGAAGCGGAGGGATGATGAGCCTAATGCAGCAGTTACAACAAATGGCTCAGCAGCAAATGGGTATTAACCAAATGACTCAGTCTATGAAGGGGCAATTATCATTGCAGCAGCAGGCACAAATGCAGAGACTTTCTAAAGAGCAAGGAAATCTGCAGAAATCTTTAGAACAATTAAATAAAGAAGCAAGAGAATCCGGGGAATCAAAAAAAATTGCTTCTAATCTTGAGTCAGTGCTAAATGATATGAAAGAAGTAATTTCCGGTCTAAACACTAAAAAGATTGATGATGATTTGGTTAAGAAGCAGGAAAAGATTTTATCAAAACTATTGGATGCTCAACGGTCAATTAATGAAAGAGATTTTGAGGAAAAAAGAGAATCGCTTGAAGGTAAAAGATTTGATTTAAATTCTCCTGATAAGTTAGATTTAACAAAACAACAAGCACAAGATATATTGCGTGAAGAGCTCCTTAAAGCTGTAAAAGAAGGTTACTCCAAAGACTATCAAGATTTAATTAGAAGATATTTTGAGAGTTTAAATAATTCAGGGAAGCAGAATTAAGTTAATTTCTTTTTGTTCTTTCAGTGAAACGTTTCTCCAAAAGTAAATTATCTATGATTAACAAAGCAACTTCAATCCTAAAAGAAACATTCGGCTATGATAGTTTTAGACCTCTGCAAAAAGAGGTAATCGAGCACATTCTAAAAAAAAGAGATGCCCTAGTTGTAATGCCAACCGGTGGTGGTAAATCCCTCTGCTATCAAATTCCAGCAATAATTTTCAAGGGACTTACGATAGTTGTTTCTCCTCTAATTTCGTTGATGAAAGACCAGGTAGAACAATTAACTGAGCTTGGAATTTCATCCGTTGTGCTTAATAGTTCATTATCTTCGGAAGAGTATCAACTAAACTCAGAAAGTATAAAAAATGGCAAAGTAAAACTTCTATATGTTGCTCCAGAAACTTTAATGATGGAAAGAACAATGGAATTACTTTCAGATGTTGAAGTTAACTGCATAACCGTTGATGAAGCTCATTGTATTTCTGAGTGGGGTCACGATTTTCGTCCAGAATATAGAGGAATTGCAAAATTTAGAAAACGTTTCCAAAAAGCTGTTCTATTGGGTTTTACTGCTACTGCAACTCCACAAGTTCAAGATGATATCATTAAAAACCTAGAGTTTAAAATTCCTAAAAAGTTTGTTGCCAGTTTTGATAGAAATAATCTACATCTACAAATAGTTTCAAAAAGCGATCCATTTTCACAAACAATTTATTTTCTTGAGCAGCATAAAAATCAATCGGGAATAATCTATTGTTTTTCTCGCAGACAAGTTGATGAACTTTACGAAGAACTATTTGCAAGAAAATATTCAGTCCGTCCATACCACGCAGGAATGTCTGATGCTGATAGAGCGAAAAGCCAAGAGCTTTTCATTAAAGATGATATCCAAATAATTGTTGCAACTATTGCGTTTGGAATGGGAATAAATAAACCGAACGTGCGATTTGTAATTCATTATGACCTGCCTAAAAATATTGAATCATATTACCAAGAAATTGGAAGAGCAGGTAGAGACGGATTAACAGCCCATTGTTTACTTTTATTTGGTTATGGAGATATTAGAAAAATAAATTATTTCATTGATCAAAAAGAAGGCAAGGAACAACGGATTGCGAAAATGCATTTGGAAGCCTTGGTGAGTTTTGCCGAAGCTTATAATTGCCGGCGAATACAATTGCTTGGTTACTTTGGCGAAGATTATTCGACTAATAATTGCGGTATGTGTGATAATTGTGAAAAACCAGAAAAGGATTTATCAGATATAACAGAAAAAGCTCAAATGTTTTTATCTTGTATAAAGCGTACAGGAGAATATTTTGGAGCAATGCATATAGTCGATGTTTTGCGTGGTTCAAAATCTGTTAAAGTTATGGATAAAGGTCATGATGCACTTTCAACTTACGGAATTGGAAAAGACATATCAAAAGAAGAGTGGCTAAATCTTTCAAAACAATTTATGCAGAATGGTTTGATAAAAAAAGAATTGGAATTTGGGAGTCTTAAAATTACCAACTTAGGTTACGAAGTGCTAAAAGGAAGTCTAAAAATTAAGGGCAAAATTGAAATTGAAAATATTGCTTTCGTTCCTAAATCTGATATTAAATTAGAATACAATAAATCGCTATTTGAATTTTTAAGAAATAAAAGAAAAGAAATTGCAGATAAAAAAAACGTGCCTCCTTATGTTATTTTTCCCGACAAAACTTTAATTGAAATGTCAACTTACTACCCAAAATCATTAGCTGAAATGAGAACCATTCATGGAGTTGGAGAAACAAAACTTAAAAAATATGGAAATCCATTTTTAAAAACCATTAACGATTTTTATGATGATAATCGAGGGAAATTTAGTTTTAGACACCCGGTTATTGTGCGTAAGAAAATTATTGAAAAACCTAAACGATTTAAAACTGTTGGGGATGAATATAATTCGGGAAAGTCCGTTGCAGAATTGTTGAAAAAGCTTGATATTAAACTTTCCACTCTGGTGAATCATTTATACGTATATATTCAGGAAGGAGGAAGTATTAATGCCAAACCATTATTCAAATTTTTGGTTGCTACCCCACACCAACAAAAAGCCGCAATAAAATTGTTTAAAGAAAATGGGACATTAGCATTAAAACCTATTTTTGATAAGTTAGAAGGAAATGTAAGTTATGAAGATTTACATATTCTTAGGATTTGCTTTTTAAGTAAATCTATATAATTACAAATCTAATCCTTTTAAAAATGAACTAATAATTAAATACTCTAAACGTATAAGTATCGTTTAATTTTTTTTGTTGGAGTTTTTTCAAAAGGCTCAGGCTGTTCAACAATTTTATTTAATTTAGAAAAAGTTGAAACTCTTTTGTTAACAGTAGTTAAAATTTCATTAAGTATTTCATCTACTTTTTTTCTTGCTTCCGATTCCTTTACATTCTGCAAATTAAACTCTGAATCTAGTTCTTCGTAATTTAAATGAACCCTTGCAATAAGTTTTTTTTCAGATTCAAAGACTAATGACTCGAGCACAAAATTATTTTCATTGATAACAGATTCAATTTCTTCCGGATAAATATTTTTTCCATTACTTCCAATAATAACATTTTTGGAACGACCTTTTAAAAAGAGATATCCATCAGCATCTAAATAACCAAGATCCCCAGATTTAAACCAACCATCTTTCGATAAAACTTCGGCAGTTTTTTCAGGATCTTTATAATATCCTTTCATTACATTTGGACCTTTAATGTAAACTTCACCTTCATTTGTAATTGGATCGGGGTTAACAATTTTTACTTCCATCCCACTTAGTACAGTTCCAGAGGCTCCTGCTCTTACCTTAAAATTATCTGTACCAGTAACGAGTGGAGCAGTTTCTGTTAATCCATAACCCATTGCATATGGAAATTTAGCTTCAGTAAGAAACTTTTCAACATCAGGAGCAAGTGCTGCCCCGCCTATAGGAAATAATCTTAATTTGCCGCCAAAGGTATCTAATAATTTTTTTCCGGCTACCTTATTAATTTTTTTCCTTAGTAAAGGCACTTTATATAGCCCTCGCGTTATTGCTTTTTTATTAATCTCAGGTAAAATTTTCATTTTATATATTTTTTCAATTATTAAAGGAACTGAGATTATTATTGTTGGTTGAACTTTTTTAAGCGCCGGTAATAATACTGCCGCCGTAGGAGGTTTATCTAAATAAGTAACAGAAGCTCCCATCATAATTGGTAAAACTAATCCAAGTGTGCATTCCATAGTGTGAGCTAAAGGAAGTTGCGATAACATCACATCTGTTTGTTCCATATGGACAAAGTTGATTGTGGCAACTACATCATGCACAATATTTTTATGCGTAAGCATCACTCCTTTAGAATGCCCAGTTGTGCCAGAAGTATAAACGATTGAAGCTAAATCATCCTCTTTAATTTCTTCTTGCTTTAACCCAACAAACTTTTTAGCAGCATCCAAAATTTTAGTGAATTCTATTTTACCTTCTTTCAATTTTTCCGATACTAAGTCACTTGGTTTGTTATGAGGGATAATACTAAAGTCATCAATTTGAATATAAGTTAAAAGAGTTTCCGATCTAAATTCTTCTATTTTCTCATAAAGTTTGGAGGAGACAAAGATAGCCTTACTGCCGGAGTGCCCTAATATGTGATGAACATCCGTTGCTTGAAATTCAGTCATAATTGGAACTGCAACGCAACCCATAGTTGTTATTGCAAAATATGCAACACCCCAATTTGGACTATTTTCGCTACAAATTGCAACTCGGTCACCAGATACAATTCCCTTATCTTTTAGGAAACTTGAAATTTTTTGAACTCTTTCACTTAATTCAAGATATGTTAAAGAATCGCCATTAATACTTGATAGAGCCGCATTAGAAGAATATTTTTTAACTGATTCTGATAGTACTTCTGCAATTGTTAACTTATCAAACTTAACCACTTAATCCCCCTGTACATTTATAGTGAAAATATAACAAGTTTAATTCTTATTCAAAATAAAAAAACCCACCGAAGTGGGTTTTTGTTTGGCTAATAAATCTAGGCTTTTTCTTCCCATATTTTACAAATTTCTATAATTGTTCTGGTAGCCATTTCCATATCCTGAACCGCGACATATTCTGTTACAGCATGAAAATTATGTCCCCCGGCAAAAAGATTTGGTGTTGGCAATCCCATAAAACTTAATCTAGAACCATCTGTACCACCTCTAATTGCAGATTGAAGTGGTATAATATTTAATCTATTTAAAGCTTCTAAAGCATGTTCCTCAATTGTAGGATGCTGAACTAAAATATTTTTCATGTTACGATATTGTTCAATTACTTTAAAATCTGCAGAAGAACCTGGGAATGCAGCTACAGTTTTATCCACAAGATCTTGCAGGAAATTTTCATATTCTTTTAATTTTGCATCAATAAAATCTCTAATAATAAATTTAAGGACAGTTTTTTCTTCATTTCCGTTAATTGCAGTACAATGCACATAGCCTTCTCTACCCTCAGTAGTTTCGGGTGAAAGTTTATCCTTAGGCAATAATTCCATAAAGTAGGAAGCCATTTTCACGGAATTAATCATTTTCCCTTTAGCATAACCAGGGTGAACATTTTTACCAATTAGTTCAATAACAACTGCGTCGGCACTAAAGGTTTCAGTTTCAATTTCACCTCTTGTTCCACCATCAATTGTATAAGCATACTTAGCACCAAATTTTTCTACGTTGAATTTTTCGGCACCACGACCAACTTCTTCATCAGGTGTAAAACAAATTTTAATTGTGCCGTGTTTTTCTTCGGGATGTTGAATTAAATAATTCATAGCATCCATTATTTCGGCTATTCCGGCTTTATCATCAGCACCTAGCAATGTTGAGCCATCTGTTGTAATGATATCAAATCCCAGCATGTCTTTTAATTCTGGATTATTATCAGCATCAATAACTTTTCCGTTAAGAAGTGTAATATCTCCACCTTTATAATTCTTTACAAATTGTGGTTTTACATCTTTCCCACTTACAGCCGGAGAAGTATCAACATGAGCAACGAAACCAATAACAGTAACATCCTTTTCCGTATTGCTAGGAAGAGTTGCAATCACATATCCGTTTTCATCCATATGGGCATCTGCTAAACCCATTGTTTTAAGTTCGTTAACTAATTCTTTTGAAAGTTCAAGTTGCTTTGGATCGCTTGGAAATGTTGTTGATTCTTCATCCGATTGGGTATCATACTTTACATATTTTAAAAACCTATCAACACAAGTAAACTTATAATTTTGATTTAACATGTTTTCCCTCAATAATTTTAAACAAATAGATTTATTATTTCATTATATCTAAAACGAGATATAATTTCAATAGAAGTATATCTTATTTTTTAAACTAGATTTTAATTATATTATTACATCTTCTTAAACTTTAAATAAATTATGAATACTGTTAGCTTAATCAAAAAGAAACGCGACAAGGAAGAATTATCTCCAAGTGAAATAAATTTTCTAATTTCCTCATACAGTAAAAATCTTATCCCCGATTATCAATTTTCCGCTTTTCTGATGGCAGGTTTCTTAAATGGGTTTACTGAACAAGAGACCTCTGCCCTAACCAAGGCAATGCTATACAGTGGAAAAATTATTGACTTATCAAAAATCAAGGGAAAGAAAGTTGATAAGCATTCTACAGGTGGAGTTGGAGATAAGACATCATTAATAATTGCTCCAATTGTTGCAGCTGCTGGTGTAAATGTTCCCATGATTTCTGGAAGAGGTTTAGGACATAGCGGCGGAACTTTAGATAAATTAGAATCGATACCTGGATTTAATACGAATCTTTCATTAGCTCAATTTCAGAGTATACTTCAAAGATGTGGTGCTGTATTAATTGGTCAGACCAAAGATGTTGCACCCGCAGACAAGTTGATTTATGCATTAAGGGATGTTACATCAACGGTTGAATCAATCCCATTAATTACCGCAAGTATAATGAGTAAAAAACTTGCAGAAGGAATTGATGGATTAGTTCTTGATATTAAGGTTGGAAGTGGCGCATTTATGAAAACCCTCAGCAACGCCAACAAACTAGCTTCCTCCTTGATAGACACGTCTAAATCATTTGATAAAGAAGTAATTGCTTTTATTTCCTCAATGGACCAACCATTAGGAAATTATATTGGTAATTGGTTCGAAGTTTATGAATCAATTAAAATATTAAATGGTGAAATGGTTCCAGATCTTTACGAACTTTCAGTTAACCTTTCCGGAGCAATGATTTATCTTGGAGGTAAGGCTGGCTCAATTACAGAAGGAATTGAAGTCTCTGAAGCTTTAATAAAAAACGGAAAAGCTTTTGACAAGTTTTTGGAAATTGTAAAACTTCAAAAAGGAAGTACAAAATATTTAAAGAACCCAACTCAATACCCAATTGCAAAACATAGAGAAACAATTGTAGCAGATAAATCTGCCTATCTTAAATCCATTAATAATTTTCATGTTGGAATGGCTTCTTTAGAATTGGGTGCTGGAAGAATAACAAAAGCAGATAGAATTGATCCAACTGCCGGCATAATATTTTACCCTAAAATTGGGGATAAAGTTAAAAAAGGTGATGTTATTGCTGAGCTTCATACTAATAATAAGTCAAAACTAGATGAAGTAAAGAAAATGTTAACCGAGTCAATTACATTTTCTTCTAGTAAAGTAAAACCAGAAAAATTAATAAAAAAAATAATAATGTAACATTGGAGGAATTATGGTCTTTATCTTAAGTATAATTATAGCAGTGGTGTTCTTTTTTATACACCTAAACGTTAAAAAAGCAAGAAGGCTTCAAGAAGCAACTATTACGTTAATAATTTCAATAGCTGCCGGAATATTTGCAATTTCTCAAGGGTTTACGGTAGTTCCTGCTGGAACAGTGGGAGTTGTTGACTTTTTAGGAAATGTAAGTGATAATACTTTAAGACCGGGAGTAAATTTTGTTAATCCTATGGCTAAAGTAATTAAGTACAGTTATAAGACTCAAGAACTTAAAGAATCAATGACTGTTCCTTCTAAGGAAGGACTAAGCGTTCAACTAGAGCTAAGTTTACAGTATAGATTAGAGCCTGCAAAAACTAACGAGATTTACAAATCTGTTGAAGGCGGCGATTATTTAAATGTAATTTTGGTTCCTCAATTCCGTTCAGTTACTCGTGGAGTAACTGCAAAGTACGAAGCTAAAGCACTATATACAGCTTCCAGAAAACAATTGGAAGATGAAATTATCAATGAACTTCAGCTTCTCGTTGGCAATAGAGGAATAATTATTGAGAAAGCTCCTTTGCGTCAGGTTTCTCTTCCAGCTAGATTAACACAATCCATTGAAGAAAAATTGCAAGCAGAACAAGAAAGTCAGAGAATGTCATTCATTCTGCAAAAAGAAACACAAGAAGCTGAAAGAAAAAGAATAGAAGCAAAAGGTATTGCAGATTTTCAGGTTATTGTATCTGATGGAATTAATGCGAATTTGTTAAAATGGAAAGGTATTGAAGCAACTGAAAATTTATCCAAATCGCCTAACACTAAAATAGTTATAATTGGTTCTGGCAAAGACGGATTACCATTGATTCTCGGCAACAATTAGGAATGTTGAAATAAAATTAGAGCGAACTATATGATTGAGACCTCTGAATTATTCCCCAAAAGTCATTCTGAACAAAGTGAAGAATCCCTTTTTAATTCAAAATAGAGATGTTTCGCTTTACTCAACATGACAAATATGAAATTTTCAGAAGTCTCTATTAAAATAATTAGTTCGCTCTTTTATTTTTACACAAAAAAATTATGATCAAACCAAAAAAAATAAAACTTAACCAACAAGAATCATTAATGATAGAATGGGAAAGCGGGAAAGTTATTAATTACCCATTACAATTTCTTAGAGATGAATCTCCCGATGCAGGCAATAAAGGAGAAACAATTTTATGGAAACATTATGCTCCTCCTCCTAAAGGTCCGGATAGGCCTGGGAAATATGAAATTTCAAATATAAAAACAATTGGGAATTATGCCATTAGCATAACATGGAAAGATGGAGAGAATGCCGGAATTTATTCATGGGAAATTTTAGAAAAACTGGGAGAATTTTTAGAAATTAAAAAATCTTTGTCTGATGAGAATTCTACTAAGCAATAGTCAGATAATATTAGAAATTAGTACCATATTAGTATTCTGCGACTTTGCGATTCTTCTAAACAAATCTCACTAATCTTTCCTCCAAAATAAACTGGAACTACAATGGAAAATCAATTAGAACTTTATAAATCAATTATTGATGAAGCAGTTGATGCTATTTTTGTTGGCAATAAAAAAGGGAATTTCGTATTTGTAAATAAATCGGCAGAAAAGCTTACAGGATATTCTAAAGAGGAATTACTTGCGCTGAATATGTCTAATCTTTTTCCTTCCGACGAACTTGAATCAATTCCACTAAATTATAAAAGCCTGGACAAAGAAAATGTTATTACAAAAGAAAGAACTTTATTAAAAAAAGACGGTTCTAAATTACCAGTTGAAATGAAATCTAAATTGCTTGCTTCAGAATATTACCAAAGCTTTATAAGGGATATTACTGAAAGAAAGGAAATAGAAAAAAACATAGTCGAAAGTGAGACAAGGTATAAGCACACTCTTTGAACTTTCACCAACAGGAATTTTAATAGAAGATTCTAATGGAACTATTTTAGATGCAAATCCGGCAATTCATAATAATTTTGGATATGAACCTGGTAGTCTAATTGGGCAAAATATTGAAATACTTTGCTCATCCGGATAATAGGAGTCAAGTAAAAAAAAATATAAACAATATCCTTGATGGAAAATTCTTTAAATCACGTGCTAAAAAGTATTAAGAAAGATGGCTCTGAATGTTATACAGAACTATACGAAACAACATTTCCCTTGTATAATTCTGTGATGGTATTTTAAGTATTTCCAACGATATCACAAATCAAACCATTGCAGAACAAAAAGTTAAAGAAAGTGAATTGAGCTAAAAAGAACTATTCGATTATTCCCCTATTTCAATTTGGGAACAAGATGTTAACCGATCTCTTTACTTTTTTGAAGAATCTAAAAAATAATGGTCACAAAGATTTAAGAAAATATTTTGACGATAACCCAAATTTATTAATAGAATGTGCAAGTAAAATCAAACCAATTAAAATCAACAGCATTGGCATTGCTTTGTCGGGTTATGATAGTTTTGAAGAACTAAAACAAAATTTTAAAAATATTTTTACATCTAAATCATTAAGCGTATTTAAGGAACAGCTAATAGCCTTTTCAAAAGGGTTTAATACATTTAGTGCAGAAACTGAAGCAAAAACTCCAAATGGAAAAATTACTAGTCTGCTCATGAGGGTTCAAATACTCCCATCAAAAAATGGACAAAATAAAACAGCATTATTTTCTTTAATTGATGTAACCGAACAGAAGCGAGCGGAAAAGGAACTACGTAATAGTGAAGAACAATTCAAATTTCTTTTTGATAACGCTCCGCTTCCAATTTGGCTCGAAGATTTCTCGGATATAAAAAAATATATCGATCAATTAGCAAATGATGGAATCCTGGATTTGGAGAAATACTTTCACCAACATCCTAATGAAGTTAACATGCTTGCTGGTTTAGTAAAAGTAATAAATGTGAACCTGCGAAGCGTAGAATTTTATAAAGTTAAAGACAAAGAATCTTTAATAAAGAATTTGCCTTCATATTTTACCGAAGAGTCTTATAATGTTTTTAAGCAAGAAATAATTGCTTTGGCTAATGGGAATAATAGATTTCAAAGTGAAATACCAATTGTTACTCCAACAGGCGAAAACATTCAACTTATATTCACTTTATCACTTCCCAGTCAGTATCAAAATTCGTGGGAAAGAGTTTTAGTTTCATTTTTGGATGTTACTGATATTAAAGCAAAAGATGTAGCTCTTAAACAATATGCAGAAGGAATAGATACGTTTTTCAATCTTACTCAAAACGTTGTTGGAAATGTAAATACTAAGGATGTATTAAATACGATTCCCAATTATGCAGTTAATGCAATAAAAAATGCAACAAGTGCCTCCTTGTGGATTTTTGATGAATTACATGATCATTTTAAACCAGTCTCCTGGTATGGCTTTAATGATGAAATTATTCAAGATCTCCATATAAAATCAGATGAAGCTATTGTTGGATTAACCAACAATACAAAAAAGGGAATTATTACAAATAATACCAATTTAGAACCTGCTTTTTTACAATTTGGAACACCCGAACTTCAAGAGATTAAATCTAATTTAAGTGTTCCGCTCATAGTTGATAATTTAGTTATTGGAATATTGTTCGCTGATAATTCGTTGGAATTCAATGCTTTTAATGATGAAGATTTGAACATACTCCAATCTCTCGCAAATATTTCTGCTGTATCATTAAAAAACGCAGAATTAGTTGATAAACTTATTTTCTCTGAACAAAAATTTAAGTCAATTGTTAACTCTGTTGGTGATTCTATTTTTGTTCATGACTATGAGACCGGAAAAATTATTGATGTAAACGATAAAGTGTTGGAGACTTTTGGAGTTACGCGTGATGAAAGTAAGAACATTACTTTTAATGATTTTAGTTCCGGGATTTATCCTTATAACGAAGAAGCGGCACTCAGACATATTCAGAAAACTAAAGATGAAGGACCTCAACTTTTTGAATGGCGTTCAAAAAAGAAAAATGGCGAACTATTCTGGACAGAAATTAATCTAAAAACTGCAGTAATTGGCGACCTTAACAGAATTATTGCAGTTGTAAGAGATATATCAGAACGAAAAATTATTCAAGAAGCTATTAAGGAGAGTGAAGCCAAAATTGAAAGTATTATGCTTAGTGCTCCTGTTGGAATTGGAGTGGTTAGAAATCGGGTTTTGGAATATGTTAATGAACACCTTTTGCAATTGCTTGGTTTCGAAAAAGATGAAATGATTGGTGTTAATTCTAAGAAATTTTATGAATCTCTAGATGAATATAAAAAAATTGGGGAACTCTATAACCAAATTGAAAAAGAAAATATCGCCTCGGCGGAAACTAGAATTAGACGAAAGAATAACGAAATAATAGATGTGATAATAAGTCTTTCCCCAATTGATAAAACAGATCATACAAAAGGATTAATTTTTAGTGTTCTAGATATTACAGAAAACAAAAGGACTCAAGAAAGATTACTTTTGGAGCAGGCTAACTATTATAACCTTTTTGAGAACTCTCCAATTCCCCTTTGGGAGGAAGATTTTACAGAATTATACTCTAAATTAGAAGAGATAAAGAATAAAGGCATAACTAATTTTAGAGAATATTTAGATTCAAACCCAAACTTACTTTCTGAATTTGCCAGTCTAAATAGTGTATTGAATGTAAACCAAGCCACTCTAAATCTTCACAATGCAAAAACTAAAAGCGAATTGTTGGGTAGTTTGGATAAGATATTCACACCAAATTCACTTCTAATATTGAAAGAAGAACTGATTCTAATTTTTGAAGGTAACACCGTTTTAAATATTGAAGGCGAAGTAAAAACTTTAGACGACCAAATAAAATTTGTAGACATAAGGCTATTTATAAATTACAGTGATAATGAATCTGTTCAAAGCTATAAAGCTATTTTGGCAACAATTGATATAACAGAACGTAAGCTTGCAGAGGAACAGAAAAAGCAATTAGAGGTTAGTTATCAAGAAATTTTTGATAATGCTTCCGATGCAATATACATTCAGGATGTAAATGGTTATTTTCTCGATATTAATAAAAGTGTTCTTGATATGTATGGATACAATCGAGAAGATATTATCGGAAATACTCCCGAATTTCTTTCTGCAGATGGATATAATGATCTTGGGAAAATTTCCGGTTTAATTAAAGATGCTTTTAATGATAAACCTCAGCAGTTTGAATTTTGGGGGAAAAGAAAAAACGGTGAAATATTCCCCAAATTGGTAAGGGTTAAAAAAGGTAATTATTTAGGACAAGATGTTGTAATTGCGTTTGCTCTTGATATTACTGAATTGAAAAATGCGGAAAAGGTAATTAAAAAGGAAAGAGATCAAGCCCAAAAATATTTGGATGTTGCGGGAGTTATGCTGGGTGTATTAGATAAAAATTCAAACCTTACTCTTATTAATAAAAAAGGGTGTGAAATATTAGGTTATGAAGAAGGAGAAATATTAGGTAAAAAATGGACTGATTTTTTCATTCCAAAAGAGAATGTTGCAAAAATTAAAAATGTGTTTTCTCAATTATTAGATGGTAGTTTAGAAAGCGTTGAATATTACGAAAATCCTATTGTTATCAAAAATGGTACAATTAAAACAATTGCTTTTCATAACTCAATTTTATTTGGTGATAATTCAGAAATTATCGGAATTCTCTTTTCCGGGGAAGATATAACTGAAAGAAAAAAAGCTCAACAAGAATTAATTGCTCAATTTGAGCAAAATAAATTGATCTTAAATACTACAAATGATGGATTTATTCTTGCAGATGATAAAGGCAAGATAGTGAATGTTAATCCGGCTTATTGTAAATTAATTGGTTACTCTGAAGAAGAGTTAAAAAATATGGATATTAGAGATGTTGAAATATCCATTCCTAAAACAGAAGTTGATAGACGAATACAGCAAATGGTTTCAAAAGGATATGATAACTTTGAGACCAAACACAAAACAAAAGATGGAAAAATAATAGATCTGGCAGTTAGTATTGCTGTTACCAATTATGAAAATAAAATATATGTTGCTGCATTTGTTAGAGATATAACTTTACAGAACGAAGCACTAAATAATCTAAAAAATTCCAGAGAAGAGATTAGTGAACTGGCTCAGCATTTACAAAACATTAGAGAAGAAGAAAGGCATTCGATAGCTATAGAAATTCACGATGATTTGGGTCAATCTTTAACAGCATTAAAATTAGATACCTCTATTTTGTTAAATCAATTATCTGATGCGGATCAACCTATAATTAATAAATTAAATTCAATGAAAGATCTTGCCGATCAAACAATTAAGACAGTCCAAAAAATATCTTCTGAACTAAGACCAGGAATTTTGGATGATTTGGGATTAGCTGCCGCTCTTGAGTGGGAAACCAATAAATTTCAAGGAAAGAACAAATATTGACTGTAATCTTATTCTTAAACCAAATGACATTTCGTTTGATGAAAAAATAAATATCACTGTTTTTAGATTATTCCAAGAAGCATGCACAAATGTAGCAAGGCATTCTAAGGCAACAAAATTAAATATTGTTATTACTAAGGAATTAACTAGATTATCTATGGTAATAAAGGATAACGGAATTGGAATAACAACTGACCAAATTAATAGTTCAAAGTCATTTGGACTTGTTGGAATGAGAGAACGTTTGAAAAATCTAAAAGGCGGTATTAATTTTACAAGTGAACTAAATAAAGGGACAACTGTTAATATTGTAATCCCACTAAATAATGGAGGCAACCAATGAAAATATTAATTGCCGATGACCATACAATTGTTAGAGAAGGATTGAAGCAAATAATTTCTAATCTATTTGGGGTTAAATCGGTTGATGAAGCTTCAAATGGATTTGAAGTAATTGAATTGGTAAATAAAAATGATTATTCCGTTGTTATTTTAGATATATCAATGCCGGGCAAAAATGGATTGGATACTCTTAAAGAATTAAAAAAAATTAAACCTGATCTTCCCGTATTAATGTTAAGTGTTTATGATGAGGAACAATACGGAATAAGAGTACTAAAAGCCGGGGCTTCTGGATTTATACCAAAACATAGTGAACCAGAAGAATTTAAAAATGCAATATTAAGAGTAACAAGTGGTAAAAAATATGTTAGTGAAAATTTGGCAGATAAATTGGTTGCCGATTTAGATATTGGGAATATTAACCATCACCACGAGTCGCTTTCAGATAGAGAATTTCAAGTTTTTAGAATGATCGCAGAAGGCAAATCAATCAAAGAAATTTCCGACGATTTATTTTTAAGTAGTAAAACTATTAGCACCTACCGCACAAGAGTATTAGAAAAAATGGGGTTTCAGGGTAATGCCGATATTGTTAAATACGCGATAGAGAAAAAAATTATAGTTTAGAGAACCCTGAATTATTCCCCAAAAGTCATTCTGAACGAAGTGAAGAATCCCTTTTTAATTCAAAATAGAGATGTTTCTCCCGAAAACTTTCGGGATCAACATGACAAATTTGAAATTTTCAGAAGTATCACTTTAATTATTTCGCTTAGGTTCAATTTATCTTATTCTTCCACAATTCTGCATTGAATTTCCTCAAGACTAAAACCATCACGTAAGATTTCCCCTACATACTTTAAAGATTATTTTACAAGTTTTATAAGAGGACACCTATATACTAAAAGTTAAATGTAATTTATATTTGTATCATAATTATTAAAGGTAAGTTATGTTAATCTTAGTAGTTGATGATTCAGAAATTTTTAGAAAGCGTCTTGTGGAAATGCTTTCTGTAAATAAAAGTTCCACAAATTATATTGAAGCTAAAAATATTCTTGAAGCAAAAGAAATAATGCGAAATGTAATTCCGGATATAATTATTACAGACATCAGAATGCCAGGAGGAAGCGGAATTGATCTAATAAGAGAACTTCGCAAAAACAACCAGCACACCAAAACTATGGTTATGACTAATTACCCAGAAGAGCAATACAAAACTGAAGCATTAAGATCCGGTGCAGATTATTTTTTTGATAAGAGTAACGATATGGAAAAATTATCTGATACCATTCAAATTTTAACAACAAAAAGGAATAAAATAGTAAGTGTTTGACCCAATAAAATATAAAACCGCTGATCTTTCAATTAAAGCAATTAAAGGCAATTTTTTATCCAGTAATGAAAAATTAATTAGTAAGTCCATTTTTAATTCAGTTTCAGAAGGAATTGCATATACTGATATTGAAGGATTGATAATTTCGTGCAATAAATCCCTTCTTATAATACACGGTTATGAAAGTTTAGAAGAAATAAAAGGTATTAATCTTGTTGATTTAATTGATCCTTTGGACAGGGAAAAAGCGAAAAGAAATATTTCAATATTAAGTGAAGAAAAGGGATCTCTAAACAAAATAAAATATAACTGCTTGAGAAAAAATGGGGAATCTTTTTCGGCAGAAATAAGCACATCACTCATTAATGATGAAAATAGAATTCCAATTGGTTTTTTAAGTGTTATCAATGATATTTCTGAAATTGAAAGTGCAAACAAGCAATTAGAATTATTAGTCACAGCTCTAGAGTCTGCAGCAAATGAAGTTGTGATAACAGATAACTTGGGGGAAGTTATCTGGGTAAATTCTGCTTTTAATAAAACAACAGGATATAGTGACAATGAAATTATTGGGGGAAATCCAAGAATTTTGAAATCCGGTATTCATCCTGAAGAATTTTATGAAAAAATCTGGGAGACAATTACATCCGGTAAAGTTTGGAACGGAGAAATTTCAAACAAGAAAAAGAATGGCGAAATATTTACTGAAGAAATGACCATAACTCCGTTAATTGGAAAAGATGGCACCATAACTAATTATATCGCAATAAAACAGGATATTACAGATAAGAAAAAAACTGGAAGTGAGTTAATATTACTTTCCGAAGCGGTTGGAAGTATTTCTGAGATTGTAATTATTACGGATACTTTAAATAACATATTATTTGTAAATAATGCCGTTGAATTAAAAACAGGCTATAAAATAAACACTCTTTTGGGCAAAGAAATTAGTAGTTTTTTTTCAAGAGGACTTTCAGAAGAAATTGCAACTTCCTTTGTACCATTTGATAAAACTCAAGTTTGGGTTGGTACAACGAATTTTATATGTTTTGATCAGAGCGAACTGCCAGCACTAATAAACTGTGCCGGAATGTTTGATGAGCAAAATAGGCTTTATGGATTTGTTTATACAGTAACAGATATCTCCCAAATTAAAAAAACTGAAAATGAGCTTCATGAAAGTGAATTGAAGTACAGAAGTTTATTTGAAAATTCGACTATTGGTATTTACAGATCTAACAACAACGGAAATATTCTGGTTGCTAACAGCAGATTTCTGCAAATATTAGGACTAACTTCTCTGGAAGAATTAAAAGGTATAGAAGTTGGACAACAATTCTACCTTAATCCCGAAACACGAAATAAATTTAGGGAAATCCTTTATAACGAAGGTAATGTTTATGGTTTCGAATCAAAATTGAAAAAAAATGACGGCTCAACTATCTATATTAAAGAGAGTGCGACAGCATTTTTTGATGAAACAGGAAAGCTTGATCATTATGAGGGAACTGTTGAGGATATAACTGATAATATTCTAGCCAAGAAAGAAATACAAAAACAAGCAGTAATTCTAAAAGCTTTAAGACAATCATCAGAAATGTTTTTAAGAAGTACTGATTGGAAATCGAACATACATAGTGCTATTGCAGAAATTGGTAAGGCTTTTGAAGTATGCAAGGTTCATGTATTTGAAAAAGAATTATCTAAGTCTAATGAAGTGAATTTTAAATTCTTAGCTATATGGAATAATTCTTCTGCCAAAAGCTACTTTAAAGTAAATGATGTCTTAAATCTAAAGGAACATGGATTATTAAGATGGGATAAAAAACTTTCAAAAAATATAATAATTAATAGCGCAGAAATTGAATTACCTAAAAACGAGATGAAATTTTTAGCTGCCATTGATGTTAAATCAATTATTGTTGTACCTATTTTGCTAGATGGAAATTTCTGGGGGGGAATCTCCTTTCAGCAGTGTGATTATAGTAGGTCGTGGAACAATAATGAGATTGAAGCATTGAGGGCAGCTGCTGAAACCTTTAGCGCAGCTATTAAAAGAAATGTTTATGAAAATGAATTAATTGTAGCTAAAAGAGAGGCTGAAAATGCTGATAGAACTAAATCGGAATTTCTGGCTCAAATTTCACATGAAATTAGAACCCCATTAAATAATATTACTAGCTTTAACAGCCTTATAAAAGAACAATTAAAGGACAATATTGGTGATGATATTCTGGAGTGCTTTAATGTAATTGATAAAGCCAGTAATAGATTGATTAGGACCATAGGACTTATCTTAAATTTATCTGAGCTTCATACTGGCAGCTACAAAGCAAATTTTTCAAATTTTGATGTTTTTACAGAAATTCTTGAAAAAATTTATCTGGAAAATAGATTCTCGGCAAAGAAAAGGAATATTGACTTTATTTTAACAAACAACGCTTCCTCAACAATAGTTCAAGCAGATAAATATTCACTAGACCAGATATTGACTAACCTTATAGATAATTCATTGAAATATACAGTTCAGGGTAATATCAAAATCAACATGAAAAATGATAATAATGGTCAAATAATTATCACTATTTCTGATACCGGCATTGGTATTTCTGATGATTATCTACCAAATATATTTAAATCATTTTCACAAGAAGACAATGGGTACACTAGAAAGTATGATGGCAACGGAATTGGATTATCTCTTGTTAAGGAGTATTGTGATCTTAATGATATTTCAATAGAAGTTGAAAGTAAAAAAAATATGGGTACAATATTTACCCTTACTTTAAAAAATCAACCAGCAAATTAATTTTGGTCAGATATGCAAAAAAAACTTTTAAATAAATTAAGTATTTTAACAAATTACACAATTGAAAAAACCAAGAAAATAGTATTCCGATTAAAAGGTTATCGACTCTTATCTTCTTTCAGCAATAATGAATCAAATCAATTTTTTGAAAAATTATTTCCGCTCTCAGACTACCTTTATTACCAAAACAAAAAAACTACTTTCTATAGTTTGTTTTATACTGTTATTCTGGTAGTTGCTATGTTTTCACTAGTTTAAGTATTAGAGACCTCTAAAAAGTACAAATTAGTCATATTGAACTAAAATGATATTCATCACTTCGTTTAGAATGAATACTGAAGAATAGTTCAGAAATTTTTATTATTCGATAAATCCTCACTTTTTACCACTCATTTTTTAATTGCTTCAACTTTTATTCAATTCATATAAAAAAAAGCATTTTAAATCTGAAATTTTCAAGATTCTATTCGATACTGTATTAATTGCGGAGATAATTAAATGGATAATAGCGCAACAAATTCCTCTTTACTGGAATTTGCTTTTAAAGAATTAAAAAAAGAGAACCTTGAACTAAGAGAAATGGTAGGTTCTTTACCCAAAGAAGATGAACTAAAAGCCCAAAAAGAGTTACTAATCTTACAAGGTACTGCTTTAGAATCAGCTGCAAATGGTATAGTTATTACAGATGCAAAAGGGAACATTAACTGGGTCAATCCAGCTTTTGTAAAACTTACTGGTTATTCCAAAAGCGAAGTCTTATCGCAAAATTCAAGAATTTTAAAATCCGGTTTACATGATGATAATTATTATAAAGATCTTTGGGAAACAATTAGCACTGGTAAAGTATGGACAGGTGAAATTGTAAATAAAAAGAAAGATGGTAGTCATTACTATGAAGAAATGACAATAACTCCTGTCATTGATTCACAAGGAAAGATAGCTAATTATATTGCCATTAAGAGCAATATTTCTAAACGGAAAAAAGTTGAAAAAGAGTTAACAGATAGCCAGAATAAATTTAGACAGTTAATTCAAAATGCTACTGTTGGCATTTTGAGAATAGATACAGATGGTGAAATTATAATGGCTAACCCGGCATTTGTTGAAATGTTAGGTTATGAGTCACAAGCTGAAATAATCAGTCAAAAATCTTTAGAACTATTTCAATCCCCTCTTGCACTAGAAAAACTATTAAACACACTTAAAAGACAAGAAAAATTTTCAAACTATGAGGAAATTTTAGTTAAAAGGGATGGCTCAAATATTGATGTAAGCAAAAATGCTTGGGCAATTAAAGATAACAATGATAATGTGATCTATTACGAAATAATTGTAAAAGATATTACTGAACAAAATCAAGTACTCCAAATTCTGCATGAATCTGAATTTAAATATCGAATGTTAATTGATAAATTAAATGAGGCGGTATATCTCTTAATTGGAAGAAAATTTGAGTTAGTAAATTCTAAATTTTTAGATTTACTTGGAATTACAGATGAAGAGCTTCAATCACCAAGTTTTAATATTTTTGATTTCCTCGATCCTGCAAGCAAAAATTATATGCTTGAAAGAGAATCTGACATTGCAAAAGGAAAAGAAGTCCCAGCAAAATATTTGATAACTATTATCAATAAAACTGGAGATGAGAGAGAAGTTGAGGTTTCAGTCAGTTTTATAAACTATAATGGCAAGCAAGCGACACAAGGAGTTGTAAGAGATTTAACTGAAATAAAAAAAACGGAAACACAAATCCGACATTTACAAAAAATGGAAGCAATTGGAACACTAGCCGCAGGAATTGCACATGAAATTAATACTCCATCGCAATTTATAAATGATAATTTGTCTTTCTTAAAAGGTGCTCAACAAGAACTAGAACCAATTTATAAATTCTTAACAAAATTTAAAGAAGAGAAGTATGATATTAGATGAACTAAAGCAATTGATTAAAAAATGTAGATGTAGAGTATTTACAAGGAGAACTTCCTATTGCTATTGAACAATCATTAGAAGGTGTTCAAAGAATAGCAACAATTGTAAGTGCAATGAGAGATTTTTCCCATTCAGGACCAAGAGAAAGGGTTGCTGCAGATTTGCATAAACTTATTAATAATTCTATAACTATATCTAAAAACGCATGGAAGTATATAGCTACCATTGAGACTGATTATGATGAATCAATCCAGCCAATTACTTGTTTAGCTTCAGATTTGGGTCAAGTAGTTGTGAATATGATTGTTAACTCATCTCATGCACTTGAAAATAAATTCAAAGATTCAGGAACTGTTGAAGGTAAAATTCTTGTTAAAACCCAAAACAAGAATGATTATGTTGAAATAATTATAAGCGATAATGGCTCGGGAATGCCTGCAAAAGTGAAGAAAAGAGTTTTTGATCCTTTCTTTACCACTAAAGAAGTTGGTAAAGGAACTGGACAGGGATTAGCTATTGCATATGATATAATTGTGGATAAGCACAATGGAAGTATTAGTGTTGAATCGGAAGAAAATGAAGGAACAACATTTACAATTCATCTTCCAAATAAGTAAATAATAATTTAAGTCAAATTAATTAACTTTTTATAGATAAAAAATTGAGGAACAAATGAAACTCAGCGTACTCTTTGTTGATGATGATAGCAATGTAATAAGTGGTGTAAAACGAATGATGCACCCAATGGCAAATGAATGGGATACATTTTATGCTAATAGTGGAGCTGAGGCTTTAGAGATATTAAATGAAAAACAAGTTGATGTTATAATTTCCGACATCAGAATGCCGGGTATTGATGGAACTCAACTATTAAAAACAGTCAAGCAAGATTATCCTCAAATAATTAGAATCACACTTTCTGGATATGCACATGACAGCCTTGCCCTTAGAAACGCAAGAATAGTTCATCAATCCTTGGTTAAGCCGGTAAATTTAGAAATTGTGAAAAATATAATTTACAAGACTTTTAAATTAAGAGAAAAGCTAAATAATTCAGATTTGCAAAAGCTTATAAATGAAATTGATGATCTACCCAGCTTACCGGAAATTTATTTAAAGCTTGAAGAAGAAATTAATAGAGCCGATACTTCCATTGACCGAATTACAAATATTATAGTTAACGACCCAGTCATAACTGCTAAAATACTACAACTTACAAATTCAGCTTTCTTCGGGCTCCCAAACAGAATTACAAATATTAAGCAAGGTCTAAATATGCTGGGAGTTAAGGTAATTCAAAATTTAGTTTTATCAATCAAGCTATTCAAATCAATGGATCAAAATCATCCGAACAAAGATTTATATCAAGAAATATGGAACCATAGTAACAAAGTGGCATTTTTAGCTCAGAAGCTTGGAAGACTAAATAATTTTATGACACATGAAATTGAAGATGCATTTTTAGGTGGACTTCTTCATGATATTGGTAAGTTAATTATTATAGAGCAGAAAAATGTTATTAAATTTGATGAGGAAAACACTCTTGAAGATTATGAAACAAATATATTGCATGCAACACATTCAGATCTGGGTGCATATTTATTAGGAATTTGGGGTCTACCAGATACAATTGTTGAAGCAGTTGCATATCACCATGATTATTCCATTCATGATTTTACAAATAATTCTGTCAGCTCAATTGTTTTTGCCGCAAATAATATTGCCAATGAAAGTAATATTATGCCGGAAGAAATCACCTCAGAGAACTTTGAAGAAATAATAAGCAAATTTGGGAAACCCTTCGTGGAGGTAAATTAAAATGTTACCCAAAATTTTACTAGTTGATGATGAAGAACATGTCCTTTCCGGTTATAAGAGAAATCTTAGAAACAATTTTGATGTAGAAACAGCAGACTCCGGGCAGTTAGGATTAAAAAAAGTGAAGAACGAAGGTCCATTTGCTGTTGTTATTTCAGATTTTAAAATGCCCGAAATGAATGGAAATCAATTTCTTAAAGGTGTAAAGACTATTGCACCGGATACTGTAAGAATGATGTTAACCGGATATGCAGATCTTTCTTCAACAATTGATGCAGTAAACGATGGCAATATTTTTAGATTGCTAACCAAACCATGTCCGTTAGAAAAACTAATCGCTTCAATAAATGATGGTGTCCGCCAGTATGATCTAATTTCCACTGAAAAAACTCTTTTGGATAAAACACTTAAGGGTACAATCAAAATGTTGATTGAGATACTTTCGGTAGTTAACCCAATTGCATTTAGTCGTGCTTCTAGATTTCAAAAATTTGTTCCGCAAATTTCTAATTTATTAAATATTAAAAATGTCTGGGAGTTAGAAATTGCTACACTTCTTTCTCAAATTGGACTTAGTAACAATGCCGCCTGATGTTTTAGCGAAAAAAATTAATGGTGAGCAATTACCGGTTGAGCAAGAAGAAGTTTATAATCAGCATCCAGTTCTTGCAAAATCATTGCTAGTCAACATTCCCCGTTTAGAAAATATTGCTCAAGCTATTTATTACCAATTTCATCCGTTTGAAAATAAGAACGAACATGAAAAAAGCGGAGAAGATTTACCTATTGCTTCTCGTATCTTAAATGTCTTAAGTGCATTTGATAATTTTGTTACAAGTGGACTTTCTTTTCAAGAAGCATGCAATAAGTTAAAGAAGAATGAAATTGATTTTGACCAAAATGTGGTAGTGGCTTTAGATGCTTCAATTGCCGGAATTTATCAACATTTAAAACTTTTTACTGTTATGGTAGAGAATTTGGAAGCTGGTGTAGTTTCTGCTTCTGATATTAGAGACAAAAACGGACAAGTGCTTATTACAAAAGGTGCAGAAATAACTAGTATGATGAAAATGAAACTAATAAACTATGTTAAAATGGGTGTAATAAATCCAGAAATAAAAATCCTCAAATAAAAAAAGAGGGCGTCTCAAAATTGGCATTCCATACTTGATTCGGAATTTAAAACATCGAAATTCGCTAAAAAAGTTTCTAAAATAAACATGCCTGCCTGTAGGCTGGTTCAGCAAGACAATTTTGGACTTTATTAGACAGCCTCATTTGTTTAAACTAATTTATATAATAAGACAATTATAATTTCCTACTAATTGAAATTGCTCCGCGTAAATCTCCAATTTTATAACCAGTAGCCTTATCATTAGGATATTTAACACTTAGAAATTCTGTGACTTCCATATTTATTTCATTTGAACTGCCATGGCAAACTAAGCAAGGTGCTTCAACAAGTATCGGTTTGGCAAATCTTACAAATTCATTTCCATTCATACTAACTTGCTTTATTATTTCTGCATTGGCGGTTAATTCATTCTTGGAATTTAATTCAGCAAAACTATCCAATGCTTCTTTTTCAAATTCATCCGGTGCATTATTTTCGTTTCTGTTTTTATAACTTACTCTTTTGATAGTAATTCCTTTAGTACCAGAATAAACAGCTGTTAATTCTGATGCTGTATCCGAACAAACCGAAACCGCTTGCATTGGTCCGCCCTCTTTCATATTCTTCATCAGAACAGACTTAAGGCTAGTCATATACTCCAATGAATAACCTCTAAATTCGGTCGAATATTTTTCCATCTCTAATTTGTTTTCATCTTTGCATGACAAGAAAAACAAAGAGACTACTACCAATAACGTAATTAATTTTAAGTAATTCATAATTTATTTTGCTTTAGGTAATGAAAATTCTGGTGCAATATATTTTTTATCAGATTTATAATCAGCAGCTAATACTTTATTAATATCACTCAAGTACTGCTCCTTTTCAATTAGTCCTTGGTAATAAGAAACAATATACCCTTCTTTATCAATTACAAATGATGTTGGGATTGAATTAATTCCGCCATATTGTTGAGTAACATTTGGGTCGCCAATTAATATTGGATAATTTATTCCGTAGTCTTTAATAAAAGGAATAACATCATTTTTTGTTGCTCCGCCTCTTGTAAATGAATCCATTGAAATACCAATTACTTCAACACCTTTGTCTTTTAATTCTTTTTTAATTTCAATAAGATCAGGAATTCCTTTGCGACAAGGTGGACACCAAGTTGCCCAAAAATCTAAAATAACTACTTTCCCTTTATAATCAGAAAGATTTACAAAGTCAGATTTTTCCACATTATAATTTGGAGGATATGGTCCTTGCTCTGGTTCCCCGTTTGTGTTGTTTATTACAAAAAAGAAAACTACTGCAAGCAAAAACAATCCTGTATATAAATAACTTCTATGTTTTGGATTTTGCAGATTAAATTTCTTGTTCTCGTTTGATTGAATATTATCTTTGTTGCTCATCTATTGCTCCTATTCTCTTAAATATCTATTTATTGGATGAAAGATTATTTAGCTCGGTAACAAATTTAACAATTTCGTGATCACTAAATCCTTTCTCTTTTGCGGCATTCTCTAAAGATCCCCAAATTGGTTCGCCGCACCTGAGACATCTTATCCCTTTCTCCATCAAATAAACAACAGAATCCGGAATAAGTTTCACTAAATCTTCAATTTCAGTCTGTTTTGTTATCAATGTCAATCTTCTTTTTTTTCTTTTTAGAAGGGATCGCAAAAATTACCCCCACAAAAGCCCCGTAAGCTGTAGAAATATATGGATTGCTTGTAATTGGACATGTACCTGAGTTACAGCCTATATAGTAATAATAGGCATATCCTATTAGTGCTCCCGCCAAAACTGGTAAAACTCTTTTAAAGATTATATGCATTTCTTTTCACTATTATTTATTATAATTTGATGCTTAACCATGAATTAGGATTCAAATATTTTATTTATTTTATTAACTGAATAAAAAATTGTAAAAATATCCCTTTTTAAAAATAATCATATTTAACTAAGTTAAGAACTTATGAAAAATTTTCGATCAAAAAATATATTCATACATTTTTCCAGTTTCATAATAATATCATTTTTCGCGTTTAAGTTCGTATTTCTGTCAAATGAAAAAACACAGCCTGCTTTTGATTCAGAACAAGTAAATTCCAAATTTTTCCCTTCTGATTATGAAATGTTAAAACGATCATTCCCATTATTTAAGTATGACCAAAATGTTTATAAAGATGCTCTTAACCAACTGAATAAATTAAAGAAACTCAAAAAGCTTAGTAAAAACCAAAATGAAGAGGATTTAACTTGGGAATTTGTGGGTCCGACAAATATAGGTGGTAGAGTTGTTGATATTGAATTTAATCCTAATAACCCAAATATTGTTTATGCAGCCGCAGCAACGGGTGGAGTTTTTAAATCAATTGACATGGGTGTAAATTGGCTTCCAATATTTGATGACCAACCATCTTTAACAATCGGTGATATTGGTATTGATCCAAATAATCCGAATATTATTTATGTTGGTACCGGTGAAGCAAATGGTGGACATAATAATTTCCCTGGATTTGGGGTTTATAAATCTTTAGATGCAGGAGCCTCTTGGAGCTTTATGGGGCTTGATTCAACTGTCTCAATTGGTAGAATAATTGTTGACCCAAGTAATTCACAAAGAGTTTTTGTTGCCTCAGTCGGTTCATATTTCCAACCAAATCCTGAAAGAGGTGTTTATTTAAGTGAAAATGGTGGATTGTCTTGGTCAAAATCACTTTTTATTTCGGATTCAACCGGAGCTATTGATCTAGCAATTAACTCACAAAATCCAAACGAAATATATGCTGCTATGTGGGAAAGAGTTAGAAGACCTGTACTAAAAAGTCAGACTCATCTCTACGGTAAATCAAGCGGAATTTATAAATCTACGAATGGTGGAAAATCTTGGGATAAATTAGATTCTCAAACTGGATTACCCAATAGTGAAGTTGAAAACGTTGGTAGAATTGGGTTAAGTATTTCAAGATCAAACCCTGCAATAATTTATTCTGTATTTACAGATGGAGAATTTTTAACTGGGATATATAAATCAATAAATAGTGGAGCAAATTGGACAAAAATGAATTCTGATTTCCCTGGAAGTGGATCGTTTGGTTGGTACTTTGGTCAAGTAAGTGTTCAACCGGAAAATCCCGAAACAGTTTTTGTACTTGATGTAGCATTATTAAAATCATCTACTAGTGGCTCCACATGGGATTTTAATTATGGTTATGGAGGTCCAAATCAACTTCATGTCGATCATCATGCGTTAGCTTACCATCCTGCAAATCCTAATTATATTATTAGTGGAAATGATGGTGGAATTAATATCTCCATCGATGGTGGAATTACTTGGTCCGAACCAGTAAGTCTACCAATAACACAATTTTATGAGATTGGATTAGATGCCATAAACCCGAACAGATTTTATGGTGGCACACAAGATAATAATACCATTAGAACACTAACCGGAAATGATAATAATTGGAGTTCAATTTATGGCGGAGATGGTTTTTATGTAATTGTAGATCCAAAGAATTCTAATACTATTTATGCTGAATCACAATTTGGTGAACTTGGAAAAAGTACAGATGGCGGTAGAAATTTTATTGGTGCTTTAAATGGAATTAATCAAAATGAGCCCACTAATTGGTCTACTCCAGTTGTTATGGACCCAAATAACTCCAGTGTTTTATATTATGGAACTCATACATTATACCGAACGGAAGATGCAGCAAGTTTGTGGAAACCAATCAGCAACAAACTAACCAATTTTACTTCAGATACAAGAATTGGAACTATAACAACTATTGCAGTTGCACCATCGAATTCAAATGTAATTTATGTAGGCACCGATGATGGAAACGTTTGGGTTTCAAAGGATTATGGATTAATTTGGAAGAACATCTCCGCATCTCTTCCTTTAAGATGGGTAACAAGATTGGCGGTTGATCCTAAAAATGAAAATAGAGTATTTATTACCTTTTCAGGATTAAGGTGGGTCGATCCAATATCACATGTATTTATTAGTGAAAATATGGGGGAATCTTGGAGAGATATAAGCAGTAACTTACCAGAAGCCCCAGTAAATGCTTTCTCAATTGATAATAATAATTCTGATATACTTTATTTAGGAAATGATATTGGAGCTTTTTTTAGCAAAGATGCGGGAAATAGTTGGGAAGTTTTGGGCAACAATTTACCAACCGTTGTAGTAAATGATATGAAAATTCATCCCACAGAAAATTATTTGGCAATTGGAACACACGGTAGAGGCATGTACAAAATGGACTTAAACCCTCTAACTAGTAATAATAGCATAAAAAATAACCGACCTTCTTCATTTGTTCTTTATCAAAATTACCCAAATCCGTTTAACCCAAGTACTACAATTGAATATTCAGTTCCTTATGTAGAGACGCATAGCCATGCGTCTCTACAACTTAAAATATATGATGTTCTCGGTCGTGAAGTATCGACATTGGTAAATGAAACAAAGAGCCCTGGAACCTACAAAGTTGAATTTGAAGCTTCCGGACTGGCAAGTGGAATTTATTACTACACTCTTGCAACGGGAAATTATTCCCGTACAAAGAAGATGGTCTATCTTAAATAGTTGAATCAAGAATTCTCATCCCTTCTTTATTGGATTGATTTAATATTATTAATTTGATTATTTAGTGAATAATTATCTAATTATATCACTAGAAATCACAAATAGGTGCAATATGAAATCGTATTACTTTTTTATCAAAAGTTTTATAATTGCGTCTCTTTGTACCTCTTCGATTTTTGCCCAACTGAAACTTTCCGTCTTTACTGACAAAGACCATTATGAGTATGGCGAGAATATTCAAATATTCTGTAAAGTAACCAATCCGGCTGACACAACGTTTGAATTTCGTGCTGGAACTCATGGTACATGCCAAGCCGAATTTTCTTTCAATGATTTTAACTCTTGGGAGCATACTGCATGTTTAACTTTAACTGAATTGCTTACTTTTAAACCACATGCTTCTAAAATATATAGCTGGAATATAATTCCAAATGAAACCGGATTACCCAATAAAAATGGGACCCAAGCAATTATTGGCAAATACTATTTTGATTTAGATGATACGGTTTATATAAATGCCCCTCAATTTTTAGGCGGAAGAATTTCTGCTAATTTTTCAAAAGCAAATAGCACTTCTGTTCAAAATATAAAGGACAGTTTAATGGTAACTGTTCTAGAAACTTTTGAATTTGATGGTAAAGTTTCCGAGATATGGCAGATTGAAGGATTTCAAATTGATTCAATAATTGTACAATTACAAAACAACTCTATTTTTAATCACGTTGAAAAAGCAATATGGATTGAGTATGATAAAATTGTTGATGTAAATCCTTTAGATTATTATCCGCTTCATGTGGGTGATAAGCGGATCTATGATGTGAAATATATAATTGGATGGGATGGTGGTGAATTAAATTATAGCTTGAGTAGAGAAGTTATGAAAGATACGACTCTCTCAAATAATAAAACCTATTTTCAAATTTATGAATTGAGATCAGACACTAATTTAGTAAAAATCAATTATGAAAGGATTGATTCATTAAATGGGAAAATTTATAAGTACAATAAATTTACTGAAAAGGAATTTGTTCTATTTGATTTGATTGCACCTATAAATTTACCATTTCTTTCAGTCAATGAGTACTTCGATCAATACGGTGAACAACTAATATATTTATCTGAAACTGGAGAAGAAAATATTTTCTATCAGCAGCTTAAAAAAGTAGGATATAGACTTTACACTACAACTTATAATAGTTATGGTTTTTCATATAAACTGAATGAAAGTATAGGAACAACTTATTTTTTAAACTTCATTATTGATGGATTTGATGAGCACCACAATTTAAAAGCTGCTTATATAAATGGTGTAAAATATGGTGACACAACTCTTGTTGGAGTTAATGAAAATAATTTGGAAACAATTCCAACACAATATTCACTTTCTCAAAATTATCCAAATCCTTTTAACCCGACAACTACAATTGAATACACGATTCCCTCGCTAAAGAAGGAAAATTTTCCTTCACTACAAAATGTGCAACTAAAAATTTATGATGTTCTTGGAAAAGAAATAACAACATTAGTTAATGAGGCAAAGAAACCCGGAACTTATCAAGCTATAATTGACGCAAGCAACCTGGCAAGTGGGATTTATTACTATCAATTAAAGACAAATGGTTTTATTGAAACTAAGAAAATGATTGTGCTGAAATAATTTTAATGGAGAACAAGAAGGTGAAAAGACAATTGTTAAGCGTTATTTTCATTCTACTATTTATTTCAAGTTTGTATTCACAGACTGATACGACATTTATTGCGCTTAAAGGATTTGAAGATAGTACTGGGACTACTCACCTATATTATACAACAAAATCGTCAAAACTAAGTTTATATGATTCGGCGCGCAACCTATATGTGGACTCCACTAAATTTATTTATCAAGTTTACAATACTCACAATAATAATGTAAATATTATAACTAATGGAATGGAAAATAATTATGTATCTGAAGATCATATTACAAGATCTATAGTCGGTGATATAGAATTTATTGATAATGATCCCAATAAATATATCTATAGTGTAAATTCATTAGGCATAGATCCAGATGGTCGAATAGTAAGATACGATAGGAATTATGTTGCAGGAATACTCGGATATTTTAATGATCTATATATTTCACCTAAAAACTCGAACCACATTTATGCTGTTGCTGGAAGCTGGATTATGCAAAGTTTTGATGCTGGATTAACATGGAGTGATTTTTCAATTGAAATACAAAGAAACCCATATATTAATTATTTAAGTTTTTCCCCTTTTAATGATTCAATTATTTTTGGATATGATAATGATCAATTTCTTTATAAATCTAATGATACAGGAAAAACTTTTACAAAAATTTCCGACCAACGTGTATGGAATAGTGGAACAAAATTATTATTTGATTCAGATCAGCAACATATTTACGCTCTTATACCTGTCAATTTTGATTCTCAAAATATTTTTAATGCTTTTAACAGTTTATTAGTTTCTGAGAATTTCGGTGATGACAATAATTGGAAAGAGATAAACTCAACTCTAAAAATTACAAATATCTGTTTAGATGATGAAACATCTGGGGAGGTGTATATATCAGTACAAAACGAAGTTAAAAAATCTACTGATTATGCTCAAACTTTTAATTCATTTATAGAAGAAGAAAATATAATCAGGGGAATTTATAAGTCACCCAATGGTAATTTCTTTGTTTCATTACCAAATAGAATTGTTGAATATGATAATGGTAATCCAAAACGTTTAATACAATATTCAATTACTAATGCACTTGACTATTACCCACTGCACATTGGTGATATTTGGCAATACGAAAAAGCTGTATTCGGTGGATTTACAGATACTACTTATTCTATTGCATATAGAAAAGTAATTGGAGATACTATTATGCCAAATAACGTAAGTTATTTTAAAATTCTAGATGAGATTAAAGGAAATAAAATTGAATATATAAGAATTGATTCAAGTAATGGTAATGTTTACTCATATAAAACATCTGGGACAGAAAGTATAGTTGATAATTTACTTATGGATATTGGAGATGAGCACCCCATGTTTAGTGGAACATACTTGGATAGTATTTATGAAAAACAAATTTTAGGAATGCAACTCAGAACACAAAGGTATTCACCCTACATTGTAATAAATTTTGGCTCTTTAGCATCGTTTGAATATTCTAAAGATATTGGATTAACCTATAAATCAATCCTTGATATAGAAGTTGTTGGAACTGTTTACCGTTACCAATTAAAATATGCTAAAGTTAATGGTGTAGAATATGGAACTTTGGTTGGTCTAAATAATAAATCGGATATTCTACAAAATAAATTTCGCCTTTCCCAAAATTATCCAAATCCTTTTAACCCAACGACTACAATTGAATTTAAAGTTCCCTTAAATCCGGGACAAGATAATGTAGCCTCGAGCTTTAGCTCGAGTGTTGTTTTGAAAGTTTTTAACATTCTTGGAAAAGAAATAACAACTTTGGTTAATGAGAAAAAGAAACCCGGAACTTATCAAGTAACGTTCAATGCAAGCAACCTTGCAAGTGGAATTTACTATTACCGACTTACCAATGGTCAATTTGCTGAATCAAAAAAAATGATTGTGCTGAAATAAGGAATATGAAAAATGAAAACAACTGTCGCTTTCTTCTTAATCGCTAATATTATTTTTGCTCAATTTACTCCGAAACCGTTTGTTAATGATTTCAAAGTGAGCTCAGATAATTTAACATCAACTTTTATTCAGGAAGATGTAAAACTATTTACGAATAATAATAAGGAATTTATTGTTACTTGGAGAGATTTTAGAACAGGATTGGCAAGCACATTTGCTCAAAGATTTGATTCACTTGGTAATAAAATAGGAATAAATTTTCTAGTTAATGGAAATCAAAATATTGTTTTAAACAATAATTCTAGTTTTTTAAGTGTTTCTGAAAAATATCATTATTTTCATAGTGAGTATTTTGATTCTGGTTCCCTATCTTTTATCGGATCTATTTATAATAAAAATAATGAGATGATTCGAGATTCTGTAAATCTTAAAGGTGGATCATTACCATGGTGTGGAACTGGCTTCCTTGGAATATCAAACAAGTTATATCCAACTAAGGATAGCTATCTATACGCTTTAAATTATGATGGCAATATTCAATTTTGGGAAATTGACAATATTGGTAATGTAAATAATGAATTTAATTTTTCAGAGCTTGTAAACTCAAGTAGAATATCTCCCTTCTCTTTCATTTCAAATAATAATAAACAAATTGTAGCCTGGACAAATTTTAATGAATACGGCGAAGGTTTGCCTTCAGGAATTTATTTAACATTTACTAACTTTTCGGATACTTCCAATACTAACACTTTTATCATTGATGAATATCCTGAAGATTTTCTATATCGCATGCAATATAACTCTGAAATTAAAATGAATCTGTTGACCGATTCTACGTCAATTATTTTTTATACTGCATTTGATTCCTTAAAACTCAGTTATGTTATCATCAATAACAACTGGCAAATTGTTACCTCCAAAAAAGAAATATCGCTTAATAACTATTTCTCAAGTAATTCTTCTCCAGATAAAAGATTACAATCCTTTGCGCTATCTCAAATAAATAATGGCATCTTTATACTATATCTATCTTTTAATGAATATCTGCCCTATCCTTCGTCCGAAATTATTCATTCTAATCTTATTCTTTCATTTAATAGTTCTGGGGAATTAACAAATACTTTTGTAGAAGAAAATGGAGCAAGAAGGGATAGTGATCATAATCCATTTCTTATTTCAGAGAACGAATATTACAACGCACAGATAATTGATAAGGATATTTATTTAATTAAAAACAACAAATTTGAGACGGTCGTAAGTACAAAAATAAATGATGACCAAATTGGAAGTAACGAAGAATCTCCAAAAATTTCTCACATAACTGAAGACAGTTATTTGATTAGTTGGCAAAATGAGACCGGTAATTTCGCAAAAGTAGTTGACAATAAAGGTGTTTTAAACAGTCCTCAAGTTAACTTAGAAGGCAATCAATTTGTTTTCTTAAGTGATAAGATTTTCGTTAGTTCATGGAAAACCTATCTGCAGAATTATAAAGCTCAGACAGGAATAAATATTTACGACGCCAACTGGAATAAAACATTTTCCGATACATTATTCTTAGGAGATAATTATTACACCAACTCATTTGTAAAAAAAATAAGTGAAGAAGAGTTTGTTGTTCTTTACACAAATGGAAATTTAACTAAACTGAGATTGTACAACTATAACGGATTGCTTCTAAAAGAAGTTGAAGTTGGTGATGGAAAATATATCTCCCAATTAAAATTTTATGATGAAGGGACGAATTCATTCTGGATAATGTGGAATAATTCGTGGCAATTAATTTCAAATTCGCTTGAAAAACTTTCGCAACCAGCTGATCTTTATGCAAATTTGTATCTCGGAAACAATAAATTTTTATTGTCTCAAACAGAATATCCCAATAGAACAATTGGATTTGTTTTATCAGTTGCTGGAGACACATTAGTTAACAAATTCACTATTGCTGAAAATGTAGGTAATCTAGTATTTGAGAAAATTACAGACTACAAATTTCTAGCCATTTATTCAAAAAATACAATTCCTGGAATATATTATGCACGTGTTTTCTATACGACCGGAGTCCCAGAGAACAAAGAATTTATGATCACAACCGATAACCCAAAGTATATGAAAGACATTTCTGTGCTAATAAAAAATAATGACTTAATATTTACATGGTCGGATTTAAGATCTGGTAATCTTGGATTTGATACTTATTGTAATATCTTCAAATTAGATAACATTACTGGTATAATAGCTGAGGGGAATAGGAATAATCTTCCAACTCAATTTTCTCTTTCTCAGAATTACCCAAATCCATTTAACCCAACAACCACAATTGAATATTCAGTTCCTTATGTTGAGACGAATAGCCATATACCTATACAACTTAAGATTTATGATGTACTTGGTCGTGAAATAACAACCTTAGTCAACCAGCCTCAAAAACCAGGTATTTACAAAACCGTCTGGAATGCAACAAATTTTTCAAGCGGAATTTATTATTATTCGTTAAGATTTGATAATAATGTTTACAGTAAAAAGATGCTACTTTTAAAGTGAAATGTAATATTTGTATTTTTCTGTCATTACGGTTTGTGTTTTTTGCAATAACGGAATCTTAAAATATTGTGCAATGTTATACATAAAGACTCCGGCATTCACTACGTTCAGCTGGAATGACGGCATATTTTAATTCTTCAACTCGCTCATTGATTGATAAATCATTTTCTTGTAATCTCGTTTGAATTAAGCACAATAAACTTGTGATACTTTTGTGAACTTTTTTTTGCATATTGTGCAATAATTAGACAAAATATCCTTAATTGCAATTGCAATATGAAAACATTCAAGACACTAATTTTTATCATAATATTTTACGGCTCAGTTTTTTCTCAAAACAATATTGATTTTAGTTCAAAAACTTTGGATAATAAAGAGTTCTCTCTCTCTGAAGTTACAGGTAAAAATATAACACTAGTAAGCTTTTGGGCATTATGGTGCAAACCTTGCAGAGCAGAAATGAGGCATTTAGAAAACCTTTATAATTCTTATAAGGAAAAAGGATTCGCAATTGTTGGTATAAACCAAGATTCGCCAAGAAGTTTAGCAAAAGTAAAATCGTTTGTTGCTTCACATAATGTTACATTTCCAATTGTGCTCGATCCAAACCAAGAAATTTTTCAAAAGTTCAACGGACAATCAATTCCACTAACTGTTTTGTTTAATAATAAAGGTGAAATTATTTATACTCATATTGGCTATTTACCTGGGGACGAAATTGAATTGGAAGAAGAAATTAAAAAAGCCTTAGGTGAATAATTGCGAAAAGAATATTTAATACTATTCATACTACTATTTGCGGTTAATCTTTCGGCTCAAATTCGTCCTTCCGTTTCTAATTTGCTTCGTTACGGAAATGGTGAACAAAGTCTGGGAAGTTTGAAGAGTAATTTTCAATATTTTGAAAATCTAACAGATGTAAGACTTGCTTTGCCTGAAAATTTAGTGGTTGGATTTAGATTTTTATATGACGATCCGCCCGAAGTTGGCGATTCTTTCAAAGGAATAAAAAGAAGATTTGTGGAATACACAAAAGATGATCTAAGTGTTAGAGTTGGTAATTCTTCTGAGCTGTACGGCAGAGGTCTAGTACTAAATCTTTTTGAAAATAGAGGATTGGCATTTGATACTTGGATAGATGGAATTAGAGCAAGTTATAAAGTTGATAACTTGAAAGCTTCAATAATCGCTGGAAGTATTGATTTTAGAGATTCTGTTACTCTAACCAGATTCGAGAATTATAAGATACGCGGCGGAAATATAGAATATGACATCGGTAATCCTTTGAAAATTGGAGTTTCGTTCATTAGTTCTGTTTCCTTAATCCCACAAATTGATGATACTAAATTGTCTGCAAATTCTGAATTGCCAGAAGTTTATTTAGATTTTAATCACGAACAGTTTAATTGGTTTATAAGTTGGGCAAATAAGTGGACGAATACACCTGAACAAAATAATTCATCAAACGGGAATGGATTATACTCTTCTTTCTCATTTGCTGAAGGATCTTTTGGGATTACCATTGATTATAAAAATTATAACTTTGATCGCCAAGATCCTTATCTCCAAGACGATGTGACGAGAACAACTAAACTCTTACCATTTCAAAATCCTCCCATTGTTATGAAAGAACACAGCTATGTGTTTCTGTCTAGATCTTTACAAGAAGTTGATTTTAATGATGAAGTTGGCTTTCAGATTGACGCAAACTATTCTGTAAATGATGATTTTAATCTAAATCTAAATTATAGTTTTGCGAGCAAACACAACTCTTATGTTCTTAACACAACTAACTTTTTGTTTGCTGAAGAAAAAAGAAGTTCAAATTTTCTCCCATCTTCAGATTATAAATATTCTCCATTTAAAGAATTATTTGCGGAAGGCGAATATTATTTTAATATGAACACAGCAATTAGATTTGGAATTGCATCAAGAGAAAAAACTATTTACAGTTATTTTACCGGTGAAAACGGAAGTCATACAATTAAATCAATAGTCGTCCCCTTACAATTTCAATATCCATTTTCTAGTAATCTTTCAGCACTTTTTCAATATGAATTTGAAAATGTAGATGATAATTATAACATTGGACAAACTAATTATAACAACCATTATTTTTCTGTTCTGACTTCAATCTATAGAAAAGCGACCTTCGCAATTAGATATGAGTTGACAACAAATAATTTTGATTTATCTGAAAGAACAGATTGGTTAGTTGGCGAATTGGGTTACAGAATTTCCGGTGCGAATTTAGTAACAATTTCATATGGTAGAGAAAGAGGCGGACAAGTCTGTTCAAATGGCATTTGCAGATATTTACTTCCCTTTAAAGGTTTAAGATTTACATTACAAACTAATTTATAATAAGCAAAAAGGCAGATATGAAAAATTTATATAAAACAATTCTCATACTTTTTTTAATAGTCCTCACTTCAATAAATGCAAGTGAGAGAAAAGTGTTGGTGGAAATATTAACTAATTCCCATTGCCCTGTATGTCCGCCATCACACACCTCATTAAATAGTTATTTGAAAACAGCAAATGGTAGTAAAATAGAATTTATTTACTATCATATGGCTTTCCCTTACTCTTCCGACCAGCTTTATCAACACAATACTTCTGATGCATCGGCTAAAAACATTTTATATGGCCCTGCTTCCTCAACTCCACAAGCTTATTTCAATGGAACCCATGTATCTAATAGTTATAATAATTGGGCAAGCAATTTGGATAATTTGGTTGCTGAATCAAGCCCTTTAGAAATATCATTATCTGGAAGTTACACAACCAATGATTTTACAATAAATGCTGCCATTGTAAGAACCGGTGATATTACTGAATCAGATTTAAAAGTAAATTTTGTGGTGGTGGAAAACATTGATTATCTTGGACAGAACAACATTCGGTATCATAAAAATGTAATGAGAAAAATTGCAAAAGTAAACGGAGATGCAATTAGTATTGCATTAAATGAAACTAAAAACATGTCCACCTCTTTTGCAATGAATAACTCATGGAATACAGATAGCATTAAAGTGATTGCATATGTGCAAAGTACATCAAGTAAAAAAGTTTTGCAGTCTAAATCTATTTCTTACTCAGAACTAACTTTAACTGATGTTGAGGAGGAAAGAAGTCTAACAAATGAGTTTCAACTTTCTCAAAATTATCCAAACCCATTTAACCCAACAACTACAATTGAATATACAATCCCTCTCAACACAAATGTAGCCTCTAGCTTTAGCTCAAGTGTAGTTCTTAAGATATACGATGTTCTTGGTCGCGATGTAGCAACTCTTGTTAATGAAGTAAAAAATTCGGGAACTCATAAGGCTGTACTTAATGCAGAATCTCTTTCTAATGGAATATATTATTATAGATTAACAGTTGGGAATTTTGTTGAAACTAGAAAAATGATTTTACTAAAATAAGTTTGGATATTTTAGTTTCTGAAGAATAATATTAAACGTTAATTCGGAAATGATATATATCATTTCCGAATTTGTATGCGTAGAAGCATTATGCTTCAATCTGAGAACTATTGTTAAAATTCAAGAGAATCTCCATAATCTATTACGTTTTAAAAAAGTTGAATAGTAAACTTTTTACAGAATCTCAATTACACATTTAGATTTATTTATCATAATACCTTTCTAATTTAGCTATCTTTAATTGTTAGCAACAATTAAAATATTCTTTCAAATTTTTATAATTGGAATAATTTTAATATTTTTGACAAACTTTATTGTATAGAAGACTAAATAGTCCAAATTCCCGATGTATTTTCCTGCATTTGTTCTAAAAATTGAAACCTTTTTCTCGATAATGTTTATAAACCCATAATTAGCTTAATATTTTTTATGTTGGGTATTGAATAAGCTAAAAAAAAGTCGATAATAAATTAAAAAAGTGGTAAAAAAATGAGCGAAGAACTACAAACCAAACCAAAATTACTTATTGTTGAAGATGATTACGAAAATCAAAAGTTTTTGCAAATATTCTTAAAGAGAAAATTTGATCTTGAGATTTGTGATTCTTCTGACACATTTTATGAAAAATTAAGTCAGTCCAAATTTGACATTATTCTAATGGATATTTCATTGAGAGGAAAGAAGGATGGATTGCAGTTAACTCAGGAAATCCGCGAAATGGAAGAATATAAAAATCTTCCAATTGTTGGTTTATCGGCTCATGCTTTCCAAAGAGATAAAGATAATGCCTATAATGCTGGTGTAGATATATTTTTAACAAAACCAGTACAAAATGATGTTTTAATGGACACTTTAGTTAGATCATTAGAGAAAAAAACTATTAGTTAAATTTTTTCTCTTTTTAATCTTATAAATTTTATTTTTCCCCTTTAGTTTTTATATATTGAAAGCTGAGGGGATTTTTTTATTATGAACAGAAATTTAATTTTATTTATTTACCTTTTC
Source organism: uncultured Ignavibacteriales bacterium (assembly GCA_963704835.1). GTDB lineage: Bacteria > Bacteroidota > Ignavibacteria > Ignavibacteriales > Melioribacteraceae. The sequence continues at coordinate 160,085 of CAVPHW010000009.1, read as the reverse complement.
GCCTATTCTTTGCTGCCAACCTTAGCACAAGTCCAAAATTATCAGTCAATAAATGCTTCCGATAAATTTGATATTGGTAATTGGTATGCGGGCAATCAAAACTTCGTTGAGTTTTCTTATGGGTTTGGTGAGCTTAATCATAAAAATGTTTTAGCTCCATTTGAACCAAATATATTAACTGAAATTAAACTTGGAAAACGGTATTTAAAACCAGCTGCAAATTATAAACTTTTATCATTTGAGGATAATTACCTTATTTCTTCCTATGTAAGAGATAATTTGAAGGATGTTGAAAAGCCACTGAATACTAATTATGAGATTTGGCGATTTGGCGTTGGACTTAGAAAAGGTTACGGGTACAGTTTTGGAAGCTTTGCTATATTTCCCTCATACCAATTAAGCCTTATTTGGAATCAGTCAAAATTTAAAGTCCCCAATTTAGATTATTATTTATCAGAAACTAACCAGCATTTTCCCAATAGTGATATTGCTTTAGTTAAGAAATATAATAATGCTGTAAAGTTTGGGACATCAAATGTTGCAGGAATTGATTTTAAAATTAGTTCATTTTTAAACGTTGGCGCAGAATATGAAACCCAAGTAATTTTTCCTCACTATTTATTTTGGAAACAACTTGGAAGTTTTTTTATAGAAACACTTTCTCAAACCGGAATAGATTTTTTTACCGAAGGTGTACTTATTAAAGAAGCACCTCAAATAGCGCCAGTTTTATATTTTATTTTAAAAAATGGACTTTCATATTTTTTATTTACTCTAAAGCAAGACGAAATGAATTGGCCCTTTGAAACTAAAGCCCCACTTACGTTAGAGTCAATAAAAGTAAGTTTAAAACTGAATTTATAAACTAGTTTCTTTTTACTGCTAAACTAATTTATTTTGGGAAAAACTTTCTAAAGTATTAGATTTATTTATTCATACTGCTAGAGGAATCTTTCCCTTTTTTCTTATCTCTTTTATCAGCTTTTTTTTCCTTCATAGATTTTGCTGGTTCTTTCTTTGTTGTTTTTTTAGCGTTTTGACCTTTTGCCATATTCATCTCCCTTGTTAAAGTAATTGAATGGAATAAAAACTTCTAATTTATTGATTGCTTTGAAAAAGCCAATCATTTGCTTCCTGAATATTCTGTGTAGGAAAATACTTAATTGTGCTCCAATTGCCATTCTGACTGTTAGGTTCGATAAAATTTGAAAAGTTTTCCAAATTTCCAATTAAAATTGCAATATGATCAGTATTCTTAAATCCGAATTGCTGCAACTCATCACCTGTTGCGTGCAGCCTAGTAATTTTTCCTTGCATAATTGTTTCACTATGGTCAAATAAAAATTTAATACAATTATTTTTACGCGCAAGTTTTAATGCTTCTTTTGAGAATTTCTCAGCTACTTGAAAATTTAATCTCCCACTCAACTTAATTTCAACAATTTGTTTGTCAGGTAAATATTCAACTGTGTATTTCATAATAAAATTCCCACCTTAATATGTTACAATATAAATAGAATCTTCCTACAGTACTAATTAAAAAGAGCAAATTAATTTTGATTTAAAATAAAAAATCCCGACCTAAGCCGGGATTTAATATCAGAATAAACTGTATTAATTCATAAGTCTAACATCAGCTGCTTGAAGGCCTTTTGGACCTTGAGTAACTGAAAATTCAACTTTATCATTTTCTTCTAAAGATTTGTAACCATCACCAACAATTGATTGAAAATGTACAAATACATCATCACCACTTGCTTGTTGAATAAATCCGAATCCTTTTGAACTGTTAAACCATTTAACTGTTCCTTCTTTGCGCTCTGCCATAACAGTGCTCCTTTGTAATAATTGATTGATTTTTTTGACAGGGCTCTAAAATTCTACAGGGAAGTTTTTTTGAATTGCTTCTACATCTTCTACTTCTACATATACTTTACCCGAAAAACGCGGGCATATCTCTAAAGTTTACTGCCTTACTCTTCAAACATACAGTAATTAATAACAAAATCCTAATTTTAAGTGTTAAATACTTTACCTTTGTTTATTGAAAAATTATTCAATTTCTCTTAGGTCTGTATAAATGAGTAGCCTGACCAAAGAATACTTCAGCGCTTTCCATCATTGTTTCAGATAAAGTTGGATGAGCATGAATTGTTAAGGCTACATCTTTTGCTAAGGCTGCCATTTCAATAGCTAATGTTCCTTCAGCAATTAATTCGCCTGCACCTGGACCAACAATTCCAACTCCCAAAATTCGTTCGGTTTCGGGGTCAATTATTAATTTTGTCATGCCATCCGTTCTGTCCATTGTTCTTGCACGACCGCTTGCAGCCCAAGGAAATCTTACAACAGTAACCTTAATACCTCTTTCTTTTGCTTCTATTTCTGTTAGTCCAGCCCAGGCAACTTCAGGATCTGTATACACGACCCCTGGAATTGCAGCAGGTTCAAAAGCAACTTTATGACCTGCTATTGCTTCAACTGCAACTTTACCTTCCGCCGAAGCTTTGTGAGCTAACATTGGACCAGGAACAATATCACCAATTGCATAAATATTTGGGTCATCAGTTTGAAGCTTTTCGTTTACACTAACAAATCCTCTATCACTTAATTTTATTTTCGTATTCTCTAATCCTAACCCTTTTGTCACTGGCGATCTACCGATAGAGATCAAAACTTTATCAAATTCTAGTTCACTCTGTTCTAAATTTTCGCCTTCTAATTTTACCTTAATTGCTTTTCCAGTATCTTCTAATTTAGCAACCTTTGTTTTTAATAATATCTTTTCAAATCTGGATTCAATACTTTTTTGAAAGATATTTACTAAATCCTTGTCAGCTCCAGGTAAAAGAGAAGGTAACAACTCCACAACCGTTACTTTACTACCAAGAGAAGCATAAACGGAGCCAAGCTCCATTCCAATAACACCACCGCCGACAACTAGTAATCTTTTTGGCACATCTTTTAGCTCAAGTGCAACTGTTGAATCCATAACTCTTGGAGAATCAATTGAAAGCGCGGGAATAACTGATGAAACCGAACCTGTTGCTAAAATCGCATGCTCAAATGTTAATTCTTCTTGTCCGCCTTCAACTTTTTCAATAGCTAAAGAATTAGAGCTTTTAAATGTTGCTTTACCCTGAATGTAATTTATTTTGCGTTGCTTGACTAATTGTCCTGTTCCACTAGTATTCATTTTCACAACATTTTCTTTGAATGCTCTCAATTTATCAATATCAATTTTGGGTGTTCCAAAATCGATTCCCCAATTTGGAGCCTCTTTTGCTTCATTCAATAATTTTGCAACGTGCAAATAAGCTTTAGATGGAATACATCCCCAATAGAGACATGTACCTCCAGGGTTTTCTTGAGGATCAATTAGTGTGACTTGCATTCCTAAATCTGCAGCTAAAAATGCAGCCGTATATCCACCTGGTCCCGCGCCAATTACAGCAAGTTGTGTTTTGTTGCTCATTATTATACTCTTCTAAATTTATTATTCTATATCAACTTATAATCTTAATCTTGCTCTTAATCTTACTCTCACACTTATTTACTTAAACAAAATTGATCCCACTCTAAAACAAACATTGATTTAGAATTAGATTAAGTAAAAAAATTATCCTTCTAAGCTTAGCAAAAATGGTTGTTCAAGTGCTGTTACAACCCATCTAATAAACCTTGCAGCATCTGCTCCATCTATAACTCTATGATCATAGGATAAAGAAAGTGGTAGCATCATTCTTGGAATAAATTCGCCATCTTTGTAAACTGGTTCATAATTACCTCTGGAAACACCAAGAATAGCAACTTCTGGAGCATTAACAATTGGAGTAAATGCCGTTCCACCAATTCCGCCCAAATTGCTTATGGTAAAACAACCGCCTTGCATATCTTCAATTGTAATTTTTTTATCACGAGCTTTAACAGAAATTTCTGTAAGTTCTGTAGAAAGCTGAACAATATTTTTTTTATCAACATCCTTTATAACAGGTACAATTAAACCTTTTTCAGTATCTACAGCTATGCCAACATTGAAGTAATCTTTTAAGATAATTTCTTTATTATCCATGTCAACACTAGAATTGAACTGAGGGAATCTTTTAAGTGCAGTTGCAATTACTTTTAAGAGAATAGCTGTTACTGTAAGCTTACCGCCGGCTACTTCAACATTTTTTGCAAATTGTTTTCTCAACTTTTCAAGATCTGTTATATCAGCCTTATCAAATTGTGTTACGTGAGGAATAGTTGACCACGCATAAGACAAATGCTCAGCCGTTTTTTTCCTAATATTACTCATTGGTTCTTTTCGAATATCGCCCCATTTACTAAAGTCAGGAAGTTGTTCTCTTTTTATACCTATTGCTAATCCACTTCCGCCAGATCTAATGCTTTCATTTAATGATTTTGAAAAGGCTTTTATATCATCAATCGAGATTCTGCCACCAGGTCCATTTCCCTTCACTTCATTAATATCAATACCTATCTCTCTAGAAAATCTTCTTACGGATGGGGCTGCAGGAGCAATTTTTACAGGGAAATCTTTCCTTCTTGGAAGTTCAGATGATGTAGATATATTTTTGGAGGGCACTTCACTAATTGTTTTTTCAATCGGTTTGGCTCTTTCAATCTCTTTTAAAGGCTCTTGTTTTTCTATTTCATTTTTAGTCAGTTCTTTATTGTTTTTTGGCGATGATCCTGACTCAACTACTAGAACAATTGAACCAACTTTGACCTTTTCCCCAGCTTTAACTTTTACATCTTTAACAACACCACTAAACTCAGCAGGTACTTCAACTGTAGCTTTATCTGTTTCAATTTCCAGAAGAACCTGATTAACTTCAACATTATCACCAACTGCAACTAAAACTTTTATGATTTCAGCGGATTCAATATTTTCACCTAATTCAGGAAGTCTGAATTCAAAAATTCCACTTTGCACGCCTGTTTTTGCAGGTTCCGCTGCAATTTCCTTTTGGGGCTCAGAAATAGCTTCATTAACTTCTTGCTGCGGGAGTTCTTCTTTAGGAACCGTAATTTCACTCTTTGATACAGATCCAGTTCCTTCTTCATAAGTGAAGATTATAGTTCCAATTTTTACTGTTTCGCCATCCTTTACATTTACAGTTTTAACTACACCGCTAAACTCGGCTGGTACTTCAACTGTTGCTTTATCGGTTTCAATTTCTAGAAGAATTTGATCAACCTCAATTTTATCACCAGCTTTAACTAATATTTTTACAATTTCAGCTTGCTCAATATTTTCACCTAATTCAGGAAGTTTAAATTCAAACGCCATTTTTATATCTCTAATTTAATTTTACTTTAAGAATTAATTGGACTCTTCTTTTTAGAGTCTATTTTTAAATCACTCGCCGCTTTTGTAATTACTTCTTTGGATATTTTACCTTCTTGAAAAAGAGAATATAGAGTAGTATAAACAATGTGTTTTGCATCTACTTCAAAGAAATCTCTTAATGCTTCTCTATTATCGCTTCTACCAAATCCAAGAGTTCCTAATGTTATTAGCTTGCCAGGTAACCATTTTGAAATTGCATCAGTTAAAATTTGTGAATAGTCAGATGCTCCAATAAATATACCTTCTTCGCCACTTGTAACTTGTTGAATATAATTTTTCTTCTGTTGTTTAGTTGGATTCATTCTGTTCCAACGTTCAATCTCAAGTGCATCGTAGTGTATGTTTTTATAACTTGTAACACTCCAAACATCAGCAGATACTTTATAATCTTCTTCTAAGATTTTCTGGGCTTTTAAAGTTTCATTTAATATTGATCCACTTCCTAAAAGATGGGCTTTTAATTTTGAATTTTTATTTCCAGCTTTATATTTATACATTCCTTTTATTATACCATCCTTAGTACCTTTTGGCATTTCAGGCATTGCATAATTTTCATTCATTACAGTTATGTAATAATAACAATCTTCTTGAAGTTCATACATTCTATGAATACCATCTCGAATAATTACAGCTAGTTCATAAGCAAAAGCGGGATCGTAGGCTTTTACTGTTGGAATTGAATGTGCCAGAACATGGCTTTGACCATCTTGATGTTGGAGACCCTCACCAGCTAAAGTTGTTCGTCCCGCAGTACCGCCAATTAAAAAACCCTTACACTGCATATCAGCAGCAGCCCAAGCAAGATCGCCAATTCTTTGAAATCCAAACATAGAATAGAATGTAAAAAATGGAATTGTATTAATACCATGAGTGATATGTGCAGTACCTGCGGCAATAAATGAAGACATAGCTCCGGCTTCGGTTATTCCTTCCTCAAGAATCTGACCATTTTTTGCTTCCTTGTAATAAAGTAAGCTATCTCTGTCAACCGGTTCATATAATTGCCCAGTTGATGAGTAAATACCAACTTGCCTAAAGAGGGCTTCCATACCAAAAGTTCTTGCTTCATCTGGAACAATTGGGACAATTAATTTACCTATTTCTTTGTCCTTAAGAAGTTTAGTTAATATTCTCACATAAACCATTGTTGTGGATACTTCACGACCTTCTGTTCCGTCATAAAACTCCTTAAATAATTCCTCAGATGGGGTCGCAATTTTGGGATTTTTTACAATTCTTTTAGGAACGTATCCATTCAGTTCTTGTCTTCTTTTTTTGAGATATGTTATTTCAGGGCTATCTTCTTCCGGTCTGTAAAAGGGTGCTTCAACAACATCTTCGTCCGATATAGGAATTCCAAATCTACTTCTAAATTCTTTTAATTCATCTTCATTCAATTTCTTTTGAGAATGAGTAATATTTTTACCTTCACCTGCTTCACCTAATCCGTATCCCTTTACTGTTTTGGCTAGTATTACTGTTGGCTTATCCGTTGTATTTACAGCAGCTTTATAAGCGGCATACACTTTTTCAGGATCGTGACCACCTCTTTTCATTCTTTCTAAATCTTCATCGGTATGATGTTTTACTAACTCAAGGAGCTCAGGGTATTTGCCAAAGAAATGCTTCCTTATATAAGCACCACCTTCAACAATATATTTTTGTGATTCTCCATCTACAATTTCATTCATTCTTTTTGTTAAGAGTCCCGTTTTATCAGCTTCCAAAAGTTCATCCCAATCACTGCCCCAGACTACTTTAATTACATTCCAACCTGCACCTTTAAAACTTGCTTCTAATTCCTGCATAATTTTGGAATTTCCTCTTACAGGTCCATCTAATCTTTGAAGATTGCAATTTATCACGAATATTAGATTATCCAATTTTTCTCGTGATCCTAATGAAATTGCACCAAGAGTTTCAGGTTCATCAGTTTCACCATCTCCCAAAAAAGCCCAAACTTTAGAATTTGTTGCTGTTTTCAATCCTCTATTTTCCAAATATTTATTAAACCTAGCTTGATAAATTGCCATAATTGGACCCAATCCCATTGAAACAGTTGGGAATTCCCAAAAATCGGGCATTAATCTTGGGTGAGGATATGAAGATAGACCTCCGCCTGCGTGTAATTCATGTCTAAAATTGTGGAGTTTTTTTGCGTCCAGCCTCCCTTCTAAATATGCTCTTGCATAAATTCCAGGTGAAGCATGTCCTTGGAAATAAATTTGATCGCCTTGGTTATTGTTATCTTTCCCTTTGAAAAAATGATTAAAACCAATCTCGTACAAAGTGGCGGCAGACGCATATGTAGAAATATGGCCTCCAATACCTGGATCCAATTTATTTGCACGAACAACCATTGCCATTGCATTCCAACGAATAAGGCTTTTAATCCTTCTTTCAATTTCTCTTCCACCGGGAAATTTAGGTTCATTATTTTTAGGAATAGTATTAACGTATGGGGTATTAGCGGTGAACGGAAGTTCTACACCAGCTTCATGTGCGTAAGTATCTAAATCGTGTAAAAGCTGTTTAACTCTTGCTTGACCACCTGTTTGCAAAACAAATTCAAGTGATTCCAACCATTCTTGAGTTTCCAGATCATTTAGTTCTTTTTGACTATCTTTTTTAATTTCATCCATTTCTAATATTTTCCTATAATTAAAAATTTCAAATGATTTTATAAGGCATTTTGTCCTTTAAATAAGTACAAAATATCAATTAAAAAGCATCTTTTTATATCAATACATAAATTTAATGTGCTAATCTACTATAGTTTTTTTGGATTTGCAAGTTTCGGTGGGTTAACAAACCTATTTCTGTTGTATATACAACTTTTTTCTTTGTCTGAATAAAAACTATCTTTCTTATTCGGTTTTTTGTAGGATAACAATAGAAAGATCATCATGCTTTTTGGCATCGCCGATAAAGATATTCAAATAGTTTAAAAGTTTTTGACCCAGTTCTTCTGGAGATAGCTTATTTGTATTTTTTATAAAACTTAATAGTCTTTCAATTCCAAAGAATTCTGAATTGATATTTTTCGCCTCAGTTACTCCATCAGAGAAAATCAAAAGAAAATCTCCATTCTGAACATGTAATAATTGAGTTTGATATTGAGAATTGGCTGCCAAACCAAGAGCAACGCTCCCTTTGTTTAATTGCTTTACACTTTCATTGTTAAAATGAATCGGTGGGAAATGACCTGCATTTAAGATTTCAATATTGCTATTATTCTCTTCTATCTGAATATAAGCCATTGACGCAAAACTATTTGGCAAAATATCTTTGTGAAATACATTGTTTATTTTTTCACCAAACTCCGACCCATTGTGATAATCTGGAGCAAATGCTCTAATTATTGTTTGCAATTTTGCCATAAGCAAAGCTGCACCAAGTCCTTTGCCGGAGACATCAGCCAGAGTTACACCATATTTATTGCCATTAATTTTAATTATATCCACCAAATCACCACCAACATCATTTGCTGATTGTGTGTATAGCCAAATTTTCCATCCTGGAACTTTGGGGTTTCTTTCTGACATGAGTGCATTTTGAACAGTTTTACCTACATTTAATTCAACTTTTGCAAGTAATTTATCTTTCAGCTCTAGCATAAGAATAAATAAAATAATAATTCCTCCGAAAACACTTGTGTCTGAAGAAAAAACAAAATCACTTCCATTTAAACCATACTTTCCTGTAAATACAAGCAATACTATTCCAATAATTAAAACAAGTCTTCTTGTTGGATTTAACTTTAACAACAATTCTTCAAGGAACCACCACGCCATATAGAAAAATCGTTTGATTTTCCCCATTTCTGCCAAGCGAGTTTTTCTCTCACTATTTAAGAAAAACTCTTTAAGCTCACTATAATCATTTTGAAGGTCGGATCTAAAACCACCTTCATAAAGGTCGTTCTTTAAGGTATCGTATAGTTTATATTCAGAATTATTTTTATCACTTTTCATATCAGCTTCTTATTTTATTTATAAGACGGATTCAATTCCGTTTTGTTCAATTTCTAATGGCTTTAACTTTTACTATACACAAAGCAAAAAAACTTAGCGTTCACAGAATTTTCTAAGATTATCATATAAATCTTACTTAGCTAACATCAAGATTAAAAAGCTCAATAAATTCATTTATTAAATCAATTGTATAGTTCAATGCAGCTTCCGGATTATCTGATTTATTATCTATCTCTAGCTTCATAACATTTTTCACTTGTAAAAATTTAATCTCTTTGGGATATTTTTTAACAACAAACTCCATCATTGATGTGAACTTGTTTGTGTAAAACTCCTCATTATCTCCCTTAGGTAAAATAAGAATGATTTTTTTTCGTGTAATTACAACTCGCTCAAACTGAACGAATGAAGTATAAAATCGTAATACAGCAGTGAGAATTAACCTCTCAATAATTACAGGGAACTTTCCAAACTTATCTTCTAGTTCTTCTTTTATCTCGCTCAATTCCTCAAGTTTTATCATTGAAAAGAGTGCTTGATAAAAACTAAGTCTATCGGATTGATCCGGCATAAATGATTTTGGAATACCAACTTCAAAATAGGTATCAATTGTTGGGTCGGATCTTAACAGATGTTTTGGTAAATCTTTAAATACATCTTTAAATTCACTTTCTTTTAGTTCAGCAACTGCCTCATCTAAAAGTTTAACATACATCTCAAACCCTACTGTATCTATTGAGCCAGATTGTTCCGTTCCTAACAAATTACCGGCACCTCTAATTTCTAAATCCCTCATGGCAAGGTTAAAACCGCCACCCAGTTCTGTGGATTCCTCAATTGCTTGAAGTCTTCTAACAGCTTTCTTAGCCAATGAAGTTAATGACGGAACTAGAAAGTAACTGTATGCTTGCCTATCCGATCTCCCTACTCTTCCTCTTAATTGATGAAGTTCTGCAAGCCCAAACCTATCTGCCCTGTTAATAATTATTGTATTAACATTAGGAATATCCAATCCACTTTCAATAATTTTAGTAGATATTAAAACATCGGCCTCTTTATTCATAAAGCTATAAATAACCTTTTCTAAATCGGCTGGTTTCATTTGACCGTGAGCTACTAATATCCTTACTAGAGGAATATGCTTCTTTAAATACAAAGATATTTTTTCAATGGATTGAACTCTATCGTGAACAAAATATATTTGTCCCTTTCTTTTTATTTCATCAAGAATCCATGTGCGGATTTTAACAATATCAAAAATTTCAACTTTGGTATAAATTGGTTGTCTATTGGGTGGCGGTGTTGCTATAATTGATAAATCGCGTGCACCAAGCAGAGAAAGATTAAGTGTTCTCGGAATTGGTGTCGCTGTTAAAGTTAATGTATCAACATTTACTCTAAATTGCCTTAGTTTCTCTTTCGCCATTACTCCAAAGCGATGTTCTTCATCAATAATTAAAAGACCCAAATCTTTAAATTTTACATCCTTTGATAAGAGACGATGTGTTCCAATTACAACATCAACCTTGCCTTCTGCCAATTCTTTAATAATTTCAGTTTGTTTAGATTTATTTGCAAAACGAGATAGCACAGAAATTTTTACAGGAAATTGAGCAATTCTATCCTTAAAAGTATTGTAATGCTGTTCAGCTAAAATAGTTGTAGGAACCAACATTCCAACCTGCTTTCCATCATTAATAGCTTTAAATGCTGCCCTTACAGCTATTTCTGTTTTACCAAATCCAACATCTCCACACACCAACCTATCCATTGGATTTTCTTGTTCCATATCATATTTTACTTCATCTGTAACTTTGGCTTGGTCAGGAGTTGGTTCATATAAGAAAGATGCTTCCAATTCTTTCTGCCATACACTATCTTCACTAAATGCAAATCCAATTGCAGATTTTCTTTGTGCGTATAACTTAATTAAATCTCTAGCCGCTTCTTTTATTTTTGATTTTACTTTTTTCTTCGCTGATCTCCATTCGCTGCTTCCAAGTGTTGTTAATTTTGGTGGAACTTTATCGGCAGAAGAATACTTTTTTATAAGCGATAGATAATTCAAGTTTAGATAGACTAATCCTCCTTCTGCATAAAGAATTTTGATTGTCTCTTGTTCAACCATTCCAATATTTATTGTTTCCAAACCAATATATTTTCCGACACCAAAATTCTCATGAACAATAAAATCTCCAATTTTTAAAGAAGCAAATTCTTTTACTCTGGATCTTTTGATTTTTTGTTTTTGCGAAATTTTTGTTCTGTATGGCTTATTGAAAGCCTCATAGTCAGTAAGAACTAGAATTTTTTCATCGGGAAGAAGAAAGCCTTCTTTGATAGCAAGAACCTTAATTTTAACAAACCCTAATTCAAATAATTTATTAAGCTCATCGTTAAAGCCGGTAAGTAAATCCAGAAGTCTTCTGCCTTGAATTTCATTCTCAGCGGTTATGTATATTTTATAATTTTGATCTGCATAATCTTGCAGATACTTAAAAAGAAGTGTGAAATTTGAATTTATTACCGGCGGGGATTTAATACTAAGTGTAAAACTATTCTCTGTATTTCCAAATGGATTTTCAAGAATCCAAAATGCATCTTTGTTATATAGTGTTGTCAAATCCAGATCATTATTCAAGGATAATTTAGCTTCTGTATCAATTTTTTCGTTTTGTTCAACATTCTCCTCAAAAAATTCTTTTTTTAATTCTTCATCTAAATCATTACTCTCATTTTCAATTTTATTTTTATCAATCTTCTTCTTTATCGAATTTTCTAAATCAACTTTATTTGCAAATACATATGGTTTATTTAAGTAATCAAAAATACTGTCTGTATAATGTATCTCCGCTCTCTTCAATAGATGAGGCAATTGTAACTGATTCAACCCTATTAGACGATCTCTGACTTTCCGGATCGAAAAATCTTATGGATTCCAGAAAATCTCCATCAAACTCCAACCTACATGGATGCTCTTCGCTAAATGACCAAAAATCAATGATAGATCCTCTAACAGCGAAACATCCGGGATCACCAACAATTTTTTCATTATTGTAATTAATTGAAGACATGTATTCAACAAGATCATCATATGTTATATCGCTGCCAACTTCTAACTTTGTTGTGTTTTTATCAATTTCTTCTTTGGAGGGTAATTTTACTTTTAATAAATCAAAGGTGGAAATAATAATAACAGAATCTTTATTCTTGATTGAAGTAAGTTTTTCTTGGATTGTTTCAACCTCAAGACTATCAATAACAATAGCTTTATCTTCTATTCCTAAGATTGTCAGTTCAACATTTAACTCATTTACTAATTGCCTTGTCGGTAGAAGGACAAGAATTTGATTTTCTTTTTTACTATAAATCGAAATTAAAATAGTTTTTGCAGAACCAGATATTGATGAAGTGAGTACTTTGTTAGATTCATTTTTAATCTTATCAATATTACTTGTTAATTCCTTAAAAAACTTTAAGGTAGATAGGTCAGTTAAAAAATTATCGCTCATAATTATTTTTTTAAATAGAAAATTTCCACCTTCAGTAATTGAAGTGGATTTCGAATTAATTAAACATCTTATTTAGTTGTGAAACATGAATACTAAATTTAGCATTAATTGAATTAAAGATTTGGTTATATTTTATATCCAAAATTTATATAAAAATAATGGTTTGATAATGACACTTCACAGAGCTCCTAAATACAAGCAACTAACTACCGAACAATTAAAATGGACTTGTGACACAGGATGTTTTAAGTTTGATACTACAGATAGCATTACTCCAATTGAAGGAATTGTTGGTCAGAAGAGAGCAATAGACGCTCTGAAATTGGGTATCAATATAGACGGACCTGGATATAATATTTTTATTACAGGGCTTTCCGGTACCGGCAAGCAAACTTCGATTAAAAAAATGTTGAAGGAATTTTTAACACAAAAAAGTGCAAAACTTTATGATTATCTCTACGTTAATAATTTTAGAGATAATGATCATCCAACATTGTTAGTTCTGCCTGCAGGGCAAGGAAGAATGTTTAAGAATGATATGAAATCCTCTATTAAACTGCTGCATGAAAATATTCCTCAAATATTGGAACGAGAGCCTTTCATTTCTGAACGGAAGAAATTAGTGAAAGAGTATACTAAATCTCAGCAGTCTTTAATGGGGAACTTTGAAAAGAAATTAAAGAAAGATAATCTTACCTTAGGACAAATAAAAACAGAAGAAGTTACACGACCAGAAATTTTTGCCATAATTGATAATCAGCCTGTTTACGTTCAGCAATTAGATGAGCTAGTAAATGAGAAGAAGATAAATAAAGAAGCAGCCCAACAAATAATTAAGAAATATGCTAGTCACCAAGATGAACTTTTTATTGTTTATAAAGAGAGCATTAAATTAACTCAAACTTTTCAGGGGGAACTTACTGAACTTGAATCCAAAGCTGTTAAAAATCTAATTTCAGCAACTTTCGATGATTTGAAAAACAAATACAAAATTAAAAAAGTTAGAAAATATCTTGATAAAACTGCTGAAAATATATTAGAGGATTTAGAGATATTTAAAGTGGCTACTCAGATGAAAGGGAATGAAGAAATTCAATCAGCTGAAGATCTAATCAATTACAAAGTAAACTTGCTTCTTGATAACTCCAATATTAAAGATGCTCCGGTGATAATTGAAACATCACCAACATACTCAAATTTATTCGGTGCAATTGAAAAAGTTAATGATGGCTCAGGATTTTGGCAGTCGGATTTCACTAACATAAAACCCGGGTCAATACTGAGGGCAAATGGTGGTTACTTAATTTTAAATGCTCAAGATGCCATTCAAGAACCTGGAGTTTGGAAAACACTAAAGCGAGTATTGTTATATGGCAAATTGGATATTCAAGATTTGTCAAGCCTGTACCAAACCACAACAAGCACATTAAAGCCAGAACCGATAGAGATTGATTGTAAGGTGATATTGATCGGAAATAATTATTCCTATTATATCTTATCGAACCACGAGGATGATTTTAATAAAATATTTAAAATTAAAGCAGAGTTTGATTATGAAATGCCAAGATCAGAAAATACTTTACTTGAATACGCCAGAGTAATTAAAAAACTTGTAACTCAAGAAAAGATGTTAGAATTTGATAAGTCTGCAATTGGTAAAATAATAGAGTATGGTGCTAGGTTTGCCGGAAATCAAAATAAATTAACAACAAGATTTGCATATATTGCAGATCTGGCAAGAGAATCAAATTTTTGGGCGTTAGAAAAAAGTGAGAAAATTGTAACCTCACTTCATGTTCATAAAGCATATGGTTCTGCAATTGAAAGACACGCCATGCATGAATCCAAGCTTATGGAAATGATAAAAGACAAAACAATAATGATTGATACTGCAGGTTCTCGAGTTGGTCAAATTAATGGATTGGCTGTTTATGGCAGTAACTACTATTCATTCGGTAAGCCGGCTAGAATAACAGCTTCGGTTGGTTTGGGAAATGGAAATATAATTAATGTGGAGCGTGAAGCTGGACTTAGTGGAAGCACGCATAACAAAGGCGTTTTAATTATCACCGGTTATTTTAGAGAAAAATTTGGTAAACGGGTTCCTCTTTCGTTTACTGCCAGTTTAGTTTTTGAACAAGGTTATGGAATGATCGATGGTGATAGTGCTTCAGTCACCGAAGTCTGTGCTCTTCTTTCCAGTATTGCAGAAATACCAATAAAACAACATTTTGCCATTACCGGTTCAATTAATCAGAAAGGTGATGTTCAACCAATTGGCGGAGTAAATGAAAAAATTGAAGGATACTTTGATGTTTGTAATTCACGAGGCTTAAATAATAAACAGGCAGTAATAATCCCTCATCAGAACGTGAGAGACCTAATGTTAAAGGACGAAGTTATTGAGGCTGTAAATAACAAACAATTCGCAATTTACTCAATAAAAACAGTTGATGAAGCAATTGAACTTCTAACCGGAGTTAAAGCCGGCAAACTTATGAAAAATTGCAAATACCAAACCAATACGGTTTTTGGAACTGTTGAAAAATGCCTAAAAGAGATGAAAACCAGGTTGCGACCTCTGCCAAATAAAAACAATCCAAGTAATTCCGATAGTAAGTTGGAAACAAAAACAATAGGTGAAAAGTGAGTCAGAGAATTGTAAAAACTAAAATTTTAGCTACTATCGGTCCTTCTTCAGATTCCGAAGAAAAATTACTTGCGCTTATTGATGCCGGTGCAAATGCTTTTCGATTAAATTTTTCTCATGGTGATAAAAATTATTTTAAAGAACTATTTAACAGAATAAATACTGTTTGCCATCAGAGAAAACTGCCCATATCAATTGTTCAAGATTTGCAAGGACCAAAAATAAGAATTGGAAAATTAGAAAGAGAACCGATTGAAATTGACACTAATGCTATAATTGAGGTAACAATTGAAGATGTTTTAGGAAACGAAAAAATTATTTCAACCTCATATAAAAATTTAGTGATTGATGCAAAAATTGGGGACACAATTTTAATTAATGATGGACTAATAAATTTAGAAGTAAAAGAGAAAAAAGAAAAATCATTGTTATGTAAAATTATTGTTGGTGGCACTTTAAAATCGAACAAAGGAATGAATTTACCCGGAATGAAATTAAGCACTTCTTCAGTTACGGAGAAAGATAAAGAAAACCTTTTATTTGCCTTGAAGTACAGAGTTGATTATGTGGCTTTATCATTTGTAAGGCATGCAAATGATATTCTGGACCTTAAAGAATGGTTAAAACAACAAGGATACGAAAAACCAATTATTGCAAAAATAGAAAAACCGGAAGCTGTTGAAAATTTTGAAGAAATACTTAAAGTTGCTGATGGAATAATGGTTGCACGTGGTGATTTGGGAGTAGAATTAGCTCCTCAGCTTGTGCCAATAATTCAAAAAAATATTATTAAACGCTGTAATGCGGTTGGAAAATTAGTAATTACCGCTACTCAAATGTTAGAATCGATGATCTCTAATCCAATTCCAACAAGAGCGGAAGCTTCGGATGTTGCAAATGCAGTTTTAGATGGATCTGATGTTGTGATGTTAAGTGGAGAAACAGCTGCTGGTAAATATCCCCTAGCAACTATAAGAACAATGAAAAATATTCTTTTATCAATTGAGCCACAATCACAGTTCCAAACCAAAGTGACATATGAAATTCCTACAAACCAAGTAGATAATATTTTTGACGCAACCGGAAAAAGTTTTGCTGATATTGCAAACCAAGTAAATGTTGCAGCAATTGTAGTTTTTACTCATCTTGGAAGGAAAGCAAAAATGCTGGCAAAGTTTAGACCTAATGCTCCAATTTATGCTTTCTCAGATTCATTTGAGACTTTAAATATTCTTAATCTTTACAAAGGGGTTACTCCATTTTTCCTAGAAAGTATAAAATACAAAGAGAAAAGTATTGATTCTGCTAAAGAATTCTTAATAGAAAACAAACTATGTCAAGCAGGTGATTTGCTATTATTTACTGCCGGTGCACCGATTACCGACAATACTAGAAGAAGCTGGATTCAAATTTCTTATGTGTAACATAAATTATGGAAAACAAATTAGCAAAATGGTGGGAAGTACAAAGTAACGGGAAAATACTATGTACGCTCTGTCCACGCTACTGTACAATCGGCAATGGGCAAAAAGGATTTTGCTACGTAAGAGAAAATATAAACAATAAACTTTATGCAACTGCTTATGGAAGACCCACCGGTTTTGCTATTGACCCAATTGAAAAAAAACCTCTCTCTCATTTTTTGCCTGGAACAGAGGTACTAAGTTTTGGAACAGCCGGATGCAATCTTGGTTGTAAATTTTGTCAGAATTGGACAACCAGTAAATCAAAAATTGATGATATAAATTCTTTAAATGCCTCACCAGAAAATGTTGTTCAACTTGCTAAGAAGTATAAAACTCCTTCTATTGCCTATACGTATAACGATCCAACCATATTTGGAGAGTATGTTATTGATATTTCTAAAATTGCACGAGAAGAAAAAATAAAAAGTGTAATGGTCACTGCCGGATATATTGACAAAACTGCAAGGCAGGATGTTTACAAATATATAGATGCTGCAAATGTTGATCTTAAAGCCTTCACTGAATTGTTTTATCATAAGCTTACTTTTTCTCATCTTGAAGATATTTTAGATACTCTACTTTGGATTAAGAATGAAACAGAAGTTTGGTTAGAAATTACTACTCTTTTAATCCCTGGTGAAAATGATTCAAAAGAAGAAATTAAACAACTTTGTAATTGGGTAGCAGAAAATCTGGGTGAAAATGTTCCTTTACATTTTACAGCTTTTCATCCGGATTTTAAGATGAAAGATAAACCAAGAACGCCTTCTTCAACTTTGAATAATGCAAGAAAAATAGCTTTGGAAGAAGGGATAAATTATTGCTATGTTGGAAATATCCATAATCTTGAAGGTCAAACTACATACTGCCCTAACTGTCTTGAACCCATCATTATTAGGGATTGGCATTCTGTTTTAGATATAAAAATGAAAGATGGAAAATGCAAATATTGTAAGGCTAATATTGCAGGTGTTTTTATTTAGTTAAATAGTATGAGACATCTGAAGAACGAATTGAAATAGACTATTGTCATTTCGAACCCCGACATTATGGTTGTGAGAAATCCTGTTTTTAGCTAAGACTAAGAGATTCTAAAGTTAAGGAGTTTATCTCGATTTGTCTTTAATCGTGGCTCCTAAGAATGACAAGTATTTTAAATTTTTCAATATTATAAAATTTGCACATAATTTGGTAAAAATATGATCCCCTTATTACAATTTGGAAATACCGGTCACAAAAGTACACAAACTATTTTTGGTGGAGCTGCATTTTGGTCAGTTACTCAAGCGGAAGCAAACAAAACTTTGGATTTATTACTTGAATATGGAGTTAATCATATTGATACTGCCGCAAGTTATGGTGATTCTGAACTAAGAATTGGTCCTTGGATGAGAGAACACCGGAAAACTTTTTTCTTAGCAACAAAAACAGAAAAACGAACTTATTTGGAAGCAAAAGAAGAGTTGCACAGATCATTAGACCTATTAAAAGTTGATTATGTTGATTTGTGGCAAATGCATAATTTAGTAAATCCAGAACAATGGAAAACTGCTCAAAATGAGGGTGGAACTATTGATGCATTCATCGAAGCCAAAGAAGAAGGATTAGTTAAATACATTGGAGTAACCGGACATGGACTTGCTGCTCCAGTAAGACATTTACAAAGTTTGGAGCAATATAAATTTAATTCAGTTCTTTTACCTTATAATTTTATAATGATGCAAGATGCAAAGTATGCTTCAGATTTTAAGAAACTTGAAGATTATTGTGTCAAAAATAATGTAGCAATTCAGACAATAAAAACTATTTCAAAAGGTGCTTTGGGGGATAAGAAAAGTAAGCATGCGGTTTGGTATGATCCTCTAGAAAATCCTAATAGTATTGCCAATGCTATTCATTGGTCAATGGGCAATCCAAATATTTTTATAAATACTGTTGGAGATATTCATCTACTAAAAATTGTACTGAAGGCTGTAGCTAAGTTTGAATCGATGCCAAGCGATGAAGTAATGCGTGCAGATATTGAGAGAAATGGAATAACTCCATTATTTACAGGAGATGAGATTTAGGGAATAATAATTTACTGACCAAAAAATAATTAATTCCGTTTCATCATATATAAATAACCGCTGAATAAAAACATCATTACAAATTGAATTGCCAAAGGAGTTGATATTAGACTTCCTTCTAATAATACTGCACTAAGCAAAGCAAATTTTAAAGCATAATAAGCTACTTTACTAAGACCAATACTCAGAACCATGGCACCGAATTTATTTTTAAGTTTTTCTTGTAAAAAGAAAAAGAACCAAACGTTTAATAATAGTTCTCCGGAAATTAGCAATGTTTTAAGAAAAACCGGATGTGCCGAAACCGCATAGGAAAATAAAGGAAGAGTAGCAGCAATAATATATGCATTTTTCTTTGAGGTATGAGCAATAGCTAATATTAGCATTAACCGCATTGGCTCAATATAATATATAGGAAGTGCAAAAAGGTGAGAAAATACAGGAATCAAATAAATAACTGCAATTGCAAATAAATCAAATACTGAAGTTGTAATTATCTCTTTTGATATTCTTTTACCTAAAACTGTATCCATTTTAATTCCCTTCTCAATTTTGCTTGCAACAAATATAATATATTTATATTTTATAATAAAATTAAAGATAAAAACATCCATTTATAGACAATGAGTCTTTTATGAACAGAAGAGATTTTTTTAAGAAGGGTTCTTTTGCCGGATTTGCAGCATATACTTATTTCTCTTTAGGAGATAAGCTGTATCCATTTACAAATTCTAAAACTTCTGAACAAGAATTGTATAACATGGTAGCCGTAAAAGGTGGTGAGCCGGAAACAATGTTTGATATCGGAATAAAATCTTTGGGTGGTATGAAAAAGTATGTTAAGAAAAATCAAACCGTTGTGGTAAAGCCAAACATTGGTTGGGATACAATTCCAGAAAGAGGTGCAAATACAAATCCAAAGCTAATTTCTCAAATAGTTAAGCACTGTTTTGAAGCTGGCGCGAAAGATGTTTACGTTTTTGATCATACCTGTGATAATTGGACAAGATGTTATTCAAATAGCGGCATTGAAAAAGCTGCAAAGGATGCCGGAGCAAAGATGGTTCCTGGTAATAGTGAGAGTTATTACCAAGAAGTTAAAATTCCTAATGGAGAAATATTAAAAGAAACTAAAGTTCATGAATTGATTTTAGAATCGGATGTATTTATTAATGTTCCGATTTTAAAAAATCATGGCGCAGCACGATTAACAATCGCCATGAAAAATTTGATGGGTGTTGTCTATGATAGAAAGTACTGGCATAGAAATAATCTCCATCAGTGCATTGCAGATTTTGCAACATACAGAAAACCAGATTTAAATATTGTTGATGCATATGCAGTAATGAAAAAAAACGGACCAAGAGGAGTTTCAGAAGCAGATGTTGTTTCACTTAAATCACAAATTATTTCAACTGACATGGTTGCGGCAGATACTGCAGCTGCAAAACTATTTGGGATGGAACCATCTGAAATTGATTACATCACTTATGCTGATAAGATGAAAGTTGGAACGATGGATTTATCAAAATTGAACATAAATAGAATTATTCTTTAGCTATATGGATTTACGATTTCTGAAAAAATTGAGAGTAGGAATATCTCTCCTTTTTATATTTTCAATAAGCGTTCTTTTTTTTGATCTGAGTTTTACAATTCAACCATATTTTTCTGAGTTCCCTTTATACTTACAATTTATTCCATCACTTCTAAGCTTTATTTCAGTTGGTGTAATTGCTGGCTCCGGATTTATTATTGTAATTCTTCTCACTCTGCTATTTGGAAGAGTTTATTGTTCAACTGTTTGTCCACTTGGTATTCTTCAAGATATTATAACATTTCTAAGAAAAAAAGGAAGAAGAGTAAATTTTTCACTCACAAAACCATTTACAAAAACTAGATATATAATTCTTGCTATTACTATTCTGCTATTTTTATTTGGATTATCAATCGGATTAAATTTACTTGATCCTTATAGCAGTTTTGGTAGAATTGTCTCTAATCTATTTCGCCCAATTCTAATTATCATAAATAATAGTATTTCATTTTTATTTGAATCATTAAATCTGTATTTGGTTAGCCCTATGGACTTTAAGGGAATTAACCCATTCT
Organism: uncultured Ignavibacteriales bacterium; assembly: GCA_963704835.1. Taxonomy (GTDB): domain Bacteria; phylum Bacteroidota; class Ignavibacteria; order Ignavibacteriales; family Melioribacteraceae. Next base: position 138,943 of record CAVPHW010000009.1, on the reverse strand, counting down.
CTTTTGTGTTTTCAATTTCATTTCTGGGTTTAATTTTTTGGTTAAGCTATAATTATGGGCGACTATATTGTAACACTATTTGCCCGGTTGGAACTTTGCTTGGATTGGTTTCTAAAATATCTTTTTTCAAAATTGGAATAATTGAATCTAACTGTATTGAATGTGGAGACTGCGAAACAGTTTGCAAATCCAATTGTATCGAATCTGAAACAAAGTACGTTGATTTTAGCCGATGTGTTGGCTGCTTTAATTGCTTTGATGTTTGTCCATCAATTGGAATTAGTTATCAACCAAGATTCGCAATTTCAAAAACATCTGAGACCAATACAAATAAGCGGAATTTTTTTAAAAACATTGGAATATTCCTTTTGGGTTCCAATTTATTGATTAAGGCTCAGCAACAAATAGAGGTATATAAAAATAATACTATCCCAGAAAACCGGACTTCACCAGTTTCTCCTCCAGGATCAATATCAATTGAAAACTTTACAGATAATTGTACAGCTTGTCATTTGTGTATTTCAAGTTGTCCAACACAAGTTTTGCAACCCTCTTTTCTGGAGTATGGATTACTTGGAATTATGCAGCCGAGAATGGATTTTTTAACCAGTTTTTGCAATTATGATTGCACAATATGCACAGAAGTTTGTCCCAGCGGAGCAATATTAAATAGAAACAAAGACTCGAAACAACAAATACAAATCGGGAAAACAATATTCATAAAAGATAACTGCGTTGTTTATACCCAAAACACAGATTGTGGGGCATGTGCAGAACACTGTCCCACAAAAGCTGTAAAGATGGAATTGGATCCAAAAGTAAATAAGAAAGCTCCGGTTATCACCGATGAAATATGTGTTGGTTGCGGAGCTTGTGAATTTGCTTGTCCAACAAAACCCTATAAAGCTATTTATGTTGATGGGAATAAGATTCACAAAATTGCAAAAATACCAAAAGAAGAAAAACTAGAAGAAGTAATAGATCACAAAGAAGAATTTCCTTTCTAAGCTTGCTCTCTCAATCAACTAGAATTCAATATTATTTGAAATCCCAATTGATCCAAACATTTATAAGAATCATTTATTATTTTCGATATATAAATTTTTAATAATAAAGTGAGAACAAATGGAAAACGTTTTTAAGAATATCAGTGGTTTACAAGGCTATTTGGTTGAGTATGGATTAAAATTAATGAGTGCAATTCTGATCTTAGTGATTGGATTATGGCTTGTTAAAATGGTAATGAAAGTGTTTAATAAATCTTTAATAAAAAAAGAAGTTGACCCTACTTTAGTAAAATTCTTTACTACTCTTACAAGAGTAGCACTTATAGCATTTGTAATTATTGCTGCAATTAGTAAAGTTGGAGTAGAAACTACTTCATTTGTTGCCCTTATTGGTGCAGCTGGTTTGGCAGTTGGTCTTGCCCTTCAAGGCTCGCTTTCCAATTTTGCTTCAGGAATAATGTTAATTATATTCCGACCTATAAAAGTAGACGATTTTATTGAGGGAGGTGGAATAATTGGATTTGTTGAAGAGATTGGAATTTTTGTAACTGTAATTAGAACAGTTGATAACAGAATTGGATATGTTCCTAATTCAAAACTAACATCTGATAATATTGTTAATTTCACATCCAGAGGAACCCGTAGAGTTGACTTGGTTTTTGGAATTGGTTACGGCGAAAATATAGATAAAGCTAAAGAAGCGGTTCACGATGTGTTAAGCAAAAACACAAAAATTTTAAAAGATCCCAAACCAGATGTTTTAGTTAAAGAACTTGCAGATAGTAGTGTGAATTTAGCAGTTAGACCTTGGTGTAAATCCAATAATTATTGGGAAGTATATTTTGAAGTAACCGAGAGTGTTAAAAAGAAATTTGATGAACTAAAAATTCAAATCCCTTTTCCACAAAGAGATGTTCATATTCACCAAAGCTAATCAATCAAGTTGTCATGCCGGTTTCCGTTAGAAGAAAACCGGCGTCTGACATCTAATCTATGTTAAAATGGTTTCCAACATGTTTTAAACTAAAGAACTTGACTCGGATTCTATTTGACCGTTCTAGTTTTATAATTCTTTTTTACTAAAATACCAATCCGTATACTCGTAACCTTCATCTTTTCTTTTGGCTTGTGCCGCTTGTGTTACTGGCGGAGGTATAATTACCTTATCACCTGGATGCCAATTTTCTGGTGTTGCAATACCATGTTTTTGACTTGTTTGCAATGCTTCAACTATTCTTAAAATTTCGTCAATACTTCTTCCATTCGTTAAGCGGTAGTAAATCATAGTTCTCAAAATTCCATCAGCATCAATAACAAATACCGCTCTAACTGCCGATGTATCTGATGCTCCTGGATGAATCATTCCATAAGCTTTTGCAACTTTCATATTTAGATCATCAATAATTGGGAATGGAACTTCAACATTAAAATTATCTTTAATACTTTTTACCCAAGCTAGATGTGAATAAATGCTATCAATACTTAAGCCAATTACTTGTGTGTTTAATGCCTTGAACTTATCATAACGTTCTGCAAATCCAAGAAATTCGGTTGTACATACAGGCGTGAAATCTGCGGGGTGTGAAAAAAGCACAACCCATTTGCCTTTTAAATCTGATAACTTAATCTGTCCATGTGTAGTTTTAGCATCAAAAGCTGGGGCAGGCTCATTTAATCTTGGTAAACTAACTACTTGTTGTTTCTTCCATTAATAACTCCATTTTATTGTTTTATGAATTTCATTTACTCTAATTTCAATAACTATGAGATGTCACACATTATAAAAAGATTCAAAATTATAACTTTTAGAGGGTTTTAGAGAATCAAAGTCCAAACATTTAAAGAGGATAAACGTAACTTTTTATTGGTCATTTTAAATTTTTTATATTATAATTATTTATAAAATTCATATTAAACGTTCATGAAGAATAGAATCCTTCTAATTGTAACAAACCCACTGACTTTAAGCCTGATTTTTACCATTGTGTTGATCTATTTTTTACCTGATCTGTTCCCAAAATACAAGGCTGATTTAATTAAAAAAGAAAAAGTGAGCCCTAAAGTATTTTATTATTATTGCGATTTAGACAGTGATGGATACAGTGAGGAAATTAGTTTAGATACTGCCCTAGAAAATAGAATAATCATAATTGTAAAAACAAAAGGAACAATAGTTGACCAGTGGGCATTCAAAGGTCAGTTAAATATGACTGAACCTTTCTTTGGCGATTTTAATAACGACAGATTAAAAGAGATTTTTCTTTTTTCTATCGATAAAAATGATATTCTATTGAATTGTATTAATCCATTTGAAAAAAAATCCTACCTAATAGACAGATTCATCGATAAATTTTATCGTAAAAATAATGAGAGAAATTCCGGTTTAACTTATTGTGAATTGAATGATCTAAATAAAGATCAAACAAAAGAATTTATTTTTGCTTTTACAGCAGGTTATTCTGTTTCGCCAAGAAAATTATATTCCTATAATTTTGCAAGTGATAGTTTAAGTAAATCTTCAAACGGTTGTATGTCAATGTTAGAAATCCATTCATTGTTTAATCATTCAACTCTTTTTATTCCTGCAACACACGCTGTAGGGAATTGTGATAGCAGCTCAATTTATTCGGATTATTTTACATGGTTAACGGTTTTTGATAAAGATCTAAATTTCAAATTCGAGCCAATAAAAATTGGCAACTACCCATCTGATCTTGGAGTTAAACCAATTAAAATAGGAAATCATAATCTTTTAGCTGCTTTAAATTTACATTCTGGGAATAACAATCATAAAAGCTCGATTGCGTTGTATGATTTTAGTGGAATAAAAATTAAAGAAAGAGAAATTACCTATTCAAAAGATTGGGAATGGGCAAAGCTCCTAAGCAACAACGATGCAGAAAAAATATACTTATTGCGTAAGAATGGAAATATTGAGCAGTTAAATGACAATCTAAATTTTGAAGTTAAGTACAGAATATTACCTTTTGTGCAACCGCATTTCAAGAAAATTGATTGTGATTTAGATAATTCAGATGAATTTATTTTCCATCACCAAGCACTAGAAAAAGTTACTATTCTCCAGAATGATTTAGAGGACCCAGTTGTTTTTGATATTACCGGAAATACAGAACATTACTATACTGGAATTTTACTTGCGGGTCTTGAAAAACCTAAATTAAATTTGAGATTTGAAAATTATTCGTATTTTTTTGAATATTATAAAAATCAATATTACAATTTTAAATTTTTGTTTTATTCCTTAATTTACTTAGGAATTTTTGGCTTTCTCTTTGCTTTGCAGAAAGCACAAAAATATAGAGCTGAACAAAAATTTATTGCCGAAAAGAAAATTGCTGAACTTCAGATGAAGTCAATTAAAAATCAAATGGATCCTCATTTTACATTAAATATAATTAACTCAATCGGTTCGCTTTTTTCTAAGCAAGAAACCGAAAAAGCTAATTATATTTTTGGAAAGTACAGTAAATTACTGCGTAACACTATTCTAAATTCTGATCAAATTATTACAACCCTTAATGACGAATTAGATTATGTTGAAAACTATTTGTCATTAGAAAAATTTAGATTGAAAAATGAGTTGGTTTTTGAAATTAAATTGGATGATGATATAAACGGTGAAGTAAAAATTCCTAAAATGTTGATTCACACATTCGTTGAAAACTCGATTAAGCATGGTATTAAACATCTTGAAGGGAATGGGAATATCCTAATTTCAGTTTCTAATGGACTTGATTTATATACAATTAAAATTACCGATAATGGAATTGGACGAAACAAGTCAAAAGAGTTTTCAACATTTAGCACTGGAAAAGGTTTAGAAATATTAAATCAAATTTTAGATTTATATTATAATTTAGAAAAAGTAAAAATTATTTACAAAATTAAAGACTTAGAAAGTGAAGATACTAAATCATCAGGAACGGAAGTGCTAATAAATATTCCTATTTTAAATTCATAACATTTGCTTTGTAACTCTTTTAGTATCTCAGATTGCTAGCAATCTGAGCAACATATAAAAATAAGAATCTAATAACTTATGAACGAAATTAACTGCATTCTAATTGATGAGGAAACAGAAGCACTAGACAGACTTGAATCTCTTCTTACCAAGTTTGATTTTGTAAATGTTTTGTATAAAATTGATAACCCAGATGATGCATTAAATAAAATTATTGAGATAAAGCCAAACTTAATTTTTATTGATGTAGAAATGCCAAGAAAATCTGGGTTTGATATTATTGTGGAAGTCCGCGAACAAAATCTAAACCCAAAATTTATTTTTGTAACTGGTTATAACCAATATGCCATAAAAGCAATACGAGCTGCGGCATTTGATTTTCTTTTAAAGCCCGTAGATATTGATGAACTTAAAAATGCGCTAAATAGATTTTATGAAACGCTGATTGGAAAAGAAGTAAACAAAATACCACAACACATTATTGATAAATATAATTTTACAGAAAGAGAAATTGAAGTTTTAAATAATCTTGTTTTAGGAAAAAGCAGTAAGCAAATTGCAGACGAATTATTTATAAGTAAACACACAGTTGATACACACCGAAAAAACATTCTCGATAAAACCAAACTTAGTGCCACCGCTGAATTAGTCGGCTTTTTACAAAACAATCACTAAAAAAGACCTTCAATCCAAGTACCCATAATTAAGTAGACTAAATACTTATTTGTGGGGATTTAAATTTTAAAATTTACAAACTATTTTATTTTTTAAAAGAAAAATCATGGGATTGGAATGAATAATTCTCGCAATAATAATATGGTAAATGGAAAAGAACGTTTAATCAAATTTGCATATAACATTTCATTAGCTTATTTGAATCATAAATACAAGAAACTCGATTTCATTGAAAACGATGTTACTTCACTTGAAGATTTAGCAGTTGATATAACTGCTAGATTTTTAAAAGATAATCATTCTAACCTAAATGAGAAAGATACACAAAAGCATCTAAGTAGTAATGCAGATATGGAATATTTAATTTATAAAACAATTACGGAAATGGCTGATAAAACGATGCATTTTGAAATGTTAAAAAATGATTTGATTACTATTGAGGAGTATAATTCTGGTCTAAAATAATGATTCCAGCTCAAAGGCTGGAATTACAATATATTATAAACTACACTTTAATATTTAAGATTCCGGTATCCGTCAGTTGACGGAACCGGAATGACAAATAAATAGAACTAATTAATAACGATAATAATCTGGTTTATAAGGACCTTTAACTGTTACGCCAATATATTTAGCTTGTTCTTCAGAAAGGGTATCTAATTGAGCCCCAACTTTTTCCAAGTGAAGTCTTGCTACTTGTTCATCTAAATGTTTTGGCAGCATATAAACTTTATTTTCATATTTATCAGAATTTTTCCAAAGTTCCAGTTGGGCCAGTGTTTGATTTGTAAAAGAGTTACTCATCACAAAAGATGGATGTCCGGTTGCACAGCCTAGATTTACCAATCTTCCTTCAGCCAATACAATAATTTCTTTTCCATCAATAGTATAAATATCAACTTGAGGTTTAACAGTATCTTTTGTTTGTCCGTAATTTTTATTTAACCAAGCCATATCAATTTCATTATCAAAATGACCGATATTACAAACAACAGCTTTATCCTTCATTAACCTAAAAGATTCTTCTTTTACAATGTCCTTGTTTCCGGTTGCAGTTACAATTATATCAGCAAGAGGAACAGCATCTAAAAATCTCTTAACTTCAAAACCTTCCATTGCTGCTTGAAGAGCACAAATAGGATCGATTTCAGAAACCATAACTCTAACACCAGCACGACTCAAAGATTCAGCAGAACCTTTGCCAACATCTCCGTAACCTGCAACAACAGCAACTTTTCCAGCCATCATTAAATCAGTTGCTCTGCGCAATGCATCAACTAGAGATTCTCTACAGCCATATTTATTATCAAATTTTGATTTAGTAACTGAGTCGTTAACATTAATAGCGGGAATTGGAAGAGTTCCATTCTCTACTCTTTCATAAAGTCTGTGAACTCCGGTCGTTGTTTCTTCTGATAAACCTTTAATTCCAGCAGCTAATTCAGGAAAGCGATCAAGAACCATATTTGTTAAATCACCGCCATCATCCAAAATCATATTTAATGGTTTTCTATCTTCACCAAAAAATAGTGTCTGCTCAATGCACCAGTCAAATTCTTTTTCGTTCATACCTTTCCAAGCATAAACTGGAATTCCGGCTGCAGCAATTGCAGAAGCAGCATGATCTTGAGTCGAGAAAATATTGCAAGACGACCAAGTCACATCTGCACCAAGTTCAACCAAGGTTTCTATAAGAACAGCAGTTTGGATTGTCATGTGTAAACATCCCGCGATTCTTGCACCTTTTAGTGGTTTTAATTCTCTGTATTGTTCACGCAAAGACATTAGTCCTGGCATTTCCGCTTCAGCCAATTTTATTTCTTTTCTCCCCCACTCGGCTAAAGAAATATCTTTTACTTTGTAAGGAATATATTCTACAGCATTATTAACTTCGTTCATTTTTAACCTTTCATATACTTTTTAAATTTATCAACCAAATCCAATTGTTCCCAAGAAAATTCATTTCTACCAAAGTGACCATAGGCAGACGTTTTCTGATAAATTGGAGCTTTTAATTTTAATCTATCAATAATTCCTTTTGGAGTTAAATTAACTTCTTTTTGAATCATTGCAGAAATTTCATTATCGGAAATTACTCCGGTTCCTTTAGTATCAACATAAACTGATACCGGATCAGCAACTCCAATAGCGTATGCTAACTGAACTAAACATTCTTTTGCAAGTTTAGCTGCAACAACATTTTTAGCAATATGTCTTGCGGCATATGTTGCACTTCTATCAACTTTAGATGGATCTTTACCAGAAAAAGCACCACCACCGTGAGGAGCCCAACCGCCGTATGTATCCACAATAATTTTTCTTCCTGTTAATCCGCTGTCGCCATGTGGACCACCAATTTCAAATCTACCTGTTGGATTCACATGGTATTTAGTGTTTTTATCTAATAGTCTCGCAGGAATTACTTTTTGAATAACATTTTTAATTACATCTGCTTTGATTCTTTTCTGGCTCACCTTTGCGTCATGCTGAGTTGAAATTACAACCGTATCAACTCTAAGTGGTTTATTATTTTCATCATACTCAACTGTAACCTGAGATTTTGAATCAGGTCTTAGGTATGGCATCAACTTTTTGTTTCTTTTTCTAATATCTGCAAGTTTTTTTACAAGTTTGTGCGAATAAACAATTGGCATAGGCATAAGCTCAGGTGTTTGATTACAAGCATAACCAAACATAATCCCTTGATCTCCGGCGCCGCCTGTATCAACACCCATTGCAATGTCTGGTGATTGAGAATGAATGGCATTCAACACGGAGCAGGATTCAGAATCAAATTTATATTCAGCTTCTGTATAACCTATATTTTTAACTGTTTCTCTCACTATTTCTTGAATATCTACATAAGCAGTAGTTGTAATTTCTCCACCAACCAAAACTAATCCTGTTGTAACAAATGTTTCGCAGGCAACTCTTGCATTAGGATCTTGAGCTAAAATCGCATCAAGCACTCCATCAGAAATGGCATCTGATACTTTATCTGGGTGACCTTCTGAAACTGATTCAGACGTAAAAAAATAGGACATTTAAACCCCTTTTGTTATTTTTATTAAGAAATTCATTTAATTGTTATATCTAACTTTAAAACTTAGAGAAAAACTGACCTATTGTCAAAATAATCGAAATTATATTAAATAATTAAGGAGTAGGTAATTAATAGAATAATTGATTTGTTTCAAATAAAATACCCAATAATACAAGCTGGAATGGTTTGGGTTTCTGGATGGAAATTAGCATCAGCTGTCTCAAACAATGGCGGTTTAGGTTTGATTGGCTCAGGTTCAATGAAGCCTGAATTGCTTAGAGAGCATATTCAAAACTGTAAAAGTGCAACAAAAAATCCATTTGGAATAAATTTACCTCTTTTACGTGGTGATGCTGAAGATTTAGCAAAAGTAATAATTGAGGAAAATGTAGGAATAGTTTTTACATCAGCCGGACATCCAGGAAAATTTATTGACCTATTTAAAAAAAACAACATCAAGGTCATTCATGTGGTTCCATCATTAAAATTTGCTTTAAAAGCAGAAAGTGTTGGATGTGATGCAATCGTTGGAGAAGGTGTTGAAGCTGGTGGACACAATGGACTTGATGAAATAACAACTTTTTCTCTTATCCCACAATTGGTTGATTCTCTAAAAATTCCGGTTATTGCAGCTGGCGGAATTAGTGATGGAAGGGGAATTTTAGCCGCCCTTTCATTGGGAGCTGAAGGAGTTCAAATTGGAACTAGGTTTGCGGTGACCCAAGAATCATCTGCACATGTTAACTATAAAAATGCAGTTGTAAATTCAGCTGATAAAGACACTCAACTAATTCTAAAAAAACTGGGAATGGCAAGAGTCATAAAAAATAAGTTTAGCCAAGAAATTTCCGAGATGGAACAAAATTGTATAGATTTAGACATCCAAAGAGAATTGCTAGGTTCAAAAAGAGAAATGAGAGGAATTTTTGAGGGAAACTTAGACGAAGGAATGTTAGAAGCCAGCCAAAGTAGTGGGTTAATTAAGGATATCCCTACTGTAGAGGAACTATTTAACAGAATAATTAACGAATACAATACGGCTTACAAAACATTAAAAATATTATAATAGAAGAAAGGAAACTATATGCAGCATTATCAAACATTAGTGGCTTTACACATAATTTTTGCGGGAATTTGGATAATCTTTTTTGCCGCAGAACTAATTTTAAAAAGTAAAATTATGTCAACCTCTGATAATAAAACAAAAAACGAATTTATTTCTCTTTATTTGCAGTTTACAAATTTATTTGGAATTGTAGGTGCAGTTGGCATCGCATTAACCGGAATAATTCTGGTATCACTAAATCCAGGTTTTGGATTTTTTGATATGTCTCATGCTCATTGGTTAGCAACAAAACAGATTATATTTGTTATTATTTTAGCTTTAACTTTTGCAAAAATAATTCCTAGCTCAAAAAAATTGAGAAACGCTATTAATAATTCTGGGGGTAATGAGGTAGGAAAATTATTTAATTCGGTAGTTTCAACAAATAAAATTATCAATATCCTTGTTATTCTGAATTTTATATTTGCAATAACTCACAGATTCTATTCATAATTGATATTTACTATAGATAGTTATTGTACTATCTTTATGGTTGGATTGAAATTCAAAAAACTGTTTAATGAAAAAGATACTAATTTTAGGTTCGACCGGTTCCATTGGAGTTAGTACACTTGATGTGGTACGTAACTTCAAGGATAGTTTCGAAATTGTTGGATTAACAGCAAATTCGAACATAGAATTACTAGAAAAACAAGTCAGAGAATTTAAACCCAAGTTTATTGTTGTCCGAAATAAAAATAAAGCGGAAGAAATAAAAAAATCTTTAGCAACTATATGTGATGTTCTAAGTGGTGATGAAGGACTTGTTGAATTAACCAAAACATGTGATTTTGATATTTTAGTTTCTTCGCTTGTTGGATTTTCTGGGTTGGCACCAACTATTGAAGGAATAAAAAGAGGAAAACGAATTGCTCTGGCTAATAAAGAAACTTTAGTTGCTGCAGGTCAAATTGTTATGCAGCTAGCCAAGCAACATAATGCTGAAATTATTCCAGTTGATTCTGAACACAGTGCTATTTTTCAATGTTTGGTTGGCGAACAAAATAAGACTATTGAAAAATTAATAATTACTGCTTCTGGTGGACCTTTCTTGAACAAATCAATTGAAGAAATTGAGAATGTTACGGTTGAAGAAGCATTGAATCACCCAAATTGGGAAATGGGGAACAAAATAACAATTGATTCAGCAACTATGATGAATAAAGGGTTGGAAGTAATTGAAGCACATTGGCTTTTTAATTTACCTAAAGATAAAATAGATGTGGTTGTTCATCCACAATCTATAATTCATTCAATGGTTGAATTTATTGATGGAAGTATTAAAGCACAGCTTAGTTTGCCGGATATGAAATTGCCAATTCAGTACGCTTTAACTTATCCGGAAAGATTTAAAAGTAGTTTTGTAAATACTAATTTCTCTACTTTAAAGGAACTAACTTTTTTTGAGCCTAACCTTGTAAAGTTTAAATGTTTAAAGCTTGCAATTGATTCGATGGAACAAGGTGGAACATCTGCTTGTATACTTAATGCTGCAAATGAAGTTGCTGTTGCGAAATTTTTGAATAGACAAATTAAATTTACACAAATACCAGATTTAATCGATTATTCATTGAATAATATTGAAACTAAGTTTAATATTGATTACGAAACAATTTTAGAATGTGATCGTCATACCAGAGAAGTATCACACAAATTTAATTAGGAGAAAGTGTTTTGGTTGATTCAACTATATATTTTATTATCACAATTGCTATTTTGGTATTTGTGCATGAACTTGGGCATTTTCTTGCTGCAAGAATTTGTAAAATGAGAACTGATGCTTTTGCTATTGGATTTGGTAAAAGACTATTTGGCTGGAATCAAATTAATCACTTTACATTTGGTTCCTTAGATGAAGATCTTGATTTACAAGGACATACAGATTATAAAGTTTGTCTTCTGCCTCTTGGTGGTTATGTAAAAATTGCCGGAATGGTTGATGAAAGCTTTGATACTAAGTTTGCGAACAAAGAACCTCAACCATATGAGTTTAGAGCTAAACCAACATATCAAAAATTATTTGTTATCACTGCCGGAGTTTTAATGAATGTTCTCCTTGCAATTGTAATCTTTTGGGGAGTAAATTATTCGCAGGGCAAACAAATAATGAAAACAACTTCAATAGGATCAATTGCTGATACAACCCTTGCCTATGAAGCAGGATTCAGATCCTTCGATAAAATACTTTCCGTTAATGGTGCTGAAGTTAATGATTGGGAAACTTTACTTAACACCTTGCTTATTGAAAATATGGGGAATAATGTAAATGTTTCTGTTAATAGGGCTGGTCAAGTAACTGAGTTCACAGCATCAAAAGATATTTTATCAAAAGCTGCTCAAGAAACAAGTTTTTTTACAATTGGTGATACTAAACCTCTTGTTGGAAGTGTAATGAAGGAATCTCCGGCTGAAGAAGCTGGTTTAGAATCAGGAGATATATTTTTAGAACTCAATAACATGAAGATCAATTCCTCACAACAAGTAATAGCTGTTATTTCCTCTCATAAACAAGTTGCTTTACCAGTTAAAATGCTAAGAAATACTGATACCATCAGCACACAGGTAACACCAGGAGCAAACGGATTAATTGGCATTAGTCTTCAAGATGCTTACACTGGTGAAGTTGATTACAAAGAATACGGATTAGGTGAATCACTTGTAAAAAGTGTTACAAATATTGGTGGTTACACTGCATTAACTTTGAAAATGTTTGGAAACGTTATTAGGGGAGATATTGCTTTTGAAAACTCATTTGGCGGACCTGTAAAAATTGCAAAATTTGCTTCTCAATCAGCTGATGCCGGAATAATTCCGTTCATAATGTTTTTGGCAATTCTTAGTTTAAGTTTAGCAATTATTAACATTATGCCATTCCCAGTGTTGGATGGAGGACATATGGTAATAATTCTTATTGAGGGAGTTATTAGAAGAGAGCTTCCGATAAAATTTAAATTAGCTATTCAAAATTTTGGATTTATAATTTTACTAATGTTCATGGCGTTTGTTATTTATTCGGATATTATAAGTTTATAGTTTAATATTTTTGTTGCACTTATTTCAATTATTTGAAAATTAGTATGCTTCCCATAATGTTAGGCGGGACATCTGAACTGTTCTTTACATCAAGCACTAGAGCTAGAATCTAGTAATTTTTAACATTGAGATCTTATTCATTGTTATAATCATTCTTTGTCTTCATATTCTTTACAATCCCCTTTTTCGTTTTTATTATTGTCAAAAATATCATAAAATAAGTTTGTTGTACAACTCAGTTGTTTCACGCTGTTATTTCAGTTTGCACTTTAAGATTGACTTAGACAGGCTAGAACCTTTGGGATTGGCTAATATCCAAAATTTTAGATCCTGGAATCGCCCACTGTATTCAATTTAATCTTCCAAATTAAGTTTTAATTTTTCTCAAACTTCATACAACTTTTTTTAAAACATCAAGATCTAGGAATCTACATGAAATACATTTTTTTACTTTTTACTTTATTAAACATTATCAGCATTCAAATAATTTCACAATCAGACATAGATTTTAGAATGGATAGTGTGGTTGTGACCGCAAATCGAGTTCCCGTTTTATTCAGTGAAATAGGAAGGAGTATAAGCGTCCTCTCTCAAAGGGAGATGGAACTTTTACCAGTTACTAATATTCAAGATTTACTAGAGCAAATTAGTGGGATTGATATAAAGCAGCGTGGACCAGAAGGAATACAAGCTGACGTTTCAATACGTGGTGGAAATTTTGAGCAATCATTAATTTTAATTGATGGTATTAAACTCATCGACCCACAAACCGGTCACCATAATATGAATATTCCAATATCATTTGACCAACTAGAGCGTGTTGAAATTTTAAAAGGGCAGGGTTCAAGAATATACGGAGCAAATGCTTTTAGCGGAGTAATAAATTTAATAACAAAAAAGAGTGCTATTAATAGCCTACAAGCAGAAATAAATGGAGGTGAAAACAACTATTTTAAACTTGGATTAAACTCCACTTATAACATTGGGAATACTTTTCACAATATATCATTCTCAAAGATTAAGTCCGATGGATATCGATTTAACACTGGATTTGATAGCTATAATTTTTCTCTGAATAACTCCTTTAGATTTAACAATGCTATTCTTAATACAATCTATGGTTACACTGACAAAGATTTTGGAGCCAACAGTTTTTATACAACAAGGTTTCCAAATCAAGCGGAGAAAACAAAAACACATCTTGCGGCTATTTCTGCGGATATAGATCTTAACTAATTTTTCCCTGCTTCCCAAAATTTATTGGCGACAGAACGACGATGAGTTTGTGCTAAATAAAAGCAATCCTGCGTTTTATAAAAACAATCATTCAACGGATTCTTATGGCGGTGAACTTCAGGCAACAACATCAATATTGGGAGGAAAGACATGCTTTGGAGTTGAGTATTCGCAAGATATAATTGAGAGTAATAATCTTGGAAATCATGACAGAGTAAAAAAGGGATTTTTCGTTGAACATATTCTAAACTTTTCCCAAAATCTAAATTTTAGTGTTGGAGGATTTGCATATAATTATTCAAATTTTGGTTGGAATTTTTGGCCGGGATTTGACTTGGCATATTCGCCAATTAATTCATTAAAGTTTTTTGCTAATTATGGGAAAGCATTTCGAATTCCTAGTTACACAGAACTTTATTATAGTGACCCTGTTACCTTGGGTAATTCTAACCTTGAACAAGAAGAGTCTACCAATTATGAAATAGGTGCAAATTATTTGTTCAAAAATATTAAAATCAATACTGCGGTTTTTAGGAAAGAAGGCTCAAATTTAATTGATTGGGTATTAAACCATGAGGATGGAATTTGGAAAGCCGATAATATTACAAAAGTAAATACAACCGGATTTGAATTGGGAGTTATTTTAAAATTAGAGGAGAACTTTTTAACAGGAATTTTTGAACAAATAAAAATTGATTATACTTATTTAGATTCAGACAAAATTCAGACCGAGTTTCAGTCGAGATATGTATTGGAACATTTAAAACATGATTTGTCTTTATCACTCTTTAACAAACTTCCCTTAGGAATTAAACAAGGCTGGACGATTAATTATGAAGATAGAATTACACTTGGTGATCATTTTACAGTAGATACAAAAATTAGTAAAGGATTTTCTAATTTCTCAGTTTTCGTAAAAGCTTCAAATTTATTAAACAAATCTTATGAAGAAATTCCGGGTGTGCCTTTACCAGGTAGATGGATTATTGGTGGCGTTAAGTTTAATGTTTTGTAGTTTTAATGCATTTGCCAATCACCTAAAAAGTGTTTGGCAAATTAATTAGTCTTAATTAACTTCTTTGCAATCATCCAACTTAAACTTAATCGGAATCGTAACTTCTGCCTTTACTTTTGCACCTTTATCTTCACCAGGAATAAACTTTGTGTTTTTTACTGCCGAAACTGCAGCAGTATTTAACTCTTCATTTACTCCTTTTTTAACTTCTGCAGAGGCAACGTTTCCTTCCTCATCAATCACTGCTTTTACAAATACAGTTCCCATAATCCCATCTTTTTTTGCTGATTCAGGATATTTAATGTTTTTAGCTAATTCAGTGATGCCCCCTTCTATTGCTGGCATTTTATCAATGTCTTGCTGACCAAATACTATAACAGTAGCAAAGAAGAATAGAGCTAAAACACACTTTACATTTTTCATTTTTCCCTCCTATTTAATTATTTATTGAAGTTTAAACATAATAGGAACCGTAACTTGAACTTTTACGGGCTTACCTTTTTGTCTGCCTGGTTCAAACTTTGTATTTTTGACAGCAGCTGCTGCTATTTCGCTACAACCTCCATCCAAACCTTTAATAATTTCTGTTTCGGTAACATCACCATTTTCATCAATAAATGCTTTAATATAAACTCTTCCTTGTATTCCTGCTCTCTTTGCAATTTCTGGGTAGATAATTTTTTCCTGGATTGCTTTTATTCCACCAATTGGTGAAGGCATTTCTTCAGATGCTACTACATATTCATCTTTCTTTAGGTTAGGGTTTCTACCAATATTCAGATTTATTGATAGATTCCAATCAAATTCTAAGCTTATTTCCTGTTTTTCATTTACCACAGCAAACGATTTAAGATCAGTTTGAAAAGGGACAGGGTTTCCCTCAAGTTTTGCTGGAGTAAATTTTGTTTTTCGAAATATTGGAATAAGTTTTTGGGTAATAACTTCTTGATTTGAATAAATATTGCTTTGACTTAACTTACTATTATTGTCAATGTATCTTCCCATAATAAATCCGGTTATATAGCTTGTCAGATTCATTATTTTATCAACATTTCCATCTTTCCCAATATAAATTCTATAAGCGATTGGATAGAATATTACTTTTCCATTTTGATCACCATGAATTTCCATAATCATTTTTTTTAATTCATCATTCAATTTAAAATATTCATTATCGCCCAATGGCTGCGCACGATTATCAACTTTCGCTTCTGTAAAATAAATGGCATCATTATTTTGTAAAATTTCAATATCCTTTTCATCGCTAGTACAACTGAATAGTCCAAATATTATGGTAATAAATATAATTTTTTTCATTTTAAACCTCACATTTTTGGTGTAACAATTATTGTGTTTTCTAAACTTCCTCTAACCTCTGCTTGTGGTAGTGCATTAAATAAAACTTGGATCATTTGATTTTGCTGGATAAACTTGCTGGTAGGTTAGTTCTAATTTATTTTTGTATTGCATCGACTCATTATAAAAAAACAAACTCATAGCCAATAGGATTAAGCCGAAAGCGTAACTGACTAAATTATAAACATGTTTAAAGGATTTATTGGGTGTAGTAATTTCCTGTTCAGTTTTAATTTTAGAAAAAATTCTACTATCCAATTTTAAAGGATATTCCTCAACAGACTCTTGAATAACTGTATTAAGTAAATTCATTTCTTTAAAATATTCACGAGCCTTTTCATCTTTAGATAATTGTGTGAACAAAACAACTTCTTCATTTTTAGTTAACTCATTATCAAAATACTGATTTATGATTTTTTCTATTTCTTCTGTGCTCATATTTTTCTCGCTTTCTATTTTGTCATGCTAAGTGAAACGAAGCATCTATGAAACTATATTGAATAGATTCTTCACTTCGTTCAGAATGACAGTTACTATTAAACCAACTTTGAAATTTTATTAATTAATTTTTGCCTTACTTTGTAAAGTCTGCTTTTAACCAAATTTACGTCTATTGTTAAAGTTTCAGCGATTTCTTTGTAACTGAGTCCACCGTACTCTTTAAGCAAATAAACCTCTTTTTGCTCAAACTCCATTTTTTCAAGCTCATTCAATATTATTTTTTTCATCTCTTTCATTTCCACAAAAGTTTCAAGTTCAAATTCATCTCTTTTTGTAGATAGCAGAGTTTCACTTATTTCTGTTTGTTTATTATTTCGTTTATAATAATTATAGAATTCATTTCTTGCAGCTTTGAATAACCAAAAATTTGCACTCTCCGGATTATTAATCATTTCATAATTTTCAAATAACTTAACAAATACATTTTGGGTAATATCTTCGGCAACCATAACATCACCGGATAATCTTAAAAGAAAATTGTACAATCCCTTCTTATGACGATTATAAATTAGCGTAAACTGTATTATTTTCTCAGACTCTGTTTTCAAGCTATTAGTTCTGTTTATTTAAAAGACAATTAAGTTTGGCAAATGTTGCTTTAAAACTTGGCGTTCTTTGCAATTATTTCTTAGCATCCTTTGCGTGGAAAAATTTTTCAGCCTCCACAAAACAGTGGACAAGCACAGAAACCGCAAGGAAAGGCATTACCCAAAGATCTCAAAGAAAACTTACATCTTGCACATAAGCTAAATCTAAGAGCTTAGTAAACTCTTCAAAATCTATTTCTTTTGCTCCAAACATTTCTAGGTGAGGAGTGGGAAGTTGAACATCTAAAAGTGTAAAATGTTTTTCGTTTAGTCGTTCAATTAATTTTACGAGAGCGGATTTACTGCTTTGAGATTTTTTTGAGAACATCGATTCCCCAAAAAAGGCACCGCCTATTGAAACCCCATATAATCCGCCTACTAATTTATTATTCTGCAATACTTCCACGGAGTGTAAAAAGCCAAGTTTTATCAATTCCTTATAAGCAGATATCAATTCATCAGTAATCCATGTTTCTTTTCGGTCTGCACAATTTTCAATAACTTCAATTGTTTTTTCATCAAAACTAAACTCAAAATTAGAACTTTTCAAAAAGGTTTTAAGTGAACGGGGAACATTAAAATCGTCAAGTGGAATTATGGTTCTTGTTTTGGGTTGATACCACTCAATTTCACCGGATTCGTCTCCCATTGGGAAGGCTCCCTGAGCATACATGTTAAGCATATTAACCGGTTTGAGCAGTTCTTTTTTATCGAATTGTTGATTCATAATTTATAAATGTTTAAGCAAAACCTTAAGTTCTTTTAAGAAATAATTATTTCCAAAATAATATTTGTCTGTTTCTTCACAAAGATAATTATACTTATTTTCAAATAATATTTTTTAAGGAATAAGTGAGTACCAATCTCAAATCATTTTTATTTACAATTAGCGCTGTTCTATTTTGGTCAAC
The DNA here is from genome assembly GCA_963704835.1 of uncultured Ignavibacteriales bacterium. GTDB lineage: Bacteria > Bacteroidota > Ignavibacteria > Ignavibacteriales > Melioribacteraceae. Next base: position 120,492 of record CAVPHW010000009.1, on the reverse strand, counting down.
AGCTGCAACTGCATTCAAAATTACTTTAGAAGGGATGAATAATATTCAGCTTTTATTTTATTCTGCCATTTCCAGCACTCTTGTTTTGTTTTTGCTTCTAATGGTACGCACCCCAAAAGAGATTAATAAAGTATTTTCTAAAGAGCATATAGGAAAAAATTTGATCCTTGGCTTTACAAATCCATTCCTCTTTTATTTAGTTCTCTTCAAAGCTTATTATTTACTTCCGGCACAAGAGGCAATGCCATTAAATTATATGTGGCCATTAACAATTACAATGTTTTCAGTTTTTTTCTTAAAATCTAAAATAACATTTAGAATAGTTTTAGGAATGATTCTGGCATTCCTTGGAGTGATAATAATTGGAACAAGAGGAGAATTACTATCTTTAAATTTCCATAACACATTAGGTGTGCTGTTGGCAGTTGGCAGCACTTTTATTTGGGCAACTTATTGGATATTAAATTTGAAAGATAAGCGTGCTGAATTACCGAAACTATTTTCTGCTTTTTTCTTTGGAACAATTTACGTAGCTATTTATGTTTTCTTCTTTGATTCTTTTAGGTTAACAAATTATAATTACCTTGCAGGAGCAATTTATATAGGTCTATTTGAAATGGGAATTACTTTTTACTTATGGTTAAAAGGATTACAACTTAGCAACAATAAGGCTAAAACTGCAACTCTGGTTTACCTTTCTCCCTTTCTTTCAATGATATTTATTGCAATAATATTAAACGAAGAAATTATGTTTTCCTCAATTATTGGATTATTCTTAATAGTTTCTGGAATTATTATTCAGCATATTTACTATAATAAAGGGCGATTAAAAATCAGCTTAGAGTAAAGGTTTGACCAATTTGATCAAGCCCAAGTTTGATATTATAATTAGAAACAGATTTTTTTAACCAATCTATTGGTTCTTCAAATGGTTCTGTCCCCTGTCTAAATGTTTTTGTGTGAACTGGAATAAAATATTTGGCTCCAGCTGCATCAGCCATTTGCAATGCTTCTTCTGGATTACAGTGTGCATGTTTCCATGGATAATATGCACCAATCGGCATTATAGCTACATCCACATTTTTATTTGATAATGCATTTAGTTTATCGGTCATTGTTGTATCGCCACCGAACAATATACTCTTGCCATTTTTCTCAATTAAATATGCGTTATAACTTCTGCCATCTTCCATATAACCACGAGATCTATCCTTTTCCCAAGGAAATCTCCATCCAAAATGTTTAACCTCAAAAGCAGTAAATCTAATCCCTTTAACTTCAGTTTTATCTTTCCAATCCATACTAATTAGCGATTCCCATTTTAAGTCGTTAATTACATCCATTGTAAAGTGAGCTGTAATACCGCTAATATTATTTGGGAATTTCTTCGTAATCTGCTTTAATGTTGGATAATCCATATGGTCCATATGGGCATGGGAGAGCAAGATAATATCAGGTTTTGGCATTTCTTCAATTGTAAGCGCTGGTGGAGTTAATCTTGCTGGACCGAAACTTGTTCCAGCTATATATAACCCAACTCTGTCCATCAATACCGGATCAGTGAGAATGATTGTTCCATAAAAATTTATTAATACTGTTGAATGCCCAATCCAGGCAATATTAATTTCTGAGTCTGACCAATTGTCTGGATTTGGTTTATATTCTAAAATGGATGTTTCGTTATCTTTTGGAAAAATCAGCTTTGGGAACAGAAAGTATCCGAGAGTAGCTAAAATTCCTCTTTTAAGGAATTTTTTTCTATTTATCATTTTTACAACTTTCTATTTAGGTAGCACAACTTTGTTTGTCAGTTCATTTTTATCATCTGGTTTAATAGGGAAATGTTCGGTTAAAATTTGAGCAACTTTATCTATTCCTCGAATAATTCCTTTCGAAAAATATCCGTTCTTAAAATTATCTTGAATTTCATTACTAACATCTTCCCAAACTTGCTGATTAACCTTTGCATTTATTCCTTCATCAGCAAGAATGTAAAACTGTCTTTCACCCAATAAAAAGAAAAGTAAAATTCCGGTTTTATCCCTAGTTTGATGCATATTTAATCTATAGAATTCTTTTTCTGCCAAGGACCTAATACTACTATTTCTTTCACTAAACTTTTTTTCTTCTCTAATACTAACTCGAATTTCTCCGGAAGTTTTTAATTCAACTTCAGAAATTTTATTTGAGATTCTTAAAAATTCATCGTCATCAAAAAAGTGGTAAACTAGTTCGTTCATTTATTTTTCAATTTAAATTTAATATTTAATTTTCAAAACTATCTTTCTCTTACTTCTTTAAGAATATCAATTATTTCTTCTTTGTTCAATTTAATTTTGACTCCTTTTACATCGAGTGGAGACTTATTTTGAACTAATGATCTTAATTCAAAAATTGAACCGTCTTTTCGTTTTATCAAAACCTTACCTTCCTTTTTTGCTTTATCTAAAATTGCAGCAAACTTTTGCCTGGCTTCACTATAAGTATATGTATTCATATTAGACCTCTAAAACTTTTAAATTCATTTTTTTCGCGATCTCAACCATACTTTTATCTAAGCTTACAATCGGTATGTTGAATTGTTGAGCGCATTCGAGAAAATATGCGTCGTAAGCATAAATATTAAATTGGTTGGAAATTTTTAATGATTTTAGAATATCCACTTCAACCAATCTTAAGGGAATCTTGAAATAATCTTCCAGTGCTATTTCTGCTAAGGCAAAACTAATTATTTTTCTTTTAAACATTGATGAAAAAGCATTTCCAATTTCCCAATGTAAAGAAGTTGGTGCAATTAAATTTTTACCTTTTGTGATTTTTATTAGTTTAGATTTACTTTCTTCATTTGTTATAACAGAAATTATTACCGAAGTATCTACAACCAAGCTCATTATCAATCCTATTTTCGTACAATTGTACAAGTAATTTAGAACTTATTGTTTTCTAATGCAAGAAATTATTGTTTTTCGCAATAGTTTTTAATTAAATTCCTTGTTATCAGAACTCTCTGTTTTATCTTTCTTTGTGGAGTTAATCCCTAAATTGTAAAATCATTGCTGCAATAGTATATTTGTACTTCATAATATTAGTTACATTACACAAGGATAAAAATGAAATTAGCATTAAAAAAGTTGAAAAGCTATACAGGGAGCAAAGGTCCTGTTCTTTTGGTAATAATGGATGGTATAGGATTTGGGAAACAAGATGAAAGTGATGGTGTATTTTTAGCTAAAACACCTAATCTAGATAAACTTTTGCAAATTAAGAACCAAACAAGATTGAAAGCTCATGGAACAGCAGTTGGCTTACCGACAGATGATGATATGGGAAATAGTGAAGTTGGGCATAATGCTCTTGGTGCAGGTAGAGTATTTGATCAAGGAGCAAAACTAGTTGATAAATCCATTGAGACCGGTGAAATATTTGAATCTGAGAATTGGAAGAAAGTTTTAGAGCAAGGTAAAGCTGGCGGAACTGTTCATTTTTTGGGTTTACTTTCCGATGGAAATGTTCACTCACATATTAAGCAGCTCTTTACTTTGGTAAATAAATGTGCAGAAGCTGGTGTGCAAAAATTTAGACTTCATGCATTATTGGATGGAAGAGATGTACCAGGCAGATCTGCACCAACCTATATAACTCCTACTGAAGAATTGTTTAAGAAAATTTCTAAAGAGAAAGGTTACGATTACAATTTTGGATCAGGTGGTGGAAGAATGATAACTACAATGGACAGATATGATGCGGATTGGGATATCGTAAAAAGAGGCTGGGAAGCTCATGTTTTAGGTATTGGCAGAAAATTTAAAAGTGCGACAGAAGCAATTAATACTTATTACGCTGAATCAGATAAGATTGATCAGTATCTTGCTCCTTTTGTTATTGTTGATGAAAATGAAAAACCAATCGGGACAATTGAAGATGGTGATGCAGTAGTCGTGTTTAATTTTAGAGGTGATAGAGTTATAGAAATTAGTAAAGCTTTTGAATATGAGAAATTTGATAAGTTTGATAGAGTTAGAGTGCCCAAAATATTTTATGCCGGAATGATGGAATACGATGGTGATTTACATATACCAAAAAACTATTTAGTAAATCCTCCTAAAATTGATAGAAGTATTAGTCAATATATGTGCGCTGAAGGAATAAGTACATTTGCTATATCTGAAACTCAAAAATTTGGTCATGTAACATATTTCTGGAACGGGAATAAATCAGGTTATGTCTGCGAAGACAAAGAAATTTATGTTGAAATTCCTTCGGATAAAATTGAGTTTGATAAAGCACCAAGAATGAAAGCCGATGAAATTACTGATAAAACAATTGAGCTGTTAAGATCAGGTAAATACCAATTTGGCAGAATCAATTACCCAAATGGTGATATGGTTGGACATACAGGAGTAATGGATGCCGTAATTAAATCAGTTGAAGCAGTTGATGATGGATTAGGAAAACTTATTCCTGTAATTGATGAACTTGGCGGAATTGCAATTATTATTGCTGATCACGGAAATGCCGATGAAATGTTTACAGAAAAAAATGGAGTGAGAACACCTAAAACGGCTCATACTTTAAATCCAGTTCCTTGTATAATTTATGATCCAAATTTTAATAATGAGTATAAAATGGCTGAGATTGATACTCCAGGTTTAACAAATATTGCAGGTACAATTCTTAATTTACTTGGTTATGAAAATGTAGATGATTATGATCAGTCACTGATTGATATTGTTTAACTGGTTCACCGATTGCAAGCAATCTATGTTACAAATTTTATGATTTATGTAACCGCAAGCTTCAGCTTGCGAAAATATTACAAATTATAGTTTGTGAGTGTATCTCAATAACACAGGCTGAAGCCTGTGCCTACAAAAGCTATCAAAAAAAAGACCGCTCAAATTGCGGTCTTTAATTTTAACTTGTTTTCTTGAAACTATATTGCTTTTTCAACTGTAATTTTTGTATTCTCAATGATTACATCATAAAAATAACCGGAACCAAAATCTTTATCTGTTGCAACCGTACCTTCAATTACTATTGTTTCGCCAACCTTAGCAGATTGATCCGAGGTAATTGTTAAATCATTGGTACCATCACCACCGGTTCCATCTTGAATGTGTATCCAATTTTTCCCCATTATTCCACCGTTAAATTTTGTTACAACTCCACGGATTTTGACAGTTTTACCTGCTAAACTAATTCTGTCTTTGTTTGCTGCTTCAACGGTAAGTCCATCAGAAAGTGGAGTAACCTTAACATCATTTACTGCATCAACTTTAGGTTTTGTATGACCATCTGGAGCAGCTCCCATTCCAGGCATACCAGAATTATTTCCAGATTGAGCAGCTTGTGGCGGAGTTTTCGAAATATTATCTACAAATAGTATTTTATCAAATGTTTTGTTTACTGATTTACTTTCAAAATTTTCCATCTCCATTGTGCTGGTAAAATAAAAAACATCACCAACTTCAACGGGTGTTTCTCTAACTGCAATCCACATATCATTTCCATCTTTCTCGCCTTTCATAAATGTATAACCGCCGCCATTCATGTGTTCTAAAACGGTTAATTTATTAAAACCCGCAGGTAGTTCTTCTTCAGCTTTGTTTTGATCATTACCACAACTCCAGATGAGTAGCGTGGTTGTTAAAAGTATTAAAGACAACTTTTTCATTTTATTCCTTATTTTAATTAATTTTTTCTACTGCAATTTATAAAATAATTTTTAAAAGTTTATGGAAGTAATTTGTCCTAATTATATTTAGACCAAAAAATGAATGATTTCACAAAATATTATTAAGTATTTTAAATTTTCAGTAATATCTATAAATAAATTTTTTAATTAACAAATTTACACACTATATTGTTATTAATTAATGAAACAAACTCTATTTGTTATCCTTTTCCTTATAAATTCGGCATTTTTCCCACAAGTAAATATCCATAAAATTTTTACAACATCAGATGGTTTAATACAAAATCAAATAAATACAATTTATCAGGACTCGTTTGGATATTTATGGTTAGCAACTTTGGGAGGCGTAAGTAGATGGGATGGTGTGAATTTTGAAAATTATACAGTAAATAACGGTCTCGCATCATCAATTGTAATGGATATAATTGAGGGAAATGATAGTACAATTTATTTTGCTACTTATGGCTCTGGAATCACTACTTACAAAAATGGAAGATTTGATACTATTTCTACTAAAGATGGATTAATTTCAAATTTTGTTACTTCATTTAAAAAAAATAGGAATGATCTTTACTTTATTAGTGGCGGTAATATTATTAAAATGCAAAATGATAAATTTATCGCTCTATCTACAAATCGAAACATACCTACACAGGACATTAATGATTTTATAGTTAAAAATGACGATGATATTATTTTTGGGACCATAAGCAATGGTCTCTTTATTTACAGCAACAATTCACCCAAACATTTTACAATTAAAGATGGCTTAAATAGCAATTTTATAACAAAGATTTTATATGATGATAAAAACAATTTGATTATTGGAACGGACAAGGGACCAAATAAAATTATTGATGGAAAAATTGTTGATTTAAAATTTAATGGTAAGAAAATTAGTTCTGCAATACATAACCTATATTTAACCCAAAAAGGCGATGTAATATATACGACCTCTGAAGGAGTATATTTAGAAAATAATGGTGAAATAAGACTATTGAATATGAAGAACGGTTTGCCAACCGATATAGTTTGGTCGGCTACTGAAGACAAAGACGGCAACCTTTACTTTGGTACAAATAATGGAGGATTTTGTATTTATGAAAACGATAAAATAACTAAATACAATTTATCTGATGAAACCAAGATACGCGGACTAACTATTTCGAAATCAGGAGATCTAATTTTAAATTCAACAAATGATGTTTTTTATTTTAATAAATCTGTGATATTTAAGACATTATTAGATTTTTCTCCGAGAGTGATTAAATCAATGACTGAAATGTCTGATGGTAGTCTTTTTTTAAATACAGAAAATGGAACTATTATTTATCAAAATGGAATAAAAAGTCACATATTAAAAAACAACACTATTCCACCTAATGAAATATTTGACGCAGTTGAAGGGGCTAATAGTATCAAATATCTTGCATCACCAAGCGGAGTTATTGTTTTAGATGGCAATAAAATTTCAAGAATTACCAAGTCTGATGGAATTGTAGGAAGCTATGTGAATTCATTATTCTTTACTTCTGATAGCACTTTGTTAATTGGCTCTCACGGAGAAGGATTTAGTGCTTATAAAAATGGACAAATTAAAAACTATGGGAAAGATTCGGGATTGTCTGATTTTACAATTCAATGTTTTGTTGAACTTTCAGACAAATCAATTTGTATTGGTACAACAAATGGAGGAGTAAATTTTCTAAAAAATAATAAATTCTTTAGTATTACTACAGACAATGGGCTGCTAAGTAATAATATTATTGGATTAGCTGTGGATAATTCAGGAAAAATATTTGCCGCTTCCACAAATGGAGTAAATATTATTGATTTAGAAAATAATTCCATTTTTATTAGAAGTTTAACGGAAGAAGATGGATTAATTTCAAATGAATGTATTGATAATGGGATAAAGGTAGACAGAAATAATGATGTTTGGATAGCGACCAAAAGTGGACTATCTAAGTATAACCAACAAGGTGATAACCAAACTACCATTCCAACTCAAACACATATAATTGGATTTGAAATATTTAATAAACCGCAAAATCTTAAAAAATTCAAGCTAAATCCTAAACTTAATTTTGATCAAAACTATCTAAAATTTTCATATGTAGGAATTAATCTATCTGCGCCTCATAAAATAATTTACCAATATAAACTAACCGGAGTTAATAAAGATTGGGTAACAAGCCAAGAACATAATGTTCAGTACACAAGCTTAGATGATGGAAAATATACTTTTGAAGTGAAAGCCAGAAATGAATGGGGTTATTGGAGTGAACCAGCTTCTTTGGCATTCGTAATAAATCCAGCATGGTGGGAAACTTGGTGGTTTTACACTTTAAGCGTTCTTGCTATTGGGACATTAATAGCTTTTGTTTCTTCGTATCGTTACCGACATTTGTTAGCAATTGAAAAAATGAGATCAAAAATTTCAACTGATTTGCACGATAGCATCGGATCAGGACTTTCAGAAATTTCAATTTTAACCGAACTTTTAGGATTTAAAATTCCGGAAGAAAAAAGTGATTTAAAATCCGGATTAAAGAATGTAAGTGCAATTTCCCGAACATTAATAGAAAGTATGAGCGATATAGTTTGGCTTGTAAATCCTAAAAAAGATTCCTTAAAAGATTTGTTCAAGCGATTGCAGCTTTCTTATCACGAAGTTTTAAAACATGCCGATGTCGATTTATTGGTTGAAAACCTTGATACCTTAGAAACCATAAAACTACCAATGAATTTTAGACAGCATCTATTTTTAATATTTAAAGAAGCAATTAATAATGCACTAAAATATAGCAATGCTGATTTGCTGAATCTTAAAATAGAAACAAATGGGAATTTATTAACCGTAACTCTTTCCGATAATGGAATTGGGTTTGATTTATCTGATGAAAAAATGGGCAATGGTTTATTAAACATGAAAAATAGAGCAAAAGAAATCGGCGGAAATATTGAATATTTTTCTGAAAAAAATATTGGAACAACTATTAAATTTACGGGTAGATTTAAAAAACGCAGATCTAATTTTATATAGATAAATACCAAAAAAAATGATTTGTCATTCTGAATGAAGACTTATTTTGTCGAAATGAAGAATCTCTATTCCAGAAAAGTTAGAGATATTTCTCCCGACACAATTCTTTAAATAAGATGGTCGGGATCAATATGACAATTTTAGTGGTTCGAATAATTTTTTAAACTGAATTTATAATATGATAACAACAGTAATAATTGAAGACGTAGAATTTGTAAGAAATGGAATTGCAGAAATAATAAATTCTGCAGATGGATTTAAATGCATTGCCGCATTTGAAGATTGTGAAACCATGCTTGAACAAATTGAAAATTTATTGCCCGACGTAATAATTACAGATATTGGTTTACCTGGAATTTCTGGCATTGAAGGAATAAAAGAAGTTAAAAAAATATTACCGAACCAAACTATTGTTGTGCTAACAATTCATGAAGAAAATGATAAAATATTTGAAGCAATAATGGCTGGTGCTTCTGGCTACTTGCCTAAAAAAACTCCTCCAAGCGAATTGATACAAGCGATTAAAGAAGCTCATGAAGGCGGATCGCCAATGAATTCAGAAATTGCTGGTAAAGTAATAAACTTGCTTAGAAACATTGCTCCCAAAAAAGAAGAAGTAGTTATTGATTTATCCGAAAGAGAATATGATATTTTAAAAAGTATTTCAAACGGATTAGGCTATAAAAGAATAGCATCTAATCTTTACATTTCAATAGAAACTGTTAGATACCACATAAAAAATATTTATAAAAAACTTCATGTTTGTTCACAATCAGAAGCTGTTGCTAAAGCAATAAAAAGAGGACTGATATAAAAAAGTATTCAGGAATCAGTAGCAGAATTCAGAATGAAAAATTATTTACTGCTCAACCATACTGAATATATGATACCCTCTTATTTTATTTTTGAGTCATTCCAAAATTTTTAAGCTAACCAACTGTAGTTTGAGAACTGTCCAAAATCTTAAAACCTTTTTTTATCGTTTTTACTTCTTAACGTCTCAGTTTTTTTCTTTTTCCCCTTTCCTTTTTTCCCAACTCTCCCTTTCAAATTTTTTTCTGGTTTTCTCACATCTCATTTCTCATATCTCAAGATCTAACTACCACTATCGGTAGTAGACAAGACCTCTTGTTAAGACTATATTGCAATAAACATTTAAGACATGGAGGATTATTATGTATAAAACAAAAAACTATCTCAAAACAATTATTTTGATTTCCTTTTCCCTTTTTATTCTTGGCTTTTCACTTTCTCTGGCTCAAGAAGTAAAAGATAAAAAAGTTAATGAAACTACCAAAATTGAAAACCCAAACGCTCCTCAAGCAGTTGAAGGTGATGTAATTTTTTCAGATGGCATAAACCAATTATTAAAAATAACAGATGAAGGAACCTCCGGAGCTATTCAATTCAAGAGCGGTGTTCCGGAGCTTACTGGTTTTAAATTATATAGAGATGGTGAGAATCTATTTTTTAACGGAAGTTTACTTGGTGGTGGTGCAACTAAAATTGATGATCTGACAGATGCTAAATTTGATGGGAACAATTTATTTATAGGTGAGAGGGCTGGATATAATTATTTAAATTCAAGTCCAGGTGGTTCAAGTGTCGGAATCGGTTACGAGACATCACAACAAGCTGAAGGTGGGAGTTATAATGTTGCAATTGGGGCAGGTGCAAATTATAGTAATAAAACCGGATCTAATAATACTATTATCGGATACGAGGCAGGAGCCGGTGTAAACAATAATTCGATCAGCGGAAGTGTTTTTTTAGGTCATCAAGCTGCTTTTAATGAAACAACCGATAACAAATTATATATAGAAAATTCCGATTCAGATACTCCATTAATCTGGGGAGATTTTGCAAATGATTCAGTAAAAGTTAATGGCAGAGCACATATTACCAAATCACTCTCAGTTGGCAGTGGTTCAAAAGCTGTGTCCACTAATTCACTAGCAGTGGGAAATAACACAGAGGCTCATGGATTAACCAGCATTGCTGTCGGAGAAGAAAATCTTGCTTGGGGCTTTCACTCTTCAGCTTTTGGACTAGGGATTAGAGCAATGTCATATGTAACTACAGCAATTGGTCGTTACAATGTTGGAGATGGAGTATTAGGTCAAACAAACTGGGTTGGTACTGATCCACTATTTGAAATTGGAAACGGTACAGATAATTTAAATAGAGCAAATGCTCTAACAGTTTTGAAGAATGGTAATACATCAATAAATGGATCCTTAGATGTCAATGGAAAAGCCGCAATAGGCTCAACAGCCAGTGCAAGCGGAACTAATTCATTCGCAATTGGTTCAAACATTAATGCAAGTGGTAACGGGACTATATTTTTAGGAGATAATTCAGCTGCTTCCTCCCAAAATGCAACAAATGATAATAGATTTGCTGCTCGTTTTGCTAATGGTTACCGTTTTTATACAACTTCAGATTTGTCAGTCGGTGCAAAAATGGATGCCGGCGATAACGCTTGGAGTGTCACTTCTGATTCTACTAAAAAGACGAACTTCAAATCTGTTGATGGTGAAGAGATTTTAAACAAAATATCACAATTCAAACTCACTTCTTGGAATTATAAAACTCAAGATCCAGCAAATTTTAGACATTACGGACCTATGGCTCAAGAATTTTATTCGGCTTTTGGCAATGACGGAATTGGAACTATTGGAAATGATACAACTATTTCTTCTTCAGATTTTGACGGAATAAACTTTATTGCAATTCAAGCGCTTGAAAAAAGGAGTAAAGAACAAGTATCCAGCATCCAGAATCTAGAATCCAGAATCAAAGAACTGGAAGATAAGAATCAAGAATTGGTAAAACTGAATTCAGAATATAGAACTGATATTGAACAAATCAAAAATACACTTAACCAAGTAATTGCTAATAGAAATGAAATTAGGATGACTTCTAAATAGATTTTCAAGTTTGGAATCCTCAATGTCGGCCTTGCATAGCTAATTAATATGTAGTTATGCTAGGCTTTTTAATTAGCCTTCAATAAAATATAAATCCATCAATTTTTTACTACCAATATCGGTAGTGGACAAAAGCTCCTCTAAAAATTATATTGCATTTCACGATTAGTCATAAGGATTATTATGTATAAAGCAATAACCAATTTCAAAACGATTATATTTATTTCTCTTTTACTATTAATTTTTAGCTTTTCACTTTCTCTCGCTCAAGAAAAAGAAAAAAAACAACAAATTAAAAACTCCCAAAATACGATTGAAACTGCACAAGCAGTTGAAGGTGATGTAATATTTTCGGACGGTACAAACCAATTATTGCGAATTACAGATGAAGGTGATTTTGGTTCAATTCAAATATTGAACGGAGTTCCTTTAATAAAAACTAATAAATTATATAACAATAATGGTCATCTATATTTTAATGGAACCTCACTTGACTCTACTTCAAATTTAGTTGATTCATTAAATAAACTGACAGATGCTATATATGACGGTGAAAGTTTATTTCTTGGAGTAGGAACTGGAATTAACGATGATGCTGGTGCATCTGATGGAAACAAAAATTTTAACTTAGGGATTGGTAAAAATGCTTTATCAACAAATACTTCTGGAAATAGAAATGCGGCTATTGGCTATGAATCGCAATATTTTAATGTAACCGGAAACAGAAATACAACATTAGGTAATGCCTCTCAGTATAATAATTTTTCTGGTAATGCAAATGTAGCTTTGGGCTTTCAGTCCAATTATTTTAATGAGACTGGTGAAAACAACACACTAATAGGAACTAGAGCTGGATATGGCTCTACCGGAAATAGTTTTAGTGGTAATGTGTTTATTGGATATCAGGCAGGGTATAACGAAACTGCTAGTGATAAACTTTATATTGAAAACAGTGATTCAGACACTCCTTTAATTTGGGGAGATTTTGATACTGATAGCATAAAAATTACTGGAAAACTTGAAACTACTGGTAGAATAAACACAAGTAGAATTCAAATTAGATCAGGGGCTTCGGATGGTTATATTTTAACATCAGATTCTGAGGGAAAAGCAAGTTGGCAAGATAATGCAAATCCCAAAGTAGCATTTTCTGCATACTTAACTTCAGAGAAACACTATCAATTTCAAGATGTTGGGACTGATCTACTAATAGATTTTACAGAATTATTCGACGAAGGGAATGGGTTTAATCCTACAAACGGTGAATTTATTGCGCCTTCATCAGGACTGTATCATTTTGACTTAAACTTCAATTGGATAGAAGAATCACTTTCCCCTAATTATAGCACATTTATTTATATCAAAAATAATGGAGCGTCATTCCCAGGATCTAATTTTATTATCAGGCATGAATTTGAAGAGAGTAGTTTTTCTAACCAATCAGTATCTTTTAATAAATTTCTTAATGCTAATGATATAATTACAATTTTAGTTGATGCAAAAGATAATGCGGCCAATGGTGCACCTCCTGGTCTATATTCAGGTGGAAAACTTGAAGGTGGAAATAATGGAAACTCAAGTACAGTCTCAGGTTTTAAAGTTTATTAGAGAATTTAATTAATATGTTGATTGAAAATAAATAAACTTTCTGACCTTACTCATCAAATAAAATATTAGATGAGAGAGTTTATTTTATCTAAGCATCAAATTTTTTAATACCACTATCGGTAGTAGATAAAGCTTATGCTAAAAAATATATTACATTTCACGATCAGTCATAAGGATTATTATGCATAAAGCATTAACCAATTTCAAAACGACTATATTTATTTCTCTTTTACTATTGATTTTTAGCTTTTCACTTATTCTCGCTCAAGAAAAAGAAGATAAACAACCAGTTATTAACTCAATAAACGGAGTTGAAGAAATTCAAGCTGTAGAGGGTGATGTTGTATTTACAGACGGATTATACCATTTGATGCGGATTACTGACGAAGGTTCATTTGGCGCTATTCAATTTCCTAGTGGAGTTCCTACAAATACTCTTAGTAAACTATATAACAATAATGATACGCTATATTTTGGAAATACCCCTCTTGGTTTGGCCGGAATCTCAATTGATTCGCTTGATCAGTTATCCGATGTAATAACTAATCCAACTAGTATTTTTATAGGCAAAGGAGCCGGCGCTAGTGACAATGGAACTAGTAACTTGAATACTGGAGTTGGTAAATACTCTCTCTTTGCCAACACGAGTGGATCAAATAATACAGCAATTGGTGCTCGCTCCCTATTTTCAAACATTACCGGAAATTTTAATACAGCTACTGGTGATTTGTCACTCTACTTAAATACAACAGGTAATTATAACACAGCTACTGGCAGTACTTCTCTTCGCTATAATACAATTGGTTCCAACAATACCGCTAATGGCACTTTTGCACTTTATTTTAATTCCGAAGGAAATTCTAACACAGCAGTTGGAGTTAGTGCATTACACGCAAACATAACCGGTAATGGTAATACAGCTAGTGGGAATTTTGCATTGGCTTCTAACATAAATGGAAACCAAAACACGGCTAATGGAATTTCGGCATTGACTTCAAATACAACCGGTAGTAATAATACAGCAATGGGAACAATAGCCCTTTTTTTAAATACGGAAGGTCATAATAACACAGCAATTGGAGGTTCTGCTCTCCAATCAAACCTTACCGGAATTTATAACACTGCAATTGGGAGTTATGCTCTCAAATCGAACGTTACTGGAATTTATAATACTGCAAATGGTGGCTCAGCATTGTTTTCAAACACAACTGGCAAAAACAATACAGCAAGCGGAATAACAGCACTTTTTTATAACACAATTGGAGAATCTAATACCTCAAATGGAGCTACTTCCCTTTATTCAAACACAACTGGAAATTTGAATACGGCAATTGGATGGCAATCCTTATTTTCCAATATATCTGGTAATTCTAATACTGCAAATGGAACTTCAGCACTTCATCAAAATACAACTGGTAATTATAATACAGCACTTGGTCAATCAGCATTATATTCTAATTCCGCTGGGAACAATAATGTTGGGGTAGGTTTTGGATCAAATTTTTACAATCAAGAAGGAGATAACAATACTATTATTGGATTTCAAGCCGGACAGGGTACCACTGCTCATAATAAAAGTGGAAATGTTTTCTTAGGATATAGAGCTGGTTTCCATGAAACGAGTAATAACAAACTTTACATTAATAATGATAGCTCTTCCTCCCCGTTAATCTGGGGAAATTTTAATACCGATAGAGTTGTGATTAATGGAAATAGTACTAACGGGAATTCTGACCATAATTTTTATGTAAATGGAGAGGCCGGCGGAAACACAGCGTGGAATAATTTAAGCGATACTAGATTGAAGAAAAATGTTTCAACAATTCAAAATGCTCTAGATAAAGTAAAAAAACTTAGAGGTGTTAACTATGAATGGAAAGATGGTAAAAAATATCCTGATGGTTTACAAATAGGCTTTATTGCACAAGAAGCAAATGAGGTAGTTCCAGAAGTTGTTGATGACAGCGGAGAATATTTTTCTATGCAATATGCACCAATTACAGCCTTATTGGTAGAAGCGGTAAAAGAACAGCAAGAATTAATAAATGGATTAATGGAAGAAATAAATAAATTGAAAGGAGCAAAGTAAAATATGAAATAATTAAGTAGTAAAAAGTTCAGTTACTATTGATTGCATAACTAATTCTATAGTATTCGAACGATAAATAGTTAGTTTTTAGATTGTATTTAGATCGCTTTTAAGCCATATTAGTCCACAAAACTGCTTATTAAAGTTTATTTTGTGGAAGTTTCCCCTATCAAAAAGAAAAAATCACAGCAAATTATTAGAAATTTTAATAGCTTAAAATTATTTTAATTTAAAAACTAATATCTATGTTGAAATTAAAATTTGCTTTCCTTCTAACATTATTTTCGGCTCTTACTTCAGCGCAAATTAAAATCCATAAAAGCCTCACAACAGAAGATGGATTAATTCAAGGGGAAGTAAATGCGATTTTTCAAGACAGTAAAGATTTTATTTGGATTGGAACTCTTGGCGGCATAAGTATTTGGGACGGAATGAATTTTAAAAACCTAAATGTTTATAATGGCTTACCAGCTTCACAAATCATGGATATTAAGGAATCACCAAAAGGTGTAATTTATTTAGCAACCTACGGCGGTGGAGTATTAAAAATAACAGATGAAAAATTTGATACCATTAATGTTGAAGATGGCCTACTGGATAATATTGTTACAAGAATTTTAATTTTAACCGAAAATAAAATACTCTTCTTTAGTAATGGCGGGAAAATATCCAAACTTGAAAATGGCAAATTTTCTGATTTTAGCAATGAAATTAATTTTCCTAAATCGGATATTTGGGATGCTCATGTTTCGGAAAAAGGAATTATTTACTGCGCTACATCAAGTGGACTTGTAACTATAAAAAATAATTTTTGTGAAATTATTAATTCACAAAACGGCTTATCATCAAATTTGCTTTGGAGCGTAAATTCAATTGGTGATAGTATAATTTACGTGGGAACCAATTTAGCAGCCCATAAAATTATTAATGGGAATATTCAAACTCTTAAATCAAATATTGCTACTTACAAAATTCATATTTCGAAAAATAATGTAATTTATTTTGCAACAAATGATGGAATATTAATTGATAAAAATGGAACCCTACAAGAAATCAAGTCAGAAAATGGTTTGATTTCAAATGATAATTGGACATTAGCTGAAGACAAAAATGGATTCCTTTATTTTGGCACAAATGGGAACGGCGTAAGCATTTTTAATCCCAAAGAATACTTAGTTAATTATAATTATAATTTTGGGTTTACTGATGACAAAATTCTTTCAATTACTACAGATATGTTTGATAATAAAATATTGGGCACAAAAACTGGTTTAATAAAATTTCATGATTCTAAAAATTTTTCTTTTATAAAAGCCGATAATGAAAGAGGTAGTTTAATAAATGCACTTTACAAAAAACAAAATGGTAATATTTTAGTTGGTACTTATCATGGGTTAAAAATACTAAAGAATAATTCTTTAATAAATTATGTTGATGATCCTCAAATTGCAAACAATGAAATTTATACAATAGCAGAAATTGGGAATAAAATATTAGTCGGGACATTTAACGGTGTTTATTCAATTGAGAATAATCAGGTAACCAAGATTTCTTACTTTGATAATATTGAAAGCAATTTTATTATTTCTATTTTGCCAATAGATGAGAACCAAATTTACTTTGGCAGTTTTAATAAAGGAATTTTCCATCTGAATAAAAACAAATTTTCTACTATTAGAAAGGAAAATGGTTTAAGCGACAATACCGTTAATTCACTCTATAAAAGAAAAGACGGAACACTTTTAGTCGGGACCCAAAATGGATTAAATATTTTAAAAAACGATATTGTTGTTGATATAATAAATATGCGTGACGGATTAAGCAATAATGCAATTGTTGCAATTGTTGAGGATTCAAAAGGCAGAATTTTTGCATCAACAAATAAAGGATTGAATATAATTTATAATATTGACTTAAAATCAAGATTTATAAAAAGCATAACTCACAAAGATGGATTAATTTATGATAATTGCCTTAAAGGTTCAATGTTTGTTGATAAATCTGGTAATATATTAGTCGGTACCTCACGTGGACTTTCTATCTACAATCCAGAAAAAGACGATGAAAATATTTATCCACCTAAAATTTATTTAACTAAATTGGAAATTTTTGGTAAAGATTATCCTATAAGTGAATTATCAATAAACAATGGACTCAATTTTAATCAAAATTATCTCAAATTTATTTATACTGCTATTAGTCTAACCGCCCCAGAAAAAACAATCTTCAAGTATAGATTAAGCAGTATTGATAAAAATTGGGTTACAAGCAATGTGGATAATGTTCAGTATACAAATCTTGATGACGGCAAATATACTTTTGAAGTTAAAGCAAGAAATGAATGGGGTTATTGGAGTGAACCAGCTCGGCTAGCATTTGTTATAAATCCCGCTTGGTGGGAAACTTGGTGGTTTTATACACTTGTAACTTTGGGTATCGGTTCTTTAATTGCTTTTATTGCTTCTTATAGATATCGAAATTTGCTTGCCGTAGAAAAAATAAGAACCAAAATTTCGGCAGATCTGCACGATTCCATCGGCTCCGGACTTTCTGAAATTACAATATTAAGTGAGCTTTTTAATATTCAGGCAAAACCCAATTTAGAAGATTTACAAAGCGGTATGAAGAATATTTCAGTAACAGCCAGATCACTTGTTGGGAACATGAGTGATATTGTCTGGCTGGTTAATCCCTCAAAAGATTCACTAAAAGATTTATTGTTAAGATTACAAGATTCTTATCATGAAGTTTTTGCTCAAGCTAACATTTCATTTAAAATAGATGGAATTGAGAACTTAGAAGTGATTCATCTTCCCTTAACATATCGCCAACATTTATTCTTGCTTTTTAAGGAAGCAATTAATAACTCACTAAAATACAGCAACTGCTCAGAAATGATTTTAGAAATATTAGCAAAGAATAAAATTCTCACTATTACATTTAATGATAATGGAAAAGGATTTGATTTAGCTAAAAAAAATAATGGAAACGGCTTACTGAATATGAAAGAGCGTGCTAAAAATATTGGTGGTGAAGTTGAAATAACTTCGAAAATTAATAAAGGAACAACTATTAAATTTATCGGTAAAATTAAAACATGACTTAACAAATGTCATACATGAACTACTTTCAGAAGCAAGCTTGATTCGGAATCTGCAATCTAATCCTGAATTAATTTCAGCATGAGAGTGCAGATTAAAACTCTTTTCTTCTTATTCGAAAAATGCTTAATAATTCTCAAATAAATAAAAATCTAACTTGATTTAACTCACTTATTATTATTCATAATTCTTTAATTTTAGTCAGATTTCATTAAATTTTAAGCGATGAATAATTTACATAATTATTTGTAATATTTATTATGATAAAAGTAATAATAGTAGAAGACATCAAACCAATTCGCGATGGATTATCTTCATTAATTAAAAGTATAGCGGAGTTTGAATTTGTAAATTCTTATGAGTCCGTAGAAGATATGATTGAAAATTTAGAGGAAGATAATCCTAATATTATACTCATGGATATTCAGTTTCCAGGATTATCGGGTATTGATGGTGTGCGTAAAGTTAAAAAAATATTGCCTGGTGTAAATATAATAATGTTGACAGTTCATGAAGATAATAAAAATATATTTGAAGCCTTAATGGCTGGCGCAGCAGGATATCTGCTAAAGACTACACAGCCAATGCAAATAGTTGATGCTATAAAAGATGCAAATGAAGGAGGCTCTCCCATGAATTCAAGCATTGCAAATAAAGTTATAAATTTTATGCGTATTGCTCATTCTGGTAAAGACCTTGAGAATATAATTCAACTTTCAGAAAGGGAATCTGAAATTTTGCAGAAGATTTCTAAAGGAACCGGTTATAAAAATATTGCAGATGAATTATTTATTAGTATCCACACAGTTAGATATCACATCAGAAATGTTTATGAAAAACTTCATGTTCATTCACAATCAGAAGCAATTTCAAAAGCACTTAAAAAAGGCTTAATTTAATTTGCAGTTATTCCGCAACAACTGACATAATTTAAATAAGATTAGCAGGCAACTTACTTGTGACCAATAATTAGTTTGTAATTCTGAACATGTTTTCAGCATGAAATCTTGTTTCGGAATCTGAATTAAGATGCTGAAATGAATTCAGCATGATTGCATTAAAATTAATATCATTTACAAATTTCAGTAAAATTTTATACCGTATTCTATTCTTTTTACATTTCACTATTGCACTTTTTGCTTATCTGCATGCAGGTTTCACTTCTTCAAAAAACTACATTAATAGCTAGTTGATTTGGACTATTTCCTAATTTATTTTGTATTCACACAATTATCAGATAAGGAGACTTATTTATGAAAACCAAATACATACTTTTTACTTTAATATTCAGTTCAATGTTAACTTTATCAATTTCTGCACAAGAAATAAAAACTAATGCTATTGATTCTACAAGTACAATTCCCGATGCTCCACAAGTTGAACAAGGGGATGTTAGCTTTAAAGATGGGACAAATACTTTATTAAGAATTACAGATGAAGGAGCTTTTGGTGCAATAGAGCTAAAAAGCGGTGTTCCTGATATAATATCTAATAAACTTTATCTTGATGGCACCACATTAAAATTTAGTGGAATTTCACTTGGTACCGGCAGCGGAGCCACAGATATAAATAGTCTTTCAGATGCAAAATACGATGGCTCAAGTATATTTTTAGGTGACGGTTCCGGTACCAATGATGGAACAGCTAACGAAAATACATCAATAGGAAAAAATTCACTGCGCTTCAATACAACCGGCCGAGCAAACACGGTAGTTGGCTGGGAGGCACTATATTCAAATTATACTGGTTTTGATAACACAGCGGTTGGACATTTAGCCCTACGTTCAAATATTGATGGTGACCATAATACGGCAATTGGCACAAATGCAATGATTAGTAATACAATTGGTAAAGATAACACTGCAATTGGAGTAGGTGCACTTTTTTATAATAAGGCTGGTAGAAATGGTGTGGCTATAGGTTATGAATCCCAAAGGCATGTTAATAATTCCATAATATCGCATATTAACTCTAATACAAGTATTGGCTATGAAAGTTTAATGGGTAGTTCAAACCCAAGCACTAATACTGGAAATAGTAATACTGCAATTGGTTATCAATCAATTCATTCAAACACTGTAGGAAATTATAACGTAGCAAACGGTTTTCAAGCTCTATTCTCAAATACTACAGGGAATTACAACACTGCAAACGGTAGTTTTTCACTTAATAGAAACACTATTGGTAATTATAATACAGCAAATGGTGCTGGTGCACTTTATTCAAATATAAATGGACTAAATAACACAGCAAATGGATACAATGCTCTTTATACAAATGAAACGGGAATTGCTAATACTGCAAATGGAAATAACGTACTTTTTCTGAATGTTGATGGTGATCATAATACCGCTAATGGTTCAGATGCACTGTATTCAAATGTCACCGGCAATGGCAATACTGCTAACGGAAGCGGTGCGCTTAATCAAAACTCGAATGGTTCTAATAACACAGGGAATGGTGTTTCGGCACTTTATTCAAACACAACCGGAGGAGAGAACACGGCAAATGGCATGGTTGCGCTTTATTCAAACACAACCGGAAGAGCAACACGGCAAATGGCAATTATGCCCTTTATTCAAATACAACCGGTTATTACAATGTAGGGATAGGCGGTTATTCAAATTATTTTAATGAAGAAGGCTCAAACAATACTTTAGTCGGGTATGAATCTGGAAGAGGAACAAATTTCCATAATAAAAGTGGAAATGTTTTTTTGGGATATAGAGCCGGCTACAATGAAACTGGAAGTAATAGATTATATATAAATAATGATAGTTCTTCTTCACCGCTTATTTGGGGAAATTTTAATACTGATAGAGTTGTTATTAACGGAAATGGTACAAATGGGCATCAAAATAATGAATTTTTTGTAAATGGAGATGCAGGCGGAAATACAGCTTGGAATACTTATAGTGACGAAAGACTAAAGAAAAATATCTCAACAATTACAAATGCTTTGGAAAAGGTAGAAAAACTTAGAGGCATAAATTATGAGTGGAGGGATGATAAAAAATATGCCAACGGTTTACAAATAGGTTTTATAGCACAAGAAGTCAAAGATGTAATTCCGGAAGTTATTGATGACAGCGGAGAATTTTATACAATGCAGTATGCTCCTATAACTGCACTTTTAGTTGAAGCAGTAAAAGAACAAAACGTAGAATTCAGAAGTCAGAATGACGAATTAAGAGACAGAATTTCTAAACTTGAAGAGAAAAATCAAGAACTGGTAAAGCTGAATTCAGAATTTAGAAATCAAAATTTAGAATTACTAAAAGATGTTGATCAGATAAAGAATGCGTTGAATCAAATAATAGTTACAAAAAATGAAATTAAAATGACTGCTAAATAAATTTTCAAGTTTGGAATTCTCATTTTACTCTACACCTCTATTAGCCAATCATTATTGATTGGCTATTTTTTAACAAAAAAAAAATAGAAAAATTCCATAGAAAAGCATTTGGCATTTCAAAAAATTCTACAAAATTTGCATCCTAGAGTGAAATAAAAGTGATAAAACACACATTTGATATTATTTTATTTTCAAGTCACATCATTAATGTTGACAATTTGTCCTATTTCCCTTAGTTTTTCTCATAATCAATAATTGGGGATATTTAAATGAAAATAAATTGTCTTTTTTTAGCCTTTTTCTTTTTATTCTCTTGTTTATTATTCTCACAAACCGATGTTAAAATTAAAAACGGTTCTTCTAATATTTTATTACAAATAAATGATGAAGGAGCTGCCGGATCGCTAACTCTACCCTCATTGACCACAATCGGTTCACCTGCAGGTAAACTGTACAACTTTGGAAATAGTTTATATTGGAGCGGTGTTCCATTGGCATATAATAGAAGCCATTATTTTTCGGCATTTTTAACATCCACTTTGGCTCTAACATCTAATACTGAAACTAATTTAACAAATTTTACAGAATTTTTTGATTCTGATAATGGTGTTCAAAACACTGGAATTTTTGACCCTGCCACCGGAATTCTTACAATTCCTTTTTCTAGTGTTTATCATTTTGATATAAGCACAACTTGGCGAGTTCAAAATAATGAGGCAAATTCTATAAAAAATGCTGATGTTCCAATTTCTGTGATTATTAAACGAGAATATATTGGTCATGGAGGGCCATCTTATAATTACTTTAAATTTAATCACTTTGTTCACTTAACAAATATGGAACCTGGTGATATTTTCGGCAAAGACAATTTTGATGAATCTGTTGTGTTTTCAACTAATATCAAGGCTGGGCTTGGTGATAAATTTACATTTTATGTTTGGTATGAAAATACTAATATAATAGAATTAATTGGCGGAGGTTCAAGTTCAACAACTATTTCCGCATTTACTATAAATTAGAGAACTATTATTTTATTATTTATTTGATTTGTTTAAGCCTATTCTTCCCTATGAAATACGATTGCACTTGCTTGCTGAGTAGGCATCATAATAATCTCTGCAATATTTGCATGCGGCGGACGAGTTGCACAAAACAATACTGCTTCAGCAACATCTTCTGCAACAAGCGGCTCTAGACCTTTATACATACTTTTTGCTTTGACTTTGTCTCCATCAAAACGGACAATACTGAAATTTGTCTCAACCGCACCGGGATCAACCGTACTAACTCTTATATTTTTATCTACAACATCCATTCGCAGACTTTTAGTTATTGCATTTACTGCATGCTTTGTTGCACAATAAACATGACCTTTAGGGTATGCTTCATGACCTGCTGTTGATCCAATATTAATTACGTGACCACTTTTACGTTCCACCATTCCAGGTACAATTGTTCTTGTAACATAAAGCAACCCTTTAACATTTGTGTCAATCATGGCTTCCCAATTATCAATATCATCTTCATAAATTTTTGCAAAGCCATTTGCGAGTCCGGCATTGTTAATTAAAATATCAATATTTTTTAATTTGTCTGGTAAAGAATTAATCAGTCCATTCAACTTCTTTTCTATTCTTTACATCAAGCTTAAAAGCAAAAACATCCACTTTATATGTTTTTCTTATTTCCTCTGCAATTTTCTCAACAACTTTAGCTCTTCTCGCAGATAATATTAAATTTGCTCCTTCGCTAGCTAAAGCAAAAGCACATGCTTTTCCAATTCCAGAAGATGCACCTGTAATGAACGCAATTTTGCCTTTTAATTTTTTCATGATTACACCTAAAAATATTTGTTATAAATAAAATTTTACTTATCATAATAATAATTATTATTACAAAAATAATAACTAAAAATTACCCTAGTTTTACATTTCCTGGATTATTTAGATTAATCTTAAACATCTTGCGTGGTACAATTATTGAATTATTTATATAATAAATTAACCGAGGACTCAATGATTACAAAAAAGGTTTTATCAGCTTTATTATTAATTTTATTTGCAACTACTATTTATTCACAGAACTACAAAGATCCTAAAGCTAATATTGAAGAAAGAATATCTGATTTATTAAGCAAAATGACACTTGAAGAAAAAGTTGGTCAGATGTGGCAAAGTGATTTTGGAAATATGAATGAAAAACTTAATGCTGTAAAACAAAGTAAAATTGGATCATTTCTTAATGCAGGCGGACTAAAAGAAAAAGCTGAATTACAAAAAGCTGCCGTTGAAGAATCAAGATTGGGAATTCCTCTAATTTTCGGAAGAGATGTAATTCATGGTTATAGAACTATGCTGCCAATTCCATTAGGACAGGCCGCTTCTTGGAACCCTTCTTTGGTTGAAAAGGGTGCTGTTATGGCAGCAAGAGAAGCTGCGGAAGAAGGCGTTCATTGGACTTTTGCACCAATGGTAGATATTGCAAGAGATCCTCGTTGGGGAAGAATTGCAGAATCGTGTGGAGAAGATCCATTTTTAGCCGGTATACTTGGTGCTGCTATGGTTAAAGGTTTTCAAGGGAATGATTTAACCAATGAAAATACTATTGCCGCATGTGCTAAGCATTATGTAGGCTATGGAGCTGCAGAAGGTGGAAAAGATTATAACACAACTTTAATTCCTGAACGTGAATTAAGAGATATTTATCTGCCATCATTTCATGCTACAGTACAGGCCGGAACTGCAACTTTAATGAGTGCTTTTAATGATTTAAATGGCGTACCAACTTCCGGTAACCCATTTACACTTAAAACTGTATTGAGAGATGAATGGAAATTTGACGGGTTTGTAGTTAGTGATTGGGGTTCAATTGCAGAATTAATTCCACACGGATACGCCAAAGATGGTTCTGAGGCAGCTCTTAAAGCGGCGAATGCCGGTGTAAATATGGAAATGGTTTCTACTCACTATTTAGATAATCTTAAAAAACATGTTCTTTCCGGTGCTGTAGATTCTGTTTGGTTAAACGAAATTGTTGCCGGAATTCTTAGAATTAAATTTAAACTCGGACTTTTTGAAACCCCATATACAAGAATAACAGAAAATTTTAAAATGCTTTCTGATGAGTATAAAGAAATTGCCAAACAAACTGCTACTGAAAGCGTTGTGATGTTACAGAATAATGATGATTTTTTACCACTTGACAAAGATGTTAAAAAAGTTGCAATCATTGGACCTCTAGCGGACGCGCCTTGGGATCAACTTGGAACATGGACTGTTGATGGAAAAGAAGAAAATACTGTTACTCCATTAGCTGCAATTAAAAATGAATATGGAAATTCAATACAGATTAATTACGTAAAAGCGATGGACAACATTCGTGGTACAAGTACAGATTTGTTCAATGATGCTGTAGAAGCTGTAAATAATTCGGATGTTGCACTTGTCTTTATTGGAGAAGATCAATTACTTTCCGGTGAAACTCATTCAAGAGCTTTTATTGATCTACCTGGCAACCAGGAAGAGCTAGTTAAAGAACTTTCTAAAACTGGGAAACCAATTGTTTTAATCATTATGGCAGGAAGATCTTTAACTTTTGGAAATATTACCGGCGATGTAAAATCAATCCTTTATGCTTGGCACCCTGGAACAATGGGTGGACCAGCACTTGCCGATATTATTTTCGGTAAAGTTTCTCCTTCGGGAAAACTGCCTATTACATTCCCAAGAACCGTTGGACAAATACCACTATATTATAATCACAAAAACACAGGTAGACCACCAGCACCAAATCAGTTGGGAAGAGTTCTTGGCACACCCGAAAATCCCGAGGGTTATGCAAGCTACTATTTAGATGTTGATTTTACACCGGCCTATAATTTTGGGTTTGGATTATCATATACTGATTTTGTCTACTCAGATTTAAAGATTTCTTCTAACGTAATTAAGATGAATGACAAGCTTAAAATTTCTGTAAACGTTAAAAACAATGGTGATTTTGAATCCAAGGAGACTGTTCAACTATACATAAGAGATCTTTTTGGAAGTGTAACTCGCCCCGTAAAAGAACTAAAAGGTTTTGAGAAGATAAGTCTGAAACCAGGTGAAGTTAAGCAAGTTAATTTTACATTGTCTTCAGATGATCTTAGATTTCATGACATCGACATGAATTTTACTGCAGAACCAGGTGACTTTGAATTGTTCGTTGGAAGTTCCTCGAATGATAACGATTTATTGAAAACTAACTTTGTACTAAAATAAGTTAGTCCCCTCCGAGGTTAAATATAAGCCTCTAAATAACCTCGGAGGTTTAGTTTTTTACACTGAACAAGCAAATATTTGTTGATTTTCTTAACCTCACCTTTTTGGACTCTTTATTCCCATCTTAATTTTTTAACAGTTCTACAATCCTTATTTCGGGGATTAACGTTTAATAATTTAAAAGTGAATCTAAATTGTGAGATATCTGAAAAATTAAAATTTGTCATGTTGATCC
Source organism: uncultured Ignavibacteriales bacterium (assembly GCA_963704835.1). Classification (GTDB taxonomy): domain Bacteria; phylum Bacteroidota; class Ignavibacteria; order Ignavibacteriales; family Melioribacteraceae. The sequence continues at coordinate 94,174 of CAVPHW010000009.1, read as the reverse complement.
CGAAAGTTTTCGGAAGAAACATCTCGATTTTACATTAAAAAAAGATTCTTCACTTCGCTTGCCTACTGGTAGGCATGTTCAGAATGACATTTGTGAAGTAATTCAGAGAATTCATTTTACTATTAATTGGGTTAATCACCTTATTAATTCAATTACTTTTATATATTTGGTAATGTTAAAAATATTCAAAGAATCATACTTCCTCTTACTTGTCATTCTTCTTAGTGCCAATACAATTCTTTATCCACAATCAATAAAATTCGAACACATAACTGTAAAAAATGGACTTTCAAATAACAAAGTTAATTCTGTCATTCAAGATAAAATGGGTTTTATTTGGTTTGGAACTGATGATGGTTTGAACCGATTTGATGGTTATAGTTTTAAAATTTTTCGTCATGAAACAAATGACTCAAATAGTATTTCAGATAATAGCATTTGGGCCTTACATGAAGATTCCAATGGCAATATTTGGATTGGAACAAAATCCGGTGTGCTAAATAAATATGATCCAATTTCTGAAAGATTTTTAAAATGGAACCTCCAATCAAATAATAAAGCTGAAAACAGCATTAAATCAATTTATGAAGACAGAATTGGTAATATTTGGATTGGCACTTATAAGGGTGGATTATATAAACTTAATCTTGCTAGCAATAGAATTGATCATTGGATTTCAAATCCAGAAGATGAAAAAAGTCTAACAAATAATTTTGTGCTGTCAATTATTGAGGATAATTCGGGCAACATGCTAATTGGCACTTATAATGGATTTAACAAATTAAATCCGAAGCTGCCAGAAAGGGGATTTCAAAGATTCTATTCTGATCCCAAAAATAAAAAAAGTATCAGTGGTAATATTATTTGGGGATTATCTCAGTCATCAATTGATTCAAATATAGTCTGGTTAGGTACTCATCTTGGATTAACAAAGTACAACACTGAAAATTCAAATTTTAATAGAATTGAAATAGCAAACCCAAACAATTTACAATACGGTAACAGCAGCGGTTCTGTAATTGATGAAATTATCGATAATGAAGAAATAATTTGGGCAGATTCTTATGCTGGACTAATCCGGTTAAATCTCACTTCAGGTAAAGCAGAACGCTTTATTAATGATAAGAACAATCCACAAAGTTTAATTGATAATAGAATCAATAAAACAATAAAAGACCGAAGCGGTGTTTTGTGGGTAGTTACCGAAAATGGAATTAGTTACAGTACTTCCAAATCAACTTTGTTCAACTCTTTTACTAGTCGCAATCCTTTTTATTATTCTGCTTTCATCTTTCAAGAATAAAAATGTAACTGCAATTTCTTATTCTGGAAATGACCAAATTCTAATTGGAACTATGGACGGGTTATATTCCGTAAACAATTTCAATGTTGAACCAAGCACTAAAAAGGTAAAAGAGTTTGAGAACACTCCGGTCTGGTCTCTAGCTTCATCAAATCCTAATGATACATGGATTGGCACTTATGGAAAGGGATTATTTCAATTTAACTCTCCAAACAAAATTACAAAATGGGATTTCAAAAGTCCTAAATCGAATTCTTTATCACTTGACTATAATAAGTCTCTTCTGCAGGATAGCAAAAAGAATACATGGGTTGGGTTTTGGGGAGTTGGAATTGCAAGAATAAATAACAATTCTAAGAGTTTTGATATTTGGCTAAATGAACCCGAAAACAAACAGAGTCTTAGCCAAAATGATGTTTGGGTAATTAAGGAAGATAAATTTGGCAGAATCTGGATAGGAACTCAAGGTGGTGGTTTAAATTTATTTGAAGATAGAAAAGGTGGAATATTCCATAATTGGTTAGGCGCCGAGAATATATAAACTTAGCAGCAACAATATATACTCTATTTGCGAAGCAAAAAACTATAAGGAATCTGAAGATGCTAATACTGTTCTATGGATTGGAACAGGTAATGGTTTAAACAAATTTGTGATAAAAAATAATAGTAATAAGACAAATATTTATGATATAACAATTAGCAATAATTTCTTCACTGTACAAGATGGGTTATCTGATAATTCACTTTACAGTATAATTGAAGACGGTAATGGAAATCTTTGGCTTGGCACCGGTTCTGGAATTTCGTTTTTTAACAGTACACATAATACTTTTAAAAACTTTTCTACTAAAGATGGAATAATTGGAAGTCTTATGAATCCTGAAGCCGCATTAAAACTTAAGAATGGTCTTATGCTCTTTGGTAGCACAGAAGGATTAAACGTCTTTGATCCTAAAAATATTAAGCAATCAAATTACATTCCAAATTTAGTGATAACAAATTTTTTGTTGTTCAATAAGTCTGTTAAGTTCGGTAAAAATTCACTCCTTAAAGAAAGTATTTCTACAACAAAAGAAATTAATCTCTTTCACGAGCATAATGTTTTTTCATTTGAATTTACAGCTTTAGATTTTAATTCATCTCAGTCAATTCAATACGCATATAAAATGGAAGGATTTGATAAGGATTGGATTTATAGTGGGACAAGAAGATTTGTTACATATACTAATCTTGAAGCCGGCAAATATATTTTTAAGATTAAATCTACAAATGCCGATGGCGTTTGGAATAATAATATAAAAGAATTAGCAATTATTATGAATCCGCCTTGGTGGAAAACCATTTGGGCTTATGGAATGTATTTTACTTTATCAATTATAGGACTTTTTATTTTAAGACGTTTTGAGCTAAATAGAACAAAACTTAGAAACGAGCTCAAATTGAAAGAATTTGAAGTTCTACAAAAATCAGAACTAGAAGAACTTAAGTCGAGATTTTTTGCAAATCTTTCTCACGAATTTAGAACTCCGCTGATGCTAATAAAAGGTCCGCTTGAGCAACTAAAGCATGGAAAGAACAATAGCGAAAATATTGATCTGATTGAGCGGAATAGCGAGCGACTAAAAGAACTAATTGATCAACTTCTTGAGTTATCTCAGTTAGAAAAGGCTGCAATTCCATTAAAAGCTAAAGAAGAAAATTTAATAATAATTTTAAAAGGGCTTGTCTCTTCGTTTCAATCAATTGCAAAAGATAGAAATATCAATTTAACATTTGAGAATAATTTACAATCTCAACTATTTTGGATTGACAAAGATAAATTGGAAAAGATAGTAAATAACCTTCTTTCAAACTCAATAAAATTCACTCCAGAGAATGGAAATATTTTAGTAATTGTTGATGAAAAATTAAATACCGAAACACCTGTAGCCGAAATTACTATTTCTGATAGCGGAATAAGTATTCCCGAAGACAAACTCGATAAAATATTTGATCGATTTTTTCAAGTTGATGATTCCACTCAAAGATTGTTCGGAGGTTCAGGCATTGGATTATCACTTGTTAAGGAGTTTATAGATTTACATAAATGGCAAATCTCTGTACAGAGCGAATTTGGGAAAGGTACAGAATTCAAAATTGATATTCCTTTTGGTGAGGAGTATTTAAACGAAGACGAAAAAGTAATAACTGAATATGTAAGTGATTCTGATATTACCAATGAGACTGAAAAATTTATCACTCAAGTATCTACTAAACAAGAGCACCTCGAAATAATCAGTAAAAACAAAAAATCAATATTAATTGTTGATGACTCTGAAGATGTAAGAAAGTATTTAGATGGTTTATTAAGGGATGAATTTTTAGTTCTTGAAGCGGAAAATGGTATTCAAGGGATCAAAACTGCAACAGAAACTATGCCTGATCTGATTATTAGCGATGTTATGATGCCATCAATGGGCGGAATTGAATTTTGCAATCATATAAAACAAGAATGGCAGACAAGTGATATTCCGGTAATTTTGCTAACCGCAAAAGCCTCATTTGAAAGTAAAATGGAAGGATTGGAAACCGGTGCGGATGATTATTTAACCAAGCCTTTTGAACAAAGAGAACTCTTTATAAGAATCAAAAATTTACTTGAACAAAGAAGCCGATTAAAAAATAAATACAGTAAAAATCTCGATTTGCTCAGTGAAACTAAAAATTTAGATAGTGCCGATGATGAATTCATCAAAAAAACTTTAGCAATTATTGAAAGTAATCTTGATAAGCCAAATTTTAGTACTGAATTTTTGGCAAAAGAATTATTTGTTAGCAGAACAAAACTTCATAGAAAAATTCTTGAAATAACTGGACAAGCTCCAGGCGAATTTATAAGAATAATAAAGCTTAAAAAAGCTGCAAAATTACTCCTAGAAGATAAATTGTCAGTTACTCAAATCTCATTTGAAATTGGGTTTGCAAGCCCTGCGCAATTTACTAGGGCGTTCTCAAAACAATTTGAATGCCTTCCTTCTGAATTTAAATCAAAGAATAAACCTCAAATTTAATCTAATTTCCTATTATTTGACCTTTTGCAACAGAATAGCAAAATGTTGAAACAAATGAGATAGCACGCCGCCATTTTATATTCTACCTTAGTATCAGATAATTTGTCCACTTAAATGCTCAATTTATAATAGCAAAAAATGACAATAGACGAAAAGAATAGAATCGAACAAATGCAAAAACGGGAGAAACAAGTCACCCGTTCAATAATAATAATATCAATTTTTGTTGGCATTCTTGTAATAATTTTGCTTATGGGTCTAGCAGATTATCTTCTATAAAAACTTCATTTCTAGCTGAATGAGGTTAAAATAATTTTTACCAATAAGTGAGGAAACAAATGAAAAAAAGAAATACAATAGCCATAATATTATTCTTTACAACATATTCTAAGCGCACAAATCCCTAATGGCGGATTTGAAAATTGGGTTGATGATATTACACCAAATGATTGGACAACAACTAATTTTGCTTCCGCTTGGACAAATATTTCCAAATCTTCCAATGCTAATTCCGGGTCTTTCGCGGCTAAATTAGAAATAGCTAATTTTAACGGGATTCCAATTTATCCTTCTCTAAGTATAGCTTTTCCAATTAACCAAGCTTATGGCTCTCTCAATGGCTACTACCAGCTTCATCAAGTTAGTAATGAAGTGCTTTTAGGAATAATAACATCATACTTTGTAAACGGAAATATAATTGGTGCAGATGTTTTAGAATTAGTAGGTTCAACTTCAACATACTTGCCTTTTAGCATAAACTTGGTTTATCAAGGCTTAACACCCCCAGATTCTATATTTATTCAAATGACTCTCTTAAGCAATGATAATGAATCCGGAATTGGTGCTTATGCACTGGTTGACGCTTTAAGTTTTGGTGAAGCCCAGACTACGGATGTAGAGCAGTTTGATCAAATTCCAACTGAATTTTCATTGAAACAAAATTATCCAAATCCGTTTAATCCTTCTACAACTATTGAGTTTTCAATTCCCAAAGAATCCTTTGTTGAGTTAAAAGTTTTTAATGTACTTGGTAAAGAAGTAGCAACCTTAGTAAACGAAAATTATTCTGCGGGAAGTTATAAATCTAATTTTGACGCCTCTAATCTTTCTAGCGGAATCTATTTTGCTAGAATAAGCGCCGGAAGTTTTATGGAAACAAAAAAGATGATTTTAACGAAATAAAGAGAACAAAGTTTTTAAAACAAACGTTAAAATTATTGTTAAAAAATATACAACATCACTCAACCATTATGCGGAGAAACATTAATGAAATATTCCTTTATTCTTTTGTTTGTTTTAATATTCATAAACTCAAACCTTTTTTCTCAAGAAGTAAAAGAGGATATTAAAACAGACAATTCAGTAAAAGGAACTGAAAAAATTAATGCTCCCCAAGTTATAAACGATCAAATTAAATTTAAGAATGAAACCGGTAACGCAATAATTACAATTACCGATGAAGGAAACAATGCCGGCTCAATTTTACTTCCGCCAATTGAAAGTGGCATTGGCGGCATAAAATTATATAATGCTTACGGAAATTTATATTGGGGGGGTGGAAACCCACTTAACGGTGGCAGTAATGTTTCATACATAAACGATCTTTTAGATGCTAATTCTAATGGAAATAATTTATACATAGGTTCTGGTTCGGGAATAAGTGACAACACCGGAACAAATGGAAATGTAGGTGTAGGAACAAATTCACTTTCCAATAATTTAACTGGAACAGGTAATGTTTCTGTTGGTGACTATTCTCTATATGTAAATAATGTGGGAAAGGAAAATGTGGCAATAGGATCTAGAGCCTTATTATCTAACTCTTCAGGTAACTTAAATTCAGCAACCGGATTCGAAGCTCTTTACTCAAATACAACCGGATCTTATAATACCGCAAATGGCAATAAATCGCTTTATTCAAATACAACCGGCACTGGTAATAATGCTATTGGCTTCAATGCACTTAATCTCAGTACAACCGGATTTAACAATTCTGCTAGTGGAACAAATGCACTCGGGAATAATACAACTGGAAATTCAAATACAGCTTTTGGTGCTTCTGCTCTTTGGGGAAATGTTGCCGGCACTGGTGGTGTTGCAATAGGTAGCCAATCTCAGGAATTTGCATATTACAGTTCAACCCCAACTACTAATAGCAATACAAGTGTTGGCACTCGAAGTTTAAGAGGAAGTACAAGTCTATCTTCTAACTCTGGAAATTCAAATTCTGCTTTTGGTTATCAAGTGCTTTTCTCAAATTCAACTGGAGAAAAAAATACAGCTTCTGGATATAATGCAATGTACACGAACACAACAGGTAGCAATAATGTTTCCAATGGAAGCGAAGCACTTTACTCAAATACAGCAGGAACTTCAAACACAGCTAGCGGTAATCAAGCTCTTTTTAACAATACTACTGGTTTTTTCAACACAGCAAATGGTAGTCAAGCTCTTTTTCTAAACACAGTAGGAATGCAAAATACAGCAATTGGTCATGGGGCACTTTATTCTAACGTTGCTAATAGTAATGGTGTAGCTTTAGGTTTCGAGTCTCAAAAATATGCCAACAATGGCTCAACCCCATTAATTGCTGGTAATACCAGCGTTGGGTATCAAAGTTTAAGAGGAAGTACAAGTCCATCTTCAAACACTGGATCTGGTAATTCAGCTTTGGGCTATCAAGCCCTCTACTCAAATACAACCGGATCTAATAACACAGCAAGTGGAGCTTTTGCACTCAGCGAAAACACTACCGGAGCCTATAATACATCAAATGGAAGAGATGCACTTTCCAAAAATATAACCGGATACCAGAACACAGCAAATGGATATAGTGCGCTAAACTTAAATACCACAGGTTTTTCAAACACGGCAAGCGGATATAATGCCCTAAGAGTAAACGCAACCGGAGACTATAATACTGCTATTGGATATAATTCCGGACCAGGTTTTGATAATCTAAATAACACAACTGCTATTGGTAATGGAGCTTATACATCTTCAGATAATACAGTAGTTATAGGTAATGCAGCTATATTAAGTATTAAGGGTAATGTACCATTCTCAACTTTTTCTGATGGAAGGTATAAAAGAAATGTTCAAGAAGATGTTGCCGGCATAGATTTTATAATGGGATTAAGACCAGTTACTTACAATTTAGAAGTAGAATTATTAGCAAATAAGCTGCAAGAGAATCGCAGAATAGATAATGACGGGAATAGAACAAAAGAAGTAGCAACACCGGAAATTACATCTGCTCGTTCTAAAAGAGCAAGTTTGCGCAATACCGGTTTTATAGCCCAAGAAGTAGAAGCATTAGCTAAAAGCTTAAGTTATGAATTCAGCGGTGTGGAAGTTCCACAAAATGAACAAAGTATGTATGCATTGCGTTATGCAGAGTTTGTTGTACCGTTGGTAAAAGCAATGCAAGAACAGCAAAAATTGATTGAAGATTTACAAAAAGAGGTTGAGGAATTAAAAAGGGCTAGATGAAAGGTGTGAGATTCAAGATATGAGTGCCTCGTCCTGAAAAAGTGATTCAAGCTAAGAGACAAAAATGAAGATATTGAGGTAATTTGTGATAAAATCTGCCTTTTCTTAAATCTCTTATTTCAAATCTTGGTACTTTCTTTAATTTTTATGAGCCAATTTGTCTTTCTTTTGCGCATGTAGATATAGGGAATAAAATAATATACTTGTTCTTTCAAATATTGAACAAAAGCATTGAAAAGTGCTCTAAATCACAATAAAACTAATTTAACATTTAAATAATATATATAAGTTGACTGGTTGTCTTATTTTGTATATTTTATATTTGAGAAAAAAAATTTCAGATTAACAACTTCAACTCAAAATTGTTCTGTTTAGCATAGTAGTTATAAATTTTATGAAAATATATTTTAACGTTTTTATTTTTTCTTGTAGCTAGTGTCTCAAATATTGTTTCTTTACTTAGAACTACCCATTTAGGTAGTTGATTGATTTCAAAGTTTGCTTTATTTTGATGTATAAATTAGACAGATAGACTTATTTATAAATCACAAAGAATTAGTTTTTAATTAGTGAGGAAAAAATGAATAAAATAATAATACTAACTATCGTTTTACTAACATCTGCATCGTTGATGTTTGCACAGTTGCAAATTGAAATTAGCAGCAATATGCAAGTAGAAACCACTGGCGGAGTTTATATTTCAGGAGCTTCAAACGTAATTGAAAATGGTAGTGGCTACTTAAAAGGCGTTGTTGAATCCTCAACACTAACAAATCCGACCGAGTTTGCTGGGTTAACACTTCAGTCTGGATTTAGTGGGATTATAAAAAGAACCACCGGAACTGCATTATCTACAGCCCCAAAAACATTTTTAAGACATTATAATCTTACCAATAATTCTGGAGCTTATAACTCTAATGTAAGTTCAAAATTTGTTTCAGTTGGTAATAATGAACAAAATAATATTGGTACACCATTTATTTATAAAAAGGTTGGTTCAGATTGGACCGGGCATAATAATACATCATCAACTGCCAATGTTGCAAGTGCATCAAGTGTAAATATTCCCAACGGTATTTCTGATTTAACAATTTCTGAAGGAATTGGAGTTGCAGCTAGAATATTTTTAGAAGGACCATATACAAGCAATGCAATGTCAACATCAATAAATGCAAGTATTCCAACAGTTTCTCCTTATACAGAAGATCCAAGAACAGCAGTAGTTCCAGGAAATGCAGTCGATTGGGTTTTGGTTAGCTTAAGAAATGCAACTACTCCATCAATAGTTATTGCTTCAAGATCTGCTTTTGTTAACAGCGCTGGTTTTATAATAGATGATTTAGGGAATACACATACTGGAGTTCCTGCTGGATGCAGCTGCAACTTATCATATGTCTATTAAACACAGAAATCATTTAGCAATTATGACAAATCTTGCACAAAGTTTTAATTGGGAAAGTAATTAGTTGGTCACACTGAGCGGAGTCGAAGTGTGGGATGTAAAAAATGACTCTCCTTCTGATGAAAATCAGAATCCGGTATAACGAAGAAATTGTGAAAAGTTTTGAAAATAAAATAAATTTTGTTCTATATAAATACACATAATCTGGTTTTTGTTTAAAAGCAGTGATATAAATCACCTTACAAAAACTTTAAAATGATAATTTGGTCAAATAAAAAAGAGGCAGATATGAAAAAAATACTCTTACTATTGGTTTTCTTTGTTTTGGCAATTGGTGTTATAAACGCACAAGTAAATAAAGAAGTTAAAGAATCCATTACTGAGAAAGACGTAAGTAGGCAAAGTAACAGAAAATAATATAGTTGCTAAAGTTAGCGGAACAAATTCTACACAAGCAGTTAATACAGTTGCTACGTATGATTTTACAACAAGTGCAACTGACAATATTATGGTGGAACAGCAGCATGTAAATTTGTTGGATTAATGCGAGCTGGATTCAAATTGGGGAATGGTTGCTGGTGATGCAAATAGTGATGGCAGTATTCACGAATGCAGACGATAGCATGCTTATGAAAACTGCTAACGTAACTGCTGGATATCTATAATAGCTGACTATAATTTTAGATGGTCAGTGTTACAAATGCAATGATTAGAACTATTTCTGGAAATTAATAAAGGTAAAGGAACTCAAGTTCCAAATTAATTTGATTTAAAAATTACATAAAATGAGAAAGAAATTTACAATCAAATTATTACTATTTATAATTTTTTACTAATTAGTAGTTGTTAGTTTTGCTCAAATAGTGAAACTTATTTGATTCGAAATTCAGATAACACGAATGTGAGCTAAATCATTTTTTGAATTTCATGTCTTGGCTCAAGTACTGAGAGCAGTAATCTCAATTGTCCAATAGTGCATTTGGTACTGTAGTTTTGGTCCATTTGATTAAACTAATGCATTGGTACTGTGACAAATGTAACGTTATTAGCAATGATTGGTAGTACAGATTTGCTGATACCTTAACTGTTAATGTCAAAATCCTAGTGCTTAGTTTTCAAATTCATATCATAGGATTACCCAGGTGCAGGTGATTCTGGACTTTTGAAGTTAACTAGTTGAACCGTTAGGTACAAGATCTCAATGCGCTATATTCTGATATAAAAATAGCAAATTGACTACTGCTGAAACTGTAGTTTAACTTTAGATGCAATTGCTAGCCAAATGTCAATGGACATAAATTGATATTCTGGCATTCTGAAGTGCTACTTACAACTAGATATGACCAAGTAATATGGAGCAAGTGACATTCAACTATGCCTCTCCCAGTAGAACTAACATCATTCCAAGTTAATTCTGTTGAAGGAACAAAAGCTCAATTACAGTGGGAAACTGCAACAGAAGTTAACAACTACGGTTTTGAAATTGAAAGAAGCATTAGTTAAAGCTGTAACTCAGAGTGCTTCCACCTCGGCGGATAAAAGCAATCTGAGCAACAATGATGCTGCAGATAATTTAATATGGGAAAAAGTAGCATTTGTTGAAGGTCATGGAAACAGCAACTCAACCAAGGTTTACTCATTTACAGATAAACATTTAGTCGGTGGCAGCAAATTTATGTACCGCCTAAAACAAATAGATATAGATGGAACTTTTGAATATTCAGATGCAGTTGAAATAGAAGTTTTACCTTCAAAATATGAGTTAATGCAAAATTATCCAAATCCGTTTAACCCAAGTACAAAAATTAAATTCTCATTACCGGAAGATGCAAGAATAAACATAAACGTATATAATATTCTTGGCGAAAAAGTTGTTTCTGTACTTAGTGAAGATTTAAAAGCCGGTTTCCACCAAGTAGATTTTAATTCAGCCGCATCCGGTTATCAATTATCTAGTGGAGTTTATATATACACAATTGAATCAAAGAATTTTTCGCAAGTTAAAAAAATGATGCTCCTAAAATAATGGCGCACAAGTTTTAATGAAATAATTAAAGAAGACCCAATTTATTAAAAAATTTTAATGAGGATAAAAAATGCAACCTAACACAATTACACAAGAATACTTAAAAGAAGATTTTATAGCAGAAACAGATAATTACTTAACCGATTTGGCAACAAATAAAAAAAGAGACTTATACCTAAGAATTAGTATGGGTGTAGTTTATACCACATTATTAGTTGTTTCCTTATTTGTAGTATAAGCTTTATGTTTAGATTTTAATATTTTAGAAAAGCCCTTTAAATTGAAAGGGCTTTTTTTGGACCAAAAATAAGACAAACCCTCGTAATATAAAATTATTTCACTTTACTAAAAGGCTGAATATGAAAAAAAGTATGACAATTTATATCTTATTGTTTTTATTAATGGGACTAACTGTCTCGGTTTCTGGGCAGGCATTAACTTCTCCAACAGTAAACGAATGGCAAGGCGTACCTGATGATATTAAAGACAAGAATTTTTATAAAAGGTACGAATGGTTTTATAGGACAAGATTGGATGAAACTGGCGAATTTCCAAAAGCTTTTATCGATGGTCAAAAAAGCAATGAATTAAGCAAAATTCAGACCATTATTCAAAAAGGGAATAAATTACAAACCACTTCAGATCTTTGGCAAAATATTGGACCAAAGGCCATAGATATGACATCCGCAACTTATGTTGATGAATTTGGTGTTACTCATCCCTTTATGCAACAATGGGGAAAAGTAAGTGGCAGAATTAGAGGTCTTGCTGTCCATCCAACTGATCCTAATACAGTCTATATTGGTGCTGCTGCAGGAGGTATTTGGAAAACAGTTAACGGCGGAACAAACTGGACAGATATGAGTGGAGATTTGAACCTTCTAACGTTTGGAGCAATTGCAATAGATCCTGGTAATACCAATGTTATTTATGCTGGAACAGGAGAAATTATGTGGGATTTTAATAATACAACTTTTGAAGGTGATGGGTTATATAAATCTACCGATGGAGGTATTAGTTGGATAAAAATAACTTCTGGTTTTGGTACACAAACACAATTTTCTGATATTGTAGTTAGTCCGCATAACTCAAACATTATTCTTGCTTCTATTGGTTCAGGTAATTGGAATAATCAAAACCCTACGAATGAAGGTGTTTGGAGAAGCAGTGACGCTGGACTTACTTGGACAAGAGTCATAAATCAAGGAGATGCGTTTGATATTGCATTTCATCCAACAAATACATCTATAGCGTACGCTGCAACCGGAGGTCAAAATGCGAGTGGCGGATTTTTTATTTCCAATGATGCGGGAGCAACTTGGGCTCAAAGTAACACAGGCTTACCTTCATCTACTGCAATTGGCAGGATGCAATTTTCTGTTTCTCCTTCGTCGCCATCAATAATTTTTTCACTAATTTACAATAGTGCTGCTCTTGCAGGAGGATATAAAACAGCAGCGTTTAAATCTTTAAATGGCGGAGCTAATTGGTCTCAAATTTCTTCAGGAGTTCATATTTCGGGTACTTATGATGGAGTAACTATTAGTGATCAAGGTTGGTATGATCTCTGTTTAGATGTTAGTCCTACAAATTCGGATAATGTCTTTTTTGGGAACGTTGAAATAAGCAAAACTACAAATGGCTCAGCAATATCATATGTAAGAAAGACTCCAAAAATATTCACAAACCCAGGTGCTTGGGATGGATTTACACACACGGACATACATAAAATATCTTATGCCCCATCTAATTCAAGCATTATTTATGTTGCTTGTGATGGGGGTATATATAAATCTGTTGATGGCGGTTTAACTTTTGCAAATGTTAATAATAATATTAACACAATTCAATTCTATCGAATTGCTTCTGATAAAAACAACGTAAGTAAACTATTCGGCGGCGCTCAGGATAACGGAAACTTTAGTACCTCTGATAAGGGTGCAACTGACTGGGTCTTTGAAACTAGTGGTGATGGAATGGAATGTTTTGTTGATTATAGTAATTCAAATAATATTTTTATGAGTACTCAAGTTGGTAGTTTATTAAGAAGTATAAACGGTGGTGTCAACGTGGTTAAATGCTGATGATTATTTCGGCAGCGCTGTCTGGACAGCTCCATACTGGCAACATCCAACAATTCAACTAAAATTTTTGCAGCAATAAATGGTCAGATTCGTAGATCTCTAATGGTTCTGGTGCATACTGGTATCTGGTTTATGGATATCTGGTGTAATAAGTGGTTTTCATGTTAATTCTGTTGCACAATCTCCAGTAACAACAAATAATATGATTGCAATTTCAAGTAATTATACAGTTTCAAATGCACTAAGTTCATAAATCAACTGATGAAGGATTAACTTGGACCTCTGTTACTACTAACCTGACAAGCTCATTTACCAGTAAGACAATCAATAAAGTTATTGCAAGTCCATCAGATGGTAATACTTTTTATTTATGCCGTGTTTCTTATTCAACCGGACAAGTATTAAAAACAACAAATTTTGGTACAACTTGGACAGATATAAGCGGAAATTTACCCAAAATTTCTCATAACGATTTATTTGTTGATCCGGCAAACACAAACCATCTTTATGTTGCAAATGATTTTGGAGTTTATTGGACTAATGACGGAGGTACAGTTTGGAATAAATTAAGTAATGGAATGCCTTTTGTTCCGGTCATGGATTTTGATTTTTACGTGAATGGATCAACTCGCTTGCTTAGGGCTGCTTCTCATGGGCGCGGAGTATTTGAATTACAGATAGACACACCACTTCAGAAAGTTTACGTTGACTTAAGAGTATTTTTAGAGGGCGCTTATACAGGTCCAAATATGAATACTGCAATTGCTGGAAGTGTTCCAAATAATCAGCCTTTTAATGTTGCTCCATGGAGTTATACCGGAACTGAAACTGCTTCAGTAACTGTTGGAAGCGATATTGTTGACTGGGTTTTAGTAGAGTTAAGAAGTGGTGCTTCTCCATCAACAGCAACAGCATGTGGAAGCTACAAAAGCAGCATTACTAAAAAGCGATGGAACAATTGTAGACGCGGACGGTTTTACGAATTTAAATTTTGATGTAGCTTCGGGCAATTATTACATTGTTATTTATCATAGGAATCATTTACCAATTATGAGTCCGACTGAAATAACTATTAATTAATTTTCTTATTTGGTAGAGGGAGCAAAAGTCTTCCTCTACCTATTAAATATAAAATATCCCTAATCAAATAAGGTAATCTTCATTTCTTACCAATATTACAAACAAATCAAACTTACAAGGTTATTGTAGCTACAAATGCAATTTTGTATTTAATATAATTTTACTTTAGATGCCCTAAATTCTATAATATTATAATTTGTTTTTTAATTTAATATATTTTAAATGATTGTGATTTATAATACATGCAATTTGAATAAAAACAATTATAATTGCATGTAAATTATTTTGAAGTGTACCATCCTAATTTTTTATGTGATTTATATCACAGTAAAAAAATAATTTTACAAATTTTTACTTTTTTGGACTATATAAGTCTAAAACAACTTTGAAAGGATAAAAACAATCATGTTCCCCCCAAAAGAGTTTAAAACCCGTGAATTTAATGAAAAAGATCTGGAAGAATTGGCATTTAGCAAAAAAAGACATCTTTCCCAAAATATTTTTTTAATGGTTATTTATTTTGTGCTAATTGTTATTTCGCTGTTTGTAGTGTAGTTATTATTAATCTCTGATTATTGAGAGAGTCTATCGCATTTAATTTCTTGATTATTTGAGAAAGTGTGCAAGATTATTAACCTTATTGAGCATATATGACAGAACGAATTTTTACTGAAGATATTTTTAAAGAAAAACAAAATGAAGAAGATAATGATAACAATAAGTACGAAATTGTAGAGATACAGCGTGCTAACAAAAATGAATTATTTGTAAAGTATAGTTTTCTTATTGTTTATCTGGTAATAGCTGTAATTGCGTTTTTGCTGGTTTAGAAACAAATTATTACCAAAACTAGTTAACCCTCATTCTTTTACTTCAAAATTATTAATTAACCATAATACCCTTTAATTATAATTCAATTCATTTTTTTGAAATCCTTTAAAGATTATGAGCTCAATTCCCATTCTTATAACACTTTAAGTTATTATTGCTATTGAAAATTCCTTATATTTGGTTCTTATTGTAGCGTTGATAAATTATTGACCTTGATTTTATCGAATGATTTCTTTTTTTTCAGAGAATAGATTCGATAATTAAATTAAAAACATTTACGAAAAGAAGAATATGATAAATAAATCTATCAAAATTTTATTCATTCTGTTTTTATTATTTGCTACTACCAGAGCACAGACTGAAATTGCTAAATATGCCGGAGAGTTTCTTTCTCTTGGTGTTGGTGGGAGAGCCTTAGGAATGGGTGGTGCAAGTGTAGCTGTTGCGGGAGATGTTACTGCCGGATATTGGAACCCCGCTGGTTTAGCAAGAATGGACTACCCTCAAATTTCCTTAATGCACGAAGAACACTTTGGCAACTTAGTTAATTATAATTATGGAGCCGTTGCTATTCCATATGGTCCGGAGATGAGTTTTGGAGTTAGCTTAATCCGTTTAGGTATTGATGGCATTAAGGATACTAGAGAAGCTGGTGTTGATAAACAAACTGGCGAACCGATTGATTTTCGTGATCCTAATTGGCAAGTTCTGCATCCAAATTGGGGATTAGACGAATCTAAAATAACAGAATTTAGTAATACAGATTGGGCTCTGTTTTTATCTTTTGCAAAGCGACACTCTAATAATTTTTACTGGGGTGCAAATGTAAAATTTATAAGAAGAGATATTGCTGAGTTTGGTGCAACCGGAATTGGTTTTGATGTTGGTGCAATTTATATGCCTTACAAAAACTTTACCGTTGGTGCCAACTTAATGGATATTACTACAACTCTCCTCGCTTGGGATACGGGTAGGAATGAATTAATTTCTCCAACTGCAAAAATTGGTGCAGCTTATAACGTAGAATTTTTAGGCGGCGTATTTACACCGGCAATAGATTTTGATATAAGATTTGAAAATCGTAGATCTTCTGCAAACTTCAATGTTGGACCAGTCAGTTTTGATACACATATGGGTATGGAATACAGTTTTAAAAATATAATTGCGCTAAGAGGCGGATACAACGATGTAAACCAATTTACAATTGGAGCCGGAGTAAAACTTCCCAAGTTAAATATTGATTATACTTATGCCACTTTTAATGAATCAAAATATAGTGGTCTTCCCGATACGCACAGAATTTCATTAATTTTAACTATTGAAGAGCCTAAATTTTTAAGAAAAGAAGCCAACAATTAAATGAAAAAAGTCTTCTTTTCTGCAATATTAAGTGTATTGATACTTTCGGCTTGTTCAAGTTCAGATGAGTTTGTGAAAAATGAAATTGAGATCGATCTTTCTGAAACTATTATCAATTCCGATAGCGATAAACTATCTGTAAAATCTCCGAATAATTGGAGTTCTGTTAATGATAATATTGAACAGTTATTTGATATTTGGTTAGTTAGTCCAAATAATAAAGCCGTAATTGGTTTTATCCCTCTTTCAATAGATAAAAACAGTAAGATTGATTCAGATGAAGGTGCAATTAAATTATTATCAACAATTAGTTTGGAAAGTAAAAAGAGTAATAATGCTGATTTTCTAAACGAAACTGAGAACCAAATTAAAGAAACTGATAAGTATTTATTCACTCAGTTATTTTACGAAATTGATGACAAAAAAATCAACTCGATAATTTTTGGTAAAAATAGTACTTATTATGAATGCTTAGCTTACTTTAGCAAAAGTTATGAGCCGACCGATGACGAATATGAAGCACTTTTAAAATTGCAATCCATTGTAATTTCATCCTCTACATTAAAATAGATTACCTTCTAATAGATTCCCACATAAATTCAGCGTGCAGCCTAAGTTCTTTATCAAAATTGCTGTTCTTATCTTCCGAACAAATTCTTTTCAATTCCAGGATAAACAGCGGGCTAAGAAATTGACTGCTTAGAAGATGAATGTCAATTTTTTTCAAAAATTTATGGTTAATCATTTCTTTAAAAATGAACTCACACAATTTTCTAAAATCATTCAGATAATTATCAATAGTATATTCGCTTTTGCCAGTATTAATGCTATTTAGGTTAAGCAATATTTTTATGAACATACGTTCATTTGAAGTATTCCAGAAATCCAAAATATTTTGTGATAATAACAAGAAAAATTTTTCTGGTTTTGATAGAATATTAATTAATTTATCAGTTAAAATTATTTCCCCAAAATTCCTACTACTAAAAGACTCAACAATTTCATTCAGAATTTCATCCTTAGAAGAAAAGTGGTTATAAATTGCACTTTCTCGTTTGCCTATAGCTTTTGCAATATCTCTAATTGATGCTCCATGGTAACTTTTTTGGGAGAATAATTTTAATGACTCATCTAAAATTTGGGTTTTTGTATTTGTGGGTTTTCTCATAACAACCTCTCTTTGTGAACGATCGTTAATATAGAAATATTTAATCAAAAAGAAAACCCCGATTTATTTCGGGGCTTAATGTAACATATTAAAAATAGAAAATCAGGAGAGTTCTTTTAGAATTATGTTCAGTTGTGAAAGTGATTTTTCCCAGTCCGATTTTTTCATCTGTTCTTTTTCAACCACATCTTTCGGAGCATTTTGTACAAAGTTTTCATTTGCAAGTTTTTTTGAAACACCAACCAATGCACCTTCTAATCTTTTAATTTCTTTTCCTAACCTATCTCTTTCAACTTCAAGATCAATAATTCCATCAAGTGGAATATAAATTTCACAGTTTTTAATCACTCCCGATGCACTTGCTCTTGGTTTGGAAATATTTGGACCAAATTGAAGCTCTTCAATTTTACCCAAAGTTTTAATGAATTTGATTTGATCAGCTTCAAGATTATCAGTTTTTATAAAAGCACTTATTTTCTTAGAAGGTGGAATATTCATTTCCCCTCTAATATTTCTTATGCTGGTTACTACATTTTGGATAAATTCCATTTTATCTTCAGCACTAGCAGAAACCTTGCTTTCCTCATAAATTGGAAACATTGAAATAGAAATGCTCTCTCCGTTTTTTCTTTCAGAAATTAGATTCCATAGTTCTTCCGAAAGGAAGGGCATAAATGGATGGATAAGTTTAAGCATTTCTTCAAAAAGTTTAATTGCTCTAGTTAAAGCGGCTGATTTTATTTCTTCATTATCTGAGTAAAGTTTATTCTTGATTAATTCAACGTACCAATCGCAGAAATCATTCCAAACAAAGCTATATAATATTTTTGTAGTGTTATTAATTTCAAAATTATCCAAAGAACTTTCATATAGTTTTATAGTATTCTGAAATTTTGAATTAATCCACTCATCAACAAAATCCGTATGCTCATCAACTAAATTTTCATCTAGTGCAATCTGTTGCGAATTCATCAGCAAAAATCTACCTGCATTCCAAATTTTATTCGCAAAATTTCTTCCAAACTCAGTTTTCTCTGTACTAAATAAAACATCCTGACCCATTGGAGCGATATAATTTATCGTAAACCTAAGAGCATCCGCACCATATTCTGAAATTACATCAAGCGGGTCTGGTGAGTTACCAAGAGATTTACTCATTTTCTTTCCTTGAGCATCTCTAATAATGCTAGTGAAATATACGTCCTTAAAAGGAATATCTTCCATAAATTTCATACCGGCCATTATCATTCTTGCAACCCAAAAGAAGATAATATCCGGACCTGTAACCAATAAATCTGTTGGGTAATAGTATAATTGTTCTTCTTCCGAGGTAAAAACATCTTGTGCCCATAACCAACTTGAAGCCCAAGTATCTAAAACATCATTGTCTTGTACCCAATTTTCAATATCTTCAGGTGGTGTAATATTGCAGTAAATCTCTTTAGATTCTTTATGATACCAAACCGGTATTCTATGTCCCCACCATAACTGACGAGAAATGCACCAATCGCGAATATTTTCAAGCCAGTGCTCATAGGTTTTAACCCAATGATTAGGGTGAAACTTTACTTTGTCTTCTTTCACAACAGCTAAAGCAGATTTTGAAAATTCGTCCATCTTCAAAAACCATTGTTCACTTAGATAAGGTTCTATTGGCACTCCTCCTCTTTCAGAATAACCAATATTATTTGTGTAATCTTCCGTTTTTTCCAACAACCCAAGTTTTTCAAATTGTGCAACTACCAACTTCCTTACATCATACCTATCAAGATTTTGGAATTCTTGAGGAACATTAGCATTAGTCGATGCATTATCATTGAAAATATTTATCATCTCAAGTGAATGTCTTTGAGCCATCTCATAATCATTAACATCATGAGCTGGTGTAATTTTTACAGCCCCGGTTCCAAAATCCTTATCAACATATTCATCAGCAAATATTGGAATTTCTCTTCCAACAAGTGGAAGTTTTACTTTTTTGCCAATTAGATGTTTATATCTTTCATCATTTGGATTAACAGCAACACCGGTATCTCCCAACATTGTTTCAGGTCGTGTTGTTGCAACAATTATAAATTCACTGCTTTCAGAAATTGGATATCTAAAAAACCATAATTTTCCATTACTACTCTTAAAAATTACTTCTTCATCAGAAATTGCTGATTTTGATGCCGGACACCAATTTACCATTCTATATCCGCGGTAAATTAGACCTTCTTTATATAGCTTTACAAAAGTTTCAATTACTTTTTTATAGTAATGATCATCCATTGTAAAGCGTTCTCTACTCCAATCACAACTAACTCCTAATTTTCTCAATTGAGTTGTAATTATTCCACCATACTTATCTTTCCATTCGTAACAATGTTTTAAAAATTCTTCTCGACCAATTTCATCCTTCTGAATACCTTTTTCTTTTAGATAATTTACAACTTTTGTTTCAGTAGCTATTGACGCATGATCTGTACCAGGAACCCAAAGAGCATTAAATCCTTTCATCCTTTTATAGCGTATATAAACATCTTGTATCGTGTTGTTAAGTATGTGTCCCATTGTTAACATACCCGTAATATTCGGCGGTGGAATAACAATCGTATAGGGCTCTTTATCAGTATCTACCTGGGAACTAAAAAGTTTATTTTCTTCCCAGTATTTATACCATTTATCTTCAACTTCATTTGGATTGTAAGTTTTTGAAATTTCGTTCATATCAAGGTTTTTATTCTAGTGAAAAAAAAATTTTAAGAAAGAAATATAACTATTATTCGATAAACATGATTAAAGCTATCCCTTTTTTCAGATCAAATTTAACGTAGAAATAGGTTAAAAAAAACCTCTGTCTCAATTAAATCCACACTAAATGAGATTCATCACCAAATACTCAAATGCTACTTCTTTACCATGATAAACTGCTAAATATAATTTTCGTTCTACCGATAGTATTTTAGAAATAATGGAGTTTTATATGAAGGTTCAAGCGTTATCAAATTTTGCAGAGTATTCAAAGATAGTAAATCTTGAAGAAGTTAGTAGTTCAACCTTTGAAGAACATGTACTCAAAATTGTTGGGATAAAATACAAATTAGGATTAGCTTATTTTGTTGCTTTGAGTGTATTGCTAACAAGCTTGTATATATAAATTACAGCGCGTTAATTAGAAGCGTAAGTAGGAGCGCAATGGGTATGAAAAATGAGCCTATTGTTAAACTAAATAAATATTTTCTATTCTGATCAATTACTAATTTGTACCACAAATAAAAGATAAAGGATTCAAGAAGGCTAAGACTTAAATAAAAGTGTAAATCAAACTTTAATATATTATTCACACCAAAAGTAAGAAGCATAAAGACAATCATCGTTAGATCAATTCCCTTAAAAAACAACTTTGTTGTCATCAGTACTTTCCACCTAAACAAAACCGTAAGTACAATAATTGCTGAGAGAATGTAAAATATAATTTCATTCACTACCTTAATAATTTCTACACTTATTTGATTTCCAAAAACAATGGGTAAACTTAGCTTAGAAACTATAAAGAAAACTGCAAAGTTTAGAAAAACATTTATTTCTCCCAATGAAGTAATTTTCTTTGCTTGAATCAACGATATTATCAACAAACCAAAGAGCATTACCAGTAAAAATATTATTTCCCTAGAAGTTAGGGTAGTTTTAATTGAGAATGAGAATGTAATAATTATAAGCATTAAAATTACGGAAAGTAAAAGTTGAATTTTTATCAGCTTTCTCAAATTTTTAATAGGCAGGCCATGAACTTTTTCCAAAAAAGCACTAATGATATTTGCAATTTTAAATCTTATTAAAATTGGTTGAATTCCTAATAGTACTAAACTTAACATTACAAATAGTATTGTTGATTCAAACCTATAATCACCTAAATATAATAGTGCAATAAAGATAAACGCGATTGAAAATATTTCAATAATAAAAACGGTCGCTTCGTGGCTAACAATACTATTTTTAATTATGTGATGTTGATGTTTTGTATCTCCTGAGAAAGGATCATTTTTATTGATAATTCTGACAATAAAAACTTTTACAGTATCGATAAGCGGGACAGCCAATAAAATTAGGACAAAGGTTAAATCTAATGCCGATTCGTGGTAGTTTATTGATGTAAGTGAGCTTAAAAATATTAAGAAAAAACCTAGTAGCAATGAACCAGTATCGCCTAAAAATACGCTTGCTGGAAAAGCATTAAATCTTAAAAATCCAAGTGTGCTCCCCAATAAACTTACTAGGATAATAAGTAAAAATACATCTCCTTTCTTAATGGCTAAAATTAGTAAAACACTAAAGATAAGAAGTGAGAAACCACTTGCAAGACCATCTAATCCGTCAAGAAAATTTATGGAATTTATTGTGCCAATAATAAAGATTAGCAAAACTAAATAATCATAAGGATGAGAAAAAGTTATACCAAACAAAGATAGGCTTGTATAATGGCTTTCAAGGAAATATATTAATATTACTGCAGATATATTCTGGATAACAAATTTGATAAAGTTATCCAAACCCATTACATCATCAATAATTCCAGAAAATACAATTAAGGTGACAGATAATATTACTAACTTAATTGAATCGAAATCTTCAATAAAAGCATTCAGCATAATAAGAACAATAAAAAATATAATTAGTCCACCCATTCGTGGAATCACTCCTGTATGGATTTTCCTTCCCCCGGGAACGTCAACAATTTTTGTTCTCTTTAAGAAATCAATTAAAAATGGAGTGAGAAATATTGTTGTAATCAGACTTGTGAAGAAGATAAGTAGATAAGTCATACCAACTTAAATGCTTTAATTAATAAAATATTAAATTGCTTTTTCAAAGTTAAGAAAAGTGGAGTACAATCAAAGTTAAAATTCAATTACACATCATTTAGAATAACGTCAAAATTCACCACACCATTTTCGTTTAAAATTGTCTCTAACTTGGAGATTTCTGAAAACTTTGTGCTATTTGCTCTAACTACTAAAATTGTTTCATCAACGTTTTTGCCAATAAAGCACGATTCTTTTAAAGAATAAAGTGATGATGAATCATAAATGACATAATCATAGTCTTTTTCAACTATTTCCATAAAATTTTTCATTCTTTCGGATGTGATAATTATGGAAGGATTCTGTGGAAATTCGATGCAAGTTATTAAATCTAAATTTTTATTAAATGTCTTACGTATTATTTCCTCAAACTCTTTTTTCCTAAAAAGATAATGTGCAAGCGAAGGTGTTGATTTAATTCTAAATATTTTATGCAATTCTGGTTTTATTAAGTCTGCATCAACCAATAAAACTTTATTATTTTTATTAGCAAGGGCTAGAGCAATATTAGATGCAACCACACTCTTCCCTTCTTCATTAGAACCACTTGTTACAAATACTGTTCTTAACGGACGCTCCAAATTGCCATATTTTAAATAAGCACCCACATTCTCAAAGGCATGGATAAGTTTTGGGTTAAGAATTTCATTTTCACTTTTGATATTCGAATCAAAAAGTAAAGAATCCTCCGAGTCGAAATGAGGAATTTGTGAAATCAATTTATACCCTGCTTCCTCAATTTCTGTGTGAGATTCAATGATGTCAAAATCTTTCCCAGAGTTTCGAAAAGTTCTAAATATGCCTGCAGCCAATCCCAACAAAACTCCTAAAAACAAGTTTAATGTTACACTTGGGCTAGAAAAACTCTCTGGAGTTTCAGCTAACTGGATTGAAACAGGTTCTGCCATAAAAGAATTTTCTTGTTCTTTTACCCTAATTATTTTACTCTTTATTTTTTGATTCAAATTAGAAGAAAACCTTTGAGTCCTTATTTCTCTAGCGAGATCAAGCAATTCAAAAGAGATCCGGTTAAATTTATCCTCTAAGGAAGTCATTGTGCTAAAAATTACAGATTTTGTTTGATCAACAGCATTTAGGTTAAATTGATTAGAATAATATTTGTTTGCCAGTTTATAAAAATGTTCCTTATCAACAATATTGTTTTTTTCGGCAACATCTTTTGTTATAGAATTTAATTGCGAGAAAAATGTAGTTTTATATTCTTCTAATTTATTAGCATCATATTTTTCATCCCAAGGATAGGAAACTTCAAAGCCTCTTAGTTTTTGTAAAACATTGATCAGGTTATTCTGTACTTCAATTCTTTCAATTTTTTCTTTTAGTGGTTTTAAAGAAGGGTTATTCAAAATTGAAATTTGTCCAAAAACTTCCGGGAATTTATTGTCAATTATCTTTTGAAGCTCTTCAAATTGTAAAGAGTAAAACTGGTTATCCATTTCAACTGCTTCAAGCTCGGATTCAAATTCGGCTATTTGCGTAACTGTTTGATCGTTCGCAGCAGACAAACTATTTTGTGATGATACTGGAGCCCTAGATTTTAACTGTTGCTGTAATAGACCGTCTCTATCGTTCAATACTTTCAGAATACTCAAATAAGCTGAACGGTTATTCAATTGACATTCATGAAAGAAATCAGCAGAGATGGTGTTGGCTATTTTTGCTGAGTTTTCTCCATCATTGCTGTTCGCAATAATAATTACAGCAGATCCGGCTTGATCTTCTTCAACCTCTAAAGAAGCTAATAAATCCTCTACCTCAAAATTTAGTCCATTTTCTGCAAGCTGTCTTTGGCTTGAGAATAATACTTGATTAGATTTTAAAAGTTCAACTTCCTTAGCGAGAGAACCGCTTGAACCTAACAAACCATTACTAATTGAATTATAATTAAACTTTACAACAGATGTTGCAATATAATTTTTTGGTAGAATAAATGATAGCAGTAATGCAGCTACAAATCCAACCCCAACCAGTGCTAAAATATTTAACTTATTTTCTTCAATAAGTTTAATTCTTTTTTTGATTCTAATATCATTAAAAAATGAGTTTAACTGAATATCCATTTAAATACAAATTTAAATTAAAAAAATGTTGGGAAATGCTGCTCACAAAATACTAATGAATTGAAAAATTAACAATGCATATTAAGGATTTCTAATAAATAATAAGTTGAGTAGATTCTTAAAAAACGAGAATAAAATTCGATTATTAGCCAAACAACAAAAAATGATAACAATGTGAACATTAACCCACAAAATATAAAAACACCTACTTTTGAAAATAGTAATGATGATTTAATTACTCAAATTTCTGACTTGCAAAATGAGGTTAGGGACCAGAATAGTGCCATTAACCTTTATATTGATGTTTTAAATTCTTCATCTATTTCTTCTGTTATTACCGACTCAAAAGGAAAAATTAAATGGGTAAATAATGCTTTTATTGAAATAACGGGTTACACTTTTGAAGAAGTTGTGGATCAAAGCCCAAAAATATTAAAATCTGGAAAACACGATAAAGAATTCTACGAAAATCTGTGGTCAACAATCACTTCGGGTAAAGTTTGGAAAGGTGAAATAACAAATAAGAAAAAAAATGGCAGCCTCTATCACGAAAACCTTGTAATTACCCCAATTTTTGACAACAACAATAAGATTGTTAATTATGTTGCTACAAAACAAGACATTACCAATCAAAAAAATAAAGAAGTAGCCTTAAATGAATCTTATATAAAATATGAAGAATTAGCTTATTTATTCAATCATAGCCCAGCAACGGGTTTTGTTTGGTCTACGGATGACCAAAGAACTGTGGAGTTTGTTACAGATAATATTAAACAGTTTGGATATACACCAACAGATTTCTACTCTCAAAATTTAACTTATTCCGAAATTATTTTCAAAGAAGATCGTGAAAGAGTAATTAAAGAAACAAATAAAATAATAAAAAGTGGAAAAGAAAAACTTAAGCAACATTATAGAATAGTTAAAAAAGATGGCGAAATAAGGTGGGTTGATTCCTATTGTTATGTTCGTCTTGAAGATTATAATACTGTAACACATCTACAGGGTGTAATTCTTGATGTAACTGAAAAGAAAAATGCTGAGCTCGAATCGAAACAGCAACTTGAACAACTTATGCAAGCAGATAAAATGATTGCTCTTGGAACCTTAGTTTCTGGTGTTGCTCATGAAATCAATAACCCTAATAATTTTGTTTTACTTAATGTTCCTCTCATTGAAAAAATTTGGTTTAATAGTTTACCAATTCTAGAAAAACATTATGAAGAAAATGGTGATTTTTTTCTTGGAGATAAATTAAAATATTCTAAAATTAAAAATAGTATGCCGTTATTACTTTCTGGAATTTATGATGGTTCCCAAAGAATAAAAAACATTGTTGATGATTTAAAAAGTTTTGCTAGAAAAGATGATTTAGGCTACGATCAAAATGTTGATCTTAATAATGTAATAAAAACTGCTGCAGGATTAACAGCTAATCTTATTTCAAAATCAACTGATCATTTTTCAATTAAATATTTTCCTGAACCTTTGGTTGTTAAAGGTAATAAGCAAAAATTGGAACAAGTTTTTATCAACTTAATTGAAAATAGTTGTCAAGCGTTAACAGAAAGAAACCAAACCGTTAAAATTGAAATTCAAAAGGATACAAAACATGCAATTATTAAAGTTTTTGATGGTGGTGCAGGAATCGAATCAGCAATTATCCGAAAAATCACGGATCCGTTTTATACAACAAAAAGAAATAAAGGCGGTACTGGGTTGGGCTTATCAATCACATCAAAGATAATTATGCACCATAATGGGTTACTAAATATTGAATCTGAACTAAATACTGGTACAACGGTGACAATTAAACTTCCTCTAATTGAGAGTTAAAATTATATGTCCGAAATAAAATATCCAAACAAACCAATTTTACTTATTGATGATGAGGTGAATCTCCTTCATTCATTTGATTTAACATTAAACGATGCTGGGATAGATAATACTATTTTATGCAATGATAGCCGTGAAGTAATAAAAATCACCCAAAATAATGAACTTTCCTTGATACTTCTTGATTTATCAATGCCATTTATTCGTGGTGAAGAAATTTTAGAAAAAATTTCTCCGGAAATACCAGATTGTCCAATAATTGTTATTACTGGCGATACTGAACTGGAAACAGCAATTAAATGCATGAAATTAGGTGCATTTGATTATTTAGTAAAACCAGTAGAGCACAATAAATTAATTAATATCGTAAATACTGCTTTAGAATTAAGAAGATTAAGAGAAGAAAATACTTCACTAAGAACAAAATTTTTTACAGATAATCTTACAGCACCTGAGGCATTTTCAGAAATTGTAACAGAAAGTCCAAAAATGAAATCTATGTTTCATTATATGGAAGCAATTTCTAACACCACCGAACCCATTTTAGTTACTGGCGAAACCGGTGTAGGTAAAGAGCTAATAGCAAAAGCATTACATAAGCTTAGCAACAGAAAAGGCAATTTTGTAACTACAAACATTGCGGGACTTGATGATCAAATGTTCTCAGATACATTGTTTGGTCATAAAAGAGGTGCATTTACAAATGCTAACCAAGATAGAAAAGGACAAATAGAGAGAGCAACTGGTGGAACAATATTCTTGGATGAAATTGGCGATCTAAATTCACAATCTCAAGTGAAACTTCTTAGGTTACTGCAAGAAAAAGAATTTTATCCGTTAGGTTCAGATATTCCTAGATATACTGATGCACTAATTGTACTAGCAACAAATAAAAATTTAGTCGATATGGTAAATGAAGGAAATTTTAGGAAAGATTTGTATTATAGGTTAAATATCCATCACATTACGCCGGTTCTTCTAAGGGAACGTTTGGAAGATCTACCGCTTTTAGTCGATCATTTTTTGGAAAAAGCCTCAAAAAGCTTTAAAAAGAAAAAGCCAGCTGTTCCCCCAGAATTATTCACTTTACTTTCAACTTATAATTTCCCTGGAAATGTGAGAGAGTTAAAATCAATGGTGTATGATGCTGTTAGCACCCACAAATCAAAAATTATGTCCCTAAATTCTTTTAAACAATATATTTCTCCTAAAAACGGATTAAATGGTGCACCAAAGAGTGCAGAAAACCAAGGTGTTATTTTTGGGGAGAAATTGCCGACATTGAGAGAAGTACAAAATATTTTAGTCGATGAAGCATTAAAAAGAACAAACAACAATCAAAGTATAGCCGCTCAATTACTTGGAGTAACAAGGCAAGCACTAAATAAGCGTATTATCACAGAAAAAGTAAATAAATAGCGGTCATTTCAATTTCTTTATCATGTCTCATAATAAGAATATTTTTCAATTATTATTGCTATATTTGAATATCTTTTATTATTTAACGTACATATTTCTCAAAAATATACATTTTTGAAAATTTCATCAGGCTTCGGAATGAGTAAAGTTTTTATTAAAATTTTTATTTTGTTTTTATTTACCACAGTTTTGACCGCACAAAACAATTACGTCCCTTCCTATCCATATTCAAATTCTATTGTTCTAAGTTTGGGTGGCGGTTTAACAAAGGGAGAAACCGATTATACTAATTCAGATTTTGGATTTAATGGTAAAGGATCAATTGAATATTTTATAAAATCAAACTCGAGCCTTTCATTTGGACTTCATCTTGATGGTAGGTCTTCTGTAATTTATGGTGATGGAAGAACCTCTCCTTTTACAGAAGATTTTTTATCAACTCTTTATTCATTGGGCGTTGGTGCCTCACTAAATTTTAAGCTGTCTAACCGACTTGTTCCATTCGCATCTTTAGAAATTCAAAATATATGGATTGATGTTACTCAATACTCAAATCCTCAAACTCCAAACATTGAAGTAATGACCGATAAAACTGCAATCAATTTACTTTCAGAATTTGGAGTTAGATATATAATTTCTGAGTTATTTTCGATTAATGCAAGTGTTGGACTTAATTTTGTTAATGCAGATCATATAGATGGACTAAGCATTAGCTCAACAAGTAACGATTACTTTTCAACATTTAATCTCGGTTTATCATATGCATTAAGTTTATCTGAACCAGATGATAAAGATGGCGATGGAATAAAAGATTCTGATGATAATTGTCCATACCAAGAGGAAGATTTTGATGGTTTTGAAGATGCTGATGGTTGTCCCGAATATGATAATGATGGTGATGGAATAATAGATTCAAAAGATAAATGTCCGAATGAAGCAGAAGATTTTGATGGTTTTGAAGACAAAGATGGTTGCCCAGATCTTGATAACGATAACGATGGAATTAAAGATGTAGACGATAAATGTCCTGATAAAAAGGAAGATCTAGATGGTTTTGAAGATGAAGACGGTTGCCCAGATTTTGATAATGACAAAGATGGGATTTTAGATTATTTAGATAAATGCCCCAATTTGCCTGAAACATTTAATAATTTTGAAGATGGTGATGGATGCCCTGATACAATTCCTGTCGTTAAAAAAATTGAAGAGCCAAAAGTTCCGGAACCAACTCCTGAGCCTAAAATAGAAGCTCCAAAACAAATTAGCAAAACTTTATTGCCAAGTGAATTTTTGATTGAAGGCAAATCAACATTTGACAACGGTTCGGCTTCCATAAGGAATGGTGCTCATTCAGCGCTTAATCAAATTGCAGAACAAATATCAAACTCACCTGGATATCGCTGGAGAATTGAGGGGCACATGGATAATTCCGGCACACCGTTCGAAGTTAAGGCATTATCTACTGCAAGAGCTAATGCTGTATTAGATTACTTAGTCTCTAAAGGACTTCCTAAAAATTCTATGGAAGCAGTTGGATTAGGTGATCAATTCCCTGCATCTTCTAATTCTACTGCATTTGGCAGAGAAAAAAATAGAAGAGTTGTAATAAGAAGAATTCGTTAGTACTTACCCAAATTTTATTTTATAAAAGTCATCTAATTGCAAGCTATTTGCATTTAGATGATTTTTGTTTACATTTCCCACATGGAAAAATTATTTTCTATAATAAAAGATTCAGGAGCTAAATTAACAAGTCCGCGTAAAGCTGTACTTGAGCAACTTGCTAATTCAACCCAGCCGCTTACTCTAAAAGAGATTTATGATAATTGTAAAATTGTTGATTTCGCAAGCATTTATAGATCTGTTAAGCTTTTTAATGAGCTTGGATTAGTTGAGGAAATAAATTTTGCCGATAAAAAAGTTAGATACGAACTTACTTCAAAACGTCATCATCACCATATAATTTGTTCAGATTGTGGTGATATTAAAGAATTACCAGTTTGTTTTCTTTCAGAAATTGAAAAATTTACAGAGTATCAGATAACTAAACACAATCTTGAATTTATGGGTATTTGTCCTAAATGCAAAAACTAATATTATTAACAGCCATTGTCCTTTCATTAATTTCATTTTCTTGCACGGAAAAAAACAAACCTTCCGTTGAAGATATCAATATTTCTGTTACCCTTTCCCCATTTGCGGATTTGGTAAAACAAATAGTTGGTGACAGGGCAAAAATAAACACTTTAGTACCTCCAGGATCTAATGCTCATTCATTTGAACCTTCCCCGGTTGATATAAAGAATTTGTTAAACTCAAATATTTTTTTTAGAGTAGGTAATATTTTTAATCTCGAGAAATCGGTATTCAGCAAGGTTGACTTTGATACATCGCTAACTAAAACTATTGACTGCAGTTCCGAAATAAATCTTATTAGTAACGATCCACATTATTGGCTCTCTCCGGAGAATGCTAAACAAATAACGAAGACAATAGTAGAGCAGCTTGTGGTTCTCTATCCGCAGCATAAAAATTATTTTATCAATAACAGAACAAAATTTATCCATCAGATTGATTCTATAGATACTGAAAATTTAAAAATCGTTCAATCCAAAACAGAAAGATCAATCTTTGTCTATCATCCTGCTTGGACATATTTGGCTCATTACTATCAACTACATCAATATTCTGTTGAGAAAGATGGGAAATCTCCCAAAGCCAATACTATAAAAGAATTTTTAAATTTAGTAAAAGATAAAAACGGAAAAGTTATTTTTTTCGATCCACATTTTGATAATACTTCAGTGACCACAATTGCTAATTCATTAGATATTAGCATTGATTCTCTTGACCCTTTACCAACAAATTATTTAAATAATTTATCAGAAATTGGTAAGAAGCTGGAGAAATATCTTAGATGAATTATGCGATTGAATTATTAGATGTAACTGCCGGGTATAAACCGAGGGAACCAATTTTAACTGGTATTAACTTACAAGTTCCAGAAAATGAATTTTTAGGAATAATTGGTCCGAATGGTGGAGGAAAAACAACTCTTCTTAAAGTAATATTAGGATTGCTTGATCCCTTTACCGGGAAAGTTATAATTGGTGGTAAAGAAAACAACTTCAATTATAGAATTGGTTATGTCCCTCAATATTCCAATTTTGATAAAACTTACCCAATCTCTGTTAAAGATGTTGTAGCTATGGGAATTAGAGGAAATGAGACTAGTTCAAATGTTCAAGATGCGTTGGAAAAAGTCAATTTACTCGGAAAGCTCAATTCGCAAATTGGGCATTTATCCGGCGGTGAACAGCAGCGGGTTTTAATTGCGCGGGCTCTAGCAACTGACCCAAAAATATTGTTACTAGATGAACCAACTGCCAGCATTGATTCTCAAACCGGACATAATATTTATGAATTACTATCCGAGCTGAACAAAGATAAAACTATAATTCTTGTTTCGCATGATGTTGGCGCAATTTCCCGATCCGTAAAAAAGATTGCTTGCTTGAACAAAAAACTAGTTTATCACGATTCAAAAGAAATAACCCAAGAAATGCTTGAAGAAACATATCAGTGCCCAGTTGATCTTATTGCACACGGTATTCCACATAGAGTTCTTGGTCATCATAAGCATTAAAGTGAA
The DNA here is from genome assembly GCA_963704835.1 of uncultured Ignavibacteriales bacterium. GTDB lineage: Bacteria > Bacteroidota > Ignavibacteria > Ignavibacteriales > Melioribacteraceae. The sequence continues at coordinate 62,547 of CAVPHW010000009.1, read as the reverse complement.
TTTATGTTAGAAATATTTGAATATCAGTTTATGTTAAATGCCCTTTTGGCAAGCATGTTAGCGAGCATTGCTTGTGGAATAATTGGGACATATATCGTAATAAAAAGATTGGTCTTTTTAAGCGGCGGTATTTCCCACTCTGCTTATGGTGGAATTGGACTAGGATATTTGTTTTCGTTCAATCCTATTTTTGGTGCGGTAGGCACTTCAATTCTTGGGGCAATGTTTGTTACATATATGAGAAAAAACAAGCTGGAGAATGAAGATACCTTAATAGGCATTATCTGGGCTTTAGGAATGGCGCTCGGGGTTTTATTTATAGGGCTTGCACCAGGTTATGCCCCCGATTTAATGAGCTATTTATTTGGAAATATATTAACTGTTTCAAGTACCGAGTTATACTTAATGGGTGCGGCAAATTTAGTGATCGTTTTAGTAGTAATTGTTTTCTTTAAAGAATTTCAAGCGATAACTTTTGATGAAGAGTATGCAAAAACAACCGGACTTAATGTTGATTTCTATTACCTTTTACTGTTTGTATTAATTGCATTAACAATAGTTCTTTTAATAAAACTTGTTGGAATAATTTTAGTAATTGCACTTCTAACAATTCCGGCGGCGATCAGCAAAATGTTCGCTCAATCATTAAAAACAATGATGATTTATTCAGTCATTTTAGGGTTTGCATTTACAACAATTGGTTTATTGCTATCGTATTACCTAAATTTACCTTCCGGCTCAACTATTATAATTTTCTCGGTTACCGGTTATTTTATTTCTTTTTTATTTAAAAATTTTATTAACAAATAAAAGTTTAATCATGATTACTTGGGATGTTAGCCCGGAAATATTATCTATTGGTCCAATACAAATTAGGTGGTACGGATTATTATTTGCCGCCTCATTTTTAATTGGTTTCCAGATAATGACGAAAATTTTTGCAAAAGAAAATAAAAGTCAAAAAGATTTGAATGATTTACTCTGGTATATGATTATTGGAACTATAGTTGGTGCTAGGTTAGGACATTGCTTGTTTTATAATCCAGAGTATTATTTAAGCAACCCGCTAGAAATATTAAAAACTTGGAAAGGTGGATTAGCAAGTCACGGAGCAGCTATTGGAATAGTTTCAGCAATGTATCTTTATTCAAAGCGTAAAGTGGGACAATCATTTCTCTGGGTTATGGATAGAGTTGTTATAACTGTTGCACTAGCTGGATTTTTTATAAGAACAGGCAACTTAATGAATTCTGAGATAATCGGAATTCCAACCGATGTTCCTTGGGCGTTTGTTTTTGTAAATGCTTATGTCCCAGACCCTATGATTCCAAGACATCCTGCACAACTTTATGAAGCACTATCTTACTTAGCAATTTTTGTGCTTTTATTTTCAATTTATAAAAAATCTTTTAAAGAATTAAAAGATGGTTATTTATTTGGAATATTTTTGGTCCTCATTTTTGCTTCACGATTTATAATAGAATTTTTCAAAGAGAACCAAGAAGCGTTTGAACAAGGCATGGCGCTAAACATGGGTCAGTTGTTAAGTATTCCTCTAATTTTATGGGGCCTCTATTTATTATTCAGAATAAAAACCGCAAACAACAAATAATCATAGTAAAAAATCTTTTGGAGAAATAAATGCTTAAACCATTCTATAAACTAATATATATAATTCCTGCACTAATATTAATAACTGTTGGATGTTCAAACGATTCGGTTAACTATAATCCGCAAACTGATTCGCTAAGATTTGCTGGAGAGTTACATTTAAGAAATATTAAACAACTCACTTTTGGTGGAAACAACGCTGAAGCTTACTGGAGTTTTGATAGCAAACAACTAGTTTTTCAAAGTGATTGGGATAAAATAAATTCTCAAGGATGTGATCAAATTTTTACAATGAATGCTGATGGTTCAAAATTAAATTCAGGCGAACAATATAAATTAGTATCAACTGGGAAAGGGAGAACCACATGTGCTTACTTTTTAAAAGGTGATAAAAAGATTGTTTACGCTTCAACACATGAAGCGGATGAAAACTGTCCCGAAACACCAATGTTTAAAGATGGAAAATACGTTTGGCCTATTTATGATAGCTACAATATATATACTGCTAACATAGATGGGACTGAGACAACAAAACTAATTAGCAGCGATAGTTATGATGCTGAAGCCACTGTTTCGCCAGATGGTAAGTATATCATTTTTACATCAACCAGAACAGGCGACTTGGAATTGTGGAGGTATGAAATATCAAATGGCAATTTGCTTCAACTTACCAATACTTTGGGTTACGATGGCGGAGCTTTCTTCTCTCATGATTCGAAGAAAATTGTATGGCGTGCAAGCCGACCTGAAGGTGAAGCTGCTGCACAGTATAATGAATTGCTTAGCTCAAGGACTTGTTGAGCCAACTGCGCTTAATATTTTTATCTCGGATATTGATGGAAAAAATGTTGAACAAATTACTGATTTACCAGGAGCAAATTGGGCACCATTTTTTCATCCATCAGATAAAAAAGTGCTGTTCTGTTCAAATCATCATTCACAAAATGAAGGTGGTAGATTATTTGATGTTTTTATGATTGACCTGGATAGCAAAGAAATTGAGCAAATTACTAATAGTGGTACGTTTGATGCATTCCCAATGTTTTCCCCGGATGGAAAGAAATTAGCTTTTGCATCTAACCGACAAGCAGATGGAAAACCAACAAGAGCTACAAATATTTTTGTTGCTGATTGGATTGACGAACCAACCGAAGCTGATATTAATTTCAAACAAAACTAAACTAATGCCAGGCACTTTAAAAGTGCCTGGCTTTTACCTATGAAAAATACAACAAGACTTCTTCAAAATAACCTCAATTTAGGTCTTAATTTTCTGGCATTTAATTCATTATGATTACTTTTATATTTTGTGAGCTATCATAGATAAATTTCATATATGTTTTATAGTATCCATAAGGTATCGGAGATATTGAATAATAATCTGATGGTGCCTCCCCCAATTCCTTAATCACTTGTTCCCTATTTGTTCCTATTCCAATTCCTTCTGTAGATTTTCCAGAATATATTTCATTCCCCGAAATGTGAAATACTGAATACATATCATCAAAAACAAATCCTTTAATTAAGAAAATATCAATGCCCTGGTGAATACCAGTATAGTATTGAAGAATATAGCAATCACAATCACCGCTTTGTCCAATATAATCTGGTTCTCCTAATTTTTGGATAACCGTTAAAGAATCATCTCCAATCTTAACTCCATCTATACTTTTAAATAGAAGTATTCTTGCTTTTTCCATTTCAAAATTAATTGTTGTATTATCATCAACTATTTGATCTGCAAATATTTGCTTAACAATCAGTGGTGTTGTTTCCTCCAAACTCTGAACAAGAACAGTAAAACTATTGTTAGTCTTACCTATGCTTTCAGATACATAGTTTGAATTGTTTTGTATGGCTCCAAAGTGATAATTAGATTTAGCACCAGTACTTACTATCATTTTTTTAGATACTCTTTCATTTCCATTTTGTAACACATATAAGTAGATTCCAGAAGTAACTATATTTCCATTGTTATCTGTTCCATCCCAATTTACGCCAAAATAACCTCTACCTTGATTCCCAAAAATAAATCTTTTGATTTCTCGCCCTAGTATATCATAAATTCGTATTTCAGTTTCAGCAGTGCGTTTTATGCTGTAGTTAATAGAAGTATTTCTTGAAAAAGGATTTGGGTAATTTTGATGTAGCTCTATATTTTTTGGCACCACTTCAAGTTTACCAATCGAAGTAAGAATATCTATTTTGTAATACCCTAAAGTATCGCTGTTACAAACATAAATTTTTGAAGTATCTGAATTATCAGTAAAGGAAATCGAAGCATTAGCTACCGGTTCATTCTCTGCAAAAATATGACCCTCAACCGTATAAATTTGACCAAATATTTTGCAATCAAATATTAGAATAAAAATCAAAATGTAAGAAAAATTCAATTTCACTTTCATGATAGCCTTCAAATAAAAAGTTGAATAGTATGTAAATAAAATCTATAAAAAATTTAAGTAAACCCACTAAAAACCATAGTAATTTCATTTTTGATTCACATAATTTATATAAGGATAATTTGCCCTTGTTACAACAGAAAAAGAGAGTATAAAAAATAAAATAATATCTGATGTCTTCGCCAAAAATAGAAACAAGTTTTTTGATAAAACCTCAATTTAGGTAAACTTGATTTTCTCTCGGACTAATATTCTATTTTTATTCGCTATATTTGCACAAAGTAAAGATTAAAGAATGAAACCTTTCGAGTTTGAAAATATTTGGCATGATAAACTGAGCGCAGAACTGTTAAAAAACTTCCCAAATGATTTTATTGGCAATCTGAATTTTAAAGAAGTTGTTTTGCCCGAAAAACCGCTGATAAAAGGAACAGAAATATTTGGTATGCATGAAATTATTGACACAGATTAAGTGAAATAAAACCAATCTAATGCCAGGCACTTTAAAAGTGCCTGGCATTTTTATCATTTGAGTAAAATCAACTTTGATGTTTTTGTTAAACTTCTCTTTTCTCCACTAACAGAATTTATCATAAAATTTATAAAGTAAATTCCACTAGAAACTAATCCTCCATTGTTGTTTGTTCCATTCCAGTTAAGTTGATGTATTCCAGCAACATGAGAATTTGAAACAAATGATTTTACTTCTTTTCCCATAACATCATAAATTGCAATACGAACATTTGAGGCAAATGGTAAAGAATATTTTATTGTTGCAGTTGAATTAAATGGATTTGGATATAATTCAATATTTAAATTTATTATTAATCTCATTTGTTCATTCTTTTTTATACTTGAAATCTAAAACAAGTCGGTAAATCTTCTTGCTGGTTGAAAAACCAAAAATTAAGTTTTGATTTTCAATATGTTCTATTTCCCAAAAGTGAGAGCTCATCGTGGTTGGATATCTATTTACTGTAACTCCTTGATCAGTTGAATAAATAATTCCTTTTAGTTGGTCTGTAAATAAAATCAAGTTTTGGGATATAACTTTCATTTTCCTTGTTGGATAGTTTATTCCTTGTATTGTTTTGCCGCCGTCATATGTCCTTGATATATATTCACCGGAAAAAATTCCCTTATCTTCATCAAAAAAATGAATATTTATAAATTGAGGAAAGCTTCCCAATATTAATAACGTATCCCAAGATTGTCCACTGTTTGCAGTTTTTAATAGACTTGAGGTTTGTACCCAACTCGGTTCTTCAACCAATGAAACCCAGCCTAGGGTATCATTAATAAAAAAGCATAAGCAGAAGTAGAATCCTTCAGAATTGTCTCCCAGCTTTCACCTCTATCTGAAGTTTTTTGTACTCCTTTATTTCCACTTATATAACCTGTATTATTTTTGTAGTGGCTATATGTTGCTACAATATTGTTGCTTGTTTTCGTCCAATTTTCTCCAGAATCTTTTGTTTTCCAAATTCCATCTCCAAAGGCAAGTCCTTCAAATTCATCATAAAAATAAAAATCTCTTATCCTTCCATCTCCAACCGAATCTCTTTGTAGATTCCAATCATATCCACCATTTGTTGTTTTCCATATTCTGCCACCATAGTGATCACTACACCATCCTGTATCACTATTTATAAAATGACCGGCATAAAACACATCAAAATTACCATTTGGGTGAAACGTTGGTGTAATTTCTACCCAATCTCTGAGCAGTTAAGGTTGTTATCGCACAGCAAGTAAAATATTAGAGTGTGTACTTTTTTCATTTTCAATCTCAACTAAGAAATTTTATAATTTTTGCAACATATATTTCTTATTATTCTTCCCTAACTCAGTTGGATAAATATAAATAATTTGGCTATGTAGCAACATTAAAATTGGGAACCAAAATTATTCAAGCCAAAGTGATTCAATAACAGCAAAGATTTTTATTAGTTATATTGCAGTTATGAAATCCTTCGAATTCGAAAATATTTGGCATGATAAACTTAGTAACGAACTCTTAAAAAACTTCCCAAATGATTTTATTGGCAATTTGAATTTTGAAGATATTATTTTGCCGGAAAAACCGCTGATAAAAGGAACAGAAATATTTGGAATGCATGAAATTATTGACACTGACGGAAAAACATTTTTATCAATCTGAAAGTTTAAGTGAAATAAAATATATTCTTTATGCCAGCCGAAATAATCCCAAAAGTATTCGTTTGGTTAAAGATAAAACTGAGATTAAACAAATTGTTTCACGAGTATGAACTTCATATTGATGAAATTCTAAAAATGATTGAATCTGATTTTAAAATACATTTCCCACATTCCAAAGATTTTATAGTTGTTTCCAATAAGATATTCAAACAACTAAATCTTAAAAGATATTAAGTTGGGCCAATATTGATAGAGCTTAGCGACAATATTTCAACTTACATTCAGTCAATTTTTGGTGATGAGTTTTTAGAAAGTTACAAGCTTTTTGTAGAGAGCAAATACTTACCCGCACTTCGATTCCCTATTTTTCAAAAAGATACCGAAGAAATTATTAGGAATCTTAATGATCAGGGAATTGAATTAGAACAAATTCCGGAAATAGAGAACTCATATTTTGTTACAAAAGGTGATGACTTAATTGGCAAAACAGTTGAACACACTTTGGGCAAATATTACATTCAAAGTTTATCGTCTATGATTCCTCCAATAATTTTGAATCCTAATGGAAATGATAAAGTTCTTAGATTTATGCGCCGCACCTGGTTCAAAATCAACGCAACTTGCAGAACTTATGAATTACCAAGGAACTCTTTTCTCAAATGAGCCCAACCTTAACAGAATAAAAGCTTTAGTGCACAATCTTGATAAAATGAACATTCTTAACATGTGTGTTATCAAAAATAAGGGTGAAGAATTAAGTAAATACTTTGATCATTATTTTGATAAAATATTAGTAGATGCTCCTTGCAGTGCTCTTGGTGTTGTTCAAAAGAAACAAGAAGTTAGTAATTGGTGGAGTGAGAAATCTGCTAATACAATTTCTGATCTTCAATTAAAGCTATTAATTAGTGCAATTAAAATGGCAAAGGTTGGCGGAGAAATTGTTTATTCAACTTGCACATTAACTGTTGAAGAGAACGAATTTATTGTTGACAAAGTTCTTAGTAAATATCCCGTTAAATTGGTTGAGTTTGATCTTAAACTAAAACATAGATCTGGTTTCACAAATGTTGGTGAATTCAATTTTGATCCAAGTCTAAATCTCACAAAAAGGATTATACCTTGGGAAATTAAATCGGAAGGTTTTTTTATTGCCAAGTTAATTAAAACTGATTCTACAGAAAGTAAAAAGATTTACCAAAACACAGCGAGCAACAAAATAATAGTCTCTTATAAAAGCCCAAAAATAAAAGGTTATTTAGAAGGTCTTTCAAAATATTTTGGCATTCCGTTCGAAAAATTTTCTGCTTATAAATATTTAATAAATAATAACGACATAAATTTCATTAATGCGGATTTTGATGAACAAGACCCAAATTTCTTCCTAAGAATTGGGACTAAATTTGGAATTATTGATAAAAATAATACATGCAAACTCCACTCTCATGCAGCACAAATACTTGGTGATTTTGCAACAAAAAACATTTATATCATAGAAAATGATGAAGACTTAAGCAGTTATTTCGCTGGTGGAATTATTAAGACAAATTCCACGGATAAAGGTCAGAAAATAGTAAAGTTTAAAAACATGTTTCTAGGTACAGGAATTCTCAATAATCAGCAATTAAAAAGTCAATTTCCACGCTCTAAAAGAACCGGCAGCATTAACATTCTCTAAAAAAATAATATTTTCTTTCATTTTTTTTTCTACAAAAAAATTAGTTCTTTTTCCATGTAGATTTTTTATTATTTTGTCAGGCAAAATATTTATTATTCATAAGTAAACAATGATAACTAACAATATAGATTTATCTTTTAATATTCTTTTTTCTGCATATGGAGCCCTATGAATTTCTCCGATGATTTTTCAGATCCTGAATTCAACTTTTTTTTGGATAGTGAGAAGTTAAAATCGAAAGTACAAAAATGTAAAGAGTATGTGTTTAAAGGACAGACAATTACTTATCTGGATAACATAGAAGACACTATTCAATTGTGCCTGGAGTACGATTTTACTGAAGATGGAATATTTTTGACAGAAGCTGCCCTGCAAATTTCTCCTTATAGTTCTGAACTTTGGCAATCAAGAGGTGTATTTTTCAATAATTTATTTGAGTTTGAAAAAGCTTATTTATGTTTCGAGAAAGCGCTTTCACTTAATCCAATTGATGCCGAAACAATGATAAATAAGTCCATCTCCGAAGATAATTTGGGAATGTGGGAACAAGCAATTAGAACCTTAGAATTTGCTCTTGAAATTGAACCGGAGAATGAAGAGGTTTTATTTAACCTGGGAATCTTTTTTGAACGAAATGATTCTTTTCCTGAAGCGATTGATTATTTTAAGAGAACTGTAGAGATCGATAGCGAATATAGTGATGCCTGGTATGAACTGGGATTTTGTTACGAGAGTCATAATCAACTTGATGAAGCCATTATAGCTTATAAAAAATTCTTGGATCTTGATCCTTATAGTGCAAGCGGCTGGTATAATTTTGGTATAGTACAATTAAAAATGGGCAATTTATTAGAAGCTAAAAATAACTTTGAACTCGCTATTGCCGTCAATGATGATTTTGCGAATGCTTGGTACAACCTAGGGATTACTAATTCTAAACTAAATCGATTTAGCGATGCGGTAAGTGCATTCTTTAAAGCTTATGAGTTGGATCCTTATGATTTTTCTACTCCACTGAGCATAGCACAAACCTTTGATGCTCTTGGAGAAAATGAGAAAGCAATTCAGTATTACAACGAAGCTATCAAGTTAAACAGATCTTGTCTTGAAGCATATATCGGCATTGGCAATTATTATGCTCGAAAAAACAATGAAGCAAAAATGATAGAGTATTTTTCTCTTTATCTTAAATATTCTTTAGCACAAAATGTTAGTATAGCTTCGTTTGAAGAAATGGACTTGGTTTTATATGAACTTTTAATTCAAACAATTGGTTTAGAACTAAAAGATAATATTTCAGAAACCGGATTAATACAATTGGCAGAAGCATATTTTAATTTGGGTCGTTGGGATGATTCAATTACGGTTTATCAAACTTTGCTTGATACAACTCATGAAAAATTTTATGGTTTGGCATTGTGCAATTTTATGCTGAATAATAATAGAGTTGGAATAGAAAATTTATTGAAAGCTTTTGAGTTAAATCCTACTTCAGAAATAAATTTCTTAGATGATTTTCCAGCATTGGAATCGACTCAACTTTATATTAATATTTTGAACTTAATCTAATAATGAACATGACTATTCCAGAGAACATTGATCACAACACAAAATTAATTGGAGTAATTGGTCACCCGATTAAACATTCTTTTTCACCAAGAATGCATAACCTTTGTTTTCAATTGCAAAAACTAAATTTCATCTACCTCCCATTTGATATTCCAGCAAGTAATTTAAAGGATTCTCTTAAATCTTTAATTACACTTGGCGTAAAAGGTTTTAATGTTACGATTCCTCACAAAGAAAAAATAATACAATATTTACACCATGTCTCTGAAGAAGCTTCCATTGTTGGCTCGGTGAACACTGTGGTTAATGAAAGTGGACAGCTATTTGGGTATAATACAGACATTAACGGAATAGTTGAAACTTTGATGCCTTACAAAGATGATATTGCAAAGTGTACAGTTTCAATTATTGGTGCCGGTGGTTCGGCTAGAAGTGTCCTTTATTCTTTAATTAGAAATTTTAAAGTTGAGAAAATTAATATTATAAACAGAACTGAAGAAAGATCTGAAGCCCTAAAAGATTATTTTAAAGATAAAATGAAATTTGACAATATTTTTACTTATGAGTTAATGCCACAAGAAAATATTGAGATTCTGCAATCTTCTAAATTGATCATTAACACTACGTCTGTTGGGATGTATCCTAATTTGGAAGAATCCCCAATTGATATAGATGAACCTTTCAATTCTGATCAAATTGTGTTTGATTTGATTTACAATCCGATGAAAAGTAAATTTCTTCAAATAGCCGAATCAAAAAACGCTGTTATCTTGGATGGATTAAATATGTTTGTTGTACAAGGTGCAAAATCATTTGAAATGTGGACAGGCACAACAATGGATATAGAACATGTTTATGGTGAACTTAAAGATATTCTTTCTAGTTCAGATTCTGAATAAATTTTTTAATTCGAATAAATGCTTCTCTTAGTTCTTCCATCGATTTTGCGTAAGAAATTCTAATATATCCTTCAGCCCCAAAAGCAGTTCCAGGTACCGCTGCAACTTTAGCATCCTCAAGTAATCTAAGACAAAAATCTTTTGAATTAGAAATTGAATTGTTAGCAAGTAAGTTTTTAATATTCACAAAACAGTAAAACGCTCCATAAGGTTCAATAAATTCAACTAACGGAATTTCTTTTAAAGATTTGCTCACAAAATTCTTTCGCATTTCAAATGTCTTTCTCTGTTCCTCTATAAAATCATTAGGTCCAGTTAAAGCAGCCAATGCGGCATATTGCGAGATAGTACATGCGTTTGAAGTGCTATGGCTTTGCAATTTGTTCATCCCATGAACAAATTTCTTTGGGGCTACCGCGTAACCAATTCTCCAGCCTGTCATTGCATACGTTTTAGAAACACCATTAATAATAATTAGGTTGTCCTTAAATTTCTCTCCCAAGCTTGCAGCACTAACAAACGAAGCTGGTTCATAAATTAACTTTTCATATATCTCATCGCAAATAACAATTAAATTATTCTCATATGCAGTTTGTAATAAATCATTAAGTTCATCCTTTTCAAAAACAGATCCCGTAGGATTACATGGATTACATAATATTAATGCCTTTGACTTACTCGATAAATGTTCCATTAACTCATTTGAAGTAAGTTTAAACAAATTCTCGCTTTTTGTGTCTATATAAATTGGAATTCCACCAGCGAGTTTAACCATATGTGGATATGAAACATAGTAAGGTGCAGGAATAAGGATTTCATCACCTTCATTAATAATTACTTGTAATGCGTTATAGATAGCTTGCTTTGCACCGTTAGATACAATAATTTCTTCAACTGAACATTGAGCTGAATATTCTTTTAAGAATTTTTCAGCTATTGCAGAACGAAGTTCTTTGATGCCCGTATTTAAAGTATATTTTGTTTTGTTCTGGGTAATTGCCTCCATACCGGCTTGCTTAATATGGTCCGGAGTTGAGAAATCCGATTCCCCAACACAAAGATCTATTACATCAATTCCCATAGATCGGAGTTCAATAGTTTTGGCACTAATTTCCATTGTTCCGGAAATTGCAATGTTTTCAATCTTTGAGGAGAGCATAAAAAATCCGTTTAGTAAAAATTTAAAAAATAAATATACGACTTCCCCTCAAAATCAAAAAGAAATAGATCTAATTTCTAAAAAATTCATGTTCCGCATACTACTTATTCCAAGCGGTAGAAAGACAAAACTAGATTTCTCGATTTAGAACTATGTTTTATACTTATGTGTAAACCTTAATATTTTGGGCTTAACCATTTTCTCAAAATCAGTATATCGCATTTTAATTAGTTCTGTATGACTTCCGGCATTAAAAGCAATCTCTTCATCTTCAACCAAACTGGCAGCTACATAGGTTTCAAGATTAAACAGATTACCCATTGGTGGCATTGCTCCAACTTCACATCCCGGACATTTATCCTTAAATTCTTGTTCATTTGCCAATCGGATGTTTTCTTCGCCCAATTCAACTTTTAACAAGTTAAAATCAATTTTATAAGTTGCCGGTAGAACAGCGAAAATAAGTTTTCCTCCAACTTTAAGAATAACCGTTTTTGCTATTTTTTTTCCTCTAATGTGAGCAGAAGCAGCTATTTCTTGCGCTGTGAACGCTCTAGAATGCTTAATCGAAACATATTTGATATTATTGGTGTCTAGAAAATCTTTGATGATTTTGGCTGGCATTTTGACCTCCCTTATTTATTAAAAAAAATCGGAGTATCAGAAGTAAGAAAATGAATTCTTGTAAATTGATAGTTAAAGTACATTATTAAAATAGCCTTAATGATCAATAAATTCAATTGTAATTTAAATTTACTGCATTCTTTATTGTTTTTTATAGTTCATAAAATTTTGGTAATTTGGTTTATCTTAAACACAATTTTGGTAATTAATGAGCTTGTATATTGGTATTGATGGTGGCGGATCCAAAACAAACTGTGTTCTTTGTGATGACGATTTAAAAATCATTTATAAAACTCAATCCGGTCCATCAAATTTTCTTACAATCGGAACTGATATTGTTTCTGAAACTGTATTAAACCTACTTAATGACTGCTGTAAATCGCAAAATATTTCTCTTTCTCAAATCAGCAACATTGTTCTTGGCACAACCGGTGCCGGCAGAGAAAAAGATGCTAAAAATCTTGTGGATGCTGTTTACAAAAAAGCCCAATCGAAAAATTTAAAATTGAATTCTTTTAATGTTGTAAGTGATGCAAGAATTGCTCTAGAAGGAGCGTTTTCTAGTCTTCCGGGCAGCATATTAATTGCCGGAACTGGATCAATAATGTTTGGCAAAGATAAAGAGGGCAATATTCATAGAGTTGGAGGTTTTGGTCGACTTATAGGAGATGAAGGGAGCGGTTTAATTATTGGCAAAAAGGGACTTAATATTGTGTCGAAATCTTTTGATGGACGCGGTAAAAATTCTTTACTTACAAACAAGCTTGAAACACAATTTGGAATCACAAATCAAAGTGAGTTAATTTCTAAAGTATATAATGATGAGCTAAGTATACAGCAAATTGCACCACTTGTTTTTGAGGCAGCTACCGAAGGTGATGAATTATGTAAAAATATTTTAGATGAAGAAACTAATGAACTCATTTTACATATAGCCGCAATGAATAATAAACTCCACGAAGAAAAAATGAAACTTGTTTTTATTGGTGGTTTAATAACAAATGATAATTTGTATTCTCAAATGCTTAAAGAAAAAATTAATCTTTTCACACCTAATGTCATTTTACAAAACCCAGATTTTCCCCCAGAAATTGGTGCTGTAATTATGGCCAAACAAAAATGTTGAAATTATGAGCAAACCAAAAAGAAATCCGTGGGCTTGGATACCTTCCCTTTATTTTGCGGAAGGAATGCCTTATGTAATTGTAATGGTTGTTTCTGTAATAATGTATAAAAGACTAGGTATTTCCAACACTGATATTGCTTTATATACAAGCTGGCTTTATCTGCCTTGGGTTATAAAGCCACTTTGGTCTCCAATAGTTGATTTGCTTAGGACCAAAAGGTTTTGGATTGTAACTATGCAGCTTTTTATTGGTGCAGGGTTGGCTGGTGTTGCTCTTACAATTCCAGCTCCAAATTTCTTTCAATATTCTTTAGCATTCTTTTGGTTGCTTGCCTTTAGTTCTGCCACACATGATATTGCCGCCGATGGTTTTTATATGCTTGGATTATCTGAGCACGATCAAGCATTTTTTGTGGGAATCCGTAGTACATTTTACCGTTTTGCAATGATTGCAGGTCAAGGACTATTAATTATTCTTGCAGGATATTTAGAAAGCTCAACCGGATTGGGACAAATTGATTTTGAAGTAAAAACTGTTACCCAAAGTGTAATTCAGCAAAATCTTACAAGTGAACAAATTCATGAGATGGAAGGTGAATTGAAATTATTGCACTTTCCTGAAGCATTAAATATTTCTACAGATAAGATTTCAAAAATCCAATTAGATTCTGTACAACAATATGTTGACCATGAAAATATTAAAAATGGTTACGAACAAAAAAATGCCACAGCTGTTTTAAATAGTCAAAATAAAATTGAGAAATCTTGGTGGGATGAAGTAGTTGTTGAAAATCTGGAAACATTTATTGTTAATAATTTTGGAGAGAAAAAAGATTTAAGTAAAACAATAGTTCCGCAAACCGGGAATGTGGGAGTTGTTCAAATTTATTTATCAAAACAACCCGGAACTAATGAAGAAATAACAGTTAACTTAAATCATTATTCTGGTGATAACAGTATTTCTGCTGTTAAAGGTACTCGTTTTGTTTTTAATCAAAAAAATTGGAACAAACCTGTTTTAGTACTTTTCCAAATAGATCCAAAACTAAAAACCGAATCCTCTGCCACGTTTAGTGCAATTGCCGGAAATATTCCTCTAGCTTGGTCTATAACATTTGGAATTCTAACAATAATGTTTGGGTTATTTTTTGTTTACCATAAATTTCTTCTTCCCTATCCAAAATCTGATGTGAGCATTAAAAAGGAAGGGACAAATGTGTTTGAGGAATTCTTCAAAACTTTTGCACTATTCTTTAAGAAGAAAAATATTGTACTTAGCATTGCTTTCCTTTTGCTGTATAGATTAGGCGAATCTCAATTGGTAAAACTTGCTTCACCTTTCTTGCTAGATACAAAAGAAGTCGGTGGTCTTTCCTTAACAACTGGTGAAGTTGGATTTGTCTATGGAACAGTTGGCATTTTAGCATTGGTTTTAGGGGGTTTATTAGGTGGAATCTTAGCTTCAAAAAATGGTTTGAAATATTGGCTTTGGTGGATGGTAATTGCAATCAATTTACCGAATGTTGTTTACATTTATCTATCCTACACACTGCCTGAATCTTTTTTAATTGTATTAGCATGTGTTGCAGTTGAACAATTTGGTTATGGTTTTGGATTTACTGCCTATATGTTATACATGATTTACATTTCAGCCGGCGAACATAAAACTGCTCATTATGCTATTGCAACAGCTTTTATGGCTTTGGGAATGATGATTCCGGGAATGATTAGCGGGTGGCTTCAAGAATTAATCGGTTACCAGCATTTCTTTGTTTGGGTTGTTATTTCAACAATTCCGGCATTTATTATTGCAAGGTTTATACCTCTTGATGCTCAATTTGGGAAGAAGGTAGAAGAAGCTTAGAGCAAACGTCATTCCGGTTTCTATTTTGAGGAAGACAGGAATCTCAATTATATGGAATTGATTGCCGATAAATATTGCAGTCAATAAAAGAATATCTCTTAATTTGTTTTAAAATAATTTTTTAAAATATTCTAATTAAAATTATGAAACACTCAAAGTCTTTTTTAACCTTAATACTTTTTACATTACTATTTAGTTACTCTTGCTCTTCCAATATTCATAATACAAATAATTTTGAAGAGATTGATCTTATAATGCAATCTGCGGTATCTGATTCTGTGTTCCCCGGAGCCACTCTTTTATTTGGGAGAGGAGATGAGGTGATTTACAGTAAAGGTTTTGGGCATTTTACATATGATAAAAGCTCACCTGAAACTAAACCAAATTCTATTTTTGATTTAGCCTCAGTTTCAAAAGTTGTTGCTACAACTTCCGCTGCAATGATTTTAGTCGATGAGAGCAAATTGGATCTTGATGAGAAAGTAATCACTTATCTTCCTGAATTCAACAATAATGGGAAAGATAAAATTACAATTCGGAATTTACTCCTTCACAACGCTGGTTTGGCACCTTTCAAAAAATATTATGATGAGTTTTCAACTGCAGAAGAAGTAATTAATGATATTATGAATTTGCCTTTGAACAATCCTCCAGGAGAAAAATTTGTTTATAGCGATTTAGGAATGATAACCCTTCAAAAAGTTATTGAAAGAATTAGCGGCAACCCAATGGATGTATTTTTGCATGAAAAATTATTTACTCCTCTAGAAATGAACCAAACGATGTATAATCCGTCAAATGAATTAAGAAACAACTGTGTCCCAACTGAGCTGGATAATTTTTGGAGAATGAGATTACTGCAAGGTGAAGTTCACGATGAAAGAGCTTACATGTTAAACGGAGTTGCTGGTCATGCAGGGCTTTTTTCAACCACCGAAGATTTATCAAATTTTGTGATTATGCTATTGAACAATGGAAGATATAAAGAAAAACAAATTATTGATCCAATAATTATTGAGGATTGGACATCAAAACAATCTGAACAAAGTGACAGAGGAATTGGTTGGGACACAAAATCTATTGATGGTTATTCCTCAGCTGGAACTATGTTTTCAAAAAACTCATTTGGTCATACTGGTTATACCGGAACCTCAATTTGGGTAGATAAAGAAAGCAAACTGTTTGTTATTTTACTTAGTAACAGAGTTCACCCAACGCGGGCAAATAAAAAAATATCTGAGTTTAGACCTATAATTCATGATGCAATTTTTAAGAATGTATTTCAATTTAATTAATGAACATTATGAATTCTGAAAAAATAATTGAAGTAACCGGACTGACCAAAAACTTCAAGAAACTTGTTGCTGTAAATAACCTCAACCTAAATGTTCATAAAGGTGATGTATTTGGCTTCCTTGGTCCGAATGGAGCTGGGAAAAGTACAACAATTAGAATGCTGCTCACATTAATTACACCCACCTCAGGAAGTATCAAAATATTTGGGAAAGAAATAAAACAAAATAGAAAAGAAATACTTTCTAAAGTTGGTGCAATTGTAGAGAAGCCTGATTTTTATTTATACCTAAGCGCATATAAAAATTTGGAAATCCTATCAAAAATTTCCGGCAAAGAAATTCATAAAAACAAAATATCAGAAATGTTAGAACTTGTGGGATTGAAAGATAGAGCCAGCAGCAAAGTAAAAACATTTTCGCATGGAATGAAACAACGCTTGGGCATTGCACAAACTCTTCTACATGATCCGGAATTAATAATTTTGGATGAACCAACAACCGGACTTGATCCTCAAGGAATGAAGGAAATTCGAGATTTAATTATTCATCTAAGTAAGGAAAAAGGCAAAACTATTTTTCTATCTTCGCATATATTAAGAGAGATTGAGTTAATTGCAACCCGAATGATTATTATTAATAAAGGTAAAACTGTAATAGAAGGAACTGTTGATGAACTCTTAAATTCGGAATCTTTAAAAGTTCAAATTGAGGTAAACGATATTTCAAAAACTTTAGAATTGATAAAACCAACTGAATGGCAAAGTTATTTTAGATCAACCGAAAAAAACAATCTTATTTTTGAAATAGAAAAACCTGAAATTCCAGAGTTAACCAAATTTCTTGTGAATAATAATGTTGATATCAGTGCGGTAATTCCAATTAGATCACTCGAAGACTACTTCTTAAGAATCACAGAAGAGAGTTCTAAATGATAGAATTAGTTTTTATTGAACTTCAGAAAATATTTAGGAAATGGAGAACTTATATTGGATTTATTGCAATAGCTGTTTTAATTCCACTTGCACAATGGGCACTTTATGCAGAAGGAATGCACGGGTACCAAAATATGGTAATGCGCCAATTAGGCGATTCTTTTATTTCCGGTGGAAATGTTTTAAATGGTTTTCTTTTAGCCTACATAACATTACAAGGATTGTACATCCACTTCCCTTTTTTAATTGTTTTGGTTGGCGGGGATTTATTTTCAAGTGAATCGACAGCCGGCACATATAGAATTTTATTAACTCGCCCTATTTCCAGATTTCAAATTGTAACTGCAAAATTTATTGCCGGTTTAATTTATACTGCATCACTTTTGTTATGGCTTTTCTTATTGAGTTTGGTAGTAAGTTATCTATTGTTCGGAGGTGGTGCTTTAATGGTTTTTGTTGATAAGATTTATATCTTCGCTTCGGATGATGTTTTGTGGAGGTTTCTTTCTGCCTATGGCTTTGCATATTTAAGCTTAAGTCTTGTTTGTACTCTAGCTTATTCCATTTCCTCATTTGTTGAAAACGCAATTGGACCGATAATAGCTACGCTTGCAATAATTATTGTATTTACTATATTATCAGTTCTTCCTTTTGAAGTTTTAGATTCATTTAAACCTTATTTTTTTACAACATACTTAGATGATTGGAAATTGTTTTTTACAGATCCAGTTGATTTAGAAACCATAATTAATTCTGCAATCGTAATTGTTTCACACATTACTGTTTTGTACTTAGTCACATTATTCCTATTTCTTAAAAAAGATATTTTAACCTAGGTTTTTGCAATGAGATATTTAATTTTAATACTTTTTCTAACTTCATCCATATTTTCACAGACAAATAATGCTGATGAAATTATTAACAAAGTGAAGAACAAATTTGAGACTGTTAAAGATTATAAAGTTGATCTAAAAGTTGAAGTAGATATGGAATTCTTAAGAATACCAAAAGTTTCAGCAACTGTTTATTTTAAGCAACCCGACAAAATGAAAATGGATTCTAAAGATTTTGCAATTTTACCAAAAGAAGGAATTAACTTCTCGCCCATTAATTTGCTTAACGAAGACTACACTTCTATTTTTGTTAAAGAAGATAAATTAGATGAAAGAAATGTAGCTGTTGTAAAAATTATTCCGCTTAGTGATTCAGCAAATATTATTTTAACAACTCTGTGGATTGATACGGAGTATAGTGTTATCCGAAAAGTTGAGACTACTACAAAGAAAAGAGGAACTTTATTTGCAAATTTAGTTTATGATAATATGATTAAGTTTGGCTTACCTTCGGAAATGAATTTTAGCTTTAATATTGAAGACCCAAAATTGAGCGAAATGATGGATATGGAAGTTTCCGGCATAAAAAAACCTTCAGACAAAGCAAATAAAAATTTAGCTGGCAAAATAAAGGTCACATATTCCAACTATATAGTAAACAAAGGAATAGATGACGCTGTTTTTGATGATGAAGATAAAGAAACAGAAAAGAAACAACGCTCTAAAAAATAAATTTTTTGATAATTGGGCATATTTGATTTTTTAGTTATTATTAGGCAATTAAAATATAGAGTTAACAAAAGAAATAGGTTATTATGAAAATTCACGAATATCAGGCTAAAGAATTATTGAAAAAATTTAACGTCCCGGTTCCAATGGGTAAGGTTGTTTTCTCGCCGGAAGAAGCTGTAAATGCGGCTAAGGAAATTTCAGGTAAAATAAAAGTTGTTAAAGCTCAAATTCATGCAGGTGGCAGAGGAAAAGGCGGAGGTGTAAAAGTTGCCAAAAGCATTGCTGAAGTTAGAAAATATGCTAAACAAATTTTAGGAATGACTCTAGTTACACATCAAACTGGACCTGAAGGAAGACTGGTTAAAAGATTGTTGATTGAACAAGGTGTAAATATTGATAAAGAAATGTATGTGGGAATTACTTTAGATCGTGCACAATCCAAAAATGTTGTAATGGTTTCTACTGAAGGCGGAGTTGAAATTGAAAAAGTTGCTGAAGAAACCCCAGAAAAAATAATTAAAGAAGCTATTGATCCTGCAATTGGAATGCAGCAATTTCAAGCTAGAAAACTTGCTTTTGGATTAGGCTTAGAAGGTTTACAATTTAAAAATGCAGTTAAATTTTTAATGTCATTATATAAAGCGTTTGATGAAACCGATGCGTCAATTGCAGAAATTAATCCTCTTGTTATAACCAAAGAAGGCGATGTTATAGCTTTAGATGCAAAAATGAATTTTGATGATAACGCACTTTATCGCCACAAAGACATAGTTAGTTTTAGAGATTTTGATGAAGAAGAACCTCTTGAAATTGAAGCTTCTAAATTTGATCTAAACTATATTAAGCTTGATGGAAATGTTGGCTGTATGGTTAACGGTGCCGGACTTGCAATGGCAACCATGGACATAATTAAACTTGCTGGTGGAGAACCTGCAAACTTTTTGGATGTTGGCGGTGGTGCAAACCAAGAAACGGTTGCAAACGGATTTAAAATTATTTTAAGTGATAAAAATGTTAAAGCAATTTTAATTAATATTTTTGGCGGAATTGTTCGCTGCGATAGAGTTGCACAAGGTGTAATAAACGCAGTAAAAGAAATTAAAGTTGAAGTCCCCATTGTTATTAGATTGGAAGGAACTAACGCAAAAGAAGCCGGAGTGCTTTTAGCAAAATCAAAAATGAACTTTGAAGTTGCTACCACACTTCAAGATGCTGCAAATAAGGTTACCGCAGTACTTAAAAAGTAATTGAATTCCATTCTTATTTGAATAACAATATTTATAATATAGAGACGCATTGCAATGCGTCTCTACTTTTTTAATCCCGTCAAAGAATAAGCCCAGGAAACCTAAACGAAACATTAAATGCATCTAAGTTTTGATAGTTGTTATCAGAGAAATAACTTGAAAAATAATTTATTGGAATAACTGAATAATCAAACGCTATTTTAAAAGGTAGGTTTGTAATTACATTTATTATTGGCGATTGAAGTCCAAAACCATATCTTGCGCTGAAATTTCCTTTTGTTCCATAAATACTTGTAAAAGGCCATGCTATTGCTCCAAGCCTTAATGAAACAATATCAAAGAAAGTTGCTTCCATTCCCATTCCCCAAAAGTCTTTACTAGATTTATCATTATAAATATTATTGAGTTGGTTTTTATATTCCGTATTAAGCGCAAAATTAAAAATTGGATTATTATCTTCTCCAACTATAGCTAAGTTATAGCCAAATCCAATTCTTAGAAATCTTGGTAATTTGTTCACTGTTTCTATTGTTCTTGTTCCACCAATTTCTGGATCGTTAGTGTGAGTATTGATTATTATAAAGTCAGTTCCATAATTTTGAACATCAATCCCAATAATTAAATTATCTTCAAAACTTGGTGAATAAATAATTTTATCTAGTTTATATGTTAAACCAAGGTCTAAAAATAGTGGTGTGTTAAATTTTACATTATCACTAGTTACATGCATTTGCCTCTCAACATTAAACATTTTTAATGCAGCTCCGGCTGAAAGATTGCTTGTAATATTTCTGCCATACATTAGTTCAAAAGTGTTGTCATAGGCGTCCATTTCACCAATTCCATCTGGATTTTCAAATGTACCTACAATTAAAGTACCTTGATCAAACTTTTTATAGTTAAAAGCAAAACTGCCGTAGCTTGTAGGAATTTGGACACCGGCAGAGAGAAATTTAAACTCTTTTAAGGATTCCATCCATGTAATACTTCTTTGATTGTAATAAAAAACCAAATCTTCTGCCTCGCTTAAAAGTGCTGGATTAATATTTGAAGGGATTCCGTAATTAGTGTTAGCAACCGAGGCTTCTCCTAAGGCAACTGATGTTGCGTTAAATATCTGGTCCAATGAAGAACTCGATTGAGCAAATAGTGATGAAAAAAAGAGAACGGAACTTATAACTAGAGAGGTTTTCATGATTCAACCATATTTTTATAGGACATATATGTCAAATTAAAATAATACTTAGGTTTAATCAAAGTACAAAATTTTTGCCCAGTTTAGCTTAAGGTTATTGAAGATATTTGTGATGAAAATAAGATGTTCCGGAGGTTACATATGCGAAAATAAAAGTATGATTAGAATTAGTAATTCTAAAAAATGAATTATAGATGCAACTAATTAAATATGAATATTGAAAATAATATTGGGGTATAAAAATATTTGTTTTTTTTCTTATTATTGTTTATTAAAATTATTCAATAGGAATTTTAAATGCAAAAGTAGATCCAAAACCCTTTTTACTTTTTACCCAAACTTTTCCATTATGTTCTTCAACAATCTTTTTTGATATCCATAATCCCAAACCTGAGCTGGATTCACCACCTGTAGGTTTTGTGCTCAACTTACTTCCTTTCTCAAAGGCTTTGCCAATTTCATCTTCTGTTAATCCATAACCATTGTCTGTTACCTCAAGAACAACGAAATTGTTTTCTTTATTTGTTAATATTTCAACCCTACTTTTTTGTGGGCAATATTTAATTGCATTTTCAACATAATTATCAATTACCTTTTTAATTTTATCTTCGTCCATCCTAACAAACAACTCTTCTGATGGTTGATAGAGTCTTACATCAATATTTTTTTTACTGGCTATAACCTTATTAGTTTTTACAATGCTATCAACAGATTCTATAAAATTGGTTTTGGTTTTATGAAGCTTTAAGGTATCATACTCTTCAGCCACAATCATAGAAAATTCATTTGCAATTTTTACAATTCTAGATGATATTTCAATTAATCCGCTCATAATATCGTGCTGCTCTTGTGCAGTTAGATCGTATGATTCTAGTAGCTCTACAAAATTTTTGATCGCTGAAGCAGGATTCTTAATATCATGTGCAACCATAGAAAGAGCTTCATCTTTCTGTATTTTTAACTTTTTTAGTTTCGCTTCATTTTTCTCTAATTGTTCTTTTTGCTCTTCAAGTTTTTTAATGACCATTTTTAGATCATTAATTTTCTGTTGTAATTTTTTAACTTTTTCTTCTAAGAAAGTAATTTCTCTTATGAGTTTTTCATTTTCTGTATTCAGACCTAGCAAGTCACCTTCACTGGGAAGTTTTTCTGAAAAAAAACCTTTTTTTACTAATAGAAAAGTTATTCCGGCAAAAAGTATAAAGAGAATTCCAATTATTATTATTCCAACAAAAGAGTCCATAGAGCAGTATTCACCTATAATTATAAAGTTATTAGAATAATCGTATATTATTGTTGATTGTTAACTGGAAATCAAAAAAATATTTTGGGAAATCCTTTCAATAATAACAATTTGATTTTCATCACAATTTCTTCTAATTAGCACGATAAGTAAAAATAATAATTTGCTTTTTATTAATTTGTCCCTTATTTTCACAGTTAATTTTAAAATATTTCCTAAATAATTTAGTGAATATGCTATGGATGCAATAGATATTAAAATTTTGGACATCTTACAGAAAGATGGCAGAACAAAAAGAAATGCCATCGCTGAACAAGTTGGTCTTTCTTTGCCATCGTTAAGTGAGCGTTTAAAAAAATTAGAAGAAAAGAATATTATTGAAGGATATTATGCAAAGTTGAGTAGAAAGACTTTTGGATTTGATTTAATGGCATTTATAACAGTTTATATGCAGTCATCAACTAAGTTTTCTGAATTGACCGAACATGTAGCTCATACACTAGAAATTCTTGAATGTCACGCAATTTTAGGAGAAGGATCGCACGTATTAAAAATTCTAGTAAAAGATACTGACGCTCTGGAAAAATTATTAGCACAAATTCAGGCTTGGCCTGGAGTTGCAAAAACTGTAACAAGTTTTGTTTTATCAACAGTTAAAGAAACCACAAATATAAACATCTAAATGGAGTAAAAATGGCAAAAGCAAAATTGGAATACATTTGGCTGGATGGGCATTTACCAACCCAACAAATGCGCAGTAAAACAAAAATAGTAGATAATTTTTCCGGGAAAGTGGAAGATGCCCCAATGTGGAATTTTGATGGCTCCTCCACCAACCAGGCAAAAGGTGGATCATCTGATTTATTGTTGAAACCTGTAAGAATTTTTATTGATCCCGAAAGAGACAACGGATATTTAGTTATTGCAGAAGTACTTAATCCGGATAAAACACCACATGTAACAAACGGAAGAGCAACAATTCAAGATGACGATCATGATTTTTGGTTTGGATTTGAGCAAGAGTATGTTTTGTGGGATTTAGATCACCATACACCATTTGGATTCCCAGCTCCGGGTTATTATCCACCACCACAAGGACCATTTTATTGTTCAGTTGGTGCAGAATACAACGTTGGCAGAGAAATGGTTGAGAAACATTTGGATTTGTTAATTCAAGCCGGCATCAATGTAGAAGGCATAAATGCTGAAGTGATGAAAGGACAATGGGAATATCAAGTATTTGCTAAAGGTGCCAAAGAAGCTGGCGATCAACTTTGGGCAGCAAGATATTTGATGGAAAGAATTGGTGAAGAATATGGTATTAGAATAAATCTAGATCCAAAACCTGTTGAAGGAGATTGGAATGGTTCGGGAATGCATGCTAATTTTTCTAATACAGTATTAAGAACATGTGGCAGTAAAGAAGTTTATGAAAAAATTTGCGATGCTTTTGGAACTAATGAAGCAATTCAAAGACATATTCAAGTATATGGTGAAGATAACCACAAAAGACTTACAGGAAAACATGAGACGCAATCAATTGATAAATTTAGTTATGGCGTTTCCGATCGTGGTGCTTCGATAAGAATTCCAATTGGTGCTGTAGAATCTGGGTATAAAGGTTGGCTAGAAGATAGAAGACCAGCATCAAACTCTGATCCATATAAAGTTGCTGCTGAAATAATTACAACTGTAAGAAGTGCAAAAATATAAATCAATAAATTAGTAATTGATAAAACCTCCATTCCGTAAAAAGTTGGAGGTTTTTTTATTTTGTGACAAGCTTTCTTAGTTTAATCTTATTTTTTGCTTTTTTCCTCATCTTTAAGTTTAGCAATTCTACTCCAATTGAAAAAGCCATAGCAAAATAGATATAACCTTTTGGTATATGTAAATCAAACCCTTCACCAATTAGTGACACTCCTACCAAAATAAGGAAACTCAGGGCTAACATTTTTATTGTTGGATGAGCATCAACAAAATCGCCGAGTGACTTAGCAGATAGCATCATTACCACAACAGCTATAACAATTGCCAAGATCATAACTTCAATGTTTTTTGCCAGACCAACAGCAGTGATAACAGAATCTAGAGAAAAAATTATGTCTAAAAGTGCTATTTGAATTAAAACTGAAGTAAAACTTGCAACAGCTTTTCCACCAACTGATTCTTCCTCACCTTCCAAGCTATTATGTATTTCATGAGTGCTTTTTGCCAACAAGAACAATCCACCAAAAATTAAAATTAGGTCTCTACCGGAGATTTCAACTGAGTAAACTTCAAATAAAGGGGCAATTAAACCCATAACCCACGTAAGAGATAGCAATAACAATATTCTTGCAATCATTGCTAATGCCAATCCAATTGTTCTTCCTTTGTTACGTTGGTTTTCCGGTAAACGGCTAACCAATATTGAAATGAAAATTATATTGTCTATTCCAAGTACAATTTCTAGAGAAGTAAGTGTTATTAATGCTACCCAAGCTTCCGGTGATGCAATCCATTCAAACATAATGTTCCTATTACTATTTTACTAACTGAAAATTAAATTAAAAGTTAAGTTTAAAATCTAATGTGTCAATTTGCAAATTAAAATTTTATATACTTGATTTTCAAGCCTAACCAAACTCTAGATGAAATTGAATAAAAATGAATTAAAGAATATTTTCTTTTTCAGTAACAATAATGCCGGAACATAATGAATAAAATCAGATTTATTCTTATAAATACATTAAATTTATGTTCAAATTTATAATATTTTGATAAAGAAACCATGAACATAATAATTGCCGGTGCCGGAGAAGTTGGATATCATCTTGCTAAACAGCTTTCAAATGAAAAGCATGATATTACCTTAATTGATAAGGATGGTGAAGCTTTGGATCGTGCCGATCAAGTTATGGATGTTCTTACAATTACCGGGTCTTCAACTTCGATCAATATTTTAAATAAGGCAAACTGTTCAAAAGCTGATATTCTTGTTGCTGTTACTTCTTCAGAATCTGTAAATGTAAACACAACAATTTTAGCAAAAAAATTAGGCGCTAAAAAAACAATTGCTCGTGTAGAAAATGCTGAATACGTTTCAGAAACTCATCATAAATTATTCCAAGAAATAGGCATTGATCATTTAGTTTATCCAGAAGAATTGGCCGCTTTTGAGTTAGTAAAATTAATTCAAAGAGCTGCAGCTACTGATATTGTAGAGTTTGGTGAAGGAAAACTATCATTACTTGGATTGAAGTTAGAAGCTGAATCACCAATAGTCCGAAAATCTATTTTAGATATTGTTCATGAAGCCCAAACAAATGATTTTAGAGTTGTTGCAATTCACAGAGGTTTTAGAACAATTATCCCACGCGGAACTGATAAACTTCTCCCAAATGATCAAATCTTTGTGATCACTACTCCAGAAGGTATTGAACGGGTATTAAAAATTGTTGGTAAAGACCAGACAAAACTTAATAATATTATGTTTTTAGGTGGTGGAAAAATTGGACGTATTGCCGCAAAAGAATTAGAAAACAGTATTAATATTAAGTTAATTGAATCGGACAAAGACAAAACCCATGACTTAGCAGATTTTCTTGAAAAAACTCTGGTTATTCAAGGCGATGGAAGAGATTTAGATCTCCTTGCTCAGGAAGGCATTATTGATATGGATGGCTTTATTGCCGTTACTCATGATGCTGAGACAAATATTATTACTTGTTTAATGGCAAAGCATCTTGGTGTTAAAAAAACAATTTCTCTTGTGGATAATGTTGATTACATCCCTTTAACACAAACAATTGGACTTGATTCGTTAATTAATAAAAAGTTAATAGCAGCAAACAACATACTTAAGTTTATAAGAAAAGCAAATATTGTTTCAATTGCCACTTTGCAGGGTATTGATGCAGAGGTTTTAGAATATATTGCACAACCAAATTCTATTGTTACAAAAAAACAAGTAAAGGAATTGAACTTTCCGGAGAGTGCAATTATTGGTGGTTATATAAGAGGAAATGAAAGTAAAATTACTGTGGGTGATACACAATTAAAAGCAAATGATAGAGTCGTAGTATTTGCTCTTCCGGGAATTGTTGAAAAAGTAGAAAAGTTTTTTAAATAATGATAAAAAAAAACGCGCTATTAAATTTTATCGGCTTCCTTCTTTTTTTAGAAGGATTGTTTATGCTAACCGGCATTCCTTTTTCATTGTACTTTGGTGATAATGATGTTTATGTTCTCCTTGGCTGCGGCGTGGGAACTTCAATTCTTGGTATTGTTTTGTTTTATTCAACCAAGAATAAAGATAGAGAAATTAGAAAAAGAGAAGGATATATAGTTGTTTCTCTTGGCTGGATTGTGATGTCCTTATTCGGAGCTATTCCATTTGTATTGCATGGATCTATCCCAAGCTACACAGATGCCTTTTTCGAGACAATGTCGGGCTTTACTACAACCGGTGCTTCAATTCTAAATGATATTGAATCTTTACCTCATGGTCTTCTTTTTTGGAGAAGCGTTACACAATGGCTTGGCGGAATGGGAATGATTGTTTTGTCTCTAGCTATTCTTCCTATTTTAGGAATTGGAGGTATGCAGTTATTTGTGGCAGAAGTTCCAGGACCAACTAAGGATAAAATTCATCCAAGAGTTAGAGAAACAGCTGTTAGACTTTGGGGAATCTATGCTGCATTTACATTGATTGAAGTAGTTCTACTTTACCTTGGTGGTATGACATTCTTTGATGCAATTTGCCATTCTTTTACTACAATGGCTACAGGCGGATTTTCAACAAAACAAGCAAGTGTGGCTTATTACCAATCCCCTTTCATTCATTATGTCTTAATTGTTTTCATGTTCATTGCGGGCATGAATTTCACCCTTCATTATCATCTACTTCATAGAAGATTTAATGTTGTGAAAAAGAATGATGAGTTTAAATTTTATTCTATAACTATTTTATTTTGGGCAATAGTTATTGCGGTTATTCTTTTTTTCTCAGGCTATTCAGATGCAGAAAGCTCATTCAGAGACTCCCTATTTCAAGTAGTTTCTTTGGTAACAACTACTGGATTTGTTACCGCCGATTATGAACAATGGGGAACTTTCCTTCTATTAGTTTTCTTTCTACTTTTATTCATTGGTGGTAGTGCTGGTTCTACTGGTGGTGGTATAAAAATTGTTCGACATTTGTTGTTATTCAAAAATAGTTTCCTTGAATTAAGACGACTTATCCATCCAAGAGCAATAATTCCTGTGCGGTACAATAACCACAGTGTACCACAAGAAATTATTTCGAATATTTTAGCTTTTTTTCTATTTTATATTTTTATTTTTATCCTCGGTTCTTTGGTTATGGCCTTGTTAGGTTTGGATTTCATGTCAGCAATTGGATCTGTTGCTACTTCACTTGGCAATGTTGGTCCTGCGATTGGGTCTGTTGGTCCAACCGATAATTTTGCACACATCCCAATGTTGGGTAAATGGGTTCTTTCATTTCTGATGTTATTGGGAAGATTAGAACTTTTTACAATACTAGTTATTTTTTCACCTGCATTCTGGAAAACTTAATTTAAAAATTAAGGAAATAGTAATGAATTTTATCAAAAAATTTTTAATCCTTTTTGTTCTGTTTACCACTTTAGCGTTTAGTCAAGATATTAGTATTTGTGAGAGCTATTCAGAAGATGGCAAACCAATTGGACTTATTAATAAGCTAGAAATAAAACCATACGGTAGGGCTGTATACGTTTTAATTAACAATAAATCTAAAATAAATGAACCAGTATTACATTTGTTCATTGATAAATTAAAAGATGGAAAGCCCATTCCCTTTTCAAGTCAAACACTTAAAATTAAAAAGGATAGTAAATGGGCTGTAACAAGTCAAGAGTTTAAAGATGCCGGGATGTATGAATTATACTTTTTGAATTCTGAAAGAAAGAAGTTTGGTGTTAAAAAATTAGAAGTGTCAATAGAGTACGAAAAAACCAAAGAAAAAACTTTGGCCAAATCTGATCAAAACACAGGTAAAATACAATTTGTATTTTGCGACATGGTTGTAAATAATAAACCTATTAATTCTCTTCAAAAACTCTCCCTCGCTCGTAAAAATGGCGAAACTTTTGTTTACTTAAATAACTACATTCCTTTTGGAATTGACAAAATAAAAATTAGAGTATTGCGCAGTGAAAATGATAATTATAGTGAGATTGTTGAAACCAAACAATTTAAAATTACATCTAGTTGGGCTGATACTTTTTTTAAGTTGAACTTCTCCAGAATTGGCGATTATAAAGTTGAAATTTTTAATAATTCAAATAATTTAATTTCATCAAACACAATTACTGTTACGAATTAAATAGGAAAACAAATGAAAGGCATTATACTTGCTGGCGGAGCTGGCACAAGACTATTCCCAACAACAAAAGTTTATAGTAAACAGTTAGCTTTACTGTATGATAAACCTCTTATATATTATCCGCTTTCGATATTAATGTTAGGTGGAATAAAGGATATTTTAATAATCTCTGATTCAAAAACGATTCCGTTATACAAACAATTATTTGAAGATGGAAGTTTTATTGGATTAAATATTCAATACGCCGTACAAAATGCTCCAAATGGAATTGCTGAATCTTTTATTATTGGAGATAAATTTATTGGAGATGATAGTGTCACCTTAGTCCTTGGAGATAACATTTTTTATGGCAAGTTAGATTATTTATATAAAGCGTTGGATTTTCATAAAAGTGGTAGTACTATATTTGCTTATCAAGTTACTGATCCCGAAAGGTATGGTATTGTTGAATTTAACAAATCTGGTCAAGCAATATCTATTGAAGAAAAACCAAAGAATCCAAAATCTGATTATGCTATCCCTGGACTATATATTTATGATAACCAGGTTGTAAACATTTCTAAAAACCTAAAGCCATCAAAACGAGGGGAACTAGAAATAACAGGTGTAAATCAAGTTTATTTAGAAAAGAAACAACTTGATGTTGTAAAGATTGGCAGAGGCGTTGCTTGGTTAGATACCGGAACTCCCGAAGCATTATTACAAGCAGCTAATTTCTTTGGAGTAATTGAAGATCGGCAAGGTCTAAAAGTTGCTTGTATTGAAGAGATTGCTTTCAAAAAAGATTTTATTTCTAAGGATGAATTAGTAAATCTGACTGACTCATATCCAAATTCTAGCTATAAAGATTATCTTGTAAAATTTATTAAATCCATTGACTAAATATTTTACGGTTGGCAGTAACAACATGCCAACCGTAAGTGTGTTTGAAAAAAAAGGGGGATAAAAATCACTTAATTAAGTTCATTTTTTTAGTTTGAGAAAATTGATTGTTTACAACTAACTGGTAAATATAAGTTCCGCTTGCTAGTCTTGTTCCATCTATGTTTATTGTGTGGCTTCCAGCACTTAGTTCTTCATCTAATACTGCAAGTACTTTCTCTCCAAGTATATTGTAAACATCTAACCTTGCACTTCCTACTTCTTTCATGGTTACTTCTATCTTTGTGGTTGGGTTAAATGGATTTGGGTAGTTCTGACTTATTCCATACTCACTTGGTACTGTATCTTCTGTTACTTCTTCTTCATCTTCTACTGAACTTGTTGAATTAACTCCATATACTTCCATCTCCCAGATATCACACCAATCATTTCCTTTACTCCCAGTTATAACTACTGTTATATATCTTGTCTTTACTCCACCTAACTTATGTTCTGACCACTGACTGTCGGTTTGTGTTGTTTCTTTCTTAATTAAACTCTTATTACTATAACTTCCACTGTAAAACTCACAATCATAAGATACTCCATTTTCTGAGTAATATGGATCTAACTTAATGTAGTCTATATCTGTCTCTTCTCCCAAGTCTATTGTTACCCATTGTGGAAATCCCTCTACCGCCCATCTTCCATTTGAGGATGGATTATTACTTGTTGATGAACTTATTCCATCATATAACATCTTGTCAGTAGCTATGTTTCCATAAACTGCTGATGCCTCTGAGTTGGTTATTCCTACTTTCTTAACTACTTGTTGAGCTTCTGGTAGTAGTGTGTAGTCGCTTGTGTGGTTAAGTGGGTTGGTTATGTTTTCAAAACTTTTACCGGTAATTATTGTACTTATTGTTCCCTCAAAGTTCCACTTAAGTTTTATGTCTTTTACTTTACCAATATCAGTACCCTCAAGCAAGAATTTCCCTACAACAGTTTCTTTACTACTAGAGATTTGATCGTTACCAATGAAGGATACAAATGTAAGTTCTGTTTCTCCGTCTATGTTAATAATACCAACATATAGGTTTGGTTCATTTACTAGTTCTGAACTTCCGGGTATGTACTTAAATGTATGATTAGAAAAATCTATACTTTGGTTTATACTAAACGCACACTGATAACTTGTTAATCCAAATCCTTCTCCTTCTCCCCTTATCGTTACTGTTACTTCTCGCTTATTATTATCAACAACATTATCTTTTAACTGAATTTGATATGTTGGAGTACTAAATAATGTGATACCATATAGAAAAAGAAATGATAAAGTAAACTTTGATGTATGTATTATTCTTGCTGTCATTTTTCCCTCGCTGTTTTCAAACACGAGAGATGTAATTCAGCAATGATGCCAGCTAGATAGAAGTTGCTTTATATCACAACTAATATTCAATTATGATTCAAAAACAAAACATTTTGTTCCTGTAAAATATTTTATGTTTGCTTTTAAAAAACGAAATGGGTGAAATCATTATTGACATGAATTCTATTTTAGAATCAGATGTTAAGAATTTGGAAGGATTTACAATAGCAACAATATTTTACATAGCAAAAAATATTGCTGCTATTGATAAAGGGTTTTTTATGTATTGCTGATGTTAACTTCCTGATGTGATTTTAGATAGGAACAATAGAACAATAAATAAAATTAAAAATACTGTAACCCATTTTTGAGCATTTGTCATATATATACCTTATTTGCCTATTTCATTAATAATTGAATTTTCATAATACATTTTATACTTCTCAATCGCATCAAAAATGGAGGATGCAATTTCTTTTTGACCATTTTTGCTATTTAAATATTTAGCATCATTACTATTAGATAAAAATCCCGTTTCTATTAAAACGCTTGGCATTGATGCCCCGACCAAAACATAAAATCCGGCTTGTTTAATTCCTCTTGAAGGGATATCAACTTGCTTAATCCATTCAGTATTTAACATATCTGCAAAGGTTTCAGAATACCTCATATTTGATGAGTGTGCCATACTTACAAGAATGAAATTTTCATCGGTCAATTTTTGATATCTATTTTGATTTTCTTCCAAATTGATTACACTATTTTCAAATTCAGCTATATCAATTGCTTCTTTTGTTCTGCCCGGTCTTAACAAATAAACTTCAATACCTGTAGCATTTGAGGGTTTTTTAGGAGTTGAATTGCAATGGATTGAAATAAATAAATTCCCTTTGTTCTCGTTTGCAATTTTACCACGTTTATAAAGTTCAATAAACTCATCAGAGTTTCGTGTATAAACAACTTTAACATCTTTCATTTTACTACTTATCAAACTTCCAAGTTCTTTTGAAATCGAAAAATTAATGTCTTTCTCCTTTATTCCATTAATTCCAATTGCTCCTGGATCTTTACCACCATGACCAGGATCTATTACGATTACATTAAAATTCCATTTTTTAATTTCTTCAGAATCGGCTTTAAGATTTTCAGTTTTTAAAAATTTATTGTGTATAGAAATTAACATCTCGCCAATATCTTCATCATAAAAGACTTCATAAGTATCATATCCGTCTTTTAAAGTAATCTCTAGCTGAGGATTACCACTAACGTGCCTTAAAAGTACATTTTTAATTAATCCTTGAGATTTCAATTCATTAACAAGATTCTTATCAATTGTTGCCTCCGAGAAAAAAAGATACAATACATTTTCATTGATAGAACTTGTCGGCTGTCTTAATGGTCTTTTTATTCCTAACCTTAATAAGGTTCCATTTGTTTTGGTTTCTATTTTTGCAGAATAAATATCATACTTAACTGTTTTCATATCAATTAAGTTTTCATTCCAGGTAACCACAGATTTAGTATCAACCTTAACATTCTTAAGAACAATCGAATTATCACTCTCATTATATTCTAATTCTATACCTGAGGCATAGCTTAGATATTGCGTTGAATACTTAATTGGAATGAGCACATCACCATTATTCACTCGGGCAGAAACCGGTAATTGAAATATTTGATGCTGATCACTCTTTTTTGAAGTAAGGATGATAAACTGATTATTACCGGTAAATTTTAATCTGTATTCCTTAAACTTTATTTCTGATTTTTGATGGGTATCGTTGTAATAATAGTTAGCAGAAAATGCATCAGCTAATTCCTTTGAAGATACATATTCAATTCCTCGAATTTCTGATGACTTTATTTTTTTAACTTGCTTACCAATTTTGATTGTTAAATCGCTTCCAAAAATAATTTGGGGAATTATAAATAATAAAATGGTAAGAGTAATAATTATTTGTTTCTTCAATCTTGGTTAACCTACAAATGGTATTATGAATCCGGATTTCTTTTTGTAACTAACAAACTCATCTTTAAAATGTTTCCCTAAAAGATTATCTTCAAAGTTGGCTCTCATAATAAACAAAGGTATTTCTAGAATAAGCACAACTGGAATTATGATGTATCCCATTAAAGCAATTCCAACTCCCAAATCACTTAAAACTTGACTCATATACTGTGGATGTCTAATAAATTTGTACAAGCCTTCTTTTATAAGTTTATGATTTTTGAAAATTAAAATTTCTTGTGAATAATACTTATCTAAGGATTTGAATGAAGCAACTTGTAACCATGAAAAAACAACAAAAAGAAGCAACCCAATAATTCTATAGGAATTATACTCATTTTTAAGGGCTTCAGAAAATGTACCCAAATTGAATATTGCAGCTATAGTTAAAATTAAGACTATTGCAGAAATATTAGGTGGTACCTTCTGAAGAAATGTTTTGGGTCTTTCAATTACATTAGATAGTTTCGATTTCATTCCCTTTTTAGCTGCAGCCATATTTGCACTAAACGAAACAAAAAGATTAATAGCAACCAGAATATTAATCGCATCCATAAAATGAAAATTTCCTTAAAATTATTTAATAAATATAACAACTTCATTAATATAATTCTAATTATAACATATCATTATCCACAAGAGACCTCTGAATTATTCCCCAAAAGTCATTCTGAACGAAATGAAGAATCCCTTTTTAATTCCAAATAGAGATGTTGCGCTTTACCCAACATGACAAATTTGAAATTTTCAGAAGTTTCCATAATTCATTGATATTCAATAAGCCTTCAATTCTTCAAGTAATTATTACCAGAAAAAATTTCTGCTTTCCTTAAATAAGTTTTTCAAAAATAAATTATAAATGATCACGAATAGACATTCTTAAAAGTTTAACGAAATCGAAAACTCTCGTGTTCAATATGACCTATTTGAAGTTTTCAATTGTTTCTATAAATGATGAAAATGTTATTGATTCTGTATGGATATGATACAGATCACAATTATTTAACAAAGGGCTCATTTTAACTGTCTCCACCATTATTAAGCCATAAACAAGTAAACTATGCATAATTATTGCCGATAGTATACTAAAGTAGAATTCCATAAAAGCTTGATGGCACACTAATTGTTTAAGTAACAAAATAAAATTAGGTGTAAAAAATGAATACCGGACAAATGATGCTTACGATTGGAGCTTTAATTTTACTCTCCTTGGTTGTTTTAAGGGTAAACAATGGATTTTTAAATACAAACTCAGTTTTAATAGATAGTAAACTTGGTGTACTTGCCACATCTGTTGCCACTTCAATAATAGAAGAAGCAACCGGAAAAGCATTTGACGAAAAAACTGATGGTGCGAGTGTAAGCAAAACTAACAGATTTAAGCAACACTCTTGGTCCAGACGGTGAAACATATCCAGACTTTAACGACTTTGATGACTATAACAATTATACCAGAATTGATACAACTATTCCTGCAGCAGATTTCTATGTAAAATGTAAAGTTAATTACATAACCGATACAGATCTAGATGGAAGTACAAATACCCGAACGTGGAATAAAAAAATAACTGTCTATGTTTCAAGCCCTTCAATGTTGGGGCAAGATGATGTACCAGATACACTGGTAATGTCTGCTGTATATAGTTATTGGTACTTTAGATAAGGTAATATTATGGGCTCAAGCGTATTATTAGATATAGTTGGATCAACTTTAATTGGTGCAATGCTTCTCTTAATTTTATTCCGAATTAATGATGCAACGGTAGAAAACAATTATATGTATGGTGGTGAACTAGTTGTTCAGCAAAATCTTGTGGCAGTTGTTCAAGTATTGGAATTCGATTTTAGAAAAATTGGATTTTGTGCAGATTGGACTAAATTGGCTAATCCTCTTCTTTATATTCGTTCACGCAGATTCGAATAGCATTAGATTTATAACAGATGTTGATTCGGATGGAAATGTTGATAGCATTTCATACTATACAGGACCAATTTCCGAACTGGCAAGTACACCAAACCCAAGAGATAGGTTTCTTTATCGAGTTGTTAATACTGAAACACCTGTTGGTACAAACCTAGGTGTAACAGCATTTAATTTAGTTTACTATGATGCTCTTAGGTAATCTACTTAACTTCTCCAGTTGCATCTCCGGATTTAATTCAAATGATTGAAATAAATATACGTGTTGAAGATGTTTATGGTTATGATATTTCAAACACGGATAAAACGGATCAAGATATGTACGCTTCTGCATTCTGGAGACAAATCCGGTTGGCAGCAAGAAATTTAAAAAATAGGTAGGAGATAATAAAATGGGCGGTAAAGCAGCAATGTTGCTAGTCCTTAGCTTTAGTATAATCTTTTTAGTTTTTGGAAGTAATTTCAATAGTTTATCAACTCGTTCTGTTGATAATTTTTCAGATTATTATATACAAAACATTTCTCAAAATATTGCTATTGCTGGTGCAAATATGGCTTCAAACCAGAGTTTTTTTAGATAAAACATGGGATGCTGGATATACAAATCTACCTTTCCAAGGTGGTATCTTAAATGTGTATGTTACAAACCCAACTGGGGATCAGCGTAAAGTTAAAGTTTGTCACGGTAAAGGAAGTCATGCAATAGCATACAATAAGCGTTGCAGCCTCTGCTGTTGCCTGCACATCTAGCACATGGAGACGTACTGGGAGAATGTGGTGGTTTACGCCGAGCCACAATTGGTAGTTATTTATTCTGAAGCAGTTTATCTTGGAGATACATCGACAGTTTATGTTGAATTTCACCAAGTACATTTGCAAAGTATGGTAACTTTTACGATAAGATGGCTACTGCTATTCCTGCTACCGGTGATATATTCCAAGGACCATTCCACGTAAATGATGTAATGAAAACATGGGGCAGTCCGGAATTTTTTGGTAAAGTTACCAGCAAAGGTGGATTGGTAATGTACAACACCAAAAACCCAAAATTTCATGGCGGTTACGAAAGCGGAATTGATGTTCCAAGACCTTTTGATACAACAGGTATGAGGGTTGCAGGAACAGCGGTGGATATGTTCTAAAAGCTCCCGATGGAAGCGGCAAAGAGATTGAAGTGAAGGTTGAATTTAAGGATAAAAAAGTTGATGTAGAAATAGTAGGATATGATCCTAAAGATTATCCTAAATTTAAAGATGGCGGACCTCTAATAAAAGAAACAATAAATCTAAAGGATTTTAATGGAATGCTGTATGCTGAAAAAGCAAATG
The DNA here is from genome assembly GCA_963704835.1 of uncultured Ignavibacteriales bacterium. Classification (GTDB taxonomy): domain Bacteria; phylum Bacteroidota; class Ignavibacteria; order Ignavibacteriales; family Melioribacteraceae. The sequence goes on along the minus strand of CAVPHW010000009.1, from coordinate 26,136 downwards.
TTTTTGTTAAAGGAACAATTGATGGAGCAGCAACAATTGTAGCTTCTAAAAAAGGAAAATCTGGTTATGGAAATATTTATCAAACGGATGATTTAAAATACAAAGATGACATTAGTAAAAAACCTGGTTCTGAGAACATGCTTGGTTTGGTGGCAGAACAAGATATAAGGCTTCAGTATAACTCTGATACAAAAGGTAAAGATATTATTTCCCAGGCTTCCATGTTTGCTTATAATGGCAGTGTTGGTCCGGATGATAAATTAGTAAAAAATGATGGCAAACTTAAAGAATGGAAAATTTTGGGTGGAATTATAGCCAGCGATGTTAGAGTTACTGCAGATTATAATTCTGTTGGACCTTACCGAAGGATATAAATTTATTCATACATACGATGAAAGATTTTTACATAGTGTTCCACCATATTTTCCGCATACCAAAAATTATGAAGTTGTTTCTTGGTATGAATAGATATATAATTGAGGTTAAATTGAAAATTTTATTAGCTGTACTGTTATTCGGATTTATATTTGTTGGCTGTTCTGATGATTGTGAAAATCAAAATCCAAGTGTCGTTTTGGTAAACAATGGAACAGATAAAGCCGATATTCAAATAAAAACTACCGGTGGAAATACAGAAAATATAAATAATATTTTCCCAGGTAACTCCTCAACAAAACGCACATTTGCTCCAGGTGATATTGAGTTTACAGTTACTATACAAGGAGTAAGAGATAATGTGGTATATGTGCTATCAGCTATATATTGTACAGCGTATACCGTTACAATAAATGCAAATAATACCGTAACAGGATCTGGTGAAAAACTGGAGAAAATCATTTACCCATAAAACCAAGTAGTCAAATTTTAGAATTAATGAACATCCTTTCATTAAAAAATAATTTAAATTAGAGGTGCAATTGCACCTTTTTTTTACCTAAAATAAATATCTTTAGCTATTAAAAGAGACCTCTGCATTATTCCATAAAGTCATTCTGCATCCGGCATCTGCCAGATGAAGAATCTCTTTATAATTCAAAATTGAGATATTTCTCCCGAAAACTTTCGGGATCAATATGACACCATGAATTTTACAGCGGTTTCTAAAATTATGTTTTCCACTTCTATCCATTCGGATTAACAAACATTCGTGTCTCATTTCATAACAATTTTATCGAATTTGTGATTTAAATCAACTAAGCCAAAAATAAACATTGAAAATCGCTCGATTTCGCATTTATTTAATGGCATGTGAATTGACTAAACCTACTTTTATAAAATTATTAGATATAAAGAAATGAATACTGGTCAAATGATGATAACGATGGCTGCAATGATTTTACTATCAACGGTCATTTTAAATGTAAATAGAAATGCACTTAGTGCAACTCAAGGAATGGCGGACACAAAATACCAAATTTTGGCTGTTTCTTTAGCAACTGCTCTAATTGAGGAAGCATTTGGAAAAGCCTTTGATGCTGAAACAGCAAATAATAAAATAGCAGAAAAGCTCACCGATTTAACTTTAAGTTTAGGCCCCAATAACAAAGAAAAAAGCAAATCAAGTTTTAATGATTTTGATGATTTTAACGGATTTAGTGATAGTACTTCAAATGATCCAACCCTAATGTCAGCAAATTTTCATATTAGCAGTAAGGTTTATTATGTAGACCCTGCTAATTCAAAAGAATTAAAGCCAGTTAATTAAAGAACCTGGCACAAAAAAATTGATGTTTTCGTATCCAGCCCATTTCTTAATGAAGGGAAGGATACTGTTAAACTTTCCAAAGTATACAGCTATTTTTATTTTAGATAGAGGAATGAATGGGTTTTTCAACTTTAATTGATATTCTAGGCTCCATAATGATTGGTGGAACAATTCTTACTATTCTATTTAAGATGGTTGATTCCTCGGTGGAAAATCATTATCTAAATAGCGGTGAGTTGATAGTTCAGAGTAATCTTCTTTCTATAGTTGATTTATTTGAACATGATCTTAGAAAAATTGGATATTGTAAAGATTGGGAAAAACTACCAGATCCAACTATTGCCATTCTTGAAGCTACCGAAACAAGCATCACATTTTTAACAGACGTTGCTCCAGATACTAGCAATCCCATGGGCGATGGATTTGTCGATACATTAAAATATTGGATTGGATCACCAACAGATTCAGTTGTAATGTCAACACCAAATCCTAAAGATAGAATACTTTACAGACAAATAAATAACAGAGATCCTTTGTCAGCAAATCTTGGTTTAACCCAATTCAAAATGGAATACTTTGATGCTCTAGGAAATAAGATTCTTAATCTACCTTCTTCCCCACCACTTGGAATTATTACAATGCAAATAGATATCACTGTAGAAAACACGGCAGCTTATGGTGATGAGGCTGAAAAAGATGTATATACAAAAGATAGAAGTTCTTTTTGGCGACAGATTAGACAAGCGGCCCCAAGCTTAAGTAATAGATAATAAGGGAAATTTATGGGTGGTAAAGCGATACTTTTAATTGTGATTGCATTCAGCGTAATGTTTTCTGTTGTTAATTTCAGATCCACTAATACTACATCAATGGCAGTTGAGCGACTCTCGGAATATTATGCACAGACTAATGCGCATAATATTGCTTCTAGTGCAGCCAACATAGCTGCAAATGAATTTTTTACCAACCCAAATTGGAGTGGTTATTCTACATGATACATTATATCTCCAAAATGGATATGCAGTTTTAGATATTGACTATTCCACAAATGCTAAAGCCATGTTGACCTCGAAAGGTTACTTTAATTATCATTTTGAGGGAGAATCAAAAACAGCAGTTGGATTGGTTAGTTTTAAATTAAATTCCAGCAGCTATTCAAAATTTGGATACTATACAAATATTTGGGGCAGTGGAGGCTATTTAGTAACCGGTGATACTATCGATGGACCATTTCATACTCAGGGTAAATTATTAACATTAGGCTCGCCAGTTTTTACGGGAAAAGTAACAACCAAAGATGGTGTTGGTATGTATGGTAATATGTATGGATTTGGAAAAGCTGACCCAAAATTTCTTGGTGGTTATGATGCTCCGGTTGAAGTTCCTTTTACATTAAATACCTCAAAATTGGAAGGTGCTGCAAATTCCGGCGGAAGACTATTTGAAGATCCAAGTGGCAATGCTTCCGATATTAGATTGAAATTTAACAGTGATGGCACAGTTGATTGGAGCCAAACTGTTACAACCACTTCTACAACTTGGGTAAAGCAAGGGAAAAAGTGGAAAGAAGTAACAACAACTACTACTGATTGGACAACCCCTATCAATGCACAACTAGATACACTTGCACCAAATGGTGTAATATGGAATAAAAAGGGGAATCTATATCTTTCAGGAACAGTTAACGGTAAATATACTGTTGGTACTGCAAAGGACGGAAGCAATGATGGGAATGTGTACCTTGAGGATGATATCATCTATAGAAAAGATCCGCTAAAATTTAAAAATGGAAAATCTGAATCCAATCCGGATTGTGAAGATATGTTAGGAATAGTTGCTGAAAAACAGGTAATTGTAAAAAATAATTCTGCAAACAGAAATAATATAAACATCCACGCTGCATTATTTAACTATGATGGTGGAATAACAGTTGAGGGGATAAGTTCCAGTACTCCAAATATGGGAACAATGCGTATTCATGGAAGCTTAATAGAAAATTCAGCACAAACAACAGGTTACACAAACGGCGCAGGATACAATCAAGTTATTAGATATGATAAAAGGTATATGACTTCAACTCCACCAAGTTTTCCTGCAACCGACCAATTTGAAATAGTATCTTGGTTTGAATAACTAGAGATCACTAATTATTTTAATATCAGTTTAAATCATCTTACGAAAAATCGTGATTCTTTATCCCTCAACCGACAGATGAAGAATCTCAAGGGTTACGATTTAAACTCTTTGTGGATACTTCGACTCCGCTCAGAATAACAAAAATATTCGTGAGCATAACTTGAGTTAGTACGGAACTAGCTACCCGAATTTTTTACAGCTTCATCAATAGTCGAATAGATTTGAAAAACTTTGTTAAGTTCATTTAATGTGTGCAGCACTTTTAGTTTTTGAGGATCTGCAACTAAAATAATTTTGCCGTTCTCTGCTCTTAGCTTTTTAGAAACCAGTATTATTGCACCTAGAAAAGTTGAATCCATAAATTCACATTTGGTAAGATCGATAATAAATTCATTATGACCTTGGTGAATGTTCAAAATCATAAATTCTCTAAACTTTTTCGCTTCCTCTAAAGAAGCTCTCAAATGATTAACTCTTAATATAGTTGCATTTGTATCTTTTCTTCTTATAAAAGTAAGCGGATTATCATCAGCTTGCTGCTTTAAAATGGCATCATTAAATAAAGCATCCATTTCTTTTATTTCAAAATGCGGATGATAATTTGTATATAATGAAGTTTTCACTGGTTCATTTTTAACATTATTCTTTCTTAGTAATGAATCATTCATTGCTTCTTTCTTCCCCCAAATATAATAATACCCCGTGGTAATATTCGAAAGTTAAAATTGAATATTTAGTGATTTAGCTCAAATTAAATCGATTTTTTAAAAAACTATCATTTAAGATTATTTCTTATTTTAGTGCTTAAAATAATAATTTCTAAAAAAAGTCCCCAAATGACTAAAAAAACCTATAAATACGTTTTTGTTATTGTACTATTCTCAATACAACTTTATGCCCAAAAACATCATATTACCGGCTTTGTTTATGATAGTGATACAAAAGTTGAATTGGGATTTGCAAATCTAAGAGTCGATAGAACTGGATTTGGAACCGCTGCCAACAGTAATGGAGAATATAGATTAAATCTACCAGAAAACAATTATAAACTGATTGCTTCTTTTATCGGGTATAAATCAGACACGGTTGAAATAAAATTATTCCAGAATGAAAAAATCAATTTTTACTTAACTCCAATCGACCTAGGCATAAAGGAAGTTACTGTAATACCGGGAAGAAATCCTGCTTATGATATCCTTGAAAAAGCTATCAACAGCAAAGAAGAAATAAAAAGAAGAATAAAAGACTATAAATATTCTGCTTATACAAAGGGTTTAATTAAGACTACGAAAGACTTTCAAGCCGGAGGCTTTACTTTATCAACACAAGATACAGCAAAGTTAAAAATTACAGGTATCCTTGAAAATGAAAGCAGAGGATTTTATAAAGCACCGGATGATTTCAAAAATTTTATTGTTGCGAGAAAGCAAACTGCTAACACTCCCCCATTTATTAATGTATTAACTGGTGGTAATATCATTCAGAGTTTTTATGAGGATAAATTACAGTTTCTTGGTAAATTAATACCAAGTCCTCTCTCAAAACAAGCTCTGAGTTATTACTATTTTTATATTGAAAAAGAGATTGCCATTGATAATAGAAAGGTTTACCAAATTTATTTTGCTACTGATAATACAGCCGATCCTGGATTTTTAGGGAATCTGTTTATTGAAGATAGCACTTTCAACCTGTTAAAAGTTGATGTTAAACTAAACAAAATGGCAAATCCTGGTGGATTATTTGACAACGTTACCCTATTCCAGCAGTTTTCTGAAATAAACAATGGAATTGTTCTACCTATTGATTACAGAATTTTTGCAACTGGAAATTACTTGGGTTTGGCAAAATTTGGATTTGAATTACACACAATAATGAACAGCTACGAAGTGAACACAAATATTGATGATGATTTTTTTGATAATGCAATAATTACAGTTTTACCAGGTGCTGATACAAAAAGACGAATTTTATTGGAATTCAATTCAAGCAATTCCAAACACATTGGAAGAAACAACATCTTATGCAAGAATTGATAGCCTTTCCAAAATAAGTGCATCTTTTGGCGAAGATTTCTCATTCCTTGCGCCTAAGACTAGAACTTAATAAATATCTTTTCAATTGGTGGTCCGCTTAGTTTCTATAGTTTTAACAAAGTACAGGGGAGCACCATTAACCTCGATCTATATTTTAGTGATGCAGAGGAACAAAGATTAAACGGAATTATAAATTTTGATTATGGCTTTTCAGATAAAAAAGTTTCTAAAAAAATCTTTTCAACCTATAAGTTAGGGATGTACAGAACAACTGAATTAAAAATAAATGTTTACGATAAACTTACTCCTTTATTTAGCGGTTCAGATAATTATAATAAGTTTACCTCAACATTTTTAAGTTTATTTACAAAATATGATTTTAGAGATTATTATTATTCAAAAGGATTTGAAACAGAAATAACTTCTGAAGTTTTTCCTTCTCTAATTTTGGGCATAGGTTATATTTCAAAAACTGACAAATCGGCAATAAATAATTCTGATTTTTCATTTTTCTACAAAAATAAAAAGTACAAGACTAATAGGACCATCTATGATTCCAACATAAATGCCATAAAACTTAATTATAAATTAGATTTTAGAAAGTTTATTGAAGATGGTTTTTTTAGAAGAAGAATTACTCCACGCACATATATTATGTTTGATGGTTCTGCATTGATAAGCAAAACAGAAATTCTAAAAAGCCAAAATGATTTTGCAATTTATGAACTTGGCACATATGGCTCATTTCCGACTGCATATAATTGGGTTTTACAATTTAACGCAACAAAAATCATCTCTACGGGTTCAGTTCCATTTCAAATGCTTTATGCATTTCCCGGTAATATTAGTGCTGCCGGTAAAAACAATTCTTTTAGAACTTTAAGAATTGGCGAAGTCTTTGGTGATCAAGCTACACAATTGTTTTTAAACCATTCCTTTAGTGACGATTTTTTTACCTACTTACAAATTCCATACATAAAAGATCTTCAACTTCAGCTTGAGGTTTACTTAAATATGGCAATGTCTGATATTTCAAATAAGAGTGAACTTATTTTAGAACAGTCCACCCCAATTTTTAAAAAACCATTTTATGAACTTGGGTTCAGCATTGGACATTTGCTAGTTCCAATCACTTTTGAATTTACATGGAAGTTAAATTACAGAGGTCATAATAATTTTGTTTTCGGGATAAATACTTTTGCGCTGTAACTGAATTATTTATTTGGAAGATTAATAAGCAGTCTCAAAGTCTTATCTGCTTCATTTAAAATATCAAAACTTCCACCGGATAATTCCGTAAACTTTATAGCAAAAATAATTGGGAATGATATATTGCTATTGAGATTTTTTAGGTTAATATTCTCTAGAAAAGAGAAATCATTATTTTCAAAATTTGTTATAATCTCAAGCTGGATGGCACTAGGTGCTTCAACAGAATTTGAATTAATTCTTATAACACTATTGTTCATAGCAATTCTTGTTAGGAACAGAAATACATTGTTAAAAATTGAGGTGGCTATTTCGTAATCAAGAAGGATTTGGTGTTTAATATCAACATTTAATTTTACCTCAATTTTATTTTGAACAAAACTTGATTTGTGATAACTTTTTGATTGAAGTAAAACATCAAGTAAGTTTAATTCTTCTTTCGCTAATCCATATTTGTAAGTGTCTAACTTTAACCAATTAATAAAATTTATTAATAATTCGTAGGATTCTTTAGTTTGTATACCAACTCTTGAAACATACTCGCTTATTTCTTCATATGTCAGTTTCTCATTTGGATCATTTAATATATCGCTAAAGCCAAGAATACTTGTAAACGAACCTCTTAGATCATGATTCATTTTTGAGAAAAATTGTTCTCTCTCCGATATGTTTTTGTCTTTATACATAATTGTTCTTCTTATAAAAATCTTTCCCGTAATTCTTTAATTCCCTCTAAATCACCCATGATATATAATCTATCATAATCATTTAAAACAATATCCCCTTTGGGAACAATTGTTTTTCCGGATCTGCTGATAGTAGTAATTAAACACCCAGAAGGAATTTGCATATCTTTAATTTTAGAACCAATTAGATTAGCATTTTTATCACTTTCTTTAATTACAAATGATATAAACTCTTCATCAAACAACAATGAATCTTTTATCTCATTTTCATTTTTAGCCATTTCCCATTTAACTATGGAAATCATCATCATCTAATCTTCCGGCAATTTTAGCTAAAATTCTCAAATGTTGAGAAGGATCATTTTCCGGACTGACTAAGAAAAACAATCCTTTTACTATTTGTGTTTCTTCAGCTTCATGAGTTAATGGATTAAAAATTTCAATTGAAACTCCATCATTATTTCTTACTAGAACTAATTCTGCTTTTTCAATTCCATCCATTCTAAAGTGAGGAAGTGCAAATCCATGAGTAACAGGTGTTGCTCCAATCTTTGTTCCTTCCATAATTTGCTGAATAATTTCCTCTGAACTAATTGGTAAAATAGTACCTAGATAATCGGCTATTTTATTTAATACTTGATCAAATTTTTGACTTCCTTTTAAATCATAAAATTTTCCGAATTTAACTATTTCTTCAAAAGGATCTTCCTTTCTTAACCCTTTTTCTTTTAATATCCCACGCAATTCACTGTCCAAAGCATCAAATCTTTGTTTCCCTAATCTTTCAAAGATATGATAAATGGCTCCATTTCTTGAAACTCTATTCTTTTGAGTAATACCAATACCAAATAAATCCTAAAACTATTAGTGAAAACAGTGAACAATATTGAAAGAAGTCCAAGTTGAGTAATTAAAAAAAGTGATGCAACAATTCCAAAGATTTGCATCCACGGATATAAAGGTGATTTATAGCCGGGATCGTAAGATTGTATTTTGCTTTCCCGCATTACAATAACAGCTAAACAGATAAACGCAAAGACGAGTAGTTGAAATGCACTAGCTAGTTTTGCAATTTTAGTAGGATCAAAGATAACAAGAATAATTATGACCGTAAAAACTGTAATGTATAATGAAATTGAAGGACTGCTCAGTTTATTCAATTTTTTAAAAAATGGAGGAAGAATATGATCTCTACTCATTGCAAGCGGATATCTGGAAGCACTCATTATGCCCGAATTGGCAACTGAAATGAAGGCAACTATTGCGGCAATTGAAATTAAAACTACACCCGGGGAGCCCAATACTAATTTCAATTACAGTTGCAGGTAGTTGTTAAGTTTCCTTTTATGGATTCTATTGGGAGAACTCCAACCATGATAATTGTACCCAATACATATATTATCAAAGCGGTGGCTAACGCTAAAAATATTCCCATAGGAATATTTCTTTCTGGATTTTTTATTTCTTCAGAGATGCTTGCAATTTTTGTTACTCCAACAAAGCTAATAAAAACAATCCCCGCTGTTGAAAGTAACTTTAGCGAATCAAATTCGAAAACTCCTTGGTAATTCTCTTGTTCAACATAAGAGAAACCAGTTACAATAAATCCTACCAAAATTATTAATAAAATGCTCACCAGAACTATTTGGAGGGAACTGCTTTTTTTTGAACCAAAAAAATTAATTATTCCTAATATTATTGCTAAACCAACGGCTAATGGAGTAATACTAAAGTCGCTTAAAAACAGTGTCAGGTATGCGCCAATTCCAACGAGTACAAAAGCTACTTTTAAAACCAAAACCAGCCAAACACCAATTCCGCCAATTGTTCCGAATAAAGGACCTAATGATCGATCGAAAAAATAATAGACTCCTCCGGCTCTAGGCATAGCTGTTGCAAGCTCTATCTGGCTTAATGCAAAAGGGACAACAAGTAATGCCGAAACTAAATAAGCTAAAATAAATGAATTGCCAATTTCAGCGGCTGCAAGTCCAGGTATAATAAAAAATCCACCACTTATTATTGAGCCGGTTGTAATTGCATAAACATCAATTAAGTTTAATTCTTTTTTAAGTTTTTTTGCTTTAATAATAATCTCTTTTGTCGTTATAATAGTTTCATTAATTTATTTCATTTATATCATTTATTTTTTCAATAAATGATTTTGGTGTATCAACAGTTAATAATTTTTCTACATCATTTATATTTTTAAATTTACCAGCAATCTCTGAAAGTAATTTTAATTGCAATTCAGTATTATTTTTTGGAGTTAATAAAAGTATAATAATATTACTCAATGTTCCATCGCTAGCTTCAAAATTAAGACCACTTTTATTAATTGCAACAGCCAACAATGGAGCTTTAATATTTATCTTTGCATGAGGAATTGCCAGATAATTAGAAATACCAGTTGGAATAAGGTTCTCACGTGTAATTACAGCATCGATATATCTCGGCACTATTTAGTTTTGATTTTTCACTAACTCTATTTACTAATTTCCTTATTATAGATTCCTTATTTTGTTCATCCGTAAACAGAATATTTTTTTCTTCCAGTAAATTATTGAACTTAAATTTGTCCCTTTTGGCTAAGAAATAGCTCATTATTGGAGCACTTGTAATCGATGTAATAAGTGCCATAATTACTAGAGCAACAAATACTTGGTTATTTATTATTCCGGCTTGTAATGCTATCAGACCAAGTATTATTTCCATTGTTCCTCTGGAATTCATACCAAATCCAACAATTATTGAATCATTTTTATTCAAACCGCTCCAATAGGCACCAACTCCGCAACCAATGACTTTGCCAAAGAATGATAAAACCAAAATAACCGATACAATTACAATATCAAAATTCTCAATAAAGTTTACTTTTAGACCGATTGAAACAAAAAATAAAGGTGCAAAAATATGTGTGACAAATTGATGGATAATTTCTTTAGTATGTTCAGTTAAATGGGCAGAATCGCCTATCGAGATTCCTATTATAAATGCTCCAAAAATTGCATGGATACCAATATGTTCTGTAAAAGCTGCCCCTAAAAACCCTGAAATTAGAATGAAACTTAAAATACCGCCAGGAAATGTAAAATTTGTATTAATACTTGGGATTATTTTATTAAAGATTTTTTTCCCGATCGTTAAGAAGAAAAAAACAAAAAGGATAATAAAAATCATTGTTTCTATTGGGGAGAACCCACTGTGATTTGTTCCGATTAAACCCAATATTATTGAAAATATTAACCACCCGATAAGATCGTTTAGCATAGCAGCAGAAATGATAATTACTCCTATTTCCTGCTTGAAAATCTTTAGGTCAATCAATGTTTTTGCAATTACGGGCAATGCCGAAATTGATAGAGCTGTTCCCATAAATAATGCAAAAATAAAAATTGAGCTTCCATCTCCTATACCCATTAATTTTGGGAACAGAATAAGAAACTCCAAAACCAAGTATAAAAGGAATTGCCAAACCCATATTGCTTGTGTATATAGCTTTTTTACCCTGGCTTAAAACCATTGCCAGATCAACTTCTAATCCGGAAATTAATAAAAGTAAAATTACTGCAATAGTTGTAAAGCCTTCTAAAGCAATATTAATTTCGTAACTATTTGGGAATAGCTGAGAAAATACGGAGGGAAAAATTATTCCAAATACAGTAGGTCCCAAAATTACACCCGCAATAATTTCTCCAATTATAGCTGGTTGTTTAATTTTTACAAAAAGTTCACCTAGCAACTTTGCTGAAAATAGCATAACACTTATACTAACTAGGAAAATGGTTATTTGGCTTCCTGTTAAATGCATTATGTTATCTGATGATTAGTAAGTTTGAGGGTAGTTTTTCAAACGCAAATTCTGCCGAATGTAAAAATAGTTTCTCTAGCAATCTTCTCTTTTTTGCCGGACTGGAAACGACAAAAATATCTGCATTATTTTCACGAGCGTAATTTCCAGCTTCCCATCCTTTTTTGCCATAAAGACATACAATCTTTGGTTCTATTTCTTTTAGATTTAACTCATTCACAAATAATTTCATTTTTTCATTTTCTTCTTCAATCCATTGTTGCTTCAAGTTATTTATTTCATCAGACGATCCGCTATCTATTATGGATGCAGTTAAAACCGGTGCATAAAAATCACGAATGATCACAAATTCTTCGGCTTTCTCTTTTACGGCAAATTTGTATGCAGAAATAATTGTTTTTTCACTTTGTTGTGAGTAATCCACGGACAAATAAAATTTATTAAACCCTTTTGGTTCCAAAGAGGGTGACTTCAAAATTAGTGTTGTTGAAGTAAATTCTCTCATTATCTTTCTAGCAACCGAACCGAAATAAAATTTAAATAATTTTTCTTCTTCTAAAGCTCCGGAAATTAGTAAATCTACTTTAGCTTTTTTACTATTTTTAATAATTTTCTTGGCTGGATTACCACCATCCCAAATAATTTCATAATCTTGCTTTTCTAGTCCAACACTTTCTATTGTTTCATTAAGGTTTTCCTCTGCAGTTTTATTCTTTTCGCCTACATGAATAAGAACTAACTTAGCCCCAAACAATTTTTGCAGTCTAACTGATTCTTTTAATAAAGCTTTCCCGCTTGGTGAAAACGTTATTGCTAGTCCAATTTTTGAAAACATATTTTATTCTTTTTTTTGTTAGAATATTATCACAAATTTTCAATAGATCAAACAAATATTATTGTTTGATTTACAAATATGATACAAGAATAATTGATTTGTTCACAAATTTAAACATTTGAATAATTCACAAATAACTGGAAAAATGTTATTTAATTCTTTCTGAAATTAAAAATAATGAAGAGAAATGGAGTCTAAAATTTTGAAATTGTAATATTTGCCTTATAGATATAACTTATAAGTTAAAAGGATGCTAAAATACTTTGTATTCAGTCTGGATGAAAAACCAGGATTATCCTAAACTGCTAAATTTTTAACAAGTTGTCTTTTTGCAACTGGCAAAATTGTTTCAACAAAAGGAAAATCTAATGTTGTTTCAAAGTAAAAAGTAGCCGGATTTGGGAAATCGGGATATTTTTCAATTAACATATGTTTTAGATCTAGTGGAGATTTTGATTCTGGCGTCGAAAGGCTTATCAAATCAACCAATTTGCTTTTTAAGGTTCTAAGCGGATTATCTGGTGTTGAGAATAAGGACATCTCAAACTTGTAAATTTTTAGTAAATCATGTTTAATATCTGGAATCATAAAATAGCCTTCATCTTTGTATAAAGGCATTACACCAATTTCTGAAAGTTTTATGTTTTCATCAACAAAGTCATAAATTGCTTTTCCTTCATTCAAGGAATTTTTAATTTCCGGAAGAGCCCAACGAATAAAATCGGCAACAACATCTAAAGATTCTTCGCTATATTCAACTGGTTCAGAAAAGGATACGTCATTTGAGAAATCTGCAAAATTTAGATTGAGAACAAACTCTGTATCAAACAGAGACATTTGCTCAATTAGTAGCTCTAATTCGTTTTTAATTGAGATTAATTCTGCAAGCGCAGGATAAAGTTTATTTTTATGGTAAATACCGTCACCCAATCCGCAGGGCTAGCCTCCGGAGCCATATTCCCCATCGGAACCACTACCAATACCTTTGTTGTCACCGACGCCAGCGGAAACTCGACCATCTGTTCCTTCGATGTCACCGTCACCGACAATGAAAATCCAACCATCGCCTGCCCGGCAAATATCACCGTCAACAATGATCCCGGAGTCGTGGAGCTGCCGTTACTTTCTCCATTACATCCTCTGACAACTGTCCTGGACAGACCGTCACCCAATCCGCAGGGCTAGCCTCCGGAGCCACCTTCCCCATCGGAACTACTACCAATATCTTTGTCATCACCGATGCCAGCGGAAACTCGGCATCCTGCTCTTTCGATGTCATCGTCACTGATAATGAAAATCCAACCATCGCCTGCCCGGCAAATATCACCGTCAACAATGATCCCGGAGTCTGTGGAGCTGCCGTTACGTCTTCTCCGTCACCTCTTCCGACAATTGTCCTGGACAGACCGTCACCCAATCCGCAGGGCTAGCCTCCGGAGCCACCTTCCCCATCGGAACTACTACCAATACCTTTATCGTAACCGACGCATCAGGTAACACAGCTAATTGTTCCTTCGATGTCATCGTCACCGATAATGAAAATCCAACCATCGCCTGCCCGGCAAATATCACCGTCAATAATGATCCCGGAGTTTGTGGCGCCGCAGTCACTTACTCCGTCACCTCTTCCCACAACTGTCCCGGACAGACCGTCACCCAATCCGCAGGGCTAGCCTCCGGAGCCACATTCCCCATCGGAACCACTACCAACACCTTTATCGTAACCGACGCATCAGGTAACACAGCTAAATGTTCCTTCGATGTCATCGTCACCGATAATGAAAATCCAACCATCGCCTGCCCGGCAAATATCACCGTCAATAATGATCCCGGAGTCTGTGGAGCTGCCGTTACTTTCTCCATTACATCCTCTGACAACTGTCCTGGACAGACCGTCACCCAATCCGCAGGGCTAGCCTCCGGAGCCACATTCCCCATCGGAACCACTACCAACACCTTTATTGTCACCGACGCAGCGGAAACTCGAGCCAATTGTTCCTTCGATGTCATCGTCACCGATAATGAAAATCCAACCATCGCCTGCCCGGCAAATATCACCGTCAATAATGATCCCGCGAGTCTCGTGGCGCTGGCGTTATGGTACTCATTACCTCCTCCGACAACTGTCCTGGACAGACCGTCACCCAATCCGCAGGGCAGCCTCCGGAGCCACATCTCCCCCATCGGAACCACCACCAATACCTTTATCGTCACCGATGCCAGCGGCAACTCGGCCAATTGTTCTTTCGATGTCATCGTCACTGATAATGAAAATCCAACCATCGCCTGCCCGGCAACATCACCGTCAACAATGATCCCGGAGTCTGTGGCGCTGCCGTTACTTACTCCGTCACCTCTTCCGACAATTGTCCCGGGACAGACCGTCACCCAATCGCAGGCAGCCTCCGGAGCCACCTTCCCCATCGGAACCACTACCAACACCTTTATCGTAACCGACGATCAGCGGAAACACAGCCAATCGTTCCTTCGATGTCATCGTCACCGATAATGAAAATCCAACCATCGCCTGCCCGGCAAATATCACCGTCAATAATGATCCCGGAGTCTGTGGAGCTGCCGTTACTTTCTCCATTACATCCTCTGACCTGTCCTGGGACAGACCGTCACCCAATCCGCAGGGCTAGCCTCCGGAGCCACATTCCCCATCGGAACCACCTACCTTTATCGTCACCGACGCAGCAGGAAACTCAGCCAATTGTTCCTTCGACTATCCTGTCACCGATAATGAAAATCCAACCATCGCCTGCCCGGCAACATCAGCTGTCCTCAATGATCCCGGAGTCTGTGGCGCCGCAGTTACTTACTCCGTCACCTCCTCCGACAACTGTGCCGGTACTGACCGCACCCAAACCGCGGGCTAGCTTCCGGCGCAACCTTCCCGATCGGAACCACCACCAACACCTTTATCGTCACCGACGCCGCGGGCAACACCGCTACCTGTTCCTTCGCCGTGACCGTGACCGATAACGAGGATCCAATGATCGCCTGCCCGGCCAACATCAGCGTCAAATGATCCCGGGAGTCTGTGGCGCTGCCGTTACTTACTCCGTCACCTCTTCCGACAACTGTGCCGGTGCTTTCATCACCCAAACCGCAGGGCTAGCCTCCGCAGCCACATTCCCCATTGGAACCACCACCAACACCTTTATCGTAACCGACGCAGCTGGCAACACTGCTAACTGTTCCTTCGCCGTGACCGTCACCGATAACGAGATTCCTATGATCGCCTGCCCGGCCAACATCACTGTAGGAATGATCCCGGTCAGTGGGATGCCGTTACTTTCTCCTTTAGTTCCGACAACTGTCCAGGACATACCGACCCAAACCGCAGGCATAGCCTCCGGCGGAACCTTCCCGATCGGAACCACCACCAACACCTTTATTGTCACCGATGCCGCTGGCAACACCGCTACCTGTTCCTTCGCCGTGACCGTCATGGATAACGAGGTTCCTATCATCGCCTGCCCTGCCAACATCAGCGTCAAGATCCCGGAGTGTGGTGCCGTGGTTACTTTCTGGCTCCTCTTCCGACAACTGTGCTGGCCCGACCATCACCCAAACCGCTGGCATAGCCTCCGGAGCAACATTCCCCATCGGTACCACCACCAACACCTTTATGATCACCGATGCCGCTGGCAACACCGCTACCTGTTCCTTCGCCGTCACCGTGATGGATAATGAAAATCCTACGATCGCATGCCCTGCGAACATCACTGTCAACGTTGATGCTGGTCAGTGTGGTGCCGTGGTGACTTCGTCACCTGTTCGGACAACTGTGCCGGATCACAGCACCCAAACCGCAGGCATAGCCTCCGGCGGAACCTTCCCCCTTGGTACTACCACCAACACCTTCATCGTCACCGATGCCGCTGGCAACACCGCTACCTGTTCCTTCGATGTCACCGTGACCGATAACGAGATTCCTATGATCGCCTGCCCGGCGAACATCTCAGCCGTCGATCCCGGTCTGTGATGCTACCGTGACTTTCTCCATTAGATCCGACAACTGTCCTGGCCCGACCATCACCCAATCTGCAGGCATAGCCTCCGGCGCAACCTTCCCGATCGGAACCACCACCAACACCTTTATCGTCACCCACGCATCAGGTAACACAGCTAATTGTTCCCTTCGATGTCATCGTCACCGATAATGAAAATCCAACCATCTCTTGCCCGGCAAATATCAGCGTCAATAATGATCCCGCGAGTTCGTGGCGCCGCAGTCACTTACTCCGTCACCTCTTCCGACAACTGTCCTGGACAGACCGTCACCCAATCCGCAGGGCTAGCCTCCGGAGCCACATCCCCATCGGAACACCACCACCAATACCTTTATCGTCACCGATGCCAGCGGCAACTCGGCCAATTGTTCTTTCGATGTCATCGTCACTGATAATGAAAATCCAACCATCGCCTGCCCGGCAAACATCAGCGTCAACAATGATCCCGGAGTCTGTGGCGCTGCCGTTACTTACTCCGTCACCTCTTCCGACAATTGTCCCGTGAGACACCGTCACCCATCCGCAGGGCTAGCCTCCGGAGCCACATTCCCCATCGGAACCACTACCAACACCTTTATCGTAACCGACGCATCAGGTAACACAGCTAATTGTTCCTTCGATGTCATCGTCACCGATAATGAAAATCCAACCATCGCCTGCCCGGCAAATATCAGCGTCAATAATGATCCCGGAGCTGTCGGCGCTGCCGTTACTTTCTCCATTACATCCTCTGACAACTGTCCTGGACAGACCGTCACCCAATCCGCAGGGCTAGCCTCCGGAGCCACATTCCCCATCGGAACCACCACCAATACCTTTATCGTCACCGATGCCAGCGGCAACTCGGCCAATTGTTCTTTCGATGTCATCGTCACTGATAATGAAAATCCAACCATCGCCTGCCCGGCAAACATCAGCGTCAAATATGATCCCGGAGTCTGTGGCGCTGCAGTCACTTACTCCATCACCTCCTCCGACAACTGTCCTGGACAAACAGACCGTCACCCAATCTCGCAGGGCTAGCCTCCGGAGCCACATTCCCCGATCGGAACCACGACCAACACCTTTATCGTAACCGACGCATCAGGTAACACAGCTAATTGTTCCTTTGATGTCATCGTCACCGATAATGAAAATCCAACCATCGCCTGCCCGGCAAATATCACCGTCAATAATGATCCCGAAGTCTGTGGCGCCGCAGTCACTTACTCCGTCACCTCTTCCGACAACTGTCCTGGACAGACCGTCACCCAATCCGCAGGGCTAGCCTCCGGAGCCACATTCCCCATCGGAACCACCACCAATACCTTTATCGTCACCGATGCAGCGGAACTCCGCCAATTGGTCCCTTCGATGTCGTCGTCACTGATAATGAAAATCCAACCATCGCCTGCCCAGCAAACATCACCGTCAACAATGATCCCGGAGTTGGTGGCGCTGCCGTCACTTTCTCCATTACATCCTCTGACAACTGTCCTGGACAGACCGTCACCCAATCCGCAGGAAGGAAGCCTCCGAGCCACATTCCCTGCCGCCGCGGCGAAGAAATGGGATCGACCATCCCAGCTCATCGCGTCGTCGGCCACCAGTCGGATGTAAGCTTCATGGACAATCGCGGTCGGGTTTAGCGTCTGGTTCGGCTGTTCCTTGCGCATCCTGTAGCGTGCCATCGACGCAACTCCGCATAGACGAGGGGCAAAAGGTCGCTCGCTGCGGCGACATTGCCTTCCTGAATCTGATGTAGAATCTGCGTAACCTCGGGCATGTGCAATCCACTTCAGCTTATTCCGTGCCCACCGTCCTCGACGACCACGTCGCGATGGCCAACACCGCGTCGAGTGGTACCGTACAGGGGCAATTATGAGCAAGGCCCCGTGACCAGCGACTAGGCCCCTTGCTTCTGCTTAGATTTTCCGGCAAACACCAACAATGTCCAGAGCCGCGCTCTGTTGTCGTAAACTAGTGCGTACATCAAGCGACTAAAGGCAACCCAATAGAGGGCATTCGTTTGGTGTCATCACGCAACGCCAGCATTCAGGGCGAATGCCCACTCTATCTGATAATGCGAAGTCCAGCGTGCTGCGGGGCCACGAATTCGTTGAGCATCTACAGACGCGGCAGATCGTCGGTATGCGCCATCTCGCCCCGCTCAATGCGAGCTTGAACGAGGAGTAACCACCCCGATCCTCCCGGTCCGCAGCTTCAGCTACCAGCGAAAGTACCGGTATGGATCGTCGCCGTGGTTGAACTCGCCGCGGTAATCGGCGTGGTACCAGCCTGACGATCCCTTCTTCCCCGCCTTCGACCGCGTCTGGTTGGACGTCCATCGGAAGGCATCACGGTCCTTTGCGAAGCTTGCGCCGAGGTTCGCCAGGATCTGCGCCAAGGCCCGCGTCTGGCGCCAGCGCGTGATGCGGAAATACGGCTGCTGCTCGACTTGAAAGCGATCGGGATCGATTTGGCAGAAAACGGCAACGCCTTTCCCGTGGCGAAACACGCCCAGCAGACCATCGGCCCCTGTCTCGACCCCGGATGCCACCAGCCATGCCTGCTGCTCGGTGCGCCAGTGAAGATCCGACGGGCTGAGCCCTCGACACTCCGGCCATGCGGGAACGTCGATCGACCCTCGCGCGCTCTGGGTCTGCTCCAACTTCACGCCGAACCCGTGGTTGGATGTGTTGCGGGAGAGGAAGAGGACGTTCCCGCCTCTGGCCAGACACTTCCGCACGTCGGTTTCGTTGTAGCGCGTCCGGGCGCCGATGATTGTCAGATCGGCATCGGGTTCGATACCGGCAGCGACCTGATAGAGCACCCCGAGGTTGTCCAGAGTCTTCCTGTCGTTGTCGTCTCCCACGAGGATGGTGCGCGTGGCGCGCGCCATCGGCTCGGCCGTAGCCGCATACTGTACGATATTCCGCGCGAGCATGGCGGCGGCCGGATCCAGGGCGACATGATCTTCGAGATCGAGCGTACACAGCACGAAGACGACCACGTCCGTAGTCCAGTTCCATGAGTGGCGAATACGCCAGATCGAACTCGCATTCCAGAATGGGTCGCCAGCCGCTTCGGTGCGGCTTCTCGATGGCCGCGCTCGTGACGACACCTCGGTTACCCCAGTGCCAGCCGTGGTCGGGGGAACGCCAGCCCGGGACCTGGTTCGGTATCGGGTACTTGGGCTTGGCCTCGACCAGCGTACTCTCGCCGGACCAATCGGTCAGATCCGTCGCGTCGAGGCCCTGGCAGACAGGATGGGCGGTCGACACCGGGAATACCCTTCGAGCAAGATGAGCGGCGATTCGGAAACCCATCCGTGTCTGGAGCCACTGTGGATCCTGCGCGCAGACCAGGACGCGGGCCCCGGCATCGACAGCCGCCTCCAGATCGAACGGCATGGGCTTGTCGCGGGAGAGCGCTTCTCGCCCGATCACGATCAAATCGGACGAGGGCTTCCCGCTCCAACTCCGCACCTTGCATCCCAAGGCAGCGAGCATCTTCGTCGACTTTCCCACGGGATCGTAGACCGCCACGGTCTGGCGCAATGGGTCCGGCTTCGGGAAGACACGGAACGAGAAGACGTCCTTGTGCTCGCGGTTGCCGATCGTGGCAACGAGTTCGATCGTCCCCATCGCTTTCGCCGTGCCCGTCACGCTGGGAGTGCGGAACTGCAGGGGCCGGAAGAGGGTCGTGGCCGGTTCGATTCGACCCGTGCCGCTGTCGGTTGCGACTCGCTCGCCGCCGAGTTCGGCGGTCCAGGTGTAGCGATACTCGCGAGACGGTGCGCTCGTCGTTGATCAACACGACCTGCTTCTTCACGTTCTGACCTGGCGCGAAGCTGTGATCCTTGGAGGTGAACGCCTCTTTCCCACCGGCGATCCAGGCGAGCGTGGGGCTGTTGGCTTCCATCAGAGCAACGCCTGCCGGGTAGATGTCCATTCCTCCCGGTTGGAACGGCTTGACGAGATTCATGGTGGCCTTGGCTCGGACGATGCCGCGCATTCCCGGCGTGAATGGGCGGAGGTCCTGTTCTGGGGTCGGGAGATTCTTTCGGCGGCGTTCGTTGTAGAACATGTCCCAGCCGTGGCCGTAGTCCCACGGGATCATGCCGCCAGTGATGCCCCACGTTCGCCACGAACGATAGGTATTGCGATTGAACAGCGCTTGCAGCTTCTTGAAACGCCGGCAACGCATCGATGACCGTATTCCAGTTGGCGCCCATATCGCCGAACTGTTGCCCGCCTCTGTATTGCTGGCGAATCGCTTGGCGATAATCGCGTGGTCTCCGTGGCGTAGGCCTCGGGTCCCACGTAGATCGCACAGTATTCGGTCGCCATCGACTCGGTGCTCGCCTCGAATCCCCAGCGGCCCTGCAGGAATGTGTACTTCCAAGGCGTTCCGAACTCGACGCACATCAGGGGCATATTGCCGGATTTCGCCCATTCACTGAGCCACTCCTCGCGTTCCTGCAGAGGAATGAGATTCAGGTAGCAGTTGATGTTATAGATGTCGCCGTGGTAGGCCCCGGCGTGGTTGAGCACCGGGCGGGTGGGATCGAGCTTCTTGATGGCGGCCACCGCCCCCTTGGCGGCCACCTTTTTCCAGTCTTCCAGCGTGTGGGGCGATGGCTTCGGTCTCGCTCCGCCCGATATACCGCGGATCCTGGTCGAGCCCGTTGCCGAGCCAGTTGGGATTCGTCGTCCAGATCACAATGGAGGGATGGTTGCGGTAGCGACGCAATTCCCTCTCCAGCTTCCTTGCGTGGTCTCCGTTGGTATCCGGGCTTGGTCCATTGGCCGGGGTCGATGGGCAGTGCCGTGCCGATCAGGAGGAATCCCTTGCGGTCCGCGCGATCCGCCCACAGCGCCCGGTGGTTCACGCTGCCCTTCTCGTCGTGGTTCGTGGGCCAGCATTCCTCGATGTTGAAGCCCGCATACATGCAGCCATCAATATGTGCATCGGTCAGTTCGATGGAACCGCCAAAACACGTCTCCATATAGCCGTGGGAAGTCGGTCGAAGACGAATCTCCGTGCCGTTCAGGAAGAACTTCCGGCCATCGATCCAGAATTCACGGAAACCGAAGGGCTGAGCGTACTCGTCGTGCCAATCCGTTCCCTTGGCTTCCAGTTTGAGCGTGTAGAGATTCGGCTGCTGAAGATCCCAGAGACGGGGATTATCCCACCTCCATGCAAGTTGAACGACCTGCCTTCCATTTCCATTCATCCGGGCATTGCCCTGGAAACGCCTCTCTTCCATTCCCTTGGCATCCAGGAGTTTCGCGGTGAACTGCACCGGCCCCGCCGCAGTCAGATCGCTCACCTCGATGTCGAGCTTCAGTTCCTTCCTTCGCGTGGAGGTCTGCACGAACACATCGCTGATGTGCGTGCCCGACGGACGGCTGCGCAGGAACACGTCGCCGATCAGGCCCTTGGATTGGAGGTTGGCCGTCAGTCGTGACCACCCGGCCCGGGTCCAGGAACGACGTCGAAGGCGTTTCGTCGCTGGTGGCCATGACTTGAATCCACAGCATGGCCTCAGTGCCCGCCTTGACTGCCTTGCTGATGTCCACTTCGCCGTATGGCCACGCAATGGCGCCACACTTGGCTCCATTGGCATAGACAATGGCGTCCGTGCTCACACGCTCGAGGCGTGACGAGTATGGCTCGACCCGCCCATTGAGCCGGGATCTTGATCTTGCGTCGATACCACGCGCACCACGTTCTCGATCCATCCCCCCAGTTGTTCCAGGCAGGCCCTTTCCCCGTCTCCGAAGCCAGGCCGGGCATCGGCCAGGACGGTTTCCAGGAGCCGGGAACGTGAATGTACGCCATTCCCGAGGGCGGCTCGGTTTCCGCCGGGTCGAGCATCGGAACGAATTCCCAGATACCGTTCAGACAGATTTGCCCCCTTTTGCGCTGAGCGGCTCCGTAGGTTCCTCACCCCAGTAGAGCTTCACGCCCGCGGGAAGCCGCGCGTCCTCTCTCTCGGATGTGCCCTGAGAGAAGACGCTCTGCTCGCTGGCCCTGCGCGGCCGATCGTCGCGAACAGCGTGATTGCGCAAGCGATAGCCATATTCTCGGTTTGATCGCTGTCTCGGCCGACCGTGAACTGCCAGTCAGCAGCAAACCGAACGTGGTCGCCAGGATTCGACCGTGTTTCATGGGCTTCTCCGGTTAACTCAATCATGGGGCCTCAAACGCCACAAATTCGAGACGGAGGATATAGATGTACGGCTCTGCGGATGTCCTCGTTCGTTGGGCGAATCGTTCGTCGCCAGGGACTACATCATTGCAGCGGACACCGCCACACACAACTGAACTGACCTTCCACGTTGCGCATGTGCTTTACCTCCTATCGATGCGATTGTTGACTTACTGATGCAACAACGACACACTGATCAAGTGTTGGAAATCATCTTGAAGGACCGGAAAGCGGTGACAGCATGCCATACCGGAACGCGTTCAATCGGCGAGATTCCTTGCGCGCGGTTTGGCCGCGACCGCTACGTTTCTCGCTTGCCCAGAAATCGTGCCGTCTACAGTGCTTGGCGTCGACGACGCAATGGCTCCTGGCAACCGGATCACGCTAGGGCTGATCGGCGTAGGCATGGTCGGTCAGGACCACCTCCGAGGGTTCCTGCAAGCGAAGGACGCACAAGTGATCGCCGTGTGCGACGTCGACCGGTGGCGGCGAGAGAATGCCCAGACGACGAACGGAACAGGCCTATGCCGACCGGCGGACCAGCGGTACCTATCGGGGGTGCACCGCCTACAACGACTTCCGCGACCTGCTGGCCCGCGACGACATCGACGCGGTCTTCATCGGCACGGGCGACCGCTGGCACGCCGTCGCCACCGTGATGGCCGCCAAGGCGGGAAAGGACATCTACGTCGAGAAACCCATCTCCCTGACGATCGCCGAGGCGCGGGCGATGGTCGAGGCCGTGCGCCGCTATGACCGCGTCTGCCAGAGCGGCCTCCAGCAGCGATCGACGCGCGAGTTCCGCCTCGCCTGCCAGTTGGTGCGCGACGGTGCGATTGGCAAGATCCAGGCGGTGTACGTCACCGGCCCGGGCACGAGCGCGGAGGTCAACCTCCCGGCCGAACCGGTCCCCGAGAGCCTCGACTGGAACCTGTGGCTCGGACCGGCCCCGTGGCGGCCGTTCAACCACCGCTTCGTTTACCTGGGGCAAGCCGCTGAACGTCGTCCCCTGGGACTTCTGCCGCGACTTCGGCGGAGGCAGCCTGACCAGCGGCACGGTCCACGCGTTCGACGTGGTCCAATGGGGATTGGGCATGGATCACGCCGGGCCGATCGAGGTCATTCCGCCCGAAGCCGGAATCTACCCCGACCTGACCTACAAGTACCCCGACGGCGTGCTCGTGCAAGTCGTGCCGGGCCGGCTGGACCGCAACAGGCACCCGATTCCCGAGGGCTGGGACGAGAGCACGCCGCTTCAGGTCTTCGGCGCGTTGTTCGTGGGCGAGCGGGGCTGGATTCACGTGGGCCGCGAAGGTTACCTCCAGTCCTTCCCGGCCGAGGTCATCAAGGACTACCCGGCCGACTACGATCCGCTGATCGCCGGAGAAAGCCACCACCGCAACTGGTTCGAGGCGATCCGCACCCGCGGCCGCCCGGCCTGCGACGTGGCGGTGGGCTGCCAGTCGACGATCGTCTCCCACCTGGGCTGCATCGCCTACTGGACCGGCCGGGCCTTGAAGTGGGACCCGGCCGCCGAGCAGTTCCTGGGCGACGACGAAGCCAACCGCCTGCGGTCGCGGGCCATGCGCGAACCGTGGCGAGTGTAGCCGCCCGCGTACCGGAAAGGAAAGAACATGACACCTCGTGAGCGCATTCTCGCGTCGATGGCACACACCCAACCTGACTTCACACCTTGCGACTATTTCGCAACGCCAGAGATTCGCGAGGCCTTGATGAGATACTACCGGGTAACGAGCGACAACGAAATCTGTGACTGTTTGGGCACCGACGTTCGTTGCGTCAACCCGCCTTACATTGGCCCGCCGCCGAAGACGCTCGATGATGGTTCGACCATCGACGAATGGGGCGTGCGCCGCCGGCAAATGCCCAACGAGTATGGCGAGTATGCCGAGGCCGTCGGTCAGCCCTACTTGGCTTTCGAGACGGTCGATGACGTCAATCGATTTTCCTGGCCGGATCCCGACTTGTACGACTTCGACGCCCTGCCGGAAATGTGTGCCTCGTTTGGCGAGTTGGCCATTGCCACGGGCGGTTTCTGGGTGCAAGACTTCATCAATCGAGTCGCCCATGGGGCGCGGTGTGGAGCAGACACTGCTCGACATCGCCCTCGAGGATCCCGTCTATCTTCGGCTCGTTGAGATTCGCCACGAGTTCTACATGCGGTACGTCGCGCGGATTCTGGAGGCCGCGAGTGGGCGAATTGACCTGGTGCTCTGCGGCGACGACTTCGGCACTCAGCGCGGTTTGCTGATTTCACCGACCAGTTTCGATCGACTCTTCGCACCGCTCAAGAGAGAGTTCTTCGACATGGTGCATTCCTACGGAGCGAAGATCACGCACCATTGCTGCGGGTCGAGCCGGCAGTTAATCCCTCGATTCATCGACTGCGGCATGGACTCCCTGCAGACGATTCAGCCTCAGGCCGAGGGCATGAATCCTTACGAACTGAAAGCCGAATTCGCGGGGCGCATCGTACTTCATGGTGCCGTTGACGTCCAAGGCTGGTTGCAGCGAGCCACTCCCTCGGAGGTCCGCCAGGAAGTGCATCGCTTGATGGACGAGGTGGGGCGTGGCGGCGGTTTCATTCTGGCACCCTGTCACAATATCCAGCCGGATACGCCGCTGGAAAACGTACTGGCCCTGTACGATGCGGTAGCGGAGCGCCGAGGCAAGTCAATCCGATGAAGACCCCGTTCATGCAAAAGGATGTCGATCAACATCGTGGGGCCTGAAGTGGTCCATCGACTTTCAGCACCACTTCAGTGAGGCAGCTATGCCTGCACTCAGTCGCCGGCTAGTTTGCCGAATCGGTTGGCTACGGCAAGGGCAGGGTCCAACGGCACATCGACGCCCACGGTACCTTCCGGCACGTCGATGACTTCGAGAGCTTTGAGGGACTTGCCGTTGAAGTGCGGCAGCCATTGGGCTTCTGCTTCGAACATTGCTCTGACCATGTCGCGAGTTTGTTTGAGCCCCAGGACTGCCGAAGTCAGCGGATCCATGGCCACCGCCGCGTAGGCCAGTTCCGGGTCGGCGGTAACGGCCGCTTCCGCAGCGAGCATTTGCACCGTGACGTTGCTCTCGCCACGGCACTCACCATTCTTGACCCATCAGTACTCACGTCCGCTGACCCTTTGGTTCACGCCGGGTAGTGGTGGCGGAGCGTTGAAGAGGAGCAGCCGAGTGGGGTTGGTGGAGCAGACGGCTGGTTAGGAGAGTGGCGTGAGAACGACGTTCCAGTCCTTGGCGGCTGGGCGCAGCCGTTGGATGTCCGGGTAGAGACGAATCATCTCTCGGGATGCAGCGTCACCAGGAAGGTCTGCGTCGAAGCCGCAGTCGACTTCATAACCGCGATCGAGAATGACACGGAGCCAGGAAGGGTTGGGGCGTGCTCCCGCGGTAGAGATGCAGACACGGTCAGGATAGAGCATGTAACAGCTGATGGCATCGATGGCGGATTCACAGAGTACGACCCGCTTTGA
>CAVPHW010000008.1:0-6098 GCA_963704835.1 uncultured Ignavibacteriales bacterium | reverse complement strand
TAACAATATTCATATCTTACAATACAAGTAAAAACGTTGAAATATCCCCAGAAAAAGCAAACACTTATAAGAAATAATCCTCATACATAATAAATAAATTAAAGTTATTTAATGAAATTAATCATCACATGCCAGAAATAAATCAAGAATAAAAACGACAGTAGCGCATAAATAAACGCTCTGCCAACGATCGAATGATTAATTTTTCGAAAATCAAGTATTTTTCTTTCTCTCATCTAGATTGATTTTATCGTATAACTAACATGTTATATATGAATATTTCATTTTAAATAGATTGCTCGTATTTCTTGCAAGCTTAAATTTTGGAATGATTCCATCCATTTAATTTTTCACTGCTCCCATTCAATTGTTCAATTTTTTTGTCCCCATTATCTACGATTTAACACTCAGATGGTTAAGTAGTTAATTACTTTCAATAAATAGCTAATAACCCTTCTCCAAATACCAACAATATCAACCAGAGCTGGCTATAACGAAGTGCTCTTTTTGATGATTCAATTGCTCCAAAGTCCACCACTGCAACCATAAGCCCGGCTGTTATACGTAACAAACCAGGTAAATTTAATACATTCGATGTAGGTAAAAAAGGAAATATTATTGAATTAATAAGTAAAATCCATACACCTAAACCTCTTTTTCCAATGATAATTGATTTAAGACTGGCAATCAATCCAGCTATTGCAGGAATCAAGGAAACAACCAAAATGAAGATTGAAAGAAGGAAGAATATTTTTAGGTCATTTGATAAGTATCCCCACCAACCATGAAAAGGAATCAATTCAAATGAGGAAGCCCTTGCTCCACCTGAGCTTACACCCCATTCACCTAGCCACAAACGCAGAAAGACCTGCCACAATCCGAAAGGTAACACTGATAAAAATCCCCAGGAAATACTGCTAACATAGCGTTTATTGACCCATAATGAAATTACACACGCAGCTGCGAAAAATAATGTTAATTCCCGCGTAAGAGCAGCCAGGGCAAAAAATGGTAAGCTGCGCCATATACGTTCACGATCAAATAACAGCACACCCCATTGTACTAAAGCAAAACCCAGCGGTTCAGTAAGATCCAGTCTTAAAGAAAGCAATAATCCCGCAAAAGCCCCATATGTTAATGCATACCATCTGGAATGATTATGAGCGGTTAATATTTTTTCAGTCGCGCAAGTGCCGAGAACAAGGCTAATAATGTTGATCATAATTAATAACCAGGGAATTACCTCTGTGTTTCCAAAAGCGAACACATATGCGAGTATTGGATAAAGTATGCGTTGATACCG
This sequence comes from uncultured Ignavibacteriales bacterium, assembly GCA_963704835.1. Lineage (GTDB taxonomy): Bacteria > Bacteroidota > Ignavibacteria > Ignavibacteriales > Melioribacteraceae. The sequence goes on along the minus strand of CAVPHW010000008.1, from coordinate 4,795 downwards.
GTATGCAGGTTCATCCAGAACAGGAGCAGCGTTAGCAGGATCTTTTGCAATCTGATATGCAAACTGACCATCATATCCCAATTCTGCAACACCTTGGGTTGGATCAAATTGGGAACCTACCATCACAAATACCATTGGATCCCAATTGTTAATCATCAAAGTATAAATGCAATATCCTCCGGAAAATAATGCAATCAAAATCCAAGGTTTTAGCCCACTCAAGAATTTTGTTGCCTCTTTAATCAGAAGTTGAGATTTTATATTTTCCTCTTTTATAGTATTTTTCAATTGGATTAATTATAATCAAATTCAAATACCAGTAGTTATTAAATTAAATTTTCTCTAATTCTTTTGTTTTCAAAGTAGTGTAAGATATTTTCTGTAAAATTGAGAACCTTAACAAAAGCGGTAGGTCAGGTTATCCTAAAGTTTGCGAAAACTTAAAAAGGAGACAAAATGACCTACCAAAATAATTTTACACTAAGCCCAGAAATCCTTGAGGAAATTTCAGAACAAGGACTTGACTATATACCAGAACTGATACGTGTCCTGGTAAACGAAGCCATGAAAGAGGAGAGACAAAAGTATCTGCGAGCAGAGCCATATCAAAGACACGAAGAACGACAGGGACAATCCAATGGATACAAGAAAAGACAGTAAAAACAAGAATGGGAGAAATCACGTTTGCAATACCACAAGTAAGAGAAGGAGGTTTCTACCCAGAAGCATTGGAGAAAGGGATCCGCAGCGAAAGAGCTCTGAAGTTAACCATGGCTGAAATGTACGTACAGGGAGTGTCAACCCGAAAAGTATCCACTATATTGGAACAATTGTGTGGCACTACAATTTCAGCAAGTACAGTTAGTGAAGTAATCAAACACATGGATGAAGGTCTTGAGAAATGGAGAAACAGTCCATTAGGAGAGGTAGTATATTTATTTTTGGACGCAAGATATGAAAAAATACGCCAGGACGGGTACATACGGGATGTTGGTATCTTGATCGCTGTTGGTATTGAACCAAATGGGAAACGCAAAGTGCTAGGCGTGACGACAGCCTTGGGAGAACAAGAAATGCATTGGAGAAACTTCATGGAAAGTCTAATGAGTAGAGGGTTACGTGGAGTAAAACTGATCATATCGGATGACCACGCAGGCCTGAAAGCAGCTAGAAAAGCCGTTTTTGGAGGGGTCCCATGGCAAAGATGTCAATTCCATCTTCAACAAAACGCACAAGCTTATGTGCCTAAGAAATCTATGCAGGCAGAAGTAGCAGAGGATATTCGCAGTGTGTTCAATGCTCCAACGCTGACAAAAGCGGAAGAAAATTTACAAGAAATAGTGCTCAAATACCAGAATTGTGCATCAAAGCTTTCTCACTGGATGGAGGAGAACATACCTGAGGGACTTACTGTTTACTTCTTTCCAACAGCTCATAGAAAGAAAATTCGTACAACGAATAATATTGAACGTGTCAATAGAGAAATAAAACGGAGGACAAGAGTGATCAGTGTTTTCCCGAATGAAAATTCCTGTCTTCGATTAGTAAGTGCAATTCTTGTTGACATTAGTGAAAAATGGGAGACAGGAAAAATCTTTTTGAATGTGTCAGAGGGAATGTGACGGAGTAGCAGAAGTAGCAGCTGTGGAATTGTGGGCAAAAGTGAAACAGTGTCCACAATTCCATAGCTAATTTCGGAACCTTAACAAATTTTTAGAATAACTTGACTGATTTTACAGAAAAATTCTTGCATTATCGTTTTCAAGAGTATTATTTATAAATATAGAATAAAATCCAATTAATTTTTTATTCGCAAGAGTGGAATTCATATGTTCGAATCGGAAAAAATCAATCAGAGAATACTCAGTAAGTTTTCGATTGTAGAGTTTTCGTTAATACTATTTGTTTTGTTACTGGCATTTTATTTTCTGATAACAGAATCTGGATTGTTTTGGGACTATAAAATTTACCTTGCTACAGCGGATAGGGATTTTGAAAATTATTTTTATGGTTATTGGCTGCTGCCGCTATTTAAACTCCTCTCCTTCCTGCCATTCGAGGTCAGTTATTCAATTTGGATTTTATTGAGCGTCATCGGCGTTGTTTTTGCTGTCAGAGTATTTAACGGCAACCTACCTCTGGCGTTAATTTCATACCAGATGTCTTTTTCCTTGTTTTGGGGTCAAATATCGGGGATTATTTGCGGGTTTTTAGGATTATTCTGGTGGTCTTTACACCAAAAGAAATGGTGGCTGGCCGGGATCGCCTTATTGATCGTAGCAGCTAAACCGCATACGGGCGGGATGTTCGCCTTTCTCCTGTGGATATTTGCTGAAATCGAATGGAAAGATAAACTCCGGGTGTTGATCATTCCGATTGTTGGGGGGATCTTATCGCTGCTGGTTTACCCTGGTTGGATTATGGCTGTGATATCGGGGTCGAGTAATGCTTATGCCTGGGGAAATATATCTCTGTACCAGTGGATTGGCCCCTGGGCATTGTTATTATTCCTGCCGGCCTTGATTGTTCCTCTGCCAAAACAACAACGCTTTCTATTGCTGGCTGTAACCTGCATTCTCACGATCCCATATTTTTTGCAAACAGATTTAATCACATTATTCCTTTTCCCGGTTGGATGGATCCCTATTTTGCTGGGTTATCTCCCGGCAATTATGCCTTTCTTCCTCGGATATGAAGGGCAACACACCGGTTTCCTGGTTCCATTTTTTATATATGTTTCAATTTTGACAACCGCATTATTATTACTAGGGAAATTTGTAAAAAATAAAAAGCCAGGTTAAACCATACCAATAGGTAAAATTATCATCCGTTTTCAAAATGATTTAAATATCATCATTCCCCCAAGCGCGATTTATATTAGACAAAAAGATTGTTGAAACATAGGCCCATCAAACCAATGATGGGTAAATTTCTTTACTTTAAATGTTTTTTCTAATCAATTTTATTTTTTTTAACATAATCTAATTTAACGGATCAATAATTATTTTAGATTTAATAATCAATTGTAATATCAAACTTTAATAAATATATTAAGCGTTCAATATCAAATACGCGCTCTTTAGTTCTTATATAAATATCATCATATAATTTTGAAATTTCCTTATTTTGGATCTTATTTTCTCCAGTTTGTACTGTCTGTAAATATTCCTGATTTACTTTTCTTTCAAAATGACCAATTCGCCAAACAGTGGTATCATCCAATTTCTGGTGTGCAAGAAATGCATTTCCTAACGCTAAACTGTCAATAATATAAACATTATGGCCAGCATAATAACCAAAAAAACCTATATTTCGAGCTATGATTATTTGGCCCCCATATAAATCTGCTTTTTGTTTTATGTTTTTGCCTTCATCAATCCAACTAAATTCAGGAAATAAAATAAAAGTTCTTGATCGCAATAATCCTGTTCCATAAAAATAAAAATCTCTTTCATCATGAACTCCATGAAAATCTATAAAACTTCCTTCTGGATGGATTTGTTTGAATGAAGGCAGTGGAGAAAGCAATCCAAGCACCACAACCAGGATACAGGTCATTAAAATTTTTTTGATGTTTAGATTTTGAAGAAAAGTTTGACTTATCAGCAAAAGGGAAATCAAAAATGGGATCGTCAGGAACCTGCCCACCATAAAATCTCCACCAATTTTAACGATGTAGGTAAGGTACAGAAGAAGTCCAACACCCCACAAGCGAATGATTTTATTTTTGTTGAACAAACCATAGATGGTTCCAAACAAAATAACCAATATTGTCAGTGGATCGTGTTTAATTGATGCAATCAGATAAAATAACCCTTAAATCGCCAACCTGCTGGATGGTGTCCCACTATTTAATTTTGCATAAAAAGTATTCGGAAACATATATCCATAATAGATGTATGAAAAAATCTCCCAAACAATCAAAGGCGAAAGAGCAAGAAATCCTATCCAGATTGCTTGCCATTTTTTAGGTTGTTTGAAAAAAGTCAAAATTAATATTGGCAGAATAATCAACAGTAAATCTAACCGGGTCATGCCAATCAAACCAGCCAGAAATACGATTTTGAAATAATTCTCTTTATAGTCTTTCTCGCAAAAGAATTGAAAGAAAAATAATGCAAACAATGCGTAACTGAGAGCATTCTCCAATCCAGAGGTAGAAAAATCAACGAAAGCGTTTGAAAGTCCTAATACAAGAAAAACCATTATGAAATGGGGAAAGGGTCTGATCTTGGATTGAAGATAAATTAATATAAATAAAGCTAAGGTTAAGGAAAGGAAAATGGTTGTCAGGTATGCTTCATGCGTGAAGAAATAAACCAAACTTAACAGCAACATCCATAAGGGATGCGTGTAAACTTCAACTCTTTCATTAATATTCCAGGTCAAGCCGTACCCGTTAATAAAATTATCAACTGTTCGCAACGTGATGTAAGCATCATCGCTCATCCATGCTCGCTGAAGAATGATAAGAAACACAATCACAATGAATAGCCAACGGATAATTTTTTCAGGTTTTTCTTTTATGGTTTGGAATATTATTGTCATAGTTTGAAATATTTCCATTTGACAATACAAATAGAAAAATCGGTTTTTTTTAGCTTAATTAGTGTGAGCAAGTTGTTTTCTTATAAGTACACAAAATATTTTTTGTTGGCAGTTATAATTACTATAGAAAATTGAGATGATTTTCACATCCGTCAATTATTATAGCAGCATGGTCAAACAACATACGCCACTTAAACCCCTTTTTATTTTAATATTCTTCTTGTTATTAAATTCTTTATTATCCATT
>CAVPHW010000007.1:0-9206 GCA_963704835.1 uncultured Ignavibacteriales bacterium | reverse complement strand
AGGAACGCCCAATACCAAAGATTCAATTATCTTATTTAAAGTGCCGGCACCGAACCTCATTGGAGCTACGTTAATATTGCTCTTCAGATATTCCAATTTAATATCTTTTACAAAACCGGTAACGATTATATTATTACTGGCAAGAGACCGAACACGCAATGGAGGATTCTGACCCACAATATAAAATTTTGCATTTGGCACTTCACTGAGTACCAAAGGAAAAATTTCCCTGGCAAAATAAATGGCAGCGTCATAGTTAGCATAGTAAGGCATATTCCCTGTGAAAATAATTCTGCTTTTATCGTATTCGAGTGTCTCAGTTGTAAACTGTTGAACGTCCACACCGTTCCTGATAATTCTCATGTTTGCTTTTATCCCCTGCTGCTTTAAATATTCACGATCGACTTCAGAACAAATGAACACCGCATCAAATTTATTTGCTATAACCTCGTACTTTTCAATTCTCTTTCTCTCAATACCAAGGAAGATTTTTTTAAAGGGATTCTTCTCAATGCTAAAAAATCTATTAAGATAAAGCGAGACTGCATCTGTGAAATCAATTACCTTTAGAACTGAGCTTTTACTTTTTGTTTGAGGAAAGTATTGTGCAGATCTTATCAGGTGGAAATATGCAACATCATATTTGCCAGAATTAATTAATTGACTGACTTTTAGTTTCATTTTTTTTGATCTATACCACGCCACCTGAAATGGAAGCCAGGTAAAAATTGAAATAATAACATTCAGTATTGATTCAAGAAAAGAAATATTAACGTACAGAATATCGAAATTAAGTTTTCTTAATTCCTCGATTTCATCAAGCTGTTTTTTATTTCTTAAAATTGTAATGACAGTAACAGCGTTTTTTTTCTGCAACTGTTTGACAATATTAAATATTTTGAGTTTGTCTCCTCTGTAAGGCGGATATGGAATTCGAGGAGTTATAATAAGTATCTTCAAATTTCTGTAATTACTTTTTAATAGCTGATTCATTAATAATTGCTTGGGACATATTAAATAGAACGATCAAAGCAATTTTAATATATTTGTCTGTAAATTTATTAAAATATATTATGAAAGTACGCAATGCTGATTAAAACCGATTGCAGGTTTTACAGAGGGGATATTCCCTGCAAACCACATAAGGAATTGGGTGTTCATTGTGAAGAGTGTACTCACTACAAACAAATATCACTGAACATTTTAATCATTAAACTCGGTGCTATCGGCGATGTTATCAGAACGACTCCTCTTTTACGGAAATTGAGGAAGGATAATCCAGACGCAAATATTTATTGGCTGACTTACTCACCGGAAATTCTTTCATTTGATTGGGTTGACAACATATTGAGTGTTAATATGGAAAATATCCAAATAATTAAGTCGATCAGATTCGATTGGCTGATTAATCTTGATAAAGATAAACTCGCAATTGCATTGGCTAAAAGCATCGAGGCGGAAAGGAAATCCGGATTTACGATGGACAGGTTTGGTAATGCGCAACCAATTTCCAACAAAGCTGAAGAGCATAAATGGCTGACCGGAATTTTTAATGACATCAGCAGAGAAAACACAAAACATTACGTACAGGAAATTTTCGAAATATGTGGTTTTAATTTTGATAACGAAGAGTATGTTCTGGAAGTTAAAGATGATAAATCGAATTGGAATATTGACAAATCAAAAAAAGTGGTTGGACTTAACACTGGTTGCGGTGGCAGATGGCCTTCCCGATTATGGCCAAATGAATACTGGATTGAACTAGCATCCAACCTGAAAAAGAATAATTATGAGGTAATTTTCCTCGGGGGGGAACAAGAACACGAAAAAAATTTAATACTGTCTAAAAAAAGTGGCGGAAAATATTTCGGTCATTTCAACCTTGATAAATTTATTTCATTAGTAGATGAGTGCGACATGGTAGTTACTGCTGTTACAATGGCAATGCACATTGCAATGGGATTAAAGAAGAAGACGATAATTTTCAATAATATTTTTAATAAGAATGAATTTTATCTTTATGGAAGAGGGGAGATAATGGAACCTGAGCCTAAGTGTGAATGTTACTATTCCCCGATGTGTCCACACGATTCGATGAAAAATATTTACGCACAAACGGTAATTACAAGCATATCAAAATTATTTCAAATTACCAGACAATAAATTATTTCAAACTGTTATTAAAAATTTTTATTAATTGAGGCACCAATAATTCTGGTGTAAATTTTTTTGCCTGAATTAAAGCTTTATTTTTCATATCCTCATAAACCTTCTCATCGTCTAATAATCGAATTATATTTTTGGCAAAATCCACAATGTCATTTGCATTGCTCAACAATCCACCATCACCAATTACTTCGGGTATAGAGGATGTATTTGAAGCGACTACTGGCAAACCACTCTTCATGGCTTCAAGAGGCGGAATACCAAAACCTTCATAGTGAGAAGGGAATAAAAAAAGGGTTGCTAAATTATATAAATAAGGAATCGAATCTTCCTCTACATTATTAAGATAAATTATTCTTTTTTTTCTAAAGTTAATTTCCGATTGCAATTTATTAAACCCATAACCTGGTTGACCAACCAAAACAAATTTTATGTCAATCCCTTTTGATTCGAGTATATCCGATATCTTGACAATCCCTGCAACATTTTTCCTGTTGTCAATGGCTCCAACGTATAAGATGAACTTTGATGGAAGGCCATATTGTTTTTGAAGAAACCCCTTCTCAGTTTCTCCAATATCTCTAACACAAAACCTTTCATCAGTCCATAAGTGAATCGGATGTATCTTTTCCGGTAAAATGTTGTAATATTTTACAAGGTCCTGTTTTGCCGACTCAGAAACAGTAATTACGGCATCACTTCCTTTAACAGCTTGGCGGATAAAGAATTCTATATAATGTCTGTACGATGCGGAATAGAAAGATTTATTTACTTTGGTCATCGCATCATGTATTACAATTATATTTTTATAGTTACCTTTTTTCAGGGGTACCATTACATAAGGTGTGAAAAATAAATCTATCTGTAGTTCTTTAATTCTTTTAGGAAGGACAATATTTAGCCAATAATGCTCAAAGATTTGACGGGGTAGTTTACTTCTTTTAATAACTGAATGATAGTAGTACTCGCTTGGAGGAAGAACATCTTCATATAAAAACAATGTATACTTATTATCATGATCAAATTCAGGAAGATATTTAATTATGTTAGAAAGGTAACGTTGTATACCTCCCATTTTACATCCTAACAAACGGGCATCGATTCCAATATTCAATTATTACCTGTGAGTTACAAAAGAATTACTCTTCATTTAATAAAATCAGGCGCTTGACCTAAATAGTTTCTGTTAAAATCTTTAACGGCCTGGTTAAGAATTAAAAAATATTCTCTGTTTTTAACAAACCACATAATTCTTTTTACAATTAATACTATTTCAAAATACACTTTTGTTATTAATCCGAAGTGAAGATTAATTAATAATCTTCTGTTCCTGATTGAATAGTAGATTAGCTTTGGTGTATGCTTACCCTCGCCTCTGGCTTTATGATAAATTACAGAGCTTGGTACATAAAGCATCTTCATTTGATTCTTGGAGGCTCTGGAAGAATATTCAAGGTCGTCAAGGTATATGAAAAATTTTTCATCCATATAACCAAGTCTGGGTAAATCTTTTAAACGGATACACATATAGCATCCGCTTATAAAATCAATTTCTCGTAAATCATCATTTAATTTTATTTGATTAATTTTTTTTCTAAAATTAAAATGTTGTTCGGCTGCTCTCCATTTTATCACCCTGCCTCCATCATACCAAATTTTATCTTTTTCAGGGTAATAATAAATTCTGCCGGTTCCCAAAGTAATTCCAGGATTTATTTCCATTTCATCAATTAAATTCCTGATTGCATTTTCTGATTCCACAATGGTATCATTGTTCAGAACGACAGCGTAATCAAAATTATTTTCAAACGCATATTTAATTCCAACATTATTTCCACCTGTAAATCCTAAATTTTTGTTACTATGTACTACTTTAACATCAGGGACTTCATTGTTTAACTTGTCTTTTGAATTATCTGTTGAGCAATTTTCAATAATAAGAATATTTGAACTACTAACTCCGCTTTTATTTAGTGAGTGGACACATTCAATTGTATCTTGCCAATTGTTATAGTTTAGTAGAATTATTAAATAATTTTTGTTCATAGTAATTTACTTTGTCTTCCAGCTTGGAGGTAGTTTTTCTTCAATCTCAATTTCTCCAAAATTTTTAGTTGATTTTGCCCCGTGCTGTTTGACCCATTCAGCCATATGTTGTAATCCTGTCTCAAGGTCAGTTTTTTCCTTCAACTTAAAAACAGTCTCGGCTTTTTTATGCGAGGAATATGCGTGCACTACTTCATTTCTTGGATCAAGATAAGCAACTTCAGGTTTTGCATCCATTACCTCCCTAACTTTTTGGATGAGCTGGTTTATCGTATAAGGAACATCAGCACCAACGTTGAATACTTCATTGTAGGCTTCTTTTACATGGATCGAATTTGCGATAACTGGTGCAACATCACCAATATAGCTAAATGCTCTGGACTGCTCTCCATCACCAAATACCGTTAATGGTTTATGCTGCAAAATCTGATTCATAAAAATTCCAATAACATTTCTGTACTTATCACCAATGTTCTGTCTTTCACCATAAACATTATGCGGTCTGAAAATGATATAATTCAGACCAAACATTTTATGTGAACATTCGAGTTCAAGTTCAACTGCATACTTAGCAATACCATAAGAGTCTTCAGGCATTGGTATTGTATCTTCAGTCATAGGCAATTGGTTTTTTCCATAAACTGCTATGGAGGAAGTAAATACAAAACATTTTACTTTATGAATAACACATTGATTAATAAGGTTGACACTTCCGATTAAATTATTGTTATAATTAAATCTTTTAATAAAATGACTCAAACCTTCTGCAGCATAGGCTGCAAGGTGAAAAACGTATTCAATTTTATTTTCTTTGAAGATTTTTTTAATTAACTCATAATCACAAATATCCCCCTTAATAAAAATGGCTTTTTCATTAACGTTTTCCTCGAAGCCACCACTTAAATCATCCAAAACAATAACATTTTCTCCCTGCGCGATTAATTTATCAACAACGTGCGAGCCTATAAAGCCAGCTCCTCCTGTAACTAAAACACTCATTTGACATTCCTTAATTTAAACACTAATTATTTTCAAACTTTCCTAATTTGTTCTTTGTGAAATCTTTATAGCCCGAACTGAAATGTTTTATTTTTTTCATCTTATCTTTTTCAAATAAAATAACCTTAATAAAACTTCGCCAGAAATCCTTATTGTCCTGTTTAAAAAACTCCGGGAATTGATTCTTATAAAGATGCTTCACATAAAAACGATTTCTTGCCCTGTAATAAAGCCTTATTGCTGAATGATTAGTTGGATATACTTTTCGAAAAATAAGATTTATTTCTTCAATCTTCCCGAGATTATGTTTTAAAAAAGTTTTATTACAAATATAAATTTTATATCCCAATGTATTTAACCGCAGGCAATATTCATGATCAACATAATCAATAAATAATTCTTCCATAAAACCGTTAGTTAGTTTATAGATATTTAAATCTATCAGATTACCAGACGTCCATACCGTAATAACCTTCTCGCACGGATTGTTTGACTTAGCAATAAAATTCCTGCCACTTGGATGACGAAGTAATGGTGCAACTACTGCAATTTTAGAATCAACTGAGAAGCAATTCATCAATTCCGAAACCATAAGAGGTGATGCTTCACTGTCCTGATCCATCGTCAGCAAATAATCAAATCCCTCATCAATAGCTTTTTTTGCTCCAATATTTAATGCTGCAGCTATACCAATATTAGTTTTATTAGGGATGTACTCAATATTGGAATATCTGTTAAACTTTTTCACAAGTTCGTAATTTACTTTTTCCGAGTTATCGACCACAAATAATCTATCTACTTGTTCGATATATGAACTAATGTTATTTAGAACATTTGAATCAGGATTATAGAGGATAACTACGGCAGCAATTTTGGGCATCTTAGATATAAGGCTTACTAAACTTTGATTTTCAATTTAGATGTTATAAAATATTTCTCATCATTCGAGAGAAAGCCTTTCCAAGCAACAATGACAAACACGGAAATTGATATGACAATGAAAATTATCTTCACAATAATGTCATTCAAAACAAAAGGAATAGCAAGTGCAAAGATCATTAATAAGAATGAATTTAGACCAAATTTAGATTGAAAATTAATGGCAAACATTTTATTAGTAATAAGATATAAACATAATGTACTGAATGTAGCGGCTAACATCCATGTCAGTGCAGCTCCATTTATTCCAAATCTATCTATAGAAAAAAACATTGCTAATACAAAAAGAGGTAATTCAACCATATAAATAATAGTAGGGATTTTAGGTTTTCCTATTCCCTGTAAAAAATTATCAACAATTACTCCAATACCATTCATTAATACCCCAATAGATAGAAACTGTAAAACAAGAGAACTGTTTGCAGCAAACTTTTTGCCTAGCCATAAGTCCATTCCCTCATATGAAAATGTAACTATAAATAAGGTAATTGGGTATAAAATTATAAAAATAAATTTGACACCTTGTGTAAAATATTTTTTTGAAATTTTGGGTTCGGTAAAAAAACTTGCTGAAAATATTGGGAATAAAACGCTGGCCACTGAACCAGGTATGACGAGCAATTTAGTTACTACTTCGTATGGACTTGAATAATAGGTTATTGCTTTAGCAGACTCTATTGACCCTATGAGAAACCTATCAGTGTAAAGAATGATTGGACCAATGACATTAGCAATAGCTATCCAAATACTAAATTTTAGTACTGGTAAGATCACTTTGAAATCAAAGCTGATTTTTTTAAGATTTTTATTAACCTTAAAACATTGCGTTATATATAGAATCCAAATGAAGAGTCTTATAAACATTAAGAAAATTACTATCCAGAACAAACTGTTCGTGATTTTTAAAACGACTAATGGACCAAGAAACGTGAATATTCCAAGAGAAATTCTCAAAACATTAACGATACCAAATTTTTGATATGCTTCTAATACTCCCCTTAAACCACCCATAGTGGAAACTATTGGGATAGAGATAGCCAGGCTAAAAAAAATTATTATGGTTTCCTGATGCATTTCTTTTGTAATGTTAAAAATGTCAACTAGTGAAGGTATAAAAAACGACAAGCTTATAGTCACTAAAAAACTTATTAAGAACATAAAAAGTAATGAAGTCCAGAACAAAGCAGGGATTTTATTTGTTTGATTTAAACCAATATTCTCTGATATAATTTTAGTTAGACTCCTTCCTATTCCAAAATCAAAAAAACTAAAATATCCTAATATCATCCAGGCTAAACTTAATATACCAAATCTTTCTTCACCTAAGTCCTTTATTAAAGTTGGTATACAAAACACTGCTAGGACTAATGGAAGTCCATATCCCAGAAGATTGTACATCGTATTTTTGGCAATTAATCCTTTACTAAATAGTATGTTCATATCTTTAGTTTCTATTTCATTATTCACTTTATTAATCATAATTGTTCTAATTTGTTAAAGATATCCTTATGAGTCTTTTTTTCAAGGATTATCCCTAGAGTACTCTCAGAACCATTTATAAGACTATAAATAAAATTTGAAATAGAACGTATGATAGATATTCTATGCATAAGATATAAATATACTAATTCAAAAAACGGAGGTCGTGGGAACTGTATTGGTTTACCATCATTTGTTAGAGATGATCTTCCAATTTTTTCCTTTCTACTGCGTAAATAAATAGCAAGTCTGTTTTCCGTTTTTGAATTGTACTTTGAATAATCACAAAAATTCACCACTAGATTTTGTTTTTCTGCAAGAACTTTTATCCCCTTTTTCCCGATCCAGGAAATATGAACTGGAGGAAGATCCGTTTGCCAGATTGAATTATATTTGTAATAATCTTTATTTGGAGTTGTTAAAATTATCTTACCATTCTCCTTCAATATCTTTAAGCAATCCGATAAAAAATCAATTGGCTTTTCAAGGTGCTCAATTAATTCTGTCCCTATAATTAGATCAAACTTTTGGGATGTTTGGTTTACAAATTCCCTAACGTCCATTCTATAGAAAAAGTTACCAAAATTTTCTTTAGCAATATTTATTGCGTTTGAAGCTATATCAATTGCCTTTACAGAAAAACCCTTCTTGATCAAAGCATAAGTTAAATATCCATATCCACAACCGATTTCTAGTACGGCTAATCTACTTTTATCTTTTAAATATTGATAAACTGGATAATATGTAGATTCATTTTGAGCTAAATATTTCAGAGGATCATTCTTCTTCTTTACAATATTAGCGTAACGATAATACCTATCATACCCAAACGTATCTTTAGACGAATAGATGATATCATAGTAACTTTGAATGTTTTCTGTGGGAATTATAAAATGTGAATCGCATGTATTACATTTATTAATAGTATAAGAACTACCTTCTAAATATCCAGGATAATCCTTATATAATATTTTATTATCGAAACTTTCACAAATTGGACAATTAGAATGCATATCTTTTAAACTTCATTTAGCTTATTTACTTTTGACCTGATTTCTTACTACGGCTGCAACTACTTTTTCTAAGACCGGTATAATCAGAATGATCAATAATAAATCTACAGTCCAATAGTAAAATCTTGTAACCATTACTAAAAATGAAAATCCAATTATGAGATAACAATAGATCAATAGCGCGAAAACAATTAAATTTCTTTCTTCATAAAATTTAAACCATAACCATGTACTAAGTAACCCAACTAAGAAAGGAACTAAAAAAACACCTGTAATTCCAAAGTCAGCATGCAACTCACGCAAATAAGTCCCACTATTTGTCCACATAGGAATAAAATATCCCTTTGGTAACTCTGATGGTCTTTTTATTACATTTAATTTCGATAAGAAAAGATAAGCAGATTGAAAGGTATTCTGCCCAAATTTCGTATTTTCTTCTTTTGAATCCAGATACTTACTTAAAACACCAACACTACTACTAGCATATAGATAGATGGAGGGAGATATTATAAAATTCCCTTTGGTCTGCCTTAACTCTCTACTCGCACCTGAATATGTACTTGT
>CAVPHW010000006.1:0-138294 GCA_963704835.1 uncultured Ignavibacteriales bacterium | reverse complement strand
TATGTATTGCTCCATTTAGAAACTCTCCAGCTTACAGTATTTCGAAACTCAATCAAGAATTAATATTTAATGTTTTATCAAATGAGACGGGTATCCCTGTTTGTAATGCGAGATTATCTGCATTATTTGGAGAAAAAATGGCATGGAAAGGTGTTTTGTGTAATTTTATTGACAAAGCACTTTATATGGAAGATTTAATTATTTCCAATGGCGATTTAGTTTTTGCAGATTTTCTTTATGTTAAAAATGCATCCAAAATAATTTCCAAATCAATTAAAAAAAAGCATGAGGGTATTATAAATATTGCTTCTGGTGAAGAAATAAATTTATATCAACTCGCCATAAAAGTTTATAATAATCTTAATGTTGATTTGGGTAAGATAAAAAATAATAATTTAGATAATCATCAATCTCGTGCAGCAATAAATATTACAAAATTAAAAAGAATAATTAATAGTAATAATCTAACTAGTTTTGATGAAGCTCTTCAAAACACAATTGATTTTCGTAAGTAATAATATTAACTTAAAATAATTATTAATTGCTTATGAGGTATTTAATTTTTGGTGATGTGCATGGGAACTTAATAGCTCTAGAGAAAATATTTATTTTAGAAAAAAATAACTATGATCAAATAATTTGTCATGGTGATGTTGTTAATTATGGTCCTTGGGATAATGAATGTGTGGAATTATTAAATACTTTTAACGAAATAATTTTACTTACTGGTAATCATGAAACAAATTATATCTTAGGTTACTATAATGGGCAAAATTTAATTGCACAAACATTTTTTGATTTTTGTTACCCACATTTCAGATGTAATGCAAAAATTAAAAAATATAAAGATTCCTATAATCTTGGTCCCTTCAAAATTGTACATTCCATCAATGAGAAATACATTTACCCGGATACGGATTTGACTCAAATTAAAATTCCTTGAGGGGAATTATATATTTGGTCATTCACATTATCAGTTTAAACGTGAATCAAATAACAGTTTGTTAGTGAATACAGGTAGTCTAGGTCAAAATAGAAAATACATAAATTTATCAGATTATATCATCTATGATTCAGCTAGCGGAGCAATAGAACTGAAACATTTTGTATTCGATGTCTCAATATTAATAAATAAAATGAAAACTTTGCAGTATCCTAAGATTTGCATTGAATATTATGAAGAAAAAACAACAATACTATGAATAACAAAATCAGGCCATTTTACTTACCATTCCCGTATAAAATCATTAAGGCCAGGCTTACTCTGGTGGACATCTCCTCATGGGGAGAAAACGCCCACCTAATAAAATGGCGGATAAAAGTTTGAAAAAGAGATAAAACTATGCAGAATAAAATATGGCTCTCATCTCCTCATATGGGAGAAAAGGAGTTTAAGAATACGTAAAAGATGCATTTGACACCAATTGGATTGCTCCTTTAGGTCCTCATGTAAATAATTTTGAAAAAGAACTTGCAGAATATACTAATGTAAAATATGCTGCCGCTTTAAGTTCTGGTACAGCTGCTCTTACATTTGGCTTTAATTATGTCTAGGTGTTAAAACGTGGTGATGAAGTTATTTGTCAAAGTTTTACTTTTTCAGCATCTGCAAATCCAATTGTTTACCAAGGAGCAACTCCAATTTTTGTTGATAGTGAAAAAGATACTTGGAATATGGATCCTGATTTGCTGGAAGAAGCAATTAAAGATCGAATTTCAAAAGGGAAAAAACCAAAAGCAATTATAGTTGTTACATCTTTATGGTATGCCCTGAAAGAATTGAGATAGTATAAGTATCAGCAAATTGCCAACTAAGAATATGATAATTACCAATAATATGAAGGAGATAAGCGGAAAGCAGAAGCTTTAGGGAAGAAATAGAATACAAAAATGAAAAAAGCATCTGTGGAACTTCGGTTCGATTGATGAGTATTCTTTCATTTAATGGGAATAAAATAATTACTACTTCTGGTGGTGGTGCACTGCTTTCAAATAATGAAGATTATATTAAAAAAGCTAGATTTTTAGCTACACAAGCTAGAGATGATGCTCCTCATTATCAGCATTCGCATATTGGATATAATTACAGAATGAGCAATGTACTTGCTGCTATTGGTCGTGGACAACTGACAGTTTTAGAAGAAAGAGTAAAACAAAGAAGAAGAATTTTGAATTTTATAAAAATCTTTATCTGAATTTGAAGGAATTGAATTTCAACCCGAAATTGAAGGAAGTTTTTCAAATAGGTGGCTATCTTGCATTACTGTAGATCCAAAACTTACAAACGGTATTACTCGAGAAGATATTACGTTTAGCATTAGAGAAAGAGAATATTGAAGCACGTCCTTTATGGAAACCGATGCATTTGCAGCCAATATTTAAAGATGCTCCAAGATATGAGAATGGAACATCAGAAGAATTATTTGAGAAAGGTTTGTGTTTGCCTTCAGGATCTAATTTGACTGATGCGGATTTGGATCGGGTCGTACTTGTTATTAGTAAAGATCTATAAACGGAATAATAGAGTTGCCATTATAGAGTATTAAATAACATGTTCATTCCCTATACTCAAGTCATACTTGTCCATGCCCGAAATCTTTATTCGGCATCTAAAAGTAAAAAGAGATGCTGATCCCCACCTACGGCGGGCAAGTTCATCAGCATGACAATTTCGCTTGTGTCATTCTGACGAATCGTAAAAAGATTTGTTTTCAGCAAAAATTACTCACTATTGTTCGACTTCTGTAAGTTTTGTATTCTAATTGAAACAATACGTAAAAAGGAATAAAATCCAAAAAAGTAGATAAATATTAGGAATCTAATCCAAATAAGTCGTATATTTGTGGTCATCAATTACTCGAAAATGATAAAAAGAAAACTACATAATATTATTAACTCAAAATTATTCAAAGGGAAAGCAATAATTTTGTTTGGTGCAAGGCAAGTAGGAAAAACAACTTTGCTGAAATCATTATTTAATGAAATTGAAGATTTATTATGGTTAAACGGTGATGAATTAGATATACAAAATTTATTTCAAAACATCTCAGCAACAAGACTAAAAGCTATTTTTGGGTCAAAAAAAATTGTAGTTATTGATGAAGCCCAAAGAATTGAAAATATAGGTTTAAGACTTAAATTGATTACTGATACTATGCCGGATATACAATTGATTGCAACAGGTAGTTCATCTTTTGATTTGGCAAATAAAATAAATGAACCATTAACCGGTAGAAAATGGGAATATAAAATGTTTCCAATCTCCTTTTAATGAAATGGTTTTGACATCATGGTTTACTTGAAGAAAAAAGATTGATTCCT
Organism: uncultured Ignavibacteriales bacterium; assembly: GCA_963704835.1. GTDB lineage: Bacteria > Bacteroidota > Ignavibacteria > Ignavibacteriales > Melioribacteraceae. Next base: position 134,973 of record CAVPHW010000006.1, on the reverse strand, counting down.
CATCGAATGATTTATGGATATTATCCTGATGTTGTTAATAACCAAGGCAATGAAAAGGAAATATTAAAGCAACTTTCCGATAGTTATTTGTATAAAGATATTTTGATATGGGAACAAATTAAAAAACCTGATAAAATTCTAAAATTATTACAAGCTATTGCTTTTCAAGTAGGCTCTCAAGTTTCATATAATGAATTTGGTCAAATTGTGCGGAATTGATTCTAAAACTGTTGAAAAGTATATTGATCTTTTAGAAAAAACTTTTATTATTTTTAGATTGGGTTCTTTTAGTCGGAATTTGAGAAATGAATTAAAAAGTAGCAAAAAAATTTATTTTTATGATAATGGTATAAGAAATGCAATTATTTCAAATTTCAATCAAATTGAAAGTAGACAAGATGTTGGTGCACTTTGGGAAAATTTTATAATTTCAGAAAGAATAAAATATTTAAATTACTCAAATTTATGGGTTAATTATTGGTATTGGAGAACAAAGGATCAAAAGGAAATTGATTTTATTGAGGAATCGGATGGTAAAATTATGGCTTATGAATTCAAATGGAATCCTAATTCAAAAGTTAAAAATCCCAAATTATTTTTGAACACATACCAAGAAAGCACTTTTAAAGTAATACATAAAGAGAATTTTGAAGAGTTTTTAATGGAATGATAGTAGATAATTTAGAAATTATGCTTGCCCGCCCAACCAAGGCTGGTAAACGTGGTGAGAAAAATGGAATTGAAATATTTGTCTATTGAATAAATAAATTTAGTTTTAACCAAAATTACTTTCTTACAATTGTGGAATCTGATTTCAATATTGTAAAATCAATTAATATATCTGAATTAGCAAATTTACTATTACTCACCGAGTTAATAAACAGCCATTTCATGAAAAGTATTTAATGTTCACATAGTCATGAATGCTTTTTGTCCTTGTATACGAAGTCAAATGTCGCTATTTTTGTCCTTGTGAATGAAGACAAAATGAAAGAAATATTTAAAATAATTATATCTGATTTTCTTGAAAAAGAAATGCCTGAAATTATTGAGAGGGAAATTAAGATTCCGCTCAATTCCAATAAAATTATCTCACTAATTGGTGCAAGAAGAACCGGCAAAACATTTTTATTCTATTCAATAATAAAAAAATTAAGAAAAGAAAATAAAAATGATCAGATTATATATATAAATTTTGAAGATGATAGGCTATTCCCTTTAGAACTTAAAGATTTTAATTTATTTATTGAAGCTTATTATGAGCTTTTCCCAAAAAATAGAGACCAAGCTGTATATTTTTTCTTTGATGAAATTCAGAATATTGAGAATTGGGAAAAATTTATACGCAGAATAGATGATTCATTAAAATGTAGAATTTTTATAACCGGTTCATCTTCAAAGTTTTTAAGCAAAGAAATTGCAACTTCGCTTAGGGGCAGAACAATAAGTTTTGAAGTATTCCCTTTTAATTTTACTGAATACTTAGCATTTAAAGGAATTGACCGAAATCATTATTCTTCAAAAAACAGATCGAAAATTATAAACGCAATAGATGATTATGTTAATCATTCTTCATTTCCTGAATTATTAAGCGCTTCTGATATTGAAAAGCCCAAAATATTAAAAGAGTATTTAGATCTAATAATCTACAAGGACTTAATAGAGAGATATAATATCAGCAATTTATATTTGATTAAATACTTGATTAAATTTTTATTGACTAACTCGTCTAATCCAATCAGTATAACAAAGATTTTTAACGACTTGAAATCACAGGGAGTTAAGGTTTCCAAAAACAGTTTATATCAGTACATAGAATATTTAGAAGAGGCGTACATTTTATTCCCTGTTAAAATATTTTCAAATAACGTAAGAGAGATCCAAAGAAATCCACAAAAGATTTATAGTTTAGATTCTGGTTTAGTTGATACTGTTTCAATAAAAAATGACATAGGAAGAAGATTTGAAAATATTGTCTTTTTAGAATTGAGAAGAAAATATAAAAATATATCCTACCTAAAATTAAAACAAGAAATTGATTTTTGTTTTAAGGATTCTGATAAAATATATTTAGTTAATTCATGTTATCAAATAAATGAGTTAACAACCAGAAACAGAGAATTGAATTCGTTGGCAGAAGGCATGAACCATTTAAATATTAGCCAATCTTTTTTAATTACCAATTCACATGAAGAAGAAATAACAATAGATAAGAAAACAATTTTTATAATTCCATTATGGAAGTGGTTATTACAAAATAATTAGTGTTTAACGTTGAAACATGGAGAAAAAATCTTTGTGGTTTGACTTAAAGATAATTGTTTTAACATTCACAAACGTCTTCAAAAGTAAAGGGGTAACTCACTAGCGTCAAAAGTAAAAAGACAAAAGTGAAAAATCGAGATGCTGATCCCCAGCTACGGCGGGCAAGTTCATCAGCATGACAAACAAAAAAAAACTGCCTGCCCGGCATCTTTTTTGACGGGTCATCCCGGTCTGAGTTTATCCACAATGGCTAAATCTTGGGAATTTATCTAACAATTATGGCATTAGATTTCAAAATTGTAAAATTGTAATATGAAAAAAAGAAAATTATATCATTTTTATGTATGTTTGTAACAATAAATTAGGTGAAGAAAATGTTAACAAAAAATAAAAAGCAAGTACAAATTCCAAGAAAAGAGTGGGACAAAATGAAAGAAAATCCAGCATTTTCTGAAGTAATTGAACTCCTGGAAGACATATCTGATTTTGAAGAAGCTAAAAAAGTGAAAGGTAAAGAGCTAACTTTAGAACAATACATGTCTAAACGTGAATTATCAAATAATAATTAAACCTGCTGCTCAGAAAGATCTTGATAAGTTGCCAATCAAAGAATTGATAAAGATAGCATCCAAATTAAAGTTATTAGAACAAAATCCTCGCCCAATAGGAATTCAAAAATTAAGCAATGATGATGGCTATAGGATTAGAAGTGGCAGCTACCGTATTTTATTTTTAATTAATGACAATGCTAGCAAAATATTTATTTATAGAATAAAACATCGTAAAGATGTATACAAATAAAGAATCCTTTCATTATTAGAAAAATATTCTTAGCTAAAATGATGGAATACCAACTAGAATGTGGATATTCTGAATTACTTCAATCAGATCCCTTTGAAAAATGCTCGATCCCCCACCTACGGCTGGCAAGTTCATCAGCATGACAAAAAACGAGAAAAGTCTTCAGGGCAGAAGGACAAATTTGTACTATCTTTCATAAACTAATCTAATTTATTACATGAAAAAAATATATACAATTTTTATTCTCATATCTCTTATCTCACATCTCACATCTATTTCCTTCGCCCAAGTTAACTTTGAACCGGTGAATAGCAGTGTTTATAGTTTTCTTGAAAGAATGAGTCAGAAAGGAATTATTCAGACTAATGAAGAGATTCTTCCTTTTAGTAGAATGTATATTGCAGAGAAAATCAAGGATATAGAAGACAGGAGACAGGAGACAGAAAACAGAAGTCAGAAGTCAGAATTTAGAATTAGGAATTCAGAGAAAACAGACAAAAATTTAACAAACAAAATAAGTAGTATGGAAGAAGAAGAGTTGGAATTCTTCATCCGAGAGTTTTCTTCCGAATTAAATAAGTTAGGTTTTGATCTTACTGAATATGAAGTTAAGAATAAATTAGTTGACCTTGAAAGTGACAATTTTGGTTTTGATAAATATAACAGATTTAGATTATTTAGTTATGATAACTGAAAGATTTAGTCTTTTTGTTGATCCAATATTAGGATATGAGGTAGAGATTGATGATAATAATAATTCAACTTATTGGAATAACGGAATAAAACTGAGTGGAAGTTTTAATGATAATATTGGATTTAATTTAGAATTTTATGATAACCATTTAAGTGGAACGATTATTAGATAATGCAAGAAATTTTCAATGCAATAACGGGATTTGAATTTAATAGTTTTACAAAAAATGGATTTAGATTTTGACAGAATGAACGCTAGCATTAGCTTTGGTTGGGATTGGGGTAATTTTACTATTGGTAAGGATTTTAATTATTATGGAAGTGGTGAAAACGGGAAAATTATCTTATCTAATAAAGCTCCATCATTTCCATATATCAAGCTTGAAGCCAATCACTCAGATTGGTTTAAGTTTTCTTATATCCATGGATACTTAAACTCACAAGTTATTGATTCTACTACAATAAGAAATGGATTCGTAAGAGATCATTTATCAAAAGTTGAAAAATATTTTGTAACACATTTGCTTTCATTTACTCCATATAGGGAGTTAAATTTTTCATTAGGGGAATCCATAGTTTATAGTGATAAATTTGAACCGATTTATTTAATTCCAATTGCATTTTTTAGATTAGCAGATCATTATTTAACTGATCCGGATCAATGCTGCCGGTAATGCACAATTATTTGCTAGTCTTTTGGTATAAAAACTATTGGTCGAAAATAAAAATTTATGGTTCATTTTTATTGATGAACTTTCTATTAGTAATTCCGATTATCCTCAAGCCTTAGGTTATAATATTGGATTTAAATCAATTGATCCACTAATACCGGAAAGTGAGATTAGTATTAGAATATACAAAAATACATCCATTTGTTTATTTCCACGCTGATAAAGCTCAAACTTATGAAAATTATGGTTATCAAATGGGACATTGGATTGGCAGTAATGCAGATCAGATTATATCTTTCTTTACGTAAAAGAATTAGTAAGAGGATTAAATTTAGATCTTTACTATGCCCATATACGCAAGGGAGATGAAGAGAGTTTTGATGAGCAGAGATATCAGCAAAAACATTCTTTTTTATGGGGTGAAAAAAATAATGTTACAATGTACGGAGCAGAAATCAATTATGAAATTATGCATGGTTTTTATGCTTCTGCAAAGTACCGATTTTCTGATGAAAAACTTAATGGCAAGCTTTTAACAAGTGAGGGAAGCTTCTTTACTTTTGCTTTGAGTTATGGGCTTTGAAATAAACAGATTCAAGATTCTAAAATGAGAAGAGAAGAAGTTAAGAAGGAAAGATGTAAAGAAGTGAAAAGTAAAGAAATGAAAAAAGGGGAAAAAAGCATGAAGAAAGATCTCTCACGCTCATTCCATTCGGTTCGAGATGACAAACACAAAAATGTTTTCGGTATGCTTCTGAGCCAGATTGCCCCGTTCATTTTACGGAGGGAACTAAAGAATTAACTGAAAGAGCTGAGATGCTGATCCCCCCTACGGCGGGCAAGTTCATCAGCATTTCAAACAAAAACCAGATGCTGATCCCCACCTTAGGAGGGCAAGTTCATAAGCATGACATACAAAAGAATTTTCTGAATTGAAAATCTTATCTTGAAATCGTTTTATTTATTAGACTTTTACTATATTTGCTTTATCTTTTATAATTGAAATTGACCAATGCCATATAAAACTCTATCAACTTTTACAAAGCAGTTAAGAAACAGACATTTTTTTATAATAGACTTAATTATTTGTCTGGTTGCACCTTTCTTAACTTTATTAATGCGTTTAGATGGTAATATTGATTATTCAAAATATGGTGAAGCCCTTTTATACAGTACATTACTTTTTGCTGTAATTAAACTAACAGTTTTTTATTTCTTTGAACTTTACAGAAGATTTTGGGCTACTGCAAGTATTGATGAACTTGCGCGTTTAATTTACATCAGCATAAATATTGTTCTTATTCAATCCATAGTTTTTGTAATATTAAGATCTATTCCAAATTTACCGTTTATAAACTTACCTTTTTCTTTCCCTTTTCTCGAAAGTATAATTGTAATGTTACTGGTTAGTTCCGTTAGGTTCAGTATAAGGTTTTTTGAACGGATTGATGAACGGAAACTGTCCTCAAATGCTTTTGGCGCTTATGTACTTATTGCAGGTGCAGGTGCTGCAGGGGCTGCTGTTGCTCAGGAATTACAAAAGAATAATTATCTAAAAATGACTCCAGTTGCTTTTCTTGATGATGATCCTTCAAAATTAAAATTAAGAATAAGGGGCGTACCTGTACTAGGAACTATTGATGAAATGGCAAAAATTGCAAAACGGTTTAAAATTGGCAAGGTGATAATTGCTATACCTACAGCTTCGGGAAAAACTATAAGAAGTATTTTGGAAACCGCCAGCAATAACAAAATTGAAACACTTACGGTACCTGGAATTCATGAAATTTTGGGTGGAAAGGTTGATATTGGTAAGCTTAGAAAAATTGAAATTCAAGATTTGTTAAGAAGAGACCCAATTAAAACGGATATTCAAAAAGTTACTGAATTATTGAAAGGAAAAGTTATTTTACTTACCGGTGCCGGTGGTTCTATAGGAAGTGAACTATGCAGGCAAGTTTTAAACTGCAATCCTGCAAAATTAATTATATTGGGTCATGGTGAGAATTCAATATTTGAAATTGAAGAAGAACTAAAGTTTATAAAAGCAACTAGAAAAACACAGATAATAATAAATACTAATATTATTAGTCGAATTGGCGATATTAAGGATAAAGTAAGACTTGATATAATTTTTAATGAGTTTAAACCTGATGTTATTTTTCATGCAGCAGCTCATAAACATGTTCCTCTAATGGAGAATAATCCATCTGAAGTTATAACAAATAATTTATTGGGAACAAGGAATTTAGTTGAGTGTTCCTTAAAACATGGAGTTCAGAATTTTATACTTATCTCTTCAGACAAAGCTGTTAACTCCACAAATTTGATGGGTGTCTCAAAGAGAGTTGCTGAAATGATTGTGCTAAAAGCATCCTCTGAAAATAATGTTAATTTTAAAGCCGTAAGATTTGGGAATGTACTAGGCAGCAGAGGTAGTGTTATAAGAACATTTAAAAAACAATTAGAAAGGGGCGGACCAATAACATTGACGCACCCTGAGATTAAAAGATATTTTATGACTATTCCCGAAGCCGTTCAACTTGTTTTACAAGCATCTGTTTTGGGCAAAGGGGGAGAAATATTTGTTTTTGATATGGGCGAGCCGGTTAAAATTTTGGATCTTGCAAAAGATGTTATTCGTTTAGCAGGTTTAGAAGAAGGTGTTGATGTAGATATTAAGATCACTGGACTTAGACCCGGGGAGAAAATGTTTGAAGAATTATTTGCAGATGGAGAGGTATATTTGCGTACAGAGCATGAAAAAATTATGTTCGCAAAAAATTCCAGTGAATTTATTCCTCATGATCTTGATTCCAAATTAGATTTATTAATAAAAAATTGCCATAGTCTTACTGCAGGAGAAATTGTAGAAGCGTTTACAAAAATTGCTCCAGAATTTACTCATAAAAGTGTCGAAGAAAATCAAATTTTAATCGATAGTTAATAACCCAATTTTAATATGACTATTCTTTTTGATTTATCAAATATAAACTGTCATCATTACTTAATATTAAATTCTTTTGAATTTTACAGAGGCAAAAAATGATTAAAAAATCAATTTTTATTTTAATATTATTTTCTTCAATTATAACTTTCTCTCCAAGTTTCTAATGTTGAGTTAAACAATAATATATATACATATTTGTCCACTCTTGCCCAAAAAGGGATTATTGAATATGAAGATTTAATTAAACCTCTCTCGAGAAGATATATTGCAAGTAAGCTAATTGATGCCAGAGTAAATTTTATTCATTTAACATCATTGCAGCAAAACGAATTAGAATTTTATGAAAAAGAATTTGGGTATGAGATAGAGAAGCAGAAGTCAGACTTGCCTGCCATGGCGGGATTCAGAATACAGAAGTCAGAAACAAGAGGTCAGAGGCCAGACTTGCTCGCCCAGCCAAGCCCGGTAAATATGGCGGAATCCAGTATCCAGTATCCAGAATCCATAAGCAACAATCAAGATTCAACACAACAAGAGCAGAAAAAACGGGATCTGTTAGACAAAAGTTGGGAGTTTGAAGTTAGAAGCCCGCAAGGTGAGATTACAAGTGCAGAAAGTGTGTTGAAAAAAGAAGAAGTTCATGAAACAAGTAATGATAATTTTACTTTTTTTTCAAAAGATAATTATGACCGATATCGGTTTTTTAATTTTACGAATGATTTAACTTATTTAAATATTAGACCAACTGTTGGATATGAATCTGGTACATGGGAAAAAGATAATTTTACCAATATGTTTTTGGGCTTACGTTTTCATGGAGAAATTGGTGACATTATAGGGTATAATTTTGAATTAAAACATACACGTCAATCACCTCCAATTTCAAATAGTCTTTACAATAATTTTTCAAAAAACACATCGATCGATTTACAATTGCGGAATGCTGAAAGACTGGAATACAGTACTGTCAACGTAGACTTGGGGGTTAACTGGGATTGGGGTTCTTTTACTGTTGGTAAAAATCATTTGAATTGGGGATATGGAGAAAGCGGGAAAATAGTTCTTTCAGAAAAAGCTCCCTCATTCCCTTATATTCGCCTAGATTTAAAACCTACGGAATGGTTCAGATTTAATTACTTACATGCTTGGCTTAATTCTGATGTAATAGATTCGAACTCATTTTATTCAACTTTGCGATATGAACAATACAGCAATACTGATCGGTACACATATATACCCAAATATTTAGCATTGCATTCTGTCACATTCATACCCATTGAAGGGTTGGAACTATCGATGGGTGAATCTGTAATATATTCAGATAATCTTCAAATATCATATTTAATTCCAATAATGTTTTTTGATTTAGCCGATGAGTACTTAAATAGAAATGATAACTATGCTGGAGCAAGTACACAATTATTTTTGGCACTTAGTTCTAGAAATCATCTTAAAAACACACATCTATATGCAAATTTTCATGCCGATGAATTAACCCCCGAAGCGCTTTTTGATGTTGCTACTCAGTATTATAAAATGGCATTTACTATTGGGGGAAGCGTAATAGATTTACCGATAGACAATTTGGGTTTAACTCTGGAATATACAAAAGTATATCCCGGTAATTATAGGCACTTTATTCCAACTCTAACATATGAAAGCTCTTCTTCGCTGATGGGACATTGGATGGGGGATAATGGTGATTTATTTTATGCAGCATTGGATTATACTTTTTTAAGAGGATTAAAAGTTAAGGTTTGGACTCAGCATATCCGTAAGGGGACTGAAGCATTGGGAAATAGAGCTTATAAAGTTACGATTCCTCAACCCCATTTTTTATTTACAGATAGAATTGGTGATAGGAAAAATTATTCTTATTATGGAATCAATGCAGAATATGAAATATTGCATGACCTTTGGGTAAAAGCACATTTCCAATATATTGATTTTGAAAGACGGATAGCATTAGGTGAATATAAATCTACATTATACCGAGATTTTTCTTTTTCATTAGGATATGGAATATAAGGTTATTTAGTCTGTGATTTATTTTGATACATTGTTTTCTCTATTACCATTTATTATAAAAAAAATTGTATTTTTCCATGCAGCATTAATTTATTTTTTTAACTTTAATAGAACATAATTAAGTGGTTTATATGAAAAATTTATTTGGCGTTCTTTTTCTTTCAGTTACCTTCTTCCAGGTTGTAACATACGGTCAAATTCGTGATTATGAGTTAGGCTCTCTGGCAGTTGAAAATAGAAGAACAATATATGGTGGTTTTTATGATTACTCTGATCCAGAAGCGATTAATATTAGTGTTTCTGTTTGGGGTTTTGTAAAATACCCAGGAAGATATTTAATACCAGAATATACAAATGTTGTTGATTTGATCTCATTTGTCGGTGGTCCAACTGACGATTCTAATTTGGATGAATTAAGAATTTATAGAATTGAGGATAATAAAGAAATTATGATTCCATTTGATTATAATGATTTGATGTGGTCTGATAAACTAGAAGGAAAATATAAAAAAGTTCCTACTCTTAAACCTAGCGACATTATGGTCGTGCCTGGTGAACCTCGTTTGTATTTTATGGATTGGTTTAGTATTGGATTATCTGTCTTTTCAGCGTTGATTTCTTTGACGATTTTAATTATTACAATTCAAAATAGTAATTAGTAAGGAGATTCAAATTGGCATTACAACAAAATAATTCTAACGGTAACGATATTTCATATATGAGGGACCTTTTGGCTGAAGAAGAGACCCATAGCCTTAAGGATTATATCAATATTATTAGACAGCATCAATTAAGTGTAATGATAATTTCTCTTACAATTTTAATTCTTGCTATTATTTATGCAGTTACTGCTACAGATATTTATAAAGCTAGTACTATGTTGAAAATTTCTGAACCTCAAGGAAGTATTCTAGACGCACCATTCTTGCCGGAATTGGGCGGTGGTAGTCAAGCAGATAGATTTATTGCCAATGAAATTGAGACCATTAAAAATATATCAATTACCGAATTAGTTGCTACTGAAATAATGGATTCCTTTATTGCTATTAACAGTAACGAAATGTTCTCCCTTGTTATAGATAAAGAGTATTTTGGAGAAGAAAGTAAAGGATTAAAGTCATATGATGATATTCTGAAAATTTTGGAAAGAAGAGTCTCTATTGAACAAAAGAGGGGATTGGATTTTATTGAAATCTCAGTAGAGTCACCCTCACCTTATGAGGCTTCTTTAATTGCAAATACATACTCAAAAGTTTACAAAGAGTTTAACCTTTTAGATAATAGAAAGCAAGTATCTAAAGTTAAAGAATTTTTGTTTAGTCAAAGAAATGAGAAACTTGAGCAATTGATCCAAGCTGAAGATAATTTAAAGAGTTATCAATTAAAAGGTGGAGTAGTTGAATTAGGTGAACAGGCAAAGGTACTTATTGAAACTATTACCGATCTAGAATCTAAACTAAATTCTTCACAGGTTGAATTATCAATTTCTCAAGGGAATTTGAAAGAGTATAAAAATGAACTCAAGAAAAAAGATCCAACAATATCAATTTATTTGGAAAACAAAACTTCCGAACCTTACTTAGCAAGATTGCAGGAACAAATTGCTGAGATTGAAACGCAAAGAGACATTGCTTTATCTAACTCAGGTAATAAAACATTTAATAATCCCTCGCTAATAAAACAATATGATGAAAAATTAGTAGATCTTAAATCAAGATTAAAAAAGAGTGTTGAAGAATATAGAACATCTATTCTTGCCTCAAGTCCTGAAGAAATTAAATTATTAACACAGAAAATTTTTGAAGAAACCGTTAAATCCCAAGCTCATGAAGCTTCTTTTAATAAATTAAATGGATTCTTAAAAGGATATGAAAGACGATTTGAATCTTTACCCGAGCGAACAATTGGGCTTGCTCGTTTAGAAAGAGAACAAATGGCCTATGAGAAATTATACTTACTCATTGAAGAAAAATATCAAGAAGCTCTAATAAATGAACAGTCCACCACCGGATCTGTTCTTGTCTTAAATTTTGCCCGTACACCCAAAGCACCAGCAAAACCAAATAGAAAATTAATTATCTTGATTGGTTTAGTTTTAGGGTTAGGGTTAGCCATTGGCTATGCTTTAGTTATTAATTATTTTGATAGAAGAATTAAAACGCCTGAAGATATTGAAGAAAAAAATATCAACTTGTTAGGCTGGATTCCAAAGGTTAACATGGCTGCCACTGCAGGGAAAAACGGTAAAGAGTTTCTTATTTCGGATAGAGCTGATTCTGTTGCAAGTGAGGCATTTAAAGCTATTCGAACAAGAATTAAGTATTCTATGGTTGATGGAGAGGCTAAAACTATACTAATAACTTCCTCAGCTCCGGGAGAAGGGAAATCAACTATTGCAGTAAATTTAGCGGGCAGCTTTGCTATTTCAAATAAAAAGACTGTAATTTTAGATTGCGACTTAAGAAAACCTAGAATTCACAGTATATTTAATGAGAAGAGATTCCCTGGATTTACCGACTATTTTGTTGGCAGAGCAACTTTTGAAGAGATTGAAAGGAAAACAGATTTAGAAAATTTATCGTTTATAACGGCTGGTACAATTCCACCAAATCCTTCTGAAATTTTAGATTCAAGAGGAATGAAATCATTTCTTAAAAAATTAAGCAGTGAGTTTGATATAATTATTGTCGATTCACCTCCAATACTTACTGTTACTGATGCTGAAATTCTTTCGAGAATAGTTGATGAAACTATTTTAGTTGTTTCTGCTAATGCAACCGATAGTGATTTAATGAGTAAATCAATTTCTGTGCTGAAAAGTGGGGAATCTAATTCATTTATTGGAGCATTATTAAATAATTTTGAGATGCAAAATAGTTACGGTTCGTATTATAAGTATGCTTATATATACGCAAGAAATGGACAAAATCAGAATGGAACGGCAAAAAAGACTACTGAAAAAACTACATAGTTGATTTTATTGTAGGGTAAGAATTTAGCGGTTGGATATATTTACTATCCAGCCGTTTTTTGTTTTTAAATATGAATTGAAAATTATGTTGACTTGCTTTTTATCTTAACAAGATAAATGAAGCAAGAATTAGAAATATATATAAAGAGCCTAAACTTATTAAAGTAAACTTTCTTTTTTTTGTGTCTTCCTGCATTTGAAAATCTTCATCAAACAGATTGGTACTAACAAAATCTTCACCTTTTGCAAAATAGAGTTTACTGGTTTTATAGTTTGAATATTCCAAAGTTATTACTCCTAATTAAAGTTTCTGATCGGTTAGCATTTTTAGTAATTTTTCGTCATTACGAGGGAATTTTTTATAACCATAATTAACAATTACAAAAAGTCCTAATAGAACCAAAAGATACCATAAATCAATACTTCCCATATTTACCTCCTTATTCAAATATCCTATTATCGAAAAAAAAGTTCAACTTTTAAGAGCAACAATCTTTTTTAATTCTACTTTTTCTGATCGAAATATAATATAAAATGTAACTTGTTGCAAATAAATAATTTACACAATTAATATAAAGTAAAATAACAAACAATACCTTTAACCAACTGTATTCTGGTAACTACTTTATATTAAATGATTTATATTGATAATAAGTGGGAGTTTGTGATCTGTGTCAAGTTAAAAATAAATTTAAAAAATTAAATAAGTGTAGAGAAATGTTAAGTTTGGAAGTATTTGTTCGTTTGATTGAGGACTGATAAATAATTGTATTTATTCAACTAAAGTAGAAATTTTGTTTTTGAATTTTTTTAGTAAGTTGTTCAGTAAGGGATGGTAATCGCTATAAAAAATTTCAGAAGATAAATCATTTTTTCTGTACTTAAAATAATCATATAAACTTCCATTCATTCCACCGTTTAACATATCAACAGAAATATCTTTAAAAGTCGACATAATTAGTTCGGCGTCATTCCCCGTAATCTTTTTATTAGGAATATAAAAATTATCTATCTTATCTTGAATATGATCTAATCCTACTTTTACAATTTCCTCATACATAAAAGTGTTATTGATATGAGAATTGCCAGAATAATTATTTTCACTATGGTTTGTTAAATGGTATTCCTTAATTCTTCTTACCAATAGATTAAGTGGAATAGCTTGAGTAAAATCGGTTTCGTTTTTTAGATATTCAAATATTTTTTCAAAAAGTGTAATTTGTTTATACTTAAAAATATCTTCGGGTAGTTTATAAAATGACTCATATTTTAATATTTTTCCGCTGATCTCAGTGATGTTTTTTTCAACAATGTAGACAGTTCCAAAATATCTAATTTTCTTGATATTATATTGTGCAATACAAGTATTTAAAGTTTTAAGAATTTTTTCAAAAATTGGGTCGTTTTCTTTTAATAATTGGGTAATTGCCTGATCTGAACTCTTCCAAATCAATTTTGACATGAAAAGTTCAGCATCACTTTCGTTTATTATTGGGTCATTCCATTTAGACAAAGTTTTTTTTATGCCCAATATTCCTTTCTTATCTTTGACAAACAAAGGAACAATGGCATCAATTGCTAAATCCTCAAGTGGTAGAAAATAGAAAGCTTTGTGGTTAATTTTGGATTTGTAGTAATTTTTCAAAAAGGAGATAGCAATCTTAAAATTGTATTCAATTAATTTGTTAAGCTCTGCATGGGAGATTGTGCCAGCCTGTATTTTTTCTAAATAATTAAATAAACTAAAATCTTTCATAAATTATGAACAAATTTTATTAAAATTCCAATAACAAACAATATAAGATTAAATAGATATTATCTGTATGATGTAAATCAACTTTACTAAATAAAAAAATAAAGTAAATTATTAAAAATGTTTTAAAAATAACCTTGATTAAGAAAACATTTTCATATTAACAAAATTGAAACTAATTTTTACTTCAAAACAAATATAATCAACGTTTCTTTAAATCAAAATTAAAATAATATATAAAAAGACCATATTATTCTAATATTAAAAAAAACTATATTATTTGTAGTTTATCGAGTTATTCTATTAAATTTAATTTCAACAATTATACTTCTAGGGATATTATAAATGGCCAGTTTTTTTAGGAGGAAGTTTACCTTTTTAAGAATTGTGGGATTTTTAGTATTAATATTATTCGTTCTATTTTTTATTTACTTTCATCAAAATGATTTCCTTAGTCCTAAATCAGAGAGTGAAATTGTAATAACTTACGCCGATAACATTTCTTCTGCTCATCAAAAATTAATAGACGAATTCAATCTCCTGAATCAGGGGAGTATAAGAGTTGAACCGATTGATTTACCTTTCAACAAGTTTAGCACAAATGAAAGAAAAGAATTACTTGCAAGATCATTAAGAAGCAAAAGTAAAAAAATAGATCTTTTTGCAGTTGATTTAATCTGGTCTGCACGTTTTTCAAAATGGTCAGAACCACTTTCAAAATATATTAGTAAGAATGATACCACTAAATTAGTTAAGCAAGCTTTGGAATCATGTATTTTTAATGATGAGGTTGTTGCGCTCCCAATTTATATTGATGTTGGTTTGATGTATTACAGAAAAGATTTGTTAAAAAAAATTCCAAATTATAAGGAAATTGAACGAAAACTAATTGAAGGAATTACTTGGAAAGAGTTTATTAAGTCTAAGGAAATACTTCGATCTAGATGAAAATCAATTCTATATTTTTCCCGCTGATAATTATGAGGGTCTTGTTTGTTCATATTTTGAATTACTATATAATAATTCTCCAGAACTATTTACCGAAGGAGAATTTAATATGACTACAGACGGACACAGAAAAACTCTGAATTTGTTATTTAACCTAGTCCACAATTATAATATCAGCCCTCAAATTATTTCTGAATTTAATGAAAATAATTGCTATGAATATTTTATTAAAAAAGACGCAGTGTTTTTAAGAGGATGGCCTAGTTCTGAAAATGATTATAAAAAATTATTAAATAAAGAAAATGTTGACTCTCTAATTGGAAAGGCTTCTTTACCTTATTTAGAAGGAAGCACACCTAGATCAGTTTTAGGTGGTTGGAATATTGCAATTTCTAAGTATAGTGAGAATAAAAAAGCAGCTTTCAAATTCATTGAATTTTTACTTGAAGAAAAATCACAGTCTACTATGCACGAAATTGGTTCTTATTTACCTGCAATTAAATCATTATATGCAAATAAAGATTTTCTAAAAAAGTATCCAAATTTAGCTTATACAAAATCCTTACTAGATAGGGGAATTCATAGACCTCTCTTAGAAAACTATACAAAGTTATCTGATATTATTTCGTTTTATACCAATAAGATTATTAAAAATGAAATCTCAATTGACGAAGCTCTCTTAAAAATAAAAGATAATATTTCAACAGGGAGAATTATTATTAGATGAAAAGATTTAAGATTGCTGAAAAATTAGGAAAGTACAGATTTGAATTTAAGCACCTTACAGTTCTGCTTTTTATTCTGGTTGCTTTTCAGGTTATACTTTCAATTTTCCAAAAATCTTCATTAGAAGATTTTTTGGATAAAACACAGCATTGGTATCAAAGAGATTCTGCAGAAAGAATGGCTAATCTAAATGCTACTTCACTTGAACTTCTGGTTGAGAACATTAATAATAATGAACCAAAATCAGATGAAAACAGAAAAAAAATCATTCAATCTTTTAATATAATTTTTAGTCAGCAAGTTTTAGAACCGAATGTTCAGCAAACTTGCTTAATAATATTAAAAGAGAATGCCCCTTTTATTGTAAACGATGGGAAAGTATTTTATGATTATCTCAATCATAAATTAAGCGACTTATATCATGAAAATAAAAACTTTCAATTTGCAATTGAACTTTTCATGAAACATCAACAGTCTTTAATTAAAGACGAAGAAATTTTCAGTTTCCTCGATGACAATCAAACATTTCATATTTTGGTTCCATTTGTTCCTCACGGGGAATTTATTGGTGTTTTTTATATGAAGAATAAACCGGATTTTAGATTCATCACACAAGAAATTCTTTCAAGTTATACTGAAGTTGCAATAATCTATACTTCACTAATTCTATTAGGATTGTTAGGCATGTATTACATCTCCTCTTATACTGTTAGAGAAAGGGATGAAGCAAGGCAACTTTTTTTTAAGGAACGTGAAGAACATCTGAAAGATCAAATTGATCATGAAAAGGAAACCCTTTTTACCAAAAGAATTTATCATACCCATCATAAAGCCGAAAAGGTTATGGGTTTTATTAAAGAAGATCTAAGACAATTATCAAGCGTGAACATGATTGAAACTAAGGATAAATTAAATAATTATGCGAACTTTGTATCAAGGGTGATTTATGACATGAAGTGGTATGACCCACCAGTTCAGACGATTAGAAATAGTATATTTAAAACTGATTTGAATCAAGTTATTGAATTTGTTGTTAATAATTTATTTCTAAGAATTTCTAGAAGTACTGAAATATTTAGTTTTAACCTCAACTTGGCAAAGGATCTTCCAACAGTTCCAATCAATGAATTTGTGATATGGGAAATTATTGAACCTCTTATTCAAAACAGTATAGATCATTCAAATTCAAAAAAAGTCTTAATAACAATTAAGACAAAATTTGATATTGAAACTCAAAAATCAACAATTGAGATTATTGATGATGGAAATGGCATAAATGATAAATTGTTAATAGTTGATGAAGATGGAATAAAAAAATTGTTTACTGAAAATGTGACATCTAAAGAAAATGAAAAATAACCGCGGATATGGATGTTACATTGCTTACCAAATAGCCACCAAAAGGTGCGGTTGGAAATTAGATGCCTTAAATATTGATGGCGGTGGATGTAAATTTATTATTGAAATAGATAATCGGGATAAAACTAATGGCAGATAATAAAATTAATATACTTTTAATTGAAGACGAAGAGTTTGATGTTCGCAGGGTTGAAAATACAATTAAGCTAATGGAAGCTAAAATAAGAATTAATAAAATAGTTTCCAATGGAACTGATGCTTTAAAAATACTGCAAGAATCACCAAACCAATTTGATGTTGTGATAATGGATTACCAAATTGCCGGTGGATTAAGAGGGGAAGACCTGATTAAAGAAATCAAGAAAATTGATTCTTCTTTGCAAATTATTGTTATCACAAAACTTACAATCGATATGTCTGATTTTGAATTTGCAAGCAGTCTAATTAATGCTGGTGCCTTTTGGTATTGTACCAAATATCCGGGCGATATTGAAAAATTTATCTATCAACCAACTGATTTTTTAATGAGCGTAATTAATGCTTATGAAAAAAGAAGATTGGAATTAGTAAGTTCAAGTTCAACAAATAAATTGTCCCAAACTATCCAAGATATTTTAAAGCAGAAAACAATTATTGGTGAAAGTGCGGCGACTCTTCAACTCACAAGTGAAATAAAAAAATACGCAGATACAGATGTAAATATTTTAATCAGAGGTGAATCTGGAACAGGAAAAGAATTAGTCGCTAATAATATTCATTATCTGAGCAAAAGAAAATTTGAAAAATTTGTACCAATAAATTGCGGTGGTTTACCAAATGAACTAGTAGAAAGTGAACTCTTCGGTTATGAAAAAGGGGCATTTACCGGAGCCAACACAAAAAAATTAGGTTTATTTGAAATTGCTAATAATGGTACAATTTTTTTGGATGAAGTTTCGGAATTGCCTCCATCTGCTCAAGTAAAATTACTCAGGGTTATTCAAGAAGGAGAAATAGAAAAAATTGGACGGACTGAGAGGATTAAGGTAAATGTTAGAATTATTGCAGCAACAAATAAAAATCTTGAAGACCTTGTTAGAAATAATAAGTTTAGAGAAGATTTATACTATAGACTAAATGTAGTCCCCATCCAAATATTACCCCTCCGAAATAGAACAGAGGATATTCCAAATCTTATAAATCATTTTTTAAATAGATTTAGCCGCGAAATGGGTTTGGCAATACCCGAAATTGAGAAATCAGCGATGCAAAGTTTATTATCGCATAACTGGAAAGGAAACGTACGAGAATTAAAAAATATTGTTCAGCGTTTGTTATTTGTAGATTCAAAGATCATAAATATGGAGAATGTGAAACAATCGCTATTCCCTCAATTGCATCTCGATTCTCAAACGGAAATTTTTAATTTTAATATTCTCACCGAAGTTTTATCCCTTAAAGAAATTGAGAAAGAATTAAGACAAAAGTATTTTACGTTTATTAGAGAAAATTCTTTGTCAGATGCAGAAGCTGCTCAAAAATTAGGTTTAGCACCCCCAAATTACTATAGAATGAGTAAAGAATTGGGATTGAAATAACCGTAGACTATTTGTAATCTTATTACTTTAATAACCTTAATTATTAAGTAAATAATTGGTTCTGGAAAATAATAAATAAATATTGGCATATCCATAGATTTGAGTTGTTTTCCCTGGGCTTAATTTTTGACATTGTTTCACAAACGATAAATCATCAAGGAAATAAGAATTTATGAAGCTTTTTATTTATGTGGCCTTACTACTATTATTCTTTCATGTAAATTCAAACAGCCAAGGATTTCTTAAAACACAAGGAACAAAAATTGTAAATGGCAATAATGAAGAAGTTCTGTTAAAAGGAATCGGACTAGGTGGTTGGTTGGTACAAGAAGGCTATATGCTCCAAACTGGAAAACTGGATGCTGAGCATCAGATAAGAGAAGGAATTAAAAACCTTGTAGGTGAAGAAAAAACGAAAGAACTCTATCAGTTGTATCATAAAAATTATGTTAGAGAAATTGATGTTGATAATATTACGCAATGGGGATTTAATTCAATCCGGTTGCCATTGCATTGGAACAAATTAATCTTACAACAAGATCCGCTAATATTTTCAGAGGAGGGATTTCAACAAATTGATTCGCTTCTTAGTTGGTGTGAGAAGAACCATATTTATCTTATCCTGGATCTTCATGCTGCACCAGGTGGACAAAGTGCCGGTGGTATTGCCGATTACGATAATACAAAACCTTCGTTGTGGGAAAGTGAAGCAAATAAATACTTAACCGTTGAGATATGGAGAGAAATTGCAAAAAGATATGTAAATGAAGAATGGATTGGCGGTTATGACCTAATTAACGAACCAGCCTGGGATTTGGGAACCAATGCTCCAGCGTTACGTGATTTGTATATAAGAATTACAGATGTAATAAGGGCTATTGACACTAATCATATAATTTTTATTGAGGGCAATTGGTGGGCTACTACATTTGATGGATTAACTCCCAAATGGGATGATAACATGGTCTATAGTTTTCACAAGTATTGGAATAGTAACGACCAAGGATCAATTCAGTATTTATTAAATTTAAGAGACAATGCAAATACGCCTTTATGGTTAGGTGAAACCGGTGAAAATTCAAATACATGGTTTTTAGATTGTGTAGAACTTATGAAAAAGAATAACATTGGTTGGGCTTGGTGGCCGCACAAAAAAATAGATAATATTTCTGGACCATTATCTGCATACAAACTTCCTCAATATCAGCAAGTGTTAGATTATTGGAATGGAAATGGAACCAAACCTTCCGAATTGTTTGCGTACGCTGCATTAAAAGGGCAGTTTGATTATCTAAAATTTGAAAATTGTAAATTCCAGCCGGATGTAATTGACGCACTAATAAGACAAGTTGATGAAAAGTCAACAATCCCCTATAAGAATAACTCAATTCCCGGTAGAATTTATGCATCTGATTATGATATCGGTCCAAGACAAATTGCGTATAGTGATGTTGAATATCAAAATACTGGTGCAAATGGTGCAAGAGTTTGGAATAATGGTTGGGCATATAGAAATGATGGTGTTGATATTGAAAATTGCACAGATCAGAGTACCAATGGATTTAGTGTGGGCTGGATTGAAACAGGTGAGTGGTTAAAATATACCATTGATGTTACAGAAGATGGGAAGTATGATCTTGATTTAAGATATGCATCAACTACTACAACAGGTAAAGTAATTTTTGCACTTGATGGAATTAATCTCACTTCTTTCATTGATATTCCTAATTCTGGTGGTTGGCAAACATGGAAAACATTAAAAATTTCTGATATCTCTTTGCCAATTGGAAAGCACGAATTGACAGTAAAATTTTATTTTGGTGGATTCAATATAAATTATTTTGAGTTTACAAAGCTTGCAGTTGATGTAGAAAATGAAAAAAGTCCTAATACATTTAAGTTGAATCAGAATTATCCTAATCCATTTAATCCTTCAACTATCATTGAATATTCATTACCGGTTAAAAGTAATGTTCAGCTCAAAATTATTGATATTGTTGGCAATGTTGTAGCAATTCTAATTGATGAAGAGCGGAACCAAGGAGAGCATAAGTTAAACCTTGATTTTAACAAAATTGATGGAAACATTTCAAGCGGAGTTTATTTCTATGTATTAAAGGCTAACGATCTTGTTTCATCTAAAAAAATGCTGTACTTAAAATAAAAATTTTGAAGATTAACTATTATTACTGGCTTACTTCAAAAATTATTCAAACTAATAAATAATTATTATTGCTGGAGCTATATGCAAATTAAGAAAGTCTTGTTCGCAATGTTTTTTTTGTTGGTATTCGAAGTTGCCTTGGGTCAACAAGAACCAATTAGAATTGCGTGCGTTGGAAATAGTATTACATTCGGAGGATTGGGAGAAAATTCTTACCCTCAACAACTTGGAAAATTATTAGGCGCGGATTATGAGGTTAAAAATTTTGGTGTTTCTGGAAGAGCTTTACTAAAAAAGAGTGATTACCCATATTGGAATGAAGTTGCATTTCAAGAAGCAAAAGATTTCATACCTCAAATTATTATAATTAAATTAGGGACAAATGATACTAAACCGCAAAATTGGAAGTACGGGACCGAATTTTTAAATGATTATGTAGATTTTATAAATGAGTTTAAGCAAGATTCTGTACAACCTCAAATATTTATTTCATATCCTTGTCCGGTATTTAAAACTGCTTGGGGAATTAGAGATTCTGTTGTAAAAATAATTATTCCAATTATTGATGAAATAAAACAAATTACCAAGACAGAATTAATTGATTTTAATGCTCCTTTTCTTGGTAAACCGGAATACTTTCCTGATGGAGTGCATCCAAATGCCGCTGGATATTTGGTAATGGCTCAAATTGCACGAGAAGCAGTTATAAATAATTCTGCTGGAATTATTAAATCATTTAGATCTGATAAGGATTCTTTTGATAAGGGAGAAGAGCGTAAACTTTTTTGGGAAACCACAAATGGTTCCTATGTAACTTTAGATGGAGTTGAAGTAGGAGAAGTTGATTCATTAACAATAAATTTGTCTGAATCAAAATCTTTTACATTAATTTCTACGGGGAATTTTCAAGCTGATACATCAACAATCACTATTGCATACAATCCTCCTGGAAAAATTAAATACTTTTATTCCAAACCAAGAATGATTGAATTAGGATCCAATGATTCTTCCGCAATTTATTGGTCAACAGCAAAAGAATCGAATGTATTTTTAGATGAACTTTTGGTAGATGAAAACGGAACGAAAATAGTAAAACCAATTTTAACTACAAATTATAAGCTTGAATCATCAGGTGAGATTTCAGAAATAATGGAAATTTTAGTCCAAGTTTTACCGGGTAATCAAATAAATAGAGCCTTGGATAATTACATAAAATCTTCATCTTTTGAGGAAAACCATCCGGCAGGATTTGCAAATGATGATGACACGCTCACATATTGGAAAAGTAAAAACGATGCTTGGTCTTGGATTTATTTAGACTTTGGCAAAAATATTATTTTCGAAAGAGTAGTTCTAAACTGGGGAAATAATTTTGCAATCAGTTATGAATTACAAGTTGCGAATGCTAGTGGTAGTCCAAAAACTATTTTCACTCAAGAAAATGGTAAAGGTGGCGTTGAAGAAATAGCAAACTTATCCGCAAGTGGAAAGTATTTAAGACTTTTATGTAAAAGTAGAACCATTCCGGATTCTGGTTGTATGCTAAACGAAATTGAAATCTATGGAGAAACTCAAATTACCTCTTTGGAATCTGAGACAAACTTAATTTCGGAATTTAGACTTTTTCAAAATTATCCAAATCCTTTTAATCCAACGACTAAAATTAAATATTCATTACCAATACAAACCAATGTAAAATTAAATATTTATGATGTATTGGGTAAAGAAATAATAACTTTAGTAAATAAGGAAATGATCGCCGGAAATTATGAAGTAGTTTTTAACGCAAGCGAATTAAGCAGCGGATTATATTTTTATACATTAAAAACAGATAGTTTTGTTTCATCAAAAAAAATGATGCTTGTTAAGTAATTTGGAAAAAACAAAGTGAACAAATCATTAGCTCATCTTAAAAAATATTGCACATTCATTTTTTTTATGAGCATATTTTTTTCAATAAATATTCTGGCGCAAACTCCGGAATCTACTATAAAACTTTTAAGTCCGAATGGTGCTGAGTATTGGACCAATGGTTCATTCCCGAGAATAACTTGGAAAAGTACTAATCTGACAATTGTTAAAATTGAGATTTCAATTAATGCTGGCGCTTCATGGGATATTCTAACTCCTGCAACTGTAGCGATAAATGGTTTTTATTCTGGTTGGAAAGTTAATAATGTTGAATCTGACCAATGCTTAATAAGGGTAAGTAAGTTCGATAATCCTGATCTATTTGATGTTAGTGAATCTTTTTTTAGAATCACTAGCGATACCACGTCGCATACACTAGTTGTTTTAGGATCTTCCACAGCAGTTGGAACAGGAACCAGTTCTAAAGATAGCAGTTGGGTTACACGCTATACAAATTATATTTATGAAAAAAACACCACAGTAAAAATTATTAATCTAGCTATTGGGGGTTTTACCACTTACGATATAATGCCAAATAGCTTTATTCCTCTGGATTTGAGACCAGAACCTAAAATTGGTAATAATATTACAAAAGCGCTTACATATAATCCAAAAGCAATAATAATAAATTTACCTTCTAACGATGTTAATATGGGATTTAGCATTAGGGAACAATTAGCTAATTATGACACAATATTAACATTAGCTAATTTAGGAAATATTCCCGTTTGGGTTTCTACCACTCAACCTAGAAATTTTGAGAATGATAAAATTCAATTGCAATTGGCAATGAGAGATTCCACTTATTCAAGATTTGGTGAAAAAACAATTGATTTTTGGACAGGTATTGCAGATTCAAATGGAAGGATTATACCTAGTTTTAATTCCGGTGATGGTATTCATTTAAATGACAAAGGTCATGCGATTTTATTTTCACGAGTTTTGGATAAACAAATATTCGATCAGGTATTAGTTTCCATTAAAGATTCTAAAGAACTTAACACTGGGATTGAGTTAATGCAGAATTATCCCAATCCATTTAACCCAACAACCAAAATTAAATACTCAATTCCATTTTCAGAAAAATTTAATCAGTCCGTTGTTAATATTTCGCTAAAAGTATATGACGTATTAGGAAGAGAAATAAGAACCTTGGTGAACGAAAAACAAAGTCCCGGAAATTATGAAGTTATTTTTAATGGATCTAATTTAGCATCTGGAGTTTATTTTTATAGAATTGAAACAGTAAAATTTGGACAAACTAAAAAATTAATGCTTGTTAAATAATTAGGATAGAATATGAAAGTCTATTTAATAATATTATTACTGTTGATTGTTGGATCAAATTTAATTTTTGGGCAAACAGCAACATTAGAAAAAACTTTTGAACTGAGAAAAATCAATGGAATTACTGTCCCGTATCAAAATGGAATTCCAGTTCCTTCATTTGAAAAGCAGTCAAGAAAGATTTTTGATTTGGGAGGAGAATGGAAGAAAGAAAGAGTAACCGTAAATAGTAATATTACCTTAGCCAAGAGAGATTCTTTAGGATACAAAAATTTAATTGATGAATCCAACGAGAGATATTTACCTGATTTTGTCGACACTAATTGGGATACTAAATTATTACCTTCAGTTGAAAATACAATGTACAATTTTCCAAAAGTACCCGAGTTTTATAGTGGTGGAGTTTGGTATAGACGGTCATTTAATTTAGAGCAAACAGACTCTTCCAAATTAGTAAAATTAATTTTTCTTGCAGTAAATTATGTTGCAGATGTATGGATAAATGGTGAATATGTTGGTTATCATGAAGGTGGTTACACTCCATTTGCTTTTGATGTTTCTTCCAACCTAAAATATGGCAGTACAAATGTTATTGCTGTCAGAGTAGATGTAGTTGGTTGGGGCAAGCGAAATGATATTATCCCTAATAATAAAGTAGATTGGTTTGATTATGGAGGAATTATACACGATGTATATCTTGAATTTTCTGACAAGATAAGTATTGTAAGAAACGATATTGTTCCAACTGACATAACTGGAAATTTACAATCTACAACAGTTATTTGGAATAAAAGTAAAGCAGAACGAAATTTGGAGGTATTGATAAATGTTTTTGAAGCATTGATTGATTCTAATAACATAAGATCAGAATATTCTCATGAACTAATTGGGCAAGAAGTACAATTTAATGGTGACCATTCTACAAATATAACTTTACCTTCGGATTCAGTTTTTGTTTGGCGGTCTTCCCAACAAATACTAAACCCTGAATTATGGGCGCCAAATGAACCCAATCTTTACATTATGCAAACAAAAATAATGGATGGTGAAAATTTAGTAGATGAATTCTACACACAATTTGGAATAAGAATAGTATCAACTGATAAAAATAAGTTTCTTATTAACAATCGAATTTCATTTTTGCCAGGAATTGCTAGGCATGAAGATCATCCAATTTATGGTAGGAGCCTTCCAAAAGATGTGATTTATAATGATTTAACTATGATTAAGAAGCAAAATGTAAATTTTTTACGAACAGCTCACTATCCAAATCATCCATATACATATTTAATTTTAGATAGATTGGGAATTACCTCAATGCAGGAAGTTCCTCTGTGGCAAGTTGATACTGATGAGCCTTGGTTTATTCAGAATAATAATAGAAAAATCCATATTCAAATGTTTCGTGAAATGGTATTTAAGGATTATAATCGCCCTTCAATAATTTTCTGGAGTACATCAAATGAATGCCATGAGGAAACAAATAGGCTCATCTACAACGACATGGTTGTTGATGATATTTCACAAAATTATGATGATGGAAGATTGATTACACAATCCGCCGCAGCAGATAATCCTGGTTCTTCTGATATAACACAAGCTCCGTTAGATGTAGCGGGTTGGACTATGTATTTTGGTATTTTCTATGATAAAGGTTATACAGCACCAACTTTTAACTTTCTAAATCAAGCTAAATTAGCCTTTCCCGAAAAGCCTATTTTGGATACAGAATTTGGTTATTGGTCCAGCGAGAATAGCTCCACATTACAAAAGCAAGTTGATGTTTTTGAGCAGACTTTTTCCGCCTTTAAATTTCAAGCATCATTAAATAGAGATGGGACACTAAATCCTAATGGGGCCTTAATGGCAAGTACTTGGTGGTGCATTTTCGACTGGTATTCTTCATTTCACCCATTAGGGTTTCAGAGTATGGGACTTTTTTCTATGGATAGGCAAACAGAAAAACCGGTTGCTTCAAATCTGAGAAATACCTATTTACCATATTTTAATTCGAAGGGTGTTCTTACTGGAATTCCGGAAAATTCACAACCTAATAAAAAAATAAATAATTATGAATTAGAGCAGAATTATCCAAATCCATTTAATCCTGTAACAAATATAAGTTACACAATTCCAAATATTGGAACTAACGAGACATCATTTGTTGAAATGAATATCTATGATATTCTTGGAGTACAAGTTAAAACACTTATCAATCAATTTCAGAAACCTGGCAATTATAGTATTAGTTTTGATGGATCGGATTTATCGAGCGGAGTTTACTATTACCAACTAAAATCTGGTAGTTATGTTAAAACAATGAAAATGTTGTTATTAAAATAATCAGTAATATTGTTTGTTTAAAATAGTTAGAAATAATCGGAAAGGATAATTTAGAAAAGTCACTTATTATAATAATAATTTAAAATTATACATATAATAATCACAATGATTTTTTTGCTACAAACAGCTGAATTTGGTTCCAATACTCCTTCTGGTTTTGGTATTAAAATTGTAGAAGAATAATAATCTTTTTTAATAAAGAAAATTTTCATATGTTATTACAATACTGAATTAAAGTGTTTAATAAATTGTTTGTTGAAACATATTCAAATTATTTAAATATCATATTTAGCTAATAGTTAACAAATCACAAACCGATAGGGAGGCACCTATGAAAAAAATCTTATCATTATTAATTATTTTATCATTCACAACTGCATTAAATGCTCAGTGGTTATTTGAGTCATTTGATAACGCGGTTGGCACAACTTGGCCGGCTGCTGATAGTATCAATTTTTATACTAATGGCCCTGCTGCTTATCAAAAATTGGCAAATGATCCAGATTTTATTGAAGGTACAGGGTCAATAAGAATGGATTACAGAGTTGAAGCCAATGATGGTTGGGGTGGATATGTCGTTAGAACCAATTATGAGGGTAGTGCAACTGATCTACCTTATATGGACTTATCAACTGGTACAGAGCTTAGCTTGTGGTATAAGGTAATTACTCCCGCTGATACAACTTTAGGCGGTCAGGTATTTACAGAATTTAAGTTAGCTGAATTTGATTCTGAAGGAAATAGAGACCTTTTCCAATATCAACCAGATATTAATTATTTTGACGTATCCGGTGAATGGATAAATATAAAAATGCCGCTAAAAGAAACTGGAGATAAAACAACTGGATTTGCACTTCAATTTGGAGACGGAGATCAGGAACTTCAATTTGATAAAGTAAAAGCTTTTGAAATATCAGTTGTTTACATTACTAGTGGAAATAATTCTAACCCTCCTACTGCAACCGGAACAATCTTATTTGATAGATGGGAACTATTAGGAAATCGATATGGTCCTATCGAAACTTTTGACAATTCAGCTTCAACTTGGGGATTGGATTGGATGGATTGGGCTGGTGCTGATAAAGGTGCTCTCGCAATTTCAGATGAATCAGTTGATTTTGTTGAAGGCGTTGGCGCATTAAAGATGGATTATACACTAAGTGCTCCATTTGGTTGGGGTGGATTTGTTGCTGTGGATAAAGAAGTTGCCGTTCATGATAGTATGAACGAGAGAACTGGTATTACTCTTTTTATGAAAAACGTTACTCCAGTAGTTGCAGATTCTGGAAGAGCATTCGTTAGAGTATACCTTTTTGAAAAAAGTAATGGTACTGATACAGAAGAATGGCTTGCAGATGCAAGTATTGATTTAAGTGTTGAATCAGACTGGAATAGGTATTATATACCATTAGCAGCAAAACCATACGGTGGTAATGATCGCTTTTTACCAAAAGATGGATTTGCTCAAAGAAACGGTGGAGGAGATGGCACATTAAATCCAGAAGCTATTTTTAAGATTAGGATCGAACCTTTCGGTAGAGGTACTGAAGATGGTTTTACAGGTGTCTTAAAATCAGATGGTACATTATTAGTTGATGTTATGCAAACTTCTGGTTTCCGTTTTGCAGATTTTGAAGCTCCTGCTGCTCCTGTTTTAGCAGTGGTACAAGGTCAATATTCAAACCTAGTTACTTGGACAGATGTTCCTGGTGAAACTGGTGAAAGATATACAGTTTATGCTAGTCCAAATCCTATTTCAGATTTAACAGCTGATGGCGTTGAAGTACTTGCAAACGGTTTGTTAGAAAACATCCAAGTTGTTGAACATCCAATTGTTTCTGCTAATATTGATAGAGAAAAGACATATTATTATGCTGTTACTTGTAAGGATTTTGCTGGTAACGTAAGCTTACCTGGTGGTTCAGGCGCAGTTGTAAATACAGCAAAAGGTATTCCAACTGTATCTATTACTCCTCCAGTATTTGTTGCTGATGGTGATCTTTCTGAATGGGCAGGAATTAAACCATTTAGTATTAAACCTTCGGATGGAACTGCAAAAATACTCGGAACTGTAACTGATGATTCTGACATTTCAGGTGATTGTTATGTTGCAATTGACAAGGATTACTTATACGTTGCATTTGATGCGGTTGATGATGTTGTAAATCACGACCCTGTACTTAATTCATGGGAAAATGATGCTCCGGATATATTTATAGGATTATATGACTTTAAAAAATCACATGTTGGTTATCAGCATGGTGCAAGACCAGATTATCACGTAAGATTTGGTAAATTTTTAGCAAGAAATGATCAAAATGAATCTTCTTATGATTCGTTACTTGTTGCTGGCACTGCAAATTATTACTGGGGCGAAAGATTATTCCCAGCTGGTTATGTAGTTGAAGCTCGTATTCCGTTGGTTGATCTTGCAACAAAAAGAAATACAGCCTCTGGAATTATTGACACAATTAACTGGAAAATGGGTGACAAAGTTCCTTTTGATTTTGTTTTTTATGATAATGATGGTGCAACAAGAGAAGGAATGATTTATTACTCTCATAAAGGGAATGATAATGCTTGGCAAAATGTTACTGTTTGGGCGCATACTTGGATTGGCGATGAAGTAACTTCGGTTGATGAAAATCCAATCCTTGCTAGCAAGTACTCATTGGAACAAAATTATCCAAACCCTTTTAACCCAAGTACACAAATTAAATATTCGATTGCAGAATCAGGTTTGGTAAAATTAAGAGTATTTGATATTCTTGGTAGACAAGTAGCAGAATTGGTTAATCAAAACCAAGGTGCTGGAACTCATGTAGTTGATTTCAATGCATCAAATTTTGCTTCTGGGTTGTATTTCTATTCGGTAGAAAGCAGTTCATTCAAAGCTACCAAAAAAATGATGTTGATTAAATAAGTTATTTAAAAAATGGGCAGTTAAGTTTTACTGCCCATTTTTATTTCTTATTT
Organism: uncultured Ignavibacteriales bacterium; assembly: GCA_963704835.1. Taxonomy (GTDB): domain Bacteria; phylum Bacteroidota; class Ignavibacteria; order Ignavibacteriales; family Melioribacteraceae. Next base: position 105,550 of record CAVPHW010000006.1, on the reverse strand, counting down.
TCTAAAGAACAATAAAACAAAAATTAAAATTATTTGGTAAGTCCATGAGAAAAGATTTGGGGAATTTCATACATAAATTTGTTCGTCAATTTTCTATAATAATCACCCTAATATCCTTCCTTCCTATTTTATTATCTGCTGGAACAACGGGTAAGTTATCTGGGAAAATTCTAGATAAAGAAACCGGTGAAGCTGTTATTGGTGCAAATATTATTACTGGAAGGTACTTATTTTGGAGCCGCTGCTGATATAGATGGATATTTTTATATCAACAATATTACTCCAGGTACATATACAGTTATTGTTAGTGCCGTCGGGTTTCATAAAACAAAAATTGAAAAAGTAGGGATTAGGATTGATTTAACAACAAATCTTGATGTTGAACTTATATCAGAATCTATTATTATGGGTGAAGTTGTTATTCAAGCTGAAGCTCCATTAATTACAAAAGATTTAACTTCTACTTCTGCCATTGTAACATCGGAAGATATTAAAATGATGCCTGTTGAAAACATAGGACAAATTATTAATCTTCAAGCTGGTGTTGTTGGCGGCCATTTCCGCGGTGGTCGATCTAATGAAGTTGCATATTTAGTTGACGGTATTCCAGTTAACGATGTTTTTAACGGACAAAATGCACTCCAGGTTGAAAATAATTCTGTTAGAGAATTAGAAGTAATTAGCGGTACATTTAATGCTGAATATGGTAAAGCTTTATCTGGTGTAGTAAATATAGTAACTAAGGATGGCTCTTCATTTTACGAAGGTTTCGCTTCTGCATACTTAGGTAACTATTTTACAAATAATACTGATCTTTTTTATAATCTTAACAAAGTTGATTTTTCTGGCCCAAAAGACTTACAATTTGGTTTAAGCGGACCTACTAAAATTGTTTCCGGCTTAAATTTTTTTGCTACCGGCAGGTACTTTAAAAGCGATGGTCATTTGTATGGTCAAAGGGTTTACAATATAACTGATATAGCTCCAATAATACCTGATGAAACTAATCCCCAGAATTTTTTCGTTTTTCATACGGGCGATGAAGAATACGTACCAATGAATCCGGAGGAGAATAAGTCTTTTAACGGTAAACTATCCTTTGGTCTTGAAAAATGGAAATTTAGTTATAGTTTTTACTGGGATGATCATTGGAATAGATACTACAGTCATTCATATCGTTTGGCTCCGGATGGACTTAAAGATCATTATAGAACAAATACTAGTAATAATATTCAAATTGCGTTTTTTCCCGCTCAAAACATTTTTGCATCTTTAAAGTTATCCTCTAGTTTCAATAGGTACAAAGGATATCTTTACGAAGATGAGTTTGATTCACGATATGTTGATCCAAATTATTCATCTACCATTTCTGATTATACTTTTAGGCATGGCGGAAATGAGACTGATAGATACAGCAGGTTTACTTATACTAATGCTGTTATATTTGCCGTGGAATCTCAGGTTAGTAAAGAGCATAAAATTAAGTTTGGTGCTGAATTTTCCAATTATAAGTTATTTAATTCATGGAAAGATATCCGCAACCAAACTGAAGGTATTATTGACTCAGTTACCAATTTCCCAATCTACACTGTTGGTTATACTAATGTAGGCACTCAATTCAATGAAAAATATGAAAGAAGACCATTTGAATTTTCTGCATACATTCAAGATAAAATGGAATATGATATAATGATCATAAATGCTGGAATTAGGTTTGATTATTTTAATTCCAACACACAATTACCAATAGATTTGAGAAACCCAAGAGATAATCCTCTTTTCCATGAATTAACTATAGAAAAATATGGTAAACTCGGTTTAAGAGATGCTGAACCAGAGTATCAGATTAGTCCTAGATTAGGTGTTTCGTTTCCTATTTCAGATCAAGGAGCAATTCATTTTTCTTATGGGCATTTTTTCCAAGTTCCAACTTTTGATGTACTCTATGCAAATGCTGCCTATGTAATACAAGAAGGTTCCTTAAGTTCATTATTAGGAAACCCTGAATTAAAAGCTCAGAAGACTGTTAAGTATGAGTTGGGAGTTCAGCAAGTTATATTCCCAAACATATCCTTAGATGCTTCAATTTATTATAGTGATATAAGCAATCTATTAGGTACAGAAATTGTTTCTACTTATGAAGGTGATTTGTATGGGAGATATTTTAATAGAGATTATGGAAATGTTAGAGGTCTAGTTATTACTTTAGATAAAAGATATTCTGATATGTTCAGCGCTAAGGTTGATTACACCTATCAAATTGCACAAGGAAATACTTCTGATCCTTTATCCAATTTCAACAATCAAAAAACAGATCCACCTGTAGAAACAAACAAAAAAGTAGTTCCACTTAATTGGGATCAAAGAAATACTTTAAATGCCACATTTACATTGGGCGAACCTTCTGATTGGACTGTTGGAATGATTTTTAATTATGGTTCAGGTATGCCTTATACTGAAGATCCCCGTTTTACCGCAAAGTTACGATATGAAAATAATGGTAAAAAACCTTCGCAGTTAAATGTTGATCTTAAAGCAACAAAAGTTTTCGAGATTATGGGATTAACATTTAACACATATTTACTTGTTTATAATTTGTTTGATATTAAAAACGAATATAATGTGAACGCTAGTACAGGAAGGGCTGGTCAAGATTTAGGGGCTGAGATATTTACTGGAACTATTTATGGATTAAATACAATTGATGAGTATTTAAAAAATCCAACAGACTATTCTGCCCCAAGGCAAATTAGAATTGGGTTTGGTGTTGGTTTCTAAAATTACGGAGAATTAAATGTATAAATGGAAATTATTATTGTTAAGTATTTTTACGCTTAACAAGTATTGTTACAGCCCAGTCTGCTGAACAAGGTGAACTCTACCGCAACGATCCTTTAGGAAGTAAGTTGTATAGAAAACAGGGTCTGCTTGATGGTAATTTAGTTCGTTCTTTGTTTAGAAATGATGGTGAAATTGGTGATTGGTTAGAAGGTGCTGTATTGACAAATTCTGGTGAATGGCCAAAAGGTTCACATAGGAGCTATATTGACGGATGTACACCAATTGTGACAACAAGAATTGTTGCCCCAGGAAATGGAAACGTTGTACATCCTGTAGCTACTGCTTATCGTGAAGAGGTTGATATTGATCCAGTAACTGGTGCAAAATGGATGAACCAACCGGTACCGGGATACGTAGCTCCAACAAGTGAAATCCCGGCAATTAGTTCGAAACCAGTCTCATGGCCTATCACTTGGCCAAAAGCATTAAATATTGGCAATGAATGGGACGGCTATTGGTATGGATATTTTGGTCGTGGAGTAGAAAATGCTGACCAAGAAACATTTTTTGTAATGGATGATTCTCAAGATAAAGAATTTTCAAGGGTACCATATTCTTATTTTCCGCAGGTCTCAAATCCGGAAAGAGGAGGATTAGGTTTAAGGGTTGAAGTAAGAGGATTTCAATGGATAAATGTCCTTGCAGAAGATATTATTTTTTGGCATTACGATATTATAAATCTTTCTGATGGTGATTATGATTCAACTTATTTTGGTTTTTATTGTGATACCGGAGTTGGTGGTGCAAATGATAGTGACGGAGATTATGCTTCTTACGATACTAAACTAGATATTGCTTACGCTTATGATGATCCACCTGTTGGTGGGCCTGCCTCTGCAAGATTTAAAACAGGTTATGTCGGATATGCATTTTTGGAAAGTCCAGGTAATTCTTTTAATGGAATTGATGATGACCAGGATGGATTAGTTGATGAAACAAGAAGTAATGGTATAGATGATGATGGTGATTGGATTGGTTTTACTGATTTAAATGGAAATGGAGTTTGGGATTTTTCTGCCAAAGAACCTTTAAACCATGATGTTGGTAAAGATGGTGTTGGTCCTTTGGATGTTCTTCTTTACAAAGGTCCTGATGAAGGCGAAGGTGATGGAAGACCAACTGATGGCGAACCTAACTTTGATAAAACAGATAAAGATGAGTCTGATCAAATTGGATTAACAAGCTTGGCAATTGAGAGATTATCTAATAAAGGCGTTACCGCAATTTGGCCAAAGAATGATGAAGTTATTTATAACAAAATGGTTGCCGGAACTTTTGACACAACAATACAAAATACTAATATTCAAATTCTGTTTGGCTCGGGTCCATTTCCACTTAAGAAATTTTTAAGAGAGAGATTCTCAGTAGCATTAGTGTTTGGTGAAGATTTTGACGATATGGTTTTTAATAAAGAAACCGTTCAACAAATATATAATGCGAATTATAATTTTTCTAAACCTCCTTATAAGCCAACCTTAACAGCAATTCCTGGTGATGAAAAAGTATTTCTGTTTTGGGATGGAATAGCTGAAGAGTCAGTTGATCCTTTTTTAGGTTATAAGAAGGATTTTGAAGGGTATCTGATTCTCCGCAGTCAAGAGCCTGAATTTCAGGATGTTAAAATAATTACTGATTCAAAAGGAAGTGCTAAATATTCCAAACCAATAGCTCAGTTTGATTTAAAAAATGGTATTAAAGGTCCTGACCCAGTTGGAGTTAATGGTGCTCACTTCTGGAGAGGTGATGATTCCGGATTACAGCATTCTTTTGTTGATACTAATGTGGTTAATGGGCAAACCTATTATTACGCTTGTGTAGCATATGACCAAGGTGATCCAAATTATGGTTCAAGTGGATTAATACCAACTGAAACAACAAAAACAATTTCTGTTGATCAAGCTGGTACGATTACATTTATAGATATTAACTGTGCTGTGGTTGTCCCAAATGCACCAGCTGCCGGTTATCAACCCTCTCAAATAATTGGAGATTTAACAGGTGTTACAGAAGGCACGGGTACCGGTTATCTTTCTGCAACTGTATTAAATGATGCGGATGTTCTTGATGGTGCAAATTATAAAGTGAACTTTATTTCCTCAGTTGATCCAGTTAGTTACCGCACAACCAATTATTTTGTTACTAAAGAAGTTAATGGAATTATTGATACTTTAACAGAAGTTGGAGCTGATTCTTCTACTTTTGGTGCCGGGGTTTTAAGCACACCATTTGATGGATTGGCATTCAGTGTTGTTAATTACGATTCATTAATGGTTAATCTAGATAAGACTGGATGGATAAAGGGATTTAGTAATTATGATTTACATGTTGTTCCTGATACAGGAGCTATAAAGTCTAATAGCGATAAACGATATCCTGCTGATTATCAGCTTGAATTTGTTCCGATGGGTTCAGTTACAACCACCTATACAAAAATGCCAATAAATTTTGTTGCTAAAAATATCACTAGGGGAGAAGCTGTTGAGGTTGAACTTTTCGACTTGAATAAAACGAAAACTCTAGATATTGGTGATGTGATATTGTTACTCGAAAAAGTTAATAATAAATTGATCTATGCATGGAAAATTAGTTACAACGGCCCAATTAATTCACCTTTTGCTGCACCACCTGTCGCTGGTGATATTTTCCGTTTAAGTGTAAATAAACCATTTCGTACGGGTGATTATTTTAGCTTTAGTACAAAATCAGCCTCTGTAAACGATGAGGATGCAAAAGATAATTTGGATAAAATAAATGTAGTACCAAACCCATATGTTGTTACAAATTTATGGGAAAAAAGAACCATAGCAGAATCGGGTCGTGGTGATAGAAGAATTGATTTCACTAATCTTCCTGCAAAATGTACAGTAAGGATTTATACGATTACTGGTGCATTAATTAAAACCCTTTACAAGGATTCCTCACCAACTGACGGTTCAATTTCATGGAACCTTGTTACAGAGGATGGAATGGATATTGCCTATGGCATTTACGTATATCATGTTGATGCTAAAGGTATTGGTGAGAAAATTGGCAAATTTGCAGTCATTAAATAAGCGCAGAGAATAAAATGAATAAAAATATAACCTTAATTTGTTTCTTACTTTTGTTTGTTAATTCATCATTGTTTTCTCAAGCATTTGTTAGTGATGTTTCTAAAAGAGGAACTACCGCAGCATCATTTTTATCAATTGGTCAAGGTTCTAGATCAATAGGAATGGGAAGTGCATTTGTAGCTGTTGCAGATGATCCAAGTGCTCTCTATTGGAATCCGGCTGGAATTACAAAAATTGCTGGTGCGGGATTTCTTGTTGACCACACTCAGTGGATTGCAGATGTAAAATATAATTTTATTGGATTAACCTACAATTTAGGAACATTTGGTTCTCTTGGGATGAGCTTTACTTCCTCCGATATTGGTGATATGAAAGTAACCACAATTGAGAATCCTGGAGGAACTGGCGAAACTTTTAATGCAAGCGATGCATCCTTTAGTATTGCATGGGCAATTCAATTGACTGATAATTTTTCCATTGGGTTTAGTCCTAAATTTATCCAACAAAGTATTTGGAAAATGTCTGCTAGCGCGATTGCCATTGATATGGGTATTCAGTATGTAACGCCTTTTGATGGAATGATATTAGGGATGGCAATTACTAATTTTGGTACTAAGATGCAATTACAGGGCAATTCAACACTTATTGTCTATGATGCAGATCCTGATAACTCGGGTAACAATGGAAGCATTCCTGCATTTTTACAAACCGATGAATGGGATTTACCATTGAATTTTAGAGTTGGTGTTGCTTACGATCCAATAAAGATTGATAACCATAAATTACTTTTTGCTATAGATGCACTTCATGTTAGTGATAATTATGAAAGTTTAAATCTAGGTATGGAGTATGTCTTTAATGATTTATTTTCAATTCGTGGTGGTTATAAATCATTGTTATTGGAAGATTCTGAAGAATCATTTACCCTTGGTGCCGGCGTAAAACAATTACTATTGGGTAATGTATCTGTTGGATTTGATTATGCCTATCAGGACTTTGGAAGACTTAGTAACATACAGAAATTTTCTCTTATAATCGGATTCTAGGCTAAATAGTTTTTACAATAAAATAGAATGTGGATTCAATGCAACTTATTAGTACATTTTTTTTTCTTTGTTTACTCCCCATATTAATTTTTGGCAAGGAATATAAAGGAGCTGAATACAGAACAAAAGAAGCCTACAAATATGGTAGGTTTGAAGTAAGTTACAAAGCTCCTGCCAAAGAGGGCGCCCTAGCCTCTTTCTTTACATATTTTACTGGCAATGATACCGTTAAGTGGTCTTCCCTAAAATGGAATGAAATTGATATTGAAATTTTGGGTCGCTATAATAATAATGTTCAGTTTAATACAATCACTCCAGGTCAAATTAATCATGTTAGATCCAACTTTGTAAACTTTGATCCTTCAGCTGATTTTAATACTTATGCTTTTGAATGGACTCCGGATTATGTGTCTTGGTTTATTAATGGTATAGAAGCTCACAAGCAAACTGGTCCGCACATTACCAGCTTAGAATACGCCCAAAAAATTATGATGAATATCTGGAATCCACAATGGGATAATTGGGTTGGTACTTTTGACCCATTGGCACTCCCAGCTTTTGCTTTTTATGATTGGGTTAAATATTATTCCTACACTCCTAATAGTGGAAATTATGGAACAAATAATAATTTTACGGAGTTATGGGTAGATAACTTTGATAGTTTTGATGAAAACAGATGGGAAAAAGCAACTCATACTTTCTTTGGGAATAATTGTGATTTTATTCCAGAGAATGCTGTTTTTTCAGATGGCAAGTTAGTTTTATGTCTTACAGATAAAACCAATCTTGGTTTTGTTGATAATACAACACCAACAATACTAAGTTTAAGAGCCTTAAAAAATAGTATTGAGGTTTATTTCTCAGAGGAATTAGATAAAACTTCAGCAGAGAAAAAGAGTAATTATACAATTGTTGGAGTTACTATTGAATCTGCTGAACTTATGGCGGATCAGAAAACCGTAAAATTAGTTGTGTCAGAATTAGATTCTACAAAATCTTACAATTTAATTGTTCTCAATATTAAAGATGTTGCCATTCCGCAGAATAACATGTCCGGGAAAGTCATTTCATTTTCTGTTTCCACCCCGTTAAAATTTCCAATAAAAATAAATGTTGGTAGTGGAGAGAGTTCTGGATTTTTATCCGACCAAGAATGGGAATTAAATCGGGAGTTTGGTTATACTGAAGGGCAACCAACAGAATATCCAGAGACATTACCTATTAATCTAACAAATTTAGATCCTATCTACAGGAGTGAAAGATATGGATTGGTAAGCTATAGAATTCGTGTCCCAAATGGAAAATATAATCTCAATTTAATGTTTGCAGAAAAGTTCCATAATATTACTGGCAAAAGAATATTTGATGTATTTATTGAAGATATTTTTGTTAAAGATAATTTTGATGTTATTATCAATGTGGCCAAAAATTCGGCTTTTGATCTAACCGTTAATGATCTCGAAATTACTGATGGAATCATAGACATTAATTTTAGTGCAGAACTTGAACTTGCGATTTTAAGTGGGATTACTGTTGAAAGTATTCCTACCTCAATTAAAAATGAGTTAGATTCTGATAGATTTTTGAATTATGAATTGAAACAGAATTATCCAAATCCCTTTAATGGAATTACTACCATAAATTATGTTTTACCTAAATCAACAAATGTTGAGTTGAAAATTTATGATATCTTGGGAAGTCAAATTTTTTTTAAGCAACTTGGTATTCAAAATGCGGGTGATAAAAACTATGTTTGGACTGGTACAAAAAACGATGGCAGCATAATAAATTCTGGTGTTTATATATATCAGATTAGTGCAGAAAATTTTACTCAATCAAGAAAAATGATTTTTCTAAAATAACTATTATTAAAATTTCGGATTAACCGCATGACAAAAATTAAGTTTCTTTTAATTATTACTCTAATACTTTTATTTCTTAGCTGTAAGCAAGAGACCAAAGAAGATATTGAAAATAGTAAAGCTGAAGAGATTGCCAAAAATGTAGATCAACTTTTAGCCAAAATGACTCTTGAAGAGAAAATTGGACAAATGACACAAGTTTCTTATATGGCATTTGTTGATTTTAATGATATTGTAAAATATTCAATTGGATCTGTTCTTTGGGGTGGTGGACCTATAGTGGATGACATTACTCCCAGTGGATGGGCAAAAATGTCAGATTCACTAATGAATTATTCTTTAAAAACGCGATTAGGAATTCCATTATTACTAGGTGTAGATGCTGTGCACGGGCATAATAATGTAGATGGAGCAGTTGTTTTTCCTCATAATATTGGTTTAGGATGTACACAGAATGCCGAATTAATTGAGAAAGCAGCTAGAGTAACAGCTGTAGAAGTTGCTGGAACTGGCGTTCACTGGTCATTTGCACCTTGTGTAGCTGTAGCAAGAAATGAAAGATGGGGAAGAACCTATGAAAGTTTCAGTGAGAATCCAGTACTTGTTGCAGAATTGGGCGCAGCCGTTGTTCGAGGATTCGAAGGTGGAAATTTAGCCTCGAAGGATGCAATACTTTCCTGCACAAAACATTTTATGGGAGATGGTGGAACAACAAATGGCGTGGACCAAGGAAACACAGTGGTTGATGAGGAAGCTCTGAGAAAAATTCATTTACCAGGATATATTTCAGCAATAAAAGAAAAGACTGGTTCCATAATGATTTCTTATAACAGTTGGAACAATGAAAAACTTCACGGTCATAGCTATTTGATCAATGAAATTTTAAAGGGTGAATTAGGGTTTGATGGATTCATTGTTTCAGATTGGGCTGCTATTGATCAGTTAGAAGGTGATTATAAAAGTGATATCGAGAAATCAATAAATGCCGGTTTAGATATGGTTATGATTCCTCATGGACCAGCTTCACAAGGAAAAATTGATGATAAAGGTCAATTACAGAATACTTATTTTGACTTCATAACAAAATTAAAAGAACTTGTGGATGAGAAAAAAGTTTCTATAAATAGAATTGATGATGCTGTTAAGAGAATTTTAACTTCAAAGTTTAAGTTAGATTTATATAATAAAATTAAGACCGATAACGAATTGATTGTCTAAAGTTGGTTCTCAAGAACATAGAGAAGTTGCCAGAGAATGTGTACAGCAGTCCTTAGTATTACTAAAAAATGAGAACAAAACTCTGCCAATCTCAAAAGACATGAAGAAAATTCATGTTACTGGCAGAGGAGCAAATAATCTTGGAATGCAATCTGGAGGTTGGACAATCTCTTGGCAAGGTAATCTTAGTGAAAATTTGACAGGTGGAACAAGTATATTATCGGCAGTAAAAAATATTGTTGGTAAAGAAACAACAGTTACAACATCAGAGAATGGCAGTGGTGTAAACGATGCTGATTTAGTCATTGTGGTTGTTGGAGAAGTTCCTTATGCTGAAGGAGTTGGGGATAGAGTAGACTTATCTTTATCAAATGATGATATAAATACAATTAAGAAAGTTAAAAAAAGCGGCAAACCAATGGTTGTTGTTTTGTTGTCCGGAAGACCAATGATAATAAATGATGAGTTGAAAATGGCAAATGCATTTGTTGCAGCATGGTTACCGGGAACTGAAGGACAAGGAATTGCAGATGTACTTTTTGGTGATGTTAATTTCACCGGAAAATTGTCATTTTCTTGGCCCAAAAGTATGGATCAATTACCAATAAATGTTGGTGATGAAAATTATGATCCTTTGTTTCCTTATGGATTTGGATTAAGTTATTAAATAAATTTTTTATATACTAATTCACTATTTCACTTTAGAGGAGAATCAACTTTGAACTTTACAAATCTAGATTACATTATTTTCGTGGGGTATATTATTGGAATTGTAGCTCTTGGTTTGTTTGTTTCAAGAGATAAGAAAGGACATGAAAAAAATTCAAATGATTATTTTTTAGCGGGTAACAAACTTAACTTGGTGGGCAATTGGTGCTTCACTTATTGCTGCAAATATTTCTGCAGAACAGATTATTGGAATGTCCGGATCTGGATTTGCTGGTGGTTTGGCTATTGCATCTTATGAATGGATGGCAGCAATAACTTTAATAATTGTAGGTAAATTTTTTCTTCCAATTTTTATTGAGAAAAAGATTTATACAATTCCAGAATATATTGAACAAAGATATAATACAACTCTTAAAACAATTTTAGCAATATTTTGGATATTTCTTTTTATTTTTGTTAATCTAACAACTGTAATGTTTTTAGGAGCAAAAGCACTTAGATACAATTATGGGAAATGGTGATGGAACTTTATTAGTTCCGGCAATGATTGGATTAGCATTAATTGCAGCTGCTTATTCGCTTTATGGTGGATTATCTGCAGTTGCTTGGACAGATGTAATTCAAGTTATTCTTCTTAGTGCTTGGGGGAATTATTACAACAGTTATTGCATTAGATTATGTAACTCCAGAAGGTGGTATATTTGCTGGATTAAGTCACATTTATGATAAAGCTGGTGATAAATTTCATATGATACTTATCAAAGGATAATCCGGAATTTAATAATCTTCCCGGAATTGCAGTTCTAATTGGTGGAATGTGGATTGCAAATCTATATTATTGGGGATTTAATCAATATATTATTCAGAGAACTTTAGCTGCAAAATCATTAAAAGAAGCACAAAGAGGAATTGCTTTTGCAGCATTCTTAAAACTTATCATTCCTTTGATAGTTGTTATTCCTGGTATTGTTGCATTTGTTATGTTTTCACAACCAGAAGGAACTGCAATAATTGATGGTGCAAGAGAAGCTTTTACCAAAGCTAATGGTGACAGTAAACTATGATAAAGCTTATCCATGGTTAATCAGTACATTTATTCCAGCTGGATTAAAAGGAGTTGTTGTTGCAGCATTAACAGCGGCAATAATATCTTCATTGGCATCAATGTTAAATTCTACAGCAACAATTTTTACAATGGATATTTATAAACCATACTTTAGTAAAAAGAATAGCTCTGAAAAAAAATTAGTAACTGTTGGAAGAATAACTGCAGCTGTTGCTTTGGTTATTGCATTATTAGTTGCTCCATTCTTGAAAAGTTTACCTCAAGTATTTCAGTATATTCAAGAGTACACCGGTTTAGTTAGTCCGGGAATTTTGGCTGTTGTCAATGCTTGGTTTATTTTGGAAAAAAGTTACAACAAGAGGTGCAATTTGGGGAGCTATTTTTCAATTCCAGTTGCGTTAGTATCTAAAACTTCCTGTTATGGAACTTACCATTTATGGATCAAATGATGTATACATTTTTAATTACAATTGTAATTGTAGCAATGATAAGTTTATCTTCAAATGATTTTGATGATGATCCAAAAGGATTTAATTTAACGGCGAAAATTTTTAGAACAGATAAAGTATTTAATATTGGCTCATATTTAGTTTGTTTAATTTTAGCATTACTTTATGCAATGTTTTGGTAAAGTGAAAAAAATGAATTTTAGTATAGTTCGATTTGCATTAATATTAATTTTTTCAACTTCGTTTGGATGTTCAGATAATGGAAATGAACCTAAAGAAGAAGATAAAATTCCTAAAATTGATGGTTATACTCTAGTATGGAATGATGAATTTAATGAATCTTTTATCGACCTAAGAAAATGGGAACATGAAGTGAACGCCAATGGTGGTGGTAATAATGAACTTCAATATTATACGAACAGATCTGGAAATTCATTTGTTAAAGATGGAAAATTAAATATTGTTGCTAAGTTGGAAAGATATACTGGTGATGAAGGAACAAGGGAATTTACTTCAGCAAGATTGCGAACCTCTAAGAAAGGGGACTGGAAATATGGCAGAATTGAAGTTTCTGCAAAAATTCCAGCAGGTTTAGGAACCTGGCCTGCAATTTGGATGCTATCAACCGACTGGGAATATGGCGGTTGGCCAGAAAGTGGCGAGATTGATATTATGGAACATGTAGGTTACGATCCTAATGTGGTTCATGGTTCAGTACATACTCTAAAATATTACCATTCAATCGGTACGCAAAAATCAGCTCAATTAAAAATACCAACAGTAATTTCGGAGTTCCATACATATGCAATTGAATGGTTTGAAGATCATATAGACTTTTTTATTGATGACTTCAAATATTTTTCATTCGCTAATGAAAAAACTGGTTGGGATGTTTGGCCTTTTGATAAAAGGTTTCATTTAATTTTAAATATTGCAGTTGGTGGAAATTGGGGTGGAGTGAAAGGAATTGATCCTGATGTGTTTCCAGCAACAATGGAAATCGACTATGTGAGGGTTTACCAACAAAATACAAAATGAAATAACATCCATAATATTTTTAAAAAGTGAACTAAAATAATATAGTGTTTTAGTTCACTTTGTTTTTTAAAAACTTTGTAAATTGAATTCTAAATTTGGGAAAATAGTGAAATTTTTTTTTATAAAATCGACCGTAATTTTAATATTACTGTGTGTTACTTTCATTTTCACAGAATGTTGTAATAAATGAAATTATGAGTTCCAATTCATCTGCTCTATTTGATGAATTTGGTGAAACGCCTGATTGGATTGAATTATACAACACTAGTTCAGAAGTAGTTAACTTAGAAAATTATTCTCTTTCAGATAGAAATTGCAAATTTGCAAAAATGGGTCTTTCCGAATATCCTTCTTAATCCGGAAGACATTTCATTATTAAACGCATCTGGTAAGAATAACACATTCCGCTTCTTCTTGGCAAACAATAATTAGACAAGGTGATATTTGGAAATATCTTCTTAGGTACAAAGGAACCACCTACGGTTGGAAAGATAATTCTTTTAATGATATTGGTTGGAACGTTGGATTTACGGGAATTGGATATGGAGACGGGACGATCAAACAAGATTCATCCAGTAAATTCAATTTATTTAAGAAAAAATTTTAGAATCAGTAATAAATCTGATATATCATTCCGTTTTAATGTTCAATATTGATTATGATGATGGCTTCGTAGCTTTCTTAAACGGAAAAGAAATTGCACGTAGCAATCTTGGTAGGTTAAATGAGGTTATTCCTTTTAACAGATTTTCAGACCAAACTGGTGAGGCAAGACTATACCAAAATCAGAAATTAGAATCTTTTTTCGTTGAAAATTTTGAAACGTTTCTAATTGATGGAAATAATGTATTATCCGTCCAAGTCCATAATTCAGAAAGTAACTCATCAGATTTAACAGCCATTCCATTTTTAACAATTGGTTATAAGGCAAATATAGCAACAAATAACGTTGCAGATGAAATTCTACCACTACTACCTAGATTGCACACCAATTTTAGTATTTCAAATGGAACGGAAGCAATTTATCTTTCGAACACAAATGGTCAAATAGTAGATTCAGTAGAAAGCATTCTATTGGATGTTGATGTATCGTATGGAAGGAAACCGGATGGCAATAGTAGTTGGTATTTGTTTACTCAACCAACTCCAGGAGAGCCAAATATTTCAGAAGGTTTTCAACAACAAGTTGAATTACCTGAACTTTCTTTGCCAGCAGGATTTTATGCGTCGACAATAGTTTTAAGTCAGCTTAATTACAATATTCAGAATACAACATATTATACTGATGATGGATCTGAACCCAATTCGGATTCACAAATTTTTCCTACCTCACTTTCAATTGTAGAAACTACTGTTCTTAAACTAAAATCTTTTAGGGAAGGATTTATCCCAAGTAATACTACTACTTCTACATATTTTATTAATGAGGAAAAAGGATTACCTATTATTTCAGTTTCCATGAACCCCTTTGATCTCTGGGATTATAATAATGGTTTTTATGTAATGGGTCCTAATGCAGAAACAAATTTCCCACATTTTAAGGCTAATTTTTGGCAAGATTGGACAAAGCATGGTTCCTTTGAGTATTTTGATGTTAATAGGCAAAATAATTTCAAATTGGATGTTGATATAAAAATATTTGGAGGTTGGAGTAGAGGACACCCACAAAAATCTCTATCAATATTTGCCAATGATAAGAATTATCCAGAAGGAATGAATTACAAACTTTTCCCAGAGCTTGATATCCAACAATTTCAGTCAATTGTGCTCAGAAATTCAGGTAACGATTGGAGTTCAACTATGTTAAGAGATGGTTTTATGCAAAGTTTAGGTGCTAACCTAAATGTTGATAAGCTTGCATACCAGCCTTCCGTATTATATTTAAATGGAGAATATTGGGGTATTCATAACATAAGGGAAAAGATTAATCTCAATTATTTACAATCTCATTATAAAGTTAATAAAGATAGTATTGATCTTTTGGAATTGAATGGTGATGTTTTAGATGGCAGTAGTGAAGATTACCAGGACATGTTATTGTTTCTTACTAATACAAACATGTCAATCGAATCTAATTATGAAAAGGTAAATGACTATATCGATATTCAAAATTTTATAGACTATAATATTTTACAAATTTATATTGCGAATACAGATTGGCCGGGTAATAATATTAAATTTTGGAAAGCCAAAGGAATTGGAAATAAATGGAGGTGGATAATTTTTGATACCGATTTTGGATTTGGATTTTTGAATAGTAGTAACTACAATCATAATACTCTAAAATTTGCACTTGAGACTAACGGACCAGAATGGCCAAATCCACCATGGTCAACATTCATTTTACGAAAGTTATTGCAAAACCCAATTTTTAAAAAAGATTTTATTAATCGGTTTGCTGATATAATGAACACAGAATTTAAATCTGAAGTTGTAAAAGCAAAACTTGGTAAAATGAAGGATGTTATTAAAGATGAGATTTATGCCCATATTGAGAAATGGGGAGAATTTTCTTATGGAGAGTGGGAAAATAACTTAATGGTTTTGGAAACATTTGCAGATTTGCGAATATCAAAATTGCGATCACACATTGCGACCCAGTTTTCTTTTTCAGGTACAAAAGTACTTGTGTTAGATGTTTCTGATGATAATGCGGGGAAAATTTCTATTAACACAATTACACCTGCTCAATATCCATGGTATGGTAGTTATTTTATGGGGAATAAAATAAAGTTGACTGCCATATCAAATCCTGGTTACGTATTTACTGGTTGGAGTGGTACAATTACTTCGTCAATTGATACTCTTGAAATAAATGTTGATAATGTTGACAATATTATTGCAAATTATCAAAAGGTTTTAGAGTTCCCCACAATTGTTATTAATGAAATCAACTATAATTCTAATCCAAATTATGATACTGAAGATTGGGTTGAATTGTACAATTTTGGAAATGAAATTATTGATTTGACTGATTGGATTTTTAAAGATGAGATTGATACAAACATTTTTGTTTTCCCTCCTTCAACATTATTAATGCCAGATAGTTATTTAGTAATTTGCAGAAATATTGAGAGTTTTAAGTTATTAAACTCAAGTGCTGAGCCTGTAATTGGAAATATTACTTTTGGGCTTAGTAATGGTGGAGAGCTTTTGAGGTTGTATAATTCGTCCGGACAATTAGTGGATAGTGTAAGGTATAAAGATGGGTCCGCCTTGGCCGATTGAGGCCGATGGTTTTGGAAATACATTGGAACTAATAAACCCTGAATTAGATAATTCCATTCCTTATAATTGGAGAAGTTCACTCCACTTTGGGACGCCAGGGTTAAAGAATAGTAAATTTATTGTTGGGGATATAGAATCTAATACTGCCTTACCTTCTAAATTCGAACTTTTTCAAAACTTTCCTAACCCCTTCAATCCAAGTACAACAATAAATTATTCTATACCTCAATTGTTATCTGAATCTTTTCAAAATGTACAACTAAAAATATATGATATATTGGGCAGAGAAATTTCAGAATTGGTTAATCAAAAACAATTACCGGGAAATTATGAAGTAGTGTTTGATGCCAGTAGTTTAAGTTCAGGCATTTATTTTTATAAATTACAAACCAGTAATTTTATCGAAATTAAAAAAATGATTGTACTGAAGTAAGTAGCATTTATTAATATTTTTTGAATTTTAAGATATTCGGATGAATAATAAATTCCAATTTAAACTATAAATTTATCAACAATGAAAGCAAAGCTTATCTTAGTTCTCCTCATTTCACAAATTTATTTTATTATATTTTCTACATATCTAAATGGTCAATCCACTTCACTTTCTTTTGAACGAATCTCAATAGATCAAGGATTATCAAATAACAGTATTAACTCAATTCTTCAAACTGAAGACGGCTTTTTATGGATTGCCACTAAGGATGGATTAAACAGATTTGATGGGAAAACCTTTAAAATATTTAAACATGTTGTTTCAGATTCATCGTCCTTACCAGAAAATTATGTAATGTCACTTTATGAAGATAAAAATAAAAATTTGTGGATTGGGACATGGGGCGGTGGTCTTTGCAAATATAATTCTGAGTTTGAAAACTTTAAAAATTATAATAATCCAAACAGCTATGATAATTATATACAATGCTTGATTGAGGATAAAGTTGGGAATATTTGGTTTGGTACATTGGATGGTGGTTTTAGCATTTTTGAACCAAGAAAAAATAAATTTACAAATTATAGTCCAAATGCTACAGGCGATTTATATTTCCCAGCAAATAATGTAGCTCATTTGATGCAAGATGAAAAAACAATATGGATAGGGACCTGGAACGATGGTCTATTTGCTTTTAATATAGAGGATAAAAAATTTGAGCAATATTTATTTGATTCAAAAGCTAATCCTAATCTTGTATGGAATATTTCTAAAAAATCAAAAAATGTTTTATTACTTAGTACAAATATTGGCTTGTTTGAGTTTGATAAAAAAAGAAAAACTTTCAATAATATACTAAAGGACGAAGTAGTTAGACAAACAATACGAGATAGGAAGAATAGACTTTGGAGCGGCACATATAATTATCATGGAATTTTCTTAAATGGTTCGGAATTTAATTCTGGTTCAAATACCATAAATTTACAATATTCTGATGACGATCCGTACACAATTACGAGTAATAGAATCAGATGGATGTATGAAGATAGATCTAATAATATTTGGATTGGAACAGAAGATGGCTTAAATAAACTTCCAGCAACAAAAGATTTTTATCAATATCGGTTTTTCCCACTTAGAGAAAAAACAATTAGTGGAAGAATTGTAAGCAGTATCTACGAGGGCAAAAATAATATTCTTTGGGTTGGATATGGTGGTGATGGATTTGATAAAATCAATTTAAATAATGGAAAAGTTAGCCATTTTGAAAACATCCCAAGCAACATGAATAGCTTAAGTGCAAATGATGTTGTAACAATGTTAGAGGATAGTGAAGGATTTCTTTGGATTGGATTAAGTGATGGTGGATTGAATAAATATAACCCAACTAAAAATAAATTCGAAAGATTTCTCCATGATCCAAAAGATAGTAATAGCATTAAATCAAATTGGGTTCAGCAAATCATAGAATTGAAAAATGGAAAATTACTTGTCGGAACGAATGAATCATTGGAATATCTTGATAGAAAAACAAAAAAATTTTACAAATTCAATCCGGTTCTTCCTACAGAATCAATACAGATACCAAAAAGAATTTCTGTTAATTCACTCTATGAAGACTCTGAGAATGATCTTTGGATAGGAACATGGTTAGATGGTCTTTATCAATACAGTAATGAAGAAAAAAAGCTTTATCATTATTTACCAGATGAAACTCATAATAACTCAATAAGTGTTAATAAAATTACTTCAATTCTTGAAGATTCAAAAAAAAATATTTGGATTGGTACGCATAGTGGCGGATTAAATAAATTTGATAAAAAACTGAAACAATTTTCTCATTACAATTCACAAAATGGATTATCCAATGATGTAATATTCGGTATTCTTGAAGATAAAAGTAATAATCTCTGGATTAGTACAATGAAAGGTTTGATTAAGTTTAATTTATCAAACGAGCACTTTAGAATTTATGATATGTCTGATGGAATCGTAAATAATCAGTTTAATTGGCATGCATACTTTAAGAATGATGAAGGAGTTATGTATTTTGGTGGAATTAATGGGTTTGTATCTTTTTATCCGGAGATGATAACAATAGATTCTCTGGTGTTGCCTGTAAAAATAATTTCCGTAAAAGTAAATAACAATGAATTATATAATTCAAGTTTGGTATCCAAAAAAGGGATAATTGAATTAACATATTATCAAAATTTTTTTTCAATTGAATTTGCAGTTCTAGATTTTTCACCCACAATTAAGCATAATTATTTGTATAAGTTGGAAGGTCTAGATGAGCAGTGGATACAATCTGGATCAAATAATATTGCTACTTATACAGATATTAAGCCAGGTGAATATACTTTCCTAGTCAAAGCCTCCAATGCAGATGGAATATGGAGCAACAGTACAAAGATAAATGTTAACATTCATCCTGCTTGGTGGATGACTTGGTGGTTTCGGGTTGGTTTGTTTTTACTTTTAAGTTTAATTGGTTATTTGGTTTATAAAAGTAAAATTAATAAGATGTTAGAAATTGAAAGGTTGAGGCTAAATATATCAAGAGATCTACACGATGAAATAGGTAGTAATTTAAGTAGCATTAGTGTAGAGAGCCAAATGATATTAGATAATGATGAATTAAGTTCTACTGTTAGAGAACAACTTATGATTATTAAGAAGACTTCTATAGAAACAATGGATGCAATTAGAGATATCATTTGGTTTATTAATCCAAACAATGAATGGAATGAAGAATTAGTTTTAAAAATGAAAGGTATCACTAGTAAATTACTTTTAGGTATTAATTGGAAATTTAATAGCCCTCCAGAGCTTAACCTTACAGGTATGAATTTAGAGGCTAAAAGAAATATATTTTTAATTTATAAAGAAATTCTTACTAACATTATGAAGCATTCAAAAGCTAAAAATTGCTCTATTGAGATTATTGGTTTATCCGATTTATTTAAAATATCAATTATAGATGATGGAATTGGGTTCAATATAGATCGACTTAAAAGAAGAAGTGGACTTGTAAATATTCAAAATCGAGCCCAACAAGTCAGGGGAAAAGTTAACATCAATAGTAAAGTAAATGAAGGAACTGAAATAATTTTTGAACTTAACAAATAAAAAGAAATGAATTTATCTGGGAATAAAAAAAATGATTAGCGTTTGGCTTATAGAAGACAATATAACATATAGTAATACAATTTCTAATTTGATTAACCGTACTAATGGTATGAAATGTACCCAGGTTTTTAGCATGTGTGAAGATTCATTGGAAAAAAGTAATTCAGAAAATTTACCAGATGTTGTTTTGCTTGATATTGGATTGCCCGGAATGAATGGAATTAAATGTATTGATAAGCTTAAAGCTTTATCCCAAAATATTCAGATTGTTATTTTAACTGTATATGATGATAATAACAAACTATTCGACGCTCTCTGTGCAGGAGCCTCTGGATATTTACTTAAAGATTCTTCACCAGAAAAAATTATATCATCAATTAATGAAGTACAATTGGGCGGTGCACCGATGAACATGGTGATCGCGAATAAAGTATTAAAAATGTTTTCAAAATTTAAAAAGAAAAAAGTTGATTATGGCTTGACCGATAGAGAAAGAGAAATACTGCATTTATTGTTGAAGGCCTAACAAAGCAACAAATTGCAGAAAAATTATTTCTAAGTTTTCATACTGTAAATACTCATATTAAAAATATATATAATAAACTACATGTACACTCAAAAAGTGGAGCTGTTTCAAAAGTATTTAAAGAAAACTTAATTTAGTCCAATCTTAAATCAATACACAAATACCACATTCGTGCTATTGATTTATCACTTATTTAAGTAATAAATTTAATTATTATTAGAAATAATTATCTCAAAACAATTTCTCTCATTTAGTTAAAAAACTAAATATTTTACTTTCAGGAGGCAGTATGAAAAAAACATTTCTATTCATTCTATTTTTAACTATTCAAACATTTTCACAAAATTTTACAATCATCAGTCACAGAGGCGGTGCTCTTTTAGCCCCAGAAAATACTCTAGCTGCTTTCGAAAATTCAGTAGCAATTGGAGCTCACTATTATGAGTTAGATGTTAGAATGTCCAGCGATGATTCGCTTGTTATTATGCACGATGATTCAATTGACAGAACAACAAATGGTACTAGGCAACTGTTAGTTCAATGACTTTTGAACAACTTAGGGTATTGAATGCAGGTACTTGGTTTGGACCTGAATTTCCATATGAAAAAATTCCGTCTGCTTTCAGAAGCATTGGATGTTGCTGTTAAATGCATCCAATGGTATTGGTGTTGTGATTGAACTTAAATCAACAGAATCAAATATTGTTCGAAAAAGTTGTTGATCTAGTTAAAAGAAAAATATGCAAGATAGAGTAATAATAAGCAGTTTTACATTTAGCTTACTTACTCAAGTAAAGACATTAGATCCAACTATTCCTGTTCAAGTATTTGCAAGTCCGCTTACATTAACAATGTTAAATAATCTTACAAATATTGGGGCAGAATGGGCAGGTACTGGATCTAATACTCACCCCAGCTCTTATTGATTCTGCTCATGCAAAAAATATTAAAGTTAATAGATGGACAGTAAACAGTATATCTCAAATAAGAACTTTAATTGAAGAGGGTTATGATGCTGTATCAACTGATAATCCTCTTTTTGCTATTGCTGCAATGGATTCAACTGCTCCAATCACAGTAACTCTTAATGAACCTGAAGTATTAGCAACAAAAGTTAAACTATCTTGGTCAGAGTCTTCTGATCCTGAAAGTGGAATTTCACATTATGAAATTTATCGAAGTTTATCACCCGATGCAGCCGAACTTCTAACAACCGTTACAGGACAAACTTCATATATTGATGAAACCTTAATTGAAGAAGAAACATTTTATTACAGAGTTAAAGCTATGAACTTTGCGGGCTTATTAAGTGAAAGTTTTAGTAATGAAGTGATGGCAACAACCGGTGCCGATTTAAAAGTGCCAAAAGTTAAAACGATTTCCGCTTACGGTTTAGCTAACAAAGTAATTATTGAATTTAATGAAAGGTTGGATAAAGCATCTGCTGAAACAAAAGAGAATTATAGTTTAGATAATGGGGTCACAATTACTACAGCAGTATTATCGCTCGACTCAATGTCGGTATTTTTAATTACTTCTGACCTAACTCCTGGAACCGAATACACTTTATCTATCGCAAATATTCAAGATTTAGCAACAAATCCAAATACAATCTCTGATACTTTATATTTTACTTTCACGCACAATAGTTTTCTATCCGGCGTTGTTGGTGCGTGGGATTTAGATGAAGGAACCGGCGCAATAATGAATGATTTGTCGGGACAATTAAATAATGGAACTATTTACGGAAACCCTATTTGGGGATCAGGCGCAACAGGTAATGGAATTTCGTTTGATGGAGTTGACGATTATATTCAAGTTCCCGCATCAACGTCTCTGGATATAAACGGAGATGCAGTTTCAATTTCTATGTGGACAAAACTCGGTTACTTGCCAGCGGATTTGCCAGGGGGTTACGGACCACTATACGATTCAGATACCGATAATTATGTTTTATATGAAGACAAAGGAAATAATGAATTAAGGTTTAAAGTTACAACAAGTGCAAGTGCAGAAAGACCTGGAATACCAGGTGCATCATTAGTTGCAAATGAATGGATTCATCTTGTGGGAGTTTATGATGGCGCAAATGCTATGGTATATCTTAATGGAGAACTAATGGATTCTCATCCATTAACCGGAACCGTTAAACTAGGACAAGTTGCTAAAATAGGAAACAGTTCGGGGGCCATGTTTGAAGGTTCTATGGATAATATTCAAGTATTTACCAAAGCTTTAACCCAAGAAGAAATTGATTTTTTATATTCCGGTTTTGCAAGTTCATTATATTGATATCATTGCACCTGAAGTTAAAAACGTTTCTTCAATTGGAGCAAATAACACAATTTTTATCAAGTTTACTGAAGAATTAGATAAACTTTCTACTGAAACTACTAGTAACTATAGTTTTGATAATGGAATTAATGTAAATACTGCACAGCTATCAGTTGATGGAAAAACTGTAATTCTTAATACATCTACTTTGACTGAAAATCTAATTTATACTATTACAGTTAATGGGATTAAAGATTTAGCTGATATTCCAAACTTGATTGCTGAAAATACTGAATTAAAAGTAGTTAATAAGAGTTTTCCTGATGGTCTAATAAGTTATTGGAGTTTTGACGAAGGAATGGATACTCTTGTAAATGATTGGAACAATCTAAATAACGGATCATTAAAAAATGGTGGGGAATGGACAACCGGATACACCGGAAATAGTATTAGATTTGATGGTGTTGACGACTTAGTTGAAGTCCCAAATTCTGTTAGTCTCGATATTGATACTAATGCAGTTTCAATTTCACTTTGGGTTATGTTAGATTACTTACCTGCTGACCAGCCTCTAAACATTGGACCGTTGTTTGATTCAAGTACTGATAACTATGTAATTTATGTTGATAAAGGTAATAAAGAATTAAGATTTAAAGTTACAACAACTGTTAAAGCTGAGAGACCTGGAATCCCTGGTGATTCATTAACAATCGGAGAATGGCTTAACGTTACTGCTGTTTATAATGGTACCCAAGCAAAAATATTTCTTAATGGTATGTTGATGGATTCCCATGATATTACTGGTAATGTTAAACCCGGCCAAATAACTAGAATTGGTAGTGAAGGTAATGCACACTTTAGCGGTCAGATTGATAATATTCAAGTATACAATAGAGGGTTAACTGATCAAGAAGTTCAATTCTTATATTCTGGAATTAAAACTTCTACACTTATGGTTTCAAGCATTGATGAAACTATTGTAAATCTTAAATGGAATGATGTTCACGATCCTTTGTTTGGATTGAGTGGTTATAAGGTTTATAGGGATACATCTGCAACTCCAACAAAATTATTAACATTTGTGAAAGATACAACTGGTTATGCAGATGAAACCAGAGAAGAATTTGCAACTTATTATTATAGAGTTCAAGCTGTTGATGCAAGCGGAAATGAAAGTCCATATTTTAGTAATGTTGTTATGGTAACCACTGAAGCAGATTTAACTCCTCCACAATTAACAAGTGTTAGGACAAACGGTGAAGTAACAAAAGTATTTGTAAATTTTGATGAAATGATTGACAGTACTACGGCTGTGGAAACGGGCAATTATAATATCAATAATGGAGTAACTGTAAACTCAGCTGAAATATCTGTAAATCATAAAAATGTAATCTTGTCTGTAAGTGACCTATCCGGTAATGATAGTTATTCCTTATCAATTTCAAATGTTAAGGATTTATCTGCTGCTGGGAATACTGTTACTACTGGAACTCAAAAAATGTTTTATTTCACACCTTATTTTGAATCTTTAGTAAGTTATTGGACACTTGATGAAATTGAAGACACAACCGCAGTTGATATTGTTGGAACAAATAATGGTGGAGTTTCAAACAATCCAATAGAATTGACGGACAATTTGGAAACGCATTATTCTTTGATGGAGTTGATGATTATGTTCAAATTCCTAACTCAACTTCTTTAGACATGGCAACAGAAGGAGTTACATTGTCACTTTGGGTTAAACTAACTTATCTTCCAACAGAAATGCCTACTGGAGTTGGACCAATTTACGATGCTCCTCAAGATAACTATGTTATATATGAAGATAGAGGAAATAAAGAACTTAGATTTAAAGTTACAACTAGTAAAAGGTGCTGAAAGACCTGGAATACCTGAAGCTGATTTAAGAAAAGGTGAATGGATGAATATAACAGGTGTTTATGATGGAACACAAGCATTAATTTATTTGAACGGAGAACAAAAAGATTCACATCCTGGAATTAACTGGAATTGTTAAACCTGGTCAAGTTGCAAGAATTGGACAAGATGGAAGTAATTATTTCAATGGTGGAATTGATAATGTTCAAATTTATAACAGAGGTCTTATCTCCAGAAGAAGTTATGGCTCTTTATAATGGGGATGTAATTACAAGTATTGAAGGTGAGAAATCAGTTCCGGTTATTTATAGTTTATCTCAAAATTATCCAAATCCTTTTAATCCGAGCACTAAGATTAGATTTACTTTACCACAAAGAAGTGATGTTAGCTTAGCAATCTATAATGTGATTGGTGAGAAAGTGGCTGATTTGATTAACAGTGAGTTAAATCCTGGATCTCATGAAGTTGAATTTAACAATACAACACTTTCTTCTGGCATCTATTTTTACAGACTTAAAACAGGAAGTTTTGTTGATGTTAAAAAAATGATTCTTCTAAAATAATACTTTCTAAATCATCCGAAGTCTGCAACAGCAGGCTTCGGATATTATTTCTAAAATTTTTATTCATGCGAACTTATAGACTAACCTTAATATTATTATTTCTCTTTTGTAATATTCTAATTTCTCAATCATCCAGAATTTTAACGTATAATATTCGTTATGCTAATGATAATCCTGGCGAAGAGTGGGAGCATAGGAAAGAAAATGTTGTAAAAATGATAAAGTTTCATAATCCAGATATTTTTGGTGTTCAAGAGGCTTTATTAACTCAGGTTGAGTATTTGTCTGAAAAATTTTGCAAGTTTTCCCAAATCGGGGTTGGAAGAGATGATGGAAATGACCAAGGAGAGTTTAGTCCGCTTTATATTTCGGATAAATATTCTATAATCGAGAGTGGAACATTTTGGCTTTCTGAAACACCAGATACTCCGTCTTTTGGTTGGGATGCAAACTATAGAAGAATAGCTACTTGGGCAATAATTGTTGATTCTAAATTAAATAATACCATGTTCGTAATTAATACCCATCTTGATCATGAAGGAATCGTAGCTCGTATTGAAAGTGTAAATTTATTATTGAAAAAAATAGATAAATTATCAAGGGACCTTCCAGTTATACTTTTAGGAGATTTTAACTTTACAAGTGACTTTGAAGGGTATAAAAATCTATTGAAAAGTGGTTCTTTAAAAGATGCTCAGTCTATTTCTAAGCTTAATTACGGAACAGATATAACCTTTAATGGATTTGATCATTATATCAAAGATGGATCCAAAATTGATTATATTTTTGTGAGCAACGATATAAAAGTTTATAATCATGCAATAATTGGGGATAAGTTAAACGGTAAATATCCTTCCGACCACATGCCAGTCCTAATCGATTTTAAAATTGAAAAATAATTGCTTTTTTACCAATTCATCATAAAACTACTCTAAGGATAGAGTAACCAAAATACCCTCAATTTGGCATTTATCTTTAATTATTAATGGATTGTTTGAAGAAGCAACAAAGAATGACTTGTCTGCGGGTTTGATTTCCACGTTAAAATTATTAATCTCTTTGTACTCTTTTGAGAAGAAATAGAGCTTCGTTTCATCATTATTTCTGATAGATTTTACTAAAAAATTCGAATCGTCATCTTTAAATGTTTCTGTTTTATTTACTGATTCAATTGTTGGGCTAGCTGCTGCTAGAACCAAATGATCATTTATTTCACCTTTTTTTTTTACTATTTCCTTTCTTAAATTGAAAAAAATAAATTTTGTATTCTTTTCAATCCTTTTCTTAATATTCTCCCAATTTTCTTTTACAATCTCTTTTGAGAGACTATCTAAAAGAGACTTAAGGAATTCCAACTCATCTTTAAATAAGTGGTAATTATTCAAAATCGTTTGGGATTTTTCAGTCGGTACTTGGTCAATGTAGAAAACATAATTGAACAAATCTTTTTCTGTAATAAGCATTTTTTATTTCCTTTACTTACATAGTATATAATCCAAAAAACTCAGTTTTTGAATTTTCTTTGAGATTTATTTTTACAAAGAGTAAATATTTTCTTGAGGAGTTTTAATTCCTAAAGAATAACCGGAAAATTGTATGCGAGATTCAAACTAGTAATTTATTTGAAAAATATTTTTATAAAAATATAAAAATTACAATTTTTGGACTATATGTAATATGTTATACCCCCTGACCCAGGTCCTCAGACGATAATTCCTTCCTATCTCTGAGGACCACTTTTAATAAATGGCAATATTTCTTCAATTGTAACATCTTTTTGTTGGTCATCTAATTCAATAACCACTAAAAATCCCTTATTCTGCCTAGTTGTTATGAATGCATTTATTAGTTTAATTTGATCGCTTTCTAAGCATTTACCAGTTTGTTCTGACCAAATCTCCTTAGAACTAAGACAACCTCTCGTTGGGATTAATGGGTAATATGTCGTGTTTTTAAAATATTTTGTATCATCAGTAGAACCATGCACAATAATTAATTTCCTCCCGATTTCACCAGCATAATATGATTGAAAAATAGGGAAGTAAGTTTTCCATGATTCTGGAAGTAACGACAAATAGTTTTCATACCAATTATTCTTGTTATTCCCATTGTGGAAAAAAACATCCGGTTTAACTTCAAAAGGACTTCTTACTAAGAGATTTGGGGAAGGACCAATTGTTTCTGTGGGAGAAATATATGTTCCAACTATGGAGTATATTCCCTCTGGTGTATTTCCATTTATAATATAGCCTGGCAAATTTGAAAATGATAATGCTAGTTGTTTGATGCTAAAAATCGAACCAGTCTCATTTTTTACAAAAGTTCCATCCGGGTTTTTAATAATTGTAATCCCAGGATAAAGTCTATTTTTTCTATGGAATGAATAAACTATCGTTTTTCCAGGCTGGAATGGATGATTTAACAAATCACTAAGCTGGGGTTTATTTTTAAACTTTTCAAACCCAGTATTTGCAATATCGTATAGGAGGCT
This sequence comes from uncultured Ignavibacteriales bacterium, assembly GCA_963704835.1. Taxonomy (GTDB): domain Bacteria; phylum Bacteroidota; class Ignavibacteria; order Ignavibacteriales; family Melioribacteraceae. Next base: position 77,785 of record CAVPHW010000006.1, on the reverse strand, counting down.
TATTAAAGTCGGGTCTTTGTTATAATCTGGGAATCTTGTTTTAATATTAGCAACATAAAATTGAAAATCTCTATTCTCAAACTTAGATTTTATTAAATAGTTTGTAGCTATTGCATAGGATTTAATATCTGAGGTTTCCTCATAGATTCTATTTATAGTATGATTATATTCAGATCGATAGAAAGTATATGCAGTAACTAATACTGTTCTTTGAAGGCTTAAAAGTTCATCCACCGGAAGTAGTAAAGCTTGAGAGATTGCATTTTTAACAACTTCATCAAAGTAAAAAATTGATTCAGCATCTTGAAATGCTTGTATCCAATTCTTTTTGTTATTTGTAATTGGTTGTTTAAAAGTATTTGTAATACTGGTTATTAAATTATCATAGTAAGCAGATTTATTCTCTTTTTTCACAAAGTTGCTTTTTAGGTGTTCAAAATTTATTAATTTTTGCGGTGAACTTTTATTAGTAGCAAATAATAAAAGTATTATGCTTAATTTTACGGCTGCTTTTATCTTCATATTTTACTGATAAAAAGTTAAAAATTATTATCAATTTATATAAAAAATATTAATATCTAAAATGTTAAAAATATATATAATCTTAGCAGTATTGTTGGTAACTAGTGTTTATTCTCAAGATGGAACCGTTAAAACCTATTATGGGAAAGGGAAAATTAGTTCTAGAGTATCATTTGTGGATGACGTTCTTGAAGGATCATCTTTTTGGTACTTTGAAAATGGAAATTTGGAAACTGAAAAAAAATACTTAAATGGCACTTTAAACGGATTTTCTAGAAGTTATCATGAAATTGGACTTCTTAAAGAAGAAATTAACTATACTGATGGAATATTGGATGGGATAAGTAAATATTATTATCCAAATGGTGCACTTAAAGAAGTACGAAAATATGATAAGGGTAAACTTATCGATGTTCAGAAAATTGATTTCGATTCGAATTATATTGCACCATTCTCTGCTTATGAAGCTGGTATGGGAAAGAATAGTTTGGAAGATAACGATATTTTATGTGAAGTTGATGTTTGTCCACAACCGATTGGTGGGATTGCTGAAATCCAAAAAAACTTGATTTACCCGGAGCTTGCTAAGCAATTTAATCTTGAGGGGAATGTTTTAATTTCTACAATAATAAATTTGAAAGGTGAACCTACAAAGATAAAAGTTATAAAAGGTATAGGATTAGGTTGTGATGAAGCGGCAGTAGATGCGGTCAAAAAAACTAAATTTATCCCTGGTGAAAAAAAGAAGGAATCCATCGTAGCTGAAATAACATTTGGCATCGAATTTAAGTTGAAGCAAATTGATGAAGCAAACAACAATATTGTATTGGATGAATCTCAAACCTTACCTCATAAAGAAGTTTTTAAATTCATTTCTTGTGATACAGAAATATGTCCCAAGCCGGTTGGTGGAATAAACGAAATGTTGAAAAAATTACGATATCCTCCACAAGCGAAAAGGAATAATATTAGTGGTGAAGTTGAAATAGAAGCAAAGATCAATGAGCTTGGTTTTGTTATTGGAGCTGAGATTGTAAATGGATTAGGGTATGGTTGTGATGAAGCTGCCAAAACAACTGTCATAAAAACAGAATTCGAACCTGCAATTCAGAATGGGAAAGCGGTTGAATCTATTGCTTTAATTCGTGTGCCATTTATACTTGAGGAGGAGAAGAAAGATTAGTTAAGATTATTGAATATTCCCATTATTTCTTTTTCGAGCTCTTTCCCTCTATTTCTTCCATACCATAAGTGAAGTTTTTCGTTAAACTCATTATTTGAATAGCCTTCAGCCTTTAACTGATTGACCAAATCTTGAGCAACTTTAGGACGTGCACCCCAAACGAATAGTTCTTTTCCTGCTTCATCAAATCCAATAATTTTAGGGATTGATCTGGCTGTTGGTGAATTAAAATACTCATCTACAGCTTCAATATTACTGTCTCTCAAAATAATAATAATTTCAATTTTAGAACTGTATTTAGCATAATTAATAAAATAACCTAAATTTTGTGCAGAGTCCCCGCACCAGTCTTCAGTAATTACTAACCAAGTTTGTGGTTTTTCAATTTTCTCAATTATTTTTATCAACTCTGAATTTGGTTTAAAAGTTTTCTCAACTCTTTTTGTTCGTTGCCAATTTATTTTTGCGTACTCTAGTAGATTTCTGTCATGGTCAGATAGTGAATCTGTAATATTATTATTTATTCTTTTTTCCGATAGTATTAAAAATTCATCATAAGAATAAAGTTTTTCAATTTTATTTTTACCAAAAAAGACTTTTAAAGCATTGTTCATAAAACCTCTTAAAAAATTTCATATAATTTATAATTCACTTTACAATTTAGTATATTTTAACATTAATTGATTTTATAAAGGGATTATCTTGAATAACAATTACAAACAAAAAACATTTTTTCTATTTATCACACTTCTATTTCTTTCTAATACTAGTTTAGCGCAAAAGCAGAATTATATTTCTGTTGTAGTTCCGGAAGAAAAAGTGACGAACACGACCTATTCAAGATATAGATTTGCGGCTAATACACTGCCTGGAAGTACAGTAAAAATTAATGGAGAAAAATATAAAGTTTATCCATCTGGTGCTTTTGTTGGGTTACTTAAATTAGAAATGGGTGATAATGTATTTGAAATTAGTTCAGAATTTAAAGACACAAATGTTACTGAAGAATTTACAATAATTCGTGAGGATAAAAAATTAGAGACTACATCTAGTTCGGAATTAATTATTGAAGATATTTTGATGTTGCCTGATAAAGATATCTGGCTTGATTCGGGGAATATATTGGAATTAAAAATTAAGGGAACTCCGGGCTGCTCTGCTTCGTTTATGGATGGAATTCCAATGACAGAGCTATCTTCATCCGAAACAAACGGTATTAAGGGTATTTATACCGGCGTTTATAAGGTAAAGGATGATTCCAATTATAAAAATCGAACAATAAAATTCACCCTTGAACGTAATGGTAAAAAGATTGAGAAAGAGAGTAAGGCTTTGGTTTCACTTATTCCTCAATCATTTCCGTTAGTCGGAATTACAAAAGGGGAAAGACCTTTTTTAAATTATGGTTTAGGTACAGATAGATTAGGTGGTGCTAAACTTGCATATTTGGAAGAGGGAATAAAGCTAGCTATTAATGGGATGGTTGGTGATCAGTATAGAGTTATGCTTACAGAAAATCATGAAGCTTGGATACCTAAAGATCAGGTAAATTTGTTACCTGCCGGTACACATCCTCCTCATTCACTTACTGACTCATGGGCTGTTTATGGAGGTAAACAGTATGACAAAGTTATCGTTAGGTTAAACGAAAAGTTACCATTTTCAACAAGACAAGAAGTTAACCCAACAAGAATTATTGTTGATGTTTACGGAGCAACTGCTAATAGTAATTGGATAACACAGCATTTAAATACTGAAGGGATTAAAAATTTATACTATGAACAAGTCGGAAAAGATTTGTTCAGAATTATTATTGAACCAACAAGAAAACAAATTTGGGGATACAAAATTGGTTATTCGGATAATTCGTTGGAGATTGAACTTAAGAGGCAGCCGGAAAATCTAAATATTGAAAATCTCTCGTTTATTCTAGATGCTGGTCATGGTGGTGAAAATAAGGGTTCACTTGGTTCAACTGGATTGTTAGAAAAAGATGTAAATCTTGATATTGTTAAAAGATTGGAAAAAGTCTTAAAGGAAAAGGGAGCCAAAGTTAAAACAACAAGAGATGAAGATGTTTATAGTAAGAATAGTGACAGAATAGCAAGTATTAATTCTTCAAAAGCAGATATTTTGATCAGCGTTCATGCTAATTCAATAGGTTACACAACAGATCCAGTAAAAATAAGTGGAACAAGCACTTATTATAAACATATTTGCTATAGACCTCTATCTGTATCTGTATATGAAAGAATGTTAGAACTTGGTTTAGAACCATTCGGCAACGTTGGCAACTTTAATTTCACACTAAATTCTCCAACTGAAATAATGAACGTACTTGTTGAAACAGCATTTATGTCCAACCCCAACGATGAAATAAAACTCATGAGTGATGAATTTAAAGATAAAATAGTAAGACAAATTATTCAGGGAACTCAAGATTTTCTTTACAGTTGTGAGGACAATTGGAATTAATTGGTGATTCACTCTTAATTATATAATAAGTTTTTACTTTTCTAAATAAGTGATCAATTCAAGGAAAAGAATAAAAATTCCTTAAGTTATCTTCTTCTAATTCTGGAATTATATTTTTAGCAACCGCACTGGATTAAAATCGATTAGTTTATAATCATTTATTAATTACAAGTTCTCTTTTATTAATCCAAAATGTGTTCAAAAATACTAACCATAGTGTCTATTATTAAATACACTATCAACCAATATTGTTCGAAAATATGCTTAGAATAGCATTTTATTAAATGGCATCAATTATGAATATCTATGTGCAGAACCAAACTGAGAGGTATAAAATGAAAAAGATATTATTATTAACCGCGATGCTATTTGGATTATTTTTAAGTAATCTAAATGCTAAATCGACTTTTTATAATAGAAACATTGATGTTGATTATTTTTTTGGTGCCCTTGAACCTTACGGAGAGTGGCTTGAAATTGGTTATGACGAATATGTATGGCGACCAAATTATGTGAATCGTAATTGGCGACCTTACTCAGATGGAAGATGGGAATGGACCCATAATGGTTGGTATTGGGTTTCATATGAATCTTTCGGTTGGGCTACATATCATTACGGTAGATGGTTTAATGATGACTATTACGGTTGGGTTTGGATGCCAGATAACGAATGGGCTCCTTCATGGGTTGAATGGCGATATGATGATTATTATATAGGTTGGGCTCCATTGCCTCCGTATGCAAGATTTAATCAAGGTTATGGAATACATTTTTCAATCACATGGCACTCAGACTATCTTTATTGGAATTTTGTAAAATATAATCATTTTAATTCTCGTAATGTTTACAAATACTATGCAGATAGAAAAATTGTAAGAAATGTATTTAACAATACTAAATATAGAACCAATTATTATTCTGAAAATGATAGAATGGTAAATGGTGGTGTTGATAGAAGATTTATTGAGACAAAGACAAGAAAGAAAATTGTGACCAGAGATATCAACTTCAGTGATAGAAAGCAAGATAGCAAGGATATTAGACAAAGAAATGAGATTAGAGAGTTCAGACCAACTGAGACTGATTCAAGAACAGCAACAAAGGTTGATAGAGCAAAAATAACAAAAGGTAGAGAACTAAATTCTCTAAAAAAAGAAGATGTTGTAATAAAGAGAAATAGAATTGATCAGAATACTACAGAAAGAAAGGTAGAAAGAAGAGAAGAAAGTCCAATAGTTAAGGATGATAAAATGGAAGTAACTAAGAAATCTAATCTTCGAATTGATGACAATACTAAGAACGAAAGTAGCAAAGTTGAAAAAAGGGTTGAGTCGAAAAGAGAAATTACCAAAGAAGTAAGAGCCAATGATTTGAGAAAAGAAAACTCGAATAAAGATATTAGTAATAACTCAACAAAAGTTGAAAGAAGTGTAGAGGTAAAAAGAGAAGTAACTAAAACTTCTCAACCTGAAAAATCAATAAAAAGTGAAAAGAAGGAAACATCAAGAAGTAGAAACTAACCCCCGCTGTAAAAGGAACTGCTGTTATTCGTAAAAGGAAAGCAGCGGTTCCAATAAATTATCCAAATTGGTTGTTAAGCCAATAAAAAAGCCCAATGCAAAAATTGGGCTTTTTGTTAATCTATGTGTGTCGTCCTAAAATAAGTTGACAGAAAAAGGACTTATTTATGGAAGCAGAGAAAAACAGTTCAAAAACAAACAAAAAGCGTACACAGAAAGATTATACCTTAGGCTTTAAGTTAGGGATTGTAATGCTTGTAGAAAAAGGCGATATGACCTACAAACAAGCTCAGAGAATCTATGGTATCCAAGGTAGATCAACAGTATTGGTATGGTTAAGAAAATATGGTAATTTAGATTGGAACAAACCAAGGATTGCGACTATGCTTAACCCAAGAGCTAAAGAAATACCCTCACAAAAAATAAAGAGATTAGAGAAGGAGCTAGAGGATGAGAAAATAAAGAACATGGTTCTCAACGAAATGATAAATATATCAGATAAACAATACGGGACAAGCATTAGAAAAAAGTTCTCTTACCAACAATCAGAAAACTTCAAAAAGAAAGACAAATAAAATTGTCAAGAGTTTGTCGATTGTTGGACATTAGCAGACAGTCAATTTATCAACAAGAACAGCGAACTAGAAAACGTCTAACTGAGCTCGAAAAAGTAAAAAATATGGTTCAAGTAAAGAGAATGGAAATGCCTCGATTAGGGACAAGGAAACTGTATTATTTACTAAAAGAATCATTTGAATCAAATCATATAAAAGTTGGAAGAGATACTTTGTTTGATTATTTACGTTCAGAGAATATGTTGATAAAACCGAAGAAAAATTATACTAAAACAACTATTTCTAAACACTGGTTAAAAAAACATCCAAATATTTTTGAAAATATGGTCTTAACTCGACCAGAACAAGCTTTTGTTAGTGACATTACATATTTGAAAAGCAAGGAAAATACTCATTACTTATCTCTAGTAACAGATGCATATAGCAGAAAAATTATGGGCTATAAATTAAGTGATAATATGAATGCCGAAAATGTGGTTCAAGCATTAAATATGGCTGTTAGAGAGCGAATAACCTCTTGTGAACTTATACATCATTCTGATAGAGGATTGCAATATGCCTCAGAAATATACCAGAATAAGTTAGAAGCTGAAAGTATATTACCATCAATGACTGATGGGTACGATTGTTATCAAAATGCATTAGCTGAAAGAATAAATGGAACTTTAAAACAAGAGTTCTTATTTCACAAGTGCAACAATCTAAAAGAATTAAATATTCTAGTTAAACAATCCATTGATATTTATAATAACAAAAGACCACATTTGAGTTTAGGTATGAAAACTCCTAATTTTATACATAAAAAAACCAGTGAGGAAATCCTCACTGGTTTTAACTAATAATCATTAATAATTGTCAACCTATTTCAGGACGGACACTAATTTTTGGTAAGCTTAAGAAATTTTAATTTTCTTTTCTTGAACTAATTTTGCTAATTCAGAAGTTCCTTTTTTAGCCAAAGTTTTAAGAGCTTTTGAACTTAATTTTACAGTTACAAATCTGCTTAACTCACTAACCCAAATTCTTTTTGTATGTAAATTTGGTAAAAATCTTCTTTTAGTTTTATTATGGGCATGAGAAATACTACTTCCACTTCTTGGCCCAACACCTGATATTTCACATTTTCTTGACATCAATTTCTCCAGAATCTTAAAAATTTAAGATTTCTAATATAGCTAAAAAATTATAAAAATAAAATAATATTTCTTATTTATTAAGAAATATGTAACATTTTAGAAATTCTGCTAATTCGCAGTTTCTAATTTAGTTCTTGCACCCAATTCGCGATCTAACATGAATAATCCACCTTTATCATCACCAATTAAGTTAAAATTCTCAACTATTTGCTGAACCGAATCTTCTTCTTCCACTTGTTCATCAACAAACCATTGTAAAAAGCTTTTAGTTGGATGATGACCTTCTGCAATTGCTAAGTCCATCAATTTATGAATGCTTTGAGAAATAAACTGCTCATGATGTAGTGAGTTTTCAAATACTTCTTTAGGCGATTTCCATGTTAATTGTGGTTCTTCTAATGCACCTAATTTTACCATTCCACCTAAACGTAAGATAAAATCATAGAATTTCATGGAATGTGCATATTCTTCAGATGACTGCATTTTCATCCACTGAGCCATTCCAGCTAAATTTTTAGTCTCAAAATATGCTGCCATGGATAAATATAAATATGACGAAAACAATTCTTTGTTTAGTTGATCATTTAATGCTTTTTCAATTTTTTTAGAAATCATTTTGTACCTTTTAATTTTTGAGAATATATTTTTAGAATCATTTATACTAAAATAGAAAAATTCCTCGATATTAATTGATAATATTGGCTTATTCTTTATATTGAACTTAAAATTATAATAATTAATATTTCTATTGTTGTGTTATGCTCAAACCACTTCTATTTTTCTTTTTTGCTTTCTCTTATTTAATGTTGAGTCAATCCTTTAAAAGTACGCATCAAATTGAGAATGAAGAACACACAAAACTTCATTTGGATAAGGCTACTGAATTAAATACATCTACTTCAATAATTCCTCTAAATAAACAAGCGGAAAAGAACCTAAGTAAATCTGTTTTTGGATATTTACCATATTGGGAATACTCTGCTGGATCACACCGTAATATTCAGTTTGACCTCTTGACACATATTGCAGTATTTAATTTTGATGTAAATAGTGGTGGGGCAATTACTGAGCCAGCAAATTGGCCTTGGACTGATTTAATAAATGATGCTCATGCAAGCGGAACTAAAGTAATAATGGTGTTAGTAAATTTTACTGCCTCCGATATTCACACAATTATGACAAGCTCAATTTCTAAATGGATTTTTATGAACGGAGTAAAATCTAATATTACTCAGTATAAATTAGATGGTGTAAATATTGATTTTGAGGGATTGAATCTAGCAGATCGTGGATCTGTGGTAAATGATTTTATGAAAGAATTAACTGAAACCGTTCACTCATTATCGCCCGATTTGGAAGTATCATTTGCGGCACCTGCTGTAAATTGGGGTGGTTGGGATCTTACAGGGCTTGCACAAAGTTGTGATTATTTGTTTGTTATGGGGTATGATTTTTTTGGTAGCTGGAGTTCTACAACTGGTCCGAGCGCTCCCTTAATTGGAGGAAATTATAATGTTACTAATACAATATTTGATCAATATGCAACTGTAACTCAATTTTATCCAGAGAAATTAATTTTGGGAGTTCCATATTTTGGTCCGCATTGGACAACGGTTACTGGCAATGAAGGTTCTAACATTATTAACTATGAAAGGGCGGAAAGATTTCGAGATGCTCAACCTTTTGCAAATACCTATGGTGTAAATTGGTCAACCAAATATAAAAATACTTGGTATAATTATTCGGATGGATCAAAAAATCACCAAGTCTGGTTTGATAATGATTCTAGCTTGTCGTTAAAATATGATCTGGCAATTAGCAAAAAATTAAAAGGCGTTGGAATGTGGGCTTTGGGTTACGATGGAGCTAGAACGGAATTATGGGATTTATTATCTAAAAAGTTTAGCATTCCGGTAACGGTTCATGAAGAAATTTCCTTTCCAAATAAGGTTCATTTATTTAATAATTATCCTAACCCATTTAATCCTAGCACAATCATAAACTATCAAATCCAAGCACAAAAAATGGGGTATATGGTAAATCTTACTGTGCATGATATTATGGGCAGAGAAATTAAAATACTAGTTGATGAACCTCAGGCTACCGGAAGTTATCAAGTTAGTTTTGATGCTAGTGAATTAAGTTCCGGAGTCTATTATTATACCTTAAGTTTTGGTGATTACAAACAAACAAATAAAATGCTTCTAATAAAATAGCAGAGATTTGAATGAAAAAATTTATGATATTTTTTACTTTAGCTTTGTTTCTTTACTGCTGTCAGTCAAAGGAGGAAAACCTGATTAAGGAAAATAATGCTTCTAAATCTATACATCAGCAAGAAATGGAATATTACAAGCAACATGGTTTTGATCCTACTAAAATTAGTTTAACAGTTTTAAAAGATGAATTATTGGTTGACGGCAAAATTGGGGGTTTTAGGTATCCTCAATTCACTAATAATGGGAACCGAATATTTTTTACAAACGATAATTTCAGCGAAATTTGGTTTTACGATTTTGTAACTGAAACAATTGAAAAAATTGTTGCTTTTCCACAATGCGGCTTGAATTTTCAAATATCTGAAAATGGAAATATTATTTATTATAGGAACAAGGTTACACATGGTAAAAAATCCTATTCAATATTGAGTTATAGCATAGACACAAAAAAAACTGATGTCATTTTAACTTCAGATAAAAGAATTACAACTCCGTTATTGGTTGGAAGTGAGATTTTTGTTTTAGAAGAGACGAAACCACTCAGCATAAATTTGACTAATAATTCAGTCAGCTCAACTTTTTCAAACCCATTTTTATTTGTTGAAAATAATAAACTTGTTAGAGTTAACAATAAAATTGATACTTTATCAATCCCTAATGATGTAAAGGCAATATCTGCGAATTATTCAAAAGATAGGGAAAATATTTTTGTATTAACTAGCAATATTGGAATACTTATCTATGATAAGCTTGGGAACCCCATTAATAACTTCAAGAATAGTGTATATATTCAAAAATTGTTAAAAAGTAGTTTAGTTGTATTTACAAATGAGGAATATGAAAATGATAGAATATCAAGTTCAAAAATGTATCTAGGCTTTTTAACTAGCAATAAATCGTTAGAACTTTTCCCTAAAGAAAAAAGCAATAAATTTTATCCGGACTGGTCACCGACTGAGAATAAAATTGTTTATATAACTGAAGATGGTTCAATTAGAATAGTTTCAATTAAAATAGAGAATTTATAAATGAATATTAAAACCTCAATTGTTTTACTGCTGCTGGTGAATGTGTTATTGTATTCACAAAAAATAGAGCTTAGCTCAATTACAAAAATCAATTCTGAAAAAATGGGGGAGTCTTTTTATCCTAAGTTTAGCAATGATGACAACCAGATTATTTTTACTTCCTCAAATTATAAAGGGTTATATAGTTATAATTTGATTACAGAAAAGACCGGCATAATTTCTGAGAAAAATGGAGTTGGTTATAATCCAATAATTCTTTCAAATGATAAGGTTTTGAATAGAAGTTTTGATTTTGTGGATGGAAAAAAAATGCATTCTGTTTTGATTTCAGAAATAAATTCTGGGGAAATAGAAACTCTTGAGCTGAGTAAAAGAAATGTATCGATTCCGCAACAGATTGTTGGATCAGAAATTGTATTAGTAGAAAATTTTGGAATTAGTTTAAAACAAATAAGTGAAAAAACTCTTCTTAAATCTGCGCAAAATACAACGGCTGTATATTCTGAAAATAACAGTTTGTTTTTAGTAAAAGATAAACAAGTAGTTGAGATCAGTCCACTTGGCAAGGGAGTTTATGTTTGGGAATCTTTTTCAAATGATGGTAATAAAATTATTTTCACCTTTGGAAATAAGGGTGCTTTCATATGCGATTTAGAAGGAAATATTCTCTCAAATATTAAGGATGCTCATTATGCGAAATTTTCTCCAGATGGGAAATATATACTTTATATGAAGGATGAAGATGACGGCTACAAATATATTGCATCAGAATTGTTTGTTTACTCTTTAGAAGAAAATTCTGAATATCAGTTAACCAGTACCAATGATAAGATCGAAATGTATGCAGAATGGTCGAATGATGGTAAGTCTGTTGTTTATAACACAGCTGATGGCGACATCTATATGGCTAAAATTAATATTGAAAATTAGGAATGAAAATGTTTAAAAGAATATTATTGTTTTTATTTGTTGTTTCCACAATTCTCGCACAAGATTTTGCAGGAAGAAGAATTTATATTAATCCGGGACATGGTGGACATGATTCTAATGATAGGTTTATAGCTGCGACCGGATTTTGGGAGTCTGATGGTAATCTCTCTAAAGGATTAGCACTTAGGGATATTCTAAATTCTTTAAATGCATCTACAAAAATGAGTAGAACAACAAACAATTCTTCTGATGACTTGGGATTATCTGTAATAGTAGCAGATGCAAATAATTTTGATGCAGATTATTTTCAGTCCATTCACAGTAATGGTTTTAATGGTCAATCTAATTATACATTAATCCTTTTTCAAGGTGGAGATAATTCTCCAACTTTTCCCCAAGCAAAAATAATGGGGTCATATCTTGCCGATGAGATTTATAAGGCGCACAGAACATTAACTAAATATAATAGAGGAGACGCTGATTTTTATGGCACCGGACAACCTTATTTGGGAGTGTTGAAAGGTTTGGCAATGCCGGGAACGCTCTCAGAAGGATCGTTTCACGATTATATTCCTGAATCCTATAGATTAAAAAATGAAGCATATCTTAAACATGAAGCTTGGGCAATTGCAAAAGCTTTTATTAAATTCTATAATTTACAGCCTTTGCCTTATGGGGAAATTGCCGGAATTGCCAGAGATGCTTTTGAAGATGTGACTTATTCCTACATCACCACAAGTGATAAAAAAAAACCAGCTAACTTAGTAAAAGCTATACTGATGCCTGATAGCATTGTGTATTTAGGGGATTCATTTAATAATGGTTTTTTCCTTTTTGATAAAGTACAACCTGGAAGTTATGATTTAATAATTGGTGCTGAAAATTATGAAAGTGATACTGTTCAAGTTACTGTTGCAGCTAACCAAACAACATTTGCCGACCGCAGTTTAATTGAAAAACCAAACTACTCTCCACCCATGGTTATTAAGTATTCGCCAACAGAATCAGAAAATGTCAGACTGGATTCAGACATTATTTTTGAGTTCAATGTAAAAATGGATAGAACCTCTGTTCAGCAATCTTTCTCAATTTCTCCTAGTATTACTGGAACATTTGTTTGGGAGAATAATGATAAGAAAGTTACTTTTTCTCCCAGTGGATTTTTACAGGGAGGTACAAATTATACAATTAAACTTTCCATATTTACAAAAAGTTATTTTGATGTTTTAATTGGGGAATCTTTTACTCGTTCATTTGAAACTCGATCATCACTAAGTTTAATCAATTCTTATCCGGATCAGGATTCAGAAAATATTAGCAGGACAGTAAAGTTAAAATTTAAATTTGATGCTCCAATTGACGGTACAAAATTGGGTGGCAATATATTCTTCCAAGATATGAATAGTGTTGATATTGATTTGGCAATTGATGAATTAGATTATGCAAATGGTAGAATCATATTTGAACCGCAAAAACCTTTAGATGCAAATACATTTTACCAAGTGAAATTATTAAATGGTATAAAAGATATTGAAGGCTCAAATTTGGGTAGAGATACAACCATTATTTTCAAAACTGAATCCACAACAGTTACGGATGGAGCCACAATTCTTGATTTTGAAGCCATAGCGAATTGGTGGCAACCACAACAGAGTGGTTCAACTGTTGGAATAGTTTCTGCGAATACTAAGTTTATAATTGCTACTAAAAAATATATTGATGGCTCGTATTCAGGAAGGCTTAACTATGCTTTCTCTGAAGATAGTTTAGGTGTATGCAGAGTATATAATTTAGATGAACCAGTTGTTGTTGGAGGATTACAAAATAATTTTGGAGTTTGGGTATTTGGTGACCTTAGTTTTAATAGTCTAGAATTTTGGTTTAGAGATGCTCTAGGAAACAATATTCCAATATTTGTTGACACATTAAATTGGACTGGCTGGAAATTTAAGGAAGTTAACTTAAGATTCTTATTCAAATCTAAAATTCCATAGCATAGTTGTTACTCAAAATGTTTTAGGTGAGAAAACCGGCATTCTTTATTTCGATGCGGGTTTATCAGATGTACTAACAGATGTAATAAAGCAAAATTTATTACCTGTTCAGTTTAAACTTGAACAAAATTATCCAAACCCGTTCAATCCATCAACGACCATCAACTATTCAATCCCAAAGATGTCTGTCATCTCGAATTCCCAAAGGGGTGAGAGATCTTTAGAAGAAAATGTTAAACTGGTTATTTATGATGTACTCGGGAGGGAAATAAAAACAATTGTAAATAAAGAGCAATCACCAGGTAATTATGAAGTTACCTTTGACGCAACAAAATTTTCAAGTGGAGTTTATTATTACCGATTGCAAAGTGGTGATTTTATTCAAGTGAAAAAAATGATCCTCTTGAAATAATTTGCTCTGTAGAGATGCATTGCCATGCGTCTCTACATTAAAAAAATTAAAGTATAATACCCAATCCTAAATAAATTACCGCAGTTATTCCACCGGCAGTTAAAGCATACGGCAATTGAGTTTTAACATGATCAATATGATCACATGCTGAAGCCATTGAAGAAATTATTGTCGTATCCGAAATAGGTGAACAATGGTCACCGAAAACTCCGCCACCTAATGCAGCAGCAATTGTTAGATATAAATTTGCGTCTAGAGTTTGAGCCATTGGAACTCCAATTGCTATCATAATAGCAAAAGTTCCCCAAGAAGTTCCAGTTGAAAAAGCAATTATGCAGGCAACTACAAAAATTGTAAATGGAACAAAAGAAGGAGAGAGCCAACCTTTAGTTATTTCAGCAATGTAAATTCCGGTTCCAAGATTTTTACAAACAGTCCCGATTGCAAATGCCAACATCATTAAAAGAGCTAAAGGAATTAACCCACTGATACCCTTAAATATAAGGTCAATTGTTTCAGTAAAAGTAAATATTTTTTGAGAAATATATAGAATCATCCCCACAGTAATCGCTGTCAATACGGAATATAAAACAGAAGCTGAGCCCGATCCTTTGCCTAGTGCAAATAATATTTGCTCATACCAAGGATACTGTCCAATATTTTCCACTTCACCCCAACCTGTAAAAACCAACATTAGGGGCATCATAATAACCATAGTAAATATTGGAAGAATCATATTTATTGATTTAGCCTCAACATTTTCTTTTTTCTCTAAAGAGATAATATCAGAAGATATCATCGGAGTTGCGCCATCTCTCATTAATTTCCCCTCTTCGCGTACTCTTCTTTCTGCTTCTTTCATTGGTCCAAAATCTTTTTGAGTAAAAATAATTACTAAAACCATTGCAAGAGCAATCATAGGATAAAAATTAAATGGGAAGGCACCAATCAAAACACCAAGTGGATTCTCAAATCCCTGTGCTGCAATTAATCCCATTATATAAGCTCCCCATGCGTTTAAAGGAATTAAAATACAAGTGGGAGCAGAAATTGAATCTGCGATATAGGCTAATTTTTCTCTTGGTATTTTAAGTTTATCAAACAAAGGGCGAAAAATTGATCCAACTGTTAATACATTTATACTCGACTCAACAAAAATTGAAACTCCGGTAATCCAAGCAAGTGATTGTATTATCTTTTTTTTACTGTTTGGATCTTTACTCTTAACTTTATCTAAGCGTTTATTTACAAATGTAATAAAACCATCAACACCGCCTGATCTTTGAATAAAGGCAATGAGAGCTCCAACCAAAGAACTGAACATAATTGTTCTAGTATTACCTGCATCTTTAAATACATCAACAAGTGCTTGTATTGTTGCCAATGTTCCGGTTAAAAGGTTTCCGCCACTCATTATTACCCAACCTAGCCAAATTCCAAAAAGTAGTGAAACGAAGACCTGCTTAGTTTTTATTGCCAATACAATTGCTAGCATTGGAGGGAATAGAGACCAAAAACTGAAATGTTCCATAAAGAAAACTCTATTATTAAAATGTTGATTTTAAAATAAAACTATAATTTTTAAAAACAAATAGAATATAGGTTTTAGATTATTTAAAATTAAGCTTCAACAATAAAACAATTTTGTTAAGTTGAAAAGCAAAATCAATAATTATTAGAAGGAGAGAAATGGAATATCGATATTTAGGGAAATCAGGCTTAAAAGTATCTGCTTTGTCTTTTGGTTCATGGGTAACATTTAAAGACCAGATTGGTGATAACACCGCGTATAACTGTATGATTGCAGCCTATGATGCAGGAGTAAACTTCTTTGATAATGCTGAAGCGTACTCGGGAGGTGAATCTGAAATAATGATGGGTAAAATAATTAAAAAAGCTGAATGGAAAAGGTCTGATTTAGTGCTTTCTACAAAAATTTATTGGGGAGGAAAAGGGGTTAATGATGTAGGGCTTTCCATGAAACACATAATCGAAGGCACAAATGCAGCTTTAAAGCGCCTGCAAATTGATTATGTAGATCTGATTTTTTGTCATCGACCCGATTTGCATACTCCGATTGAAGAAACTGTCCGAGCTATGAACCAGGTGATAACTCAAGGTAAAGCTTTTTATTGGGGAACAAGTGAATGGAGCTCAACTCAAATAATGGAGGCTTATCAGATTGCAAGAAGGGAGCATCTCGTTCCGCCGCTTATGGAACAACCTGAATATAGCATGCTTCATAGAGAAAAGGTTGAAAAAGAATATTTACCACTTTATGATAAAATTGGATTAGGTACAACAATCTGGAGTCCATTAAAAAGTGGCTTATTAACAGGCAAATACAATGAAGGAATTCCTGAAAAAAGTAGATTGTCATTAGAATCTTATGAGTGGCTTAAAAATGCTATTTTATCAGAAGAAGGATTAAAAAATATTGAGAAGGTGAAGCTTCTTACCAAAATTGCTAAGGACCTAGGAATTTCAATGTCAGGTTTAGCATTAGCTTGGACGCTTAAGAATCCTAATGTAAGTACAGTTATAACTGGCGCCTCCAAACCGGAACAAGTTAAAGAAAATATGAAAGCAATGGGATATGTTGATTTGTTATCAGACGAGGTAATGGAAAAAATTGAAGAAATTCTTAAAAATAAACCAACACAAGCAAGAGATTGGAAAGCGTAATTAAAGATAGTTTCGAATTTGATTTAATAAATCCAAAAAAAGTAGGCATCAAAGCCTACTTTTTTATTATGTAAATGTTATGAATTTATAACTTAAAAATATAATTATTGTTTTTGTGGTAACCTTTTTCAATTACTTTATCAGTATCAAATATTCCCCATGCAGGCAAACTATATCTATTATTTGTCATATAATATAGTTGAAGTGCGCTATTAGGCGAGAATAGATAAACAGCATTCTTTTGATTATGTGGATTTGGGAACGCAGCAAACAAGCCTTCATCAGATTTGGTGTAGTCTTTCTCATCCCATGAATAATAGTTCTTGGAGATCTTCAGCTCTAGTTTTTTTGCCATTTCTTCCATAATAAAATTATCAGAAATATTTCCAATAATTATTAAATCTTTATTTCTAATTTCCTCATCAGAAATTTCGCTATCTTTTTTTACTGGCACAAGTGTTTCAGTAAATTTATCAGCTAACATTTTACTAAATCTTAAAGCAAGCGTATGATTAGCTTCTATCTGTCTTTTTGTTCCATACACAATTACTGAATTGGAAAAATCATCGAAAAAATTTGACCAAGTGAAATAATTATCATTGCCCAAAAGAACATCACAATTCGGATTAAAGGTAACCTTAATTGGTTTACTTTTAAATTTAATTGTCTGTTTTGTGTTAGTGCCATTTACTTCAATTAATTCAATACTCTTTTCTAGTTCGGTCTCAATTTCAACTGTTGTAAAAAAATGATATGGATTGGATTCTTGATTAATATCCAAAGTCAGTTCCCAAGTGTCATTATTATTGCTCAAATTAGTAGCAATTATTGGAGTAGGAATATCTTCTCTTTCAAGCCATTGCATGATAAAAGGACTGAGTGATTTACCACTTATCTTTTCCACAAGATTTACAAAGTCTTTAGTTTTAATTTCTTTTTCTCTAAACTTGTCATGTACCGAATTCATAACTTTTGAAAATAAATCATTCCCAAGGTTAAGTCTTAACTGGTGTAATAAATAAGTCCCTTTTATTCTTGGAATCTGATAATGGTTGTAAGTAGTATAAATTCTTTTCGCATCAATTGGTGCTAAAGATTCTTCTTTATTTATAGTGTATAAATATCTACTATTTAGTTCAGAAAATTGATCGGAAAAGTATTCTAAAATTTCCTTTTCTGGCATTCTGTTAAGTATATGCCAATATGCAGATGTGGCACTTATTAACCAATTCTCTGCTTCAGATGAAGGGTAAACTGTATTGAACCAAAGTTTTCGTTTATCAAATGCGTATTTTTCTACAACCTTCTCAGTATTTATTTTCTTTGATTTATTTTTTTCTGCAATAATATTTTGAGATCTTACCTTTTTTAACTGATCAGCAATATAAATTGGACTAGCAACTGCATACCCCAAAGATAGTCTAGGAGTTGCTCCAGGTAAATCGGGTATCCTCCCATTTTCATCAATGAATTTTTCTCTGAGTGTTACTTTTCCGGAATTAGCAAAGAAGACTAATTTTTCGGCCATTTCAGAAGTGGTTACTTTTCCATCACAAGCATGGGGTCTATTAATTGGGGAACTATTCCAAACATTAACTCCGGTAACTGCATCAATCTTACCTTTTTGTTCTTGATAAAATTTATTAAAAGCAATATCTCTATTCCATGGTGTAAAAATTAAATCGTGAGGTGAATTACTACTATTAGAGATATACTCCTTTCTAACTTCTGGATCTTTATTATTGTTATTACACCAGTAGAAATCAGTGGTATTACCATAAAATTCTTTGTTAGAACTTCTCCAAAGTTTATGTTTCTTGGTTCCCAAAAGCAAAACGGCTATCTCGTTAGATTTTGTATCCCCAATTAACCAATCATTTGCATACATACCATTATTGTTGGTTGTAAGAATTTTTACAACATCATCTATACTATTAGCATATTGTGCTGCTTTTCTAATTCTATTTGATTGAGGCGAACCATCTGGGTTTAGAGGAGTTTGTGCAACAGTTGTTTCACCAATCATTATTCCAGAAGAGTTAATGTAAAAATCGGCTCCAGAGTGAATACCACCTGGGAAAGTCTGGTAAACTAATCTATTTCCTTTTTCTGGGACAATATCAGTAATTACATTCCAATGCGGGCCAGTATATCCGCCCCACATAAATATTTGTCCAAACACAATTCTACCGTCGGTCGTGGAAGTATTATTAGCTAAAAAAGAAGAACACTTGTGCAATCTATCTGGAATATTTAATTCATCTTCACTTTTAAGAAAGTTCTCTCCGCTCAATGGGTTTGGTGTAGTCCGTAAGGCACTCTCAGCATAATCAATATCAATTGCTGAATTCATGGTAACAATATCAATTAAGTCAATTTCTCTATTAAACAGTTTGACATTTGCTTTATTTACACCATCTGCAATTCCTTTCATTTCTGTAATGTATTCTTCTTCATATTTACGTAACATGAATCCGTCAGCAATAAACCTTGTATTATCCCATCCTTTTTTAGGATTTTCCGAATAGACTTCAATACCAAGTTTATTGATATACTCAACAATTTCTTCAGCAACCAAATATCCATATTGGTAACCTCTTTCATACGGTTTGCCTTCAATGTGAACAAATATCCAACCTTGGTCATCATATCTAAAACCCTCATTAAACCATTTTACGGTTTCAAAAGGGATATGATTTGTAATGTCGTTAACTTTTTCAAGTTCCACTTTGTCAAACCAAATTTTACCTTTTGCTTTTCCATTTAACCCCAAATGAAGTTTAACATTGTCATTCTTTTTAGTTGCAATAAAGTGTATTTCAATTTTGGTCCAGTCTTTAGTAGCTCCAATAGTAGAGGAATGGTTGGTAAAAGGAAACGATTCCATTGTAACACAACCACCAACGGAGGTAGGATATTGGTCAATGGGATTTGATTCAACTTTCTCAGATTTGGCCCATACACTTAGCTTGTACAATTCCCCAATAACCAAATTAACCGGTGTAGATGTAATTTCAGATTGATCCCAATCTGCATGATCAATAAAAAGGGAAGTAGCACCATCTTTTGAATTTTTATTGTCCGTGATTATGGATGACCCTTTTGTTATTTTCCAACTTACGGGAATTTTATCATCATTAAGTGATTCAAAACTAGCATTCGTAATTTTGGTAAGCCTGTTAGAATTGTTTTGTGCAATAAATAGTGATGTGAATAATGTTAAAAATAGAAAAGTGAGTAGTTTTTTTTGATTCATCTGAAACTCCGCAAAAATTAAAAATTACTAAAAAACTTCATTACAATTAAAAGCTATTAAAATTATAGATTTAAAAAACTGAAAATGAATCTGCACAAAGCATAAAGAAAATTACCAATGCTAAAATAAAATACCAAGTTGATTAATTAGAAATGAGTCAAAATTGTTTAGGTAAATCTGTGATTAATGAATCAGAACACTGGAGATTAATCATGTTTATTTTGCATGAGACATCTAAAAAGTTTGCTGAAATAGAATATTGTCATGTCGATCGAATGTTTGAAATCTTGTTTTAACTTAGATTATGAGATTCTCACATCGCGGAGTTTATCCCGATATGTCTTTAATTGGGGCTCCTCATAATGACTAGTATTTTAATTTTTTAATTGTTTCACCGAAAATCAAATAATTTTCCTCCTTGTGCTTATATTAATAATCATGCAATTTTATTAACTTACTTTTAATATTTAGTTTTTCTCTTGATCAAAACGTATGACAAATTCTAACAAAAATAATGATGAAATAATTCTTCCCGATGGCTATAGGGAGCGAAAATATAGAGGTATGAGATATGGCTTGTTTATTCCACCATCTTATAATCCTTCAAAATCATATCCAATTATTATTAGTTTACATGGCAGTTCCGATACCACTTCATGGAATTTAGTCTGGTATAATGAACCGATTGTTTCGGAAGATCCTTGCATTGTCTTTACGCCTAAAAGTCATGTCATAAAAAATGGATGGGGAACTAGTTGGTCTCCAAATCATAGTGAAGACATGGTAAAATCTCTAGAAATTATTGAAAAGTTAAAAGGAGAATTGAATATTGATTTAACTCGTATTTATATTATTGGCGCATCAATGGGAGGCTTTGGAGTTTTAAATTTGTTAGCAAAAGAACCAGAAATGTTCGCCGCTGGCATTGCTATCTGCGGCGGTGGTGATGCTTCGAAGGCTCCTGATGTTATGAAAACTCCTTTGTGGATTTTTCACGGAAGTGACGATTCAACAGTTCCAGTTGAGAATTCTAGAAATATTTATAGTTCCATATTAGAAAGTGGCGGCACTAAAGTTAGATATACAGAATATCCTGGCGTTGGTCATGATTCTTGGGTTCCAGCATGGAAAGAGCCAACGATTAAACAATGGATATTATCTCAGAAAAAAGGAGTGGAAGGAACTTTACCAAAACCAATTGAAAAATTAAGTTACAAGATACTCGCAGACGGAAGAATTCAATTAGAATGGGTTCACTCTGCAAATGAAATAAATACGGGTAGTAAAAATTGGTACTATAAAATATTTAGAAATTCAGAATTAATAAGTGAATTGGACAAATTTAGTAACAGTATTATTCTTGAGGATTGTATTGGCCATACGAGGTATTCAATAATTGCAGTAAATTACTATTTTAAATGTTCTAAAGAAATATTTATTGATGTTGATTCTTCAACTCAATTATTAAGCTAGACAAACTGTTTCAAACAATTAAAGTCTCTTTTTTTTATTATACAGAATAATGAACAAATAAAATCTCAGGACAGTATTACGCTTATCCCAATTTCTTAAGCTAAATCAAATTTTTAATTATTCAAAAAGTTACCTAATTTTATACACTAAAGTATTTTTATAACTATTAAAAAAAATAGGAATTGTTAATGGAGAATCATAAAATAATTTGGACAAAGATTGATGAAGCGCCTGCACTCGCCACATATTGTTTATTACCTGTCGTGAATGCATTTACAAAAGGAACTGGAATTGAAGTTGAAACTAGAGACATCTCGTTAGCTGGACGAATTATTGCGAATTTTTCTGACAATCTTACAGATGAGCAAAAAATACCAGATTATCTTTCAGAATTAGGGGAATTGGCCAAAAAACCGGAAGCAAATATTATAAAGCTTCCAAATATAAGTGCCTCAATAACACAGCTTCAGTCCGCTATTAAAGAGTTACAAGATAAAGGTTATAAAATTCCAAATTATCCCGAAGAACCCAAAAGTGATGAAGAGATGGCTTTACAAAAAAGGTTTTCTAAAGTTCTTGGTTCAGCGGTAAATCCTGTTCTCCGAGAAGGAAACTCTGACCGAAGAGCTGCAGCATCTGTAAAGAAATTTGCCCAAAAATTCCCCCACAAAATGATGAAACCTTGGCCGGAATCTGGTTCTAAATCTCGAGTTTCACATATGAATGAAAAAGACTTTTATGGAACGGAAAAATCTGTAACACTTAAGGAAGCAACAGATGTTAAAATTGAATTTGTGGATAATAATGGGAAACTAAAAGTTCTTAAAGAAAAATTATCACTTGTTCAAGGTGAAGTAATTGACACTGCAGTGATGAATGTTAAAGCACTTAGAAAGTTTTATGCAGAACAAATTGCAGAAGCCAAGAAAGATGGAGTTCTTCTTTCTCTACATTTAAAAGCAACAATGATGAAGGTTTCTGATCCAATTATGTTTGGACATGCAGTTTCAGTTTATTTTAAAGAAGCATTAGAAAAACACGCTGATTCACTTAAAGAGATTGGAGCCAATCTTAATAATGGTTTGTTAGACGTACTTGAAAAATTAAATAAATTGCCTGCTGATAAAAAAAACAAAATTGAAACTGACATTGCAAAGGTTTATGAAACTCAACCAGCATTAGCTATGGTTGACTCAAGAAAAGGGAAAACAAATCTTCACGTTAGTAATGATGTTATCATTGATGCTTCAATGCCGAATGTTGTAAGAGATGGCGGAAAAATGTGGAATAACAATGATGAATTACAAGATTGTATTGCCATGGTTCCAGACCGTTCTTATGCAACAATGTATAAGGAAATTATGGAAGATGCCAAAACGAAAGGACAGTTTAATCCGGCAACAATGGGTTCTGTATCAAATGTTGGATTGATGGCACAAAAAGCTGAAGAATATGGTTCGCATGATAAAACATTCGAATCAATTGGAGATGGAATTATCCGTGTTGTTAAGTTAAATGGCGAAACAATTTCAGAGCAAAACGTAGAGACCGGTGATATCTTTAGAATGTGCCAAACAAAAGATGCTGCTATAAAAGATTGGGTTAAACTTGCTGTTAACAGAGCAAAGGCTTCCGGTGTCTCCTGCTATATTTTGGCTGGATGAAAACAGGGGACATGATGCAGAAATTATTAAAAAGATAAAACAATATTTACCAGAACATGATACTTCTGGACTTGAAATTGAAATAATGAAACCTGCTGATGCAATGAAATTTACATTAGAGAGAGTAAGAAAAGGTTTGGACACAATTTCAGTAACCGGAAATGTACTTCGTGATTATCTTACCGATCTTTTCCCAATCCTTGAATTAGGGACTAGTGCAAGAATGCTATCAATTGTTCCATTGTTAAATGGTGGTGGTTTATTTGAAACTGGTGCCGGTGGTTCTGCTCCAAAACATGTTGAACAACTAATAAAAGAAAATCACATTCGATGGGATTCCTTAGGTGAATATTGTGCTTTGGTTCCTTCACTCGAAATGATTGCTGAAAAATCAAGCAACATGAAAGCCACTCTACTTGCAGAAACTCTTGATGATGCAATTGGTAAATATTTAGAAAATGGCAGAATGCCTTCCAGAAAAGTTAAGGAAATTGATAATAGAGGTAGTTCATTTTATTTAGCTATGTATTGGGCTGAAGCTCTTGCTGGACAGGATAAAGATGCTGAATTAAAAATGCGTTTTGCCAAAGTTGCACAAGATTTGAAAGAAAATGAATCAAAGATTATTGATGAATTAATTGCAGTTCAAGGGAAGCCTGTTGATCTTGGAGGGTATTTTATGCCTGATGAAGTTATCGCAAATAAAGTAATGCGTCCCAGTGAAACATTGAATAAAATAATTGATGCGATGTAATTGAGCTAAATTAGTACTTTAACAGAGAAAGCAGGGGAGTTTATCCTCTGCTTTTTTTATGATACTAAATTCTTAAGCGCATCTTGTAATTTAGGAAATTGAAAACTATATCCTGATTCTATTAATTTTTGCGGACTAATTCTGCTGCCTTCCAAAATAACTTTGGACATGTCACCGAATAGTAATTTAAGAGCAAAGCTGGGGACATTTGGCATGAATAAAGGTTTGTTAATTGCATCTGCTAAAGTTTTTGCAAATTCATTAAAATTGGTGAAGGAAGGAGCAACTACATTATAAGCCCCTTTCATATTTTCATTAGAAATAGTTTTATCAATAACACTGGCCAAATCTTTAATATGAATCCAGGGTAAAAATTGTTTCCCAGTTCCTAATGCGGAACCCAATCCTAATTTGGTTGGGACAAGTATTTTTTTAAGCGCGCCTCCCTTTGGAGAGAGGACAACTCCTAGTCTTAGTTGAACTGTTCTAACACCAATACCCTCAAACTTAAGTGAGGCATCTTCCCATTTTTTACAAACATCACCAAGAAAATCATTACCTGGTGGATCGGTTTCGGTAAATATTTTTTCACTTGTAACAGAACCGTAATAACCTATTGCAGAGGCAGAAACAAATCCTTTAAGTTTTATTTCGTTGTGTTTTACTTTGTTAAAAAGTAGTTCTGTTGATTTAACACGGCTATCTATTATTTCCTTTTTACGTTTTTCAGTCCAACGCTTATCAGCTATTCCCGCTCCGGCTAAATGTATGATGTACTCAACTCCATCAAATGCATCAGCTTCAATAAAATTATTATTCACATCCCATTTAAAAATATTTTCACTCCTATCAGATTTACTTCTTGAAAGGAGAACAATTTTGTTATTGTTGCTTTTTAGATGTGAAATTAATTCACTTCCTATTAAACCAGTTCCACCTGTAACTAATATTTTACCCATTTTTAATCTTAATACATTTTTATTAAAATCGTTATTCTGAGGATTAATTCATTTTATTATGACAACGTGAGAATTTATTAATACTTATTTAAATTTAATAATTATTATAAAAATCATTTAACATGGTTATAAATTCAAGTTTTTCATCTTTATTAAGAAAAGTAGAATTAAACGAGTTTAAAGTTAGTTGATATAAATCTTCTTTTGATAAATCTAATGCTTCTGTAACCGTTTTATAATTTTCATTCATATATCCGCCAAAGTAGGCAGGATCATCGGAATTAATAGTCGCTACTAATCCTTTGTCAAGCATTTTTTTTATTGGATGATTTTCTATTTTATCGACATTTCTTAGTTTTATATTTGAAAGGGGACAGACAGTTAAAGGAGTTTTAAAGTTGACCAGGGTTTCGACTAACTTATCATCATCAAGAGATTTATTCCCATGATCAATTCTTGATACATTTAGCAAGTTTAAAGCCTCCCACACATATTCAGAAGGCCCTTCTTCACCAGCATGAGCCACTGTAATATAGCCTAGCTTTTTAGATTCTGCGAAAACATTTACGAATTTTGATGGAGGATTTCCTAATTCGGAGGAATCCAATCCTACTGCGGTTATCCAATCCTTATATCGCAGAGATTGTTCCAAAGTATTGAATGCTGATTTTTCATCCAAATGGCGAAGAAAGCTCATTATTAATTTTGATGAAATTCCAAAATGGGATTGAGCATAATCTTGAGCCGCTTTAATTCCATTTATCACAGTGGAAAATTCAACACCTCTATCTGTGTGGGTTTGAGGATCAAACATTATTTCTGCATGAACTACATTTTGAGAATTAATCTTTCTAAAGTAAGCCAAGGTTAAATCATAAAAATCTTCTTCGGTTAATAATACGTTTGCTCCTGAGTAGTAAATATCTAAGAATTCCTGAAGATTATTAAAATCATATGCAGCCTTTAGATCATCAACCGATTTATATTTTAATTTAATTTTATTTCGGTCAGCAATTTTAAACATCAGTTCAGGTTCAAATGAACCTTCGATATGCAAGTGTAGTTCGGTTTTGGGTATGTTTTCAATAAATTTATCTAATCTATTAACAAGTCATAAATACTCTAGTTAGTTTTTTTTATTCTGTTCTTAATCGGTAATTTATAATATCTGTGTTTGTCAAATTGGTAAAATGCATTGGCCACTGCACCAGCAGTTGGCACAAGTCCAATTTCTCCAACACCCTTTGCTCCGTGCGGACCATTTGGATCAGGAACTTCAACACCCATTACTTCAATATCTGGAGTCTCTTTGGCTCGTAGCACTCCCATTTTTCTTAATCTGGTAGATTTAGGAATACCATTCTCAAGTTCTAGTTCTTCAGAAATTGCATAACCTAATCCCATGTGAACTGAGCCTTCAATTTGTCCTTCAAATAATGTTGGATTAATTATTTTTCCAGCATCATGTGCAGCAACAACTTTTTTAATTTCTCCGTTATCATTTAAGATTACAACTTGTGTTGCATAACTATATGAATAATGAGTAATTACTTCTTTAACGTCAGCACCGGGTTTTGTTGTCCAATCGCAAACCCATTTCCCCTCATAAACATTGCCGACTAATTCCTCAAGAGAATTAGTTTTTAAATCTTTATTTAAAGTAATACAAGTTTCTCTAATTGAGTTACCAATTATTGAAGTTGCCCGAGAAGCTGTTGTCATCCCGGATTTTGCTTCTTTACTTGTATCTACTCGCACAATAACTATTTCGGGATTAATCCCGGTTTCATCGCAAAAGAACTGGACAGCCATTGTGTTTACACCTTGTCCCATTTCAGTCCAACCATGATTTAGAACGACTTTATCTTTAGAAACAATTTCAATTTTCACTATTCCGTCATCAGGCATACCATTTCCAATACCGGTATTTTTTATTCCACAAGCAATTCCAGCATATTTTTCTTTCTTAAAAATATCTTTTACAGCTAATAATGTTGAGCGAACCCCAGCTCCAGCATGAATAACTTGTCCGGTTGCAGTTACATCACCATTCTTAATTGCATTATCATATCTAAATTGCCATCTATCAAAATCGCCTTGTGTACACAAATCATCGACACAACTTTCCATTGCAAAAGTTGCTTGATTTGCACCAAAACCTCTCATTGCACCACATGGAAGGTTGTTTGTGTAAACAGCTTTAGCATTTACTTTAACATTAGGTATAGTATAAGCACCAGTTGAATGTCCAGCCGCACGTTCCAGAACTTTCATTCCAACAGAAGCATAGGCACCGGTATCGCCAAGAATATCAGCTTCTAAGATATGTTAAAATTCCATCTTTATTACAACCGAGTTCATATTTCATTCTTATTGGATGTCGCTTTGGATGCATCAATATTGATTCATCTCTATGTTAGTGTTATTTTCACCGGTTGTTTTAAAATAAATGAGCACAATGCTGCATGATGCTGAACTGATAAATCTTCCTTGCCTCCAAACCCACCACCATTTGGAACTAGAATGACTCTTACTTTTTCTTCAGGAAGATTTAGAACTTTTGCAATTTGCTTTCTATCCTCATAAACACCTTGTCCTTGCGAGTAAATTTCTATCTCCATCTTGCCATGGTTGTGCAACAGAAGTTTCAGTTTCCATAAAAGCATGCTCAACCATTTGTGTCTCGTAAGTACCTTTCGAAATAAACATGGTCTCTTTCATCGCATCTTCTATATTTCCACGATCTACAATTGTTTCTGAAAGTAAATTCCCTTTTTTATGAATTTGGGGTGAATCATCATTTAAAGCTTTTTCCATATCAGTTAGTGGAATTAACACTTCATATTGCACAACAATAAGTTCAAGAGCTTCTCGTGCAATGTCTTCTGATTCCGCAACAACAGAAGCCAATTACATCACCAACATAACTGTGTTTCTTCACCTTCACCAACCATCATTGGCCAATCTTTAACTATTAATCCGGTAAATTTATCACCTGGAATATCTTTTTCAGTAAATATTTTGACAACACCTTTAAGTTGCTCAGCTTTCTCAATGTTAATATTTATTACCTTAGCCCTTGGATAATCACTGAATTTTAATGCCCCAAATAACATTCCTTGAATTTTTATATCGGCAACAAAAGGAGCTTGCCCTAATGTTAATTTATCTCCATCATATTTTGGGTGACATTTGCCAATTTTGCCTTGAGGTTTGGGTTTAGGTAATATTTTATTGTCCCTAAAAGCTTCTGCTGCATACTGAATTGAATCAATAATTTTTAGTATAACCAGTACATCTGCATAAATTAGGATTTAATGCTTTTTTTATGTCATCGCTTGTTGGAGTCAGGATTATTATCCAATAATACTTTTGATTGCATAACAATTCCGGGAGTGCAAAAACCACACTGTGTCCCACCTTTTTCCACAAAGGCATTTGCAAAAACTTCTTGTTTATAATTCCCAATGCCTTCAATAGTTATAACATGCCCACCATCAACTTTTTTCATGGGAGTTACACAAGAAAGGACAGCCTTTCCATTAAATTCTACCGTACAGGCTCCACAAGACGCTTGTGGTGCACACCCATCCTTAGGTGAAGTTATTCCCTCAATATCTCTTAAATATTTTAAAAGAGATAATTCGGGATTACCATTAAATTCTTTTACTATTCCGTTAAGATTAAATTTCATAATTATTTGATTTCATTTTTATGTGAAAAAATAGAAAATTCATTTAGGTTAGAAAGTAAATACATCATCTCTGCAGCTTTATCCAAATTAAATTTAGATATATTTTTATCACTTACTTTTATGTCAACAATTTCAAAATTTATTTCATCAAATGTAGCTTCAATTCCATTTGATTTGTAGTTGTAACTATCTCCCGAGCATGAGATTATTTGAATACTACCGTTTGATTTATACTTTATAAAATCTTTCCCAATAAAATAACAGTTGTCTTCCGCACCAAAACTTTCTTCGGTTAGATAAAACTTTGGTTTTGTAATATAAGGAGCACCATTTGTGGGACAAAATGTATTACAATTCCCACACTCATTGCAGAAATCGCCAATATTAAAAATTTGATTTGTTTGATCAATATTTAAATAATTAGTGATTGTTTTATGAATACTACCATTTACATTTATTGTGTAAATTGGGATGGAAACTTTATCAGCTTGAAAGGAGACATTGGCAAAGTTTGGACAAACACCAATACAAATATTACAAATATCACTGCAATATAAACACCTCTGTGCTTCAGCAATTGCAGCTGCATCTGTTAAGTTAGGATGAACCAAATTAAAATTATCTCGTTCATCCAATCCAATTTCAGGCATTTTCGAGCCATATTTTCTGAAGGCTTGTTTCTTTTGAAATTCAGCTTGTGTTAATTTTTCTTCTGGTTCAGTGAAATCCAAATTGGATTTATTATTTACTCTTTTCATTATGGAGATAGCAGCATTTTTTCCATCACCAATTGCATTTATTAATGAATCAGCACCTCGTGTTGCATCACCACCGGCAAAAACATTTTTATATTGAGTCTCACAATCTTTTCCTATAATCAAGTTTTTTGTCATCAAGGAAATCTAAAATTGTATCTTGCCCAATTGCAGTTATAATAGAATCAAATTTCATCGCAAACTCAGAACCTTGAATTACAATCGGTCTTCTACGACCTGTTTCATCAGGTTCACCCAATTCCATTTTATTGCAAACCAGTTCCAACATCTGTTCACTTTTTTGAATTGAAAGGGGAGCAGCCAATTCAAAAATATAAATACCTTCTTCAATTAATGCTTTAATTTCTTCGGGATCGGCAGGCATCTCAGAAATGGATCTTCTATAAACTACAGCAACATTTCCATCGTTTCCCAACCAATCTTTTAGATGTTCTTGCAGCATCTACGGCGGAATTACCTCCACCAATAATTGCTACTTTCTTACCAAGATTAGTACTTTATATTTCTTCTTACATTGGAGAGAAAAGTTAATTGGTCGAGAACATTATCTAATTCCTCACCATCAATATTAAGTTTTTTCCCTTGTTGCGCACCGATTCCAATATAAACATAATTGCTGCTATTATTTAAATCTTCAAATAAAGTTCTTTGTTACAGGAGTGATTAAAATGAAAATTCACACCTAAAGATTGAATAATTTCGATATCTGCTTTTATTTGTTCATCTGTAATTCTAAAATAGGGGATTGAGTCTGAAGCCATTCCACCGGCAAATGGTTTGGACTCATACACATTCAACTTCAAACCCTTCTAAAGCGAGGAAATAAGCACAAGATAAACCTGAAGGTCCAGCACCTAAAACCGAAACTTTTATTCCATTTTTCTCTTTTATGATCAAGATCTAATTTGCCATCGAATTTTTCAGAATTAAATCTCTTAATTCCTCTAATCAAAAGTGAATTATCATAATTCATTTTGGTGCATTTTGTTTGGCAAAGATGATCACAAACATTACCAGTAATATTTGGCAGCGGATTATCTTCTAAAATTACTTTAAATGCTTTATCAAAATCACCATTTGCAGTATGATACATATATTCAGGAACATTCTGATCTACTGCACACGCTTCAATACAAGGTGCATGAATACAATCATAAACTGTTAAATCTCTATTTGTCTTAATATTTTCGTATGGGAATGAAGATTTATAATATTGTTTTTGATTAAGAACAGCTACAGAATATTTTCTAAGATTAGCCAAACCAGCATTTATAACAGTCTTCTTTGCCTGCAACTTTAGAAATAAAATCATCAATACTACTTTACTTCTAGCTGTGTAAAATTTTTATTCATCTCATCAAAATATTGAGTCATCCGAAGTAACCGCCAGGTTTTAACATATCTGAACAAACTGTAATTGGTTTAAGATTACATGCCAATGTATCCGAAACATTAAAAGCATCAATACCGGCTGAAAATGAAATGTCAAGTTCACCATTAAAATCACTTTGTAATTTTTCTGCAAGATTTAATACTGATTGGATGAAGAGCACGACCACTTGTATAAACCATTTCTTCTTTTTCAGGAAGCCAATTTGTTGTATTTAATGATTCCAAAGTATTGGTAAGTTTTAATCCAAACTCAACATTATTTTCTTTAGCACATTTTCTGCAGAGAATTAATCATTAGAAGAGCATCTGAATATTTTAAATCATGTTCAAATGCCTCATCTGGAACTGTAACTTTATAACCAAGTTTTTCATTTAGAATAAATCTTAATCTTTCCGGTCCAAGTAAAGTAGGATTTAATTTAATTGTTGTATGAAGTTTTCTTTCTTCAATTAAATATTTCCCAATTTTTTCAATTTCATCAGAAGGACAGCCGTGCATTGTGGAAAGTGTAATATTATTTGAGATTTGATCTGGGATTTTTACATTTATAAATATCAGGATAATATTTTGAAAGTATTTCTAATCTTTTCATCTTTTTCAATTTTACAATTATTCATCTTATCAAAAAACCATTGCACATTTGGTTTTAGAATTCCTTCTAAATTATAACCAACACTTAAATTAAAAATAAATCCAGATTCAGTTTCATCCCAACCAAATTTATGCTTTAAGAATATGAATTAAAATCCATGCATTCAAATATTCATCATACGAATCTTGTATTTTTAATTCTTGAGACCATTCACAATTGTAACCTTCATCTTCCATATCAATGCAAGGTTTGGTTACTTCAAGCTCATCAAGAGTTTGAACGGTTTTTAATTCAATATATCTTGCACCAACAAGCCATGAAGCAATAATATTGTGAGCCATTTGTGTATGTGGTCCGGCTGCAACACCAAGAGGAGTTTCTAAAAGTCTGTCCGTAACGCTGCATTCGAAATACGATCTGTGTTTTGAGGAGTAAAAAGAAGTTCTTTATATAGTCCAAAGAGTCTACCCTCTTTTTCTTCAGCAATTATCCAATTATAAAGTCTTTCAATTGATATTCTATAGAATTTATCACTCATTAGACAATACTATGTTATTAATTATTAAAGTCAACTTAGAAATTATTAAAAATAAGTGTAAGTATCAGAAGAATTTTGAGTTAATGTACAAAGATATTTGTAAGAATTTTCAATCAATTATAATGAAATAAGTTATTGATTGAGCAGCACATGATTTATGACGTAAAAAATAATACTGCAGTTTGATGGCTATTTAATTTCACAATCGATTGAAAATGTAAATGTTATGATTTTAAATAATTTGCATTCTTAATCTTAATAATTTCGGCTGCTATGCTGATTGCAATTTCTTCTGGTGATTCTGCTTCGATTTCCATACCAACTGGTGTATAAACTTTACTAAACAATTCAGGGTTTATACCTTCTGATTCTAGAATGGTAAATACACTTTTAGATTTTTTTGCACTCCCCATTAATCCAATATATCTAACTTTCTTTTTAATTACTGAACCGAGTGCAACTTTGTCACCATCATGATTTGGAGTTACAATTACAATGTAGGACATTTTTGTTTCTCTAATATACTTACCAACCTCACTATATGCACCAATGATTTTCTTATTGGCATAAGTATTATTTTTCATTGTAATTACATCATCTCGTTCATCAAAAATAACTATATAAAAATCTAAGTTTGCAAAAGCCTGTGCCAGTGCGAGTCCAACATGACCTCCGCCAACGATATAGATTGTGTTTTGATGACCAATATTTTCTTCATATTGCCAGTTTTCATCAGATTCATGAACAAGAGTTGTTTGCTCGAAATTTTCTTTATTTTTGTTAAAAGTAAGCCCAAAAGGATTTATTATTAGTAGCCCGTTATTTTGTTCTTCAATTGAATCAATAATATCTTTAACTATATCCCTATATTCTTTTGTAATTGTAATTACAATTAAGGTTTGGGTTCCACCACAAATTAGTCCGGATGATTCTCCTTCTTTTGATTTACTATGAACCAATTTACGAATAAAATTAACAGGTTCTTCGGCAGTTAATATGCCTCTAATTTCGTTTAGAGTATTAAACTCCATTATTCCACCGCCAATGGAACCAACAGTTTCAACATCTTCTGAAACAGCCATTTTAAATCCAGTTTTTCCTGGAGAAGAAAGACTAGAATCAGCAACTAATAATAAATTCACTTTAATATTTTTGTTGATTTTATTGTAAATGAAAATCCAAATATCTAATTCTTTCATAGGAATATTCTCGATTGTGAAAATGTTAAATTATAAAAAGGTCTTTATGAAAACTCAACTATACAACCCCATTAAAACTTTTTCCGGTGTAATTGGAGCTGAATATTTAAGCATAGTTTTATTATTAAATGCTCTTACAGCATTTGAAATCGCAAAGTAAGTGCCAATTCCATACATCAAAGGTGGTTCGCCAATCGCTTTTGATTTTAGCGGACCAAATCTATTTTCGGATTCTTCCAAAAAATCAACTTCAATAATTTTTGGTACAGAATAGATATCTGGAATTTTATAAGTAGAAAGAGAATTAGAAAGCAACCTGCCTTCTTCAGAATATTTTACCTCTTCTAAAGTAACCCAACCAATACCCTGAACAAGTCCACCTTCAGTTTGTCCCAAGTCAATTTTGTAATCAATACTTTTACCAAAGTCATGAACAATTTTCACATAATCAATTTGGTATGTTCCTCTAACGCAATCAACGGTTGTACATGTAAAAGCAGTTCCATAAACATGATACGCAAATGGATTCCCTTTGTTTATTGTTCTATCAAAATAAATTTCTGGGGTAGAATAAAACGCATGAGAAGATAAATTAATTCGATTCATATAAGCATCTTTAATCAATTTTTCCCAAGTCAACTCTGTTTTTTTATTATCGCAAAAAACGGCTGAATTCTTAATCTCTATTTGGGTTGGTTCATTCTTATCCAATAATTTAGCTGCATGTTCAATAAGTCTCACTAGAATGTTATTTGAAGCTACTATCGCAGCATTTCCGTTTAAATCAGCACCACTGCTTGCGGCAGTTGCAGATGTATTGGCAATTCTGGTTGTATTTGTAGTTTCAATTTTAATCTTATCTAGGTCAACTGAAAAAACATTTGCAACAGCTTTTTTAATCTTTTCATTAACTCCTTGACCCATTTCAACAGCCGCAGTACTTACACCAATACTTCCATCATTATAAATATGGACTAGTGCGCTTGCCTGATTAAGAAAAGAGCTTGTAAAAGAGATTCCAAAACAAATTGGCATTGCAGAAATGCCTTTTTTATAGAATGAATTGGATTTATTAAAACTCTCAACTTCATTTTTCAAATTTTCAAAATCAAATTTAACTTCTGCCTTATTCCAAGAATTTCTTGCCTGTCCGTTCTCAACCTTTTGTCCATAATAGAAATGCTGACCGTCATCTATTAAATTTTCTTTTTGCAACACACAAGCATCAACATTCAAATGAACAGCAGCTTTGTGAATGGCAGCTTCAATTACGAATTTACCTTGTGGTCCACCAAAACCACGAAAAGCAGTATTTGGAGGTAGGTTAGTTTTACAACTTATGGCAGTGGCTTTAACATTTGGGATATAATATGCATTGG
The DNA here is from genome assembly GCA_963704835.1 of uncultured Ignavibacteriales bacterium. Taxonomy (GTDB): domain Bacteria; phylum Bacteroidota; class Ignavibacteria; order Ignavibacteriales; family Melioribacteraceae. Next base: position 43,429 of record CAVPHW010000006.1, on the reverse strand, counting down.
TTGCATGGAATAAAGTTCGCTCGAGAATAGCGGGTGATAAATCTGCTACAGCCCCTGCATTTTGGTAGTAGGTTACTTCATAGGCAAGGATTTTATTATTTACATCGAATCCAATTTTATAATCTGAGGAATAAGGATGCCGTTTGCCAGTCATATACAAATCTTCCGAACGAGATAGAATAAGTTTGACTGGTTTCTTAGTCAAGTATGCTCCGAGTGATGCAAATACTGCCCAATGTGTTGCTTGATCTTCTTTTCCGCCAAATGCTCCGCCTAATCTCAAAACATCGACTTCGATTTTATTCATTGGTAGATTTAATACTTTGGAGCATGTTCTTTGAACTGCAGTTGGGCTTTGGGTAGAAGAAATAATCTTAAACCCATCACCTTCAATTGGAATGGCAATTGCACCCTGAGTCTCCAAGTAAAGATGTTCTTGGCCACCGGACTCAACAGTGCCTTCTATAATAGTTTTGCACTTACTCCAAGCTGATTCAACATGTCCGCTTTCAAATGTCTTTGGCGGCATTATTAAAGAGTTTTTTACAAATGCTTCTCTAGGTTCTGTTATTATTTCTAACTGGTTATACTTAATCTCAATCAATTTGGAAGCTTTTCTCGCAGATTCTACAGAACTGGCTATTACTAACGCAATTGGCTCTCCTATAAAATGAACGATACCATCTGCAAGCAATGTTTCATCTTGAATTATTCCACCAATTTGGTTTTCTCCGGGAATATCTGATGAAAGTAATATTTTAACAACTCCGGGAACTTCTAAAGCATGCTCCAGATTAATATTTACAATTTCAGCATGGGCATTGTTTGATGCACAAACTATTGCAAATAAGGTTCCGTCAGGGGGAGAAATCATCAATAAAAAGAGATTCACCTTTAATATGTTTTAATACATCAGAATTCACACGAGTACCTCTGATGTTATAATTTGTGGAAAAAGGGTAATAAAATGTACTTTAATAAGTTGTGAAAGAAGCAATTCTTTATACTCCAAGCTTCCTCTTATATCACTGATTGGGGAAATTTCACTTTTTGCTATTTTAACAGCATCTAAAACTAACTCAATGGAAATATTTTTACCAATAAGAAAATCTGATGTCTTTGATAAAAATAGTGGAATAGGAGAAACGCCACCTGCAGAAATTCGTGCACCAGCTATTTTATTGTCATTTACTTCCAGGAGCATGGCAGTATTTACACTTGCAATATCCAAATGTGTTCGCTTCGAAACTTTTTCAAAATTAAAATAAGATTTACTTTTTGGAATTGGGATGTAAATAGTTAAAATTATTTCTTCAGGTAGCTTATTCAACTTTTTATAACCAAGATAAAGTTCTGCCAACTTCATTATTCTGGTTTGCTTATTAACTGAATTTAGTTCTATTTCTGCACCCAAAGCTAAAAGAGCAATTGTAAAATCAGCAATTGGAGAAGCATTAATTATATTTCCAGCAATTGTGGCACTATTTCTAATTGGCTTTGAAGCAAACAACTTAAAAAGTTTAGATAGATCCAAATCTAAGTTGTTATTATTGAGGAATACCTTTAACTCCTCAATTGATAAATTGGATGGGACTTTTATCTTATCGCCATCTAATTTAATTTTTTCATGCTTGTCAAATTCACCATAACTTACATCTGATTCTAGTAATAATTCAGGTTTTTGAACAAATAAATCAGTCCCACCAGAAATAAAAATTGATTTATTTGAAGTAGTATTTGTTTTTTTGGGGGATGTACTAATTAAAATTTTTAGTTTCTTTTCAATACTGTTAAAATATTCTGGGATAATACTAAGTTTAACTAAATTAGATAACTTGTTGATATTAAAAGAATTATCTACTGATAATTCAAGTACAATATTAGAAATAACTTTCTTTATTGAATTATAACCCGTACATCTACAAATATTTCCAGCAATGGCATTTATAGCTTCATCATAATTTGGTTTTTCAGTATTAAATAAATATTCAGTCAAAGATATAATAAACCCAGGTGTACAAAATCCACATTGAGAAGCGCCTTCATTTAGGAACTTTTTCTGAATTAGATTTAATTCACTATTCCTCAATCCTTCAATAGTTACAACATGTTTTTTATTAATCTTATGAATTGGGTATAAACAAGAGTTAATTACTTTATATTTTACTCCAGTATCAGTTACTTCTCCAAGTAAAACTGCGCATGCTCCGCAATCACCTTCTTTGCAAACTTCTTTCGTACCGGTTAATTTTTGTGATTTTCTTATATAGTCTAATAATACAAAGGATGGATTTATTGTAGTAGTTATTTCTTGATCGTTAAGTAAAAATGTAATTTCACTTTCCATAAGTAAAGAAAAAATATACTAAGTTTTATTAAGAATCAATTAAAAAAAGGGGTTTTATAAAATAAGATTGTTTACTCAATTCAAATGTACCATTAAAATACACATCGTAAAATTCTAACATAAATTGAAACAAGACTTACACGTATTACATTCTCAAATTTCAAATTAAGCCATTTTTTCTATCTTTTGTGATCTGGCACACACTTTGAGTAAATGCTCAAAAATAATATCCAAACAAAAAACAACATAAGGGGAGTAAACAAAATGTACACTAAAAAAAATCTTTTATTTTTTCTTACTATTTTATTTTTTTCTACTAGTTCAATTTTTGCACAATTAAGCGCAACTTCAAGTGCTGCGGTAAAAGTATCACTTAAAAAGGGTCTTACAATTAGTAATGTAGGCGGATCATTAGATTTTAATGAAGTAGTTCTAACGGGTGTTGCAACAAACCCATCAATAGCTCCTGCTAGTGGAGCACAATTTTTAATTACTGGAGCTCCAAATAAAAATGTATATCTGACTTATGGTGATTTAACTTTTGATAATAGTGTTTGGCAAACTTCAAATGCAAATGGAACGTTAGATGATTTAAAATTTACGCCAGATGTTTTTGAGACTGGTTCTACCAATGCTTTTTCTGGAGCTGCAAATGCAATGCCTAGTGGAATTACTTCAGCTAAACCATTGGTTAACGATGCTGGTGTAGGTAAATTATACTTGTGGGTAGGTGGATCAATAGATATTGCAGCAGATCAAGCTGGAGGTGAATATGCAGGTACATTTTCAATTACAGTTGCATACTAAAATTCATTTTCGGGGATAATTTTTATCCCCAAAAAATTAGACTAATTCTGATGAAAAAAACAATTGTTCTTTTAATACTGATTTCGACCATTGAGTTGTTTGCTCAATCAAGTTTTACTGTAAATTCTCAAATTTCTATTTCTCTAAGTAATGGTTTATCCATAAATAAAGTAGGTGGGGATTTAGATTATGGAGATATTATCTATACAGGAAATAGACAAACATTAACTCGTACGCCCGATTTGGGAGTTGAGTTTGAAGTTACAGGTTACAGACGGAACTTGGTTTCTGTAACTTTTCCTAATAATATTGATTTAGATAATAATGATTGGGTTAGCAATAATGGTGGAACTAATGGGACTATAAGATTTACTCCCACAGTTCGCCATACATTCGGAAACATAAATTATGTTGGCTCAAGGGTTGTTAGAAGTGGACGAACTTACAGACTAAGTAATGATTCACCGAGCGGTAAACTATATTTATGGTTAGGTGGAAGGTTGGTAGTAAATCGTAATCAACCATATGGTGATTACCAAGGTACTTTTACAATAACAGTAGAATATTAAAAGGCGAATATGTTATTTACATTTCAATTTAGATTTTTTGATGAATTAAAATACTTTATTGTGATATTGAAAAATGAAGGGGAAGATTAAACTTTATTTATTCAATGCCGATAATTAAATAGAATTTTCGTAAAGAAATTCCTCATGGGTCCTCAGTGGCGTTAGATAATAAGAAAATTGAAATCTAACGCCATTTTTTTTACCTCTTTAAAAAATTCAGTTCTATTATTATCTTTAACGTATGATAAAACTGATAATAATTTTGATCGCAATTTGCTCTTCTCAACTTTTAGCGCAGCAGTCCAGTTATATTAGTGGTGAGGCTTCAGTCAATCTAGTTGTTCCACTTTCTATAAAAGCTAGTGGTGGAGACTTAGATTTTGGAGATATATTTGTAAGCAATTCAACCTTTACCGAAAAAATCCTCCCTAAAGATGGAAAAGAATTCACTATTGTTGGTCAGCCAAAGCGTTTAGTAACGGTAAGATTTAACTCAGTCGAATTAACAAACTACCAATGGGCATCTATTAACAAGGCTAAATTGGGTAAGTTGAATTTTATTCCTATCGTAAATACAAAAAATTCTAAAGAAGTATTAGATGGAAATAATATTGAATTATCTAAAAAAGGATTAGTTGGGGAAGTAGTTCTTTTGGTCGGAGGCTCAATTACTATTCCACCAAATCAAGTAGTTGGGAATTATGAAGGACTATTTATACTTTCTGTAACTTATTAAGATGTGATATAGAATAAACTAAGTTGTTTTAATTTTCGATAGTTTTGTAATAATATCATAATTAAGCGATTTTAGATGAACTTTTGTAAAACAATCTTACTCTTTTCAATTCTTTTTTCCTTGCATGTATCTGGGCAGACAAGGCAAACAGCTTCAGTAAATATCCACATTAAATTAATAAAAAGTGCTTCAGCTGCCATTCAATTTATTGAATCAGAACCTCAAGAATCTGACAAAGGAGAAATAAAATCGGCTGATAATACAGTTAGCTATCAAAGAAATGTATTAATAAATTACAATAACCTATTTTCTGAAGATAAATCTAGTTTACAAGGAAAGGGAGTAAAAAAAGTATTACTTCCAATTGTTCAGCTAAAAGATGAATATTCTGGAGATAATATAAATCTAAACTGTAACTCTAATAGTATGGAAAAAAAAACGACTTCAAAGCAAAATTTACTTTTTGAATTTACACCATTTATTTCAAATAAAATTCCATCCGAAAGTCTCGCAATTACCGTTGTTTATTAAATACACTTCTTAAATTTCCCATCGACCAAATATTCACTAAATCTACAAAATAACCTTACTTTTTTTTGATTGTTTTTAGTCTTTATTTACTTCTAATTGTATATAAAATAGAATTTATCTAACTTGAAAATTGTAAATTTATTAGATATGAAACCAAAATATTTAGCCCAAATAATTCTGCTTTTATTCTGTTTTATTGAAGTTTATTCTCAATCAATAATTACGTATAAGAATAATGATTTATCTTTTGGGGATGTTTTTATTGGATATTCTGAAGATGTTTTACATACAGATGTACGAGCCGCTCAATTTTATTTTTACCATACAAAATTCTTTCGTTCAGATTTGCTTGTTTCTTTCAAATTACCAAATAATCTACTAAATGGAAAAGACAAGTTACCAATTGATTTTTCTAGCAGCAGTGCTGCATGGGCTTTTTATGGCAGAGAAACCGGAAGAAATGTTTTTAATCCTAAATCTCCGTTAGAAATAAGAGGAGCATTTTTTTATTTCCCGGTTTATCTTTGGTTGGGCGGAAAAATAACAACAAATTCGGGATTATCGCCCGGAAATTATAATGGAACAATATCATTAACAATCGAGTTTTTATGAAGAAAAATTTCCTACTTTTTGTGTTTTTTATTTTAACCACAACTGTATTGTCGCAAGTAATTATTTCGCCGTATGTTGTCTACACAGATTATTCGAATAAGTTTGGCAGTATGATCGTTCAAAATGAATCTCTTGACCCTTACGAAATATCAATATCGTTTGTATTTGGCTTTCCTATTTCTGATTCATTAGGGAACAGGACAATGCAATACATGGAAAATCCATCTGAAGAATATTCCTCGCTAAATAATTGGATAAGTGCATTTCCTAAAAAATTTGTATTGAACTCAAAAGAACGTCAAACAATTAGGTTGATGGTAAAACCACCGAAAGAAATCCCAAAGGGAACTTATTGGACAAGAATAGTAACTTCATCAACTCCACTTAAAACTGATAGTGTAAGTAATTCTGGTTCTGGAGTTTCTGCAAAATTAAAATTTGTGTTAAATCAAGTAACAACTGCAATTTATAGAACCGATTCTGTTTTTACGGATGTTTCTATAAATAATGTATCCCTAATGCAAGATACAGCAGGAGTTTACCAGCTTTTATATAATATAGAGCAAAAAGGGAATTCACCTTATTTTGGTGATTTCAATTTAAAGGTGATGAATCAAGCTGGTGAAGTCATCAAAGAAGAAAAAGATTACCTTAGTATTTACTATGGAATTATTAGGAATTATTCTTTATCAATAGAAGATTTTGGGTCGGGAGATTATAAAGCTGAATTATTAATAAAGTTTAATGAAAAAGAAGATATCCCAGAAAGTACTCTGGTTCCTCCTGCAGAAATTGTAAATAGTTTTGAGTTTACTATACCTTGATTAAATTTGATTATTTAAATAATCTTTCAAAATGTTTCCCAAAGTATTTACTGATTTGTTGCTCGGTGATGTTCTTCTGTATTCCTTCCTACTTTTTTAGTTATACTCGATCAGAAGTAAACTTTATAACTATAGTTGAAGCTTCAGACTCAAACTCTATAGATGTACCAAAATTGTATTATCCAAGTACCGATAATGAATTTATAACCAACGATCTTACACCCTTATTTATTTGGACTAAATCAAAAAATGCAAGCGGTTATAATGTAGTAATTCAAAAAATTATTGATCAAAAAACTGAAGTAATTTTTGATTCTGATGACCATTCAGTAATTAGATATAACCAATTTCGAATTCCGAATTCTGTGTTAAAAGCTGATGTAAATTATTCAATTAAAATTAGAGCAATTAGTAGCCTTGGAAATAGCAATTATTCTAAGCAATCCTTTTTTACAATAAAGGAAAACGAATTATTTAATCGTGTAAAAGTTAAAACAGTTCGCAATGTTGAACAAAAATTACCACCGGTGATAATAAGTAAGAATAATTTGATTATAAAAACTGAAAAAAATAAAGATCAGAATTATAGCTTAAGCTGGAATAAGAACTCCGAATTAAATGAGTTTCAATTAATTATTGAGGGAATAAACGCATCAAAGATTTTTGGAGATGAATATTTTTCAATTGTTGATACAATTATTTCAGATACTGTCTACAATATTAATCCAAATAATCTTAAAGGGTACAATAATTATAGATGGAAATTAAGAAACAAAAGTTTTGAAGAGTGGGGAGAATATACAGAATACTATTATTTTTCTATCGTAAAGGATGAAAGTATTAAGCTGGAAGATAGTTCGGTAGATGAACTGATACTTCGGTTTAAATATTCAAGTATTATTGATGAAATGCTGGTCGCAAAGTATAAAAGTGATGTTGTTTATCTTCCTTTTTTAGAATTTCTTTCACTCATTCAGGTTCAGAATGTGTTTGATTCTGAGGATAAAGTAATAACTGTAACAAGTCTCTATGAATCAGAAAATCAAAATTCCGTTAATCTAACAGATGAAGAAATTAGTGTAAATGGAGTTTCAAATCAAATTACTAAAAATGATTTTATTGTTGGTGACATTGATTATTTCCTTAAGAAAGATATTATTGAAAAGGTAATTGGAGCAACAATTGATATCAATCTTAGAGATATGAGTTTGAAGTTTTCTTCTAAGAAAGAACTCCCAATGGTTGAACGATTAATTAATGAAAAAAAAGTCAGCAATTTAAAAGCTTCCTATATAGATAATGAATTTCCACTAGTGTTTGATAGAAGCAGAAACGATTTTGCTCCAGGTTTTTTTGACTATGCATTAACAGGTAATTTCGTCAAAGAGGAGCAGCCTTATTATTTTTTTAACATGGGATTGGGTTCAGAATTATTTGGAGGAGATGCTCAAGTTTTTTCTCAGTATTCAATCTTTCAGAACAAACTTCTGTTTAACCAGACCGACTACAGATGGAGATATGCATTTCTAAATAATAGAAAAATCAGTAGTGTTTCATTAGGCAATAATAGTGCTCAAGGTCTACAATCATATGAATTCAGAGGAGTGAGTGTTTCAAATGAGCCTTTAGAATCAAGACGATATTTTGGAAAAAGAGTATTGGAAGAGGCTACAAATCCTTTTTGGAAAATTGAAGTATATCATAATAATACACTAGTTGATATTGTCCAAGCTGATGAAAAAGGTAATTATCAATTCTATCTTCCTTTTAGTTATGGAACAACTCAAGTTGAACTTCGCCAATATGGGTTAAATGGTGAAACTAAGCTAGAGAGAAAAATGTATCAAATTCCAAACGCTCAACTGCCTACAGATCAATGGGACTACTCAATAAATTTTGGACAATTAATATCGGTTGATGAAAATCTAGTACAGACTTCAGCTGCATATGGGGTAAATGACTGGCTAACTGCTGAGATTGGCACTGATGTTTTTACTAATGATTTTAATAATTCGTCCTTGTATGCAAAGACGAGAGTAAGATATTTAGAAGGCTATAACACTAATCTCACAATTGCACCAAATGCGTTTTACGAGTTTGAGCTAAATTCTGTATTTAGTGATCTGGCTAATTTTAATGTTGCAACAAAAATATTCGAGGAAAACTCAAAATTAAATCCAACAAAAATAAAAAGTGAGATTGATGGTAATCTGTTTTTGCCGTTTACAATTAATGATAACTTATTAAGCATGCTGGTAAGTGGGCAAAGGTTAGAGTTTGAAAATTTCAAAAGATATGATCTATCGTTGAGAGCATTTTATAATTATAAGAATTTTAGTCCATCAATTGAGTATGATTATTATAGCATTGTTAGTCAGAACAGTTTTTCAAATTCATTTTTACATTTTAGATTAAACTATTCTTTTTATATCCCCTCCAGTATTATTGGAGGAAACATTTTAGACTCAAGATTGATATACAATATGAATTCGAATAAAGCTGAAAGTTTTAATATAATTTTAGCAACTACAATATTGGAAGACTACAGAATACAAATTTCTCATAATATTAATTTTTCAAACTCTTTTTCAGATACACAATTACGGATTGTCTTTGATTTACCATTCCTTAGATCGAACACAAATATTTCCAAAAGTGTTTTCTCACAATCTATTCTAGGATCAATCAATTATAATAGAATAATGGATGAGTGGGATTTTCATAATAGGGGAATGGTCGGAAAATCTGCTGCAGCAGTTAGGTTTTTCCTCGATCAAAATGATAATCGTATTTTTGATAAAAATGAACCAGAAATAAATAATATGGATGTGTCAATAAATTCAATTGGGACCAAGAGAATAAACAATAATGGAAGTTTAACAATTACTGATTTAGAACCCTATGCCAAATATGATCTTAAACTAGTTGATAAAAAAAGTAAAAACCCAATATGGTTCCCAAGCATACAGAAGTTTAGTTTTATTTCTGATCCAAATCATTTTAAAGAAATATCTATTCCTTTTTATGAAGCCGCAGTTGTAACCGGAATTGTATTCAAAGAAATAGAAAACCAAAGACTGCCAATTTCCGGTTTAACTATTTATCTAAAGAAAGTGAATTCTGAAGAACCAATAACTGTTAAAACAATGAGCGATGGAAGTTTTTATAAATATGGAATTGAACCCGGTGCTTATGAAATTTTCATTGATGAAACTCAACTTGAGAGAATTAAATTAAAATCCTTCCCGGAAAAAATAGAGACGAAAGTTTACTCAATAAACTCAGAAAATAATAATGACGACTTTGAGTTTGTGCTAAAATGAAAAATTAACCACGAAGGACACAAATAAAGAATATGCTTGTACACAAAGATTTTTGGTGACTGCCTATACACTAATTCAGTGTACAACTTATAAATGATTAGTCATTTGCATGCTAAAAAGTAGAGTGGATTCTTTTAATCAATTTTTAAAATTTCAATCCTTCTATTTTTTTCTCTACCAAGTTCGGTGTTATTATCTCCAATAGGATTTGTACTTCCAAAACCTTTTGCAACCATTCTCCTAAAATCAATACCTTTTTTTACAAACCATTCCCTTACAACTTGAGCTCTTTTTTCAGATAATGCCAAATTTGAATATTCATTCCCAGTATTATCGGTATAGCCCCTTATCTCAATTTTCAATTCTAGATTATTTTGAAGAGTGTTTAATGTTGTAAGAAGATTTTCTTCAGCAGCGTTGGTTAATTCTGCAGATTCTAAAACAAAATTTACTCCTCTCAATATGGTAGGTTCAGTTAAAGAAAGTTGATCTATCACTTCATTATTTGCAATGTCGTTTTTGGTGGAAATTATTTTATCATCTTTCTTTTTTTGTACTATGAGGATTAGGATCATTTATATCCAACGGATTTGATTTTAGATTTATTACCTCTTCTCCATCTGGAATTCCATCTTCATCTGTATCAGTTTTATTTGGATTTGTTTTGTATCTATCTAATTCATTACCATCGCTTAGGTTATCACCATCTGAATCTTTAGAATTTGGATTGGTTAAATAGTTTATTATTTCTTCATAATCACTTAATCCATCTCCATCAGTATCAATTGCTTTTGGATCAGTGTTGTATAGTCTTATTTCGTCTCCATCATTTATACCATCCTTATCAGTGTCGTTCTCTAAAGGGTTTGTTTGAAATCTTAAAAGTTCTTCTCCATCGCTTAATCCATCTTTATCAGAATCCATTAAATTTGGATTGGTCCCAATCTCTTCTTCAAAATTTCTGGTTAATCCATCTTTATCATAGTCTGTTAAACCACCACCGATAGCAAAAGTAAAACCAACCCCAAAATTGTAATATCCATCTCTAGCTAATCCATTTGCATAATTATTTAGTTCATCAGTATTAGTGAATGTGTAATCACCAGATATGTCTAGAATTAATTCTGAGTTCAATCTAATTTCTAATCCAAAACCAATTGGTACGAAAGGATCCCAGCCACTTTTCTTGTCCTGTTCTCCATTAGGAAGCTTAACAACATTCCAGCGAAGTAAGCCAATTCCAGTATATACATATGGACTATAATATTCTGAAGTGAATGGACTAAAAAGCAATCTTAAGTCGATTGGAATAAGATTTGTCTCCCATTTCTCTTTTATTTCATCATCTCCTGCAAGAATACCAATGCCAGCACCAATTTCTATTTCAAATTCAGATGAGAGTTCAGATTTTAAAAATCCTCTCCCCAATAAAGATAACCTATATGAACTATTATCAAATTCAGTATTTGGAATAAGTAAGTGCCCTTGTATTCCATATTTAACTGAGTAATCTGTAATCTGTCCAAGTGAATATTGCGCTAAAATGAAAATCCAGAACAACAATAATTTAATTTTCATATTAAAATCTTAAGTAAGTGATTGGGGAAGATTTCTTAACTATTTAAAAATAAAAAACTTCTACTATTTGCATAGCAGAAGTTTTAAAAGTTAACATAAATAAATACTATTTAGTTTTTACAAATTCTATTCTACGATTTAGTCGGCGACCTTCATTAGTTGAATTATCAGCTATTGGATTTTCCATCCCATATCCCTTTGCTTCAACTCTTTCAGGTTGAATACCTTTATTAAGTACCCAGAATTTTACAGCATTTGCTCTTCTTTGTGAAAGCGTTGCATTTGATGATGCACTACCTACATTGTCTGTATATCCTCTTATTTCAACATGAATATTAGGATAAGCGTTTAGTGTATTTAGTACTTTCAATAACATTTTTTCACTTTCTGGAGTTAGTTCTGTACTGCCAGATGCAAATGTAACTCCTTCAAGAACAACGGGAGCAGTAATATCTAAAACAACATCGTCTTCAGGATTTAATGGATTAGTTCCTCTGTTTATTTCATCCTTATCAGTAACCGTACCACTGTCTGTATCTGCTTTTAATGGGTTTGTATTATACTTAAAGATTTCATCACCATCATAAATTCCATCATTATCTGAATCCGAATTTAGAGGGTCTGTTTTATATTTCTCAATTTCTTCACCATCTTTTAAGCCATCACCATCTGTATCTGCTTTTATAGGATTAGTCTTAGTTTCTTCAATTTCAATTTTATCATTCAATCCATCAAAATCAGAATCTTCTCTTAAAGGATCTGTTTCAAAAGTAAGAACTTCATCGCCATCATTAATACCATCTTTATCTGTATCAACAAGGTTTGGATTTGTTGTATAAATTTTAATCTCGTCATTATCAGATAATCCATCACCATCACTATCTTTGTTTAACGGGTCAGTATTATATTGTGAAAACTCTAAACCATCAGACAATCCGTCACCATCAGAATCAGACAAATTAGGGTTTGTGCCAATTTCATTTTCTTGATCTTTTGATAAACCATCACGATCGGAATCGGAACTTCCACCTTCCCCTGTAAAAATTAGACTTAATCCAAGATTCCAGAAACCATCGTTGTAACCTCCGGTTGGAGTATCTATATTGTTATAGAAGTTAATATCATCTGAAAAAACAAAATTAAAGCCACCCGAGAGATCCAGAAGGAGCGAGTTAGTTATTTTCATCTCGATTCCTAAACCAATGGGAGCATATAAATCTGCACCATCTTCTTTAACAGGAGCCGGAGTTTGATAAGTAGGTTTATCAACAACCTGCCATTTTACATATCCAATCCCAGCGTATCCGTAAGGACTAACGGATTTTGAATTAAAAGGGCTTAACAAAAGTCTTACATCAGCAGGAACTAAAGTAGTTTCCCAGTAATCATTGTTTGGATCATCACCGGCGAGTTTGCCATAACCGGCACCAGCCTCAAGATCGAATAAGTCCACTATTTTAATACGCAAAAAGGCTCTTCCAATAGCAGACAACTTTAGATCATCATTCTTAAAATCGGTGTCTGGGATTAATCCTGAACCATTAATACCAAACTTTATCGGATAATCATTTAATTGTGCGTTGCTAGGAGAATTAAGTAATCCTAATATACCCATTAATAGTACGAAAAAACATTTCCTACACATATGCGTTTCCTATGAATTATTTTTTTAATAAATCCCTGATCTCTCCAAGAAGAACTTCCTCTTTTGATGGAGCAGGTGGTGCTGCAGGTGCAGCTTCTTCTTTCTTTTTCATAGAATTGATACCTTTAATTACCATGAAAATTGCAAAGGCAATAATTACAAATTCAATAACAGTATTGAGGAACATTCCATACTTAATTATAACTGCCTCGGAAACGTCTGTAGCTTCTTTGATCTGAAAACCCAATTGGGTAAAATCAACACCGCTTAACAATACGCCAATTGGAGGCATAATAACATCCTGAACCAGCGAACTTACTATTTTGCCGAATGCACCACCAATTACAATACCGACTGCCATATCAATTACATTTCCTTTCATGGCAAATTGTTTAAATTCTTTCATCATACTCATATAAATATTCTCCTATATTTTTGTAATAATTAAAATAGAGCATAAGTTAGCCCAATTTGCAAAGCTTCCTTTAATTGTGTTCTCTTAACTTGGTCTTCGTCGTAAATCAATAAAACATTTAAATTAACATTTACCAATTTACTTATTTGTGCAGTTATAACATTATCCCATCTAACATCCCAAACATCTAATGCATTAAATGTCCCAAATAATCTTAGTTCACTTGTGTATAATAAATTATCGTCAAGCTTAAAATTTGCACTTGTTACAGATTCAACACCAGTATCAAATTTGAATTTTTCAACTTCTAATGTTTCTAAATCATCCGAATAACCAACGTAGTTTATTTGTGAAAGTTTCTTGAAATCCAAATCCAAGTCTCGTTGTGAAATTACTTGAAACTTTATAAGCTAAACCAATTGATTGCATTAAATAACCAGGATCAAAGAAAGATGCGATTTGTAATTTTGGGTCTTTGCTGTAATCAAAGCCATCAACAATAACTGTTCTAAAAGTATTGCTAACGTAAGGGTCGGCAAACCAGCCCGCATTGTATGTTAAAAGGTCTTCTAAGAAATATTTCGTTATCAGTTGTTCTAAAATCATCTGAACCAATTTTAGTTCTACCAAAAGCAAGTTTAAGTTTATTTGTAAATGACCAAGGATTATCAAAATAGTCCAATCCAAAATTACCAAACAAAGTAAAAGCTAAAGCATCTTCACCACCTTGTGACCAATTTTCTAATGCTATTTGACTAATATTTAAGCCGGCTACTCCTACCGGAAGCCAAGTTTTCTGAACTACGCTATCTTTCTTTGCATCTTCAGAAAACAAAAGTGTGGATGAGATTAACAACAATATGAGTAAATTGAACTTCATTTTTTCTCCAATCTTTTTAAATTGTACAAATTATTAATGTGATATAAATCACGTAAATATATACAACTACCTTGATTATAACAAATTAAGCCTTTTTAGATAATATCTATTTCCTTTATTGAAGAAAGATCTTCACTGTCAGTTAGGAATCCAAACAAAATTAAATAATTTGACTGAAATATTAGATTTTTGTGGTCTGATTTTAACAGTCTCCAATTGCTCAATTGATAAATCAAATTGATCTTGGAGGACATTTAATTCATCCTGAAGTTTATCCTGAAGGTCAATTAAATCTTGATTATGCGCTTCTAAACCATCTTTTGCTCTTGAAACATCGCCAGACTCTTTCATTGCGCGTCCAGCTGATTTCATTGCAGTTCCTGCTTTACTTATTGTTGTTGTGCTTATTGCCTTTCTACCAAATAATGCTCCAAGAATAGTGGAACCAATTGAAATTGCAGTCTGAAATTTTACTTGGGATGACTGTGATTTTTCTCTTTCAATTTTTTCCTCTGCTCTTAAAATTCTACCTTCAATACTTTTAGTTCTGCGTTCATATTTTTCTTTTAATTTAGCAATAGCAGAATCCCTCTCTTCTCTAGTTAGCTGAGTTAATCTTATCTTAAAATCCCTTGCACTCTCAAATGGTTCAGAGGTTATTTTCATATCTGGACTATGGAATACTTCTAGATAATAATCATTGCTTAAATAATCCTCAAAGAATTTTAGCCATGATGAATAATTTTTGATGTTTCTTGCAGCCGTAGGAACTTCATTGAAAGGAAGATTTACTTTAGCTGTTTTCTGTAAAAGGTTTTCACCAAAATTAACCTCGAGACATTCATCCCATTTAACAGCAATAACATTGCTTGTTACTGGAGCTAAAAACTTCGCCGATTTTTGATAATCAATTTTTTTGGTTCTATCGTAAAACCTTATATCAGCTTGTGCAAAAATATATGGTTTGTTCTTCACTGAAGAATCATTAAGATCAGAAATTTCTCTATTTAAGAATAGAGGTTTAATTTCCTTTGGTAATGAACTAACAAAAATTGAACTTGAATTAGTAACATTCTCAACACTTGACTCTTGCTTAGTAACTTGTCTAGTGGATTTAACTAGACTTTTAATTTGAGTTCTGGTAAGCGGGCCTCTTAAATAAGACATTGCCCATCGTGTGTTAAATAATATTGGATGTGGTTCATGAACATTATGTAATAGGAAAACTCTCTTATCAAGATTGGATAATAATTTATCAATTGCAGATCTATCAAATTTACCACCACCTTCTAGCGTTGCTCCTTCTAAACCATCGAGAACACGCATTCTATCTCGTTCAGTTTGAAGTCTGCCGATAAACCAAGTTCCGGCATTTGAAAGACTTTTGTAATCTAGATCAACTGGGTTTTGGGTAGCTAATACCAAACCAATGCCATATGCTCTTGCTTGCTTAAGTAAAGTTAAGAATGGTTTTTTTGAAGGTGGATTTGCAACTGGAGGCAAATATCCAAAAATTTCATCAACATATAATAAAGCTCGCAAGCTGGTTGTTCCGGATTGAGTTCTCATCCAACTCAATAATTGATTGAGAAGGAGTGAAGCAAAAAACATTCGCTCTGCATCTGAAAGATGTGCAATGTAAAATATTGAAGTTTTTGTTTTTCCGGTTTCACTATACAAAAGTTTATCTATGTCTAATGGGTCTCCTGTTAACCAAGTCTGAAACCCAGGTGCAGAAAGAATATTGTTTAATTGCATGGCAAGTTCAAATCTTTCCTTCTCGGGGTAAAATGATTCAATATCAAATACACCAATTTTAGAGAATGGGGGAGTTTGAACATTCTGGATAATAGTCGGTAGATCCAAATCTTTACTGCCAGCCCAATGAAACTGCAAAATATTTGAAAGTAATATATGCTCTTTACTTTTTAATGGATCGGCATCAATTCCCAGTAAGCCCAATAAACTTGCTGCTGTTGAAGATATTTGATCTCCAAAGAGATCGCCATCATCTAATACTTCAGCTGTTGGTGCTTTAAATGAATCTAAGATCGAAATTGGAACGCCAGCATTACTGCCTGGAGTATAGATGGTAAATTCAGATGTGTCTTTTAGCATTTTTATTCGCTCACCATCTTGTCCCCAATCATTCAAACCCTTTTTCCATAATTGAGCTTGTGAATCAGCAAATTCTTCTTCAGTGATTCCTTTTCTGTTTGCATCAGATTTATTAATCCATGGTAAGAAATCCTCTCCCTTAAGATCAGGAAAAGTTAATAGCAAATTTGTAATATCACCTTTTGGATCAATTACCAAAGAGGGAATATGATCAATAGCAGCTTCTTCTAATAAAGAAATGCAGAGTCCGGTTTTTCCGCTACCAGTCATACCAACGCAAACAGCATGGGTTGTTAAATCCTTAGAATCATATAAAACAAGTTCATCTTTTGTTTTTTTAGTTTGGTCATCATAAATTTTGCCTAAATAAAAGGCACCAAGTTTTTCAAAATCATTCATGTCATATCTCTTTAGTTAACATTTTGTTATTATAAAATAATAAAAGGATTATTAATATAAAATGGGTGATTTAGTTCTAGAAGATTTTAACTCAGTAAGTAATTTATGTGAAGTCAGCTGATACAATAAAAAAATAGTCCGGAAGAACCGGACTATTTAAAATTTTCGTTGGAGTGAAAATCTAAGATTTTTTACAACCATCGCATGAACAATTCTCACCATGTTCTTTTTTATCTTTGTGCTCTTTATGCATTTCAGTTGCTTTTGTTTTACATCCACCACAAGTACAACTAGCGGAGTGAGCTTCTTTCATTTCTTTCACCTCTTTGCCCATTTTATGACCTTTTGAACAACCTTCACATTTGCAATCTTTTCCATGAGCCATTTTAGAAACACCAGCCTCTTTTAATTCAGATGCGCAACAAGCTTTCATTTCCTCAGTTGAGCAAGATTCCTTAACTTCAGATGTAACTTCTTTTGCTGACTCTTTCACACCATCCACTTTTTTTATAGTTTTATCAATTTTCACTTTCGTTTCTTTAACTGTATTTTCAACTTGAGCGAATGTTACCGATGTTAAAAATAATGCGAGTACAAGTCCGAATATTAATTTGTTTTTCATTAATTGTTTTCTCCTTTTTGGTTTTAATGAATTATTCAATAATAAATAGATCAGCTATCCTTTACAAGTGAAAAATTATTATTTTTATATCACAATTTAATAACAAAAAATTATCAAACAAATAAGTGAGAATTAGATGAAGAATAAAATCGTGTATGGATATATAGCAGTTTTTATTATAGCAATAATTGCAATAGTATACGTAAGCAGTGAGGATAGTTCGGTAGCAGAACCAGCCCAAATTACAAACCAACAAATGCCAAATGATGAAGTTCATACACAGCTAAACAATAATGAAGCAGCTTCTGGCAGCAATGTAACTGCAGAATTTAGAAATCGGTTAAGTGCTTTGGAAGAAGCTGTAAACAAAAATCCAAATGATACTAAAAAAATTAAAGAGTATGCTGATTTGTTGAGTGCATCCCATAATTCTAAGAAGGCAATTGAATTGTATAATTTAATAATGGAAAAAGAACCTAAAAGAACTGATGTTCTGATGAGTTTAGCGTTTACAAGTTTTAATGATAACAATTTGGAAGAAGCCGAGAAATATATTAATAGAATTCTTAAAATTGAGCCGGCAAATTTAGAAGCTCTCTATAATGTTGGTGTAGTTGAAATTAGAAAAGGGAATAGGGAAAAAGCAAAAACACAATGGGAAAGTATTGTATCAAAATACCCTAATAGTGAATTGTCTAAAATGGCTAAAGCCTCATTGGAAAAATTAAAATAGACGATTATTGTCTTTTCGAGCCTCGACTTTATAGGGGTGAGAAATCTTTTTTTTAGATTATGAGATTCTCACCTCGCAGAGTTTATCCAGATATGTCTTTAATCTGGACTCCTCAGACTCGTCTGACAAGTCAGAATGACTAGTATTTTGAATTTTGCAAATGTTTAATGCTATCCAAGTCGAAGTTTTTGTCGAGAGAGAAAATTAGTCAGAGAATGATTTTATTGATCTCTGCATTTCAGTTTAATTCAACCGGATGTCCTGGAATAGAAACACTAGCTCTATAAATTGAGTTATTTTCATCTTCGGTAATATAAAAGGTCTTTAAATCCTTACCAGCAAACTCAACATTGCTTGGTTTTGTACCAGGAGTTTTCACTGTATATAAAATTGTACTATCCGGTGAAATCACATAAATATTACCACCACCAAAATGGGCAACATATAAATTACCGTTAATGTCAAAATTAAAACCATCTGGATCACCACCTGGAAGTTCAATAAATAACTGCTGATTAATTATTGACCCATCATTCAAAATATCAAAAGATAATATTCTTGATTTTGCTGATTCGCAGACATATAATTTTCCATTCTTTGGAGAAATACCAATTCCATTAGGGAAAGCTAAACTATCTTTTATTAGCACTAGATCTATTAGATGAAAAATTATAGTAGAAAATTCTACCATCCAACAAGTCTTTCCCATAAGATTTAGGATCAGTAAAGTATAAATTTCCATTGGTATCTAATGTTAAATCATTTGGTCTATTCAATTTTACGCCATTGTAACCATCAATAATGATTTCACATTTACCATTAGAACTAATATTTAAGATTGTCCCTTTCCCATAATCACATGCAATAATGGAGCCATTTTTTAATGCAATCATTCCATTAGTTTTACTAAATGTTGAATCAGATGCTAGAAGAAATGTATCTATCGAGGAGGAGGTGATTTTTGTTATCCAGCCGCCATAACAATTAGATGAATAAAGTGTATTCTGCTGATCAAAAGTAATACCTTCTGGGAAGTTTTGGTTATCAACCACTAACTCCCATTCCGAAAAAGTGATCTCTTGTGAATAGATGCAAACGTTTAGAGTAAAAATTAAAAGCATAGAAAAAAATCTGTATCTATTCATTAAAACCTTATTTTTTGTCTGAAAATTTAAAACCTTTAATAGGTTCTCTTAGAGTTAAAACAGGACATGGTGCTTTTCTAACAACTTTTTCAGCAGTGCTTCCAAATAACAAATGCTCCATTCCAGTATGACCATGAGTGGCAATAATAATTAAATCTGCATCAATTTCTCTGGCTGTTTCATTAATCTCAACAAATGCTTTGCCAGTTCTAATAATAGTTTCAACTTCAACACCGCTTCCAAACTCTTCTTTGGCCAAGCTATTCAATTCTTCCTTTGCTCTCTCATTTAGTTCTGTATCCATCACCGGAAATGTTACTTGACCCATACTAAAATCAGATGGATAAATAACGGGCTCCACAACATAAACTAAATAAATTTTTGAGTTGAATTTTTTTGAAAAATTGATTGCATATTTAAGGGCATTTTTAGAATAGTTGGAGAAATCAATTGGAACTAATATTTTGGTTATTGTCTCCATAATTTAATCTCCTAATTTAAAAGATATATTACTATATAAAGAAATATTTAATATTAATCAAATATGCTACTTTCAGCAACACGCCAGATTTTTTGACACGGGAACTTGTTTTCATATAGTGCTCTGCCAATTATTACTGAGTCAATTCCACACTCAGAATTATTTTGAACTTTCATGAGATCTTTAAAACAACTAACTCCGCCCGATAATGTTACCTTTGTATTTGTTACCTTGGCAATTGTTTTGCACATTTCAATATTTGGTCCTTCAAGCATTCCATTTCTAAGAACATCAGTTACAACAAATCTATTTATTCCAATATCAGACAAATTTTTTGCAAACTCAATTGCAGAGATACCGGTTTTCTCTTTTCTACTGTGTATTACTAATTCATCATTAACTACATCAATTGCAGCAGATATTTTAAGTGGACCAAATTTATCTAATATATTTCTGAATTCTTTGGGGTTTGTATAGGCTAAAGATCCAATAACCAATCTGAAAGCTCCAAGATCAAAAGCTTTTTCAGCATCATATATATTAGTTATACCACCACCAAATTCGACTGGAATAATTACAGAATCACAGATTTCGCCCAGTAAATCAAAGTTCTTATGCGAATGTTCGCTTGAAGAATCGAAATCGACAACATGAAGAACCTTTGCGTTTTCAGATCGCCATATCATAGCCATTTCAACCGGATCACTTCCGTATTCCTTGCAATCAAGTTCAGGAATTCCCTGTACGACTCTGACAGTTTTTCTATCCTTAATATCAATGGAAGGAATAATTAAAACTTTTCTCATTTAGATTTTCCAAAGTCCATTATTTTTAATTGTTTTTCTACTAATCACTAACTTCTGAATTTCACTTGTTCCTTCAAAAATTCTTAAGATTCTTGCATCTCTGTAAAATCTTTCAATCGATAATTCTTTTGAAAAACCCATACCGCCATGAATTTGTAAAGCCATATCGGCTACTTCTGAAACAGCTTCAGAGCAGAATAGTTTCACCATAGCTGCTTCCTGCATCACATCTTCTTTGTTATCATACTTTTCAGCCGCACGGTAGAGTATGCTCTCCATCGCATAGATTTTAGTAGTTATATCAGAAAGCATAAATTGAATAGCTTGAAATTTTGAAATTGGCTTATCAAATTGTTTCCTTTGATTTGCAAACTCAACTGAGAGTCGGAGCATCTCTTTGGAAGCTCCAACACTTGCAGCACCAATTCCAATTCTTCCGGCATCCAAAGTTTTCATGGCGATTGCAAAACCTCTGCCATCCACACCAATAATATTCTCTTTTGGAATAATAACATTTTCAAAAGTTAAAGTATTCGTTGCACTCCCTTTTATTCCCAATTTCTTTTCATTTGCACCTATAATTATACCTGGGGAATCACTATCAACTACAAAACCAGAAATGCCCTTATCTGTGCGAGCAAATACAGAAAAAACATCTGCATTGGATGCATTTGTGATCCATAGTTTTTGACCATTTAAAATCCAATTACTACCATCAAATGTTGCAGTTGTTTGTAAATTGAAAGCATCAGAACCAGCATCCGGTTCAGTTAAAGCGAATGCAGCGATTTTTTTCCCGGAGGTTAAATCGAACATATACTTTTGCTTTAATTCTTCAGATCCACCAAGATAAATTGCATTTGTTCCAATTGATTGATGCGCACCAATGAATGTTGCAGTTGAACCACAAGCTTTTGTTACTTCTTCTTGAGCTATACAAAAACCATATTCTCCAAATCCACCACCACCATATTCTTCAGGAAAAGCAGTACCCAACAATCCAACATCCGCTAATTTCTTAATTAACTCATAAGGTATTTCTTCATTCTCGTCAATAGACGCTGCAATTGGTCTAATTTCTGAATCTGTAAAATCTCTAACCATTTCTCTTAACATTTGAATGTCTTCTTTGTTCGCCATTACTCTCCAAAAAATTACAGTTTATAAATAAATCAATCTTAATTATAATATTTTTTTTACTAAACTGTTGTCAAATAGGTAACATAGACCTCTGAATTATTCCCCAAAAGTCATTCTGACCGAAGTGAAGAATCCCTTTTTAATTCAAAATAGAGATGTTTCGCTTTACTCAACATGACAAATTTGAGATTTTCAGAAGTCTCTTAACATTTACTTTTATGGAAGAAACGAAAAAATCTAGTTTAAGAAGCCTGAGCATTTTGCGTCAATATGTTAGACGAGATGTCCCTTTATAGTCAAAAATTATTCAATTGAATATTAAACAAAAATAATTTACGTTAACGTAGTGTTAACTAAAAAAACGTTTTCGAAATTAAGAATTAAGTGAACATTAAACTTCCACTGGATGGCATTCTGGTTTAAATGATGTGAGAATTGTTCTAAGGTTTATAATTTATTAATCTTTGATCTAATTTTAATTTGGAGTTAAAAATGATGAATAGCATTGTAAAATCTGGATTAATTTTATTTTTTGTGTTATCTAACATTATATTTTCTCAAACATTTAATTTACAATCAGTTCCTAAAGATATAACCCAATTAGGGTTTCAATTTGAAAAAGGTTTTTTAGCAAGTGATACGGAATTATCAACCCTATCAGGTTCGTATCAAATTAATTGCAATATTCCGATTAGCTCTAAATTTAATTTAATCGGTAATATCCCTTTTATTACCTCAAGTTATGAGCAAGAAGATTATGGTTATGGCAGTGAAACATATAGTGAAAGCGGTTTTGGTAATGTTTTTGTTGGACTGCAAACAAATCCGGAAATTATAAATAATAAGAAGTCCTTTATAACCTTTGGAGCATTTTTACCAACCGCAGAAGAAGACGTTAGCATAATCGGAATATTTTTTAACTACTACGATATTCAAAAATATCTACCAAATTCGTTTGGACTCTATTTTAACTTTGCGCATCATGTTATAAAAGATGAAGGTTTTAATTATGGCATGGAAATAGGCCCAAATCTATTGATTCCTACAAAAGAGAGTAGTTTAGATACAGAAATGTTTTTGCATTACGGAGTAAATGCCGGCTATCAAATATACAAATTATCACTTAACATGGAATTGCTCGGGTTGGTATTTGTCACTCAAGATGTTAATGAATTTGACGATCGGTTTATACATTCATTAAACTTTGGTGCTTCTTGGAAAGAAAGGACTTTTACACCAAAAATATTTTATAAAATATATCTAAAAGAAGAAATGAGTGATATGATTGATGGTGTTTTAGGAATTGGAGTTACTGTTTCGCTCGATTAAAAGAAGATTTGAGATTCTGAAGTATATAGACAACTGGAATTCAAGTTTTAAGTTAGAATTTGCAGTGTGAATATTTGTTTTCAATTAATTGTAAATTTTGTAAAACTGATTGCTTGCAATCTGTTTATAAGTAAAATAGTATAGAGGCAATAATTTTGTTAGTTAAGTAGATTGCATGCAATCTACGAAATTAGATTTCCTTTTTATAACAACGTCTTCGTTTATGTTGCCTGTGTTGAAAAAATCTCCATTGAGCTTGTACTTTTGAATTATCTTCAAGCTCTCTGTTTGTTTCAACAAAACGAATCTTATTCTTTAGAATAGTTTTGTTTATTTCATACATAATTATTGCATTAACGCCTTTATCCTGCATATCTGGTCTTACTGCAGTTAAGTAAAGATCGAGCCCATTATTGTTTTTCATAGCTTTTAAAACATGAATAAAACCGAAAGGAAAAAGTGAGCCTTTACATTTTTGAAAAGCTTTTGATAATGAGGGCATCGTAATACCGAAAGCAACCATTTCATTATATTCATTAAGAACAATGGGCAAGAACTCTGGTTTAATAAACCCAAAATATTGCTTTACATACATATCTATTTGCTTATCGGAAAGTTCAACAAATCCATATAACTCTTTGTATGACTTATTTATTAAATAAAATAATTCTCTTGCATAGGGCAGAAGATCTTTTGATTTATTAACTCTCAGAACATGAAGCTTATTTCGCTTTAATGCAATTTCTGTAATTCTGCTAATCTTTTCCGGAATTGGTTCTGAATTCATTGTAACTTCAAACTCAACCCAATCTATATCTTTTTGGTAGCCATTCTGTTCAATAAAATTGGGGTAATAAGGATAATTATAAATTGAACCTAGAGTGCTAACTTCTTCAAATCCTTCTATTAATGTTCCTTCACCATCCATATCTGTAAAACCAAGTGGACCGTGAATTTCGGTCATCCCTTTTTCTCTTCCCCAATTTTCAACTGTTGAAAAGAGTAAATCAGCAACCTGTTTATCATCAATGAAATCGATCCACCCAAATCGCATAATCTTTTTGTTGAATTTCTGATTGAATTTATTGTGTAAAATACCTGCAATTCTCCCAACAATTTTTTTATCCTTATATGCCAGCCAATATTTGGTCTCACAAAAATCAAATGCTGGATTCTTATCTCTACGAAGTGAGAAAAGCTCTTCACTTTTTAATGGAGGCACCCAATACTTGTTATCTTTATAAAGACTGTACTGGAAATCAACAAATTGCTTCAATTCTGTTGGAGTAGCTACTTCTTTAATTGATATGTTCATATTCATTTCAGCTAAAATTACGAATGTAACACAATCTTTTTAGGAGGGCATTTTTCATAAAATTGGATGCTGTTAACTTGTTTGAAAATTTGTTTCTTAAAAATGCAAAAAAAAAATTGGATTACCATGTTTTAATAGTTTCAATGCGAGATTTTTATAAAATCTATGAATTGGCTTCTAATCTCATGTAGATCAGAAAAAAGTTTTTAACAATTCAGAATAGTGTATTAATCATTCAAAAATTAGTTTTTAGGCTTATTCTTGACTTTTGAAAATTTAATACTCATATTTATCTCCATGAGCCAAAATTTTGTCTATTTAACTACCGATAACCAAAAAATTAGAATAACCACATTTGGTAATTCAAATTTGCAAAATGGAAATTGTTTGATATTTGTTCATGGCTTCAAGGGATTTAAAGATTGGGGATTTGGTCCTTATTTGGCTGATTACTTTTCTAAAAAGGGATATTTTGTAATTACGTTTAATTTTTCGCACAATGGAGTTGGTAAAAATTTAACTGAATTTGATGAATTAGAAAAATTTGCCAAATAATACTTTTACAAGAGAAGTAGATGAATTGACCCAAATTATTTATGCTTATAAGAATAATTATTTTGGTAAAATTTCCGGACAAAATAAAATAGGAATAATTGGGCATAGCAGAGGTGGCGCAATATCTATAATAACGGCAAGTAGTTCAAATAGTATTAATGCCTTGGTCACTTGGTCTTCCATTTCTAAATTTGATAGATACTCAGAACGACAAAAACAAGAATGGACTGAAATTGGTTTTATGGAAATGTTGAACACAAGAACTAAACAATTAATGAGACTTAAATAAAGTGCTTCTTGATGACATTGTGAATAACTCAGATTCAACCTTGAATATTGAGAATAGTGTTAAAAAATTGAGAAAACCATATTTAATTATTCATGGAAATCAAGATTTAGCAGTTCCTCTTTCTGAAGCTGAACAATTGTATGAATGGTCGGATAAAGAACGTACTAACCTGGAAGTAATTACAGGAACCGGACACACATTTGATATTAAACATCCATTTGAAGGATCGACCAAAGCTTTTGATAATGTTTTAGAAAAAACTTTTAATTTTTTCAACTCGTCATTCAGTGAGAACTAAAAATCATGGATATCAAAAATTTTATTTTTATAGTTGTTTTTATTGCTTCCTTTACATTTCTTGGTTTTAATATTAAAAGATTGCTGAGTTATTTAAGCGTTGGGAAAAAAGATAACCGATTTGATAATATACCTTTACGAATTAAAAATGTTTTAAAAGTTGCTATCGGACAGTCAAAAATATTAAGAGAACCAATTGCTGGAACCATACATGTACTCATATTTTGGGGATTTTTATTATTCTTATTCGCGGTAATTGAAGCAATTTTACAAGGGTTTTACTCTGAGTTTACTTTTGAATTTTTGGGCCCGATATATTCAATAATAACTATCACACAAGATATTTTTGGATTACTTGTAATTTTTGCAGTTCTGTATGCTTTATTTAGAAGATACTTTCTAAATATCAAAAGGCTTGATCATGGTAAATCAAGTTTAATTGATGCAACAATTGTTCTTGGATTAATTTTATTAGTCGTTTTATCCATGTTTGGTCAAAATATTGCCTCGGTTGCTTCAAATAATTTTCAACTGCAAAATTGGGAAGTAAGACCCATTTCAGCAAGTTTAGCTCCAATATTTTTTAGTACAAGTGGCGGAAATTCAGTCATTTGGTATGAGTTTTTTTGGTGGGTACACATTTTGGTTGTTTTTGGATTTATGAATTTCCTTCCTTATTCTAAACATTTACATGTGTTTACATCAATTCCAAATGTTTATTTCGAAAAATTAGGGAAGAAAAAATATGAAATTACTTCAATTAATCTGGAAGATGAATCTATAGAACAATTTGGTGCTGCAGATATTGAACATTTGACATGGAAGCAAATGTTTGATGGTTATACTTGCACAGAATGTGGAAGATGTTCGGATGTTTGTCCGGCTGCAACTACGGGAAAGCAGCTTTCGCCAAGAGAAATAATTATAAATACTCGCAGAAGAACTGAAGAAAAGGCACCGCTGATTTTGCAAAAATCAGAAAATACTGAAATTGTTAGAAAAGACCTTAATTCATAATTATATAAAACCTGAAGAATTGTGGGCTTGTACAACTTGTGGCGCTTGTGTGTATGAATGCCCAGTTACTATTGAGCATATCGATACTATAGTAGATATGAGAAGAAATTTGGTTTTAATGGAATCTGAGTTTCCACCTGAGTTAAATAATGTTTTCAAAAATCTTGAAAATAACTTCACTCCTTGGGCTTTTAATCCTCAAGATAGAGCCAATTGGACTGAAGGCTTAGATGTAAAAACTATGGCTGAAGACTCTGATTGTGAATATTTGTTCTGGGTTGGATGTGCCGGTTCGTTTGATGCAAGATATCAAAAAGTTTCTAAAGCTATTGCAACATTGTTTAATAAAGCAGGAGTAAGTTATAGAATTCTTGGTACGGAAGAAAAATGTAACGGCGATACTGCTAGAAGACTCGGAAATGAATACTTAGCCCAGATGATGATGCAAGAAAATGTTGAAAAGCTAAATTCTTATAAAGTTAAAAAGATTGTAACTGGTTGTCCTCATTGTTTTAATTCATTAAAAATTGAGTATCCACAATTTGGTGGAAATTTTGAAGTATACCATCATACTGAAATAATTGAAAATCTTATTAGTGAAGGAAAAATTAAATTAAAAGAAAAAAGTGATGATTTTAAGATAACTTACCACGATTCTTGTTATCTTGGCAGATATAATGATATTTACAATTCACCAAGAAATTCATTAAATTCTGTTTCCGGAATTGAATTATTAGAAATGAATCGGAATAAAGACAAAGGATTTTGCTGCGGTGCAGGTGGCGGAAGAATGTTTTTAGAGGAGACAGAAGGAACAAAAATTAATATAAATCGAACCGAAGAAGCATTATCAACTGGTGCAGATACACTTGCTTCAGCTTGTCCATTTTGTATGACAATGTTAACAGATGGCGTTAAATCTTTTGATAAGCAAGACGATGTACAAGTTAAAGATATTGCCGAAATTGTTTTAGAAAATATAGTTTAAATAACCACTAACTTAATTAAAGGAGAAAAAATGAGCGATAAGTACACACAAATAATGGAATTTGTTAAAAATATGGAAGCTGATGTTGAAAAATTTTATGTTAAAGGTCAAGCAGCAGCTGGAACAAGAGTTCGTAAAGCATTAAGTGAATTGAAAAAAATGTCTCAAGATATGAGAAACGAAGTTCAGACACTTAAATCTGAGAGAAAAGGTTAAAAATTATTTAATAAACTGATTATCTTTCCAAATTACTTTGAAGGCTGTTTGTTTTTAATGGACAGCCTTTACTTTTAAATATGAAAATAAAAATATCTCTAACATTACTAATTATCTTAAGTCTTCTCTATTGGTTTTCTAATCCAAGTTATATTGAGACAAAACCGATAATTGTCGAAGAAAAAGTAGACTCAACAGTTACAGTTACTTTCTCAAGTGTCGGCGATATCATGTGTCATTCAACACAATACAATTATTCACGAGTTGAGGCTGATTCATTTGATTTTAGACCGGTATTCGAATATTTAAAAGATTATTTAAACGAAAAAGACATATTATTTGGAAATCTTGAAACCGTTCTAGCCGGGGAAACCAAGAAATATTCTGGATATCCTTTTTTTAATACTCCAAATGAAATGGCAAGTGCCTTAAAATATGCCGGATTCGATTTTCTTTTTACCTCTAACAATCACGCAAATGACCAAGGATATGATGGAGTTAAAAGAACAATTGAAGTCTTAAGAAAAGAAAATATCGTTCCACTTGGGACTCACATTCCAGGAGATTCAATAAAGAGTTACAATTTTTTTGTAAGAAAAGGATTAAGATTTGGAGTTCTCTCTTATACTTACGGAACAAATTATAAGGAATTTTCGCTAAACGCTAAAAAGTATGTAAACCATATTGATTCATCGCAGATAAAGAACGATATATTAGATCTACGCAATCGGAATGTTGATGTCGTTATTGTTTATTTCCATTATGGAACTGAATACAATAAGAAAGTCAGCAAATATCAAATGGATATTACTTCAAAAACAGTTGAATATGGTGCAGATATAATTCTGGCAAGCCACCCGCATATAATTCAGCCATTTGAGAAATTTAAAACTAACAATACTAAATTAGATAGTGGATTTGTAGCTTACTCACTAGGAAATTTTATATCCAATCAAAGGTGGCGTTATTCAGATGGAGGACTAGTTTTTAATTTTAAGGTAACAAAGAATATTTTTACAGATTCGGTTTATATTTCTGAAGTTAATTTTTTACCAATTTGGGTTTTCAAGGGAAAAACAGAAAAGGGAAGAGAGTATAAAATATTGCCGTCACAACTGTATAAAAACCCAACGAACTTTAATTATCTAACGCCTGCTGATCTTGACAGTATGAAACGGTCTTACTTTGATACCATTGAATTATTCACCGCTAAATCAAAATTTCCTAAAATTGATTCTTTACAAATGTAGGATATGAAAACTAAAGCTTCACTTTCCGTAATTTTTATAACTGTCTTTATTGATTTGATGGGATTTGGTCTTTTAATACCAATACTCCCAACCTTTGCAAGTAAAGAACTGGCTATTTCAGATTTTGAAATAGGAATTATAGTTGCATCCTTTTCCTTTATGCAATTTATATTTAACCCAATAATTGGAAGTTATTCTGATAAAATCGGTAGACGACCAATAATCTTAGTCTCATTACTTTTAACATCAATCTCATATATAATTTTTAGTTTTTCTCATTCCTTTATCATGCTTCTTGCTTCCAGAATGTTGGCAGGATTTGGCGGTAGCAATATCGCTGTTGCACAAGCCTATATTGCTGATGTTACAGATACCAAAGATAGAACAAAAGGAATGGGAATGATTGGTGCAGCTTTTGGACTTGGTTTTGTATTCGGACCTATGTTAGGAGGAATTTTATCGAGCTACGGTTATGAAATTGTCGGTTACACAGCAGCGGG
This sequence comes from uncultured Ignavibacteriales bacterium, assembly GCA_963704835.1. Lineage (GTDB taxonomy): Bacteria > Bacteroidota > Ignavibacteria > Ignavibacteriales > Melioribacteraceae. Next base: position 13,962 of record CAVPHW010000006.1, on the reverse strand, counting down.
ATTTTCATTTTTATCTTTCTTATATGCTTTGGGATTTTTAAAAGAATCGCTGGTTGTTAAGCAAATATCAGATCTTAAGTACAAGTCTAAACTATCGTTAAGTTCAATTAAAAACTTAATGCAAGATAAAAAGTTGACTTTTTTCGTTTTGATTTATTTTGTAATTGTATTTTCAATGGCAAACATCTACGGAACTTTTGCCCTTCTTGGATATAAGGTTTACGGCTTTCAAGATCGCGAAATTGGGTATCTTTTTGGTATTATTGGAATTGTGGGCGCAGTAATTCAAGGTGGATTGCTAAAACAACTTTCGAACTACTTAAGTGAAGAAAAACTAGTATTGATTGGAATATTTTTTATGATGATTGGATTAGGTGGTCTTCCATACGGAGGAAATTTTGTTGGTGTTGCAATTATTGGTGGCTTTCTTGCCATTGGTTCAGGTATTCTTCAACCAACAATATTAGGGTTAGTTTCAAAACAATCTGATGAAGCCAATCAAGGTCGTATTCTTGGGTTAAATCAGTCTTTAGCCTCTTTGGCAAGAGTATTTGGTCCTTTATGGGGAGGATTTGCATATGGTTATATTGGATACGAATTCCCATTTTTAACTGGGGGATTATTTACTTTTATTGCATTACTTGTTTCCTATTATGTATTGAATTCAGAGAAGTATAATGCCGGAGAAAGTAATGTTTAATGTTGGGAAAATAAGTCTAAAAAATCCACTTTTACTCGCGCCTATGGAGGACGTAACAAGCATTGCATTCAGAAAATTGTGTAGGGAAATGGGAGCGGATATTGTTTATACAGAATTTGTAAATTCTGATGGATTGATACGAAATAATAAAAAAACACATGAAAAATTGAAAATAACCAATGAAGAAAGACCTGTTGGAATTCAAATTTATGGTGGTGATATTACTGCAATGAGAGAAGCGGCAATTATTGCAGAAAAAGAAAATCCTGAATTAATTGATATCAATGCTGGCTGTTGGGTAAAAAAAGTTGCAAATAGGGGAGCCGGTGCCGGTTTATTGAAAGATCCACCTTATATGCAAAAAATGGTAAAGGAAATTGTTGATGCAGTTAATTTACCTGTAACAGTTAAAACTAGACTTGGTTGGGATGAAAATTCTATTCAAATCTTAGAAGTTGCGAAAAGATTAGAAGATGTAGGAGCACAAGCTCTCACAATTCATTGTAGAACTCGGGCACAAGGTCATAGTGGAGATCCAGCTTGGCATTGGATTCAAAAAATTAAAGAAGTAGTAAAAATTCCCGTTGTTGTAAATGGTGGAATATTAACGGCAGAAGATGCGTTAAGAGCTAAGGAAATTACAAATGCAGATGGATTTATGATTGCTCGTGGTGCAATTAATCATCCATGGATATTTAAGGAAATTAAAGAAGTTTTTGAAAAGGGATTTGTTTCAACTTTTATTGATGTTGAAGAAAGAATTAGTACAGCATTACTTCACTTGAGATATGAATTGGAATATAGAGAAGGGAAACGGGCAATTATTCCTTTCCGAAAGTACTATTCAGGTTATTTGAAAGGGTTGTATGGTGCTTCAAAAATTAAGCAACAGATCATGCAGCTTGAGGAGTATTCGCTAATTGAGGAATTGCTTATAAACTATCAAGATCAGTTGCAAAATCACCAAGAACTTGAAAATTAAATATATCTTCGCAAGAAAATTCTAACTGTGAAAAATAAAAATAAAACGATATTAAAAACTGCTAAAATCATTTCATATGTATTTGTTCCTCCAGTGCTCAACTTTTTAATATTTATCTTATACTCAATTCATTATGAAATTGGCATCAAAATATTATACTCAATTAGCATATCATTCTTATTTGGTTTTTCTATTCCGATAATTACATTTCTCAATTTTAGAAGAAAAGGTAAAATTATAAACGATGATGCAACAATAAAAGAAGAACGGACAATACCATATATTTATGGGATTATTTTTACTTTTTTTGGAGTAGTTCTATCTGGAATATTTGAACTAAACGAAGCTATTATAATGTTGTGGATGATTTATTTAATTTGCAGCATAGTTATAATAAACATAAATAGATTTTGGAAAATCAGTGCACATACGATGGGAGCAGCAATTCCTTTAGGAGCAGCTTTTTTCTTTAGTTATGTATCTGTTTTCTTGGGTATAATAATTCTAATTAGTTGGTCCCGGTTTTATTTAAAAGTTCATACATTTACGCAGATATTTGCAGGTACTTTTATTGGATTTACTATCTCATACATGTTATTAAATTTATGTTTGTGATTACTATTTTCATCGTCTAGAACTACTTTGAATCAAAATTTTAATTGTAAGGAATTATAATGGATCTAAAAAAATTTATTCGTGATGTACCAAATTTTCCAATAGAAGGAATATTGTTTAAAGATATTACAACATTGTTGAAGGACAAAATAGGTTTTGAAGAAACTTTAACTGAACTTGTTAAACTTTGTAAAAACAAAGGTATAACTAAAGTAGTTGCGATTGAATCGAGAGGTTTTATTTTTGGTGGAGCACTTGCCTCTAGGCTAAATGCGGGATTTGTTCCAATAAGAAAACCGGGTAAACTGCCGGCTGAAAAATTAAAAGAAGAATATACCTTAGAGTACGGAACAGATACAATCGAAATACACACAGATGCTCTTGATGAAAATGATGTTGTTCTTATCCATGATGATTTATTAGCAACTGGTGGAACAATGGTTGCTGCAAGTAAACTAGTAGAAAAAACTGGAGCACGAATAGAACAAATTTCTTTTATTGTTGAGCTGGATTTCCTAAATGGTAGGGAGCATCTAAAGAATTACGATGTTGAAGCTTTGATTCATTATTAGAAAATAAAAAAGCTACTGTCCCAAAAGTTAAGAGGTCATCACGAGCAAAGTGAAGTGATCTTGTGTTTTAACTAAAATCATAAGATTGCTTCGTCGTTAATTCCTCGCAATGACCAATTTCATGTGTTTTGAGGCAGTAACTTTTACAATTCAACAAAAATTATTTCTTAACTTCCTTTAACAATTCTTCAACAGCTCGTTGAAGTTGTGGATCTTCGCCTTTAGCTTTTGAATCTGGATTATTATTAACTATAATATCAGGAACCGCACCGACAAAATCCATATTCGAATTATCAGCTTTCACAAACCATCCTCTAAATGGCATTCTTACGGTAGAGCCATCAATTAATGTTTTTGATCCTGTTGAAATTACTGCGCCAAATGTTGGAACTCCAACAAGTTTACCAATACCCAAATTCTTATAAGCATGAGAAAATATTTCTGCATTTGAGTAACTATTTTGATTGCACAAAGCTATTGATGGCTTAGTCCAAGCTGAATACGGAAGTCTTTCACCAAAAGGATAAAACTCAACAAACTTTTCTTTTTCTGCGTTCAGATCATTAGCGGCACCTCTTGGAATTGTATATGCATGCTGTTTGTAATTTAGTACAGTCATTAGAAAATCTGTTGTCCAACCTCCTCCATTATATCTTACATCTATTACGATGCCATCTTTTCCATATCCTTTTGCCGTAAATTCTCTCTCAAATCTTTCAAAACTTTCCCAACCCATAGCTTGAATATGTAGATATCCTAACTTTCCTTTTGAATACGTGTCAACAAGTTTTCTGTTATTCTCAACCCATTCATCATATAGTTGATCGGTTAATTTTGAAACAGGTCTAATAATAATTTCGTGATCTTTTCCATTTCTAGAAACTAGAAGAAGTAATTTTTCATCAGAAGTATTCTTAAATAAGGAATAAAAATTTACTTTACTTGTAATATTTACTCCATTAACGGATTTAATAATATCACCGATTTCCAGTTTACTATTTTCTTTACTTGAGGGAGTATTTTGAATAAGATGTGTTACTTTTACTCCATTTTCTAAAGGAGTAACACTGCAGCCTAGTAATCCAGTTATTTCTTTTTGTAGGTTTTCTCTTTCTTCACTTGTTCTTAAGCCCATGTGACTTGCATTAAGTTGACCTAACATAAAGTTAAACATATCTTGAAAATCATCATCTGTAGAAGCTGCCAAACACCAAGGTTTATAAATGTTTTTTAACTCAGCCCAATCATTGCCATGAAAATTTGGGTCATAAAAACCATCATTTAATGCCCGCCAAGCTTCTTCAAATTTTTGTTCTTTTTCAATTTCAAAATTGATTTCCATTTTAGCTGAGAATGTAAGAGATTCTTTTTTATCATCTTTTAGGTTTATTCTATTTAGTTTACCTTTTGATGCATAATAGAGAAATTTACTTTCCTTATCAATAGAAACATCTGAAGGGCTTGCACCATCTTTTGTAATCGATTTAATCTCTTTACCATCCCATTTTATGCTAAAAATATCACTTCCTTTTTCGGTTGGCGAATTTGCAGAAAAATAAATTATTTCTCCATCCTTAGAAAACTCAATATTGCCTTCATCGCCCGCAAAATTTGTAACCTGGACTAATCTTTCATAAATATTTTCCGCATCAATTCTAATTGGCAATACTTTTGTTGAATCAGTATTATCCTTTTTCTTTTTATCAGTTTCTGGTTTTTCAAATTCATCCCAATCAGTTTTTGTTTTTTCCCAATCTTCCTTCCTTAACCAAGCAAACCATACATCTTGATTATTATTATTTCTTTGAGAAACAAATGCCAATTTTGAACCATCTTTGCTCCAAACTGGATGAGAATCAGTCCTTGGATGCATGCTTACGTTTATTGGACTAATACTGTTATCAATGGGTTGAATGAAAATTTCTCCATTAAAATTTAGATCTTCTGAGGCATAGGCAATCCATTTACTATCGGGACTCCAATTTATGTTTTGAGGTGTTGCCCATCCATCAAGCAAAGTAATTTGATTCGTTAGGTTGCCCACTTTATCAATATTTGCAGAAACTAGTTTGCCGTTTCCAATTAGATAAAGAATTTTTGAACCATCAGGTGAAACAACTGGCAAAGTCTCTTCCATTGCTGAATCGGTGAGTCTAATAGTTTTGTGCTTTAGGGTCTTAAATAAATTCGATTCTTTTTTGTCATCAGATGTAATTAGAAAGAGATCATATTGCCCATTTCTATCCGAGGAAAAAATTAATGTGGAATCATTCAACCATACAACTTGTTGATCTCGATATGGGTTATTTGTCAGGTTTACTGTTCGATTTTTATCTTTATCATTTTCAGAAATGAATATTTCTCCTCGTACTACAAAAGCCGAATACTTTCCATTTGGCGAAACTTGATACTCAGTCATTTTATCAGAATAAGTTTTTGTTTGAAGTGGATCAAATCGATAATCTGCAGAAATATCAATATTAACCTTTTTAAATGATTTGTTAGCTAAATTTAAAGTGTAAATATCAGTCTGCTTTTCGAAAACAATTGTGGAACCATCGACACTTATATTGAAGTAACGAATTCCATCATCTGTAAAATTTGTAATTTGAGTTTCTGAGCCAATTTTGTTTCCGTCATTATCAATTTTAATTGTATAAAGATTATATCTGCCCGATTTGGCACTAATATATACTAAAGTTCTTGAATCAGCCCATTTGGGATAGTTATCATGTCCATCAAAATCTGTAAGCTTTGTATAAATTTTATTTTGAGTATTATGAATCCAAATATCATTGTTTGCAGAACCTTTGTAAGCCTCTCTTGTAACTCTTCCCCAACCATTTACAAAGGCAATAAATTTTCCATCAGGAGATTGAGATGGCATTTCACCCATTGTCTCTAAGAGTAATTCAGGTGTCCCTCCATTTGATGAAACAACACCAAATTCATGATCCCATTCCACATGTTTGAAATTTCTGGAAGTTGTGAAAAGTAGTTTACCATCTCTAGTAAAATCGTTCAATATGTCAGCAGCAGAATGGTAAGTCAACCTTTTCGGTACGCCACCTTCTGCAGGAATTGTAAAAATATCATTGTTGCCAAATCTATTACTTGAAAAGGCTATAAGTTGATCATCGGAGCTCCAAAGAGGATTAATCTCTGTCGCCTCATGGATGGTTAACCTCTCAGCCTTGCCGCCGTTAATAGATGTAACCCAAATATCACCTTGATAGGTAAATGCAATTTTAGTTCCGTTGCTATTTAAAGACGGAAATCTAACAAATGGTGATTGTTGAGCAAATAGACTTATGGTGAAAAAGAACGCAACAAATAGAAATAATTTTTTCAAATATTGCATATAAAACCTCTGAACATTAATAATAATATTGATTTGTCGTATTTAAAATACTTTATCATTCAAGGTAAGAAAAAAGTAAAAAAAATAAAAGAGGTGTTAAAATAATTGATTAGTTAGAGGTGGATTAATTATCAGCGCGGTAATTTACCACGCTGATATAAAAGCTTAAATGGTGGATACTATTTTACTAATTCAATATTGAATGGGACTTTCACTTTTTCCCAATGGAGATAACCGGTAACTTTGTAGCCTGTATAGTCATCAAATCCATATGATAGCCATTCTTGGTGTGGAGCTTCAACCGGCTTCACAGTTAAAGTAGCTACATCTTTAGTGGCATCGTATTTATAACTGCCCCATTGGTCATTAACCGTATTAAACATTATTTTCCATTCTTTTTCACCAGGAATAAAATGCATACTATACTTTCCAGCAGCAACTTTGTTTCCATCTATTAGCAGATCACTTGTAAATTCTATTGTTGAATTTTCATTTGCTCCACCTCGCCAAGGAAATGGTTTTTCATCCGAATATTTATTCCCTGGAAATAAACCAAAAGGAACAAGCTCACCCCAAATTGTTCTACCTTTAACGGCTGGTCTACAAAATTCAAATGATACTTGTGTATCAAGACCAAGCACCTGACTTACTGCTGCTTTAGGACTTTTTTTTGGTTCTTTATCCTGTGCGTTCAAGAAAGTTGTTATGGCAAAGAACCCAATGAATAGAATTAGGAACAGATTTTTTATTTTAAACATATTACCTCCAATTTTTAATTATAAATATTTCCTATAATAAAAAGAAATATCCATAATTGCATTAAGATAATTAGTACAATGTATCTTTTTGCAATTAAAACCGGCATAAATATTGTGATTAACAAATAAGAATAGATATGACTTGTAATCAATGTTTCGTTCGGTTTGAGTTCTAAACTATTATATTACAATAGGTTAAAGTCGTAGTGGCGGAGAGGGTGGGAATCTCCGCCATTCAGTACAAACTGCATTATCAGCCTAAAAATAAACTATATTATTGAAGTGATGCCCAAAAAGTGCCCACTAGGAATTATTTTATATTTATAAAAAATAAATTTGACTATAATAAAAATAAATCAGATATTATAGTATGATTATAATTGACCTACAATTTTAATCTTTATATTCATCGTCGGTTTCTGAGTATTTAACAAATTAAGTGGTTACTACCTCCTACCGATTTACTCCATCAATCTTTTACCCAATATATAATACACATAATCAATTAGGAGAATTTTCATATGAATAATGAATATTCCACAGAAGATTTCTATCTGGCTGCGTATCTAATTTATCAGAAGCATAAAATAGTAGATACTAGGTTAAGTGGAAATAATACGCTTTTCACTTTTAATAGTGATGAAAGTATGATCAAAGAGATAGGTAAGTTCTACTCAATGCAGACTTCGATTGATGCGTTAAATTATGGATCAGCCATACGCTCAGTCAAGTCAATGATACATGCTCTAAAAAGAGTAAATACATCGTCAAATTCATGGACAATTAACAATGCTAACAACAAACGTAAAGGAAGAGAAGCAGTATAACATCAAAGAATATGCAGTTGAAAATGTAAATAATAGAAATAAGCTAACAACTGACATTCCGGCAAAAGTTGCACAAAACATTTCCAGCCAAATTTACCAATCCCATTTTGACCATTCAGACAAGATACTTGAGTGGTGGGAAACTCACTTTAATAAGAAAAAGAAAAATACTGTTGGTGGTTACAGAGGGATTGTTTCAGTATCTGAGATAATAATAGATATTGATAATGATGATCTGGTTAAATCCCAGCAAGATGCTACAATAATCTTAGATCGATTAGAAAAGAAATATGGTGTTAGGCTCATATACATAAATACTAATTTTTCTGGGTCAAAGGGGTTTCATATTAGAATACCAAGTGAATTGTTTGGTGGTTTTGAAGCCAGTGAACAATTGCCGGTATTAGTGAAGAGGATTTGTACCTCCTTAACAGAGAATATCAATATAGATGAATCTATCTATCACACAACAGCTCTGGTAAGAGTTCCTAATACCTTAAATTCAAAAAGTGGTTTGTATGCAATCCCACTAGTGCCCGTCGAAATTACAAATCTTTCGATTGATAAAATAAAAGAAATGGCAAAAGAACCGAGGGATGGATTTAATTACCCAAAGAACTTAAAACCAGTTCAAAAGTTAGTCGAGTTAAAGCAATCTTTATTGGCTTCTGCAAAACAATCTCCCACAGCTGGGATCCCATCTAAAAGTAAAACAGAAGAATCTATCTTTTCCCCAAAAACAACCGGTGATAGACACAATGCTTTGACGAGTATAGTTGGAAAACTAATCAAGAAGGGTTTAAGTGATGATGATATTATTCACATTGCACTACTTGTGAACAACCAAAATAACCCTCCAAAACCAGAGGAAGATATTATAACAACAGTTAAAGATTTGCTTCAAAGATATAATAATAATATTGAGGGCGCATTTTGGTCGATTAGAGGTGGTACAAAAGTAGATCTTCATACTAAAAAGTTTATTGATTTTTTAGTGGAGCAAGGATTTGTAAAAGTATTTTATGATAAGGCACATATCTATGTTCAAATAGTAAATAATATTGCCGAAGAAGTAGTTGTTCCCAGAATTAAAGATTACGTCTTTGGTTATATAAATTCGTTAGATGATGATTCAGCAGAATTTAAGGATGAAATTGCCAATGCGTTGATGGATAAAATCAGTAAGTATTTTAATGAGAAATATCTTGATACAATAAAAACAGAATTACTACTAATGAAAATGGATAGCCGATTTACCGGACGTGTCTACTTCAATAACCAGATTGTGAAGGCTGAGCGAGATAGTGATCTCCAGTTCGAACCCTACTCAGCTCTTGACAGCCCCATTTGGAAAGAACAGATAATAAAAAGGGATTTTAACAATATTAAGGTAAAGAGAAAACAGTCAGAATATGAGCAGTTTATCTGGAATGTTGCGGGTAAAAATGAAGATAGGTTTTTATCAATCTGTTCTGGTATTGGTTATCTGCTTCATAAGTATAAGAACAAGGCAGAAGCGAAAGCTATTGTGTTAATGGATGAGAAAATATCAGATTTAGATAATCCTAATGGAAGGTCTGGAAAGTCGATGTTTGGCAAGGCATTGAGTTATATGAGAAATTCCGTGAGAATAGACGGAAAAAACTTTGAGTTTACAGAACGATTTACTTTTCAACAGATAAATATTCAAACAGAGATTGCAGAATTTAATGATGTTAAGAACAATTTTGCCTTTGAAAAACTATTTAGTGTAATTACTGATGACACTAATTTAGAGCCTAAGGGTATTGATAAATTCAGTATCCCCTTTGAAACATCGCCCAAGTTTTTGATAAGTACAAACTACACAGTAAAAGGAATAGGAGGAAGTTTCAAAGACAGAATGTTCGAGTTGGAATTCTCTGATCATTACAATGAATTTCATAAACCCATTGATGAGTTTGGGCATCTTTTCTTTGATGACTGGGATGGAAAAGAGTGGAACAGATTTGATAATTTCATGCTGGAATGTTTGATGCTATATATTGATCATGGGTTGATATCGTATAAAATGGTTAATGTTGATAAAAGAAAGCTGCTCGATCTAACATCTCCAGAATTTTTGAATTTTATTGAAGCGAACTTAGACTTGGGCACAGAATACAAGAAGAAAGATCTATATAATTCATTTATGAGTTTTATTGGATTTCATCTCTTGATATATGAGAAAAGTAATGTTACCCAAACATCTTTCACAAATTGGATAAGAATATATGCACAATATAAGGGTTATAAATATTATGACAGAAGATCAAATGGTTCAGATTATTTCACAGTTAAAAAAAATGATTAGCACAATTCACAACCAACAAGCCCCTCAATCGAGGGGTTTTTTGTTGAGCAAGGGTTTTGCAAGTGCACTGCCAGTGCATTCTAAAATATGTTAAATGCACTCCAAATCCTTTGTTTTTAGCTTATAATCTAAATAAAGTGCATCAGTGCATTCTATTTCCTAACTATGAAAAATAAAAAGTATATAATAAATAATAGGAGTATTCAGAGTGTATATAAAAGTGATTATATGTAAGAACGTATTAGGGTTTTAAGATGCACTGGTGCACTGATTTACTAAAAAGGTGGTTTATGAGCTGAATTCGAGCTTCCCATGAGTGCATCTAATAATTTGGGAATGCACTCCTCAGTGCACATTGGAATGTTTAACTCAGGCTCAACCCCAAAACAACCCCGATTTTCCTTACTGGATTGCATTTGATAAGCACACTGATATTGGAAGAGAGATAATTACTGAAGCTGCTCTGAACATTAATGTTTACCCAAGCCGTGCAATGCAATTAGCTTTTTATTTTGAAGGGGCACTTTGCAATGAGATGACAGAATCACCATTCTGGCAGTTAGCAAAGGATTGGCAAATGGAAAGGATGGGATTTACTTATTCGCAAGCTAATATTATCTGGGATCAGCTGAAGCCAGTGATAATTGAGTTGACTAAAAAGAAAGCTGAACAGTTGAAAGATAGAATTGAGAAGGGTGTGGTTGGTGTTGATAATGGATATCAGTTGGAGTTGGTATAGGGGCTTTTTTGTTGGTAAGGGGTTGATAACGGTTAAATCATCTCATTTACACTTTTGAAAGTACGGAATTTCCGTACTTCGGGCGCACTTTGAAATAGGCAAAGTACGTCCAAAATAGTTTGAAAAGAGGTCAAAATCGAAGTAATTGACATACTTTCCTTACTTTTCGTAGTTTTATAAAAAAGTTTTCTAGAAAAAATTTCTAAATAAAAAAATAGTATATATTCTTTTTCTACAAAGTAGGGAAAGTACGGAAACTGCTCATACACAACTCCTAAATGACCCAAACTACCCCCAGAAAAAAGTTTAAAAACGGCATCAAGGATTTGGGTCCCATAAACCCACCCCGGGTGATCCTGGTGCTGAGCGAATAAATCAAATAATTTTCTAAAAATAAAGTCGGAATCAATTATTTTTTTGAGAAATTTTGATTCGAAAATCTAAGTATAATTCGAATTTATCTGTTGATCTACAGTCAGCGGTTAAAACTAAATCAAAATTTTTTGAGACTTTTATGTGATAATAATTACATGGGATTTGCTCTTCTTGACAATTATTATTACCTTTGCTAAAAGGATTAAGCAAAAATACGATATTAAGAAAAAAAATATATTTAGCAATAAACTATTATTTATTTCAATAATCAAATTTTATAAGATCGTTTAAAATAATTATTATCATAGATGGCAAATAAAAGAATTAAAATATCTGACATTGCAAAAAAGTTAGGGGTATCCACAGCTTTAGTATCATTTGTTCTTAACGGAAAAAGTAAAGAAAAAAGAATAAGTGATCAAATGTCAAAGAAAGTAATAGCAACCGCAAAAAAAATGAAGTATAGGCCAAACTCACATGCGAAAGGATTAAGAACTGGAAAGTCCAATACGATTGGATTAATAGTTGCTGATATTTCCAATCCATTTTTTGCTAAACTTGCAAGATTTATTGAAATAGAAGCTACAAAATATAATTACAGAGTGATCTTTAGTAATTCAGATGAGCAAAATGAAAAGTTTGCATCCCAACTTGAAGTTTTAAAAGACGAACATGTTGATGGCTTTATTTTAACTCCACCTATAGGAAGTGAAAATGAACTCATCACATTAGAAAAGCAAGGGATTCCTTTTGTAATTATTGATAGGATATTTAAAAATGTAAATGCACATTCTGTTATTATTGATAATTTTCAATCGGCTTATCAAGCTACTGAAAGATTAATCAAAAATAATCGAAAAAATATTGCTGTTGTCAATGTAAATAACCAACTATCTATAATGAGACAAAGAGTAAAAGGATATCAAAAAGCTCTTTCAGATAATGGTATTATTGTTAATAAAGGAATCATTAAAAATTTAAAATTTAGCCATGAAAAAAAACTTGTAATGAATACAATTCAAGATTTGATAAAAAAAAATGCAGATTCAATTCTATTTACTACTAATAAATTGGGAGTTCTTGGGATTGAATGTTTAAGAGAGCTTGGGATAAGAATTCCTGAAGATTTTTCAATCATTAGTTTTGACGATACGGATGCATATAAAGTAGCTTGTACACCAATTAGTGCAATTGTACAACCAATGGAAACAATGAGCAAAGAAGCTATCAGGATATTGTTAAAAATGATTAAAGGTAAATATGGTTCTCAGGAATATGAAAATATAATATTAGACGTAGATTTTATTTTCAGGGAATCTTGCAAATGATATTTTTTTTGTGCAGTTTAGCTAAAACGATTAAGCAATTCTAGTTTGTATTTTATCATCAATTGAAGGTAAAACCAGAAGTAATGTGGAAAAATTAAAGATAAAAGAAAAAGTAGCTTACGGATTTGGAGATTTTGGATTTTCAATATTCTGGAAATTATTTTCAGCTTATTTGTTGTTTTTCTACACGGATGTATTCGGGATATCTGCCGCTGCAGCTGGAACAATGTTTCTAGTTACAAGGATATGGGATTCATTGAATGATCCTTTAATGGGAATGATAGGGGATCCAGGACTAAACACAAATGGGGTAAAATTAGACCTTATTTATTATATTTAGCCGTTCCCTTTGCAATAGTTGGGATTTTTACTTTTACAACACCTGATTTAGATGAGAATGGCAAACTTATTTATGCCTATGTTACATATACCTTAATGATGATGGTCTATACTGCTGCCAATGTTCCTTATGCTTCTCTTTTAGGCGTTATTACAACTGATTCTGATGACAGAACTTTGCTTGCCACATGGAGATTTATTGGTGGCTATTTAGGTGGATTATTTGTTACTGGCTTAGCAAATTCATTTTTTGAATATTTTAAGAAGTCAATACACCTGAAACTGCCTTTCAATTTTCAATTGCAATTTTTGCTATAATCACAGCAATAAGTATAGTAATTACTTTTGCGGGAACTAAAGAAAGAATAATAAAACCTGCTTCAAAAAAATCTTCTTTTTCTGATGATATTAAAGATCTTATTAATAATGTCCCATGGTTATTAATGCTTGGTGCTGTTGTTTTTAATTTAATGCAAGGAACCATAAGGGAGGGAACAGTTCTTTATTATTTTAAGTATTACATTGGTGACCAAGCAATATGGTTTTGGGGAAATGTAGATCAGACTTATTTGGCTTCAATTTTCTTGAGTTCTTTAATGGCTTCAAGTTTGTTAGGAGTACTTTTAGCAAAAAAAATATCTTCAATATTTGGGAAAAAACAAACATTTCTTTTCTCAATGTTATCAATAGTTATTCTTAATATTATTTTCTTCTTTTTAAGTCCGTCAGAAATAAATTTAATTCTAATTATTAAATCTTCTAATTGGTATTCCGGGAGGAATTATTTCACCAATAATTTGGTCAATGTATGCAGATATATCAGATCATTCTGAATTAAAACAGGTAGAAGAGCAACAGGTTTAATTTTTTCATCATCTTCAATGACACAAAAAATTGGATGGACTGTTGCGTAGTGCTGTTGCCGGGTGGCTTTTAGCTATATTTGGATTTGAAGCTAATGTTATGCAAGACGAAGAGTCGTTATATGGGATTAAACTTATGATTAGTATATTTCCGGCAATCTGTGCCTTTAT
>CAVPHW010000005.1:0-240641 GCA_963704835.1 uncultured Ignavibacteriales bacterium | reverse complement strand
TTTTCAAAGTCGACTTCAGCACTGATCAAGCGCTTCCTCGACCCGGTGAGCAAACGGGTCAACGTCGACTTCAGCCGCATTCAAAGCCGACTTCAGCCTGTTGCAAATGGTCGAAGTCGACTGCAATAGGGCGCATGATAGGCCATGATTGACCTGTCACAGATCGCCGAGCAGGATTGGAACGGAGCGCGTCGACGCGCGGACGTCCTGCGCCCATTGGCCGAGCTGACGCACTGCCCGCGTGACCGGGCGCGCGCGGCGGCGGCCCAGCTAGGGCTGTCCGAGCGTCAGGTGTATACCTGCCTGCAGCGCCTGCGCGAAGCCGACGGCGCGCTGACCGCCTTGCTGGTGGGTGGCTCCGATGGCGGGCGCGGGCAGCGGCGTCTGGCCGAACCGCGCGAAAACCTGATTCGACGCCTGATTGACGACTCTACCTGACGCGCCAGAAACGCACCGCCGCCGAGATGGTTCGCACGATCCGTCAGCAGTCCCATCAGCAGGGGCTGAGTCCCCCCTTCGGAGAGCACCATCCGCCGCCGACTGAACACCCTGTCGCTGGCCGAACGCGGCCGGCGGGGCGATCGCACCCGAAGCCCAGCCGATCGACGGTGCCACACCGCCTGCCGCCCGGACCCCTGGATTGGGTCCAAATCGATCATACCCCGGTCGATGTGACGGTGATCCGATCGACCGCCTACCGATCGGGCGACCGTGGATCACGGTGGCGATTGATGTGTTCAGCCGGTGCATTGCTGGCTTCCATTTGTCCCTGACGCCCCCTCGGCGACCGGGGTCGGCTTGTGTTTGACCTGGTCGCCACTCGCCAGGCACCGTCGCTGCGCCAGCGCGGCATTCAGGCGCACTGGCCTGTGGTGGGCAAGCCGCGCCGCCTGGGTGTCGACAACGCGGCCGAGTTCCACTCGGCGGCGTTCGAGGCGCGTTGCGCGCAGCACGGCATCGCCATCGAGTGGCGACCGCCGGGCCAACCCCATTTTGGCGGTATTGTCGAGCGCGTCATCGGCACGTTCATGCAATTGGTGCATGGGGGGATTGCCCGGCACGACCTTCGCCAACCCGGTCGCGCGGGGCGGCTACGACAGCGACCGGACGGCCTGCCTGACGCTCGGACCTGGAGCGCTGGTTTGCGGTGGCGATCACCCAATATTACCACCGGTAGGTCCGCACGGCCGGCTTGGCCGACGAGACCCCCTGCATCGCTACGAACAGGGCCTTCGGCGCTGGCCACCGCCGACAAAACCGTGCGGTGCCTCGCGATCCGCGCGGTTCCTGATCGATTTCCTGCCGGTGGTGCGCCGTTCGCTGCAGCGCGACGGCATCACCATCGATCACATCACCTACTACAGCCCGGCCCTGCGCGCCTGGATTCAGCGGCGCGAGTCACCGGGTTCGTTGCTGATCCGCCGCGACCCGCGTACCTGTCGCGCATCTTCGTGTTCGACGGGGATGAGCACACCTATCTCGAAGTGCCGTATCGGCATGCTGCCCGGCCGGCGATCACCCTGTGGGAGCACAACCTGGCATGCCAGCACCTGCGCGAGCAACGGCAGGCTGTTGTTGACGAGGCGAGTCTGATTTGCCGCCATCGACGAGATGCGGGCGATCGAGCGCGAGGCGGAGACGCTGACGCGCACCGCCCGCCGCAACCGGACCCGGCGCGCGGCCGTTCCCGCAACGGGTCCGGCGCCAAGCGCACCGTGGGTGACGGCGACGGCTGCCGGCGACCGCCGGGATCGGCGTTGGCCCCGTGCACCGTTCGACGACATCGAGTCGTGGTAAACCTCGCGCATCTGCGTCCGGAAATCCAGGCGCTTGTCGGTCTGCCCGGGGCCGAACGCTTGGCGGGTCTCGGCATCGAGCACTGGATCGGGTATACACGCGCCCACCAAGCGCTGGCGCAACTCGAGGCCCTCTTGACCCACGAGCCCGGCAAGGTCCGACCGCGCAATCTGCTGATCATTGGCCCCACCAATAACGGCAAGACGATGATCGCCGAGAAATTTCATCGGACCCCATCCGCCGCGCACCGCCGCGAACGGCGAGCATGAGATCATTCCTGTGCTCGGCAATTTCATGCCGGCCGAAGCCACGTCACGGCGATTGTATCTCGAACTCTTGATTGCACTGGGTACGCCGGTCGGTCTCCACGGCCGCAACGATCTCCGTGAGGCGCTCGCCGTGCGGCTGATGCGCGCGGTCGGCGTGCGCCTGTTGCTCATCGACGAGGTCCACAATCTGCTCGGCGCGACCGCGCGGCGGCAACGCGAACTCCTGAACCTGCTGCGTTTCTCGGCAACGCGCTCCGTATCCGCTCGTCTGCCTGGGGACCCGCGACGCCTACTTGGCCATCCGCAGCGACGACCAGCTTGAAAACCGGTTTCATCCGTTGCTGTTGCCGCGTTCGGGAAGAGGGCGAGGAACTCGCGCGCCTGCTCGCCAGTTTTGAGTCGGTGCTGCCGCTGCGCGACCATCAGATTTTTTCATTAATTTGGGTGATAAAAGAGTAAAGGACTTAACCTACGGCGATGGTTTTCTTTGGGTAGGTATTGATAGAATAAATAAGTTTGATCCAACAAATGGTGCCTATTTAGAAGATTTGGAAATTCCAGCAAATGCAGCTAAACTTTACATAAATGGTAAATTTTATGCTTATGACCAGAATGACAACACTTTGAAAGTTTGGTACTTAAATCCAGTTAGTGTAAATGAGCAGAATATTGTAACAGTACCCGAACATTTTTCATTGTCTCAAAACTATCCAAACCCATTTAATCCAAGTACCACAATTGGTTTTAACTTACCAAAATCCTCTCATGTTAATATATCAGTTTTCAATGTGCTGGGAGAAAAAGTTATGGATATTGTTAATGAATTTATGAATGCTGGAAGTCATCAAAAGAACATTGATATGGAGAAGTTCTCATCTGGTGTTTATCTCTACAAAATTCAATCTGGGGATTTTGTCCAAACAAGAAAAATGACTTTATTGAAATGATGAGAGAATAACAGAAAAAGGATATGTTTTTAATAACCAAAAGATAAATATTATTTGAGGTATAATAATGAGAAGTATCATTATAAAATTATTTATATTATTATTATTTTCTTTTCATTAGCTATATTTGCTCAAAAACCAATTAACCAGAAGTTCATTGCGTCTGATAGTAGTTGTGCTATTTTTGCACCAAGTAATTGGTCAGAAATGTTTTTTTTAGAGGGCGCAGCTCTCCAATTAGGAAATATAAATGTTGATGAATACTGTTATATATTAAGTTTTCCTGAAGTAGATAAATTGGAGTGGAATTTACAGAGATTATCATACAAGTTTTTAGGTGATGCTCTTGAAAGTATTATAAACCCAACTATTATGGATCCTAAAAAATACAAAATCTCTGGTTTAAGTGCTTTGCAAATCGAAATCAAGGGGATTGAAAATGGCGTGGAAGTTCACTGGATAAGTACATTTGTAGAAGGGAAAAAATCATTTTATCAGATTATGGTATGGACTTCAGGTGCAAAATATGAAGCTAATAAAAAGATACTTAAAAAAGTGATTGAGAGTTTTGTAGAATTAAAATGATGTTGTTTTTCAATAATAAGTAAGGTTAAGAAACTGACTACACCTAATTCTAATTAGGTGTAGTTAAAATTAGAAATATGATTATAGATAAAATTGAAAATTCTAAACTGTATTTGGGAATCAATACAAAGTTTGAAAAAGCATTTAAGTATTTAATTAGCACCGATCTAATAAATTTACCTTCAGGTAAATACCAAATAGAAAATGATGACATCTTTGCTATTGTTCAAGATTATCAAACAAAAGACAGAAGTGAAGGTAAACTGGAAGGGCATATAAAGCATATTGATGTTCAATACATTATTTCTGGAATCGAGCATATTGGAGTGACAACATTGAAGAATCAAACTCCAATAATTATTAATGAAGAAGAAGATTATATTTTTTATGAGGGTGATTCTAATCTAGTCAGAATGGATTCTGGAATGTTCGCTATATTTTTCCCACATGACCTTCATATGCCGGGCGTTAAGTTAGACAAGGCTTCGTTTGTTAAAAAAGTTGTAGTAAAACTGAAAATATAAATATTTGCTTCAACTCAAGGATTAAATTTAAAATAATGATTTAGAACTATGGTTAATCTTTTATCATTCTACTAAAAAAAATCTTCTTCAAAATGCCTTCCTGACTCAAATCACAGAAAAACATTTTGTTTTCAATTACTTATTGCTATCTAAACTTAGAAATGAGCGAAAAATGGAATCAATAATATATTTTTTAGCATTAGTAGTTTTTATTACTGTTGGCTTTTTTGTATCAATGAGGGTTTTAATTAGCTACATTAAGCGAACTTAAAATCTTCACTCAATCTTTATAAAATTGGAAGTTTGGGGTTAAAACCTGAAAAAGATAAATAATATGACGTGCAGAAACGAAATAGAAGTTTTAAACAATAAGGAATACAATAGCAAGTATAAGCCCCACAGCATAAAATATTTTTTCTAAATATTTGATAAACTTATCAATTGCTAAATTAATCATAAGTTTCACCTCTTATATAATTTATTAAACTCAGGCAATTATTGTAGCTAACCCTCTTATAATACAAGAAGTAGTATTATAGAAAATATTACAAAAAAAGCGTAGAGTAATTTATCCTTCACTTTAAAATATTTTTCCTTCATCATGTGAACCACTCAGTATGTCCTCTCAAATAGAATTATTACTAGAAAACTAAATCCACAGTTTATTGTATGGAAAAAGAATTTCTTTTTACGTGATGGATATCACAATTGGGTCTCTGAGTTTTAAAGGTTTCTGGAAAAAAATAATATTTATAGTCATCTTCTAAGTCTAATATTGAAGATGATTTACAGACATAACTAAAGATTATCTTATTTTATAGGAGTACTCTAATAACTGAATATGATCATTTATTAAAAATGGGTTTTTTCTATCCCTATTATCTAGGAAATTGAAAAGGT
This sequence comes from uncultured Ignavibacteriales bacterium, assembly GCA_963704835.1. GTDB lineage: Bacteria > Bacteroidota > Ignavibacteria > Ignavibacteriales > Melioribacteraceae. Next base: position 235,619 of record CAVPHW010000005.1, on the reverse strand, counting down.
GATCGTTCTTCAATATTTACGAAAATGATTCATTTTGAATAGTAATAATACATTGACTCTTATTTTAAAAGTATATATGTTTCCTTATTATTTAATAGTGATACGACTAAAATCAGCTAATCCATTTTAGTCAATTGTTTATTTTATTTTTACCAATCCACTATAAAAGCAAAATTTAAATTATTACAGATTTTTAGTTTGTAGTATAGTTTTAATTTATTGAGATCTAATAAAATTGTTAAAACAAAATGTGGAGAATGGAAATGAGATATTTTTTTGTACAAACCTCTAGAAAAAGCATTTTTATTTGGTTCATATTATTATACACGTTAAATGCTCAAGTAAATAAAACTAATCAATCGAAACAAACAGATCCAGAATGGCAACAGATTAATTTTCCGGATGGAAGTGGTAACATCTCTTTACCACCTGGATGGGTAATCAACAACGCACAAAATACTTCTGCAGAATTACAAGGACAGAATGGAGAAGCAGTAGCTGTTGGCATTACAATGGCGATAGGACCTCCAGAATTTTCAATGCCCGGAGTTTTGGCAGCACATTATATGTTACCTGCTGATGCATACGCAATGGTATCAGAGTTTATAGCAAATCAGAGAGGGCAATCTGCCCATGTGCGTGTCATAGAGCAATATGGAACACCTGCATTAACCCAATATGGAAAAGCAGCTTACTTACTTGTTGATCAAATTACAGTTGGACAAAATTATCGCTCATTTGTACTAGTTAATACAGCTGATCTAGGGAATGGTTATTGGCAGTTTTATATGACTTTATTAACTGCACCGAATAAACAATTTAGTAAGGCACTCCCAATAATGATAAAAATTTGGCAATCATGGAGTATGAGTCAAGGTGAAATGAGTCGGCGAACTGCTCTGGCATTACAGACGATGAAGCAGACAAATCAAATCATGCAAAGTACTTCGGAGGGAAGAAAAACAACGGAATGGCATCAAAAACTAACTGGAATGAACCTCCAAGGTAGATGGGTCATTGAAAATACTAGGACAAAAGAGAGACGAGAAGTAACTATGGAACAGCTTAATTCAATATTTGAGGCTGAACCGGGACTTTGGCGTACTCTATCATCTTCAGAAATTAAACCTTAATTAAAAATCTTTATAAGATTACTAAAATAGTTTTTTTTCAGTGACAGGGTTATGAGTTCGACGAGCAGCTGGCTTATTTCTCTAAGTTCAGTATATATTCTAAATGAAGTTTATTGTGCCCCGACCAATGAAATTGATGAAATAGTATCACCCATTCCTACAAGTGTGATCGGTTTATCAATTATAATTGTTGGGACCGCAATAATCTCAACAGAGTCGTTTGTAAATATTCCTTCTTCAATTAAATTATTTGCTCCAAATTCTTGTGACACAGTCTTTGATAAACTTCTTAATTCGTTTAATCCAACATCTGATACTTCTCTATCTTTCGACCATAATAAAATATCTTTAGAATTAATAGCACCAGTACCTGCTTTTGTTGCGGCAATATTTGCAGCTAATTGCATTCCTTTACGGTTTTGAATAGGCGAGATTTGATATCCCTTTTTCTGGATTGTTATATATAGACCAAACATATGCAACTGAATACGAGGGCATTTTATATAATCAAAAACTTTAATCATTCCTTTAAATAAATTGCTGCTATTAGTTTCTTTGTGGCATCGAACAGCTAATTCTTTTTCACCAATAACTTCTAAAATATCAATTAATTCTCGCTCGTTAAATCCAATACTATCAACATCTTTAGCTAAATAATCAACTAAATATTTACGAATAATTTTATCCTGTGTTGAAGCTATTTCAAAATGTAAAATGTTGTCTGGATTATTTTCACGCCATTTCTTAATTATTTTTATGGACTCATTAATTCTATCAATTCCAGAACCTCCATCGGAAAGTTCATTTTTAAGCATTTGATAGCCTGAAAGAATTATGTATTCAAATCTGGTTGATGGATCACACATTTTTTTGTCAAATGCTTCATCAATTGCTAAATTAAAATTTAAGGGGTCGTAAGTTGCAATAAAACGATTTGATTTTGGACATGTAAAAACCTCACCATTAATGCTTAAGGTATCGTCTATGTCAAATTCAATTATCCAATGAATTAATGGAACATCTTTGGTTCGGTCAATAGTAAAAGCTTTTTGCAATTCACCATAACGATTTACATTTTTTAAGTTATTCAAGTCAAGAAATAATTTGGATTGCTCTTTTGGCGATGATGCTGTATGTACATATACATCGTTTACTCCACAGGCTGCCATTACGTTTGCAACAATACCACCTTGCCCGCCCATTTGTAAATTATCGTAACCAATATTTGTATTTAACCAGTCAAAAACAGATTTTTCCTCAATTAACCATTCTTCAGCAATACCATTTTTAAAACAATTAACCAGACCACGAATTGCATCCTCATTGGTCTTGATACTTTTTGCTCCACCAACCAAAAGAGTTGCGCCTTCCATGTTAAATTTGCTGATTATTTCTTCAATTTTTTTTCCCGAAATTTTAATTACCGCATCTAAATTAGCATTAAATGCACTAATTAAGCCTTTTACTTTGGACATTTTTTCTAGTTGAGCAGAGGCTGTTTGAAAATGCTCAAACCATTTCTTTTTTAGATCTGTATTTGTCATAAGAGTAGATTTATTGTGTAACAAAATTAAATTAATGTAGTAAATATAACCTTATTATAAACAGTTTAAAGCAATTTTGTAAAATTGAAACAGTTGGGATATGGTAATTATGAAGTTAGATGTGATGATTCTTCTCTAAAATGTACTAAAACACATTTGAATAAAATTGATGGTTTGGCTGTTAATCCCAAAAGAAAATGAATCAAAAACTTAAAGAAATACTTATCAATCAATTCAAGAATCGGTTACTATTTTATTTGCAAATCATTGACTTTTGTGAATCTATAGGTAATCAGGCTGGTTTTTGTCTTTCCAGTTTAAAAAACAAAAAGCCGAAAACTAAAAGTAATCGGCTTTTCTTAGTAGCGGGGACATGACTTGAACATGCAACCTTCGGGTTATGAGCCCGACGAGCTACCAATTGCTCCACCCCGCGATATAATTTTTTATGTAAAGAACAAAGTCATTTCATTTTGGACTGCTAAGCTAAGGTCTTTTTATTAAAAAAGCAAGGTACTTTCAATATTATTATTATATAACTAATTTTGAACTATTGATAACAAGTAATATTATTGTATATGCTTACTTCTCTCGAAATTAAAGATTACGCACTGATTGAAAACATCCAAGTAAATTTTGGAAATGGTTTAAATATTATCACCGGAGAAACTGGTGCGGGAAAGTCAATTTTAATTGGCGCATTAAGTTTGTTACTTGGAGAAAGGGCTTCAATTGAAACAGTTAGAAAAGGATCAAGTAAATCAATAATTGAAGGTCTTTTTGAAATAGGAAAACATAGAAAGGTGATTGCACTTCTAGAAGAAAATGAAATTGATTTGGGGAATGAATTAATTCTTAGAAGGGAAATCTCGATAAAAGGTTCGAACAGATGCTTTATAAATGATACTCCGGTCCAACTTTCTTTGGTAAAACAAATAGGAAATTTGCTTATAGATCTTCACGGGCAGCATGATCATCAATCGCTTTTACGAAATGAAACGCATATTGATTTTCTAGATGAATTTTGTGATTTAGACTCAGATTTAGAACAGTTTAATATTAGTAGAAAGGAATTAAATGATATTCTTAATCAAATAAAAACTCTTAAATCCAACGAGAGGAAAATAAAAGAAAAAGCGGAGCTAAATCAATTCCAGCTAAAGGAGATTACTGCTGTTTCTCCATTAGAAAATGAAGATATTAACATCGAGAAGGAATTACTAATACTTGAAAATTCTGAAAAATTATTTGAATCTACCTCAGAAATTTATGAAGCTGTTTATGACAATGAAAATTCAATTTATGATTCGGTAAACAATATTAAGAACAAGCTTGCAGAGTTAAGTAGAATTGACGAAGTTTTTTTTCAAAAACTTGAAGATATTAATTCTTCATTAGAACTACTGCAAGACGTTGCCAATTTTGTTAGAAACTATAAAGATAAAATTGATATTGATCCTCAAAGAATTGATGAAGCCCGAAATAGAGCTAGAGCAATTCATTTGCTTAAGAAAAAGTATGGTGGAACATTAGAAAATGTACTCAAATTAAGGAGTACTATTGAGGAAGAGTTAGGCATTGCAGATAATTTTTCTGAAAAAATTGAACAATTAAGCAAAAGTGCTGAGACAATTAGAGAAAAAGTAAAGAAACATGCCATCTTACTTAGTGAAAAGAGGAAAACAGCATCTAAAAAAATAGAGAAAGAAATAGTTAAAACACTTTCTTATCTGGGAATAAATGATTCTAAGTTCGAAATTAATTTTAATGTGGAACCAAATAGTTCTTCAGAAAATTATATAATGGTGGATTCAAAGAAAATCAACTTCAATTCTAATGGGATGGATATAGTTGAATTTTACATATCCACAAACTTAGGGGAAGATATAAAACCTCTTGCCAAAATTGCTTCCGGGGGCGAAATTTCTAGAGTTATGTTAGCTATTAAAAGTGTTCTGGCAAAGACTGAAAAACTTCCTCTTCTAATTTTTGATGAAATAGATACCGGAGTTAGTGGCAGAATTGCTCAAAAAGTTGGCAAAGTTTTAAAGGACCTTGCACAAACTCACCAAATTATTTCCATTACACATTTACCTCAAATTGCAGCATTTGCCGACCTTCATTATTCAGTTGAAAAAGAAATAAAGGGTGAGCGCGTTATTAGTAATATTATTCCTCTTAATACTGAGAGCAGAATTAGTGAAATAGCAAAATTGCTCAGCGGTGAAAAAGTGACTAAGAGTAATATCGAAGCGGCTAAAGAATTGATAGAGATCACAAAAGATTAGATCTCTTATAATTATGGTTAAATTTTCGATAATAAAAGAGTTATTTTCTAGTTGTATTAATAATATAGATCATTAAATTAGATGTATATTATTTTTGTTCGCTTAGTTAACTAATTAGTTTCTATAAATAAAATGGAGTAATAAATGAAAAAATTTTTGCTGCTCTTCATTCTTGTTTTTACTTTTCAAACATCTGCCCAAATTGAAGATAGGTTCAGTTATCTTTTGGATCAGGATTTGAAAAATTTTGCGAGACCTTTAGCCACTAGTCTAGGTGTGGGATTTAATTCTGCCGGCTATAATGACGCAAAAATTTCTAAACTTTTTGGGTTCTCTTTTGGTTTTAGAGGGATGGTTGCATTTATTCCAGATGAGCAATTAACATTTAAACCAGAAGGATTGCCAGAGTTCTATACTGCCGATCAAGAGACGGCGACCATTTATGGTGGATCTGGAAGTTCTTATGCTGGACCTGCAGGCTATCTTAGTTATCCTTCTGGAATAAACCAAGATATGGTGCCATTAGTTTATCCGCAAATGGCGTTTAGTATGTTTGGAACAGAATTAATGGTAAGATTTTTACCTGAAATACCCGTTGGGGATGAGAAACTAAAATTGTTGGGTTTTGGTGTTAGCCATAGTGTTAGTCAATATTTCCCTTTATTACCTGTTAATATTGCTGTACAATTTATGTACAATTCATTATCTGTTACAAATATTATAGAAGTTACAAACACAGCATTTAATGCTCATGTCAGCAAAACTTTTGGTGTTTTTATTGCTTATGGTGGCTTGCAGTTTGAAAATACATCAGTAGATTTTGAGTATACATATCAAGACCCTAATGGTACTAATCCTGAACTTGATGATACAAAAGTAAAATTAAATTTAGAGGGGGATAATAAAGTAAGATTAACTGTAGGCGGCGCATTACGCTTAGCATTTTTTGTATTAAATGCTGATTATAGTTTAGGTTCGCAAAATGTTTTATCTGGTGGTTTATCATTTGAATTTTAAAGGGAGAATAAAATGAAATTACAAAACAAAGTTATAATTTTTACATTAAGTCTTTTTCTTGCAATTACATTAGTTAGTTGCGATATCGTGGATTCACTTAAGAAATATCCGGTGAATATCCCAATTTCTGTTGCATTTTCAAGTTCTGGTTCAAATACAATTGTTGCAGAGGGCGGAACCCATTGCCTAACAAATGAAGATGCTTATCAAGAATACGAAGATAAAATTAACAGTGTTAAATTAGTTAAAATGGCGTATAGAACTACTTCATTTTCTCCATCAAGCTTACAAGGTAATGTAAGTGTTTCGGTTAAAAATGATTTTGGAGTTACTTTATTTACACACACTATTCCAAATGTTAAACCTGGAGATTATATAAATACACCATATGAACTCCAATTAACAAATACAGAAATACAAGCTGTTAATACCTACTTAAAAAATTCTTTGGCAGAAAACGGTGGCCTTTGTCTAAGTGCATCATTAAATGTTAATGTTACTAGTGGTGGCACAACAAACTCAATAGCAGGTTATGTGGATATCGTTTTTGAAGCTGAGGCAGAATTATAATAACCATTTTTTATTTAAGAAATGCCATGTGTATTTAATATGCGTGGCATTTTCTATTTTAAAGCCTTTTTTAATTTCCCTCAAAGATCAGTAAATTGAAAAATGAATAAATTCAATATGAAATGAATCTTAAGAACACCGCAATTTATATTCACATACCTTTTTGCGATCACAAATGTATCTACTGTGATTTCTATTCACTTATAAGTTATGATAATATAGATGAATATCTAAAATTCCTAAAGTTAGAAATCCAATACTATTCAAATAAATTCTCACATGATCGAGTCATTAACACTATCTTTTTTGGTGGTGGAACTCCTTCTTTTATGGAACCCAAATATATTGGGCAAATAATAGAAGAAATTGCTAAGAATTTTACAGTAGCTGAAGATGTTGAAATAACTTTGGAAACTAATCCCGGAACGGTTTCTATAGACAAAATCAAAGGATTCAAGAATACAGGAATAAATAGAGTCAGTATTGGAATTCAAACTTTTGATGAGGCGGAACTAAAATTTTTAACAAGAATACATGACAAGAATACTGCCATTACTACAGTTAAAAACACAGCAGAAGCCGGAATTGAAAACATTAGTGTTGATTTAATCTTTAGCCTTCCTAATCAATCAAGGGAAACTTGGATAGATAATCTAAACATTGCAGTTGGATTACCAATCAAACATATATCCACATATAGTTTGATTTTAGAGAAAGGTACAATTCTAAATAAATTAGTGCTAGAAGGAAAAGTGAAAATGGCAGAAGAAAATCACGATGCGGAATTGTATAGACTAACTATGGACTTTTTAGGAACAAATGGTTTTCATCAATATGAAGTTTCTAATTTTTCTAAAACGGATTTTGAATGCAGACATAATTTATACTATTGGGAATATAAAGATTACATAAGTTTTGGTACTGCAGCTCATTCATTTGCAAATGGGGAAAGATGGTGGAACTATTCTAGTTTAAAAAAATATATCCACGAAATGGAATTAAATGGGCATGCACAAAGAGGCTCTGAATTTTTAAATGCCGATCAAAAGTTGAATGAAATTATAATGTTAGGCTTAAGAAGCCGAGGAATTAATCTAGCAGAAGTTAAAAAATTATCCGCTAATTGGTATTTTGAAAAGAGTGAAATAATAAATAGTTTTATTAAAGAAAGATATTTAATCCAGAAAGGTGAAATTGTTAGCTGTACGAAAGATGGTTATATGATTTGCGACGAAATAATATCAAAACTATTATAGGGTAATATGAAAAAAATAGCATTGCACTGGCAGATTCTTATCGCTTTGATTATTGCAATTTTTTATGGGATTTTTTTTACTGAGTATGTCTATTTGGTAAAATGGATGGGGGACATTTTTCTCAGATCCTTAAGAATGATAATCGTTCCACTTCTATTAACTTCTATTATCTCTGGAGTTACTAATATTGGAACGGGTGAAAATTTAGGTCGTATTGGTATAAAGACATTTTCCTATTATATAACAACAAGCCTCTTTGCTATTTTGGTAGGATTATTTTTAGTAAATATTTTTCAGCCAGGAGTTGGAGCTGATTTAGGATTCGTTAAAGAAGTTGATAACCTTAGCGTAACAGGTGGTTCATTTGGTGAGACATTAATAAATATCATTCCCTCAAATTTATTTGTTGCATTTGCAGAAGGAAATATGTTATCCATAATTTTTTTCTCATTGTTATTTGGTTTTTTTGTAACAAAAATTGAGGAGAATTCCAGAAACACACTTGCAACGTTTTTCAATTCTGCGTTTGAAGCAATGATGAAGCTTACCATGTTTATTATAAAATTTACTCCATTGGGAATCTTAGGAATAGTGGCAGGAATTGTTGCCGAGCAAGCCGGTGATGTTGATGCACTTTTATCGATTGTTAGTAGACTAGGTATTTATATGCTCGCGGTTGTCATTGGATTATTTATTCACGGAGCAATTACTTTACCATTAATATTAAAGTTCGTTGCAAAAGTTGATCCACTTAAGCACTTTCAGGCAATGAGGATACCTTTGTTAACCGCATTTTCTACTTCCTCTTCAGGGGCAACATTACCTCTTACTATGGAAGCTGTTGAGCATAATTCAGGGGTCTCAAACAAAATAACAAGTTTCACTCTGCCTTTGGGAGCAACGATAAATATGGATGGGACAGCATTATATGAATGCGTTGCTGCCGTGTTTATTGCTCAAGCATATGGAGTTGAATTATCAATTTTACAACAATTAATAGTCGTTTTAACTTCTTTGCTTGCATCTATTGGTGCAGCAAGTGTTCCAATGGCTGGTTTAGTTATGATGACAATAATTCTTAGTGCTGTTGGATTACCGCTTGAAGGTGTTGGATTGATTTTAGCTGTAGATAGAATATTAGATATGTGTAGAACCGCAATAAATGTCTGGAGTGATAGTTGCGGAGCCATAGTAATCGCCAAAAGTGAAGGTGAACAATTAAAAGTTTAAAATAAGGAAACACAATGAAACCAGTAAAAAAAAATATATCAATAATTGGATGTGGTAATATTGGATCTGCAATTGCTAATGGTTTGCTAAAATCGAACTATGATCCATCAAAAATATTTCTTACAAAAAGGAAAGAAGCTCAATTAGAACAATTTGCTGCCAAAGGATTTAAAACAAGTGTAGATAACAAAAAGGCTGTAAAAGATTCTGAAATTATAATTATGGCAGTTACTCCTCAACAATTAAACTTTGTTATTGATGATATAAAATCTGTTGTAAATAAAGAGAAACAAATTATTATGTCAGTTGTTTCAGGTGCATCAATTAAGCAAATTAAAAAACACTTGGGTTTTGAAATACCCGTTGTTAGAGTTATGCCAAATACTGCAATAGCAATTCAAGAATCTATGACCTGTATTTGCGCCGATGCGAAAGATTCAAACTCAATTGCAGTAGCAAAAGAATTATTTGATTCAGTTGGTAAAACGATTCAGATAAATGAAGAATTAATGGGAGCTGCAACCGCTTTATGTGCTTGTGGAACTGCATTTTTCTTAAGAGCTGTCAGAGCAGCTTCTCAAGGCGGAATTGAAATTGGGTTTCATTCCCATGAAGCATTATTTATGGCTGCCCAAACTGCAAAAGGTGCTTCATCAATGCTTCTAAAGGAAGGTGCACATCCCGAAAGTGAAATTGATAAAGTAACAACACCACAAGGGATAACAATCTCTGGACTTAATCAAATGGAACATAGTGGATTTAGTTCCTCAATGATAAAAGGTATAGTTACCGCAGCTGAAAAAGCATTATTGGTTTATTCAAATAATGATTAATTCTGCTTAGTCAGATAACTGAGATTAGCCAATTTAAACTCTTTCAATTTTGAAAAAATTTGTGATTGATATCTCACGATGTTTAACATAAGCTATGTTCCTTTTTAAACAAGGTATTCTTGAATAGAAAAATTCTTCAACTTGCTATCCCAAATATTTTAAGTAATCTATCTGTCCCTTTATTGAGTTCTGTTGATACAGCAGTAATTGGACATTTAGACTCTTCAGTCTATTTAGGTGCAATCGCACTTGGATCCATGATATTTAATTTCGTGTATTGGGGATTTGGTTTTTTAAGAATGGGAACCACAGGTTTAACTTCGCAATCTTTCGGTTCAAATAATATTTTTGAGGTTCAAAATACATTTTATAGATCATTTCTAATTGCTTGTTTTTTAGGAATATTGCTTATTACTCTGCAAATACCAATTGCTGAACTAAGTTTCTATTTAGTAAATGGTACTGTGGAGGTTGAAAAATATGCATCAGATTATTTTTATATAAGAATATTTGCAGCTCCGGCAACACTAGCATTATATTCCTTTCATGGCTGGTTCTTGGGTATGCAAAATGCTAAATATCCACTTTATATTTCTCTGTTTGTAAATCTCTTGAACATTCTACTCAACCTTTTATTTGTATATAAATTTGACATGAAAGTTGAAGGAATTGCTTTAGGGACAGTTATTTCCCAATATGCAGGTTTGTTGCTCGCAATAATTCTAATCCGAAAATCATACTCTAATATTTTTAACAGCATAAAAATTAAATTTATTTTTGAATCAGAAAAAATCAAACGTTTTTTTAGAATAAATACGGACATCTTTTTAAGAACATTACTACTCATTTTTGCAATATCATTTTTTACTGCCAAATCTGCTGAAATGGATAATGTAACGCTAGCTGCTAATTTTATTCTGTTCCAACTTTGGCTGATAGTATCATATGGAGTTGATGGTTTTGCATTCGCTGCTGAAAGTTTAGTTGGCAAATACATTGGGGCAAACCAAAACGAAGATGTTAAAAAGGTAGTAAAGCTTTCCTTCTTTTGGGGTATATTTTTGAGCAGTATTCTGATGGTTATTTATTTTAACTTCGATAAACAAATCTTGATGATTTATACTAATCAAAACGATGTTATAAATGCAGCCATGATTTATTTTGTATGGGTAATCATATCACCTGTAATAAACAGCATAAGTTTTATTTGGGATGGAATTTATATTGGGGCAACTAAAACAAGAATGATGCTTTTTTCTATGATAATTAGCACATTGGTTTTCTTTTTGCCGAGCTACTACCTGACAAAAGATATCCTTAACAATCATGCTATATGGTTTGCACTAACAGTTTTTATGCTTATGCGTGGGTTATCACTTAGTCTTCTTTATAAAAAGTCATTTAAACTTGAGAAAATATAGCTATTGGGGGAAGTTTTATTATTTTTATAATTGTTGAATTTAATCCAATATAATATTAAATTAAGTATTCTCTTTTTCGCCCGTAAGGGCGATTTTTGTTTGTGATATTAAATGAAAAACCTTGTTAAAAATATAGCGGAAAAAATAGCACTCGAACAGAGTCTATTTCTAATTAATTTGGTTGCAAGAGGTAGTAATAGAAAACCAATTTTTGAAATTTTTGTTGATTCAAAAGAAGGCGTTACTACTGATATCTGTGCTAGTTTCAGTAGGGAACTAAAAGCTGAAATTGAGTTATCAGAATTTGCTGAATATGATTACAGTTTGGTTGTTTCTTCCCCCGGAATTGATGAGCCGCTAAAGTACTTAGATCAATACCCCAAACATGTTGGAAGAGAATTTAAGATTTCTTATGATGATGGTGAAGACATTAAAAGCATTGAGGCAAAATTGATAAGCTTAGAAGGTCAAAATTTTGTGTTCAATTATAAAAAAGAAAATTTAAGTATAAATTTTAATAAAATAAAAAAAGCAAAAGTTAAAATAAGTTTTTGATTACGGAGGCCTAACAAATGAATAGTTCTATTGTTGAATCGTTTTCTTATATGGTAAGAGAAAAGGGGTTAGATAAAGATGTTCTTGGTGGAATAATCGAGGAAGTTTTTGGTGTATTGGTAAAGAAGCAGTATGGACAAGAAGCTAAATATGAAGTTGTTGTAAATATGGATAAAGGAGATATAGAAATATTTCTTGAGAAAGCGATTGTTGAAACTGTTGAAGATCCTGAGACAGAAATAAGTATTGATGAGGTTAACAAAAAGGGGAATGAAGACGAGCTTGAAGTAGGTGAGGATTATATTGAGAAAATAAATTTAAGCTCATTTGGAAGAAGACACATTAATCTTGCGCGTCAAAATCTAAATCAAAAAATTAGAGAAATTGAAAAAGAAATTATTTATAAAGAATATACTGAAATGATTGGGGAAATTATTGTTGGAGATATTTATCAAGTAAGACGGAATGATATTCTTGTTAATCATAATAAAAATGAATTGTCTTTACCTCGAACTGAACAAATATTAAGAGAAAGATATAGAAAAGGCGATACCGTACGTGCGGTAATAAAAGAAGTTAAAAAAACTCCAAACGGACCGGTTATTGTTATCTCTAGAGCTGACAATCTTTTCTTAAAAAGACTTTTTGAAATTGAAATACCTGAAATTTATGACGGTATAATTGAAATCAAAGATATTGCAAGAGAGCCTGGCGATAGAGCAAAAGTATCAGTTGAATCTCATGATCCAAGAATAGATGCGGTTGGTGCTTGTGTTGGCATGAAGGGTGTTAGGATTCATGCAATTGTTAGAGAATTAAGTAATGAGAATATTGATGTAATTAATTATTCAGATGATCCAATTGTTTATATCCAGCGGGCAATTGCTCCAGCCAAAATTAAACAACTTGAACTTGATGAAGAAGAAAGGTCTTGCAGAGTCACCGCAGATAGTGATCAGGTATCTTTGTTGGTTGGAAGAAATGGTGTTAACATTAGACTTGCAATTAGACTAACTGGTTATGAAATTGATATTATTAGGGAAGAAAAAGCGTTTGATGAATACGAGGATGATATTGAATTAGTTAGCCTAAGAGAAGAATTAGGAACTGAAATTGTCGATTTACTTATCAATAACAGATATGATACGGCTGTTGAAGTATTATCCGCCGGATTTGAAAAACTTAAAGAGATAGAATCAGTTGGGGAAGAGAAAGCGAAAGAGATTATTGAGATAATTAAAAGTCAATTTGAAGAAGAAGAATAAAATACGGTAAATAAACTATGGCAGAAGCTACAGCACCAAAAAAATTAAGAATTTACAAATTTGCGGCTGAATACAATCTTTCAACCGATTCTATTGTGGAGTTTCTTAAATCTAAAAGTTATAATGTAAAGTCGCATGCTTCACTTTTAACTGACGAGATGATTGATGAGATACGCGTTCATTTTAAGAAAGATATTGAAAAATCAGAACATCACTATAGAAAAATATCTGAATTCCAGAAAACCCACGGTGGAAAGCAGGAAGAAGAAGTTGCTGAACCAATTGTTGTAGAGGTTCCAACAGAAGAGCCAAAAGAAGAAGTTGAAGAAGTTAATACTTCAGAAAGCGCAGAAACTGAAGATGTAACTGAGGATGTTTCAGAAGCAACTACTGAAGTAGAAGAAGTAGAAGAAATTGTTGAAGAATCGAAAGTTGTTGAAGAAGGCAATAAAGTATTTAAAACTGAGTCAGAAATTGCTCTTGAAAATAAGAAGTCTGGGTTGAAGATAGTTGGGAAAATGGATCTTCAAGATGAAGGAAAAAGACCAAGGAAATCTAAGGGGAAAGATAAAGATGTTAAAGGTCAGGTTGTTAAAGAAACTACAGTTAAGGAAGAAAAGCCAGCCGCAGTTGAAGAAGTTAGTGATACAGATGAAGCAGGAACTAAGAAGAAAAAATTAAAAGCTAAAAACAAATCTAAGTCCATTGAATTAAGTGAAGAGACAATTAAGGCTAAGAAAAATAAGAAAGTTAAGAAATTTGTTGTTGATAAAAGAGAAGTAGATGCATCAATAAAAAGAACTTTACAAGGTGTGGCTAATACAGGCTTGGGCGGTAGAGCTTCTGCAAGAAAGAAAAAAAGAAAAGAGAAGCATGAAATTGAAGGTGAGATTCAAGAACAACGTCAATTAGATCAGGATACTAAAATTTCGGTTACTGAGTTTATAGCTGTTAATGAGTTGGCTAATCTAATGAATGTACCTGTTAGTGAAGTAATCTCTAAATGTATTGGTTTGGGACTAATGGTTTCAATAAATCAAAGATTAGATGTTGATACGATTACTGTTATTGCTGATGATTTTGGATTTGAAGTTGAGTTCCAAGAGGAATATACTTCAGATGTACTTGATGATATTGATGATCCGGAAGAATCATTACAATCACGATCTCCTATAGTTACAATTATGGGTCATGTTGATCATGGTAAAACTTCGCTTCTTGATTATATCCGAAAGGAAAATGTTGTTGCCGGAGAATCTGGCGGAATTACCCAACATATTGGTGCATATAAAGTTGAAGTTGGTCCAGGAAAAGAAATTGCATTTCTTGATACTCCTGGTCATGAAGCTTTTACAGCAATGAGAGCCAGAGGTGCAAAAGTTACAGATATTGTAATTTTAATTATTGCTGCTGATGATGCAGTTATGCCTCAAACGGTTGAAGCTATTAACCATTCTTTGGCTGCAAGCGTTCCAATAATTATTGCGATAAATAAAGTTGATAGACCTGGTGCTAACATTGATAAGATTAAACAACAATTAGCAGATAGAAAAGTTCTTGTTGAGGATTGGGGTGGTAAGTACCAGTGTGTAGAAATCTCTGCAAAAACGGGATTGAATATTGATCTACTGTTAGAGAAAATATTGTTAGAGGCAGAGCTGTTAGATCTAAAAGCAAATTATGATAGGTTAGCGCGAGGAACAGTAATTGAGACTCAACTTGATAAAGGAAGAGGAATAACTTCAACAGTTTTAGTACAGAAAGGTACACTTAAAGTTGGTGATCCTTTTGTTGCTGGCAGTCATTACGGTAGAGTTAGAGCAATGTTTGATGAGAGAAATAAAAAAATAAATGAAGCTGGCCCTTCTACTCCTGTGTTGGTTCTTGGTTTTGAAGGAGCTCCCCAAGCGGGCGATACATTTGTAATTGTTGAATCAGAAAGAGAAGCTAGAGAAGTTGGAATTAAACGTCAACAACTACAGCGTGAACAAGATCAACGACAGGTAAGGTTGGTTACATTAGATGATATTGCGAGTAGAATTGGAAAAGGTGAACTAAAAGATTTACCTCTTATTGTTAAGGGAGATGTGGACGGTTCAGTTGAAGCACTTGCAGATTCGTTGATGAAATTATCCAATGATGAAGTAAGGGTTCAAGTTATTCACAAAGGTGTTGGAGCAATTTCAGAAGGAGATGTTCTATTAGCTGCTGCTTCTGCTGCAATAATTGTTGGATTCCACGTAAGACCTCATACTAACGCACGTAAACTTGCTGAATCTGAAAAGGTAGATATTAGATTGTATAACGTAATTTACGATGCAATCAATGAAGTTAAATCTGCACTTGAAGGGATGCTCTCTCCAATTATTTCTGAAAAACTTGTTGCTACAATTGAAATTAGAGAAACCTTTAAAGTACCTAAAATTGGAACTGTTGCAGGGTGCTATGTGCAAGAAGGTAAAATTTCAAGAACTCATAAAATACGATTATTTAGAGACAGCGTAAAAATATATGAAGGTCAATTGGCAACTCTAAAAAGATTTAAAGATGATGTAAAAGAAGTAGATGCCGGTTATGAATGTGGATTGAATATTGCCAATTTTAATGATTTAAAAATTGGTGATATAATTGAAGCATATCAAATGGTGGAAACAAAACAAAAACTTGAGTCGTAATGTCATTAAGGCAAGATAAAATATCTAATTTGGTTAAAGAAACACTTAGTATGATCTTTCTTCAAAAATTGAAAGATCCTAATCTTGGATTGGTAACTATTACAAGTGCTAAAGTAACACCCGATCTAAAAATTGCAAAAGTTTATTTATCAGTATATGAAAAAGATCGTAGAGAATATGTAATAGAACATATTGAAGCAATGAAAGGTGTTATTAGATCAGAATTAGCAAAAAGTATTAGTTTAAGAATTACTCCAGAACTACACTTTTATATTGATGATACTCAAGATTATGTTGAAAAAATGAATGCGATATTTAAATCATTAAAAAATGATAATAACGAAAAAAACGAGAATAATTAATACTGCTGAATTAGCAGGTGGTAGTGTTCTTTTAATTGATAAGCCGAAAGGGAAAACTTCTTTTGATGTAGTTTGGTGGGTAAGAAAAAAACTACAAATAAAAAAAGTTGGTCATGCAGGAACCCTAGATCCAGCGGCAACTGGTTTACTAATAGTATGTACTGGAAAGAAAACTAAAGAAATTTCAAAATTTCAGGAAATGCACAAAATTTATTCAGGAGATATTACTCTTGGTGCTTCTACTGATTCTATGGATAGTGAAACAGAATTAAAAGAAGTTAAAGAAGTAAAGCAAATTTCTGATGAGGAAATTTTTCAAATAAGAGATAGTTTTTTGGGAGAGATTGATCAAATTCCTCCAATGTACTCGGCATTAAAGCATAATGGTAAAGCATTATATAAGTATGCTAGACAAGGTGTTAATATTGAGAGGACATCAAGAAAAGTTTCAATATACAATTTTAAAATAGAAAAAATTAATCTTCCCAATATTTCTTTTGAAATTGAATGTTCTAAAGGAACTTATATTAGAGTAGTTGCAAATGATTTTGGATTAAAGACCAGTTATGGCGGGTATTTAAGTAAATTAAGAAGAACTCAAATAGGAGATTATGATGTTAATTCTGCTCTTACTTTGGATGAACTTAAAAACTTAACAATAGAAAATGGGTTTGAAGAAAAGGCGAATATTTAATTACAATGAAAATTATTAAAGATGTAAACGATGAATTTCAACTACAAAAAAGTGTGGTTACAATTGGTACTTTTGATGGGTTGCACATCGGGCATATTAAAATTATTGATAGTTTAAAGATAAAAGCTAAGGATCTGAAGACTGATAATGTAGTAATTACATTTTATCCTCATCCGAGAATTGTTTTAAACAAGGATTTTGATATTAAACTTTTAACTCCTCTGGATGAGAAAATTAAAATATTTGAAAAACTTAATGTCGATTACTTATATATAATACCTTTTACTGATGAGTTGGCAAAAACAACTTATAAGGAATTTGTTGGTAAGTTTATAATAAAGAAAACTTGTGCGCAAGCTTTGATTGTTGGATATGATCACAAATTTGGTAACAATAGAGAAGGTGATAAAAATAATTTACAAGAATACCTAAATGAACTTAATATAGAAATGATGGTTATTGGTCCCGAAAAAATTGAGAACGAACCCGTAAGCAGTACTAAAATACGAAAAGCAATACTTAGCGGTGATTTGGAAACCGCATACAAAATGCTTGGAAGATATTATTTCGTTGAAGGATTGGTCGTTGAAGGAGCAAAACGTGGGAGGACTTTAGGTTTTCCAACAGCTAATTTGAAACCTGTGGAAAATGAAAAGTTAATTCCACAAAATGGTGTTTATTTTGTACGAGTTGCATATGATAATCAACAATATTTTGGTGTTGCTAACGTTGGTTTAAGACCAACATTTAATAATGTGAAGATGCCAATTACGGAAGTTTTCATTTTTGATTTTGATAAGGAAATTTACGGAGAAAAGATAGGTATAGAGTTTATTAAGAAATTAAGAGACGAACAAAAGTTTAATTCAATAAAAGAATTAGAAACACAGATAAAATCTGATGTTGAAAATGCAAAAAATTTAATCAATACATTTAATTAATTAACCTCGGTATTTACTGGGGTTTAATCGTATAATAATAAAAGGAGTAGAAATGTCGGTTACAAAAGAAAGAAAACAAGAGCTAATTACAAAATTCGGTGGCAACGAAGCTGATAGTGGAAAAGCTGAAGTTCAAATTGCAATTCTTACAGAAAGAATTAATGATTTAATAAGTCATTTTTCAGCTCACAAAAAAGATCATGCATCAAGACGTGGATTAATGCAAATGGTTGGTAAAAGAAGAAGATTGTTAGATTATGTTAAGAGAAAAGATATTGAAAGATATAGAACTATTATTAATGAATTAAAAATTAGAAAATAAAGAGGGATTTAATGATTTATACCAAAGATGTAGTAGTAGATGGTAAAGTAATTACGATTGAATATGGTAGATATGCGAAACAATCAAATGCCGCAGTTATGGTTACTTCAGGTGAAACAATGGTATTTGTTGTTGCCACTATGGCAAAGGATGCAAAAGATGGATTTGATTATTTCCCACTTCAAGTTGAATATAGAGAAAAAGCATTTGCTGCCGGTAAATATCCCGGTGGATTTTTTAAAAGAGAAGGACGCCCTACTGAAAAAGAAATTCTATCTGGCAGATTGATTGATAGACCAATCAGACCTTTGTTTTCAGAAGCTTTTAAAAATGAAGTCCAAGTAATTGCTCAGGTTTATTCATATGATGGTGAGAACGATCCTGATGTCTTGGCTGCAGTTGGTGCTTCAGCTGCTTTAACAATTTCGGATATTCCATTTCTTGAACCAATTGGTGAAGTAAGAGTTGCCAGGGTTGATGGGAAATTAATTGTCAATCCAACTAAAACTGAGATGATTTCTTCAGATTTTGATCTAACTATTGCTGGTACAGCTAGCTCCATTGTAATGGTTGAAGGCGAAGCTCAAGAAGTGAGTGAAGTTGATTTGTTGAACGCATTTAAAGTAGCTCACGAAGAGATTAAAAAAATAGTTGCAGTTCAAAATGAATTAAGAGCTGAATGTGGAAAAGAAAAATATGTTGTAAAAGAAGCTGAAGTTGATGAACAGTTGGCTAAAGCTGTTAACGAATTAGCGTATAGCAAATATGAAGAAATAGTTTCTACAACTTTAGGAAAAGAAGAAAGAGCAACCCAAAACAGTGAGCTTAATAGTTCAGTTTTATTAGCTTTAGCTGAAAAATATCCAGAAAGTGAAAAAACCATAAAAGAAATTTTGCATGATATTGAAAAAGATATTATGCGTAAACAAGTTTTAGAAAGTGGCAAAAGGTTAGATGGTAGATCAACAACCCAAATTAGACCAATTACCATTGAACATGGTTTGCTAAAAAGAACTCATGGTTCGTCTTTGTTTACAAGAGGTGAAACTCAGAGTTTAACTACATTAACTCTTGGTACAAAATCAGATGAACAAATTATTGATGGTTTAGATGAAGAGTACAAGAAACGATTTATTCTACATTATAATTTCCCACCTTTTAGTGTTGGTGAAGTAGGTAGATTTGGTGGCACCGGCAGAAGAGAAATTGGTCATGGAAATTTAGCTGAGCGAGCTCTTAAATTTGTAATCCCAAGTGAAGCAGATTTTCCATATTCTATAAGACTTCATTCAGATATTATGGAATCAAACGGATCTTCTTCAATGGCAACAGTTTGTGCTGGATCATTATCATTAATGGATGGTGGAGTTCCTTCAAAATGTGCTATTGCTGGAATTGCAATGGGTCTTATTTCTGAAGGTGATAAATATTCAGTTCTTTCAGATATTTCTGGAAATGAAGACCATCTTGGTGATATGGACTTTAAAGTAGCTGGTTCTGCTAACGGAATTACAGCGATCCAAATGGATATTAAAATTCAAGGACTTTCACTAGAAATTTTAGAAACTGCATTAAATCAAGCTAAAGCTGGCAGATTAGAAATTCTTGAAACAATGAACAAAGTGCTTCCAGAACCTAAAAAGGAACTATCGATTTATGCACCAAAACAATTAACTACGCAAGTAAATCCAGAAAAAATAGGTGCGGTTATTGGGCCTGGTGGTAAAGTGATTCAAGGAATGCAAAAAGAGTTTGGTGTTGTTATTAATATTGATGATACCGGACGTGTATTTATTTCTGGTCAGCTAACTGAAAATGTTCAGAAGGCAAAACTAAAAATTCTTGGGTTAACTAGTGAACCTGAAGTTGGTAAAAACTACGAAGCCAAAGTAGTTAAACTTATGGATTTTGGTGCCTTTGTTGAATTTATGCCTGGTCAGCAAGGCCTTTTACACATATCTCAAATTGATGTTAAAAGAGTTAACAAAGTTGAGGATGTATTAAAAGAAGGCGATGTAATTATGGTAAAACTTATTAAAGTTGAAAATGGTAAATGCAGTTTATCAAGAAAAGTTTTACTTAAACCAGAAAATGCTGATGATGATACGTCAGAAAATCAGAATACAGAAGCGTAATGAATTTGCCCTAATATTTCAAATTGCTGGAATATTAGGGTTTTGTTTTTTGAAATAGTTAGGATTAAAAATGCAAATCGGTAAATTAAATGTAAGTAGCAGAGCCTTTTTAGCTCCCATGGCAGAAGTTACTGATTTTGCATTTAGAAAAATAGCTAAAGATTATGGTGCTGGCTTAATTTTTACTCAAATGGTTAGCGCTGAAGGTGTTATCAAAAATAATTTTGATACTCTGAGATTGCTTTCTTTTAGCCGAAATGAAAAACCTATTGGTGTTCAACTTTTAGGCAATGACCCAGAAATATTAGGCAAAGCTGTTAGAGAATTAGTAAAACTAAAACCTGATATTATAGATCTAAATTGCGGCTGTCCTGTTGAAAAAGTATATGGCTGTAAAATGGGAGCTTATCTTCTATCTCAACCAGAAACATTAGGGAAAATAGTTGATAAAATGGTAAAAAATTCTGATGGAGTTCCTATTTCCGTTAAAATTAGACTGGGGCCAAAAGATAAAGTAAACGTTTTAGATATCTCAAAAATTATTGAAGATAATGGAGCCTCGCAGATTATTTTACATGCGAGAACCAGAGCTGATAGATATTCAACCGAACCAGAATGGGAATGGATTAAAGCTGTTAAAGAAAGGGTAAAAATTGCAGTAGTTGGGAATGGATCTATTTTCACTGCTGAAGACGCTGTTAGAATGATAAATGAAACTAATTGCGACGCAGTTTTACTTGGAAGAGGTGCTTTGGGCAATCCCTTCATTTTTAAGCAAATAAATTATTTACTTGAAGGTAAAGAATATAAACCAAGTGTTGCGGAAATCACAGAAATAGCTAGTTTACATCTAGATTTACTTGAACGTGAACAAGGGTTTAGAAAAAATTTAGATAGAGCAAAAAAAAATTTAATTTGGTATTTTAAATACTTAGATGGTGTTTGGAATTTTATTGATGAACTTTATTCAGTAAATAGTTTTGAAGAAATTAGAAATGTTCTTAATGAGCATACTTTTAGATTACAATCAAATTATTATCCTCCCTTAAATATTGAGGAAATAAATATAAAATTTAATAATAAGGTACTTTTTTGGTTGGTAAAAGAGGAAGAAAAAGTTTAGGTTGTTGTTTTATGAATGTATTGATTTACAAAAATTTAGACAAAAATACTTAAATGACAACAACCGGTATTTTATGTAAAATGTTTTAAACTTTCCCATCCTTTTTTGCATAGCTGAAATTCCATTAAAAGAGTTTATATGCAAAAAGAAATTATAATAAATTCATCAACAACTCAGAATAGGGTTGCTATTACTGAAGATAGCGTCCTCATCGATTTTTTTGTTGATAATCCCGAAAAAAGAAGAATGGTTGGCAATATTTACTTAGGTAAAGTTGCAAGAGTTTTACCCGGAATTAGAGCTGCTTTTGTTGATATTGGGTTAAAACATGATGCATTCTTGCACTTTTCAGATATTGGCGATTCATTTAGTGAATTTCAATCAGTTTTGGATGAAGATGAATCCGAAATTGATGTAGATGATGATGAATCAAATGAGAAACCAAAAAATAACGAAGCTGAGAAAAAGTCCAATTCAACTCCTAAATTGCATAAAGGACAAGATATTATTGTCCAAATAATTAAAGAACCCGTAGCAAATAAAGGTGTTAGAATTACTTCTTCTATTTCCATTCCAGGTAGATTTTGCGTATTGCTTCCGTTTGATAATAAAATTGGGATCTCTAAAAAAATATCAGACTTTAGAGAAAGAAAACGATTAAAATACTTAGCAAAAAGCATTTTACCTGAAAATTGTGGTTTAATTATTAGAACTGCTGCTAAAGAACAAGAAGAAGGTTCTCTTGAAAGTGATCTAAAATACCTAGTCAATTCTTGGAATAAAATTCAAACTACAATAAAAGAATCAAAACCTCCTGCATTGTTATATAAAGACTTAAGTACTACCTCAAGTGTTATTCGTGATCTGTTTACATCAAATGTTTCTAAGGTGTTTATTGATTCAAAAAGCTTGTATAAAGAAATTAGGGACTATGTTCAACTTATCCAGCCAGAATTATCTGATAAAATTGAGTACTACAAATCGAGAATGTCAATTTTTGAAACTTTCAAAATTGAGGAGCAGATTAAAACTCTTCTAGGAAGAAAGGTTCCTATTCCTAGTGGCGGGCATATAGTAATTGATCATACAGAAGCTATGACAGTAATAGATGTTAATAGTGGAAGATATGCTGCAAAAAAAGAGCAAGAATTAAATTCTTTAAGAACAGATCTTGAGGCTTCAAGAGAAATAGTTAGACAGTTAAGGTTAAGAGATATAGGCGGACTTATTGTTATTGATTTTATCGATCTAGAAGAAGAAAAAAACAGAAAGAAAATTTATGATGAACTAAAAAAAGAGTTTAAAAAAGATAGAGCTAAAATTGCCCTTTTACCAATGACTGATTTTGGTATAGTTCAAATTACCAGACAACGGGTACGGCAAAATATTGTACAATCTATTAATGAAGTTTGCCCATACTGTGCCGGAACCGGGTTAATGACTAAAAGATCTAGCGTTATTCATGATATAGATGAATGGCTAAAAAGATATAAATCTGAAGGTAAAGTATAGAAGTCTTGTGTTAACTGTCCATCCTTCATTGAGCAATGATTTAAAAATTGGAGTTTTTTCTACATTAAATAGATTACAGTTCAAATATTTTCTTCGCATAAATCTAGAAGAAAGTGAAAATATTAATCCTCAAGAATTTGAAGTTAAATCAAGTAAGAACAATGAAAAGTTGTCTTAATACTTTTTGATAGGAGAAAATACAAATGAAATTTTTTATTGATACCGCCAACATTAACGAAATAAAAGAAGCTGCTTCTATGGGACTTTTAGATGGAGTAACCACTAATCCATCTTTGGTAGCTAAAGAAGGACGAAACTTTAAAGAGTTATTAAATGAAATTGTACAAATTGTTGATGGTCCAATAAGTGCGGAAGTTGTGTCAACTGATTATGATGGTATGATGAAGGAAGCTAAGGAATTGGCTTCAATTCACAAAAATATTGTTATCAAAATTCCTCTTATTTTAGAAGGTTTGAAAGCTGTAAAAACATTAACTTCACAAAATATTAAAACTAACGTTACTTTATGTTTTTCTCCGGCACAAGCATTATTAGCTGCAAAAGCTGGCGCAACCTATATAAGTCCATTTGTTGGTAGATTAGATGATATTAGTCATTCTGGTATGCAACTTATCAGTCAGATTTTAACAATTTATGAAAATTATAATTATCAAACTCAAGTTTTGGTTGCAAGTATTAGGCATCCTCTTCATTTAGTTGAAGCTGCAGAATTGGGAGCTCATGTTGCAACTATTCCATTTGATGTAATAAAAAAATTATTTAACCATCCTTTAACCAGTAGCGGTTTAGAGAAATTTTTGTCTGATTGGGAAAAACTAAATAAGTGAGATTATGAAACAGACCAAATTTATTAATATGCACAAAAAGCATGGTGCAAAATTAGTTGATTTTGCAGGCTTTGAATTACCAATTCAATATTCTTCAATTATTGCGGAACATAAAGTTGTAAGAAAATCAGTTGGAGTTTTTGATGTTTCTCATATGGGTGAAATTGTAATTAAAGGTCAGCGTGCTTTAGATTTTGTTCAACACATTACTATTAACAATGCAGCAAAATTGGAAATTGGACATGTACAATATTCTGCCATGTGTTATGAAGATGGTGGAATTGTTGATGATTTACTTGTTTATAAAATTTCCGAAACAGAATATTTGTTGGTAGTTAATGGTGCTAATAAGGATAAAGATTTCGAGTGGATGAATAAAAATAATAATTTCGAAGTTGAAATAAAGGACCAATCCGATGAATATTCATTACTAGCTATTCAAGGACCTAATTCTCAAAAAGTTTTAGAAAAGTTATTAAACCAAAAAATTGATTTGGAATACTATAAATTTTTAACAACCAGAATTAATGATGTTGAAGTTATTCTTTCAAGAACTGGGTATACAGGAGAATTGGGATTCGAATTGTACTTTAAAGGTACAACAGAGTTTGCTGAGGATATTTGGAATAAAATATTTGAGGCTGGTGGTGAATTTGATATACAACCAACCGGATTAGGGTGTAGAGATTCATTAAGATTAGAGATGGGTTTTTGTTTATACGGAAACGATATTGATTCAACTACAAATTCTCTTGAAGCCGGATTGGGTTGGATTACAAAGTTGAAAAAAGGTGAGTTCATTGGTAGAGAAGCTCTAGAAAACATAAAAGCTAATGGTTTAAAAAGAAAACTTGTCCCAATAATATTTGAGGATAGAGCGTTTCCTAGAAAAGACTATGCAATTGTAAGGGAAGGAAAATCGATTGGTAAAATCACTAGTGGCACTGTAAGTCCAATATTAGAAAAAGCAATAGCAATGGCTTATATAGATTTTGATTTTGCAAAAGAAGGCGAAGAAATTGAAGTGGACGTACGAGGAAAATTTGTAACAGCAAAAATAACGAAGTTACCATTTGTAAGAATTTAGTATGAGAATAAATACATTTTTAACTCCACTTAATGCGGAAGAGCTTTATTTTACCAACAAGGTTACTGTTGTAATTGATGTTCTTAGAGCTACAACAACAATTGTAACTGCATTGAAGAATAAAGCCAAAGAAGTGATACCTGTAAGTTCGGTAGAGTTCGCAATGAAACTTACTGGGAATTCCTTTACAAGTCATTCTCTTTTATGCGGTGAGAGAAATACAATAAAAATAGAGGGCTTTTCACTTGGGAATTCACCACTTGAGTACACGGAAGAATTCGTAAAGGGTAAATCCATTGTATTCTTTACTACAAATGGATCAAAAGCAATTGTAAAGGCAAAGTTTTCTGAGAGTTTGTTTATTTTATCTTTTTTAAATATTAATGCTGTTGCTAATAAAATTTTAAAATTGGATTGTGATTTAGAAATTCTTTGCTCAGGAAATAATGGAAAATTTTCTTACGAAGATTCTGCTTGTGCTGGAATGTTAATTGAAGCTATGGTTGAAAAAAAACAAAATTTAGTTTTGAATGATGAAAGTAAAATATGTCAGCTGATTTATTTGAAAAATAAGAGACGCATTTTAAAAATGTTGAAAGAAACTGAACACGGTGTAAAACTTTTTAATGCTGGATTTGAAGAAGATATTAAATTCTCTTCTCAGCAAAATATTTATGATATTGCACCTGTATTTAAAGCTGGTGTAATTAAGTTAGATTAGAATAGTAAAATGCA
This sequence comes from uncultured Ignavibacteriales bacterium, assembly GCA_963704835.1. Taxonomy (GTDB): domain Bacteria; phylum Bacteroidota; class Ignavibacteria; order Ignavibacteriales; family Melioribacteraceae. Next base: position 210,073 of record CAVPHW010000005.1, on the reverse strand, counting down.
ATATGGCTAAGCAAACTAAAAAGAATAATCAAAATTCATCAGAGCAAACTTACTTTATTATCTCCTTAGAGAAAAAAAGAAAGCTTCTCGGAATTTTTTATGTAATTGCAGCAGTTTTACTACTACTAAGCATATTGTCCTATTCAAGTTATGACCAAGCCCGTCTTCATTTTGATTTGACAGATTTTTTCAAAGTTTTTTCTACCGACCCTGAATATTTGGATAGAACTCAATTTACACATAACTGGCTTGGTATTTTTGGAGCATATTTTGCACATTTCTTAATTCATTCAACAATAGGTTATTTTTCAATTGTTATTCCATTAGTTCTTTTTGTTTGGGGTTACACAATTCTAAAAAATACCGATAACAAACTGGCTTTAAACATCTCGAATTTCCTTCTAATATTTGGAATATTTTTGGCAACATTTTTCGGACTATTAAGACAGAATACTAGTTATGATTTTCTAAGCAATAATATTGAGCTAGCCGGAAATATTGGTGATTTTTTTGGTGCAGTCTTAAGTAGAATTTTGGGTGTTCTTGGCGGAATAATTGTCTTATTAGCTGGGATGTTCATTGCATTATTTATAGCCTTCGATTTACGATTTAGAACAGTAAGAAAATATGTTAGTAATTTCTTTAACAAGGAAAAATCGGAAGAAAATATTACAATTAGCACAGAAGGAAAAGATAGTTTTTCAAAGAGCTTAGAAAAAATCAAAAAATTGAAGATTCCTGGAAAGAAAAAAAGTATTTCTGAAAATATTGATGAAGATGATTCAAATAGAAATTCAAAGTCTGAAGAAACAAAAATTAGAATTATTAGAGCTGAAGAGGAATTAAAAGTAAGCAAACCACAAGTAGATCCAGAAGTAATTGTTACAGCTGCAAAACACGCGGATGATGATTCTGATAAACCTATTGACGCTCTAATAGAAGCAGATTTACCAGATCAATGGGAAGAAAAAATTAATTTTATTCCACCATCGCTTGATCTGCTTGAGTATTCTGAGGATGAATCCATTGTAGTCTCCGAAGTAGAACTTAAACAGAACGCAGCATTATTAAAAGAAAAGTTAAAATTATTTGATATTGATATTGACGATATTACAGTAACTCCGGGTCCTGTTGTAACTCTCTATGAAATTGTACCGGCACCAGGCGTAAAAATAAGTAGAATTGTTAGTCTTGAAAATGATATTGCATTAGCTTTGGCTGCAAGAGGGATACGAATAATAGCTCCAATTCCGGGAAAAAGTGCAATTGGTGTCGAGATTCCAAATGAAAAATCCCAACTTGTAAGTGGAAGATCAGTTTTAGCTCACCTAAGTAAATCCAAAGCAGAATTACCAATAGCATTGGGGAAAACCATAGTTGGGGAAGTTTATATAACTGATTTGGCAATAATGCCACATTTGTTAATTGCAGGTTCAACCGGTTCTGGAAAGAGCGTTGGTATTAACATGTTGATAACAAGTTTGATTTATGCAAAACATCCTTCTGATGTAAAGTTTGTTATAATTGATCCAAAAAAAATAGAGCTATCTTTTTATGGTAAGTTGAACAAACATTACTTAGCCGTCTCTCCAGATCTAAATGAAGAAATATTAACTAATCCCCAAAACGCATTACTTGCTCTAAAAGCTGTGGAGCATGAAATGGAGAAGCGGTATGATAAATTGGCCAAACTTGGTGTAAGGCATATAATTGATTACAATAAAAAAATTTCCAATCCTAAAGCTCGTCCTTTAGATACGGACAAAATGAAGCATTATAAATTGCCGTATATTGTTGTAATTATTGATGAGTTGGCGGATTTGATGATTACTTCGGGAAAAGAAGTGGAAGCTCCTATTACAAGATTAGCCCAGTTGGCAAGGGCTGTAGGAATTCATTTGGTTGTTGCAACTCAAAGACCTTCTGTAAATGTAATTACTGGTGTAATTAAAGCAAACTTCCCAGCAAGAATTGCTTATCAGGTTGCAACAAAGATAGATTCTAGAACTATTTTGGATATGAATGGTGCTGAGCAATTATTAGGGCGCGGTGATATGCTGTTTTTACCCGGAGGTGTTCCTAAGCCTATTAGAATGCAGAATGCATTTATTTCCACAGATGAAGTAGAAAAATTAACAAAATTCATATATGTTCAGGGAGGTTATAAAAAACGGTTTCTTCTACCATCAATGTTTGAGAAGAAAAACACTGAAGCCGGTGGTTTTATTGCTGATATGGATCCTATGTTTGAAGATGCAGCTCGTGTAATAGTTAGACACCAACAAGGTTCGGTATCTCTATTGCAAAGAAGATTAAAATTAGGTTACTCTCGAGCAGCGAGAATTGTTGATCAACTTGAGGAAGCCGGTGTTGTGGGACCACCAGAAGGAAGTAAAGCACGGGAAGTAATTGTTGAGAATGAGGAACAATTAGAAACTATCTTAAGGTCATTATGATAAATTTGATTTTACTCTTTTGGAGTTTATTTCCTCAGCAGAATATAGATTCTACCATTATAGAGATGCAAAAAAAATTTGAAAGTATATCAACTTTTAAAGCTGAGTTTGTACAAACGGCAAATAGCAAAAGTATAATGCAAGGGCAGTTTTATTTTTCTAAAAATGATAATTATAGAATTGAACTTAAAAGTAATACAATTATTTCAGATGGTAATTCCATTTGGAACATAGATAATACTAGAAAGAAAGTAATAATTTCTAATATTGAAGAAGATCCACTTGCCTTTTCATTAAGGGATTATATTTACGAATACCCTCAAAAGTGTAAAGTTACTTCTGAAAAAATGGATAAAAACATTACTATAGTTAATCTGCAAGCTGATGATGATGGATTGAATTTTAAAAATGCAAAATTATGGATTAGTCAGGATTACTTAATTACGAAAATCCAATTTAGTGATTATGGTGGAAATGAATTTCATGTTCATTTTTAATGACATTGTAATAAATGATGATCTTAACATATCATTGTTCAAGTATAATCAGGATAAGGAATTTAAGACAATTGACCTCAGATAATACTACTTTTACAAAATTGAGAAAAGCGATTAGTTACTTAATTCCATTAGTTCTAATGGTTCTTTTCCTTTATATGGCATTTAGCAATATAGATCTAAATGAAGTTTTAAATATTTTAAAAAACATTTCATTGGTCTGGTTTTTTGTTTATTTAATTATTTGGTTTATGTCTCACCTTGCTAGAGCCTATAGATGGAGAATTATTGTTAAATCAGTTAAACCAAATACTTCTATTAGTAATTTGTTTGGTGCAATTATGGTTGGTTATGGAGTAAATTGTGTGGTGCCAAGACTTGGGGAACTTTACAGAGGCTTATTTTTAGGCAGATGGGAAAACATCTCACGCTCATCTATGGTTGGAACCATTATTGTCGAACGAGTAATTGATATTTTGGTACTTGGATTTTCCGTTCTTATAAGTGTTACTATTTATTCCGGCAATCTTTACAACGAGATTAGTTGGTTGAAATCTACTGTTTACATTGGGTTTACATTAATTTTAGGATTAATTTTATTTCTTTTCTTTTTAGTAAAATTCAAAGAAAACTTCTATTCTGCAATTCTAAAATTTGTAGGTAGATTTTCTGAAAAAGTTGCTGATGTTTTAGCAAGAGGGTTTCATTTGTTAACTGATGGTTTTGCAAGTTTAAAGGGTAGAAAGAATTTTACTAATGTTCTGATTTTTTCCTTTTTAATAATGTTTCTGTACGGCTTAACAGCATATGTTGCCTTTTTCATTTTGCACATGGAGAATATCCAAGAAGTATCTTATGGAATGGCTTGGATTGTTATGACAATTAGTGCATTTGGGGTTATTATTCCAACACCTGGAGCAACCGGCTCTTATCATTTAATAGTTATTTTTGTGCTAGTAAATCTGTTCAACTTTGGTAGCGAAATTAGTGGTGCTTACGCTTTACTTACGCACTCTACCACGTATATTTTATTTATACTTTCAACCCTCACTCTAACCTATTTTATTAATAAGAGACAAAAAAGAAATAATTTGCCAGTTGCAAATTTTCTTACTGTATTTAAAAGCAAAGAGAGAGCGGTTTGATTAAATATTTTTTGGTATTCCTTTTTATTCCCCTATCAGTTTCTACTGCACAATATGAAATTGGTGGAGGAATGGGTCTCTCTTTTTTTAACGCACCTGACCTGAATGATTACCTCAATACAAATTTTTCAAATGGTGAAGATTTACCTTCGTTTTCCACTTCAGCAGATTTTTTTGGTGTTTTCAATTACAATCTGAACGAAAGCTATCAGATAGGATTAGAATATAATTTTAATATTAATTCATTTAATTCAGCAATAGAAACAGGATTTTATGACCTTCAATTATCCCATCATAAAACTTCGTTATTAGGTTTTTATTATCTAGCTGGTGAAGGTTTCAAAATTAAATTTGGTGGTGGGTTTGGTTTAAGGTTTTTAAATGCTACTGAAGAATTATATGGAACTAGGGTTGAATATTCTTCTTCTGGTTTTGGTTTTATTGCAAAAATGCAGGGGGATACAAAGCTAGGTGGGAATTTTTATGCATTAATTTCCGGAGAAATAATTTACGATTTACCAGGTGAGATTAACACTTTAACGGAAGGACATTTTAATGCAAGCCTATTTGGTTTTGGATTAAAACTAGGAACAATTTATTACTTTTAAGGAATTATTTTGAGCATTATTGAAGCAATACTTTTAGGAATTGTACAGGGCTTAACTGAATTTTTACCGATTAGCAGCACTGGTCATTTAACGGTTGTTGGTAAATTAATGGGATTGGTTTCAAACGAACATCCTGAGCATTGGACTTCGTTCATCGCAGTAATTCAATTGGGAACTTTGTTAGCCATACTTATTTATTTTAGAACGGATCTTACTAAAATATTTATTGATTTTATTATTGATAATTTCCTCAAACGTAAATCTTTTGGTGGGCAATCAGAAAATTCTAAAATGGGGTGGTACATCGTTCTCGGGTCAATTCCAGTTGTAATTATTGGCCTCGGATTTAAAGATGTAATTGAAGGAGCATTTACTAAAAATTTATATGTAATTGGCTCTAGTCTTATAATTTTGGGAATAATTCTAGCATTCGCGGAGAAGTCAGGAAAATTTAAGAAAAATTTAAAAGATGTTAAATGGTATGATGCTTTGATTGTTGGATTTGCACAATCGCTCGCACTAATTCCTGGTTCTTCTAGATCTGGAACGACTTTAACTGCGGGTATATTTTTGGGTTTTAAGAGAGAAACAGCGGCACGTTTTTCTTTTTTATTAAGCGTACCGGCAATTCTGGGTAGCGGGTTACTTCAGTTGTATGAAGCAATTGAATATATTGACTATTCTGGGATAGTTACATTAGTTATTGCAACAATTGCATCTGCAATAAGTGGTTACTTAACAATTGGTTTTTTATTAAAATTTTTAAAAAGCAACTCAACAATGGTTTTTGTTTATTATAGAATAATTGTTGGTGGAATAATATTAATAATGATTTGGAATAATTTTTTAGTTCCATAAGGAGGAAAAATGAAATATATAGGAATACTTTTGGTAAGCATATTATTATTAAGTTGCAATGACCAAAAACATGCACTTAAAAACGAAGAAAACAATGTTCAAAATATAAATGAGGTAAAAGTGAAAGAATTATTAGCACTTGCAGAAAACGAAATATTAGTATCTAAAGTAAGTACTTCAATGGGAGATTTTGAGATTGAATTATTCCCTGGTAAAACACCCAAAACTGTTGAAAACTTTGTTGGTTTAGCTTCTAATGGCTATTATGATGGAATAGTTTTCCATAGAATTATAGATCAATTTATGATTCAAGGTGGAGATCCAAGTGGTTCAGGCTCTGGTGGAGAAAGCTACTTTGGCAGTTCTTTTAAAGATGAATTCCATGCTGATTTGAAACATACCGGACCAGGAATTTTATCGATGGCAAATTCTGGCCCAAATACTAATGGAAGCCAATTTTTTATAACATTAGTTCCAACGCCTTGGTTAGATGGAAAACATTCAGTTTTTGGTAAAGTTATCAATGGACTAGATGTTATAGAAAGTATTGGTAAAGTTGCTACTTCAAAACCATTTGATAAGCCTTTGAAAGATGTAGTTATGAATAAAGTTACAGTTGAAAAACGTATAAAATAATTAATACATTCTTTATGACCATTCGATTAGCAAATAGATCGAATGGTTATAATCTAAAATCCTAAAAATTTAATGAGTAGAGCAAAAGAGCAAGTCCCATCTATTTATTCATTACTTACCGATCTTAGTAAGTTAGAAATTAAACCAATCTATTTTTTGTTTGGAGAAGATCACTTTTTAATTAATATTGCCATAAAATCAATTGAAAAAGAAGCTTCCAGATTTATTTCAAGTGATTTTGATAGAGAAGTTATAACAGCGGATAAAAAAGAATCGATAATTAATCTAATTGATTTAGCGTACACTTTTCCTTTTGGCACGAATAAAAAGATATTAGTTGTTAAAAGTTTTGAAAATTACAATAACAAAAAACAGCTGAATCCATACATCCAAAGTCCATCAGATTCTACCATTTTAGTAATCGCAAACTATGGTAGCATAAGCAATTTATCTTCCGATCCATATAAAATACTAATTGAAAAGCATTTTCTTTATGAAGCAAAAGAGTTAAAGGGAGTTGAGTTAGAAAACTGGGTTAAGAAAAGATGTGGTGAATTGCAAATTGGCATGTCTAACGAAAATGCTAAAACAATAATTGAAATAGTTGGGGAAGATAAGTCGTTATTAGAAATGCAGTTAATTAAAATAAAAGATTATTTGGGCGATCGAAAAGAAATTACAAATGATGACATAAAAAATCTTTCCTCAGCAACAAAAGAGTATTCAATTTTTGATCTATTAAATGCAATTGGGAAAGGCGATAAAATCAAATCTTTAAAAGTTATTTATAACCTTTTAGATAGTGGAAAAGATATGGTGTTTATTATATCAATGTTGACAAAATACCTAACTGTTACTGCTCAGTCATTAGAATTAAGACAGAGGGGCTTAAATGATTTTGATGCTTCACAAGCAATTGGAGTATCCAAATATTATTATATAAACTGTAAAAATGCCAGTTTTTTTAGGAATGAAAATAGAATTTTAAATGCTTTTAATATTTTATTTAATGCGGATTTAACTTTGAAAACAACTGCTATTGACTCAAAAACATTAGCAACAACCTTATTAACAGATATTTTAAAAGATTAAAGAATATTTTTAATTACATTTGTTCTGATAAATGAAACCTTTTTTGAAACAGAGAGTATAAAGATCATTGGATAAAAAACTTAGTTTATTAACGGATGAAGAGTTAATAAAAGAATTTCAAGACAACAATACAATTGAAGCATATGAGATTCTTGTTAATAGGTTTAAAGATCCGTTAACAAATTTTGTGTATCGTTTTTTAGGTGATAGAGATATTTGTACTGATATTGTGCAAGACACAATGATCAAATTTTATTTACACAAAGATTCATATAAATCGTTTGCAAAATTCTCTACTTGGATATATACAATTGCTGGTAACCTTGCACGGAATGAGTTAAAAAGAAGAAAAAGAAGAACCATTTTTTCGCTAAGTAACGATGATGATGAGAAGAAAATCCAAATAGAAGATGAATCGTATTTTTCACCCGAAAGAATGACAGACAGCAATATGAAAGGTGAAATTATTCAGAAAGCATTACTAAAAGTAAAACCGGTTTATAGAGAAGTTGTAATACTTAGAGATATTGATGGTTTGTCTTACGAAGAAATTGCTGAAATTACTGAATTATCAATTGGAACAGTAAAATCCAGAATAAATAGAGGAAGAAAACATCTTCAAGATTTATTAAAAAATATTTACAGTGGGTAGCTTATGAAAAAAAATCTTTACAATTCTAAAGATGAAAATTATAAACATGTCGTAAATCTTCTCAAAGAACTTCCTAAAGTTAAAGCTGAAGATAATTTTGAGTATAATCTTAGAGTAAAAATACAGAATAAGAATTTTGGACTCAAAACTGAGGAAAACGTTCGATTTTCGCTATGGAAAATATTGGTTCCAACAACTAGTTTAGTTGCTGCATCTTTACTTGGGTTTTTATTTTTGCTTAATAATTCAAATGATAATACAGAAAATCCATTTCAATTGGTGCCCAAATTAAGAACTGAGGCAATGGGTAATTTGTTGATTTCAAGCGATAATGCGGAAATAAGCGATTCTGATGTAATTATTAAGAAGGAAAATGAAAATATATCTGAATTAAACTCCTTAAAAGGAAGTGAGAATAAAATTGACTATGTTAGTAACGATCAAGCGATCAAAAAAGTAGATTTTCCTTTCAAAGATTATAAATCAACCAATTTGGATGAGGCTATAGGCCAAAATAGGAATTTACCACAATCTGATATTAGAGCTACTCTGGTTGGAAGAAAGAATTCAAATCTATATTTTGATGGATTTTACATAAGAGAAGAAGTAGATAAAAAAAATGTTGAGGCAATGAAGGCTAGATTAGATTCCCTCAAAAATGTATTGAAAAATGAAGATAAAAGATAAATTAATGAAACTGTTGAATTTAATTTGCAGTTTAGCTATTTTTATTAGCTAAATTTTAATAGGTATCTAAGATGAAAAAAGGAATACACCCTAATTATCAAATCTGTGCAGTAACATGTGTTTGTGGAAATTCGTTCACATCCAGATCTACGGTTGATCATATAAAATTGGAAATTTGTTCAGAATGTCACCCATTTTTTACCGGTAAACAAAAATTATTAGATTCAACCGGTAGAGTGGAAAGATTTAACAAAAAGTATGGCGTAAAAAAATAATTTAAAGCTTTCTTATTTATTAATCGTACTAGATTCAATATTTATAGAAAGCTTTTTCATTTCTATGCAGTAACCGTATTATTCTTTTATTTTCTTTTCTTTTTATTAAATTTAACTGTTATTTAATAATTATAATAAACCCACATTTATCTATGCAAGAAATCGATATTGATTCTAAGGCAAACTTATATTCTGGTGTAAGAGGAATTGCCATAAAAATATTAAATAGAGTTGATAGAACCGATGCGTATTTGGATAAACTCTTAGAAATTGAATTAAAAAATTCAGAATTAAACAGTAAAGATAAAGCTCTTCTTTTCGAAATTGTGCATGGTGTTATAAGATGGTTGGGAAGAATCGATTGGATTCTTAACGGATTTTATAAAGGTCAGTTTTCTAAATGCATCCCAAATGTAAAGAACTCCATGAGAGTTGCACTATACCAAATTCTATTTTTAGATAAAATTCCAGAGCATGCAGCTGTTAATGAATCCGTTGAATTTGTGAAGAAGTTGCAAGGGGTTAAATCCGCCAATCTTACCAACGCAGTTTTAAGAAATATCATTAGAAGTAAAGAGTCAATTAGATATCCGAATAAAGATGAAGATATAGTAGGATTTCTATCTGCATATTACTCGCACCCAACTTGGATGGTAAAAAGATGGGTTAAAAGGTTTGGTGAAGAAGAAACTAAAAATTTATTAATTGCAAATAATGAACGTCCAAAGCATACTCTCAGAGTAAATTTATTAAAAACGAATATCGAAGAATTAAAATCTCTTCTCCAATCAGTTGATCTAAAGTACAAAGACGGAAAATATATAAAAGAGTATTTAGAATTAAATTCCATCACAAATATTACTAGTTGGGATTATTTTCAAAAAGGATATTTTTCTTTACAAGATGAGAGTACTGGTTTTTCTTGTAGGGCGCTTGATGTAAAACCTGGAATGAGGGTTTTAGATCTTTGCGCTGCTCCTGGTGGTAAAACTGCATTTATTTCGGATGAAATGAATAACGAAGGTGAAATAGTAGCCTTAGATAAATTTGAAAGTCGATTAAGTATTTTTAAAAAAAACATGGAAAGACTTGGGATTAATAATGTGACCACTGTTGTAAAAGATGCCCTTGATTTTAAGGAGAACAACTTTGATAGAGTTCTGGTTGATGTTCCCTGCACTGGAATTGGGACTTTGACAAAAAAACCAGATATCAAATGGAAAAAAGATATTGGCGATATTAGAAAATTGAATGACATTCAGTATAAGCTTTTAGACAAATCAGCAGAGTTAGTAAAACCAGGCGGCATCATAGTTTATAGTACATGTACAACAGAACCAGAAGAAAACATTGGTATCGTGAGTAAGTTTTTATCAAGTAATAATGGCTATGAGCTTGTAAATTTGAAAAATACATTTAGTAGTGATGTTATTGATGAAAATGGTTGTGTTCAAACATTGCCTCATAAGCATAATATGGATGGTGCATTTACTGCAAAAATAATTAGAAAACTCTAATACTGGGGGAAAGAAATGAATACATTTCTATCGAAGTTTGCAGATGAACTTAAAAAGACCAGGGAAGAAAAAAAAATAAGCCTTGATCAAATTTTTAATAAAACCAGAATTGACAAAACATATTTAATAGCTATAGAAGAAGGTAATTTTTCAATATTGCCAGAAGTTTATATGAAGGCATTTTTGAAAGAATATGCAAAGTCAATTGATTTAGACCCAATTGAAATTATTTCTAAATATGAATCTGCTCAAAAGGGTTTGGAGTTTGTTTCTGACTCTGACCTACAAGAAGACAAGCCAAAAGAGGAAATAAAATCAGAAATCTCTGATCAAACTGAAGCCCCTCAACAAACAGAATCAAGAAAAACAGAAGTCAGCCAAAGAATCGAAAATAATAGGATATTCTATTATATAGCTGTATTTGTTTTGATGATAGTCGCAATTTTTGTTATCTACAATACGTTTCTAAAAGAACCTGATAGTTTGGTTTTAACTGAACGTCCATTTGAAGAAACACTTCCTAAACGAGAAGTAATTAATCCGGATAGTAATGCTATAATTACTTCACCAGTTGAAGCTGATAGCGGGTTGCAAATAAATTCAAGCTCTGCTGACCAGCAACAGACAGTTTCACAAATTAACGGAAGTTCAACTGGGAAATTGGTTCTAAAAATTGTAGCAACTGACAAATCTTGGGTTAGGGTAGTTGCTGATGAAAAGGAAAACAGCGAATTTATATTGAGCAAAGATATGGTAAAAATATTATCTGCGGATTCTTTATTTTATATGCATATTGGCAATTCGGGGGCAATAAGTTTATTCCTTAACGATATAGAATTATCCTATAGGAAAGAGGAAGGCAGAGTTAGAAAATTAAATATTAGTAAAAATGGTGTCGATTATTTATTAAGAGCAAACTAAAGTAAGATGACCACTAATATTTTAGATCGGTTAGAAGAACTTAGGAATAAAATTAGAGAATATGATTTTCATTATTATGTACTAGCAGAAAACATAATAAGTGATATTGAATATGATAAGCTGTATAGAGAATTACTTCAACTAGAAGAACAACATCCTCAATTAGTTACGCCTCAATCTCCCACGCAGCGTGTAGGATCTGATTTAACAAAAGATTTTGTATCTGTCTCGCATAATACCCCAATGCTTAGCTTAGCAAATTCTTATGATGCACAAGAACTTCTTGAATTCGATAATCGCATTAAAAACATGCTGGGCACTAATCAAGAAATAGAATATGTTGCAGAATTGAAGATTGATGGAGTTTCAATTAGCATCCTCTACCAAGAAGGTAATTTATTTAGAGCTGCCACGCGTGGAGATGGATTTTCCGGAGAAGATGTAACAGCAAATATTAAAACCATAAAATCTATTCCTCTACAGCTTATTTCAAAGCTTAAAAGTATGCCTTCAAGTTTTGAAGTTAGAGGCGAAGTTTTTATGAAAATTGAAGAGTTTAAAAAATTGAATGAGCAAAGAGAATCAGAAGGATTGAAAAAATTTGCAAATCCGCGTAATTCATCAGCTGGGACTTTAAAACTTCAGGATCCTAAAATTGTTGCATCCCGACCATTAGATGTTTATTTATATTTTTTATTTACCACAGATATAGAATTGTCAACTCAGGTAGAAAGTCTAAATTATCTTAAAAAGTTGGGTTTCAAGGTAAACGAAAATTATAAAAAATGTAAAAATATAAAAGAGGTTATTGACTATTGTAATTATTGGGATAAGACACGATTGAATCTACCTTACGAAACTGATGGGGTTGTTATAAAAGTTAATAGCAAAAAAATGCAAGAAGAACTTGGGAATGTTGCTAAATCTCCGAGATGGGCTATAGCTTTTAAATTTGAGGCTCAAAAAATTACAACCAAATTATTGGCAATTACTTGGCAAGTTGGAAGAACCGGAGCTATTACTCCAGTTGCGGAACTAGAACCAGTTTTTTTAGCTGGTTCAACAATAAGCAGAGCAACACTCCACAATAAGGATGAAATTCTAAGAAAAGATATTAGAGTAGGTGATGTAGTAATTATTGAAAAAGGTGGAGACGTAATTCCAAAAATCACATCGGTTGTTTTGGAAGAGCGTAAAACGGATATTCCAGAAACAATAATTCCTAACTCCTGTCCCGTTTGTGGAAGTGAGCTAATTTCATTAGAGGAAGAAGTAGCAATTTATTGTGTTAATAATCTTTGTCCAGCTCAAATTAAAAGTAGTATTGAACATTTTGCTTCAAAAGGAGCAATGGATATAGAAGGACTTGGTGAATCAATAGTAAATCAATTAGTTGAACTAAATTATTTAACATCATTTGTTGATATCTATAAACTATTTAAAAAAAAGGAAGAACTTTTTTCAATTGATAGGTTTGGAGAAAAAAGCGTTCTAAACTTGTTGAACGCTATTGAAATGAGTAAAAATAAACCTTTTGAAAAAGTATTATTTGCTTTGGGGATTAGATTTGTTGGTGTTGGAGTTGCAAAAAAAATAGCAAATAGTTTTAAAAATATTTTAGCTTTAATTAATTCATCCACTGAAGAAATAGAAGCAGTTCCAGAAATTGGGCCCAGAATTGCCGAAAGTATTGTGAATTATTTTGGCAATCCAAAGAATATAAAAAATATAGAAGAGCTAAAATCTTTTGGACTTAATTTTGAAATTGAAAAAAGAAGTTCAGAAAGTGCTATCTTTGAGGGCATCAATTTTGTTTTAACTGGCTCGCTTTCCAAATTTACAAGAGATGAAGCCAAAGCTTTAATTGAGGAAAGAAAAGGTAGAATTACTAGCTCTATTAGTTCTAAAACAAATTATGTAATTGCTGGAGAAAATCCTGGTTCAAAGTTGGAGAAAGCAAAAACATTAAACGTTAGTATTATTGATGAAAATCAATTTATAAAAATGTTAGGGGAATAATAATTGTTTGATGAGTTAAAAAATAGAATTGGTTATTTTATTTTCAAGAAGAGACTATTCAAAAAACATGAGAATAGTTTTTCCTTCAAAGATTTTATTGAAAATTCGGTTAATTATATTTTGGTACTTCCCCTAAATGAATTGGATTTTAATAATAGTATTGATGTTGCAAAATATTTTAAGATTCATAAAAAAAATGTGACATTGTTTTTGCCCGAGCATAGAATAAATTTAGTTGGAATTGCAAACAGTTATAACACAATTAGTTATAATTTAAATGATATTTCGAAATTAGGATTACCAAATAAAAACTTAATCCAGAAAATAAATGATCAGAAATTTGATGTTCTTGTGGATTTAGAAAGGGATGAAAATTTATTTCTTGCATCGGTTACAAATTTACTAGAAGCAAAATTTAAAGTCGGTTTTAAAAAAGAAAATATTGAAGATCTTTACAATTATCAGTTGGTAAATACGAAAATTAATTCTGAAATATCATACAGAAATTTGTTAAATTCGTTAAAGATGTTTTGATATTTATTACAATTTGCTATTAATAAAGTATATAAAAAATGAGTGATAACGTAAATTTTGAATTCAAAAAAATAGGCAATGTAGCCGTATTTAAACTTCTGGAAAATTCATTTGATTCTTCTATTGCTGGATTAGTTAAAGGAGAATTGACAATACTGCTTTCCAGTGAAGATGTTTCAAAACTAGTATTTGATTTATCTGAAATCGAATATTGTGATAGTTCTGGCTTAAGCGCAATTTTACTTTCATTTAGAATTCTTCAAACCATTGATGGTCATATTAGACTAGCCGCTCCTCAAAAAAGTGTAAGAACACTTATTCAAATTTCTCAGCTTGATAGAGTTTTACCAATTAAAGATTCAGTGGAAGAAGCAATTGCTGAGTTAAAAGAAATTTAAGGCTTTTCGTGGATAAAACTTTTGACTACTTGATTATTATACTATTTTTAATTGGTGTAGCATTATTTGGGATATATAAAGGTGGTAAGCAGAAATCAATTGAAGATTATTTTTTAGGTTCTAAGAACGTTCCTTGGTGGGCAGTTTGTTTCTCAATTGTTGCAGCGGAGACTAGTACTTTAACATTTATTTCTATTCCTGGTTTAGCCTACTTAACAAACTTAAATTTCTTACAAGTTACGTTTGGTTACTTAATTGGTAGAATAATTATTGCCAAGTTTTTTCTTCCTTCCTATTTCTCTGGGGAACTGAATACGGCTTATGCTTTTTTAGAAACAAGATTTGGTCAAAAAACTAGATCTTTATCATCAATTGTTTTTCTTTTTACAAGAACAGCTGCTGATGGTGTTCGATTATTTGCAACAGCAATTCCTCTAAAACTAATGTTGGGTATTGATTATCCTACAGCAATTGTGATTATTGCTGTAATTACTTTGATCTATACAATTACCGGTGGTGTAAAAGGTATTATTTGGGTGGATGTAATCTTAATGTTTATTTATCTGGGTGGAGCTTTACTTGCAGGATATTTCTTGGTATTTGAATATTTACCTGAAGGAATTAATTCTGTTCTTGTGGCTGCTGGACCAGAAAATAAGCTGGTTATTTTCGATTTTTCATTTGGAAACTCTTTTAGCAATTTTTTCAGTAAACCTTATACTTTCATTGGAGGTATAATTGGTGGAACGTTTCTTTCAATGGCATCTCATGGAACTGATCAATTGATAGTTCAAAGACTATTAAGTACTAAGAATTTAAAGCAAGCACAGAAAGCAATTATTGGAAGTGGAATACTTGTAATAATGCAATTTGTTATATTCTTGTTAGTAGGAACTGCTCTTTATGCCTTTTATGGTAAGCTGAATCTAAAACCTGATGAGATATTTCCAAAGTTTATTATTGAAAATTTACCTTCACCGTTTTCCGGAATAATAATAGCTGGTTTATTTGCCGCGGCAATGTCAACTCTTGCTGGCTCGATAAGTGCACTTTCATCATCAAGCATGCTTGATCTTTATCAACCCTTCAAGAAAAATAGGGATCAAAAAAACGATTTAAAAGTATCTCGAATACTTACATTATTTTGGGCAATTATGCTGATTTTTTCAGCAATATTCTTTATGAATTCTCCTCAGACTGTAGTTGAATTGGCACTGAGTATTGCATCATTTACTTATGGCGGATTGCTAGGAACTTTTATGTTGGGGTTGTTTAATAAGAAGGCTACTCAAGAGGATGCCCTTGCTGCTTTTACCGCCGGAATTTTTATTATGGTCACAGTAATCGCATTAAAGTTGGCTGCCTGGACTTGGTTTACTTTTATCGGAGTTATTGCAACTTTGCTTGTTGGAACTTTTTTATCTTACTTAAATAAGAAATAATATTTGTTTTTAATTTTTCATCGAATATATGGTTAATACTGATCGGCTTAAAAAAATAGAATTTGTTGTATTTGATCTTGATGGTACGTTGTTAAATCAGTACGGAGAGATTGGACAAAAATCGATTGAATATGTTAAGCAATTAAAAGAGTTGGGAGTAAATTTCACTTTTGCTACTGGCAGGCTTCACAATTCAATAACTGAATATGCTGATATTCTTGAGATAAAAACACCATTAATTTCCCTAGATGGAGCTATTATAAAGAGCTACCCTGAAAGTAAAATCATTTATGAATCTTATATTAAAGAGAAATACGTCCGTAGAGCTAATGAATTAGTTGAAAAGTATCTGTTAAAAATTGCGCTTAGTCATGATGACGCTATTTATTACACTGAGTCCAATTCCTTAATCCCTCGGTTGATGGAAAAGTATGAAGCAAAATTTGAAGAAATTGAATCATATGAACCATTTTATAAATCTACATTAGAAATAGTAATCTCTGGTGATTATAAAAACGCAATCAAGCAAATTGATGAAAAGATGAAATTCCCAAGTGCATTTGGGCTTAAGACATCATTTTACAAATCACAAGATCAAGATGGAGTTTATTTCTTGGAAATTAGAAATAAGAATTGTTCTAAAGGTGATGGTCTGATGAAACTTCTAAAGTTTCAAAATGTGAGCATAAAAAAAACAGCTGTTCTTGGTGATTGGTATAATGATCGGTCTTTGTTCAGAACTAAAGCGCTAAAAGTTGCAGTTGCAAATGCAGTTGATGAAATTAAGAAAATGGCTGATTTTATTACAAAAAAAACAAATGATGAAGATGGAACGGCTGAATTTTTAGAAATGTTATTAGAAGCTAAAAGAAATTAAAATGGTGAAAGTAGAAACTAAAAATAAAATAAAACAAAACTCCAAATTAAAAATATTAATAATTTTTATAGGAGTTTTACTAATAGCATTAATGTTCCCAAGAGAAAAAGCACTGGAATCAGATGTTGCTGTTGGATCTATATGGATTCAAGATGACTTAATAGCATCAATGCCTTTTGAGATATTAAAAGACCCAGAAACATATAGGCTAGAAAAATTACAAGCTGTTCAAAATATTTTTCAAGTTTTTGAATTGAATCAGAGTACTGCCTTAGCTACCGAAGATTCCCTTAAGAAATTTAATTTGGCATTACTTCTTGAAATTGACAAGCAGCTAGAAAATAATATTTATGATAATAATTTTAGTTTTTTAAGTGAAGAGGCAGCTAAAAAAATTAGAGAGATTAGAAAATATGAAAATTCTTTATCTGTTACATATCCCATTACTACGGGCAAAATATTTTCTAATTTAATAAAGATTATTAAAGAAATTTATAACCAAGATTTTCTAGATGTTTATTACGATGAAATTGAAAAAGACTCAATTGCTCTTAGAGATGGTAAGTTTGAAAACTTAGTTCTTAAAAAGAGGTTTTTGGATAAGAACTTAAATGATGAAAGAATTTCTAAAATAGTTAGATCCTATGCTCCAAACGACCCAGAATTAATTGGAATCTATTATGAGTATATAGAGCATTTTGTTGTTCCAAATGTAAGATATAACAAGGAGCAAACAAAACTTGAATTATCCTTGGCACAGGATAGAGTTCCAAGAAATGTGGGACTTGTTGAGGAAGATGAAAGAATAGTAGCAAAACACAATAGAATTACCCCAGACATTAAATTAAAAATTGATTCCTATAGAATTGCCAGAGGCCAAGAAAGAGGTTTTTGGGCAAGGGTTTTACAAAGTTTAGGTAAAATTTTACACATAATTGTTATAATTTCTCTATTTAGCTTTTATGTATTCTTATTTAGAAAAAAAATCTATAATGATAATTCTAAAATATTTTTAATAACAATCATTGTCGTTCTCATTAGTTTTGTAGCTTTTCTTGTTAATCAAATAACTGTTAATGCTCCAGTTGAACTCCTAATTTTTGTTCCAGTTGTTTCCATGTTGCTCACCATCTTTTTTGATTCACGAGTGGGTTTTTACGGTACAGTTGTTATTGCACTAATAGTTGGTGGTCTAAGGGGAAATGATTATGTGTTTGCAGTTATGAATCTTGTTGCCGGTGGTTTTGCTGCTTATACAGTTAGAGATATTAAAAATAGAAACCAAATTTTTAGATCTTTCTTATATATTCTTTTGGGATATGTTACAAGCATTATTGCTTTTGGATTAGAAAGGTTTGCATCTTGGGAAGAAATATTAATTTTATGTGGATTTGCGGCAACAAACGCTCTCTTCAGTCCGGTTTTAACATATGGACTCATTATATTTTTTGAAAAAATATTTAAGCTTACCACAGACCTTACCTTACTAGAGCTTACGGATTATAATAATCCTTTATTAAAAGAACTTGCTAAATATGCCCAAGGAACATTTAATCATTCTTTATCGATGGGGAACATGGTTGAAAGTGCCGCCGGCGAAATAGGAGCCAATGCACTGCTTGTTAGAGTTGGTGCCTTATATCATGATATAGGAAAGTCTAAAAATCCAAATGTATTTGTTGAAAATCAAATTGATAATTATAATATTCACGATCAATTAACACCTGAAGAAAGTGCAAAGACAATTATTGAACATGTGCCTTTAGGTGTTAAAATGGCAGAAAATGCAAAATTACCTCAAGAAATAATTGAGTTTATTACAACTCATCATGGAACTTTGTTAGTTTCCTTCTTTTACGAAAAACTTGTGAGTGAAAAAGGGAAAGAGAATGTAGACCTTACTAAATTTCAATATAGTGGTCCAAAACCAGGAACAAAGGAAACAGCTCTTTTAATGTTAGCAGATGCATGTGAATCTGCAGTTAGAGCAATGACTGAGCCAACTCCAGAAAAAATTGAAAATGTTGTTACTAATATTTTAAGTAACAGACTTAAAGATGGACAGCTGGAAGAATCGCCATTGACATTTTCTGATCTTACTAAAATAAAAAAATCGTTTTGCTCAACACTAGTTGCTTTACATCATAAGAGAATCAGGTATCCAAAACAAGATGAGTTAGAAAGTGAAAACAAAGAAGACTCGGATGAGTAATGGAGCAATTTGTAAAAGAGTATCTAACAATTTTAAAACTTGAAAAAAATTTATCGGATAACTCAATTGATGCATATAGAAATGATTTAACTAAATTAATTGAGTTTTTGGTAAATATTAATTTGTTCGATTTAAATTCTGTTACATCTAAACATCTTATAAGTTTTTTTTTAGAACAAAAAGAAAAAGGTTTAACATCAGCTTCAGTTAGCAGGTACACTTCAACTTTAAAGGGTTTTTTTTTGTACTTGGTGCAACAAAAGTATATTGAAAATAATCCAACCTCTACTTTATCATCAACAAAATTATCCAGAGATCTTCCATCAGTCTTATCATTTAGTGAAGTAGAGTTAATTTTAGTAAAACCCGATTGTAGTAAAAATTTGGGTTTAAGAGATAAAGCAATTCTTGAACTATTGTATTCCTCAGGATTGCGTGTTTCCGAACTATTAGAATTAAAAGTATCGGATTTATTTTTTAATGATGAAGTTATTAGAGTTATTGGTAAAGGATCTAAACAGCGCATTGTACCAATTGGATCAAGTGCTATCAAATGGTTAACTGACTATCTAACTTTAGCTAGACCTTTACTTCAGAAAAGAATGAAAAGTGAAAATATTGTATTCCTTAATTCGAAAGGAAGCAAAATATCCCGGATGTCCATTTGGAAAATCGTTAAAAAATACAGTACTGAAGCAAGTATTCAGAAAGACGTGCATCCTCATACTTTTCGTCATTCATTTGCAACACATTTACTTGAGGGTGGTGCAGATTTAAGAGCTGTACAAGAAATGTTAGGGCACTCGGATATTTCAACAACTCAAATTTATACTCACATAGATAGAGAGTATATTAAACAAATACACAAAGATTTTCATCCAAGAGGTTAGGTTGCCGGAAATTCAAATTAGTGAAAAATTATTATTGCTACTTTATTTTATGCCCATATTTTTAATTTCACTTAGCATTCATGAATATGCTCATGCATTGCTCGCATTTAGATTTGGTGATGATACTGCACAAAAGCTCGGAAGGCTTACCTTAAATCCATTTAAACATATTGATTTAATTGGAAGTATAATTATGCCCATTTTGGCTTTCACGTCTGGGTTTATGCTTATTGGTTGGGCTAAACCTATTCCAGTTAACAGAAATAAATTTAAGAATAATTATAGAGATGATGCGATAGTATCTTTTGCAGGTCCTTTTTCCAATTTAGTATTTGCTGTTTTAGCCTATGCCATATACGTTCTACTTTCCTCGGAAGGAATTGAAACAAATCCAACAATATTTAAAATAATTAAGTTGACCATCATATTTAATATCTTCTTATTTTGTTTTAACTTGCTTCCAATTCCGCCACTAGATGGCTCGCACATTATTTTTGATTTATTTCCCAATAAATACACAGCAAAACTTTTAAACCTTGGAATTTATGGCACAGTATTGTTATTCGTATTTATTTATAGTCCATTGTGGACATATTTTATGTACATAGTAAATTGGATAATAGGTATATTCCAGATATAGATTTATGAATTTTGAGAATCTATAACAAGTTTGTATTTTTAACTTAAGAACCGTAACAATAAATAAAATAATAGTTTATGCGAATAAGTGGCTTTTCTTTTGTAAAAAACGGAATATCATTGTATTACCCAATTGTTGAGGCAATAAAATCGATTCTTCCGCTGGTAGATGAATATTTTGTTGCTGTTGGAAAAAGTAGTGATGGAGATAATACAAGAGAGCAAATTACGTTAATTAACGATCCAAAAATAACAATTATTGATACAGTTTGGGATGAAAAGTATTTCAAAAAAGGAATGATTAATTCTATCCAAACAGATATAGCAATGCAAGAGTGTACGGGCGACTGGCTTTTTTATTTGCAAGCTGATGAAGTTATTCACGAAAAATATTTACCGGTAATTAAAAAAAGGTGTGAAGAATTACTAGATGATAAAGAAGTTGAAGGATTATTATTTAGATACAAACATTTTTGGGGAGATTATAATCATTTTCATACCGGACATGGTTGGTACCCAAATGAAATAAGAATTGTTAGGAATCTGCCAGAAATACACTCATGGCAAAGTGCCCAGTCATTTAGAAAGTTTGAATATTATGATAATCCTAGACAAGAAGACGGACACTCTAAATTAAAAGTTGCTAAGGTAGATGCTGAAGTTTATCATTACGGTTGGGTAAGGCCTCCTCATCTTATGCAAAATAAAAAACGAGCCTTAGATTCTGTTCATTGGGGTTTAAATAGAGCTAAAGATTTTTATGAAAAAGCTCCAAATGAATTTGATTACGGACCTCTTGATTTATTAGGAAAATTTGGAGAATCTCATCCAGTAGTAATGAAATCAATGATTGAAAAATTTAATTGGGAAAATAAACTTCAATACTCAGGAAAGCCAAATAAGTATAGAGAACCTCACAAGCATGAAACAATGAAATACAAGTTTGTTACCTGGTTAGAAAAAACTTTTAAAAATGGCAATAGCATTGGAGGTTTTAAAAACTATTTACTCCTCGAAGATAGATAGTGCTTTATGAAACTGCGCGATATTTTTAGAAAACCAGACAAAATTCATTCTATTCAGAATGGGCGCTCTCAAAGTAAACTAGATCGTAGTACGATAATTATTCATCATTATTGCCCACATACGTTTAATGTTGGTGATCATTTTGTGATTCGCTCTATAAGAAAATTTTTATTGAGCGAATTGCCTGAAGCGATTTTCATCCCATTTGCTTCTGCTGGAAACAGAGGTTGGGGCAAACCGGCACGCTTGCAAGGATCAAACATCAATAAAAGCAATCAATTTGCAGATGCAGTAATTGTTGGTGGATCAGATCAATATAACAATTGGGACTTAAGAATTAAGAAGGAAGAGATCACAAAACTTATTCCACCTCTTTATTTAATTGGGTTAGGTGCTTCATCAAAAAAAATAAATGAAAAACCCTACTTTGAAAATGAAAAGTTATTTCAAGATATCTTGGTCACTCACGAATTTGCAAAAATGTCTTCGGTTAGAGATTTATTTACGAAACAGTTTTTAGAAGAAATTGGTTATAAAAAATCAATAGTTACTGGTTGTCCTGCTTTACACTTATTTAATGAAGAAATTCATCTAAGCACCAGTGGAATAATTGCTCTCACATTTCCTTTTCCTGTAATTAGTAAAAGCAACAAAGAACTTTATAGTGAATTAATTATAAAAATTCGTGAACTTATTTGGAAACTTAAACAAAGAAAATTAAATCCTGTAATTGTTTGCCATGATGATAGAGATGTTTTTGTTGCCCAAGAATATTTTCCCGCTGAGAGAATATTCTTTTCCAATTACGTTGATGAATTTATTGAGTTTTATAAAAAATGTTCAATGGTAGTTGGCTCTAGATTACACGCATCTATCTTTACAGCTGGATTGGGAAAACCATTTTTAAATATTAATATTGATTTTAGAGGGCAAGCCTTTTCTAATACGTTTGGTCTGGAAAATTGGAACTTAAATATTGATGATCCATTGTTCGACAATAAATTTTTCTCAAGGGTTGAAATGGTAATTTCGGGTGAAACTCAAATGTTTTCAAAATTTTATGAGCTAAAAGCCCAATATCGAAAAGTTTATCTTGAGTTTATTAAGAATGTTGCAATTGATATTAAACAGAAATTATCAAGATGAATATTCTCTTCGTTTCAGCAAAATCCGGTTGGGGCGGAATAATGAGCTGGATGATTCATTCCGCTGAAGGTTTAGAAAAAAAAGGTCACAATGTTTGGATAGTTTCTAATCCTAAATCACGATTAAATAAAGTAAATTATCCACACTTAAAAATTATTGAAAAAGAACTTGGGTTTAATTACAGTCCAATAACTGTATACTTTCTTTATCGTTTTATTATGAAGAATAAAATTGATTTAGTTTTATCTAACATTAAGAAAGAAGTTATAGTGAGCGGATTGGCTTCGCGATTGGCTGGAGTTCCAAATGTTAGGAGAATTGGCTCCGCTTATGATATCAATAGTAAAATAAAAAAAATCCAATCGCTATTGGTAAAACACTCAATAATTCCTTGTGAATATATATTTAAAGAAGCCTCAAAAAGGGAACATTGGTTAATTAAGAAAGAGTTTACTGTCATCTATAATGGTCGAGATGTGAAAACTTTTTCATCCCAAGAAATAGATCAAATTAGAAATTCTTGGGGTGTTGGTAAAAACGATTTAGTTATTGGTGCAACTGTTAAACTTAGTAAATCAAAAAATATATCTGGATTGATTGAGAGTTTTGCGTCTATAAATGAGAAATACCCAAACACAAAATTGGTTGTTACTGGATTTGGTGAAGAGCAAGAAAGTCTTATTGATTTGGTTCGGAAACTTAAGATAGTAGATAATGTTGTTTTTAATGAGTTTTCTTTTGGCCCACAATTAATGGCAAGTTGTTATGACATTGCGGTACTAAATTCGTTGATAGAGGGTTTCCCTAATTCGCTTGTAGAATATATGTCGGTTGGAACTCCATCAATTTCTACAAATGTGGGTGGAGTAAGTGAATTGGTGCAAAATAATGTAAATGGATTATTGATAAATTCTGGTGATAATAATGATTTGATCGAGAAATTATCAATATTAATTGAGGATAAAGAACTTAGAATAAAAATTGGAGAGAATGGAAAAGAGACTATTAAAAAAGGTTTCAACTTTTCTCAAATGATTGACAATATTGAAAAATTATTCTTAACTATGATTCAAAATGTTTGAGTTTATTAAGCTGCTATATTATTTGTTAAATCCAAAGACAATATTTTTGCGCCGTGCCTCACACGGAATGGGAGATAATCTGCTTATGTCGATGTTGTTGCCAAAACTTAAAGGTAAATATCCTAAACATTCAATAATTGTAGAAACTGAATTACCAGAGCTCTATTACAATAATCCTTATGTAACTTGGGTTACAAAAAAACATTTTACAACTACAAAAAGGCATATTAGACCAAAATATAAAATTGATGAAACCACGGAAGTTTCTTTATATGAACAATTAATGAGTTTTATTGATGTAAAAGAAAAAGCCCATCCGCAATTATTTTTAACTGATGAAGAGATTGACTATTCTAAAAAGAAGTTCCCATTTAACTATATTGTAACATGTCCGGTAGGTAAGCAAAGCTTTACAGCTAATAGAAAAGAGTGGGGTGTGCAAAATTTTGCACAATTGCGTAGATTACTTGGTGAATTTGAATTTGTTCAAGTGGGATCAAAATCTGATGAACTTTTAGAGAATGTTCATGATGCTCGTGGTTGCAATATTAGAGAATCAGCTGCAATAATCAAGAACTCACTTTTCTTTATTGGATTAGAGGGTGGACTTATGCATATTTCAAAAGCGGTTGGCTCAAAGGCAGTTATTTTATATGGTGGATTTATTAAACCCAAAATTTCAGGGTATGAAGATTTCCTCAATATATATAATCAAACTCATTGTTCGCCTTGTTTTCATTCACACAAACCACACACAATTTGTGAAACAATGATTTGTTTTGATGAAATTACACCTGAATATGTATATAATCTTATGATAGAAGAAGGGTATATAGAGAAATGAAAATTGAAATTTCTATAGGTGAATTGGTTGATAAAGTTACCATACTGCAAATAAAATTGGATAGAATTAAGAATTCTGAAAAATTAGAAAACATTAAAAATGAGTACAATAAACTAAATGAATCTTTAACTGAGACAGATATTTCAAATAGCTCCGAGGATTTTATAAATCTAAAAAAAGTAAATGAGGAATTGTGGGAAATTGAAGATAAAATTAGAGTTAAGGAGTTAAAAAAAGAATTTGACAAAGAGTTTATTGAATTGGCCCGGTCTGTTTATTTTAAAAATGATATTAGAGCCGAACTAAAGAAAAAAATAAATATGCTTACTGGATCATATTTAATTGAAGAAAAAGAATATGTTGATTATAAAAAGAAATAGCTGAAATTTTCATGAACACAGTCTTTCAAAATGATGAGTTACAAAAGATTAAAAAAATTCTTGTAATTCAATTAGAACCAATTGGTGACGCACTGTTGACAACTTCATATTTTAAGACATTAAAAAACAGAATTCCTAAAGCTGAACTTCACTATTTGATTTTTAAAAAGCATAAAAAAGCGATAAATAATCATTCAATGATTGATAGAATAATTGAGATAGATGCTTTTAATGGGATTGGTTATTACACAGAAAGAATTAAAAAAATAATTAAAATTAGACAACAGAAATATGATTTAGTTATTGATCAACAAAATTTACCTGCAACTCAGTTAATTACTCTTTTAAGCGGAGCAAAATATAGACTTGGTTATGCTGATGCTCGTTTTAACTTTGCGTATAATTTGAAAGCCAAACGTGGTTTGAAGCGATATTCAGCATCTAAAAAATATGATATTATTGCTCCTCTTGGGATAAATGAGGAAAAGTATGAATTGTTTTTTCATGTGTCTAGCGTAGCTAAGAATAAAATTAATAAATGGTTAAGTGATAATAGCTTGACGCCAGATTCATTTATTTGTATTTCTCCAGGTAGTCCTGTAAAGAAAAAGAAATGGAAAATCGAAAACTATATTGGTCTAGGAAAATTATTAAGCACTAAAATGAATTTTCCAATTGTTGTGGTGTGGGCGCCAAACGAATTTAAGGATGCTGAAATGGTAATGCAGCAAATCGGGTTAAATTGTATCTTGGCTCCCAAAACAAATCTTGAAGAAGTCTCTGCGTTAATTAAATTATCAAAATTATTAATCTGCAATGATGGTGGATTGAATCATTTAGCAGTAGCTGCAAGAGCAAAAACATTGGCCATATTTGGCTCAACCGATCCTGTCGATTGGTCACCAGCAAGTGAATTCGAAACACATCATCATTTATTTAATGAGCATGTAAAGGATAATGACTGTGATAATTCTTTTGGGATTACAGTCGAAGATGCATTTAAAAAAGTTCAACAAATATTGAGCGTTTCAATTGAGTAATAAACTATCTGCTGTTATTATTACAAAAAATGAAGAAAGTAATATTGAAAGATGTTTAAAGAGCATTAAAAGCTTATGCACGGAGATTATTATTGTTGATTCGGATTCAACCGATAGAACCTTAGAAATATGCAGACAATTTGGTTGTAAAATATTAACTATCGAATGGGAAGGTTACGGTAAAACTAAAAAATTTGGTGTAGAGCAAGCAGCAAATAGTTGGATATTATCAATTGATGCAGATGAAGAAGTGACACCTTCTTTATCAGAAGAAATTTCAAAAATTATGTTAAACCCTAAATATAATATCTACAAAATTAAAAGGAACTCATTTTTTCTGGGCAAGAAAATAAAATATTGTGGATGGAATAATGATTTCCCAAAACGCTTATTCAACAAGGAGTTTGGGAATTTCAATGATGATGTAGTTCATGAATCTGTTATCCTTAGTGGAGAGAGAGGGGTTATTCATTCACCGCTTAATCATTTTACTTATCCCACTGTTGAGATACAAATGAATAAAATGAATTTATACAGTGAACTTGGAGCTAAAAAATTATTTGCAGAGGGGAAAAGGATTTCTGTTTTTAGCGCAGTTATATTTTCAGTTTTTAGGTTTATTAAAATGTATTTTTTGCAATTAGGATTTTTGGATGGACCAAAAGGGTTTATTTTAAGTTGTAATACAGCATATGGAGTTCTCTTAAAGTATATTAAACTTTGGTCTCTGAATAATAAATAAATATGGAGTTAAACTTGAATTGTAGAGTTTGTGGTAGTAAGGATCTTTTCCTTTACTATTTTCAGGGTGATAACAATCAGTACAAATTTTATAAATGTAAAAAATGTGCATTGATAAATTATGATTTATCTGGGGGATTAGATCAGGGGAAATATACAATTAGTTATATAGACCCTGCTATTAAGGACCTCAAAATTAATATTGATCAAGTTGAGACTTTTAATTTCATTAAAAAAAGTGTGTTAGAGAAGGGCAAGTTATTAGATATTGGTTGCGGCAATGGTAGACTCCTTTTATCTGCCAAAGAAGATGCTTGGAAAGTAAATGGAATTGAACTTTCTGAATTTTATGCAAGTGAAATTAATTCTAGGTATAGCATTGATGTTATTGCAGCAAACTTTTTTGAATATGACAATACTTTGGGAGTTTTTGATGTAACAGTCTTGCGGCATGTTTTAGAACATCTCCCGGATTCGGTAACAGCAATGAATAAAATTAATCAAAGCTTAAAAGTTGGAGGTTATGGAGTTTTAGAATTTCCAAACATAGAAGGAATTAATCTTAAGCTGAAAAGATTCTTAATAAAAATTGGGCTAGTCAAAAAGAAATATGGTAAGAATTATATTCCCGGACATTGTAATGAATTTTCAAAGAAGTCATTTAAATTCTTATTAAACCAAACCGGATTCAAGTTATTAAAATGGGAGTTATATTCCAGTACTCATAAATACTCAAAAGTACTGACACTATTAAATATTTCATCCAAAGCTCGTGTCTTAATTCAAAAAATTCGCTAACATATTGAAACATTATTTATTGTGAAAAAAGCATTATCAGAATACGATAAATTAAATTTTAAAAAGATATTGGTTATTCAAACTGCATTTATTGGCGATGTTATCTTAATAACTCCATTAATTCGTGAAACTAAAAAGCTCTTCCCCAAATCTTCAATTGATGCCATGGTAATACCACAAGCAGTTAATTTATTGCTAAACAATCCACATTTAGATTCTGTTGTTCAATTTGATAAACGCAAAAACAAGCTCAAATCTTTCTTTAGAACTCTTAAATCAATTAAAAGCAAAAGATATGATTTAGTTATTTCTCCACATAGTTCGGTTACAACTGCTTTGCTTATTTATTTCGCTCATATTCCGACAAGGGTTGGGTTCGGTAGGTGGACTGCTCAATTACTACTCACGCATAAAATCCCACATCTAAAGAATAAATTGAAAATTCAAAAAAACTTAAATCTTCTTTCTCCTTTTTCAGACACCAAGTTTCCCATTCAAACTGAACTTTATCCCACAGAAGAGATGTTTAAAAATGCAGACTTATTATTAAAAGAATTAAAAAAGAATTCAAAAAAAATAATTTCAATTGCCCCGGGCTCAAATTGGTTTACAAAGAGATGGCCGCAGAGCTATTATCAAGAATTAGTTGCTCAATTAATGGCTCACAATTATGGGTTAGTTTTTATTGGAAGTTCTGATGAAAGCGGTATATGTAAACAAATAGCTCCCCAAAATAATTTTATAAATTTAGCAGGAAAGCTCTCATTATTAGAATCTGCTGCAGTAGTAAGCCAATGTGATCTTATGATTTGTAATGACAGTGGCGCAATGCATATTGCTAATGCTATGAAAACTGACGTATTTGTTTTTTTTGGACCAACAGTTCAAGATATTGGATACTCTCCAATTGGGAAGAATGATTTAGTTTTTGAAATTGATTTAGATTGTAGACCTTGTAGCAGCCATGGGACAAGCAGTTGCCCACTTGGTCATCATAATTGTATGTACCAAATTAAAAGTAAAGATGTCCTTCAAAATGTAATTGAAAAACTAGGTTAATACTAGATGGTATTTTCATACTACTTATATAAATATCCTTATAAAATTATTTGGCATATAAAGAATAAGTTTGGCAGTACAATCAATCTAGCGTTTTACTGTGCAGATCCACTCGATTACGAAATGTTTTTGCCGATAGCAAAATACCTTCCTGATCTTACAGTTATTGCCAGCAATTCTAAAACAAAAAAGTACTTATTTGAAAAAGGAATCAACTTTGTAAGTATGCCCGCATTTCCAAAAGTAGTTATCATGGCTAGACAAACTCCATATAAATTTCCGGTCGATAAAATAATTAAATTCGGCTTTGATCATGGCTTATATCAATTTAAAAGATGGACTTCTGCCAGAAATTACAACGGATTTGATGTTTATTTTGTATCAAGTACAGAGCAGCGTAAAAACTGCAAATCAGCCGGGGAATAAATACTGTCAAAGCAATTGGGTACCCTAAATTAGATAAAGCTTTTAACGGTGATTATAATCTAGAATATTTAGACAATTTAAAAAAGACACACAATATTGATGCAAATAAGAAGACAATAATATTTACAACTACATGGAATGTTGCCGGTCTTTCTGCAATAAACCATTGGTTTGATAAACTTGAAGAACTAACTCCTAAATATAACATACTAGTTACCGTTCATACATGGACTGAAAAAAAGTATGTTGAAAAGTTGAATTCCACAAAAGGCATTGTTTTTATAAAAGGTTTTGATGTCACACCTTACCTTATGATTGCAGATATATTTGTTGGTGATTATAGTTCAATAATTGGAGAATTTTGTGCGTTTGACAAACCAATAATAACATTTAAAGTTCCAGAATCTGACCGTACTATTCCGGATGTAATTAAAATGATTAAGGATATAAGCATTCAAATTAATAGTTTTGATCAATTAAATAAAGCTATTGAACATAGTCTAAAGTTTCCAAACGAAAAATCAGATCAAAGAAAAATGGCAAATAAAATTTTATTTGATAATCTTGACGGAAAAGCTGGGTACCGCGCAGCAATAATTATAAATGATTTTCTAAAAGAATCTGTTTAACACATTCTTAATAACCAATTATTTTTCAAAAGGACTCTTTTCGGGGAAATAATTTTCGAGGAATAGTTTGGTCTTAATTAAATGTTGATGTGGTGTATTAAGAGTCTGATTTAAACAAAATGTAAAAGGTTTGGATTTTATTAAGTGTTCAAAATGTTTATCAATGTTGTTTTCATGTAGATTGATATACCCAAACGTAAATTTATTATAAGCCGAAGAAAGTATATCGGTAAATTTTCTTTTTGTATCCACTGTTTTCAAATACTTCGTTTTCCCAAATCTTTTAATAATTGCATAATACTCAAACAAATAAAATAATAAAATATCTTCACGAGTTCTAAAGCTATTACTACTAGTCTTTTTTAATTCATTTTTAAATATATTTTCTAACTCAATCAGTCTAGATTTTAATAACGGTATAATACTGTGGCGAATATTGAAACAAACAGATTTGTTATATTTTTCCTTCATCAATTTACGAGTATTAACAAGGACATGTTGATAATCATTTCTTTTTTCTATTGGTCTTTTCGAAATATCAAAAAACTTTTTGCTTGGAATGGAATAAATTTCAGAAGTAAAAATATGTGCTAAATCATTTTGAGGGAAAAAATATTCTACGCTGCAGTAATTACCTAAAAACATATCATCATTAAAATAGATAAAATGTTCGGATAATTCTTTTATGTTATGAATTTGAGACTCTATTGCAATTGAGCTAAAGGTAGGTAAATCAGATTTGTCTAAAAAAATATCTATGTGATTTATTAAGTTGATTTTTTGGTGTGAGGTATTTAACCATTTGGGAATTTGATTATCGGTTACAATAAATATATTATTTACCCAGGGAGCAAATTGATAGATTGATCTTAATGAATATTTCAGTTCATCGTTATCCATAAATCTGGCATCATTATTCGCTTCAGGAAGAATATTCCCAACAAGTTTTGCTTTCTCTAGCCTCTTCCTATTCCATTCTGGGTCAGAACCATTCACCCAGGTATAAACAATATCAACTTTCATTTATTATTTTTAGTTGGAAACAAATAGTTAGCTTAAATTCAATACAAAATATAATAAAAGATACCATTAACATTTCAATGGCAACAAAATTGATGTATTTAAGAAATCTCTCAATTTTAATCTATTTGATTAGATTTACTTGTTTGCTTATCTTTATAGCTTACTAAAACGATATCATTTTCACTATTAAAAATAGTTATAAAGCTTGAATACATATAAAAGAATTTTAGCGTTAGTCACTCCATTTTGGAAACATTTAGGTCTCGCAATAATTAGTACTTTTCTATATTCATTACTTCACGGTGCATCAGTTTACTTATCCATTCCTTTGCTTGATACTTTATTTCAGCAATCTGAATCAGAATTATCAGTACCAGCAATCAGTAATAAAGGGGGAGATTTAGTCCCAAGTTTTATAACAAATATGGTTGACTCAATCTCAACTACGTTTCATCAATTTATTTTTACCGGAGATACAACTGAAATTTTGTTCAGAATATGTATCCTCATACTTCTCACTTTTTTTGGAAAAAGTGTGTTTGGGTACTTGCAAGATTATTATTTGTCCTTCGTTCAACAGGGAATTATTAAAAGTTTAAGAGATAGAGCCTACATACATCTCCATAAACTGCCAATGAGTTATTTTAAAAATGAGAGAACCGGAGATTTAATTTCAAGAATAACTAATGATGTGAATGTTGTGCAAAATAGTTTTTCAATTGTGTTCCTTAGTTTATTTAGGGAACCAGTAACTATTATTGTTTTTATGGCAATTGCTATTTCGATTAGCTGGAAACTTTTTTTGGTATCTCTTGTTGATTTTACCTGTATCTATATTATTAATTGGTTGGATTGGAATTAAGTTGAGAACACAAGCTAAATTATTGCAGCAGCAAATGGGCAACATTACTGCAACAATTCAAGAAGCTATCTCTGGGATTAAAATTGTAAAAGCTTTTGGAATGGAAAATTACGAAAACAATAAATTCATGAATATCACTCAAAAATACTTTAAGACTGTTTTGAAAAAAATTCGAATTCAAAATATCTCTTCACCTTCAACAGAATTTATTGCTGTAATCGTTGGAGTAGTAATAATTTACTACGGTGGTATTTTAGTACTTGTTGATAAAACAATGAGAGCTAGTGAATTCCTTGGATTTTTATTCGCTGTTTTTCAAATGATACCTCCGATGAAAACTATGGCTACAGTTAATAATAAAATTCAAGAATCAATTGCTGCTGGGAATAGAATATTTGAAGTAATTGATACGGAACCCAAAATTAAAAATATTGATAGACCGATAATTATTGATGGATTTAAAAATGGTTTAGAATTTGAGAACGTAACATTTAAGTATGATGATTCAGATGAAATTATTTTAGATAATCTATCAGTTACTGCAAATATGGGTGAAATAATTGCACTAGTTGGTGGAAGTGGAGCTGGTAAAACAACTTTTGTTGATCTTATTCCCAGATTTTTTGATCCAACTTCAGGAAGAATTTTGATTGATGGAAATGATATTAAAGATGTTTCACTCGAAAGTTTACGCAAATTAATGGGAATAGTAACTCAAGAAACTGTATTATTTAACGAATCCGTATTGAAAAATATTGCATATGGTTTGGATAATTATCCCTTGGAAAAGATTATTGAAGTAGCTAAAATTGCCAATGCTCATAATTTTATTAGTGATATGCCAAATGGTTATGATACAGTAATAGGTGAGCATGGCACAAAACTTTCTGGTGGTCAAAGACAAAGATTATCTATTGCTCGTGCTTTATTAAAAAATCCTCCTATTATGATTTTTGATGAAGCTACTTCAGCATTGGATAATGAATCTGAGATGTTAGTACAAGAAGCAATCGAGAGATTAATGACTAATAGAACAACTTTTGTGATTGCTCATCGCTTAAGTACGATTAGAAATGCTGATAGAATTCTTGTATTAGATAAAGGGACTATTGTTCAGCAAGGGAAACACGATGAACTTTTGCAAAATGAAAAGGGATTATATAAAAAATTATATGAACTGCAGTTTAGAAATTTAGAATAGAATTAAATTAAAATATAGATCTACTATGGTAATTGGAATTACATTAAATTTTCAAAAAAAAGAAATATTTCAATTTTTGAAAAGCTTAATTGACAAATTATTAAGTGCTGACATTAATTTCGTATTTAGCAATGCAGTTCTTAAACTTTATAATAATCCAGATATAAATTGGAATTTGTACAAGCTTTATAAAGAAGAAGAATTGGCAAATAATTGTGATGTAATTATTTCTATTGGAGGTGATGGCACTTTACTTAATACTGCTTATCATTCTAGATGTACTGGCACACCTCTCGTGGGTGTTAATTTTGGTAAGCTCGGTTTTCTTACAGAGTATGATTCAACAACTATTGATAGCCTTATTCAAAATCTTAAAAAGGGTAATCTAATCATTGAAAAAAGGAATACTCTTCAAGGTGATTGTTTATCAGAAGTATCAGAGGATTTATATGCCATCAATGATATTGTTATTGATAGAGGTAAATATCCTAAAATGATTGAAATTACAATTGAGGTTGATAATGAATATGTTAGTACATTTTCTGCTGATGGAATTATTATATCAACTCCAACTGGTTCTACTGGTTACTCGTTGTCAACTGGAGGACCAATTATTAACCCACAAACGGAATCAATTTTACTTAGTCCAATTTCACCGCATACTTTAACAATGCGCCCCTTGGTTATTTCTAATAATCAGAAGGTAACAATTAAAGCCTATTCACCTCATCGAGATGTTCAAGTTATTTGTGATGGTCAAAGGGTTAGTTATCTTAAACCAACTGCTGTAGTTGAAATATCAAAAAGTAAGTATGATCTAAAATTAATTCATAGTGCTCATAAACACTATTTTGAAATTTTAAGAAAGAAATTATATTGGGGACTTGACGTAAGAACAACTAACAATGGAATGGAAGAATAAATGAAAGCTTTCTTTTTCCTATTTTTGTTTAGCACATTAATAGTAGCACAAGAATATATAATTATGGAAGATGAGAACTCAGAAGAAATCCTTTTAGTTGGAACATGCACAGTTGAAGTATTTCAAGACTCCAATTATGCATGGTGGTATAATCATGAGTATAATAATTATAAAGTTGATACAAATACAGTTTTAAATTTTGTGAAAGAAATTTCTGATAAAAAAATAAAAATTGTGTTAGGTACATGGTGTAGCGATAGTAAAAGGGAAGTTCCTAGATTTATTAAAATATTGGATTCTATTAACTTTCCTTCAAGCCAGCTTGAGATAATTGGAGTTGATAGAAGTAAAAAGGGGATTGCAAACGAGGTTGATGATTTAGATATTGAATTTGTCCCCACAATAATTGTTTATGAAAATGATGAAGAGATTGGAAGAATTATAGAATCTCCTTATGAATCTTTAGAGATAGATTTGATAGAAATGTTCTAACTGGGCTAGCCAATAGTTGAGTATTTTAAATTGTCCGAATAATATTTGTTAAGCTTCCTTTTTATCATTTTGAGATCGGTGGAATTTAAGTTATGATCTCTTTCAATTATCTTAAATGCATCCTCTTTAGCACTAACCAATATTTCTTGATCTGTAGTTAAGTCTGCAAAAACTAAATTAGGAAAACCACTTTGCATTTTCCCAAATATATCACCTGGACCTCTTAATTTTAAGTCTACTTCAGAAAGTTCAAATCCGCTTGAATATTTAATCATGGCATTTAATCTAATTTTAGATTTATGAAACTCAATTTGAGATTTTGATAAATAGTCAAAATTAAAATTAAAAGTTTTAGATTTGGAAGAGAGTTCGTTTTTAGTTACTAATATACAGAAAGCTTGTTTAGTTCCTCTGCCAACTCGACCTCTTAATTGATGTAATTGTGAAAGCCCAAATCTTTCCGCATCATTAATGACAATGATATTTGCGTCTGGTATGTCAATTCCTACTTCAATAACTGTTGTTGAGATTAGTACATCAAACTCATTATTTTTAAATCTCTGCATTGTTTCATCTTTTTCTTTCCAGCTCATTCTTCCGTGTAGAAGACCAATGTTTAATTCTTTCAAATATGAATGTTTAAGTTCTTCAAAATATACTTCTGCCGCTTTCAAATCCATTTTCTCTGATTCTTCTACGAGCGGGAAAACAATAAAAGTTTGGTAACCTTCTCGGTGCTTATCAATTATAAAACTATAAATATCTGGTAGACTACGTTCGCCTCTAAGAACAGTTTTAATTGGAATTCGATTCTTTGGAAGCTCGTGAATGAGTGATAAATCAAGATCACCGTAAAGAGTCATTGTTAATGTTCTTGGTATCGGAGTAGCAGTCATAATTAAAACATCAGGAGTAATACCTTTTCTAATTAGCTTTCCTCTATGTGCAACGCCAAAACGATGTTGCTCATCAATTACAACTAAGCCCAAATTAGAAAAACAAACAGTTTCTTCAATAAGTGCATGTGTTCCAATAACAATATTACATGTATTGTCTTTAATTGATTCTAATATTCTAGACTTTTCGTTTTTTTTAGTGCCGCCAATTAGCAATTCAATGGTGAAATCAAATCCAGAGAGAAGCTGCTTAATGTTTTGAAAATGTTGATCTGCGAGAATTTCTGTTGGGGCCATAATAGCAGCTTGATAGCCGTTGCTTATTGCAATCAACATACATATTACAGCAACAATAGTTTTCCCACTTCCAACGTCACCCTGTAGTAACCTATTCATTGGCTTAGGGTTATTCATATCATGTTTAATTTCACTTAAGACTTTTAACTGATCTGAAGTTAACGTAAATGGCAGCACATCTAAAAACTTCTTGATTATATCTACATGAATAGAAAAATGTATTCCTTTGGCGACTGTTATAAATTTATATTTTCTTAAGGCAACTAAAATCTCAATGTAAAAAAGCTCTTCATACTTAAATCTTCTTTTTAATTCATCTAACTTTTCCATAGTTTCGGGGAAGTGAATGTTTTTAACAGACTCAATTAAAGGATGTAGATTGTTTTTTTTAACAATTGATTCAGGTAGTGTTTCTACAATCAAATGACCGAATTCAGTTAAAGCTTGCTTTATAATTTTTCTTAGTCCAATATCACCAATATTTTTACTCTTTAAGTCTTTTGGAATAGAATAAAAAGGAATTATTTTCCCGGTATTAATAAAATCATTTGTCTCGTCAATACTGAATTTATCAAAGTCTGGGTGTGTAAATTGTAAATTACCATATTTAGTAAGCACAGGCTTAGAAGAAATGGCATAGTATTCATCAACCTTAAATAAAGTCTTAAAGTATTTATTACTTCTGAACCAAACACACTCAAACAGCCCACTGTTGTCCTGAAAAATTACCTTAAAGATTTGTTTCTTTCCATAATTTAGAAATTCGGAATCGATTACTTTACCAACAATAGTAACCTCTCCATCATATCCATTTACTACATGCTGTAAGACTTTTACAGCAGTTAATATTTTAGTTCTATCTAAATACTTAGTGGGGAAGTAAAACAATAAGTCTTCAATTGTTTTTATCCCTAACTGATTAAATGATTCTGCCCTTTTAGGTCCAACACCGCTTAAAAATTGGATAGAATCTGAAATAGATTTGGATTGCATATTATAAAAAATGGGAGGAAAATTTTATTAAATGAACAATTAAATTAATTTTCGGATTTCATTTCTCTTGCCATTAGATCATAAGTTCCTTTTTCAGGATCTTTATCTAAAAACAAAATGTTATAAACCATATCAACAATTGGAGTATCTACATCATGTTTCCTTGCTAATTCAAAAGTTGATTGACATGTGGCAACACCTTCGGCTACCATCTGCATTGATTTTAATACTGCTTTTAATTTTTTACCAGAACCAACTTGTTCGCCAACGTATCTATTACGACTATGTTTACTCATGCAAGTAACAATCAAATCGCCAACACCAGAAAGTCCGGAAAAAGTTTCAGGTCTTGCTCCCATTTCTACACCAATTCTAGAAATTTCGGCAATTCCTCTTGTCATAATTGCAGCTTTCGTATTATCACCAAACTTAGCTCCGTCAGTCATACCAGCACCGATAGCAATTACATTTTTAAGAGCACCTCCCAATTCAACTCCAATAATATCAGTTGAGTAGTAAACTCTAAAGAAGGAAGTACTAAATGCAGTTTGAATTTGTTTAGCAGTGTTCTTATCAGAAGAGGCGGCAACAACGGCTGTAGGCATTTTTTTTGCAACTTCTTCTGCATGACTTGGGCCGGAGAGAACACCAATATTTTTAGCTTCTATTTCTGGAATTTCATCACGAATTATTTGAGAGACAGTATAAAGCGTTCCAATTTCAATTCCTTTGGCAACACTTACAAAAGTAGTATCACCAAAATCATAGTTCTTTATATTTTTTAAAACACTTCTAATAAATTGGGTAGGGATTGCTAAAACAATTAAATGTTGATGAAGACAAGCTTCTTTTAGCGAATTGGTAATTAAAATTTCTTTTGGAATTTTAATTTTAGGCAGATATACTTTGTTCTCTCTAGTTTTAAGTATGGATTTTGCAAAACTGCGTTTATACTCCCATAGTGTAACATCATGTCCATTTGAATGAAGTAATATGGCAAGAGCTGTTCCCCAGCTACCAGCACCTAATACTGAAATCCGCATTGATTTTTATTTCTTTTTTTTAGAAAGTGAAATTTTATTTTCTACACCTTTAAGTAACCGATCAACATTGGCTCTATGGGTATAAATAACAAGCAAAGCTAATGCAATAATAAATGGTAAAATATTATGATAGCTTGGAATATCAACTCCAAATACATTTTCTCTAATTACCATAATGATTGGAACTGAAACTGCAGCAGAAATAGATGCAAGTGAGATATATTTTGAAAAGTAAACTACAAGAAAGAAGACACCTAATGCCATAATCATATCTAAGGTAACAATAGAGACTAAAACACCAAGGCCAGTGGCAATTCCTTTGCCACCCTTAAAACCAGCAAAGATGGTCCAGATGTGACCAATAACAGCAGAAAGTCCTGCAATAATTTGAACTAAAGTAAAATCATCAAATGGGGTTGTGTTTGGGAATGGGAAATTACCATAATATAAACGAGCAATAAAAATAACTGCAATAACCCCTTTCATTGCATCTAGGAGAATTGTTAAAACACCAAATTTTTTCCCCAAAACTCTTGAGACATTGGTTCCGCCAGCGTTACCGCTACCGAAATTACGGATATCCACACCTTTTATAATTTTTGTTAAAATTATGCTGATTGGAATTGATCCAACGATGTAAGATAGAATTATTATAAATAGAAGATTTGGCATATTTCCCTCAATAATCTACTAAAGTTATTGAATTATTGAAACATATTCAATATTAAAAATCATAGCTTTTTTTTTTAAAATTGATTCCAAAAATTGGAGATCGTTTTTCTCTGTTACCTTAAAGTTTAAAAATTCACCTTCAACTATTTTTACATTATAACCTGCATTTTTAACTAACATCGATTCATCAGTTGATTTGAAATTTGTTTTCTTTGCAATATTATAAGAATCTAATAAGGTTGAATATCTAAAAATTTGTGGGGTTTGTGCATAATAGATTTGATCTCTATCTAAATAATTTTCAACCAAATCTTTTCCTTTAATTAAAGTGTCTCTAGCCTTTATTGCCACAACTATATTATCGGATTTATATGCTTCTTTTATAGCGGTTTGTAATAGAGTTTCAGAAAGAAGAGGCCTTGCAGCATCATGAACAATAATTAAATCACGATCTTCCATTTTTTTTGAGATTATTCCATTATAAACACTATCTTGTCTCTCTTTCCCGCCCAAGATTATTTTGGAAATCTTGTCAAATTTATATTTAGCTTTTAGCGAGGTCAATAAACTAATGTACTTTTCACTGGTAGGTATAATAATTTCGTCAATCTCAGAACAATCTTGAAATACTTGGAGTGTATATACAATTAGTTCTTTCCCCAATACTTTAACAAATTGTTTAGGTATTGGGGAATTAAATCTAGAACCAGAACCAGCAGATGGAATTATTGCAATATTGCTCATATTATAAAATTAGCATTGCATCACCATAACTCAAAAATCTATACTTTTCCTTTAAAGCTTTTTTGTAATTTTTCATCACTTCATCATAACCACCAAAAGCAGCGGTAAGCATTAGTAAGGTAGATTCAGGTTGGTGAAAATTAGTAATAAGTTTTTTAGTTATTTTAAACTCATAAGCTGGAAAAATAAATTTATCAGTCCAACCATAATTTGGCTTTACAAATCCTTCTGCAGTTACGCTACTCTCTAATGCTCTTGTTGTGCTTGTTCCAACGACAAAAATATTCTTCTTGGCAGTAAGAGCAGTATTTACAACATTGGCAGTTTCTTCTGTAATTTCGAAAAATTCTGAATCCATTTTATGTTTGGTCAGATCTTCAACTTCAACCGGTCTAAAAGTTCCTAATCCAATATGAAGAGTAACAGGCACAATTTTAACACCCTTTTTCTTTATTTTTTTGATTAATTCAGGTGTAAAATGTAATCCAGCCGTTGGAGCTGCAACTGATCCGTCAGTTTTTGCAAATAATGTTTGATAATCGTCTCTATCAGATTTCTCAGAATTTCTTTTAATATAAGGTGGTAGTGGAGTTTGACCAATTTTTTCAATTGCCTTATAAATATCATCGCCATCATAATTTATTCTAACAGTTCTTCCTCTTGAAGTAGTGTTATCAATTACTTCACACCACAATTTGTCATTAAAATAAATTCTGTTACCGATTCGTACTTTTCTTGCAGGATCAACAATTACATCCCAAATTTTTTCTTCTCTATTTAACTCTCTCAATACAAAAACTTCAATTTTTGCATTTGTTCTTTCTTTATGTCCAAACAATCGAGCTTGCATAACTTTTGTTTCGTTTACAACTAGCACATCACCTTTAGACATATAGTCTGCAACGTCTTTAAATTTTTTATGCTCAACATTTGTAGTTTCTCTTTGAAATACCATCAACTTTGATTCATCTCTTTTTTTCGCCGGATATTTAGCAATCGCAGTTTTTGGTAATACATATTTAAAATCTGATAATTTCATTTATTCTCCTATTATCAAAATACTATTGGTAAATATTTTAAATCTATACTGAAAAAACTTACACACTGTTCAGTTGATTTAGAAAATCTCCAATATTAATAAACCAAGCTTATTTTACTAAGCTTGGTTTTAGAATTAGCATAACTCACATATTTATTTTCTTAAAGCAGCTCTAGCAGCAGCTAGTCGAGCAATTGGAACTCTAAATGGCGAACAGCTTACATAGTCCAAACCAGTTCTGTGAAAAAATTCAACAGATACAGGTTCACCGCCATGCTCACCGCAAATACCAACTTTTAAATTTGGTTTAACACTTCTGCCTTTTTTTGTCCCCATTTCTACCAATTGTCCAACACCACTTTGATCTATACTTTCGAACGGATCTTTCGCAAGTATTTCTCTTTCAACATATATTGGTAAAAATTTACCAGCATCGTCTCTTGATAAACCAAAAGTAGTTTGAGTAAGATCGTTGGTTCCGAAGCTAAAGAATTCAGCATGTTTTGCTATTTC
Organism: uncultured Ignavibacteriales bacterium; assembly: GCA_963704835.1. Taxonomy (GTDB): domain Bacteria; phylum Bacteroidota; class Ignavibacteria; order Ignavibacteriales; family Melioribacteraceae. Next base: position 169,850 of record CAVPHW010000005.1, on the reverse strand, counting down.
ATCAGCGGTAAGAGCAGCTCTTGGAAGTTCAATCATTGTTCCAACCAAATAGTCTACTTTTTTACCTTTTGCCTTAAATACTTCTTTCGCAACTCTTCTTACAATTTCTTCTTGTATTTTTAATTCTTCAACATGTCCAACTAACGGAATCATAATTTCAGGTTTAACTTTAATTCCTTTTTTAGCTACTTCAACTGCAGCTTCAAATATTGCTTGAGCTTGCATTTCGGTTATTTCAGGATAACTAATTCCCAATCTACAACCTCTAAATCCAAGCATTGGATTAAATTCAGCCAATGATTCCATTTTTGATTTAAGCTTGTTCACAGTAATATTAAGAGCTTTTGCAACTTCTTTTTGTTCTTTATCTGAATGAGGTAAAAATTCATGCAAAGGCGGATCTAATGTTCTAATTGTAACCGGACGACCTTTCATGACCTCAAATATTTCTGAAAAATCCTTTCTTTGCTGAGGTAACAATTTGGCAAGAGCTTTTCTTCTTCCTTCTTCATTATCAGAAAGAATCATTTCTCTTACTGCAAGAATTCTATCACCACCAAAAAACATATGCTCTGTTCTACATAACCCAATACCTTCAGCACCAAAAGCGATTGCATTTTCGGATTGATCTGGTTGATCAGCATTTGTTCTAATTCCAAGAGTTCTATATTTGTCAGCCCAAGTCATCAAGTCTTTATAAGTTTGATATACTTGAGATTTCTTAGGATCCAATTCTTTTGTGATAAGAACTTGAACTACTTCAGAAGGTTTAGTTTGAATTTCACCATGAATAACTTCACCAGTAGAACCATCAATAGAAATGTATTCACCTTCTTTAACAACAATACTTGAACCTGAAGATTTCATCGTTCCTTTTTTGTAATCTATTTCTAGAGCTCCACAACCAGCCACACACACTTTACCCATTTGTCTGGCAACCAAAGCTGCATGAGAAGTCATACCACCCTTAGCTGTTAAGATTCCTTCACTTGCATCCATTCCTTTAATATCTTCAGGAGATGTTTCTATTCTTACTAGAATTACTTTATCACCTTTGCTTGCCATTATTTCAGCATCTTGTGCTGAGAAAGCAACTTTACCGGAAGCAGCACCTGGTCCAGCATTTAATCCTTTGGCAAGAAGTTTTCCAGTACTAATGGCTTTGGCTTTTTGTTCAGTATCAAAGATTGGTCTTAATAATTGATTTAATTGTTCAGGATCAATTCTGAGAATAGCATCTTCTTTAGAAATCAATTTTTCTCTTACCATATCAACTGCAATCTGAATGGCCGCAAATCCTGTTCTTTTTCCAACTCTTGCTTGAAGCATCCATAATTTACCTTGTTGAATTGTAAATTCAACATCCATCATGTCTTTGTAATGTTTTTCAAGTTTTTTTCTGATGTCATCTAATTCTTTATAAATTTTAGGATTGTCTTTCTTTAATTCAACTATTTCGTGCGGAGTTCTTGTACCAGCTACAACATCTTCTCCTTGAGCATTGAATAAGTATTCACCATAAAACACATTTTTACCTGAAGCAGGATCTCTAGTAAAAGCAACACCGGTTCCAGAATCTTCACCCATATTTCCGAATACCATTGATTGAACATTTACGGCAGTACCCCAACTTGCTGGAATATTGTTCATTTTTCTATAGACATGAGCTCTTTCGTTCATCCATGAGTTAAAAACTGCTCCAATTGCTCCCCAAAGTTGTACTTTTGGATCACTTGGGAAATCGTGTCCGGTTTGTTTTTTAATTTCTTTTTTATATTCAGCAACTATTTCTTTTAAGTGTTCTGCAGTTAATTCGGTATCCTTAACAATTTTATGCTGCTTTTTCTTTTTATCAAGAATTACTTCAAATGGATCAAGATCATGCTTGCCTTCAGGCTGCAATCCAAGAACCACATCTCCATACATTTGTACAAATCTTCTATAAGAATCATAAGCAAATCTTGGATTGTTTGTACTCTTGATTAATCCTTCAACTGTTTGGTCATTCAATCCCAAATTAAGAATTGTATCCATCATACCGGGCATAGAAGCTCTTGCACCGCTTCTTATAGAAAGTAAAAGAGGATTTTTTTTATCTCCAAATTTAGCACCCATTTCTTTTTCAATTTTTGCAATAGAATCAAGAACTTGTTTTTCTAATTCTTTTGGATATTTTCTTTTATTATCATAGTAAGCTGTACAAACTTCGGTTGTGATTGTAAAACCAGCTGGAACTGGTAACCCGATATTCACCATTTCGGATAGGTTTGCGCCTTTACCTCCGAGCAGGCTTTTCATTTCTGCTTTTCCTTCGGCTTTTTTGCCACCAAAAAAATATACGTACTTTGTGTTTTTACTTTTTTCCATTATTTTTTCCTTAGAAAGATTATTAATGTTTGATTATTTAGTTTATAATTTTATCATCAACTGATTTAAAAAATTCTTTTTCATTTTCCATAACAACTTCAATTTTAAGAAAATAAATATCTATGTCATCTAATTCTTTGCTAAACTTCATAAGTTTCACAGCATCTTTTTGTGTAGTTAAAACAGAAAAAGAATTGGTGCTATAAAATTCTTTTCTTATTTCTTTAATCTCTTTTAATGAATAATTTTTATGGTCATTAAAAATTATTTTATCCTTTATATTAATGCTATTTTCTTCTAATATCCTTAAAAAAGAAAATGGCCTTGCTATTCCACAAACAACTAAACTGTGCTGGTTTTCAAACTCTTTAATGCTATATTTTTTATTATCCTTAACATCATAAATACCTTCAACTTTATAATTACAGTAAAACACCTTTTTATTAACAAAATGGTGCTTAAGTTTTGAGGGTATTGTTATTTTTGGTGAAAATTTTCTATTTATAACTACAATATCAGCTCTTTCCATTGAATCAAATGACTCTCTCATAGATCCTAACGGTAGTAAATTCTGATCAATAATATTTACATTACTTAAAAATTTCTGATCAATAATAAGAAGATCCAAATCTCGAGCAATCCATCTATGTTGAAATGCATCATCAAGTACTAAAGTATCTAGCTCGACATCAATTAAAAATTTTTGTGCTCCAGCAACTCTTTTTTCAGCAACCGCAGCTGGTACCTGGCATTCAATAGAGACTAAATTAATTTCATCTCCAGACTTATCAACATCAATTAACGGCTTTTCTCCTCTTGAAACTAATTTGTATCCCTTACTCTTTCTTCCATAACCTCTGCTTAGAACCCCGACTTTATAATTTTTACTCTTAAAATACTTAGTTAACATAATAACAAACGGAGTTTTACCAGAACCGCCCATTGTTAAATTGCCAACCGAAATAACATTAGCATTTACCTTTGTTTGACGGAAGATATTTTTATCAAAAAGAGTATTTCTTAGATTAATAATAAATTTATATAGAAAAGTAAGTGGAGATAAAACAATTCTAATAAATTTTAACAAAATTTCTCCAGATCGTTTTCTTGTTTGATAAAATCTTTTTCAACTTTATTTATCATCTCATTCGTTTCATCAAAAGATAGCTCAGAATCAAAATAATATGGTTCAGAGTACTTAACATTTACTTTACTGAATAAAAGTGGAATTTCAAATTTATCCCAGCTCTTTAAATTAAATTTTCTGTTATAACTAACACTAATAAGAACAAGTGGGATATTGCATTTTTTTGCTATAACTATCGCTCCAGCTTTCATTTTATATTGCGGGCCACGAGGTCCATCTGGAGTAATTAAAATTTTTCTTCCATTTTTTGCTTCACTCAATAAATCATCCAAAACTTCTTTTCCACCCTTACTGCTCGATCCTCTTTTTACCAAATAATTCCATTTTTCAAGAATCTTAGTAAGTATATTTCCATCTCTACTTGCACTTATAATTGTTGCAGAATTTGTATCCCGAAAAAGGTACCAGGGCACTAGCATTTTCCCATGCCAAAAAGCAACTACATAGTTTTGTTTAGCCGAATCTGATTTTTGGATATTATGTTTATCAATTTCATTTATTCTTAATGATCTACACAAAAGTGGAATTAAAATACTTGAAAACTTAACGCCAAAAAAGTTTAGAATACTTTTTTTCGTTTTATTGTAATGCATTCAATTCCGCATAAATAATTTCTGCCGCTTTCTTGCTCGGATTACCTTCAGTTTTTAATCTACTCTTAATTAAGGTAAGTTCATTCCTTATCTTATCATATTTAGATTTATCTGTCAAAATATGTTTCACTTCATTATACAAATTTTCTGGTGAAACCTCATTTTGGATTAATTCCTTAACAATTTTTTTATTAGCAACAATATTCGCTAATGCAATATTTGGGATTTTGATTAAAGATTTACCAATAAGGTAAGTTAAATAATTTGTTTTGTACACAACCAAAAAGGGAGTCCCAATTATACCAGCCTCTAAGGTTGATGTTCCCGATTTAACAATTGCAAATTTCGAATTTTTCAATAAACTATAAGTGTCACCCTTAACTACTTTAAAATTATACTTGCCTCTAAAGCTTTCAATATAATTCTGATCTAAATTTTCAGAACAAGCCACAACAGTTTGCATATTAAATTCACTTGAAAGTTCCTTAGAAGCTTGAATTAGATCGTCAAAAATTTTTTCTATTTCTTGTTTCCTGCTTCCAGGTAGAAGTAATAAAATTTCTTTTTCTGCATCAAGATTATACTTCTGAACTATTTCTGGACGACTTAGAAAATTATAATTATCAATTTTATTTACTAATGGATGTCCAACAAAATCAGAATTAACTTTATTCAGTTTGTACATTTCTTCCTCAAATGGGAAGAACACAATCATCCTGCTGATTATTTTTTTAATTTTTTTGATTCTACCCTTTCCCCAAGCCCAAATTTGAGGGGATATATAGTAAATATTTTTTAATCCAATTTTATCAAACGATTTTGCCATGCTTAAATTAAAGCCAGGATAATCAATCAATACAACCATTCCAATTTTATTGCTTACGGCAAATTCTAATAAATTCGCTTTAACTTTTTTTATAAAAGGTAGATGCTTTACCACTTCAACAAAACCTAAAAATGCCATTTCATTTATGTGATATAATTTCTTCATACCACTATTAACCATTTTATCGCCACCAATTCCGGAAATTTCCAAATCTGGATCTAGTTTTAGCAACTCGTCAATTAGAGCAGCGCCATGTAAATCACCCGAAGCTTCACCGGCTAAAATCATTAGTTTCTTTTTCACATCAATTAAAAATAAAATTGATGACAATGATTAGAGAAATTATCAATATAGCTTGTAAGGTTCTTCTTTCAGATTTTAAACCTTTTGCAAGTTTCATTGGTTGATTTTGTGTCTCTTCAGTTAAATAGGGTGAAATTCTTGGTATCAACTTGGGAACATTTAGCTTATAATCTTCATAATCTTTCCCGAATGTTGCCAATAAAAATTCTTCCTCTTCTGCAATTATTAAATGATATTGAAACAGAAAAAATACAAGTGCAATAATTTGTAGATAGGGGAACCATGCTAACGACATTATTCCAATACCAAGATAAATCAAAATGTTGCCCAGATAAAGTGGATTTCTTAAATGTGCAAATGCGCCAGCAACAATTAATTTATTAGCTCCAACTCCGGAAGTTGTCCTGGTTGAACTACCAGCATATACAACTCCCCAATATCTAAATCCTTCACCTATTAAGACCAAAACAAAACCAATTATTATACTTGATAGAGTTGGTTTTTGAAATAAAAGCATCAAAATTAAAAAGGGAACTGGAGTATAACTTCTGTTCCTAAAAAGTATTTTTCTTATTTTTTTTGTCAAATCCATTTGAAATTATCCTTGCATGTAAGCGTCTCTTCTTTTTAGGACAGCTTGGTGCCGTTTTTTAATTTTTTTCTTATTTGCTAACTGTGGTACAATTTTTTGCACATCTTTAAAAGTGTTAAATTGGAAATATGGCAATCCATTTTTTTCGCAATATTTTAACAGCGATCTCTTTGCAAAAATAAAATCACAATGTTCCGCCGCACAAGTATCTGAATAGCCATCTCCAATGTATATAGTAATGTCTTCATCACCTGATGAATTTAATATATGATTCCTTTTACAATTAGCACACTCTTTACATTCCTCATCAGTATAAGGAAACAAAGGGATTAAATTTCCTTTTTGATCAAATGATAGTTTATTTGAAAAAATGGGTAGATATTCAAATTTATATTTTCCAGCTATTTTATTAATATAGTAATCAAGACCATCGCTCAATATTGTTACGGCATGATTATTCTTTTCACAATATTCAATGAATTCTATAAAATAAGGGTCAATTTCCATTGTATCTAAAAATTTATCAAATTCTTTTTCATTCCAATTTTTAATTGTTTTGCAAAGTTCAATCCAAACTGTTTTCGAATTAATATTCCCAGCCAACCATTCATCAATTATTTGCTGACTTTTTACAGGGTCACCAAACTGCAAAAACATGTGTTCACCAATATCAGTTTGCGTTATGGTCCCATCAAAATCAATATATATTTTAAATGATCGGGTTATTATTTCATTCATCAATTTACTATACCAAGTTCTTCATTAAATTGTACGCCAACTAATTTTGAAACACCTTCCTCTTGAATTGTAACACCATACATATTCTCTGCAGCTTCCATTGTTCTTTTGTTGTGTGTAACAATAATAAACTGAGTGTTATGACTAAAATCCTTTAAAAGTTTTGTAAATCTATCAATATTTGCATCATCCAAAGGTGCATCAACCTCATCCATTATACAAAATGGACTAGGTTTCACTAAGTATATTGCAAATAATAGAGCTGTAGCTGTTAAAGTTTTCTCTCCTCCGGATAAAAGTTCTATACCAGTTGGGCGCTTGCCTTTCGGTTTAGCAATTATTTCTATTTTTGCTTCCAGTGGATCTACTCCTTCTTCCAGAACCAAATCTGCTTCATCGCCGGGATTAAAAACGGATTGAAATATTGTTTGAAAATTGGTTTTTATTTGCGCAAAAGTTTCCATAAAAACACTTTCAGCAGATTCATTGATATCTTTAATAGTATTTATTAAATCCTTTTCAGAATTGATTAAGTCGGTTCTTTGTTTTTCTAAAAATTGAAGTCTTTCATTTTCTTCTTCATATTCTGAGTAAGCTAATAAATTTATTGGACCCAATCCTTTTAACTTTTCTTTTAACGAATGTACTTCGGCTGAAGTATCTTTGAAATTAAAAGAATCAATATCATCAAATTCCTTTTTCTCAAGGGTAATACTATATTCATCTCTTATATGGTTAACAAGATTTTCTAAGCGGATGGATTTCTCATTTTGCTTAACTTGAATCTGATGAATATTATCAGAAATAGTTTGTCTTTCATTTCTTACATTATTCAAATTATGTTCTAGCTCTGAAGATTCTTTTTTCTTTTCAACCAACTCTGATTCTATTTTCTCAAGTTCTTCTACACGAATGTTTTTATCAGCATTAATTTCATCATATTCAAATTGAGTATCTTCTATATTTGCACTTATTGTACTAGCTTCATCTTCAGATGTCTTAATCTCATGATGTAGTTTTTCAATCGATCTTATCAGTGAGGCTTTAGATTCATTTGCTTTAGATAATAAACTGGTTGTATTTTGTATATCACCTTTTATGCGTTGAAGCTCAACTTGGGAATTGTTAAAATTGGATTGGAGAGTAGAAAAACTATCCTCTTGGCTATTTAGGTTTGATTCAAAACCACCTAATTCATTTTTTAAAGAATCAATTGAAAAACTTTTCTCAGTTAGTTCTGCAGTAAATTGATTTTGATTTTTTTCGGAAATATTAAGTTGACTAACACTTTCTTGTATTTCATCTTGGATGTTTTCAATATCAGCAGCAGATTTTTTCTTTTCATACTCAAGTTGAGAAATTTGTTTCTCAATATTGTTTATATCATTTACAAATATTTTTCCTTGTTCGGAGATATTTTTAAGATTAATCTTAGAAACTATTTCTTCCTTTTCCTCAATAAATTCCTGAAGTTTAACTAGATTATTTTCAAGCTTAGGATATTCATTTTTTAAGTCATCTAATAATTTTCGTCTACCAAATAGTGTTTCTTCTAAACTAGTAGAAGAACCAGCTTCTACAATACCAAAATCATTAATAAAATCACCATCTGGTGTAACAAAACTAAATTCAGAATAATTTTTTCTTAATGTTATTGCATCCTTCAAAGTTTTTACAATAGCTACTCTATCTAAGCTTACATCAAAATAATTTTTCCATTTCTCATCATACTCAATTAACTCATTTGCCCAGAATAAAAAAGATGAATGTTTTTTTATAGATTTAGACTTACGCCTTAAGGCAAAAGCATTAATTTTATTGAGAACGCCATTTTTAATTTTGGAAGATTTAAGAATAAAAGATGCTTTACCGAGTTCATTTTTCTTTAAATAATCAATTGCAGACAAGAGTTCTTCGGTTGATTCAATTAACAAGTTATTGAGAATTGGTTTTAACACAGTTTCAATTGCAAATCTATAATCTTCATTTGGTGAGCCAACATCAGCTAGAAGAATTTTTTTATTCTTTGTCCAACCTTCACTTTCAATCAATGATTTTGAGCCTTTAGAAACACCTTCTAAATTATTAATAAGAGTTTGGAAAAATTCAATTTTATCTTTTACATTATTTATGTTGCTCTTTAATTCCAGTTCATTAACACGTAAATCTGATATTTCCTTTTCTAAATTTTCTTTTATTTCAAAATTCTTTGAATAATTTTGTTCAGATTCTTTTAGTTTAGTTTCAACTTGAGTTTTTTCATTTTCTAAATCCTCTAAAAATCCCACACTTTTGGCAATGTTAGAAGTAATTGTTTGAATATTATTGTTAAGTTTGTTAATTGTATTATTATACTGTTCAAATAAATTTTTACTATTTAATATTTTGCTTTCAATAGAAGAAATTTCTTTTTGTTTATTATTAAAAAAATCATACTTCTCTTTGTAGAGTTCTCGGTTATTAAACAAGTTCGGTTCTCTTCTGGTCTAAATTTTGTTGATAATCTTCAACTTCTTTTTGTTTATCTATTAATTTTGCATTTAGGTCTTCAAGCTTGGTTTTATATTCAATTAAATTGTGCTCTAATTCATCTTTATCAAGTGTGTACTCTTCAATACTATTTTTAAAACGATCGATATTAATATTTAAAGATTTTGCACGTTCTTGTGAAACAGAAATATTTTTGTTCAAATTGAAAATCTGTTCTGTTAACCTTGAAATGGCACTTGATTTTTCTCGGAATCTACTTTCTATATTATTTATTTCTTGTCGTAAATTAATAAGCTTTGATTCAATCTCTCTTCTTTGAGTATCAATTAATTCTTTCTGCTGAGTAAGATTTAATGTGCTTGATTCAAATTCGAATAATTGAGTTGTAAATAGGAAAAATTCACGTTCTGCTAACCCAAGTTCAACTTCTCTTAATTCGGTTTCAATTTGATTATATCTATCCGCCTTTTTTGCTTGTCTTTCCAGCGAACGAACATTTTTATCAACTTCAGAAACTATATCATTAACTCGCGTTAAATCTTTTTTTACTTCATCTAATTTGTTAAGAGAAAGACGGCGTCTAAGTTTATACTTATTCACACCGGCAGCTTCTTCAAACATTTTTCTTCGTTCTTCCGCTTTATTGCTCAGAATAGTTTCAATCATCTTTAACTCGATTACAGAATATGCATTGGTGCCCATACCTGTATCCATAAAAAGATTGGTAATATCTTTAAGCCGGCAAATATTTTTGTTTAAGAGGTATTCGCTTTCTCCAGATCTAAAAATTCTTCTCGTTATAGTAACTTCAGAAAAATCTGTCGGCAGAATTCCTTTATCATTTACAATAGTTAATGATACTTCAGCCATTCCCATTGGCTTTTTCGTTCGCGTACCATTAAAAATTACGTTTTCCATTTTATCACTTCGCAGCGTACTGCTTTTTTGCTCGCCTAAACACCATCTAATTCCATCTACAATATTGGTCTTGCCGCAACCATTTGGTCCAACAATTCCAGTAATCCCTCTTGTAAAATCGACAACAGTTTTGTTAGCAAAGGATTTAAATCCGAATATTTCAATTTTAGACAGGTGCAAATTTATTTCCCTTTAGAGAAGAGCAAATTGCTTAAAAGCAATATTTATATAGTCAAAAACCCTTGTAGTATATTGAAAATAAAACAATGTAGCAAAAACAAGGCTTCCAAAAATTAAAAAACTGAAGAAATAAACAGTAAAAGGTCTTATATCAAATATTACATAAATACCCTTTAGAAATCTTTGAATGTTCCAAATTAGAAACAAGAATAACACTACATATATAATTATGTTATAGGTTTCAATTTGCAACAACTTGTACAAAACCGCTTCCAATGGAACCAATAATGCCAACGGCAGAAAAGACCAAATTGCAACAGAATATACACTAGAATAAAGAACTCTGTTTTTTACAAAAAATGAAGAAATCTGAAAAACAATACTTGTAGCTAAGAACAAAACTATGCTAGCAATAAAAAAGTAAATAAATGCCTCCTCAGGATTCCAAGCAAGGTAACTTATAATTGAGCTTAATTTATAACTTCCAAATGCGATCACAATTTTTTCGAACAAAATGCTATCCTTTAAATAGTAAAAAATAATTGTGAAAAGAAGGGCATTTGCTCCAGACAATAAAAATAAAAGAATGTTGGAATGAAAACTTGTCAAAATTCTCTGATCTCTAATATCGGAATAAAAATTATATGGGCGTAACAACGCTCTTGTGGCATCTTCCCTAAACTTTCTTTTCGAGTTTATTAAGAGTGCTATAATAATTGAGATTAATAAAGCACTTATTATAAAAAGTAACGAAGAATCTTCAACACTATTCCCAATAGGAATTGCTGTTTTGGTGCCATTAGTTAATTTTGATTTAACTAAATTAAAACTTAATCTTGATTCATCTTCTTCGGAAGAAAGAATACCTATTGAGTATATATTCTCTTTATCGAACCCTGCAAAAAGTGGTGAAAAATCACCTTGATAATCAAACATGCTATTAAGTACAAACCCTTTTATATTGGATTCATATGTTGCATCAATAACTCCATCAAAAAATTTGGCTTGTCCCTCATAAGAAAATTCATTTAGATAACCGTTGGTTGCTCCTTTATAATTCGGGTAGGTAGCTTCGCTAATAAAATACACACTTGAATCAGAAGGGCTGGAGTTTGAAAAATTTTCCACGAACATAGCTGGATCTTCAGCGTAAAGTTCTAGACCAAATAAATCTAAATTAGTGATTGAAATATTTTGAGAATAATTAAAAAAGGATGAATAAGTTAACTTGTTTGGAGAATTTTTTCTGATTGTTTTATTTATTAAGCTGAGAAAATCAGAATGGTTATCAGATGAACTTATGTAAGAACCACCGGACCCATATCCAACAACAGTATTATATTTATCGAAGTAATTATTAATTCTTGAAATAAAAGAAATTGCTCTATTTCTAAAATTATTATCGCTGGCAAAGTTTTCTGGAATGGAATTTAAAGGGAGTTCGATCAATGAAAAAAGTCCATATTTTTCACAGAGAAAAACAGCATAAGGGTGAGGAATTACCTTGCTGAATCTAACAGTATTAAATCCGGCATCCTTTATGGTTTTAATGTCTTTTTCAATTCTTGAATAATTTGATACCGATTCTGAACTAGAACGAATATAGGTAACACCCTTAATCGTAAAATTTTCATTATTTAATCTTAAGGATTTTCCTACCTTGTCTAAATCAACCATTGCAATACTTTTGGTTATCTCATCGTAAGTATGACCATTGTTATTTAGAAGCTTTAGACTGACAATATAAGAAATTGGTGAATCGGTTTTCCAATTAATAATTTCCTTCAATCGGACAAAAAAATCTAGCTTATAATTTGGGTTATTTTGAGTATCAATATCCCATGTATTAAAAAACACGGAAGATGAATCATGGTTTAATTTAATAGAAGCCTGAATTTTAAATTTCCCACTTAAATTATCCTTTAACGAATCTGGAATTGATTTTGTCAAATTTTCTACTAGAACAGAAAAACTTAATTTTCCTTGAAAAGGGGAGGTGTCTTCCGAGAGAGAATAATTTATATCCTTTATGCCAACCTTGGGTCTGAATGCCAAATATACATCTCTAAAAATGCCACCAAAATTTGTTGGGAATAAGAATCGTTGCAATGTGGGGATTGTATTTTCTCCATGAATATCATATTGAATTTTTATTCTCAAAGTATTTGGCAAATCATAATTTAGCATGTTTTCGTTTAGATCAATTGAAAACGGAACTTCTCCACCAGCATGTTTATAAATCGTAGCATTATTTAAATATATTTCTGCGGAATAATTTAGTCCCAAGAAATTAAGTTGAACTAAGTTTTTATTCACTTTATATGAAGAAATATTAAATTCTTTTTCAAAGACTACGGTCTTAGAGAAAGTAAATTTGACTGGGAATGATACTATAGATTTGTTTTCGGGTTCATTAACAAAGAAAACTTTCCATGAGTTATTCAAATTTTCAATAGACCTTGTTTTGGTAATACCAAGAAACAAAGAATCTTTCAGCTGATCAAAACCAGAATTTAATTGATCGATCTTTAATTGAGCTAATAAATTTGATTGAAATAAAAGTATGAGAAGGGGAAGTAAAAGCCGTTTTTTTATCATTTAAGTAAGCAAATATTAAATTAATATAAGCCTAAAATATACTAAAAAAAAGAGGCGAAATCAATTGAGAATAAAAATGTTAAGTTGTTGTATATAAAGAAGTTAGAAGAATTTGGGGTAAATTTGAGAAGTTTACCCCAAGTATAAGAAATTGTTTATGCTCCTAGAATAATTCCCATAAAAGAATCTGCTTTTAGACAAGCTCCTCCAACCAAAGCACCATCAATATCTGGTTTAGATAATAATTCTTTCGCATTGTCAGGTTTAACACTTCCACCGTATTGAATTATTATATTTTGAGCAACATTATCATTAGTGATATCAGCAACTAATTTACGAATAAAGGCATGAACTTCTTGAGCCTGTTCTGGTGAAGCAGTTTTTCCTGTTCCAATTGCCCAAATAGGTTCATAAGCAATTATTAGTTTTTCTACTTGCTCAGTTGATAATCCACCTAAACCAATCTTAATTTGCGACTCAATTACTTTAAAAGTTGTTCCATTTTCTCTTTGTTCAAGAGATTCTCCGCAACAAAGTATCGGAATAATATCATTCGCAAAAGCATGTTTCACTTTTTGATTGATGAATTCATCGCTTTCTGCAAAGATAGTTCTTCTTTCAGAATGTCCCAAGATTACATATTCACAACCAACACTTTTTAGCATTTCAGCTGAAATTTCACCTGTAAAAGCTCCAGAACTTGCTGAATGCATATTTTGCGCACTCAATTTAATTTTAGAACCTTTTATTAAAGATTTTACTGCTTCTAATGAAACAAAGGGAGGAGCGATTATTACTTCTGCATTCACTTCTGTTTCACTTAACAAATTCGTTAAATCAGAAACCAATTGAATTGATTCTGATAGATTATTGTTCATTTTCCAATTTCCGGCTATTATTTTACGTCTCATCATTCTCCAAAATATTAATTAATTGATTCAACTCTTTTAATTTGTGGTACTTCTTTCATTAATACTCGTTCAATTCCGGCTCGCAAAGTCATTGTTGACATTGGACAATCCGAGCAATTACCAAGAAGCTTTAACTCAACAATACCTTCATCGGTAATACGAACTAATTCAACATCTCCATCATCTTCATTTAGATATGGTCTTACAGCAGCTAAAGCAGCTTCTACTTTCTGGATTATTTGTTCATTCATTATAATTCTATTTCAATATCTTCAGATGTTGTTGCATTTGTATCAACAATTGAAATTAATCTGCTAGCAATACCCAAAATAATTTTTGATTCCTCAGCATCTGGTAAATTTTGCACAATTGGTTTTCCATTATCACCGCCAATTCTAATTCTCGGGTCAATCGGAATTCCACCTAAAAATTCACATTTAAGCTCGGTTGAAAGTGATTCACCGCCACCGCTACCAAAAATATCATATCTATTTCCTGTATCCGGAGCAATGAAATAACTCATATTTTCGATAATGCCCAATACAGGAACATTAACTTTCTCAAACATTTTAAGTCCTTTTTTAGCATCAATTAAGGATACTTCTTGTGGAGTTGTAACAATAATTGCACCTGATAACGGAATAGTTTGCACTAAAGTTAATTGAATATCACCGGTTCCAGGTGGTAAATCATATATTAAATAATCGAGTTCGCCCCAATCAACATCCGACATAAATTGTTTTAAAGCACCACTAACCATAGGTCCGCGCCAAATAACGGGATTGTCATCATCTATTAGAAACCCAATAGACATTAATTTTATCCCATAATTTTCTAATGGGATCATTTTGTTAGTACCTTCATTTTGGTAAATCTGAGGTTTCCCAGTTATTCCCATCATCAGGGGAATGCTAGGACCATAAATATCAGCATCCAATAGACCAACTTTAGCACCCAATTTTGACAACGCCAACGCAAGATTTACAGAAACAGTACTTTTACCAACTCCACCTTTCCCGCTTGCAACGGCAATAGTATGTTTAACATTTGGTAACAATTTATTAGATGAGGTTCCAATCGGAGTATTAAAATTTTCAGCCATGACAATTCTTTCTGTATAAAATTTAATAAAATATTTAAAAATTAAAAATATGTATTAAGGAACTTAATACCAAACGTGATAAATTAAATAGGATGAACAAGAATATGCTTGACAAAATAGTTAAGTATGCTTAACTTTATAGTTATGGCTACTATATCTAAAGAGAATTATCTAAAATCAATCTATCTGCTTGGTAGAGAAAAAGGAAACCTAATAGGTATCGCAGATCTTTCGAGAGAGTTAAATGTTTCAAAATCAGCAATTTCAGATATGGCAACCAAATTGGCTAATCAAGGATACATTGATTACCAAAAGTATAAAGGCATTAAGATTATTACAAAAGGCGAAAAGCTGGCAATTGACGTTTTACGGAAACACAGATTATGGGAATTGTTTTTAATTGAAATTTTGGATTTATCATGGGCGGAAGTTCATGTAGAAGCGGAAAAACTTGAGCATTGTACAACGAAAAAGTTAATTGATAAAATAGACGAGTATCTCAAATATCCAAAAACGGATCCACATGGTGAACCTATTCCGAATATCAACGGAAAATTTAGAGTTGAATCTAATGATTTTTTAATGAAAAACTGTCTAGTAAATCAAAGTTATCAAATAGTTAGGGTCAATGACAGATCGGATGATTTAATGAAATACTTAACTCAAATAAATATTTCACTAAATAAAAAAGTGACCGTGCTTGAGAGAATAGAATTTGATGGATCAATTATTGTTGAGATTGATGATGCTCGACATATGTTAAGTGAAAAAGTATTAGAGAATATTTTTGTAATTCAAATAAATAAAAAGAAGTGAATATGAATGTTGATAATACAATAATATTGGTTTTGGTAGTTATTCTTCTAATACTATTATTCTGGCCCAAAAGAGGAATCATTGCCGGTTATAAAAAATTTAAGATTTCAAAAAATAAGATCCAATTAGAAGATGCCTTAAAACACATTTTTGATTATCAGTACCAAGAATTAAAACCAACAATAAATAGTATTGCAGGTAATTTGAATCTCTCGGCAGATAAAGCTTCCAGAGTTGTAGCAAACCTTAAAAGACTAAATCTAATTGTGATAAACGACCAAGGAATTAACTTAACGGAAAGCGGTAATTCTTATGCACTGCGAATTATAAGAATTCACAGGTTATGGGAAAGTTATTTAGCTGAAGAAATAGGAATGAGTGAACTTGATTGGCATGATCAAGCTGAATTAATTGAACATATTATGACTGAAGAAGAAGCTGATATTCTTTCTGCTAAATTAGGCAACCCAAAATATGATCCACATGGTGATCCTATCCCTTCAACTGAGGGAATTCTACCACAAAAGGAAGGGTTATTATTGAATGAAGTAAATTTGGGTAATACTGTAAAAGTATTGCACATAGAAGATGAACCCAAAGCCATTTATACTCAATTGGTTCAAAAAAAATATTTTCCGGGCAAAATAATTAAGGTACTTAAGAAATCAGATGAAATTATTAGTTTGGCAACTGATGGTGTTGATGAAGAAATTTCTCCTTTATTAGCATCAAACATTAGAGTTAAATTAATTGCACAAAATGAATATGTAAGTGAAAAACAAAAAACTTTATTGAATCTAAATGTCGGTGAAACTGCCAAAGTAATAAATATTTTACCAATTTGTAGAGGGCAACAAAGAAGGAGGCTTTTAGATTTTGGAATTGTTCCAGGAACTGAAATATCAGTATTGATGAAAAGCCCATTAAATGATCCAATAGCTTTTGTTGTAAAAGATACTATCGTTGCACTTCGAAAAGAACAGGCTAGTCAAATACTAATAACAGTATAATTATGAGAGGAAGTTATTGATGCAAAATGCAAATAGTGATTGTGTGAATTGTCCAGTTCATAATGTGAACAATTTGGTTAAGCTTGGTGTGGAAATGGAAGGGTTTAACTATGTTATCGCATTAGCAGGAAACCCTAATACAGGTAAAAGCACAATATTTAATAACCTTACTGGTTTAAGACAACATACAGGCAATTGGCCCGGTAAAACAGTTGTGCGAGCCGAAGGCGGATTTGAATTTAGTGAAAGTAAATTTAAAGTGGTTGATCTACCTGGAACCTACTCACTTCTTTCCACAAGCGCTGATGAAGAAGTTGCGAGAAATTTTATATTATTTGGTCAACCGGATGTCACTGTTATCGTAGTTGATTCCACAAAGCTGGAAAGAAATTTAAATCTGGTTTTACAAATACTTGAAATTACTGATAGAGCTGTAATTTGCCTTAACCTAATAGATGAAGCACAAAGAAAAAATATAAAGATTAATGAGCGTGAACTTTCTAAACAATTGGGCGTTCCTGTAGTTCCAACTTCAGCGAGAAGTAGAATGGGTATGGATCAGTTACTTGGATATATACATCAAGTATCAAACGGAGATTATGTTTGCAAGCCTTATAGAATAAAAGGTTATTCTAAAAAAATTAATAAAAATATTGATGAGTTAAGCCTTAAATTAAAAAAAACATTCCCATTACTTCATAATGTAAGGTGGGTGGCAATCAGATTATTAGAAGGTGATCAAACTATAATTGATTCAATAAAATCGGGTGAAATTGGGTCAATTGGCATAACTTCACCAAATTATAAAGGTGTTGCTGTATGAGTTCAAAAATAAATGTAGAGAAAGATGAATATTTGGAAATAATTAATTTTGCCGATTCATTGAGATGGGACCTTGGAGAAAACCTCCATGATTCAATAACGGAATCCATTTTTCATGAAGCTACAATTATTTCATCAAAAACAATATCTTCTGAATCAAAATCTGTTAGAACCAATTGGGAAGTATCACTCGATAAAATTGTAACTAGTCGGTGGTTAGGTTTTCCTATCATGTTTTTTTTGTTAGCAATTGTTTTCTGGTTAACAATAGAAGGAGCAAATGTTCCATCGGCATTTCTAGCAAGTATTCTTATTGATGAATTACATCCAATAATTAAAATGCTGTCAGCATCAATAGGCATTCCGTTCTTTATTGATGGGCTCTTTATTGATGGAGCATATTTAGCAATGGCTTGGGTAATTAGTGTTATGCTTCCACCAATGGCAATATTTTTTCCACTTTTTACATTACTAGAAGATTTTGGATATTTACCCAGAGTTGCATTTAATATGGATAAACTTTTTCAAAAAGCGGGTGCACATGGAAAACAAGCATTAACTATGAGCATGGGATTTGGTTGTAATGCAGCAGGTGTTATTGCAGCAAGAGTTATTGATAGTCCAAGGGAACGATTAATTGCAATAATTACAAATAACTTTTCCCTTTGTAATGGCAGATGGCCAACTCAAATTTTAATAGCCTCAATTTTTATTGGAAGTCTTGTTCCACCTTATTTAGCAGGTTTGGCATCAGCTGCGGCAGTTGTTAGTATTGCACTTTTGGGAATATTTCTAAGTTTAGTAATTTCATGGACTTTGTCAAAAACCATTCTCAAGGGTGAAGCTTCTTCATTTAGTTTAGAATTACCTCCATATCGACCGCCAAGACTTATGCGGACATTATATACTTCACTTATTGATAGAACTATTTTTGTTTTGTGGAGAGCTATTGTATTTGCCGTTCCTGCAGGTATGGCTATTTGGTTTGTTGCTAATGTGCATATTGGTGATTTATCAATTGCAGAACATTTTGTGTTTTCAACTGACCCATATGCGCTTTTTATTGGATTAAATGGAGTAATATTTTTAGCTTACATTATTGCAATTCCAGCAAATGAAATTGTAATTCCTACCATTCTAATGCTTACCGTAATGGTTGCTGGTATTTCCGGTGCTGGAGAAGGAACAGGAGTCATGTTCGAACTTGATTCTGTTAAGGATACAGGGGATATTTTAATTGCTGGGGGATGGACTGTTTTAACTGGTGTAAACCTTATGCTTTTCAGTTTAATTCACAATCCGTGTTCTACAACAATTTATACTATTTATAAAGAAACTGGCAGTATAAAATGGACGGTTTTCTCTACAATATTCCCAGTAATTCTTGGAATAGTTGTATGTTTTTTAGTTGCCCAGATCTGGCAATTATTTATATAAGAAAAATTTACTTTGTTAGTTTTTGGTTAAACTGTTTTTGATAATTAAAAGAATCGTTTTTCATAAAATATTCTTGTACAGAAAACTCGGCCTCATTTTCTTTTGGTTTAAGTCTATCATATTTACCATCCGAATTTAGAATTCTGGATTTTGTATTATCTTCTAGGTAAAGCTGAAGCAAATTTTTAATTATACTTTGTTTTATTTCCTCACTTTCAATTGGGAAAGTCGCTTCAACTCTTCTATCAAGATTTCTTGGCATTAAATCAGCACTACTTAAATAAACTTCTTCCTCTCCAGCATTAAAGAAATAGTAAATTCTACTATGTTCTAGAAACCTGCCAATTATACTTCTTACTGTTATATTCTCACTCAATCCTTTTACCTGTGGTCTTAAACAACAAATTCCGCGCACTATTAATTCAATTTTTACACCATACTTTGAAGCTTCATAAAGAGAGGTAATAATTGTATTATCAACAAGTGAATTTAATTTGAAAATTATATATCCCTTTTTCCCTTTTTTTACATTTTTAATTTCTCTGTAAATCAGTTCCAAAAATTTATTTCTAGTATTTATTGGGGAAACAAACAGTTTATTAAATGTCTTAATTTCAGAGTAACCAGTCAAATAATTAAATATTTTGTTTACATCGTCACAAATTTTTACGTCAGAAGTAAAGAAACCCAAATCTGTATATAATTTAGCTGTAGCTGCGTTATAATTACCAGTGCTAAGATGCACATATCTTTTTACACCATCACTTTCTCTTCTAACAACCATGGTCATTTTTGAATGAGTCTTCAATCCAATAAGACCATAAACCACATGCACTCCGGCTTTCTCTAATTCTCTTGCCCAAAAAATATTATTTTCTTCATCAAATCTTGCTTTTAACTCAACTAAAACGGCAACTTGTTTTCTTCTTTCAGCGGCCTCAATTAAATATTTAACTATCGGAGAATTAGGTCCAACTCTGTATAAGGTTTGCTTAATTGCCAATACATCTGGATCCTGAGAAGCTTCTTTTATAAAATCAATTACAGGTGCAAAAGAATCAAAAGGATGGTGAAGTAATATATCTCTTCTTCTAACTATTGAAAAAATATTTTCATTTTCATCAAGATTTGCGAATGGCTTTGCCTGGTATGGAATTTCCTTAAGATGATGAAAGGGAAGACTATACAATTCCATAATGTTGCTTAAACCCAGCGGGCCTTTAATAACATGAACATCAGAATTTTTAATGCCTAGATTGTCCATCAATGTTTCCAACATAAATTCTGGTATATCTTTTGCCACCTCTAACCTGACAACGGAACCAAATTTTCTTTGTTTTATGTTTTCTTCAATTACTTCCAATAAATCATCTGCTTCATCCTCTTGAATCCCTAAATCTGTATTTCTGGTAATCCTAAAATGATGAGCTTCTTCAATTTTAATGCCTGGAAAAAGAAAGCATAAATTTTGTTTTATTAAATCTTCAAGCCAAATAAACTTTGCAGTAGGTTTACCATTCTTTTTTGAGTTATTCGGATTTAATATTTTATCAACCATTAAAAGTCTAGGTAAAATGTTCGGAATTTTTACCCTTGCAAAATGTTTGTCTCCATCTGAATTTGATATTAGAATTGCAAAACTCAGACTTAAATTTGAAATGTAAGGAAATGGTCTACCAGGATCAAAAGCCAATGGAGTTAATACTGGGTAAATCTCATTGTGAAAATATTCACTTAATGCTTTTTGTTCATTTTTTGATAGATCCTCAATTCTGGAAATAAAAATATTATTCTTTTCTAAATCCATTAGTATGGTATTATTCCACAAGTCTTCTATGATGCATAACATGTTTTTAACTTCTTTATCAATTTCTCTTAACTCTTCGAAAGGAGTTAATCCATCAATAGTAGCAGTTATAATATTGGCATGAATTTGTTCTTTGAGGCCGGAAACTCTTATCATATAAAATTCATCTAAATTTGTAAAAAAGATTGAGACAAATTTTATTTTATCAAATAATGGAAGGTCAGGATTTAAAGCTTCTTCCAATACTCGTTTATTAAATTCCAACCAGCTTAAATCTCGATTTATAAAATTTTCTGGCAGTAAATAATTCTGAAGTTTTTCACTATTAAACATTTGCTTCTCTTATTTTTTAATTTCCTTAGCAGAAGAATAATTTTTAAGATCATAATAAATAGTATTTGTGGGAATTCCCAATCTTCTAATTTTAACTTTGGCAATTTGAAAGAATTCCTCTGCCTTGGTATCATGATAATCGGAAAATATAATAATTTCATTAATACCCGCTGCAATTAAAGATTTTGAGCAATTTGTACATGGCATATTTGTAATATATGCACTAGCTCCAAGAGTACTAATTCCATGAATTGAACACTGTAATATTGCATTCATTTCTGCGTGGATTGTTCTTACACAATGGTTCTCCACAATAAGGCAACCGTCATCATCACAATGTGAATCGCCAGGGATTGAACCATTATAACCAGTTGATAATATTCTTTTATCTCTAACCAATACACATCCACAATGCATTCTTGGGCAAGTTGCTCTTTCAGAAACTAACATAGCTAGTTTTAAAAAATATTCATCCCATGCGGGTCTACTATTGTTCATTAGAATTCCTAATTATTAAATTTGTCTTTATTCAAAATTATCAAAAATGTTGTTCCTTCATTTGGAATAGATGATTTAAGAATAAGCTTACCTTTGTGATAATTCTCTACAATTCTTTTTGACAAACTTAAACCCAATCCCCAACCTCGGCTTTTTGTGCTAAACCCCGGTTTAAAAATTGCATTTCTATTTTTTGGATTTATTCCTTTACCATTATCAGAAACTTCTAATTCAACCGTATCTCGTTTTTCTTCCAGATGGATTAAAACTTTTCCTTTCTCACTTCCAATTGCATCAATTGCATTTTTAATCAAATTTTCAATTACCCATTCAAAAAGTGCGGCATTAAGATTTAAGAAAACAGATTTTTGATTTAAATAAATCAGCTCAACATCTTTTCCGGTTTGGGGTAATCTTTTTGCAAAATATTTTGTAGCACCCGAAATTAATTCATTTAAATCGTTTTTCTTAAGAATGGGTTTTGATCCAATCTTGGAAAATCGATTTGTAATTTTATTCAGCCTTGTTAAATCACTCTCCATTTCTTCGGCAATATTTAAGCTTTCTTCTGGAGACCCTAATTTGAGTTTTAACAATTCAGTCCATCCCATTAAGCTCGAAATAGGTGTTCCTAATTGGTGAGCTATTTCTTTTGCCATTCCAACCCAAATATTGCCCTGTTCAGTTTTTTTAACATAGCTAAAACTAACATATGAAATAGTTAAAAATAGAATGGCAAATAAAACCTGGAGAAACGGGTAATATTTCAATTTTTGGATTATATCCGAATTACCATAATATATTTTATTAAAGATTCGTTCGGTTCCTCTAGCATCAGTATAACTTACGTTTATGGGTTCATGAATTGATGCTAACTCTTTAATTTTTTCATTAAAAAATTTATGTAATTCTTCCTTTGTCAAATTGGAATCAAGATCAATATTTTTAATTCCTCTACCAACATCCTCACTTATTGGATTACTTTCAGCATCTGCGAGAATTAAAGGGAAATTGATTCTTTTAATAATATTTTCAAATACGAATGTGAAATCGGAATCTGTGTCTGTAGAGCTTGCAATGAACTTCAAGCTATTTGCATAAAGTTCAACAATTTGTCTTTCACTTTTTTGCAATTCATTAACAAGGTTTTGTGTATAATAGAATGTCCCGGCAGTTATACTTAATGCAATAATTAATAGTGTAAGTTTAATTTTCATATTATGAGGTTGGTATTGAAATTGTTCTCAATCATTTATTGAATGAGAAATTACGAAATATATGGACGTTTTAAAAGCTAAACAATAATCCCCAATAGGAATTAATTACAGCTCTATAGTTTGAGACCTTTTTGGTCCCACAGAGATATATTTAATCTCAAAACCACATTTAACAGTAATATAGCTTAAATAATCTTTTGCTTCAGTTGGTAATTTATCATACTCTTTGATCTCAGAAATATCAGTATTCCAACCTTTTAGTGTTTCGTAAATTGGAACTGCAGCATCCAATTCAGCTGAAGAGGTTGGAAAATATTTTAATTTTTTGCCATTGATTTCATAACCCACGCATACTTTAATTTCATCAAATTCACCAAGAACATCTAATTTAGTAATTACTACTCTATCAATTCCATTTATTCTACGAGAGTAATTAACCAAAAATGCATCAAACCAACCACATCTTCTTGCTCTACCCGTTGTAGCACCAAATTCGGCTCCCAATTTTCTAAGCTGCTCACCGGTTTGATCAAAAAGTTCTGTTGGAAATGGTCCTAAACCAACACGTGTTGTGTAGGCTTTAACAATCCCAATTACATTGGTTATCTTAGTTGGTGCAATTCCAGTTCCTGTACACGCACCACCAGAAGTAGGATTTGAAGATGTGACATATGGATAAGTTCCATGATCGACATCCAATAGTGCGCCCTGTGCGCCTTCAAGTAAAACTGACTTATTGTTTAATATTTCATCATTTAAAAAGGCAGATGTGTCAGTAACATAATTTCTTATTTTTTCCTCAAAGGAGATACATTCGTCAATAATTTCATCAGCATCCAATTCATCATGCTCATATATTTTTTTTAGGAGGTTATTTTTTTCTTCAAGATTATTCTTAATCAATATTTTAAGTTCATCTTTATTTGATAAATCGCAAATCCTAATTCCTCTCCGCGCATATTTATCAATATAGCAAGGTCCAATACCTCTGCCAGTAGTTCCAATTTTTTGGGTGCCCTTTTCATTTAGGGAATCAATTAACTTATGATATGGCATTATTATATGTGCATTATGGCTAATCAATAATCGACCTTCAATATTAATGCCATTCTGTTTAAGCATTTCTAGTTCTTCAAGTAGGGCTTTAGGTTCAATAACAACCCCATTCCCAATTACACAAACAACATTTTTATGTAATATTCCAGAAGGGATAAGGTGAAAAATATATTGCTCATCACCAATTTTTATAGTGTGACCAGCATTTGCACCACCTTGATAACGAGCAACAATATCAAAATTAGGACTTAATAAATCGACAACTTTTCCTTTTCCTTCGTCACCCCATTGGCTACCAACAACTACTGAAACACTCATGTTATCCCTATGCGAATTATTTGAATTTAAAAAACAATGAATAGATAAGATTTTTATGTTAATAAAAATTTGCAGACAAAAAATAACCCAAATCATATTAATACAATTTGGGAAAAAAGATTGTATAAATGAGCTACTGTTTAATCAAAACTTTTTACTGCTTCATCTACAGAGCCAAAGTTTTCAAAAATGGTAATTAATTTAGTAATTACAAGTAGGCTATTAATCTTTTCAGTTGCATTAGCAAGTTTAAGTATGCCGCTACCGTTTTTCATAGTTGTAAAACCACTAATTAACATTCCAAGACCAGAACTATTCATAAATTTAACGCTATTTAAATCAACAACAATATTTTTTTTACCTTGATCTAAATAGTCATGCAAAAGTTTATTAAATTGTTCAGCCTCTGGACCACCTATAACATTTCCTTTTAATTCAATAATTACAGCTGAGTACTTTTCTGAAGTCTTTATTCTCATTATTACTCCTATTTGTTTAATTGTAAATTAAATATAACTAATATTTTAATCAAGAAATGTTTCTTAAATATTTGAAATATTCTTCAAAAAAGTAAGATAATTCAATTTTCTTTAATATGAAAATGTTCTTATAAATAAATTATAGATACTATTTTATATATTTATAAACTATGATATATTTTATTTTGTTATAAATAGAACATTTTACAACAAGAACCGTCAAAATTGTGAATTCCACTGAGAATAATTTAAATATTACCGAAGATGATGATTCCTTAGCCATAGAGAGGTTCAAAACTGGGGATGAAAGTGCCTTTACTGAACTTGTACAAAAGCATAAAGATAAGGTACGGAACTTAGTTTTTCTTACCCTTGGGGATGTTGATTTTGTTGATGATATTTCTCAGGATGTGTTCATTAACGTATATCACAAATTGGGAGAGTTTCGCTTTGAGTCAAAATTTACAACGTGGCTCTATAGAATTACGGTAAACAAATGCAGGGATTACTTAAGAAAAAAGAAGGTAAGAAGCATTTTTATCCCAATTAAAGATGTTGATTATGAAAGAAGTGGAAAGAATGATTCTGAGAATTTTGACATTCAAAAAATCGTTCAAAATGCAATATCGAGATTACCGGATAAATTAAAGATTCCATTAATTTATAGGGATATAGACGGCTTCAGTTATCAGGAGATTGCAGAGAAACTTGATTGTGAAGTTGGGACAATAAAATCAAGAATTTTTAGAGCAAGAGAAAGTTTAAAAGTAATTTTAGAACCATATAAAAATGAATTAAATGGTTAGACGAGTAATAGTAAAATTTTTATAGGCAATTAGGATTGAAAATAAATTCTGTAAAAAATAAACACAATAGAAATCTAGAGAATGCAGTTTTCATCTCAGTGGTGTTCTTTATTTACAAAATAGTATTTCCAATCAATGACTCTCTCTTTCTTTTAATTCTAAATGAAGCTTTAGTATTGACGAGCGTTTTCGCATGGGTCTTATATGTTTCCGAATTTATTAACCCAAAATTAAGTAAACCTCTTTCACTAGTTGTAAATACAGGAATTCTAAATGCATTAATTTTTTTTATTGTTGGCATAACAACACTGTTATTTAAAGAGAATAATACACAAATAGGGTCCGGTTTAGTTTTTGTCCTATTTTCAACTCTGATAGTTTTTATATTCATTGGAGCATTGGCATATATTTTTTCTGCATATAAAAAATTATGCTACCACAGACAAAAAAAAGATCCAAGTATTTATTTTAATACACTTATTGTTTTTATTATTTTAACCTCACTTTCTGCTTCATTCCTAAAATCAGAAACAACCCTTGTTAGCTTCTCAATATTTTTTAATGAAAACAATGATTTTTTATATAACACTTTTTATGTAGTTACTGTATGCTTGATTTTGGCAAATTCTTTAAGAGTTGCATGGATTGCATTACTTAATAAAAAACAAAAATTATATTTATTAGTCATTTCGGTTGTTCTCACAGTTCTTTCTTGGATTAATTTTTCAACAATTCTTGCTGATGATTTTAGCATACTTAGAAATTTTTCACCAGCACTGGAACAGTTTGTAACGCTAGTAATGATATTTGGTGCAATATATTTCACCGTTATTTTCTTCACTACATTATTTCATTTACCAACTGCCGAAGCAATAGATAGGAAAACGGAAGAGTTAACAAGTGTTACTGATTTAAGTAAATTAATTAGTCAAGTTTTTGATTTTGAAGAGCTTTCTGAAACCATAACTGCCACAACTATAAAAGTTAGTAATTCTGAAGCTGCCTGGATTGTTATAATGAAAGGCGAGGGATTTGAACTGTTTTCTAATTCAGGTATAGGTTTAGTTGATGCAAACTATATTTCAAATTTTTTAATTGAAAATAAAATTTTATCAGAAAGCGAAGTGAGAATAACTGATTTAAGGCTTTTTGATGTTAAGCATAATCTTGCTAAAACTGTTAAATCTATTGTTTCTGCACCTCTGCTGATTCAAAATAAAAATAATGGATTTTTGTTTGCCGCCAGAAAAAGCACGAGAATATTTGAGGAAGAAGATAGTAAATCTGTAGAAACATTTGCTGGGTTTGCAGCAGTTGCAATTGAAAATGCTAAGTTGTTTGAAGAATCAATTGAAAAAGAAAGACTGGAAAAAGAATTAGACGTTGCTAGAGATGTTCAATATAAAATATTGCCACAACAAACTCCTAAATATGAAAATTTAGAAATTGCTGCTTTATTTGTTCCGGCATTTGAAGTTGGTGGAGACTATTATGATTTTTTTGAAATTGACGAATTCAATCTTGGAATTGTAATTGCTGATGTTTCCGGAAAGGGAATTGAAGCGGCATTTATTATGGCAGAAATTAAAGGGGTTTTTTCTTCTCTGGCAAGATTAGAAATGACGCCTAAAGAAATACTTCAACAAGCAAATATTATATTGAAAAACTGCTTAAATAAAAAAAGTTTTGTTACAGCTATTTATGGAATCCTAAATACAAAAACGGGTAAGTTTACTTTTTCAAGGGCTGGCCATTCACCACTTATGTATTATAATGGAAAAACTATTGAAAAAATTATTCCTGAGGGTATTGGACTTGGCTTAGATTATACAGATAAATTTAACAATAGCATAAAAGAAATGGAAATTAAATTAAATAATAACGATATTATATTATTATTTACAGATGGAATAAATGAATCGATAAATGAAAACCGGGAAGAATTCGGTTATAAAAGATTAGAAGAAGTTATTTGCAAATATTCTCATTTTTCTGTAGATGAATTGTCAAACCAAATTATGAGATCAGTTACAACGTTTTCTACAAATAGTTCTCAGCATGATGATATAACTTTGGTATTATTAAAGTGGAATTCCCACAAAACATAAGGGAGAGAAGTTAATGGCAGATTTTGGTGTTGGTAAAAAAGGATTAGGAGCGGTAAGCGTCCTAAATCTAAAAGGGTATTTAGATGCTCATACTGCTCCTGAACTTGAAAACGCTTTTAATGGACTTATTGATAGTAAGCAGTTTAAAGTTGTCGTAAATTTTCAAGATCTTCAATACATAAGCAGCGCAGGTTTAGGTGTGTTTATGGCATATGTAGAAACTATGAGAGAAAATAGTGGAGATATTAAATTTAGTAATCTGAAAGATGATGTTTATAATATTTTTGATCTATTAGGATTTCCACTATTGTATGAGTTTTACAAAGACGAACACGAAGCTATTGAAAAATTCAACCTGGTAAAATAAGGTTGACCAACTTGAATAAAAATATTCGAAAAAAAATTACAGTAGCTAGTACAACTGATAATTTATCAAAAATAAGGGAATTTA
This sequence comes from uncultured Ignavibacteriales bacterium, assembly GCA_963704835.1. Lineage (GTDB taxonomy): Bacteria > Bacteroidota > Ignavibacteria > Ignavibacteriales > Melioribacteraceae. The sequence continues at coordinate 141,927 of CAVPHW010000005.1, read as the reverse complement.
TTAAAACTTCCGCTGATATTGCAGGTTTTGATAAAGATATTTCCAACAATATTGTTTTAGCTGTTGATGAGGCCAGCACAAATATTATTAAGCATGCTTATAAATACTCTTCAGATGGAAAAATTGAAATTAGTGTATCACTAAGAGGTAAGAAGTTTACCATCTCTATTATTGATAGCGGAACACATTTTAATTCATCAACTATTCCTGAGCCAAATTTAAAACAATATTATGAAGAAAAAAGAGTCGGTGGACTAGGTATGTATTTAATGAAAAAACTGATGGATGAGGTAAATTATTCTCAATTAAAAAGTAATAAAAACAAAGTTACTTTAGTTAAATATATTACATAAAAAATTATGCAAGCCCCAGATGATAATATTGCTCTTCGTAACCTTTCTGCACTTGTTGATTTCGCAAATAATATTAATTCAAATCTCAATTTAGATTTTGCATTAAATAATCTAATACTCACTTGTTTTGGTAAGCTTCACACAACAAAGGGAATTATAGCCCTCTATGAAAATGATAAATTAGTCCCCAAATTGAGTAAAGGTTTTACACCAGATCAAGCCAATGAATTGTTAAATATTTCTAATAATAGTTTTGATTCTGAATTTAATTCTTTTTGTGCAAACAATAAAATTGCTATCACCGAAGAAATTATTTCCTCAAACCAATCTATGGGATTTGTTCTTTTGGGTGAAAAATTTTCGAAACAACCTTACAGTAATGAAGACATTCAATTCCTTTCAACAATTGTTAAGCTCGGCAGCACAGTTATTAAAAATATTCAGAATTTTGAAAAATTAAATCTCAGCAATAAGCAATTAGACAGTAAGATAAATCAATTAAATTCCTTGTTTGATTTGGGCAAAGAGTTTGGAAGTATAATTGAAATTGATAGAATATCAAAGTTAATTGTTTTTTCAATTACCGCACAAATGTTAGTTTCTAAGTATGCAATTGTTTTGATTAATAAGAAAGAAGTAAACATCCTAGATAGCAAGTTTGATAACTCAATTCTAAATCAATTGTTGTTAGAATGCAGCTGTGAAGACATTAAATTGCCAGTTGTGGTTGATGAAAAGTTGGATAAATATAGGAAACTGAAGAATATAGGTGTAGAAGTTTTTATCCCTATGATAATTAAAAATGAAACAAAGGGAATTATTTTTTTAGGTCGCAGGATTTCAAATAAAAATTATTCAACTTCAGATTTGGAATACCTTTTTTCAGTTGCTGGTCTTGCAATAATTTCAATTGAAAATAGCACTCTATTTTTGGAAACTTTAGAAAAACAAAAAATAGAAAAAGATTTAGAAATAGCTAGAAATATTCAACAAAATTTACTTCCCAATAAATTGCCAAAATCAGATAAGTTTGAAATATCTGCACTAAATAAAACGGCCAAAATGGTTGGAGGCGATTTTTATGATGTTGTTAAGTTAACTGAGGACAAATTATTAATCGCTATAGCAGATGTTTCTGGAAAGGGAATTCAAGCATCATTGTTAATGGCAAACCTTCAGGCATTTCTTAAGTCAATTTATAAACAGAACTATAAGTTAAATGAAGCGTCTAATTTTTTAAATGATTTAGTTTCAGAAAATACAACTAATGGAAGTTTTATCACGTTCTTTTGGGGGATTCTAAATTTAAGCAACAACGAATTTTCGTATGTTAACTTGGGACATAATCCACCTTTACTTGTAAATAAGAGAGGTATAAAAAAACTAAAAAAAGGTGGGATGATTTTAGGGGTAATGAAAACTATTATTCCATATGAAGAAGAGACAATTCAGCTTGAACAAAATGATGTTATTGTTCTATTCACAGATGGGATAACTGAGGCGATGAATTTAGATAGTGTTGAATTTAGTGATGAGCGATTGGAAAAATTATTAATTGCAAATAATGAATTGAACTCAAAATTAATACTTGACGGTATCATGGAGGATGTAAACAAACACACAATAGGTTCGGAACAATCGGATGACATAACATGTTTGGTACTAAAAATTAAATAAACTATGGCTAGCAAATTTTTAACGAAATATCGAAAAAAAATTATTTTACCGGTTACAATTCTACTGGCAATTATTGGTTCAATTAATGTCTACTATATCTTAAATGTTACACCTCGCACAAATGATGAATGTTTGTGGAAGCAAGAAAAGATTGGGAAAGATAGTGTCCAAATATACTTTGACTTAGTGAAATATGAAGGAATAACGTGGAATGCAGGCATTAGAGACGGAGATGATTTTTTAAAAATTGATGGTAAGGAATTAAGAAATACATTTCATGCTTCTTATTTAGCTGATAGGAAGTCTTCGGGTGAATCAATGATTTTCACAGTTTCTAGAAATGGGAAAGTTTTTGATACAACTATACGTGTTAAAAAATTAATTGAGTTTGGAAATCTTGCTATTGCATTATTAGGGTTGATTTGGCTAGCCGTTGGTTTTGTAGTCTTATCCTCTAAACCATATGGGTTCCCGCAAATTCTATTTTATAGAATTGGAGCAATGTTTGTTCTGTTTTCTGTTGGGGCTCTTTTTTCCGGCAACACAATGTTAAACCCGATTTGGAATTATCCTATTCTCTTAATTCTCGCGGACATCACGTGGATTTTTGGAATTACATTTCTTCCATTCTTGATAGTTCATTTCTTTTGGATTTTCCCATTCGAAAATAAATTTGTAAAGTGGAAATATGTGTCAAGTGGGTTATTTATTACTCCTGGAATTCTTTTTCTAATTGTTATCGTATATAGAATAGTGTTTATTTATTCGAATTATGCTGAAGGAGATGCAGTTTTTAAATATCATTACTTTATTGCGTCATTTCTAATGTTTTTTCTTCTTGTTGGAGTTATTGTAGGATTGATTTCGCTCTTTATAAGTTATTTGAAACTTAAAAAGGTAGAAGAACGAACTTCAATCTTTGTAATTTTGATTTCATATTCTGTAGGTGTTTTTGCAATAATTTATTTAATGACTCTGGCTAATGTTTTAGCTGATTCAATATTTAATTCTCCCGAATACTACCTTCCAATATTTTTAATAATTTTAACTCCACTTGGATTTGGTTATTCAATTTTTCGTTATTCTTTACTTGATGTTAGCGATGTATTAAAAAATACTATTCTCTATGGAAGTGCTACATTTTCATTGGCAGGAGCTTATTTTTTGCTGATTTATGTGCTGGGAAAAGCCATTAGTGAAGCACTTACTACTGAATATCAAGGCATAGTTGCTGCTGGTATCTTTATTGTATTCGCAATGATTTTCCAATCAACCAAGGATAAATTTCAAAATATCATTACAAAATATTTTTATCCAGAACAGTTTGCCTATCAAAAAGTATTGATGAGATTTAGTAATGATGTATCTACAATTGTTGGTTTGGATAATATACTAGATTCGGTAAAGGATACTTTTGTTGAGTCATTAAGAGTAGAAAAATTAGGAATTGCTATTAAAAATCTCAACAATAATGAATTTATTCTAAGAAGGGAAGATGGATTTAAAAATAAGGAATTGAACTTCTCTAATTTGGATAATAATATTTCTCAAAAAATAACTGAAAAAATTGAGCAAAAACATCCTTCAGCATTTGATAGAACAGATTTTCAAAATATTTTTCCTTGTGCGTATAAAGAGTTGGAGGAAGAAGGCATTTATACAATAATTCCTCTATTGATAAAAGGGAAAACCATTGGGCTGCTTTTATTTGGATTAAAACATTCTGGTGCTCAATTTGCCGGAAAAGATATTGAACTTTTAATCGCTGCAGCAAATCAGACGGCAGTTTCCATAGAGAATGCACGATTGTATGGAGAAGAAACAAAAAAAATTAAATTAGAAAGAGATTTAGATTTAGCAAGACAAATTCAAGAAGGATTATTGCCAAAAGTTATTCCCAAGATTAATAACCTAGATATCTGTGGTGTAATGATTCCTGCAATGCAAGTTGGTGGGGATTATTATGATTTAATTAAAGTTTCAGATACACAAATGTTTGTTGTAGTTGGGGATGTTTCTGGGAAAGGTTTATCTGCTTCTTTTTACATGTCTAAATTGCAAACTATGATTCAGCTTTTTTCAAAGGAATCAATTTCACCTAAAGAAGTTTTGATTGAACTAAATGAAAAAATTGCCGGTCACATGGAAAAGCAATGGTTTATTACACTTACTGTTGCTTTTATCGATATGGCAAAACGACAAATAAAAATCTGTCGTGCCGGACATACACCAACGATCAAAATTACAGATGGAGTTGTTCAATTTATTAAACCAAAGGGAATAGGAGTTGGTCTAGAGTATGACGGTATTTTCAATGATACACTAGAAGAACTTGAGTTAAGTATTTCTCCGCAGGATATATTCATTTTTTCTTCCGATGGAGTTAATGAAGCGATGAATGTTAATAATGAATTTTTTGGGTTTGAAAAAGTTATTGATATTATTAAGGAAAAACCAGGATTAAATTCTAAAGAAATATTGAATGCCAGCTTGCAAAAATTAGAAAAATTCAGGGGAAATGTAGAACCGAATGACGATATAACTATGGTTGTTCTAAAAGTATTATAATAAATTACTCTTTTTGTCCCGTCCTGAAATAGGTTGACAATTATTAATGATATTATTAGTTAAAACCAGTGAGGATTTCCTCACTGGTTTTTTTATGTATAAAATTAGGAGTTTTCATACCTAAACTCAAATGTGGTCTTTTGTTATTATAAATATCAATGGATTGTTTAACTAGAATATTTAATTCTTTTAGATTGTTGCACTTGTGAAATAAGAACTCTTGTTTTAAAATTCCATTTATTCTTTCAGCTAATGCATTTTGATAACAATCGTACCCATCAGTCATTGATGGTAATATACTTTCAGCTTCTAACTTATTCTGGTATATTTCTGAGGCATATTGCAATCCTCTATCAGAATGATGTATAAGTTCACAAGAGGTTATTCGCTCTCTAACTGCCATATTTAATGCTTGAACCACATTTTCGGCATTCATATTATCACTTAATTTATAGCCCATAATTTTTCTGCTATATGCATCTGTTACTAGAGATAAGTAATGAGTATTTTCCTTGCTTTTCAAATATGTAATGTCACTAACAAAAGCTTGTTCTGGTCGAGTTAAGACCATATTTTCAAAAATATTTGGATGTTTTTTTAACCAGTGTTTAGAAATAGTTGTTTTAGTATAATTTTTCTTCGGTTTTATCAACATATTCTCTGAACGTAAATAATCAAACAAAGTATCTCTTCCAACTTTTATATGATTTGATTCAAATGATTCTTTTAGTAAATAATACAGTTTCCTTGTCCCTAATCGAGGCATTTCCATTCTCTTTACTTGAACCATATTTTTTACTTTTTCGAGCTCAGTTAGACGTTTTCTAGTTCGCTGTTCTTGTTGATAAATTGACTGTCTGCTAATGTCCAACAATCGACAAACTCTTGACAATTTTATTTGTCTTTCTTTTTGAAGTTTTCTGATTGTTGGTAAGAGAACTTTTTTCTAATGCTTGTCCCGTATTGTTTATCTGATATATTTATCATTTCGTTGAGAACCATGTTCTTTATTTTCTCATCCTCTAGCTCCTTCTCTAATCTCTTTATTTTTTGTGAGGGTATTTCTTTAGCTCTTGGGTTAAGCATAGTCGCAATCCTTGGTTTGTTCCAATCTAAATTACCATATTTTCTTAACCATACCAATACTGTTGATCTACCTTGGATACCATAGATTCTCTGAGCTTGTTTGTAGGTCATATCGCCTTTTTCTACAAGCATTACAATCCCTAACTTAAAGCCTAAGGTATAATCTTTCTGTGTACGCTTTTCGTTTGTTTTTGAACTGTTTTTCTCTGCTTCCATAAATAAGTCCTTTTTCTGTCAACTTATTTTAGGACGACACATTGTGAAAATAAAAAAAGGCATCTTAATTAAGTTGCCTTTTTTATGTAAACCTATTTTACTAGTACTTAAAATTGAATTCTTTGACCACGTTTTTTAGCATATTCTAAAACAAATGAACTAGCTACGAAAACAGATGAATATGTTCCTACAATAATACCAAAGAATAGTGTAAAGGCAAATCCTCTAAGAACTTCACCTCCAAAAAATAATAAAACAGTAACTACCATTAAGGTTGTTAAACTAGTAATAATTGTTCGTCTCATTGTTTTGTTTATTGCTTTATTCATTACTTCTTCAAGATCAGCAGTTTTGTGAATTTTAATGTCCTCTCTAATTCTATCGAAAACAATTACAGTGTCATTAATTGAGTAACCAACAAGTGTTAAGAAAGCCGCAACTACACTAATTGAAATCTCCAAATTAAGTCCTGGAATCAATCCATACAGAATTGAAAAAAGTCCAAGAGTAATAAGTACATCATGGAAAAGAGCAGTAACAGCTCCGATAGCGAATCCAAATTTAAACCTAAAACCAAGGTAAATTAGAATTACAAATAATGATAAAATGATAGCAATTAAAGCATTTTGTTTCAATTCATCACCAATTTTAGGTCCAACCTTTTCTTCTTTTAAAACTTGGAATGGATTGTCAGCATGTCGAACAATTAGATTTTCCTTAATCCAATCAGCAATTGTAAAATTTACTATAATTCTACTATCATCCAACTCACCAGATACTTTCGAAGCTTGAAATCCATCAGCGAATAATTTCTCAGTAAGATCATTTGCTATCTCTGGAGTGGCAAATTCGTAAGTAAGGGAATTAGTCGTTGAATCAATAATTGAATATTGAACTCCCGCAGCATTTTTTTCAATTGAACTATTCAAAGTTTTTAACACTTGAGGTATAACACTTAAAGGAATTTCTTGAAGCTCCGTTCTAACTAATACTCCAGAATTATCTCCAAATGTTTTTACTTCAACATTACCTAAACCGATTGAACCTAAATTTTTTCTAATATCTGAAATTTCAATTGGTTTCTCAAATTGGACTGCAATTTCAGATCCGCCCTTGAAGTCGATTCCATATACAATCCCTCTTGAAATTAATGCGATCAGGCCGACTCCAATTATAATTCCGGAAATGATATACGCTTTTTTTCTATTACCTAGGAAATTAAAGTTAAGATTTTCAAAAACATGAGAACGAGTACCAATATTAATTTTATAACCTTTTGCGATTGTAAATTCAAACATAAGTTTCGTAACAATTAGGGCACTAAATAAACTTGCTAAAATTCCTATCATTAAAGTTAAAGCAAAACCTTGAATTGGTCCGCTTCCAAATTGATATAAAATAATGGCAGTAAAAAATGAAGTTATGTTTGAGTCGAAAATTGCAGAATATGAATTTGAAAATCCAGCATCTACTGCAGCCTTTACAGTTTTACCTGTGGCTAATTCTTCTCTAATACGCTCAAAAATAATAACGTTAGCATCAACAGCCATACCAATTGTTAATATAATACCGGCAATACCAGGTAAGGTAAGTGTTGCATTAAATGCAGCAAGAATTCCCATTATAAACAGAACTGTAAACAATAATGCTAGATCAGCGAAGGAACCAGATTTTCGGTAATACATCAACATGAAAATTGCAACAATTAGAAATCCAATTAAAGTTGAATTAAAACCTTGGCTAATTGAATCTTGGCCTAGAGATGGTCCCACAGTTCTTTCTTCAATAATATCTACTGGAGCTGGTAATGCACCTGCTTTAAGAACAATCTCTATCAATTTAGCCTCTTCTAGAGTTGCACTGCCAGTTATCTGCGAGCTTCCAGAAGGTATTTTACCAATAATGTTCGGGGCAGTATAAACATATCCATCAAGTACAATTGCACATCGCTTATTAACATTAGATCCTGTAATTCTAGCCCATTCTCTTGATCCTTCTGAATCCATTTGCATATTTACGATTGGTTCAGTTGTCTGAGGATTTATATTTGCTTGAGCATCTACAATAACCCCACCTGTAAGCTCTGGTGTTTTGTTAACAAGATATAATCTATAGAAGTTAACTCCATCCTGAACAATATCAGGTTTAGCTGAATATAAAAATTCAACATTATCTGGAATTACTTTTTTAACTTCAGGCCTATTTAAATAATTGTTCAATAAATCTTTTTTACTTTCTTCAACTACTGCATCGGCACTATTTTGTGAAAGTAATTGAGCTACAGCAAAAAATGGATGTTTTTTAGCTGCTTCTTCTGCAGATAATTCAGCTTCATTTAGTAATGAATCTGTTTCAACTTCTTTTGTTGAATCAATAACATTTGACCCTGCCAAAACTTCATCAATTTTATTCATGATTGGAAAAGTTATTTCAGCATCTTTAACTAATTTGAATTCTAACATAGCTCTACCTTGAAGTAGATTCTTTGCCTCTTCTCTTTTAGCTACACCAGGCAATTCAACAATTATTCTTCTCGCACCTTGTTTTTGAATAGACGGTTCGGAAACGCCATATTGATCAATTCTATTACGAATAATTTCAATTGCGCGGGTTACAGCATCTGACTCTTGTTCTTTCAGATTATCTATAATCTCAGAATCTTCTTGTCTAATTGAACCAAAGTATCTGCTTAATCTGATATTATTATTTGCAAGTTTAGCTGCCAAAATTGAAACCACATCTTGATCAGAAGTTTTAGCAATTTCTACAGTTTCTTTCAATATACTTTCAAATTGGGGATCAGAATCTTTTGCCAGACGTTCAAGAAGTTTGGCTGTGTTAACCTCCATAACTAGGTACATTCCACCTTGAAGATCCAACCCTAGTTTTACTCTTTTTTCTCTAGCTTTTTTAATATCAGGATCTGCAACTCTCATACTATCTTCTTTAAACTCAAGTATAGATTCAATCTGCTTATCTGATAAATTATTGTTATTGCTTTTTATGCTATCTCTAAGGTTATTTATTGTACCGGAGATCTGCTGATTATTACTATAATCTTGATAAGTAGGGAACAGCAAATAGAGGCTAAGCGCTACAGCTGCAACTACAAAAAATGATCTTAATCTTAATTCTTTCATATTGCCTGAGGTTTAATTGTTTATAAGTTTTATTTTTAAATAAGAGTAGTAATATAGACAGTTGGGGAAAAAAAATCAATGAAAACTAATTGAATCTTAGCCAATCATTTTAATTTAACTTAGTTGGTTTCTATAGATATCTACAAAAAAAAAGCCTTCAAATTACAAATATGAAGGCTTTAAAGAATTTAAAGAGATATTAATACTATTCTCTCACAACCCAAGTTTTAACAACTGCATTAACTTCGGAATGTAATTTAATATTTACGCTGTAGATACCTAATGCTTTAATAGGTTCTTCTAAATCAATTTTTCTTTTATCAATATCATATTTCTTTTCTTTTAGTGCATCAGCTATCATTTGGCTAGTAACCGATCCGAAGATTTTATCTTCTTCACCCACTTTAACAGGGATAGTAATTGATACATTTTCTAACTCGGCCGCTAAAAGTTTTGCTAAATCTAACTCTTTTACTTCCTTTTTAACTAATTGTAATTTTTCTTCTTCTAGTGCTCTAATATTACCTTTGGTAGCAATATAAGCAATTTGTCTTGGTAATAAAAAGTTTCTTGCAAATCCATCTTTTACCTCAACAAGATCACCAATTTTACCAAGTTGGTCATAATTTTTTCTTAATATTATTTTCATGATGGTCTCCTAATTACTTAACTGCTTCTGAAACAAATGGTAAAATTGCAACTTGTCTTGATCTTTTAATAGCTCTAACAAGTTCTCTGTGTTGTTTTGCACTTAGGCCAGTAATTCTTCTAGGAATAATTTTTCCTTGATCAGAAATAAACTTTTGAAGTTTTTTACTGTCCTTATAGTCAATGTAATCCTCGATTACTCTTCTTGCTTTTTTATTTTTCATATTTAACCTCAGTTATTATCTTCATTAATAAGATCTGATTCTTCGTCATTCAGAAATTTATCAAAAGAAGTATCTTCTATTGAATCATCTGAGAAAGAATCATCGGTTGAGTCTGTTGAATCGTCTGAAGATTTACTTAACTTATTTAGAAATTGTATTCTTTTAGCTTTAATTTCTACTATTGTTCTATTTCTTCCATCCTCAGTTTTAAATGTTCTGCTTTGTAATTCACCATCTACTAAAACAGCACTTCCTTTTCTTAGTCTATCTTTGCAACTATCTGCTAATTTATTCCAAGCAACAACACCAACATAACAAACATCTTCTTGCCATTGATTGTTACTATCTTTATATCTTCTATTTGCAGCTACATGAAAATTAGCTACAGGTGTATTATTAGAAGTTTCTCTAAAAATTGGATCCTTTGTTAAATTACCGGCTACCATAACATTGTTTAATTCTGGCATTTTCAATTCAGCCATTTTTTCCCCTCCATCTAATCGTTTTGTTTAATCAGTGGTTTCAGTTTGTGTTGTCGTTTTTTGTTGATCAGCTGCCTCTTGTTCAGAAGCTTGATCCTCAGCTCGGCTTGCAGCATTACTCAAGTATTCGAGAGCTTTCTTATCCAAAGCAATAGTTAAAAATCTAATTACGTTTTCATCTAATTTGAGGTTTCTTTCAAATTCTGAAATCATACTCGGTAAGCCAATAAATCTTTGAACTAAGTAGTAGCCAGTTTTTGCATTATCAATATTATATGCAAGTCTTTTTCTTCCCCAGTTTTCAGTATCGGTTAATTCTCCACCATGAGTTGTAATGTTGTTTTGAATGGATTTGATTATTCCCTCAATTTGAGAGTCTTCGAGTGAAGCGTTAAGTATTACTACACTTTCGTAGTGTCTTGTTGCCATTTATATCCTCCCTTTGGCCAATTGGCTGTTAAAAATATTTTAACAGCAGGGTTAAAAAAATAGTTTGTAAATTTACCTAATTAATGGCGCAATTACCAAAGAAACTACAGACATTAATTTAATTAAAATATTTAATGATGGTCCGGATGTATCTTTAAAAGGATCACCAACTGTATCTCCAACAACTGAAGCCTTATGTGGTTCTGAACCTTTACCGTACATTACACCATCTATTCTTAAGTTTCCTTCTATAAGTTTTTTCGCATTATCCCATGCACCACCGGCATTTGATTGAAAAATTGCCATTAAAACACCTGAAACTGTTACACCAGCCAACAATCCCGCAAGCATTTCTTTTGATGCAAAACCAACAATAACCGGAACAGTAATTGCCATTAATCCTGGCAAAATCATTTCTCTAATTGCAGCCTTAGTCGAAATCTCCACACACTTGGAATACTCTGCTTCAGCGGTGCCTTCTCTTAGGCCAGGAATTTCTCTAAACTGTCTTCCTACTTCAATTATCATTTCTTTTGCTGCACGACCAACTGCGCCCATTGCTAGTGCAGAAAATAAAAATGGTAACATGGCTCCTATGAATAATCCACCCATAATTATTGGTTTTGATATATCAATAACACTGATTTCTGCTTGAAGCATATAAGCAGAGAATAATGCAAGCGCAGTAAGAGCTGCTGAACCTATAGCAAATCCTTTACCAATTGCTGCAGTTGTATTTCCAACAGCATCTAATTTATCTGTTCTGTTTCTAACTTCAGCTGGAAGTTCCGCCATCTCTGCAATGCCACCAGCATTATCAGAAATTGGACCGTAAGCATCTACCGCGAGCTGTATTCCAGTTGTTGATAACATACCAAGAGCAGCAATTGCAATTCCATATAAATTTGCGAATTCATGCGCTCCAATAATACTTGCTGCAATTACTAAGATTGGAAGAGCAGTAGAAATCATTCCAACACCCAAACCTGCAATAATTGTCGTAGCTGAACCAGTTACTGATTGGTATGCAATATTATGGACTGGTTTATATTCTGTTCCAGTATAATATTCTGTAATAATTCCAATTAGTGTCCCAGCGGCTAATCCAATAAGTGTCGAATAAAACACTCCTATGCTAGTATAATCAAAATTATTGTATGACCATGACTCAGGTAAAATAGTTCTAATAATGAAATATGAAGCAACAACCATCATTCCAGCTGCACCAAATTCACCTAGATTTAAAGCTTTTTGAGGATTGCCACCTTCCTTAACTTTAACTAGAAAAGTTCCAATAATAGAAATTATTATTCCAGCACCAGCAAGTATTAATGGAAGAATAACAGCTTCTAATTTTAATTCAGGGACCTCAGAAGAAACAAATACAGCCCCTAAAACCATTGTCCCAATTATGGCCCCCACATAACTTTCAAATAAATCAGCGCCCATACCAGCAACATCACCAACATTATCACCAACATTATCAGCTATTGTTGCCGGGTTTCTGTGATCGTCTTCAGGAATGCCCTCAATAACTTTGCCGGCTAAATCTGCACCAACATCAGCAGCTTTGGTATAAATTCCACCACCTACTCTTGCGAATAAAGCAATAGAAGAAGCCCCAAGAGAGAACCCAGATAAAACATTTATAATTTTGCTGATATCCCAATCTAAGTTAGAATAAAAAATGAAAAGTCCGCTAAGGCCCAAAATACCTAATCCAACAACATTCATTCCCATTATTGATCCACCTGAGAATGCTATTTCTAGTGCTGGACCTAATCCTTTTCTAGCAGCCTCGGTAGTTCTAACATTTGCTTTAGTTGCCGCTATCATTCCTAAAAAACCGGCAAGCGCAGAACATACTGCACCAACAACAAAAGATAAAGAAATCAACCAAGAGGAATCTGTATTACCATAATTTGAAAAACCTAATAATAATGCGATTCCTAAAATAAACCATATAAGTACTTTATACTCAGTTTTCAAAAATGCCATTGCACCATCTCTTATATGCTGAGAAATCCTAGTCATTTTTTCGTTACCAGTACTCTGCTTAGTAATCCAAACACTTTTGAAATATGCAAAAACAAGTGCAGATAAACCAAGAAATGGTATAATGTAAATAATTATGTCCATACTTTTATTCCTATCAATTATGATAAATTAGAAGTATTAATGTTAGTTTCTTTGCTAAAATAATCAAGCATATCTTTATAACCACCTATTATAAAATTTTTTATTAACCCAATTAGCAAAGGTGTTTTATTATTAATAATATCAACATCTGTTTCTGTAAATTTTTCTAATACGTAATCCGCTAAGCTTTGATCAATTAGTTGCTTCCCAACCCCAATTCTAATTCTTGGAAATATATCAGTCTCCAAGTTATAAATAATTGACTTAATTCCATTGTGTCCGCCATCACTTCCAGATTTTCTAATTCTAATAATCCCATTTTCCAGATTAACATCATCATAAACTACTAATAAATCATTTAAGGATAAACCATGATGATTAACAATTTCATTTAAAACTACCCCTATATTATTAACATACGTGGTTGGTTTTACTAAAAAAAAAGGGAAAGCATCAATGATACTTTCCATTTTCCAAAAATCGCTTTTTGTCGGTTTAAACTCTAAATTAAGTTCTTGAGCAAATTTATCTAAAATATGGAAACCAATATTATGACGAGTATTTAAATAATTTCGTCCAGGATTTCCAACTCCAACAATAACCCTCAATAAAACTATCCTTCAGATTCTGAATCAGATTTAGCCTTGGATATTACCTCTGGTTGATTCTCTTCTTCCTCTGCTAACTCATCAGTTGTTTCTTCTTCTTCTTCATGTGGTGCAACAACAGAGACTAAAGTAGAATCTTCAGAATTTAATATTCTGATGTTTTCATAAGACAAATCACCGACAACTATAGAATCGCCTATATGCAAGTTGGAAACATCAATTTCAAAATGCTGAGGAATATCTTTAGGTAAGCATTCAATATCTAATTTATGAAAATGATACATCAAAGATCCACCTTCTTTTACACCAACCGCTGATCCAATAAAAGAAATTGGAACTTGAAGCTCCATTTCTTGACCAACAGTAACCGCTTGGAAATCAACATGAGTAATTCTATCTGTTAAAGGATCAAATTGTATATCTTTTAATAAAGATCTTACATCTTCTTGCCCTTCAATTTGGAGATTTACAAGGTTCATTTCTGATGTGTAAACAACGGGTTTAAGAGCTAATTCTGTAACTGTAATGTTTATGGGTTCCATATCGTTTGAATATAAAACTCCAGGAACACTTCCATCTCTACGTAGTTGATTAACAGCACCCTTTGTAGTCTTTACTCTTTTAAGAGCTGTTATATTAATGTCTGACATAATCTAATTTACTCCAATTAATTCACTAAATTCTAACTTTTATCAATATCAAATAACGAACTTATTGACTCATGGTTATGAGTTCGTCTAATTGCTTCTGCTAATAAACTGGAAGCAGATCTAACAACAATTTTTTTGCTTTTACCTTTATTGGTTAATGGGATTGAATCTGTAACATAAAGTTTGGTAATTTCAGAATTTTCAATTTCTTCAACAGCATTACCAGATAAAAGGGCATGTGTTACAGCACCATAAATTTTATTGGCACCTTTTTCTTTTAAAGCTTTTATAGCAGCAATGAATGTACCTCCCGTATCAATTAAATCATCAACAAGTAAAACATCTTTTCCATTCACATCGCCTATTATATTCATTACTTCAGAATAATTTTGTTTTGGTCTCCTTTTATCAATTACAACCAAATTTGCTTGTAATCTTTTAGCGTAAGATCTAGCTAACTTAATTCCACCAACATCAGGAGAAACAACAACTAAACTATCTGATTTATTTTTAAATAAATCCATAAAAACCGGAGATGCATAAAGGTGATCACAAGGAATATCAAAAAAACCTTGAATCTGAGCCGCATGCAAATCCATCATAATAACTCTATCAGCACCCGCAACAGATATTAAATTTGCTATCAACTTAGCAGTAATAGAAACTCTTGGTTGATCTTTTCTATCTTGTCTTGAGTAACCAAAATAAGGAATAACTGCAGTTACAGTAGCAACAGATGACCGCTTTGCAGCGTCAATCATTATTAATAGTTCTAACAAATTTTCAGCCGGATGATGCGTTGACTGAATTAAATAAACCTCACTACCACGGATATTCTCTTTATACTTAGCCCAAATTTCTCCGTCACTAAATTTTTTTAAGTCAATTGAACCTAAAGGAATTCCAATATAGTCAGCAATTTTTTTGGCTAATTCAGGATTTGAAGTTCCTGAAAAAATTTTTGGTCCTGCAGCCGCCATTTTGTGAAATTAGTTAGTGAGAAATTTAATACAAACAATAAATATAAATAAAACTATAAGTTATGTCAATCTTGTATTTTTTTTCAATTGGGTGTTTTTTTTTATTTTTTACTCTTTTTGAGGAGAAAAACTAAAACAACTAATATTACAAGAGTTGCTAAAAAGTAGATCCAAGTAGGAGTTTCTTTCAATTTAAATGGAATATAAGTAGCGGAAATAGTTTGTCCCGTCCCAATATCATCCAATGAAAAACTCCATTCTAGCTTATTCCGAAAAAGTGAATTGGCATTGTGGTTTATTATATTTCCAGGTAAGTAGTATTCATAAGTTATGGAATAATTGTTTCCAGAAAGACCAAATGTTGTAGTAATTGGCTGAATGAACTGAGAAAATATTTTTGTGTTTTCCGGGCCTTCCTTAATTGAAAGTTCAGAATGCTTAAAAAAGGATAATAGATTAAGTGAATCAAATTTTGTATACTCAAACTCTATTTGAGCGTGTAATGTGCTATCGTTATAATCATGAAAAATACTTACATAGTTTAATTTAGTAAATGTTGCAGTAAAATTATTTGTTAAAGTTTCTTCATCAAATAAACCAATTTTATTAATCAGAAGTGAATCTAAATCAGGATCCATATCCATCCAATAGTGGATGTACATTTTGCCGGAGTCATCAGTTTTGATAGTAGAGACTTGGTTGTAATTCAGGCAAGATGATACCAAAAACATCAAAAAAAGGGCGATTGGGGCAGATTTAATAATATTCATATGATTCTTTTTGTTAAAAATAACAATTTTGTAATTCTAAATGGCATTTTATTTTTAGAATAATATTCTTAACTTTGCCACTTCAATTTTAGGAATATTAAATGCCAACTTATGATTATAAATGTACAGAATGTAATTATTCTTTTGAAGAATTTCAAAAAATGTCAGATGAACAATTAGTTGATTGTCCAGAATGTTCTGGAAAATTGAATAGATTAATTGGAGCTGGAATTACTCCAATATTTAAAGGTTCCGGTTTTTATCAAACAGATTATAAAAACGCTCCTGCAAAAAAAACAACAAACAGTGCTGTTGATAGTGCTCCTAAAACTACTGAGACCAAAAAAGAAACTAAGTCAGAGTAGTTCTTAAAAATCTAAACCTAGTGAAATATAGTATTTTGGCGTTGAAAATTTGTCGATATCATAAGACCAAGCTACATCAAATTTCCAAAGAAAGATAAAATATAACCTTGCTCCAAAACCAGTACCTATCAATAGATCGTCTGTAATTGTTTTTCCTTCAGTCGATTTTTTAAATAATTTAATATCTTTGTTCTCATTCCATGCAGTTCCAGCATCTATAAAAGCTGTTCCAATAATATTTTGAAAAAACAAAGGAATTGGTCCAGTAACCAGATATCTTATTAGTGGAACACGAAGTTCGAGGTTTACCAATGAGTATTTTGTACCCAATTGTTCTGCATAATTATAACCCCTTAATGGAAGTGCTGGAGTTAAGAAGACAAAATCTGATGCGGAATTTAATGGAACATAACCGGAAGAGAAAGTTCTGTTAATCCAACTTTCTGTTCCTCCAAGAAAAAACCTTTGAGCATTTGAGCCAAAAGAATAGCCGCCCGAAAACCTTGCTGCAAATAAATTATCATAAAAAAATCTGAAATATTTTCTATAATCCCAAGTAACTGACCCGAAACTTTCTTTTGAATTTGTTATTCCTGGGTTACCAAATAATGTAAGATTATATCTGCTTCCTTCAATAGGAGAAGTATATCCCCATAAAACATTGTCTTTTACGTAACTAATTGAGGGAATAACTAGGGTTGTTTTTTCTACAGATTCTTCTATGATATCCAAGTTTTCTCTACTTACTCTTTGAAGGCTAATTCCTCCCTCAATTCTATGAAATGTATTTAGCGGATAACTAGCTGATAAATTTCCACCATAACTTCTAAATCTATAAAGGGCAGTACCGTAAAGACCGTTTAAATATACGAAGCGAGCCGTATGGTATGCAGATATTCCAAAATTTACTCTCTCTGGTAAGTAATAATATGACAGACCATAATCGCTATTTTTTAAATCTATTTGTAAGCTTGTAGTTCCAATTAATCTATGGTTTCCTAATACATCGCTAAAAGATAATACAGTTGTTCCCAAAACTCCATAGAGAGAGCTATATCCTGCATTAGCGTAAATCAAATCAGGTGAAAAATCTACTTTATATTTGTTAACTAGAAAATTTCCATCATTATCCAATTTTTCTCTAAACAAAACCTGAGGTTTTTTATCTGGATCAACAACATCTTTAAAAGGATCATTTTTCGCAAAAACAAATTCGCTGTAATCCGTGATAACAGAATCCTTTAATTCTTCGCCATAATCAATAACTTGACCAGTAAATATTTTTGAATTTACTTCAACGGTTGAATCTTTTTGTTTATCGGCTAAATAAATAAACTCTCTTCCTTCTTCTGGAATTCCTTTAGAGACAACTTCTTCATTTTTAAGAGAATCTGTATTGTAAAACTGACTCATATACTGTGTGAATTCAATTTCCTTAACTTGTTCTAACTCGAAAGGGTTGTTAATAAGGAAAACATTAAAACCGGCGTTATAAAAAGCTGAGAAAACAAGTTTTTTGCTATCTGCCGAAAGTGAAATACTTTCAATTTTATTTAAAGAATTTGTCAAAGCAATTGACTCGGTTTCCAACAATGTTTTTATAGAATCATTTTTAGTTAGTACAATTCTTTTTTTATAAAGGTTATCAATTCCATTAAAATCAGAAATAAATATTATTTCTTCACCGTTATTAGAAAATACAGCTTGTTTTTCGTCACTATTTTGCCAATCAGTAATTCGATCTATTTCCTTTGACTCTAAATCAATTAAATACAAATCCATCTGAAAACCACCTAATGAGGACATCGATAGTCCATCTTGATGAAAATTGTTGGATGAGTACCCATTTCTATCCGACGAAAAAATAATTTTTTTATTATCTGGGGACCAGCTAGGCACATACTCGCTAAAAATATCATTAGTTAAATTTGTAATATTTTTACTATCAAAATCATAAATATAGATATCGGATTGTTTGGCGTTGCTGCCTAAGAATGCGATTGATTTTCCATCAGGTGACCAGCTTACAGATTCAATTCCGTGCATTTTAAAAGGTAAATCCTCGTCTTCTCCAGACTCAGCGTCTATTATTTTGATGACATCAAATCCATCTGTTTTACTAGATAAAGCTATTCGTCTATTATCCGGAGCCCAAGTTAGAGCAGGAAAAAGTACATTTAGCTCCTCTAAGTTTTCTGTTCTGCCGCTTTCAATAACTTTTTTAATAATTTCGCCATCATAGGAATTCATTAAATAAATATCTAAGTAAATATTTCTATCAGAAATAAAAACAATTTTGTCACCTTGCGGAGAGATAGCTGGGCTAATGTTATAAAATCCACCTAATTTTTTATTATCAGTTAATCTCTTTGCAAACTCATCTGGGTCTTTTCTTTCTGCAATTTCAGGCCAGTATTTACGTTTAATATCTTTCTTCCATTTTATGTTTAACTCTTCTAGATCAATACCAATTGATGCTTTGAATCCAGCGTTTACATTTCCTTTGCCTTTTACATTAAATAAAAGTTCGGAAATCTTTTCTTCACCATAAGTATCAGCAATATATTTAAATAAGGCTTGCCCGCCTCTGTAGGCGAAATAACCACCCAATCGATTAATATCAGGTAAGTATTCATTAATAGCAGCATCTCTTATAAACATATCAGAATTCGTTTCCCAACCACTAGTTAAATACTCCGCCATACCTTCGTGGTACCAAATTGGAAGTTGTAACGTAATTCCCTTCGCAATAATATTTTGTATTGTACCGCCATAAAGCATATCTCTCATAACTGCATGGACCAGTTCATGATGAATTACATGTTTGAATTTGCTATAAGAGCCTTCAAAAGGGAACACAACTCTATTTTTAAAAGGTTCAGTAAAACCACCAATTCCTTGGGATAAATATCCATCGGAGGTATTGGTTTCTTGAAATTCATTGTGGGAATTATAAACGACTAAAGAGATTCTATTATTAAGTTGATAGTTTAGTCTTTTTTGTAGGTCTTCCAAGGCTTCTTCAGCTGATTGAGCTGTAAACTCTGCTGCATCTTTCCCTTCTGAAGTAAAATAAATATCAAAATGCTTGGTTTGAATATAGATCCAATCATGACCTCTATATTGAACTCTATTTTTACCAAATTGACCTATTGCCAGATTTGAAATAAAAACAAATAGTAAAAAATATTTAAAAAATTTAGCCATTACATTTCCTGAACATGATTTCTATAATTATAAAAATAATTTAGACATTAAGAAAGAGTAAAATCAATCTCTCTTTTTTCCTCGTTTACTCTTTTCAAAACTACTTGAATTTTATCTCCAAGTCTGAATTGCTTTCCAGTATGGGATCCTTTAATTGAATGACTATTCTCATCTAAAACATAATAATCATCATCAAGATCTTTCATATGAATTAAGCCTTCAGCAAGATTACCACTTAGTTCAACAAAAATTCCAAAATGAGCAATTCCTGAAATAACGCCATTAAAGGTTTCACCAATTTTACTTTGTAAATATTCAATTTGTTTCAGTTTGATAGAAAGTCTTTCGGCACTAGTGGCATTTTTTTCCATTAGGGAAGAATGATCACAAATATCTTCTAATCTTTTCCAGTTAAACTTGGCTTTTTGATCATTTATAAAATCGAAAATAAGAAGATGGGCAATCAAATCTGGGAATCTTCTAATTGGAGATGTAAAATGAGAATAGTATTTAAAACCCAAGCCGTAATGGCCAATATTTTTTGTTGAATAAATTGCTTTTGCCATAGATCTTATTGCAATTTCGTTTACAACGGCTTCTTCTTCAGAGCCTTTAACAGCTTCCAATAAATTCTGCAATTCAGTTGATTTATTTGCGCCTGCTGGATTAAAAGTATAACCAAGCGATTGCACGAATTTTGCAAACTCTAGTAATTTTTCTTCACTCGGTAAATCATGAATACGATAAACAAATGGATTCTTTTCTACTGATTTCTTTTTATTCATATGTGATGAAACTAAACGGTTTGCAAGTAACATAAACTCTTCAATAAGCTGATGACTTTCATTAGTCTCTTTGAGTATTATATTAGTAGGAATTCCATTTTGATCTAATTCAAATTCAATATCTGGTGAAGTAAAATTAATACTTCCATTTTTGGTTCTTTCACTCCGTAAGTATTTTGCAATTTTATTTAGGTCAAGTATATTATCTTTTAAATCACCTTTCGAGGTTTCAAGTATTTCTTGTACCTCATCATAAGTAAATCTTCTTTTACTGTTAATAATTGATTTGGTAATCTTATAATTGACCTGCTTAAAGGTTGGTGTAAATTCAACTAAAACGCTGAATGTTAATCTATCCTCATAAGGGACAAGTGAACAGATTCCATTCGATAATTTTTCGGGTAACATTGGTATAACTTTGCCTACCAAATACACACTTGTACCGCGTTGTTCGGCTTCCTTAAATATTGCTGTTCCTGGTTGAACATAATGACTCACATCAGCGATGTGAATACCAACCAGAATATTTCCATTCTCTAATTTTTCAATTGAGACAGCGTCATCAAAGTCTTTAGCTGTTTTGGGATCTATTGTAAAAACATCTGCATTTCTCAAATCAAGTCTACTCTGAATTTCTTCATCAGAAATTGAAGTAGAAAAATTTTTCGATTCTTTTAATACAACGGTCGGAAACTTATATTTAATTCCAAATTCTCTGGCGATTGAAGCTATTTCTGCATCGTATGAACCAGCTTTACCCAATACATCAATTATTGTTCCTTCTGGATTTAATTGCGAGTTATCCCATTCTAATTTAGAAACAACTACTTTATCTCCATCAACTGCCTTCTTAAGGTTATTTGAGGAAACATAAATGTCTCTATGAATTTTAACATCATCAGGTTCAACAAAGAAAAAAGATTTTGATTTTCTTAGAACCCCAACAATTTCTTTCCTATTTCTTTCAACTATTTTAACAACTTGGCCTTCTTGGTTTTTACCTGTTCTTTTTGCAAATAATGAAACTTCAACTTTATCTCCATCAAAAGCCGTATTAAGATTTTTTTCGGAAATAAAAACATCTTTCAAATTTTTGTCTTTAAATATTACGAATCCGTAATTTTGTCCGTTTACTAGTTGAAGATCTCCAATCATTTTCTTTTTAGATTCTCTATTTAGCTTATATCTCTTGCCGGTCTTTGTTATATAGCCTTCTTTTAACACGGCATAAATTTCTTGCTTAAAAAACTCGTAATCTTGTTTTTTAATCCTAAGTTTTTTTTCTAAAGCTTTTGCACTAATTGCAACGTTAGGATTTGTGTCGAAGTATGTTTTTATTATTTTTTTCATTAGAACTCGAATTTATATTTTAAACCTAATTCTTGAATTTTTTCACCGGTTGTTTTTTCAATTACAGGATCTTTTTGTTCTACTCGAATTAAGAAACTTGGATTAAAAAGATACTCAAATCGAATATCTGTTTTATTCCATTCAAGGAATTTTGTATTTCCCCCGAATGAATATCTTATATTATTGTATTTACCCGAAAATAACAATTTATAATCATTGCTAGAATATTTATTTACGCGAATATTATTTACTAAACCGCCAAGTGTAGAATTTAGATAACTTGTTAACTGCGAACCAAGCAATGAATAAGCTGCGTTTTCTGCAACTCCAGCTAAGGATGTTCTTTGTTCTTCATTTATATCTAGACTCAATTGATTTAAGAGTATAAAAGTTAAAGCATTTGAAGCATCATACTTTATATCCGGAATGTCGTTATCAATATGTGATTTTCCAACATAAACAGATAGATTATCATTCTCTCCAGACAAATTTTCACCAAGTTTAGAAAGGGGAGAGTTAAGTTTTAATTTTACCGCAACTTCCTCGTCTCTACCAGAATTTTCAAAATTATCAATTATTCCAATATAAGTTGCAACTATACTTAAATATGGGTCTGTTACATCACTTTCAAATCTTATTGTTCCTTTTGCATCGAATGTTTTGAAAAACTCTAGTCTGGAACCATTTAACAATTGAAGGGCACCTTGTGTTTTCAATTCATTCCCAACAGTTTCAAACTCCAAGCGCCCAGTTGTTTCAACATTTAGATTTTGGCTTAGATCGGGATCTATTAAAAAATTGAACGAAGCTATATTATTTATAATTATATCAGTGTTAAAATCGAACTTAGTTTTACTTTCTGAAACACTAGTAAATTGTCTCTCAGCTTCATTCAGTATTTTAATGAACTTCTCCTGATTAAGATTAATGCTTGAGCTATCTTCAACAAACTTATAAATTATTCTATTATTTGATCGAGTATTATTTTGTTTTTTCGCTGCGTAAACCAAATCTGCTTTATCTACAATCACATCTCCTAAAAAATAATATTTATCATTTTCATAAGTAAACTTCCAATTATCGTAAGTCTTTATAAGAAGATCTCCATAAATATTTGCATCGCGTGTTTTAGATTTACTGCCAAGTAAAGCTAAGTTCCCATTAATTGACATATCTATTTTGCTAAATGGTAATTTTTCCATTTCAATATATCCGGTTGCAAACATTTTTCCTGAATATTTTGATCCTGCATGATTAGATAATTGGATTTTCTCGATAGTTGCTATTTGGTCCCGGAAAAAAGCATCGCAGGTGAAGGAATAATCGAGGTTATTTTCAATAAAAGTAAACCTACCTTTCTCTGCATTAAAGAAACCCTTAGTAATAGGTTTTTCATATGTTCCGTTAATATCTATGCTTGATGTAATAATTCCACTGGGGTTTTTAACATAAGGAATTAAATTTCCTAGGACACCAATGTTAAAATTAGAAGCTCGTAAAAATATTTCTATTTCAGAATCGGGTATAATAAATTCTTCTCCACCTAAATAAGAAAAATTAATTGGAAGTTTTGCATCAAGTGTTAATACTGGGTATTGTACTTTTAAATCAATGTTGTTGAATTCAGCTTCAATCTTTGAAATTTTATTATTATGTTTTACATTTGCGGACAGTGAACCAAAATCAACATCATTATAATTGAGGTCATTTACCCTCATCTCAACAATGATATCAGGATTATCTAAAAAACCGGTTGAAGAAAAATTCAAATTTACATCACCATTAAACTGTTGATCGTAAGTGTTGGTAAAATAAGCTGACATAATTTCAATTGGTAAATTTTCCATTTCTATAAAAAAACTATGACTTTTATCTGTGTTTACCTGCCCATCAACTCTTATTATAGCACTTGAGTTTTCTAATATTAGCTTGGATAATTGGATTCCACTTTCCGTAAAAATTACTGAACTTGTATCAAAACTTGTCCATGGGATATTTTTATAATTCACATAGAAATTATTAAACACAATCATCTTGTTATTTAAATTCGTACTAACAGTTCCTTCAATATCAGTTTTTAAATCTTCCCCAATGCCCACGGAAGTATTGAAAAACAATTTGCTTTGATTAAAAACAAAATCTGCAATTACCTCATTTAACTCAACACCCGTATATATTTTTTCACTCTCAAGAGAAATATTACCAAAAATTTTGTTAAAGGAAACAACACGATTGTCTCGGCTAAAATTAAGGTTTGCCTTGGAATTAGCTAAGAAAAAAAGCGTACTATCCTTTTTATTAAGCAAATTATCTATGATTATCTCAGAGTTAATTCTAAAAAACATTGAATCATTTAGTACTGTTCCATGTCCTTTGCCTGAGACATCTAATTCATCATTTTTTAAAAACAGTGCAATTAGTTTAAAATCCTTAAATCTAAAATCAAAATTAAATTCTAAATCTTCTTTTACAATCGCTGGGATTAGAATATTTTCCTCTGGTTCTGTTGGCATATCATCTTCAGATTCAATTGGATTTAATTCATCTATCTTTTGGGAAATAAGATCAGCGATGGTAATCCCCTGATAAGTCAGCAGATCAATAGCTTTCTCAAGTGAAAAGAACCCTGAAATACTAAAATCTACAAAGTCAGAAATTAAATTAATTTTTCGTTCGTTATTCTCTTCTGTAATGCTCAACTTAATATTAGTTTCATCTAACGATAAATCTCGCAAGTATGAAGGTTCCAATTGTATTTCAAAATCCCCAATTAGGCTATCCAGAATAAGATTATTACCTTTTGCTGAAAATACCAAATTTAAATTTGAAGAATCAGCAATTTCTTTTGTAAAGGTTTGTAAATTTAGGCTTCTCGAAAAACCCGTTAAATCATAAGCTGGGCTTAATTCATTTCCGAAATCAAGTATTCCCTCTATCGATGTTTTTGCATCATTAATTAAAGAGTTGAAAGTAAGATCTAAAACTTTGGAATCAATTTCGCACTCTATAAATAATGATTCCAATGCAATACCATCAAAATCAGAAGATGGGGAGTTGAGTAAAAAATTTGCAGTCATATCATTTGGGTCTGTGCCAATTCCCTTTAAATTTCCTTTACCAGAAATAGCAGTATTCAATTCAATAATTGGGAAAAGGTTGAGTTTCTCTGAAGTAAAATTAATGTCATACTCAATCTTCTCTTTTTGAAAATCCAAAAACGTTATTAAATTAATACTTCCGTGATTGATTTGGCCATCCAATATTGCATTAAATTTTAAAGGTTCTCCTATAAATGAAAGATTAAAATTATCCAAAACAAGATTTTTATATTTTGGAATATCTAGGCCTTTAACTAGGTTATAAACTTCTTCTTCAACTAATCTTGAATTTTTAACCTCAACATCAAAATAAAGATTTTCCGGTGTATGAAGATTTTGTACTCGACCATTCAGTTTGATAATAGAATTAAGATACTCCATATCAAGCCGGGTTACATTCAAATTGCCAAAATCCCCAATCGCATTAAAATTAAAATTCGCACTTCCTTCAAGAAAATCAGTCGTCTCAATGAATGTCGATAAATCATTAAAGTAAAAAGGATTTGCAACAAGACTTAATTCAACAGGTTTATTTTTAAATTCATCAATATCAACGGAGTCAAACAAATTTACTTCACTAAGTTTGGCACTAAGCATAAGTTTAGTACTATCTGTTACAAATTTTAGATTTCTTATTTGAGCGAATTGATCTGTCAGTTCAATTTCTGCAGAGAAGTTTTTAAGGTTAAAAGAGCTAAAGTTTGGGTCGACCGAGAGATTGTTTAAATAAACTCTGATAATGGAGGAAGAAAAATTAGCAAATATTTTCGCATCTAAAAATAAATCATTCAATCTAAGATCATTAGTATTAACATGTTCGTAGAATTTGAGAGAATTTAAGTTTTTGTAAGTTTGCCGGACAAACGATAGATTTTGAAAACTAAGATTATTTACCTGAATTGAAAAAGGAAACGTACCTGAGGTGTCTTCAATTTCGTCTGTACTTTTACTTAATTTAGAAATATTCCAAACGCTATCTTGGTCCTGTAATAGGAAAATTTTAGTATCTTCAATTAAAATTTCCCTTACTAGAATTCTCTTTAACAATAAATGGATAGGGCTTGTCTTAACTACAATTTTTTTTGCATTTATCACTGTATCAGTTGGAGAGAGTAAAATGGTATTGTGTAGAATAACTGAAGAGAGAATTGATCCGTCTATTTTTTCAATTGAGAGTGTGCCATTTATTGATGTGTTTACTTGTGAAACAATTTGGTCTCTTAAGAAACTACGAAATGTTTTTGTTTGAGAAAAACCAAAGAAAACGACTAAGATAAAAAGTATTAATGCAGCAAAACCAATAAAAAAATTAATTATTTTGTGGAATAAGGTTCGTTTAAATTTTTTCTTTTCTTTTTTTGCATTATTCATTGTAGGTATTTAACACCTTCTGAATGATAGTACTTGTTGATTGGGTAGTAATAAATTTTATAGTTTTTACTATACCGCCATGTCGTTCAACAATTTCTCTTCCAACAATATTTTCAATACTCCAATCATCACCTTTAATTAAAATATCTGGAATAATAAGTTCGATTAATGATTGTGGTGTAGGCTCATCAAATAATATTACAAAATCAACCGATTTTAGGTTATGCAAAATATATGCTCTTTCCAATTCATTAATTATTGGTCTCTTTTCTCCTTTAATTTTTCTGATTGATTTATCACTATTAAGACCGACAATTAAAACATCACCACAAGCTTTAGCTTTAACTAAATAATCAACGTGACCGGCATGTAAAATATCAAAGCACCCATTTGTAAATACAACTTTTTTATTAGTTTGTTTCAAACTATCTCTAATAATCAAAAATTGTTCTAACTGAATTAATGAATTATTCACTTTGATTTTTCTCTAATTATTTTAAAAAGTTTAGATTTCTCAATTGGCACAATTCCTATTTCCTCACAAACTATTCCAGCTGCAAAATTTGCAATATAAGCTGCTTCTGTAACAGTGGCTCCACTTGCAAGTGCCAAAGTTAATGTAGATATCACAGTATCGCCGGCACCGGAAACATCAGCAACCTTTCTAGCTTTTGTCGAAATTCTAACTTCATCTTTACCTTTTTCAAATAGAGCAATTCCTTTTTCACCCAAAGTAAGTAAGATGTATTTTGAATTCATCATTTCCAAAAGTTTATTCCCTGCTAATGATATGTCTTTATCTGTAGAGATTCTTACACCTAAGATATCTTCTGTTTCTTTTCTATTAGGCTTAAATAAAGTAACATTCTTAAATTTTCTAAAATTTATAAATTTTGGATCAACAGTGATAATTTTCTGATTCTCATTTGCAATTTTTATTACTTTCTCTATTAATTTTTCTGTAAGAACACCTTTATTATAATCCTGTAATATTATTGCAGATATCGATTCAATGTTCAGTAATAAGAATTCGATTATTTGATTTTCGATTTCTTTGCTAATATACTCTTTACTTTCTTTATCAATTCTTACAACATGCTGTTTACCTGCAATTACTCTTGTTTTTATTGTTGTTGGTCTTGATTTATCTCGAATAATTCCATCAGCTGGAAGTTTTTCATTTTTCATTAACTCTAAAAAAGTATTTCCATCTGTATCATTTCCAATTACACCAACGGAAAGGGGATTACCGCCTAATTTAAAAATATTAAGTGCCACGTTTGCGCCGCCGCCAAACCTAAAAAATTCATTTTCAATCTCAACTACTGGCACTGGTGCTTCGGGAGATACTCTTGATACCTCACCCCAAAAATAACCATCTAACATCATATCGCCAATTATGGCAATTTTATTACCCTCAAAACTTTGCTCAAGTTCTTTTAATCTTTTTAATGTTAACATACTATTACCTAATTATCAAAATTTGCAATAAAATCATTTTTAAGTGTTATTTTGTATAAACCGTTATTTGATCCAAGCCAAATACTACTGCCATCAAAATGTAAGGAAATAATTGTTTCAGGTAACAAATTATTTTCAATTTTAAGCACATTTAAATTATTGCGATTTATCAAATATACACCTTGTCCAATAGGCTCTTTTCTTTGTGAATCAAATTTATATACAGATGACCAAATATATTTACCAGTTTTTTCTAACGTAAATACGCCGTTTGAATTAAATTTATTATACTCGTCAAATTTAATCCAATTAATTTTTCTATCAAATCTAAACAAACCTCCTGTATTAAATTCGGGATTCTCTTTTGTTACAAACTCGTCAGTTGCAAACCAAAGAAAATCATCGTCAGGAAGAATTTTAGAAATAGAAACATGCTTTCCTTCTCCAAGAAAATAATCTCCTTTACTATCAAAATACTTAATCTCTGGGTTATTTTCGTCATTACTTGAGTTAAGGCTAATTTTATGTACCCCAGATTCAACACCAACCCATAGAATATTTCCATTATCTAAAGTAAGTGTTTGGACAGAGTTTGTTTTATCATTTTTGCCAATAGTTAAATCAATATCATTATACCTTTTTGAAGTTAGATTATAGCTAGTAAGATATTTAAATCTGCCAATCCATAAAGTATTATTCGATCTTACGAATTGCAAAGCTCTTATCCAATTTCCAAATTGTCCACCAAGTGCAAATTTTCTTTTGCTCCACCTATTTCTTCTTTTGTCATAGGTGTATAAACCATCAACTGAGCCTGCCCAAATAAATTTTGGACTAACTTCAATGCAGTAAAAAAAGTCCTGCTTAATTGTATTATTCTCTGAGGAAAAATTAATCCATAAGTTGTTTGCCTTACTATATTTATAAATTCCATTTCCTTCAGTAGCAACCCAAATATCAGCTCCATCATTTTTAATATCAGTTATTACCATCCCTCTTAAGTAAGATTCTACAATTTCTTGTTGACCAAAATTTGGGGAGAGTGTCCAAAAGGATATGAAAATAGCATAACGAATAAAATTTAAAAAATTATTCATTCCAGTCTGTTTATTCATAAATAAGTTTAATTTAGGTTGGTGTGGCTGACAATTCTTTATGCAGAATATTTGCATTAAATATCTTGTTAAACCCGAGAATAATGCATCTTTGAAGATCTAAAATATCAACAGACGTATTTGTAATTGATTCAATTTCAGTAGTATTTGTTTCAATTTCAGTTCTTAAAATATTTCTCTGAAATTCATCAACATTTAGATAATCAACCAAAAATCTGTGGCCTTTTCCAATTAGAATTGAACCGTGTTGAAGGATGGTATTGCCTAATTTCCTCTGGGCACTACCAACAATTTTTTTCCCTCTAAATTTAATTTCGCTTTTAGCCGTACTCGCAAAACACAATGCTCCAGAAGGTTCATTTAATAATTTAGAAAAATCAGGTTGTTGATTTTCTAGCATCACTTCGTCTAATTTAGAGTTATATATTTTTAATCCACACACAATTGCTTTTGAAATATATTCATAATAATCTTTGCCACTAACTTTACTATTATTGTCAATTATTACTGAGTAAGTTAACTCTTCAGAATGTAGAATGGCTCTTCCTCCAGTTGGCCTTTTAACAATATCAATATTATTAGTAGTTGCATTTTTTTGATCAATATCATTATAGGATTGATTAGCACCTAAAGAAATACAAGCTGGTTCCCAACCATAAAACCTAAGATAGGCATCACTCGGATTACAATTCTTAACCAATTGCAAATCATAATCCATATTATATTTGCCAGTATTTGGGTAGTATTCAAGAAGATGCCAATTCATCTTTTGATTATTCCTCTTGTACATTTATTTAAGAAATCAATAACGGTGCCAGCTATAGCGTCATCTTTATATTGAGATACTATAGATTCTTTGGCTTGAGATAAGATTTAAATTTTTCGAAAATATAAGTGCATATATTTCTTTCAATTTATAAATATCATCGTTTGTAAAGCCGCGCCTTCTTAAACCAACTACATTCAATCCTTCAAATTTAAGAGGATGACCTGCTGCTAAAACATATGGTGGAACATCAACAACGGCTCTAAACCCACCGCCAATCATAGAATGCATTCCAACTTTACAAAATTGATGGACTAATGAACCTCCGCCCAAAATAACCCAATCGCCAATTTCAACATGACCACCTAATTGTACTGAATTTGCAAGTATACAATTATTTCCCACAATACAATCATGTGCAACATGGCTGTAGGCCATTAATAAACAATTCTTTCCAATTTTGGAAATTTTTGTTTCTTTGGTTCCACGATGCAAAGTTGCAAACTCTCTAATTACAGAATCGTCACCAACTTCAAAAACAGATTCTTCATTTGCAAATTTAAGATCTTGTGGATGGTTGGAGATTGAGGCACCTTGATAAATCTTAACTCTATTACCAATCCTTGCCCCTTCGTAAATCCCAACATGTGGGCCAATTATACAATCATTTCCAATTACAACATTGTCTTCAACTACCGTATAAGGTCCAATTGTTGTGTTATTTCCTATTTCAGCTTTACTGCTGATTAATGCAGTGGGATGAATGTTTAGACTCATATTTATATTCTCTTATTCGTATCTGTCAACTATTGCTGCTTTCAATTCTGCTTCTGCAACTAGATTATTATCAACCATTGCTTTAGCCTTAATCAAAATAAAATTGCTTCTCTTACTAATTAATTCTGCCTCAAAAATCAATTGGTCTCCTGGTACAACTTGTTTTCGGAATTTAGCTTTATCAATGCCAATGAATAAAACAAGTTTTTCTTCCGGATTCTCAACGGAATTTAACATTAGGATTCCACCGGTTTGTGCCATTGCTTCAATTATTAAAACGCCCGGCATAACTGGACTGACCAGGAAAGTGACCTTGGAAAAATGGTTCATTTGCAGTTACAGATTTAACCCCAACAACTTTTTTATCCAATTCAAGATGAATTATTTTATCAACTAATAAAAATGGATATCTGTGAGGTAGATATTTTTTGAATAGCGATATGTATCGAATACAACACCTTCTTTTGAAACATGCTGATATTTTTTCTCCAATTGTTTTTGTTGATAAAGTTTTCTTATTTTTTTTGCAAACTCAACATTTGCTTTATGACCTGGTCTTGCAGCAAGTATTTGAGCTTTAATGGGTGCACCAATTAAAGCAAGGTCACCAATCATATCTAATAACTTATGTCTTACAGGTTCATTTTTAAATCGCAAATTATTTTCATTTAGAAAACCATTTTTACCTACGGTGATATTATCTCTCAAGTCCTAATTTTTTTGATAGATTAGACAAATCTTCAGCATCAACTTTTCTATCAACAATAACAACAGCATTATCTAAATTGCCACCTTTTATTAGTCCTTGCTCAGCTAAAGATTCAACCTCACTAAGAAAACAAAAAGTTCTTGTTGGTGCAAATTCAGTAATAAATTCTTTCTCCAAATCAAATAAACCAGTGTGCTGGCTTCCTAATGCTGGATTATGGTAATCAACCATTACTGTCATCCTAAATCCATCAAGAGGTAATGCTACAATATCAACCTGTTCTTCTTCATTGTGATAAGTTATTGTTTCATCAATTATTAAGATAATTTTTTGGTTTAGTTTGCTTAACAATTCCGGCTTCCAACAATTTGTCAACAAATGGTTTAGAGCTTCCATCAGCAATTGGAGGTTCAATTCCATTAATCTCAATAATAATATTATCTATTCGTAAACCGGCAACAGCGGCTAGTACATGTTCAACCGTGTGAATTTTAATATCTCCAATTCCAATTGTTGTCCCTCTAGAAATATCAACAACATATTCAGCTAAGGGCTGGTATTTCAAGATGGTCAGCTAAATCGGTTCTAACAAATTTAATTCCGTGATTATCCGGAGCAGGTTTAAAAGTTATTGTACAAGATGTTCCAGTGTGAAGACCATCGCCAGAAATTGATACTGAACTATTTATAGTTGTTTGGAGATCAAGCATTAATTGTTTTCCTTTTCTTTTGATGATTTATTTTCAAGTTGTGAAACTTTTTCTTCCAATTTTTTAATCTTTTCCAAGTAATCAGGAAGAGACCTAATGTGAGCTTCTAATTTTAGAGTAGTTTTTAATTCCTTTGCCGGAGACCCAAAATAAGTACCTGGCTTTAATAATGATTTTGAAATTCCACTTTGGGCACCAATAAGTACATTATCTCCAATTTCAATATGACCGACACAACCAACCTGTCCGGCCATTATACAATTTTCTCCAATTTTTGTACTACCAGAAATTCCGGTTTGTGCTGACATAACAGTATTTTTTCCCACTTTAACATTGTGAGCAATCTGGATTAAGTTATCTAACTTTACACCTTTGCCAATAACTGTTGAGCCAATTGCGGCTCTATCTATAGAAACATTTGATCCAATTTCTACATCATCTTCAATAACAACATTTCCAATTTGAGGAATTTTCTGATAAACTCCTTCTGAATTTGGGGAGAAGCCAAACCCATCAGAGCCAATCACAGTACCGGAATGAATAATTACATTATTACCAATAACAGAATTTTCCCGAATTGTTACATTTGGAAATATTAAAACGTTATTTCCAATTTTACAATTTTCTAAAATTACTGAGTTGTGGTAAATTTTAGTGTTTGATGCCAACATTAGAATTTTTACCAATAAACACATTTACTCCTATTGAAGATGTCGCATCAATCTTAACAGTTGGGTCAATTGTAGCTGTTGGGTGAATGCCGGTTAAATTCAAATTTTGGATTAAAATAATGTATCACAACTTTTTGAAAAGCTATCATTAGGTTTATTAACAATGATATATGTTAAATTTTGGTTTGTTTGTTCAACTTACTACGGTAACTAAAATTGCTGAGGCTTTTGTTGTGTTAAGGATGATGATTGTATTTTCGATAAATATAAAAATGTTAAATCACCTGGCTTAGCATCCTGAATGTTGGAAAGTTGTGAAATCTCAAGATCTTTATTTCCAATTATTTTCCCATTTACTAAGTCAGCAATTTCTTCAATCTTTATTTTCATCATATTATTGTTTATTAGAATAAGTTTACATTTAGATTCTTAATTTAGTAATATTTTTAAAAATTATTGCAATTTACTTAGAACACTTGGTGTAATATCGTATTCTTCTTTTGCATAAAGGAAAATCAAATCACCACTTCTATCAAAAACGAAATCCAAAGATTTCTCAACTGCAACTTCTTCAATTGTAGCAAAAACTTTATTTTGAATTGGCTGCATTAGTTCTTCTTGTTTTTTATATAACTCACCATTAACACCAAACTTACTTTGTCTAAAAGATTCTACTTTTTCTTCAAGAGTGACAAGTTCTTTTTCAAACTCGGCTCTCTTCTGATTACCCATTATAAGTTTTCGTCTTTCATAATCATCATACTTATCTTTCCAGACTTTTTTACTGATCTTCAAGTTCTTTTTGCCATTCGTCAATTTGAGTATCAATTTTTTTCTGAGCATCAATTGCATCTGGTAATTGTTTCATTACAGCTTCCGAATCAACATAGCCAATTTTTAATTGAGCAAGAATGTTAATACTGCTTAAAGAAAATATTAGTGCAAATAAAAATATTCGCTGTTTCATAGATAATATCTCCTAAAATAACTACTTTAAAATAACATAGAGGTTTGAAACTTGCTAATAAATAATTAAACAAAGCTTAAACCTCTAGTTAATATTTAAAAAGGTTTTAACCTCTTTTAAGTTTATCTAAAACCGCATTTGTTAAATCATAAGCTGGGATCTGCAAACAATAAGATAACATCACCTGTTTTATCAAATACAAATGTCATTCCCTCTTTTTCACGTACTTTGTCAATAGCGTCAAGAATTTGTGCTTTAATTGGTCTTAAAAGTTCATCTTGTTTCAAGAAAAGTTCGCCATTAGGTTGAGCAAATTTTTGCTGTCTAAATTGTTGAATGGATTGCTCTTTCTTAACCAAATCTTGTTGAACTTCTCTTTGTTTTTCAGGTGTCATATTTGTAAATTGTTTCTGAGCTTCTGTATAAGAGTTTTGTAAACTTGTTGTCATGCTATCAATACTTTTACTCCATTTAGAAGTTAAAGCATCTAAATCACTTTGTGCTTTAATTGCAGGTGGAAATTGCAAAAGTATAGTCTCTGAATTAACCCAGCCAATTTTTTGTGCCCCTTGACCGAACAATGTGGACTCCAGCAAATACAGCTATCAGTAAAAAAAGTATGTTTCTCAATTTAACCTCGTTTTTTGTTATTATATAAATTAAAAGCCTTTACCAAATTGGAAATGAAATTCCCATGAAGGATCCTCTCCATCTACGGCTCTTCTATCAAAACCATATCCATAATCAAAGCCTATTAAGCCTATTGGATTGATTAAAATTCTTGCACCAACACCAGCTGATTTTCTTAAGTCAAATAAATCTGCGGTTGGAAGATTTTCAAAAGTATTACCTGCTTCTGCGAAAACTAAAAAGTAGATTGGCATTGGTTCTAAAGTAAGAGCAGCTCTAATTTCAGCAGTATATCTCGCTTTTACTCTACCACCAATTGTTAATCCATTTGCATTTTGTGGACCCACTGATCTATCAGCATAACCTCTTAAGGGAGTCGTTGCAATAACTAAACCATTGCCACCCATATAGAAAAATTCAAATGGCTGAATAGTTGTTCCTTTAACCAATTCATGTATATAACCTAAATCAACCGCTGAATAAAAAGTTAAGTCGATTGGAATTAAATAATCTTCTGTACCAATCAGCTTTAAATTCAATTTTATAGTAATCAACATCGCCAGGAATTATTGGTCCACCAGAAAGTTCACCATTTAACAATATTTTAGAACCCGTAGAAGGAAATATTGGATTATCAATATCATTTCTATTTAATAGTTAGTCCAACTGTAAATTGTCGAGAAATACCTTCAGCATAAGTATTTCTTCCATCAATAACATCATTATATTGGAATCTGAAAAGTCCTTGTACATAAAATCGGTCATCCGGCCAAGTAAGTCTTCTTCCAGCTCGAAGTGAAATACCACTCTGTCTGAGATAATAAACGTATTGCTGTCTTGTATCAAACAAATCAAACCCAAGAGAAGTTGGTGTATCCATAAACCAAGGTTCGGTGAAACCTAAACTAAAAGTTCTGTAAAAGTTTCCAACTCCGAACTGCCAGTTAAAACTTACTATTTGACCACCACCAAGTTGAAAAGGTTCAGTTATTGAAAAGTTACTTAATGTAACTCCAATAGCTCCACTGAAACCGTAAGAGCCACTATAACCGACAGATGCATTTATAAAATCACTTGACTTTTCTTCAACATTGTAAATTAAATTAACAATACTATCATTTGCAGGTCTATAATCAACACCCTTTGAATATAATTTTTCCACATTAAAATATTGTAGATTTGCTAAGCTGCTGAATACTTCTGAAATATATTACTTCTTCTAAAATAATCTTCAGGAATTGTATAAAGTTCTCTTCTAACAACTTTATCCTTTGTTCTATCATTTCCGGTTATTTCAACTTTCCCAATTCTAAACTGACTATTTTCGGTTATCTTAATTGAAACGTCAATTGAATCTTTACCAACTTTATTTTCAGTAGCTTCCTGTCTGTAATGTTAAATATCCATTATCCAAATAAAGAGAGGCAACATCATTTTGCGCTTGGTTGCCTGAAAGATTTTGATTGAAAAGCTCATAATTATAAATATCACCTTTTTTAAAGCCTAAGCGCTCTGTAAGAACAGGATCAGGATAGACTGTATTGCCAACCCAATTTATATTTCTAATTTTGTATTGCGGACCTTCATATAAATTTAGGGTTATATCCATTAATGATTTATCTTCTGATAATGTTATTGAGTCAGATAAGACTTCAAAATCTCGATAGCCATTTTTTTGATAAAACGTTTTAAGCAATTTTTTGTCTTCAGTAAAATCTTCTTTTTTAAATTAGCAGAACTCCAAAATCTCCACCAGGCATCTTGTACTGTCTCATCAAATTCTGAACTAAGGTCATCATCTTCAAAAGCACTATTCCCATTAAATCTAATACTTCTTACGACAACTTCTTCACCTTCATCAATCTCTAGATACCAAAAGCAATCGTTCTTTAATTCTATCAATTATATTTGATCGAATATCTGGATTAAAATCATAAATTGTTTCTTCTTCATCGCTAGAGTCTTTTGTATTCTGCCAAGTAACGGTAATTTCATCATCAGAAGTATCTGCACTTGCAAAGGCAAATTTTATCGGAGTAATTTTTGCATTTAAAAAACCATCATCAATGTAAAGTGCTTCTACACTACCAATGATTCTTTTAATTTCTTGAGGCTTTAACGTTTGTCCACTTATAAATGAAATTTCCTTAAGAATATCTTCCTCATCTATTTCATCATTACCTCTAACAACCGCTTTTTCCATTCTCTTGAATTCAACTACTTTTATCAAAAGAAAAATTCCGTTATCAATTTTTTTATCAATTAATATTTGAACATCTTCAAATATGCCTAATCCCCAGAGTCTCTTAATTGCATTATTAGTTGCATCGCCAGGAACTTCTAATTCGCCACCTTCTTTTAATCCTGAATTGGCAATAATGGTATTTGCATCAGCCGTTACATTCCCATCAACGGTTATTCCTAAAATTTTATAGTTTGCCTTACTAAACTGAGAAATATGAAGTAGAATTAAAAGCCAAAAATAAAATAAGCAATAATTTAAACAGGTTGATTGGAATGCCTTTTAGTTGTCTGTTTTTTTTTGCGGGTATCAGAAACCTGTTCACTGATGAGTCCAAATCTTCTCTCTCTATGTTGATAATCAATAATTGCTTCAATTAGATTCTTTGCTTTAAAGTCCGGCCATAATATATTTGATACGTAAAGTTCAGAATAAGCAATTTGCCAGATTAAAAAATTACTTATTCTATGTTCACCACCACTTCTAATCATTAAATCCGGATCAGGAATATTATTGGTTGTTAAATGTTTGGAAATCAATTCTTCAGTAATATCAGCAATTTTTATCTTGACCTTGAGCATATTTATCTGCAATATTCTTTACTGCTTCAACAATTTCCCAACGACCACTGTAACTTAATGCTAAGTTTAAATTTAATTTCTCGTTTAACTTCGTTTTTTCCTTAGCCTGAACTAATTCCTTTTGAACAATGTTTGGAAGACTGCTAAAATCTCCAATGGTTGTAATTCTAACATTATTTGAATTTAGTTCATCTGTTTCATTCTTAAGACTTCTAACCATCAACCGCATAAGCATTGAAATTTCTTCTTGCGGTCTTTTCCAGTTTTCAGTTGAAAATGTATAAAGAGTTAAATATTTGATGCCAAGACTAATACATGCTTGGACCATAGCTCTTACTGTTTCAACACCTTTTCTATGGCCAGCAGCTCTTGGTAATCGTTTTTTTTCAGCCCATCTTCCATTGCCATCCATAATAATAGCAATATGCTGGGGAATATTTCCATTCTTTTTAACTTTTCAATTTGAGCTAAGTCTTCTGCACTTAATGTTTTTGCCAACAGAAACTCTCAACTGGTTTTAAATCAAGATTAGCAAAATAACCGACCCAAATCTAAATGTCAAGGTTCTTTAAGAGCCATCTATTATTTCTAATGAATTGTACAACAAGAAAAAAAATAAGTTCTCAAAAAATTGTAATTCTTTTTGAAATGGAAAACTTTGGGCGGTAGAATTATTTGGGATTTAGCTATTTGAAAGTATATAGCCAAGCGAGTTAAGATTGTAAATCAATGAGTAATAAGTTTGTTCTCATCACCAATTGCAACAACCTTAATATTTTTTTGAGCTTCTAATGTAAGATTTTTAAGACAGATTTTTACTTTATTAAAAAGTTCTTTTGGAACGCCCAAAAATAAAGTAACTCTTCCACCTGAATATTTAGTATGACGAGTTGCTAAATATTCCAATTTTGAATAAACTTTTGGATCATTCAATTCTTCTTCAGTTAATGTAACACCAATTGCATATTTTCTTTTTAAGTTTACCAATTGCATCAACCTCATAATTTCCAACATTTGAGGGTTCGGGTAAATATGTTCCATACTTTCTTCTTAAATGTTAAGTACCCGTTTCGCCAAAAGTGACTTACAAGATCATCAACTTTTCTTTGTCGAATGCTCTCTTTCATTTTCATATCTAATTTAATATTGGTATTATTGGTGAAAATTTAGAATTTGCCAAAACTTTAATATTGAAAATTTTATTAAACTCAAACATCTTTACTTCGCTGGAAGAATTTACTCTACCATAAATAACTTTTCTACCATGCTCTATTTATAGATAAGTAATACGGTTCTAATTCTATCTGGTTTAACTGGTATAAAAATTTTAATTTTTTTCTGTCCCTTAATTGCCATATTAAAAATTTCTGATTTCATGTTTTTCTCACTAATTATAAGTTCTAAATACACCAACTACTTTACCCAAAATTGAAAAGTCTTTTTCGGAGGTAACCAATATTGGTTGATAATCTTTATTTGCAGGAATTAATTCAATTTTGTTTTTGTTTCTTTGAAATCTTTTAACAGTAGTATCATTATCAATCATTGCAATAATAATTTCATTATTAAGTGCTTCACTTTGGTTTCTAACAATAACAGTATCACCTTCAAAAATGCCGTCATCAATCATGCTATCTCCGCGTACCTTTAGTCCAAAATATTTAGAACCTTTCTTAATTAGACTAACATCAATCAACAAAGTTCCCTCAATATTTTGCTCAGAAAAAACCGGATAACCAGCAGCAACTCTACCAAGTATAGGAATTTCAATAGTATTGTTTTCTCTAAACTCATTAAAAAGTAGTTTCTGACTGTTTTGTTAAAGTGATAGATCTATTTGAATTGTTATCAATATTCAAATACCCCTTTTTTATAAGAGCATCTAAATGACGTTTAACACCAAATGTACTGCTAATATTAAAGTTGTTTCCAATTTCTCTGTAAGATGGAGGAAAACCATTAAGATCAATAAACTCTTTAATGAATTTTAATATTTCTTCTTGTCTATCTGTCAACTTAGCCCCTAGTGTTATTTTGTTCACTACAAACATAGTGAACATATGAACACTTTGTCAAGTAAAAAAAATTGCTAGATTTTAAAAAAATATGTTGACAAAATCATTTTTTTTATGTTTAGTATCGCCATACATTTTTTTAAATTATTTAAAAATTGAAAATGTTTTATAATTTTACAAATAACACTTTTTTAACAACAAACTTCTCAGGAAGGGAAACTATTACAAATGGAAGAATTACAACTCTTTGGGGAGAAAGAAGAACCTCCCAGTGGTTCGTTCAATCTCAAATATTCACCGGAAATTTCAAAATTCAATCCACAATTTCTAAACCCATCAGCTCAATTTAGATCTCTATCGAATAAGCTCAATCATAAATCAAAGCAAAGCAAATCAATCATTAGGGAAAACACAACATTAAATGTTGTAAATAAATTACTGTTTCCTATAAGTGAAAAAAGTCAAGCATTCCGTAGTAAGTATTATCCATTAATTACAAACGATCAGTGGAATGATTGGCATTGGCAGGTAAGCAATAGAATTAGAACTATAGAAAATATAGAAAGATTTGTTACTCTTTCTGAAAACGAAAAAGCAGGAATTCTTGCTCATAAAGGACCGTTACCTTTTGCAATTACACCTTATTATGCAAGTTTAATTGATGGTTTAGACGAGAACCAACCATTAAGAAGAACAGTGATAATGGTTAAAGAAGAAGCTTTACTCTCACCAGGTGAAGCAGAAGATCCTCTGAATGAAGAAGGCGATTCTCCTGTTAAAGGAATTGTTCATAGATATCCGGACAGAGTTTTGTTTTTAGCAACAGGATTCTGCTCAGTTTATTGCCGTTATTGTACTCGTTCAAGAATGGTTGGAACAACTGGCGGTGAATATAAAAGCGATTTTACACAATGGCAAAATTCCATTGACTATATAAAAGAACATCCAGAAATTAGAGATGTTTTAATCTCCGGTGGTGATCCGTTAACTTTATCGGATGAAAAAATTGAATGGCTGTTATCTAACTTAAGAAAAATACCACATGTTGAATTTGTTCGAATGGGTACAAAAGTTCCAGTTGTTCTCCCACAACGAATTACTCCAGCATTGACAAAGATTCTGAAAAAATATCATCCGCTTTGGTTAAGTCTGCATTTCACACATCCAGATGAACTAACTCCGGAAGTACAAGAAGCATGTGCAAGATTAGCTGATGCTGGCATACCGCTCGGTAGCCAAACAGTTCTCTTAAAGGGTGTTAATGATTCGGTTGATACATTGAAACCACTTTTCCATGGTTTATTAAAAAACCGTGTTAAACCTTATTATTTATATCAATGCGATCCAGTAGCAGGTACAGCTCATTTTAGAACTCCTATTTCAAAAGGTCTAGAAATTATTGCAGGGCTAAGAGGACATACAACAGGTTATGCAGTTCCAAGTTATATTATCGATGCTCCTGGTGGTGGTGGTAAAATTCCACTTTTGCCTGAATATTACCAAGGCAGAGAAGGAGATTATGCTATACTTAAAAACTTCGAAGGTGAAATTTTCAAATATTATGATGGAGATTAAGTAGATTCGAATACTGAAATTTTAGGATTATTCGGAATTTAGCATGATATGAAAATAGGAATCACTTTTGATCTTCGTGATCAATATTTAGATCTTGGTTTTAGTGAAGAGGAAACTGCCGAGTTTGATAAAGATAGTACCATTGTTGCAATTGAGGAAACCCTAATAGAATTAGGTCATTCAACAGAACGAATTGGTAATATTTGGGATTTAACACAGAAATTAGCCAACGGTTCTACTTGGGATTTAGTTTTCAATATAGCTGAAGGATTAAGAGGTATCGGAAGGGAGGCGCAAGTGCCTGCCCTTCTTGATGCTTATAATATACCTTATACTTTTTCTGATCCACTTGTACTTTCTTTGTCTCTGCATAAAGGTATGACCAAAAGAGTTCTCAGAGATTTAGGAATCCCTACTCCAAATTTTTACGAAGTAAAATCAATCGAAGATTTTGAAAAAGTAGATCTTGAATACCCTTTGTTTGCAAAACCAATTGCGGAAGG
Source organism: uncultured Ignavibacteriales bacterium (assembly GCA_963704835.1). Classification (GTDB taxonomy): domain Bacteria; phylum Bacteroidota; class Ignavibacteria; order Ignavibacteriales; family Melioribacteraceae. The sequence continues at coordinate 101,059 of CAVPHW010000005.1, read as the reverse complement.
TACTGGCAAAGGTATCCATGCAAATTCAAAAATAACGAGCAAAGAACAATTAGAAAAAGTTTGTTCTGATTTATTAGTAAAGTTTAACCAACCAGTTTTGGTTGAAGAATTTTTGCCTGGAAGAGAATTTACAATTGGTGTTGTTGGAACTGGTAGCAAATCTAGAACTGTTGGTGCTATGGAAGTTCTTTTACTTAAAGGTGCTGAACAAGATATTTATTCTTATGAAAATAAGGAAAATTGGGTTGGAAAGGTTGATTACAAATTAGTAAATGATGAAGTTGTAAAAAAAGCGGAAGAATTTGTATTGGCTGCTTGGAAAGGTTTGGGCTGTAGAGATGGTGGACGTGTAGATGTTCGTGTTGATAGAAATGGAATTCCTAATATTATTGAACTTAATCCTTTAGCTGGAATTCATCCAACAAATTCTGATTTGCCAATAATTTGCACATTAAATAATATTTCTTACAAAACTTTATTCAGTTGGATTATTGAAAGCGCTTCCGAAAGAATAAATATTATTGCACGTTGATTCTCTGTTTAATATCTCACTAACTTAGTAAATGAAAATTTTAATTGTTTACAATCTTCCCGCAAGTCAACAAAGATTAGATGATTTAGATGTCCTCGTTCAAGTTGAAGCAGTTCTAAAATCAATAGAAAGTTTAGGTCATACTGCATCTTCACTTGGAGTTTCACTCAATTTAGAGATGTTCGATCGAGAAATAAAAGAAATCAATCCAGACTTAGTTTTTAACCTTGTTGAGTCAATTAATGGCGTTGAAATGTATTTGCATTTTATACCAGTTATGCTGGAAAAGTTAAATATACCTTCAACCGGTGCAAGTGCAGAAGCACTCTTTACAACTACAGACAAGGTTTTTACAAAGCGATTATTAGAAAATTTTAATATCCCAACTCCAAAGTGGATTGTTGAGAAAAATCTTTCTTCAGAAATAAATTTTTCCGTTCCATGTATAATCAAACCAATATATGAAGACGCGTCTGTTGGACTTGATGATTCATCAATTGTATATGATTCTGAAAAACTGCAAAATGAGTTTGCTAAGCGTGTAAATAAATATGGAGAATGTTTTATTGAGGAATATATTGATGGAAGAGAATTTAATATTTCAATTTTAGATACTGAACAAGGTGTAAAAGTTTTACCAATCGCAGAAATAAGATTTGAAGATTATCCGGAAGGGAAAGCAAAAATTGTTAGTTATGATGCTAAGTGGGACGAAAGTTCATTTGAATATTCTCATACAGTCCGGCATTTTGATTTTGAAGAAAGTGACAAACAATTATTGAAAGAGTTAGAAAAAGTAACAATTAAATGTTGGGAAAAATTTCATTTAAGTGGGTATGCTAGAGTTGATTTTAGAGTAGACGAAAATAACAATATTTATGTACTTGAGATAAATGCAAATCCCGGTATTGCACCGGATAGCGGCTTCTTTGCTGCCTCTCAGCAATATGGTTGGGATTATAATAAAATGGTAGATACAATAATTAAATCAGTAAATAAAGAGAGAAATTAATGTTTAGAATTAGAAGAATTTATGACGACCTATTACCAATAAACCAGCTTGAGATTTCACAAATTCAGGATATTTTAAGAACCCAATTTAATGAACTACCTGAATCAGATATTTCTAAAATACCGGATCTATTAAAAAATCCAATAAAGTATAAATTTAAAACAGTTCTTTTAGTTGCAGATGATGGCAAAGGAAAAGTTTTAGGATTTGCCCTTATGTATTATTTTGCATCTCTAAATTTCTGCTATTTGGATTTTGTATCGACCGCCCCAAAAACTACTGGTGGAGGAATTGGCAGCGCATTGTACGATAGAGTTAGAATTGCAGCTAAACATTTAAATTCTGTTGGATTATTTTTTGAGTGCTTACCCGATGATCCATCATTAATGAAAGATAGTAAGTTCCTAAAACAAAACATTGCTAGATTAAAATTTTATGAAAAGTATGGTGCCAGACCAATTATCAATTCAGCTTATGAAACACCAATTGGGGAAGAAATTGACAGTCCACCCTACTTAGTATTTGACGGATTGGGAATGCATAAACTTCCTGAAAGTAGTAAATTACAAAAGATAGTAAGGGAAATTCTGGAAAAGAAATATGCCGGTGTTTGTTCACCAGAATACAATGAGTTGGTTGTGAAATCATTTAAAAACGTAGATGTAAAAATGAGAGAACCAAAGTATATTAAAGTAAAACCGAAACAAGTGGATATACCCCAAATAGCTGAAGATTTGAAAATTGGTTTAGTGATTAATGACAAGCATGATATTCATCATGTTAATGAAAGGGGATATGTTGAGTCTCCCGTAAGAATTAAAAGTATATTAAAGGAAATTGAATCATCAGGACTGTTCACTACAATTGCTCCTAAAAAGTATCCTTTAAAACATATCCTATCTGTTCACGATGCCGAGTACGTGAAATATTTAGAAAAAGTTTGTGAAAATGTTCCTCCTAATAAATCAATCTATCCTTATGTATTCCCGATAAGAAATGAAGCGAGACGTCCTGTTGATTTGCCGGTAAGAGCTGGTTATTATTGTATTGATACATTTACACCGCTTAATCAAAATGCTTTTATTGCTGCTAGAAGAGCAGTTGACTGTGTTCTTACTGCTACTGAAAAAATGCTGTCGGGGCATTATATAACTTATGCTTTGGTTCGCCCTCCAGGACATCATGCAGAGAGAAAATCTTTTGGTGGATTTTGTTATTTTAACTCAAATGCTATTGCGGCACAGTACTTAGCTCAGCATGGAAAGGTTTCAATTTTAGATATTGATTACCACCATGGCAATGGTTCACAGAATATTTTTTATGATAGAGCTGATGTTCAAACAATTTCTATTCACGGACACCCTAAATTTGCGTATCCTTATTTTACAGGATTTGAAGATGAAACAGGTAAGGGAAAGGGTCTTGGTCATAATATTAATTACGCTTTAAAAGAACAGATGGATGGAGAAGGTTATAGAAGTTATTTAAAAAAAGCTATTAATAACATTCAAGAATTTAAACCTAGATTTTTAGTTTTAGCTTTGGGTCTAGATCCGGCAAAAGGTGACCCAACAGGAACTTGGAGTTTATCAGCTAATGATTTTGAGGAAAATGGTTTGATGCTTGGTAAACTTAAAATTCCAACCGTTGTTGTTCAAGAAGGTGGATATAAAGTTAAATCGCTAGGTGTTAATGCTCGTCGTTTTTTTGAAGGATTATGGAAGGGTTACAATGGAAAATAAAATTATTGATAAATTAAAGTTTAGAACGATCGCTATTCTTGAGGATATTAAAAATATTAGGGAAATTGTAAGTTCAACAGGATTTTTTTCTGATGAAGAAGTAGGAATTGCAGTTGAATTGGTTGAAGAAAGATTAACAAAAGGTGAAGCCAGCGGTTATTTTTTCCTTTTTGCTGAACTAGATGGAAGAACAATTGGCTATTCATGCTTTGGTCCAATTCCCGCTACAAAACTTAGTTACGACCTTTATTGGATTGCAGTTCATAAAGAATTTCAGAAATTTGGATTAGGGAAAATATTACTGTCTGAAAGTGAAAAAGAGATTAACAGTTTGGGCGGTAAGAGAATTTATGTTGAGACTTCCGGGAAGGAGCAGTATGTATCAACTCGAAAGTTTTATTTAGCATGCAGTTATAAAGAAGAAGCTGTGCTTGAAGATTTTTATGCTCCAGATGATGCTAAATATTTATATTTGAAAGTAATGGAATAAATAGTAACGTAGACATTCTTTTCTGTGCTTAAAAGAGTTACTCATTCATAACTTATAGTCTATTTAACAATATGTAATTCAGACTGCTTGTCAATCTGAGAAGAAAGCTGTTTTTCTTAAAATAGATAAATCTTTTTTACAGTTTGCGAGCAAACTGTGCTACAAAAATGTAACTTGGATTGCTCGCAATCTGAGGAAACGAAAATATAACTCAGATTATTCACAATCTGTTGCAAGAGAATAAAGTTTCTTCAAATCCACAGATCGTGAACAATCCTAGCTACAAATTAATCAAGATAAGTAAGCCAATTAAATTTATCTTCTCGTTCACCATATTGAATTCCAAGAATTTCTTCATAAAGTTTCGTACCTAATTCACCGGCATGTTCATCATTGAATTGCATAATTGTATCATGATATTTTAATTTTCCAACAGAAGAAATAATTGCAGCTGTTCCTGTTCCAAAAATTTCTACAAGGTTTTTATTTTTATATCCTTCTACAACTTCATCTATTGAGATCATTCTCTCAGTTATATTGTAACCCCAATCTTTCAAGATCTGAATTACAGACATTCTTGTAACACCAGGAAGAATAGTTCCGGTAAGCATAGGTGTAACAACTTCATCTTTGAACTGCATAAAAATATTCATTGTTCCAACTTCTTCAATAAATTTTTGCTCAATTGCATCTAACCATAATACTTGTGAGTAGCCTTCTTGTTTTGCTTCTCGTTGCGCTAATAAACTTGCGGCATAATTGCCTGCTGTTTTACAATCACCAATTCCTTTACGCACTGCTCTAACATATTTATCTGTAGCTAAAATTGGAACGGGTTTAAAACCCTCAGGGTAATAAGGTCCAACCGGACTTAACATAATCATTAACTTATATTGCTCACCGGCTTTTACACCAATATATGGATCGCTAGCAAACATTAAAGGTCTAATGTAAAGTGAGTGACCCGGTTTTGTTGGAATCCAATCCTTTTCAAGAGCAACTAATTCTTTCAATGCTGTTAGTGCTAAGTCTAGATCAACTTCCGGCATACATAATCTTTTAGCCGATCTATTCATTCTTTTGAAATTTTCATCAGGTCTAAATAAGGCAATTTTCCCATCCACATGTTTGTAAGCTTTTAATCCCTCAAAAATTTCTTGTCCATAGTGAAAAGCTAAAGCAGCTGGTGAAATTTTAAAATCTCCAAATTTTTTGATTGTTGGGCTATGCCATCCACCTCGTGAAGCATCGTAATCTAATTGAAAATAATTAGAAGTAAAATTTTGTCCGAATACTAAATTTTCTGGAATCTTTACATCAGTTTTTTGCTCTACATCTTGAAAGTTAATTGTGTTCATAACTCACCCAAATTTTTTGGTTGGTTGATAAATTTAATACTGCAAATATAATACTATCTTATTTAAAAGTTTTCTCTTACGATTATAATATTGCATTTTATTTGTAATTCTATATTTTGCTATTAGTACAAGATTTAATTCTAACGTAAATAATAATTAAATTTTTATATTTCATGATCGTTTTAAAATCTGTAAGGTTTTGTGAGTAATAATATCTTTTCTTATATCGGAAAACGAACTATAGATTTCTTCCAAGAATTTGGACAAGTCTCAATTCTATTATTTCAAGTAATTGGTTACTTCCCCAAAATAATTAAGAGTAGGAAATTATTATTTGCTCAGATGAAGCATATTGGGGTTGATTCACTTCCACTTGTTATAATTATTGCAACATTTACAGGAGCAGTTGCTGCTTGGCAAGCTGCATATCAGCTTAAAGGTTTGGCTCCTATTTCATTTCTTGGAACCGCAACTAGCAGGGCAATTATTACTGAACTTGGTCCTGTTTTAACCGGGATTATTATTGCAGGCAGAGTTGGCGCATCAATTGCCGCAGAATTAGGCTCTATGAAGGTTACAGAACAACTTGATGCTTTAGAAACTATGGGAATTAGTCAGATTAGATATTTGGCAATGCCACGTTTTTTTGCTTCAATTTTTATGCTGCCAATTCTGATTGTCTTTGCAAATACAATTGCAGTTATTGGGGCATATTTAGTTTCTAATTTTTTTCTTGACGTTTCCTATGCAGTTTATTTTGATTCAGTAAAAAGATTTTTCACAATGGGGGATTTTGTTTTTGGAATGTTTAAAGGGTTAATGTTTGGTGGAGTTACAGCACTTCTTGGCTGTCATATTGGTTTTAGAACGGAAGGCGGCGCCGAAGGAGTTGGTCTATCAACAATTAGATCTTTTGTTATTTCCTCAGCAGTAATTTTAATTTTAGACTATGCTTTATGGTCACTAATATTTTAATGTAATTTTATGATGCGAAGAATATTTGACATATCTATTGCCTTAATTCTTTTTGTGTTAACTCTTCCAATATTAATATTTATCTCGTTTTTAATATTTATTGAATTAAAAAGCTTTCCTTTTTTTGTGCAAAAAAGAGGCTTAACACTTGAAAAACATCTTTTTGATATCTATAAAATAACAACTTTAAAGAAAACCCTTCCTACTATAACTCATACTAGTGAAGAAGACATATTTTTAAAACCAACACTAAAAGTTAATATTACACCTTTTGCAAAATGGTTAAGAAAAACCGGACTTGATGAATTACCTCAGCTTTATAATGTAATTAAAGGAGATATGAGCATAATTGGTCCTAGACCTTTAATGCTTGAAGATTTACAGACAATTAAAAATGTTTCTCCGGAATTATATGAGCGTAGAGGAAGGCTTACAAATAAACCTGGCATTTCCGGATTGTGGCAACTTTTTGGCAATAGAACAGATGGAATAATTGGAATGCTGGCACTTGAATCTTTGTACGAAAGAGCTGCATCTCCACTTTTAGATTTGAAATTAATTTTATACACAACAAGTGTAGTTATACAAGCAAAGAACTCCGATTCAATTTTCTTTACACCAAGAGCTGCCGGTTCTAGAGTACATACATTTGTGGATAATTCTTCCAACCTAAAAGTTACTCTTAATATGCCGGATGGAATTGCTAAATTTATATTAGAAAAAGTTAAAACCTCTGAAGGGAAGTACACAATTGAAATACCTGCAGATTGGTGGTATGTAAGCGATTCTTACGAAACCTCTAAAAAACCTTCTGAAAAACCAAATATTTTTCAGCTTAAGAAGAACACGAAAAAAACTGGTTCCTGAATAAAATTAATTTGCTTTTATTTACCTCTTTTTAGTATTATTACAATACTTTATTCTTTCAATTGAAATAATTTAATATAAACGTTTTAAATTATTTTTAGTAAATAAGTTATGGAAGTACACCTCATAAAAAACTTTATTTTTTTTATATAAATAAATAGAAATAAACAGTTTACACATTCAATAAATTACTTTAATCTAAATTGACTGGTTTGACATTTACCATTTTGTAGTTGGCAGTCATTCTGAGGAGCTTGCGACGTGAGAATCTAGTTCTTTAGAGCAAAAAGAAATTAAAAAATATATTGTATCATTAAAACAGATTTAAAGGCAAAAATGTTAGATTATCTGCAATATTCAAAGAATAGGAAAAGTAATTACACTTTTTTGATTGCTTTGGGTTTAATATTTTTTATCGTTTTAATAATTGTTCTTTTTGTCTATTAAACTAAGTCTATTTTGTTGTTGGCACAATAGTTTTATACGTGGTAATACAAAATTGGATAAAAAAGCATTAGTAGCTTTTTATTTATGTAAATATGTCTTAAAAAGGTGAAATGTAGCATTTTGATGCACAAAAAATTGTTGATTGTGATATAGACCACACAAATTTTGAAATGCAAATTCTAACTTAAATTATTAATAAAATAAATTATACTGAAAAAAAACGGGAGAAAGGATGAAGAAATTAATTACAGTTTTACTTTTTGTTAGCAGTTTGGCGTTTGGGCAGAATGTATAATTAATGAATTTGATTATGATAATACTAGTGTAGATGAAGGTGAATTTATTGAAGTTGTAATTCAGAATTCTAATTTATACACCTTATCTGATTTTGTAATTACACTATATAATGGTAGTGGAGGAGCAAGTTATAACACTAAGGGTCTCAACAGTTTTACAGTAGGACAAACAGACCCTATTGATGGCTCGTTCAAATATTATTATTATGATTATACAGCAAATTCAGCAAGTATTCAACAATGGAAACCCAGATGGTATAGCTTTATCTTATAATGGAGGGTCTAATTCAATTTTTAAGTTACGGAGGAACCTTTCAAGGAGTAGGTGGTGTCGCAAATGGAATAACCTCTATAGACATTGGAGTAAATGAAGGTAAGTACCACTGCCAATCGGACAAATCTTTACAACTAACTGGGAATGGTACTCAGATATAGTGCTTTTACTTGGATGGAACTCTATTCACTGCAATCATGGGAGCACCAAGATAATAATCAGGTCATCTCCCAGTAGAACTAACAACATTCACAGCATCAGTTGTAAATAAAAGTGTTGCACTTAAATTGGGAAACAGCTACAGAAGTAAATAATTATGGTTTTGAAGTAGAGAGAAAAAGTGTAACTCAGATTGCTTCCACCGCGGCGGATAAAAGCAATCTGAGCAACGACAACTGGAAAATTGGATTTGTTGAAGGACACGGAAATAGTAACTCACCAAAATATTATTCTTATTCAGACAAAACTGTAAATAATTCCGGAAAATATTTATACAGACTAAAACAAGTTGATATAGACGGAACATTTGAATATTCTGATGAAGTTGAGGTGATTTTTGGTAACCCGACAGATTATTCACTAACCCAAAATTATCCTAATCCATTTAACCCAACAACAAGCATACAATTTAATTTACCTGTTGATAGTCAAGTAAGATTAAATGTATTTAATATTTTAGGCGAAGAAGTTGCTGAATTGTTAAATAAAAATGTTAAGTGCTGGTTATCATAATGTTAATTTTAACGGAAGTGATTTAAATAGTGGAATATATTTCTATAAATTGGAAACAAATAACTTTACACAAATCAGAAAAATGATGTTGGTTAAGTAAAGATTTGAGTATCAAGATATAAGATTTTAGAAAAAAACAGCTACCACTTGGTCGTAAGAGTGAAGTGTTAGAAATGTAACTCAGATTGCTTCCACCGCGGCGGATAAAAGCAATCTGAGCAACAAATAAATAAAAATTGCCGAGTAATTAAAATTGCTCGGCATTTTTTTTAACCTAAGTTAAATCAAATATAAATCTTGGGTAACCACCCAATTGATATGAAAAATTTATTGTCATACCAGATTTAATATTAGGTATATCCTTATCAAAATATTGTTGTGTAATACCAGTTTCATCTTCTTCGGTAAGAATAATATCTTCATAAATTTTTATTTCTGTTAGCAATATAAGATTCTTCATCCGCCCATTCTTTTTGGTGACTTTAATCTCAGAAAGGGCTATTTGTCCATTACTAGTATTTAGCGTTTTATAATATTGACTTACATTCTTATCCAAAACAAAAATATCATCTAATAATATTCTATTCTCTATTGAGTTATTGCGTTTAATTTTTAACCAAAATTCCGTCCACTTACTTCTTGAAAATGAATGTTCACTTGGTAAATCTGCAAGTGCTGCAGATATTTTAATTTCTTCTGGAATAAGGATTCCATCTTTTGCTAAAAATTTAGCAAAATGATTTGTGATTGCAACTTGTGGTTCTGTAAACTAATGCTTTTTGCATTGTGTCAATAATAATAATATCGAATTGCTTAAGTTTTGGATTTTGATAAGTAGTTGCATTAATTGCTAATATTTCATCGAAGTAATTTTTGAAATCATTTGTATTGGAATAATTTTATTTACAGCATTTATGGAAACTTGGTGAAAATCAATAACATTTATTTCAAGCTATGTTTCTTTATAAAGTGGAATGAGAGGAATAATAAGACTAGCAAAAGGTCCAGTGCCTACATACATTATTTTAATTTTTTCTTTTGCCAAATAATTTAATTGAAAATCTATTGCTTTTTTTATTGCTCTTAAAAATTTTGTAGTTTTTATATAATCAAGAATAGATCCCGCCGCAGTTTGGGAGATAACGCTTCTCCGCATGGTAAAATTGAGCCTATCTCAGCCCTTTGTAATTTTCCAGTTAATTGGGTTATTTCGGAGAAACAATTATACAAATCATCAATTGAATCTTTAATTTCTCCAAACGTAGAGTTTTCATTTAAAATTATACTATTGATTATCTTTTATTGCAATCTCCATTAACATTGTTCTCTATTTTAATATTTGGTCTCATTTTCTAAAACTAATTGTAATATTTAAAAACTTTGTAAAATTTAACTAAACAAATAGAAATACCATACTACCAAAAAAAATATAATTTGGATTAAAATATTATTGTTTAATATTTATTAATGTGAGATAAATCACAAGAAAGCAACATTCTATACTTTATTTAAATAAGATAAGTAATCTTATTTAATGAATATAAACTCAGATCTTTCTTAGTGATATATTGTATTTAAAAATAATTAGACAAAATATCCTTTTATTTATAAGTTACAAATTAATTATCATAATGAAACAAGTAAGCATAAGAGGTAAGTATGAACGATAAATTAACAATCAAGAACAATCCTAAATCGAGAAGAGGATTCTTCAAGATGCAGCAAAGTGGATTGGCGGAACAGCTCTTTTAGCTGCTACTGCAAATGTGTTTACGTCAAATAAAATTAAAGCTGATCCAAATCCCCACAATTGCTTCAAACCCTTTTATAGGGGAAATTATGAATGTTTGTGTTCAATTTTGCTCCTAGAGGTTATGCAATTTGTGATGGTCAATTACTTCCAATCATCAAAATCAAGCACTGTTTTCATTATTGGGCACAACCTATGGCGGTGATGGGACGGTACAACTTTGCTTTACCAAATTTAAGAGGCAGAGTTCCTCTTCATGCAGGTAATGGTCCTGGAGTAGGTTCATTTAGTTTGGGTCAAAAAGGCGGAAGTACTCAAAATACTTTACAAGTAGCTAATTTACCTTCTCATAGTCATATTATTAATGCTAATAACGAGACAGTGGGCAGAGGAGTACTTCTGCCGGCAACAAATAATTTTCCGGCACAGAATGGAGACGGATCAGGAAATTATGCATCGACAACTGATACTACAATGAATACAGGCGTGGTCAGTAATACTGGAGGTAATCAAGCGGTAAACAATATGCAGCCTTATCTTGCAATTTATTTTGTAATTGCTTTACAAGGAATTTATCCATCAAGAAGTTAGGCAACTATGAAATTAGGAGGTTCAAATATGAAAAAAATATTTTATCTTTTTTTAATACTAGTTTTTATGTTTTCTATTAATAATTCGTTTGCTCAATATTATAAAATTAGCGATGCAGGAACTGCTGGAGTAAATGGCATTTATGTAGAAAATGGTACACATGGAAGTGATAATAGACCAAAGTACGATCATGTTGGCGGAACATATCACATTTATCATGACTTTTCAACTGCCTTTTCTCAAAGTTTTTGGAATATTGATGATGATTTAGAAGATGAGGTAAGTATTTTATATTGGTGGACTCAACCAAATCCAGCTCAAACTAAAATGCCAGCTGGAATTCAATGGTCGCCAAATGGGGTCTCAGGTACACTACCTAATGCTATTTCAGTTGAACTAATTACAACTTTTGAAGATGGTACTGCCTATTCACCTCCGAACGGTACACCAGGAACAACCGACAATCCAATTGGCATGTTTAAACTTACCTCTACCGATGATGTAGGTGTTCTTAAATCTGTAACCGTTGATCTTGCGGGTACAAGAAGCAACGTATCTAATGTCAAACTCTGGAGTTCAACCGATGCAACATTTGGAACGGATACACAACTAGGTAGCTCTGTAGGTGATAATTCAACTGTCACATTTTCAGGTTTTTCTAATCCAATTAGTACTACTGGTTCATATTATTTTGTTACAGTGGATTTGGCAGCAAATGCAACTGGAGATGTTACTGCTTCAATCCCAAGCGAGGCTTCTTTTTCACTAGAATTTACCAATGCGCCAAGTGCTTTTACAAATGCTCCATTGTCTGGTGCTGCAGTTCCGCTGCCCGTTGAACTAACTGCTTTTTCAGCAAATATTATTGAAAATTCTACAATTCTAAATTGGGAAACTGAAACAGAAGTTAATAATTATGGATTTGATATTGAGAGACAGATTCTGAAACAAGTTCAGAATGACAGTCATTCTGAATCCAATTTATTGGATGAAGAATCTTGGGAAAAGATTGCATTTGTTGAGGGACATGGAAATAGTAACTCACCAAAGATTTATTCATTTGAAGATAAATCAATTACCGCAAGTGGAAAATATAACTATAGACTAAAACAGATTGATATAGATGGAACATTTGAATATTCAGATCAAATTGAAATAGAAATTGGAATTCCGACAAATTTTGAGGTAAAACAAAATTACCCAAATCCTTTTAATCCAACAACGACAATAACTTTTTCCATAAATGAAAAAGAAAATGTAACATTACAAATATTTAATATGTTAGGAGAAGTTGTTGAAACAATGGTTGATCAACAATTAAGTCCCGGTAAATATAATTATGAATTTGATGCATCTAGATTAAGTAGTGGTAACTATTTTTACAGAGTTGTTTCCGGTAAAAATATTGCAGTACGGAAAATGGTTATGGTTAAGTAATATTTTAGATGTAAGATATAAGACACAAGATTTTATAAGTGCCAGGTAAATAAGAATTGCCTGGCATTTTTTTATATGTGTATCATTTAATCACAAGCATTGTGATATAAATCAAGCAAAAAACTAGCTCAATTTGTAAAATTACTTCTGGGTTTTATTAAATTTATTCATTTTACTGTTAGGGGTCTAAATGCAATTCAAAAAATTACTTTTCTTATTAGTTTTCACTTTTATTACAATTTCAGTTTTTGCTCAAACACTTTCTCCAGGGGATATCGCAATTATTGGTGTACAACACAGATTCACCAAAAGATTTTTCGTTTGTTGTTCTTAAAGATATTCCATCTGGTACTCAAATTAGGTTTACTGATAGTGGAGTGAAAGCAGATGGAACGTTTAGAGCAAATGAGGGAGGTTTAAGGTATACATCTCCTAATCTTGTTCCAGCTGGAACAATAATTACTTACACGATAGATGCTTCAAGTTTTGTGAAAGACAATGACGGTTTAGGATCCAGTGGTTTTAATTTATCGGCAAGTGGTGATCAAGTAATTGCATTTCAAGGAAATTCATCAAGTCCAACTTTTATTTATGCAGTGCAAACGAATAGTACATTTGGCAAGCTGAAGCAACAAGTTCAAATGAATCAACACTACCATCAGGTTGACTAATAATTATACTGCACTAGCAGTTGGAGCAAATTCTGGACAGATGAGGAATGAATTTGATAATGCTATCTATGATATGTCTACAACTTCTGGTACGATGGTCGAACTTTTACAATCAATCTCAAATTATGCCAATTGGACTAAGAGTAATACTACTTTAACAATGCCCTCAGGTTCATTCACTGTTACTGGAAGTGTGGTTACAACCCCAAATCCTCCAGTTGCAATTGATGCCTCAAATATTTTGCATAATAGCTTTTCCGCTAAATGGAATTCTTCAAGTGGCGCAACAAAATATTTTCTAGATGTTTCTGAAGCTAATGATTTCTCATCTTTTGTTGCAGGTTTTGAAAATTTGGATATTGGCAATGTAACAAGTAAAACTGTTACACCTTTAAACCCTAACACGCCATATCATTACAGAGTGAGAGCAAATAATTCTGCTGGGACTTCAATCAGTTCGAATACTATTTCTGTCTCAACTGTTGCTCAACCGGCTACTACTGTACAATTTAAGAATTTAAGTGGTTCTGTATCAGAAAATGGTGGTTCTTTTAACATTACAGTTTCTATATCAAATCCGGATGCTGTAAATCAAACAACAGCAAATATTGTCTTAGTAGGTGGGACAGGTGATGCTGCTGATATAAATAATTATACAACTCAAACGGTTACTTTTCCAGCTGGCAATTCAACGGATAAATCAGTGACTTTAGTTATTACAGATGATGGAATCACTGAAGGAAACGAAACACTTATTTTTGAAATTCAAAACGTAAGTGGAGGAAATGCCGCTGTGGTTGGGACTAATACTCAATTTAGTCTTTCTATTATTGAACAAACAGGTGGCGATTATTACGAAAACATTGATCCAAATTTAACAACTTTTATTTATGATTTGAAAAATAGAATTAGAAATCCTTATACATGGGTTCCATATTCTCAGCATGATGAAACAAACATTGCAAATTTCGCTTCTAAAGATAATGGTGATGGATCGAGATCAGTATTTTGTGTTTATTCAAATTACGAATATATTTATTCTGGAACATTTACTTGGGAACGTTTTAAGTAGAGAACATACATTCCCACACAGTTGGATGCCGACTAATCCGGCTGATACTCCCTTTGAAAGAAATGAATACTGCAGATCAACACCATTTATTTCCAACACATCAAAATGGTGCAAATGGAATAAGAAGTAATCACCCATTTGGAATTGTGGCAACACCTGATGCGACAACAGGAATATTTGGTGATGCAAGATTTGGAACTGATTTAAATGGAAATACAGTTTATGAGCCAAGAGATCAACATAAAGGCGATGCTGCCAGAGCCATTTTATATATGATTATTAGATACGATGACATTGATGGATACGATTGGGGACTTAAGCTGGGTTAACGCAAATTCTGATAGGTCTCCTCAAGATGTAAATCTTCTTCTTTCTTGGCATAACCAAGACCCACCTGATCAATGGGAGTTAACAAGAAATGATTATACTCAATCAATCCAAGGAAATAGAAATCCCTTTGTTGATCATCCGGAGTATGTAAATTATATAAATTTTTATGATGTTGAATATGTTACAAATAACCCTTATTTCTCTGAATACATTGAGGGAAGTTCAGATAATAAAGCCCTGGAAATTTTTAATAATACCGGGCAGACTATTGATCTTACTGCTGGTGATTACAAGATTGAAGTATATTCAAATGGCGGAACTTCTGCTAGTTTTACAGCTAATTTAACTGGGTCACTTGCTAATGGCGATGTGTTTGTTGTTGCAAACCCTTCTGCTGATCCTACAATTTTAAATGTTGCAACTCAAATCAGTGGTAGTATAAACTATAATGGTAATGATGCGGTTGCATTAGTTAAAGGAACTCAAATCATCGATGTAATTGGTCAAATTGGTTTTGACCCTGGTACCGAATGGGGAAGTGGAAATGTAACCACTTATGATCATACACTCAGAAGAAAATCATCAGTTGGTATAGGTGATTCAGATGGTTCCGATGTTTTTGATCCTTCGGTGGAATGGTTGGGTTTTGATTTGGATACATTTGGTGGTTTGGGAACCCATGCAGTTAATGCAGGTCCGCCAACTATAGGAATCCTTGCAGCGTCACCCAAAATACCTACTTCTGAAGAAAATCTTATTATCAATGTTAGTGTAACGGATGATGTAAGTGTTGGAAGTGTGAAAATTATTTATACAATTGATGGTGGAAGTGAACAAGAAATTACAATGAGCCATACTACGGGTTCTAACTATACAGGGTCAATTTTGAAGCTCAGTTTATGGAGATGGGAGCCTAGTAGAATATTGGATTTACGCAGTCGATGGAGAAGGTGCCTCCAGAACTAACTGCACACCAAAAAGTCTTTACAGGCACTACTCCAATTACCAAACTTACGGTAGTTGATGGAACTGAAAGAAGATTGCTTCATATTAAATACTTATGCCAGAATTGCCGGTGTTGCTACCGTTGAAAGTGGAACTTTTTCTCCAATAAATCTTGACGTTTATTTACAAGACGCAACAGCAGGAATCAATATTTTTAAGTCAGGCAGCATTACAACTATAATTAGAGGTAACAATTATATTGTTGAAGGTAAAATAGAACAGTTTAATGGGAAAGTAGAAATTGTACCAGATAATTTATCAACCGATGTAAAAGATGGAGTGGTTACTTCAATATCACCAAAACTTTCTAAAGCAAATGGTCCTGGGATATTGCCACAACCAATTGTGATGAGTATTGCACATTTTTTAGCTAATCCGGAAACATATGAAGGGATGTTAGTTGGTATTCAACATCTTTCAAATACAAATGCTGGAGAAGCATGGCCAATTGGAAGGTGCAAACTGCCAGTGTTGAGGTAACAACTGATGGTGGAATTTCGACACTAGTTCTTAGAATTGATAAGGATACAGAAATAGATGGTACAATTCAACCAACCTGGCCGAAAGATATTGTTGGAATATTTACTCAATATGATGTTGCAGCACCGTATAATTGGGGATATCAAATTCAGCCAAGAGACTTAAATGATATTCAAAATAATGGAGCATTACCGGTTGAACTAATGGTATTCAATGCTTCAGTTTCTGAAAAAGGTGTTTATCTAAATTGGGAAACAGCCACCGAAGTGAATAACTACGGATTTGAAGTAGAAAGGCAAAATGTAAATGTAACTCAGATTGCTAGCAATCTGAGCAACAATTTTATCCTGAGCGGAGACGAGGGATGGGAGAAAGTTGGATTTGTTGAAGGTGCAGGCAATAGCAATTCCAATAAAGTTTATTCATTTACTGACAAACAAGTTACCCTAAGCGGAAAATTCTTGTACCGGTTAAAGCAAATTGATATTGACGGCAGATTTGAATACTCAAATACAGTTGAAATTGAAGTT
Source organism: uncultured Ignavibacteriales bacterium (assembly GCA_963704835.1). GTDB lineage: Bacteria > Bacteroidota > Ignavibacteria > Ignavibacteriales > Melioribacteraceae. The sequence goes on along the minus strand of CAVPHW010000005.1, from coordinate 84,468 downwards.
GGCGTTCCGACTAAATTTGAGGTTGCTCAGAATTATCCTAACCCTTTCAATCCAAGTACAACAATTGCTTATTCAATACCCGAAAGAATGAACGTAAAGGTTATTGTATACAATATGATTGGTGAAGTAGTTAGTGTACTGTTGGATCAAGAACAATTGGCTGGTAAATATAAGTTAGATTTCAATGGCTCATACCTAAGTAGTGGAACTTATTTTTACAGAATTTCAGCTGGCCAAAATGTAGAAGTTAAAAAAATGATAATATTGAAGTAAAACGTTTTTTTCTGTTTTACCGCAAGCAAATTACTTTGCATCTAAAGGCCCACAACAGTGGGCTTTTTTTTAACTACCAATCTTTTACACCATAAGTTTATTGATTTTATTTGCTATTTTAATGTGCTTCAAATATCAAAATTTACTATACTCAAAGCATGTTCAAACTACAACTTGCACTAATTTATATTTCTCTTTCTTTATTGTTTTACTTCTTCGCCAATCCATGCCTTGCTAAGACTAAAAATTCAGAAGTAAAACTTTCTTCCACAAAAATTCTTTTTCTTGGCAATAGTTTTACAGGATGGAACGAAATGCCATCTATGTTAGAAGAACTAGCAAAAAATACAAATAACAATGTCTATGTTGATAAATACTTGCTTTATGGAAGATCACTTTTTGAGATTAGTCAATCCAACGCAGCAATAAATAAAATAAATTCTTTAAAATGGGACTATATTGTTTTACAAGATTCACCATACCGATTTGCTTATCCGAATGAATTTAATGAAGTATATCCGCTAAATCTTGCACTTAATAATTTACGGCAGATAATTAATAATAACAGCATTGAAACAAAAATTATTCTGTTTATGCCTTGGGCTTACAAAGATGGAAAATTTTGGGTAGAAGAAGAAATGGATAATTACCACGAAATGCAAGTTAAGATCTATGAAAATTCACTTACAATTGCTAAAGGTTATGGATTTAAAATTGCACCGGTTGGTTGGGCTTGGGATAAAGTTGTTTCTAATAATGACGGAATTGAATTGTTTACTCCTGATTTAGCTCACCCTACAGTTGAGGGTTCTTATTTAACAGCTTGTGTAATTTATTCAACAATATTTCATGAAGAATTATTCAATAATCAATACATTATTGATATTCCTATCCATGTTGCATATTATCTTCAAAAGCTGGCAACTTCAACAGTTTTTGATGAACTAAATAATTGGAATTTTATTACAGGTATATCAAATAAAAAACCGGATATATTTGCAGTTTATCAGAATTATCCTAATCCGTTTAATCCTAAAACAACTATATCTTATTCACTTTCGGAAAGATCTAAAGTGACCGTTCAAGTGATTAATCTGCTTGGAGAAGTAATACGTATTTTATTGGATAAAGAACAATCGCCCGGCAATTATACGCTAGAATTTGACGGCTCTAATCTTAGCAGTGGGGCATACTTTTATAAAATTTCTACATTGAATAAAGTTGAAGTAAGAAAAATGATTTATTTGAAATAACGGAATGATTTAACTACATTATTTTTTAACTATTCAATTGCAAATTTTTGGTCTTAAAATTATGAAAAGGAGCTTATGAAATTTCTCATTTTTTATTTTGTTCTATTCTTTCAATTTACTTTATTCGGTCAGCATAAAATTCATTCAAATTTTGCTATTTCAAATCGTTCAGAAAAAAATCATAAAAAATCCGATGTAAAATACGATATGATTAAAGGTAAACTTGAATACAAAGCAAGCCACAAGTTAACACTCAATAGAGAAAATCAGCAGCTACTAAAGACCTCAATAAATTCAGAAGGCTACCAATATGATTATATTATTTACAATTGGGATGTAGCCACTTCAGCTTGGTTAAATTCTGAGCGGTATATTAATACTTACGATGACAATCTGAATGAAATAGAAAGTCTTTATCAAACTTGGGACGATCAAGGAAAAGTTTGGATTAATGTAGAAAAATATATTAGCGTATATGATGAATTTGGTAATTGGTTATCCTACCAAAGATTAAACTCGAGTGCCGGAGCTTGGGTGTTTTATTTCCAATATTTGACAACCTATAACTCTCAAAATAATATTACGGAAGACTTACTTCAGATTTGGAACGAAGTTACTTCCAAGTGGGATGATTACTCTATTTATAAATATGAGTACGATACTAACGGGAACAATCTGGTTTATATCAATCAGGATTGGAATGGATTAACTTCAAAATGGGAAAATATTTGGCAACATTTGGGAGTTTATGAAAACAACAATTTGTTAATGACCGATACTTATCAAGAATGGTCAACAACTAAAAATACTTGGGAAAATATTACTAAAACTGACTATCAATATGATGCTCAAGGAAATTCTACAAGCCAACTTATTAAAATATGGGATACTACTAGTTCGCAATGGATCAATTCATCAAATCATAAATTTATTTATAACGCATCAAATCAGAATACTGAATACTATTATGAGTTTTGGGATGAAGGAAGTTTAAGTTGGCTTATTTGGTACCGAGATATTTACACTTATGATAATGAGGGAAATCAATTAAGTTATTTTTCGCAGGATTGGGATATTGATAATTCTATTTGGATTAATTATGAGCAAGCTTTTTTTACTTATAATGCTGAAGGTTTTCCAATCGGTGAACTTTATCAAGATTGGGATTTGGATCTACTTTCTTGGGTAAATTCAACCAAGGTTGATTACACGATCACACCAATTGTATCAATCAAAGAAGGCGAAATAGCAGAATTGGATTTAAGTTTTAAGTTACATCAGAATTATCCAAACCCTTTTAATCCATCTACAAGAATAGACTATACAATTCAGAAAAAATCGTTTATAAATATTTCAATTTTTAATTCTATTGGAGGCCGTGTTTTAGATTTGGTGAGTGAGACAAAAGAAGCCGGGAACTACAGTATTTTGTTTAATGCAGCAAGTTTATCTTCTGGTAGCTATTTTGTAAGAATTAGTTCAAATGTCGGTTCAATCACTAGAAAAATGGTTTTACTGAAATAAATTAGAAAAAGTGCTTGCGAATATGTTTTAATGGCTATAAGTTTAAAACACTAAGATGTCCAATATGGGTAAATTCAGCAGTGATTTATTTTTGGTTTGATGTCCCTTATTCTTAAAATACTAACCTTAATATTTCCGAAACAAAACTTAAATGTTTTATTCGTCATTCAATGTTGTATTCACGTACATATGGAAAAAATTTAAAATTAAATAGAGAGAGAAATCTATGTCAGAATATGTAAAAATTATCCTTGCAGATGTTAAAGCCAAAAATCCTAGTGAACCAGAGTTTCATCAAGCTATTGAAGAATTTACTGAATCTTTGGATTTAGTTATTGAAAGACATCCAGAATATCGCTCAGCAAAAATTTTAGAAAGAATGGTCGAACCAGAAAGAGTAATTATGTTCAGAGTTCCATGGATGGATGATCAAGGAGAGATTCATGTAAATCGCGGGTTTAGAATTGAAATGAATAGCGCAATCGGTCCATACAAAGGTGGTTTAAGATTTCACCCTTCTGTTACATTGGGGATATTAAAGTTCTTAGCTTTTGAACAAGTATTTAAAAACAGTCTTACAACTTTACCTATGGGTGGAGGAAAAGGTGGTTCTGATTTTAATCCTAAAGGCAAAAGTGATAATGAAATTATGAAATTTTGTCAAAGCTTTATGTCAGAGCTTTTTAGACATATTGGTCCAAATACAGATGTCCCAGCCGGAGATATTGGCGTTGGTGGACGTGAAATAGGTTTCTTATTTGGTCAATATAAAAGATTGAAAAATGAATTCACCGGAGTTTTAACTGGTAAAGGCATCAACTGGGGTGGATCTTTAATTAGACCAGAAGCAACCGGATTTGGTGTTGTATATTTTGCAGATGAAATGTTAAAAACTAAAAATACTTCTTTTGATGGCAAAACTGTTGCAGTTTCTGGTTTTGGTAACGTTGCTTGGGGTGCAGTACAAAAAGCTACAGAACTTGGCGGTAAAGTTGTAACTCTTTCAGGTCCTGATGGATTTATTTATGATAAAGATGGAATCTCAGGCGAGAAGATTGATTATATGCTTCAACTGCGTTCTAGCAATAAAGATATTGTGGAAGATTATGCAAAAGAATTCGGTGCTGAATTCCATGCTGGAAAGAAACCTTGGGAAATTAAGGTTGATGTTGCTTTACCATGTGCAACTCAAAATGAAATTGATGAAAATGATGCTAAAAAATTAGTTGATAATGGTTGTATGTGCGTTTGCGAAGGTGCAAATATGCCAACAACAATTGAAGGCTATAAAACATTTATGGAAGCTGGTATTCTTTATGCCCCAGGAAAAGCTTCTAACGCTGGTGGAGTTGCTACTTCTGGTTTAGAAATGTCACAAAATAGTATGAGATTACCATGGTCTAAAGAAGAAGTTGATAAAAGGTTGCATGAAATAATGATTAGAATTCATACAACATGTATGGAAACTTCTGATAGATTTGGAACACCTGGAAATTATGTAAATGGTGCTAATATTGCTGGATTCTTAAAAGTTGCTGACGCTATGATGGACCAAGGATTAGTTTAAAATTGAAAGAGTATTATGATTGAAAAAAAAATTGGCGATATTAAAATTAAGGATGTTTTTGGAAGCAGACTAAGTAAATTCCAAAAATTGATGAAATATAAAATTAGAGACATTCTGCTTGTCTCTAGTTTGTATGATAATTACCTCTTCGAAGAAGATGGAAGGTTGTATGAACTTATTAGAGAAGAATATCATGCGCTTAATTTAAGCCACACTCCTGAAATCACCCATGTTACAACGGGTGAAGAAGGTCTCGAGCTTGTAAGTCATAAAAACAGCTTTGATCTGATACTTACAACAATGCATATTGAAGATATGTATGTTACCGATTTTGGAGAAAAGGTAAAAAAGATAGACCCAGATATGCCAATTGTTTTGCTTGCCTATGATAACCAAGAAAGAAAAGAAATAAAACATAGTACACACGCACATATTTTTGATAGAGTTTTCATTTGGCAAGGCGATTATAGATTGCTTATGGCAATTATCAAATATGTTGAAGATAAAAAGAATATTGAAAATGATACAACAGTTGTGGGAGTTCAAGCAATTATTTTGGTTGAGGATGATGTAAAATTCTATTCTACATATCTGCCACTAATTTACACTCAAGTTTTTCTGCAATCGCAAAGATTAATACAGGAAGGGATCAATACTTCGCATAGATTTTTAAGAATGCGAGCACGTCCTAAAATACTATTGTGCACCACATATGAAGAAGCTTGGGAATATTTTTCAAAATATCAAAAATACATTCTTGGAATAATTTCGGATGTAAACTTCCCTCATGGTGGCGTAAAAGATCCTGAAGCTGGATTAAAATTTGCTAAAAAGGTTAAAAAACTTCAGCCGGATATTCCAATTTTATTACAGTCCAGTCAAGCTTATCATGCATCAATGGCAGAAGAAATTCAAGCAACTTTTTTACAAAAAACTTCACCAAGACTTTTAGCTGATTTAAAAAAGTTTCTTATATCCAATTTTGGCTTTGGAGATTTTGTGTTCAAAATGCCAGATGGTTCTGAGGTTGGTAGAGCAAAAAACTTGAAGACTTTAGAAGAACAGCTAACGATTGTTCCTGATGAATGTATAGTATACCACGCTGAGAGGAATCATTTCTCAAATTGGCTTAAAGCTAGAACTGAGTTTTGGCTCGCAAGGCAATATAGACCAAAACAAATTAATGATTATAATTCAATTTCAGAGCTAAGAGATGATCTTATCTCAAATATAAGGATTTATCAGGAGTTAAGGCAAAGAGGTACAGTAACAGAATTTGATAGGGAATCATTTGATCCAAAAAATAGTTTTGCTAGAATTGGTAGCGGTTCTATGGGTGGAAAGGCAAGAGGTTTAGGCTTTGTAAATTCTCTTATTACAAGCTATGATATAGAAAGAAAATTTGAAGGCGTTGAAATTTATGTTCCTTCTGCCGTTGTTTTGGCAACAGATGTTTTTGATACATTTATGGAAGAGAATAATCTGCTTAATTTTTCGCTTAGCCAAAATGATGATAAAACAATTATCACAAAATTTTTAGAAGCTGAAAAATTTCCAAGTGATGTAATTCTAAAATTAATTGAATTACTAAGCATAATTAAAACTCCATTAGCAATAAGGTCATCAAGTCTTTTGGAAGATTCACAATTTCAGCCATTCGCTGGTGTATATCAAACTTACATGATTCCTAATAAGGATGCTGATCTTGATGTAAGATTAGATGAATTGCTTCAGACAATTAAACTAGTATATGCTTCTACATATTTAAAAAAAGCAAAAGACTATCTCAAGGTCACTTCCTACAGATTGGAAGAAGAGAAGATGGCTGTAATTATTCAAAAACTTGTAGGAACCCAACATCAAGAAAGGTTTTATCCTGATATATCTGGTGTTGCAAAATCTTATAATTTTTATCCAATTTCACCTCAAACTTCTCAAGATGGTATTGCTTTAGTTGCGCACGGCCTAGGAAAAACAGTAGTTGAAGGTGGAAATACAGTAAGATTCTGTCCTAAATTTCCAAAACATTTGATGCAGTTTTTTAGTTCAAGAGAAACAATAAAAAATGCACAGCAAGATTTTTACGCATTGAATCTTGAGGGGAAATTATATACCGGAACTAATGAAATACCCAATAACCTAGTATCACCATATGATTTATCTAATGCAGAAAAGGACAATACTTTATTTTATACAGGTTCAACTTACTCCCCAGAAAATGATGCCGTATATGATGGAATATCAAGACCTGGAACAAGAGTTGTTACATTTGCTCCCATTCTAAAACATAATATTTTCCCATTACCTCAAATTCTGCAATTAATATTAAATTTTGGAACTTATGGAATGGGTACACAAGTTGAAATTGAATTTGCAGTGAATATGTCTGTGCCAAAAGGTGAACTGAAGGAATTTGCCATTTTGCAAATGCGACCTATGGTAATGACTAGGGAATCAAGTAGTATCATATTTAAGAATATTAAAAAATCTGATTTAGTCTGTACGAGTGAAAAAGTTTTAGGAAGTGGAATTTATGATAACCTTTATGATGTAATTGTTGTTGATAGATCAAAATTTGAAAGAAGCAAGAGTAAAGAAATTGCTTATGAAATTGCAAAAATTAATGAAAAATTAGTTGCTTCAAAAACCCCATACATTTTAATTGGAGTAGGAAGATGGGGAAGTACAGATCCTTGGTTGGGTATTCCAGTAACTTGGGATCAGATTTCTGGTGCATCCGTTATTGTAGAAAGCGGATTTAAAGATTTTAGTGTAACCCCATCTCAAGGGTCACATTTTTTTCATAATATTACCTCATTTGGAATTGGTTATTTTACTGTAGAAGACATAAGTGAACATTGTTTTATCGACTGGGGTTGGCTTGCAGAGAAGCAATCAGTTGAAGAATATAAATTTACACGGCATTTAAAGTTTGAGAAACCGTTGCTGACAAAAATTAGCGGCCAAAAAAATAAAGGCGTGATCTATAAACCAGAGTAATAGGGTTTTAACTCCCTTTTTTAATAAATAGATCAAACAATAAGAGCAATGAGAACTTTTTTGTCACAATACGTAAAAGAGTTGAGGGAGGTTGTTAAAGATAAGAATCCTAGTGAACCAGAATTTCACCAAGCAGTAAATGAGATCGCCCAATCTCTCTCAATTGTTTTAGAAAGACATCCCGAATACCACACAGCTAAAATAAGAAAAGCAAATATACCATTTTGTTTTAATCCAATAAAATCTTACACATTTCAAGGATAAGGAAATGCAGGTCGGAGAGCTGCTCCTCTAAATCAGGAAATACTCGGCGGTGTAACAGTCTCATATTTTGAAGTTGTACAAGATAGATATTCCTATTTTTGGGATGTTGATCTTATTCATAAACGTTTGGATGAAAAAGTGACAAAAAATTTTCACAGTGTTCAGAAGCAGTAAAAGATTAAAATGTTCATCCACGTCTTGCAACAATAGTTGTTGGAGTTGCCAGAGTTGCTCAAGCCTGTCAATTAAGAGGTTGGGTTTAGAATAATAATTATGGAAATTGTGGAAACTAATAAACCACAATGTGTCTGAATATAGAATCCCACTAGTCTTGTGGGATTTTTTATTATTCCTTACTCATTGCTAAATACGCCCTAATCAATTAATTTGATATAGTTAAATAAATAATTTTGAGGAAATGATGAACAATCTAATTGAATCGGCGAGACGAACTCATAATATTACTTATGCTGTAAGGGATGTTCTTTTAATTGCCAATGAAGTTGCTAAATCCGGTAAAGAAATGCTTTACCTAAATATTGGGGACCCAAACATTTATGATTTTGCACCTCCAAGGCACATGATTGAAGATACTTATAAAGCTATGCTAGATAATCATAATGGTTATTCACCTTCGTCTGGAATTAAACCAGCGCTTGCAGCAATAGAAAGAAATGCTGAAAAAAAGGGATTACAAATATTCAAGATTTGTTTATTACAACTGGAGCCAGTGAAGCGATTGATATTTGTTTAACATCGCTGGTTAATGAAGGGGAGAATATATTAACACCTTCTCCTGGTTATCCTTTATATACAGCAATTCAAAGTAAATTGCAAATGTTCGAAAATCCCTATTTTCTTGATGAAGAAAATAATTGGCAGCCAAATGTTGAAGACATTAAAAGTAAGATAAATGATAAAACTAGAGCTATAGTTTTAATCAATCCGAATAACCCAACCGGCTCAAATTACAGTTTGGAAGCTCTCAAACAGATTATTGATTTAGCATTGGAACATAACCTAATAATATTTGCAGATGAAATTTATGACAAGTTATTAATGGATGGAGAAGAACATATCTCAATTGCATCACTAAATAGCGAAGTACCGGTTATTACATTTGGTGGACTCTCTAAAAATTATATGGTTCCCGGATTTAGAATTGGCTGGGGAATTGTTAGCGGAAATAAAAATAGATTAGCTAAATATTTAGAAGCAATTAATAAAATTTTAAGATCCCGTCTTTCAGCTAATCATCCCGAACAGTATTCAATTGTTGGGGCTTTAGAAGGACCACAAGATCATTTAGATAGTGGCGATGAATAAATTAACTAGAAGAAGAGATTTAACTTTTGATATGCTGAATGCTGTTGATGGAATTTCTTGTGTTAAACCCAAAGGCGCTTTTTATGCATTCCCTAAATTAGAAATTAAAAATTCTGATAATCATTTTGTGGCAGAACTAATAAAAGAAACTGGTGTTGTGGTTGTTCCTGGAACAGGGTTTGGACAAATTCCGGGTTCAAATCATTTCCGGCTAGTTTTCCTCCCTCAAGAAGAAATCCTTGAAAAAGCCTACAATAAAATCAGCTCTTTCCACAGTATGTATAAGAATAAGTTTGAAAAATAAGTAGCAGAAGAAACTAAGTGTTATTTATAATGCCGGGTCGGTCAAGTGATGAATTCCGGCATCTCAGTTTAATATGAATTGAAGGAATTATTTTTGAATAATTATAAGATTACAAAATTGAGTAATGGAATTAACATTGCTAGCGAAAGAATTGAACATGTAAATTCTTTCTCATTGGGCTTTTGGTTTAATGTTGGATCAAGAGATGAAGATCTAAAAATAATGGTATAAGCCATTTAATTGAGCACATGATTTTTAAAGGAACTACAAAACGAAATGCTAAAAAAATCTCCAGATGATATTGAATCTCTAGGAGGTTACTTAAATGCTTTTACATCCAAAGAACAAACTTGTTTTTACGGAAGAGGAATTAGCCGGCATATAGAAAAAACTTTTGAAGTACTTTCTGATATGATACAAAATTCATTGTTTGCTACCAAAGAACTGGCAGAAAGAATCAAAAGTTGTTATAGATGAGCTCTATGACATTGAAGATTCACCCGGAAGAATTAATCTTTGATAAATTTGAAACAAATATTTTTGATGGTAATTCTTTGCGATTCCCAATTATAGGAACTGAGGAAAATATATCAAACCTTATCCAGAGAAGATCTTGTTGGCTACATAGAAAATCATTATTCGATAAGCAATTTTCATATTATTGCTTCTGGCAATGTTGACCATGATAATCTTATTATATTGGACTGAAAAATATCTGAATAACTTAAAGTTAGGAAAGGCTAACAAAGAGAAAACCATTCAAGAAGAAAAAAACAAATGACTTGTTTGTCCCTAAAGATATTAATCAAGCCCATTTAATTATGGTGGAATAACGTATGGTTACAATAAAAATGAAAGAGCATCTAAGTAACATTATAACCAATATTCTTGGAGAGGGAAGTAGTTCACGGTTATTTCAAAGTTTGCGAGAGAAAAATGGAATTGCTTATCAAGTTAATTCATTTATGAATTCTTTCTACGATACTTCTTCGTTCGGTGTTTATTTCTCAACCAATGAAAAATCCTTCAAAAAAGCAAAAAAAATTGTTGAAAATGAATTTGAAAAATTCAAAGAAAAAGGTGTCTCTGAAAAAGAATTGAGAAGTGCCAAAGAGTATATTAAGGGTCATGTTCAAATGAGTTTGGAAAGTACAACAAACAGAATGATGAGAATGGGAAATTCATTATTGTACTTTGGTAAAATTAGAACCATTGAAGAATCAATGATGGAAATTGAAGCAGTTAATAAGGAAGATATCTTGAATTATTCTAGAGAAATTCTTGATTCAAAAAATTTATCTTCAGTCCTCATATCCTCTAAAGACCTAATAAATTCATAATCAACTAGTATATTTATTTGTTAATTCTTAATTTATCTTATAAATGATTTTCCATTAGGGCCTATGATAAAATTTTTACAAATTTTCTTTTTTATTACTTTGTTTACAACTATTTCCTCTGCTCAACTTGAACTTCCAATTGTTCGAGTTGATTATCCTGAGTACGTTGTTGCAAATGCAAGTTTTGAGGTTTCTGCGGTTTTCAGGTTTAATGAAAAACCCATGCAATCTTTCCGTTTAAATTTTGCAAAATCTGATCTTGTAAATATTTCTGCTGCTAGTATTTTTTTTGAAGGCAAAAGACATCCTTTATCAATCTATTCACCTATTAACCCTCAAGATTTTTCTGTTAAAATTAATGTAGACAATTTTAATATTGAAGATAATTTACCATACCAGATTATTTTTGTTTGCAAAGTCACAAATGCTGTAAACACTGCTGAAGAGTTAATTGTTTATACAGGATTCACCAAAATTAAAAAATTTCAAATAAGAATCTAGAATCATATCAGAATAGCCATTTTTATAAAAGTCAGGAAACAGCGGGGAATTCTTTAGTACTGAAAGGTAAATCTAAATTACAATTAGAGTACGTGCATAAAGCAGACTCACGTCCACTTTTCTTTGAGTTTTGGATTAAGACTGTTAGCGATTTGAAAAACTTTTTTTCTATTACTGATCTAACTTCTGAAGATACTCTTATAAAAATTTCAAAGGGGGAATTAGGGTTTATCACAACCCCATTAAATGAAATGGATTTAGCTAGAAATGACATTTATTTGTCAAACTCAACATGGAATTATTTTGGATTATTGTTTGATGAAGAAGGTACTGATCTGAATGTAACTTTTTACATCAACTCTAAAGTTGCTTGCTCCAAAATTATAAAAAATAAATCCTTGCAAAAAAAACTTAGTTTTAATTTTCAGGCTAATTCAGTGGAGAAGGAATTTGAAATTGATAGAGTCAGATTAACAAAATTAGGTGATAATCTTAATCACACTTTAAATAATAAACACTTTCTTAATTTTGAAGCAGATAGTTCACAAGTGTTGGCAAAACTTAATTTTGATGAAAAATCGGAATTGACAAATTATAAGAATAATGACAAACTTAATGTTAAATCGGTTAACACAGAATTTAGAAAGTCTGATGCCCCAATCTTTTCAAGGGCGCCAAAATTGACCGTTAGTATTGGTTCTTCTTATAATTCTATTGTCTGGTATGTTCAAGAATATTATACTGCTAAGGAGTTTGTTTTAGAAAAATCTACCAACAAAGGTAGTTTTAATAGCGTTTATAAAAATTTTGCAGATGATGATCCTTTAAAAATCTACTATTTTACAGATGAGTTATTAGCTGAAAATGACGCTGTTTTTTATAGGTTAAAACAAATAAATAAGGATGGTTCAGAAGTTTATTCAGCAGAAGTTAAAATCGGCAATAAAAAGGTTGAAGAATTTGATTTAAAACAAAACTATCCAAATCCATTTAACCCAATTACTAATATTTATGTTGAAGTAATAATTCCATCAAAATTTGAAGTAAATGTTTATGATTTAGTTGGGAATCAAGTAGCTCAGCTTCATGATGGTTATCTAAGTGTTGGCATGCAGACTTTTGAGTTTGATGCTTCAAAATTGCCTTCTGGCATTTACTTTTATGAAGTTCTCTCGCCAAAATCGCACGCAGTAAAAAAAATGATATTGGCTAAATAATTTTATTCTTATGAATAATTAACAAAATTTCATTTAACTATGCTCTCAAAAGTATTCTCAAGTGCTACATTCGGTATTGATGCTTTCCTAATTGAAGTTGAAACTCATTGCGAAAAACAAATTCCTTCTTTTACAATTGTTGGTTTACCTGATAACGCAGTTAAAGAAAGTAGAGAAAGAGTTACTGCAGCAATAAAAAATAGTGAGTTCGATTTTCCGCTAAAAAAAATCACAATAAATCTAGCTCCTGCTGATATAAAAAAAGAAGGAAGTGCTTTTGATCTTCCAATCGCGATCGGACTTTTATCCGCTATTGGGACTGTTCAGAAAGATAAATTAAATACTACTTTAATACTTGGTGAACTTGCTTTGGATGGCACTTTAAGAAAAATTAAAGGAGGACTTTCAATTGCGGTTGAAGCAAAACAAAAAGGATTTCACAACCTAGTGGTTCCAGTAGATTCAGTTAAAGAAGCTTCTATTGTTGATGGATTAAATGTTTATGGATTAAACAATCTTAAGGAAGTTGTTGCATTTCTAAATGATGAACAAAAATTTGAATCTTATAAAACAAATTTGGAAGAAATATTTTCAGAAATAAATTTATACCATTTGGATTTTTCTGATGTAAAAGGGCAGGAGAATGTAAAACGAGCCTTGGAGATTGCAGCAGCTGGCGGGCATAATATTCTAATGATTGGTCCTCCCGGATCTGGAAAAACAATGCTCGCAAAAAGATTTCCTTCAATACTTCCACCACTATCTTTTGATGAAGCATTAGAAACTACTAAGGTTCATTCAATTGCAGGAATTTTGCCTAAGGATAAAGCTCTTATTACAGAAAGACCATTCAGAAGTCCTCACCATACCGTCTCAGATGCGGCGCTAATTGGTGGAGGTTCTTTCCCTAAACCGGGAGAAGTTTCCTATGCACATCATGGAGTACTTTTCCTTGATGAACTTCCAGAGTTTAAAAAGAATGTTTTAGAAGTTTTACGGCAACCTTTAGAAGATTCTAAAGTTACAATCAGTCGTTCTAAAATGTCTCTGGAGTTTCCAGCCAATGTTACATTAGTTAGTGCAATGAATCCATGTCCATGCGGATTTTTTACCGATCCAACTAAAGAGTGCACATGTAATTCCGGGATGATACAAAAGTATATGTCCAAAATATCCGGTCCATTACTTGACAGAATAGATATTCATATTGAAGTGCCGGCAGTTAAGTATAAAGATTTATCATCCACAGAAAATGGAGAAAAATCTTCTGAAATTAGAAAAAGAGTAGTTAGTGCAAGACAATTGCAAATAAAAAGATTTGAGCAAAACAAGAGGATTTTTAATAATGCTGATATGGGTTCGAAGGAAGTAAGAAAATATTGCAGATTAGATGAAGCAGGAGCAAATTTACTTAAGATGGCAATGACAAAATTAGGTCTATCTGCCCGTGCATACGATAGAATTTTAAAAGTGAGTAGAACAATTGCAGATTTAGAAAACACCGAAAATATTTTATCAAATCATATAAGCGAAGCAATTCAATACAGAAGTTTAGACCGAGAATTGTGGAATCATTAAATGGTATTGTACTTATTTAAACTAAGATTTTTTTTAAGATTAAAAATATGAAATTAATAATGTTTTTTTTCTTACTGCCAATTATTGCACATACGCAGATGTTAAAAGAAAGAATAGATGATCAATTTAAAGACAATTACAGCTTTAGCACAATAATAAAACATACCCCAAATTCAGACTTCAATTTTTTGGATAGTATTAATTATACTAACAACGACCTTGATAGTGAAAAGAAATTTTCAAGCCATTTTCTAATGATTTCCATTGGAGCTTCTGAAATTATGTCGATTGGAACTGGATATAATTGGGATAGACATAATTCCTTAGGAATTAAAATTAATATAAATATCGTTGATGAAAGTCAAATTTCAGATTATGGTGTTGGTTTTGGGATGGAGTATTTACCAATTACTGTTGGTTTAAGATATTCTTATTCGTTTTATTTCATTAATGGGATATACTTATCATCTCATCTTACATTTTCGCCATATTTTTATAAATCAGTTTTCAAAGCTTCTCAAACAGAACTAACAATTGGATATTGCGGCGATATGGAGAAGGGGATTTATTTTATATATGAGCTTGGATTTTCTTATTTTAATCCCAAAGAAAGTAGAAGCCATTTTTATCCAAGTTATAAAATTGGGTTGCAACATAATTTTTAAATATTGCAAATTAAAGGAATCCTTTTTACCTCTATGGTAAAATTTTCTTAATTTTTTTATAAAAACATTGCAAAAAGCTCAAATTCATAGAAAAAAATAGTATTTTCTTTTGGCAGAATTCTTGCTTTTTAAAAAAAGGAATCATAACTTTATAGACTTGAATAAAAATGTTATGCAATATTTGGGCGGACGCCGGAGTTGGAGAGCCGGGGCGGACTGTAAATCCGTTGGCGTACGCCTTTGGGGGTTCGAATCCCTCGCCGCCCACATTGCCCCAAAAATTTTTAAGCGGGGGTAACTCAATTGGTAGAGTCACAGCCTTCCAAGCTGTTGGTTGCGAGTTCGAGTCTCGTCTCCCGCTCTTCAAGCATTTTGGGGAATTTTTATTTAATAAATATATCTACTTTTATTGATGTATAAGCTGACGTAGCTCAGTTGGTAGAGCACATCCTTGGTAAGGATGAGGTCACCGGTTCAATTCCGGTCGTCAGCTCTACTTAGGAGAATACTAGTTTCAATTTTTTTGGGTCGTAATTTACTGAGGATAACATGGCTAAAGCTAAAAATGCTAGACAAAATATTATTTTAGAAAGTACTGCTAAAACAGGTTTCAGATATACCACATCTAAAAACAAAAGAAACCATCCTGCTCGTATTGAATTCAAAAAATACGATCCTGTTATTAGAAAGCATGTAGTTTTTAAGGAAACTAAGTAAATACGTCAGTGGCTCAATTGGTAGAGCAGCGGTCTCCAAAACCGCAGGTTGGGGGTTCGAGTCCCTCCTGACGTGCATCATAAAATAAATATTGAATATGAAAGAAAAAATAATTGATTTTTTTAATGGCGTAGTTAAAGAGATGAAAAAAGTAACTTGGCCTACTAAAGCCGAGTTGAAAGAATCAACTACCATTGTAATTGTAGTTTGTTTAATTATCGCTGTGTTTACTTATATAGTTGATATGAGCGTTGCTCAAATATTTCAGGGGTTATTTTAATTTTGGAAAATGAAGAATTTAATTGGTATGTAGTTCGTACATTTTCAGGACATGAAAATAAGGTAAAATCAATTATTGATTTAGAATTAGTTGATAATCCAGAATTGAAAGCCAGAATTTCAGAAATACTTGTACCTGTTGAAAAAGTTTTTGAAGTTAAAGATGGTAAAAAAAGAACCAAAACTAAGAATTTCTTCCCTGGTTATATTTTAGTTCAAGCCGATCTTGATAATAAAGTTAAAGACTTTATTGCAAATACTCCTTCAGTTATGGGGTTTTTAGGTGGTCAACAAAAACCAAATCCACTTCAACCAGATGAAGTTAAAAGAATTGTTGGAAGAATTTCCAAAGACGATGAAACTGAAAGAACAGATACTATTTTTAGATATGGCGATTATGTTAAAATTATTGATGGTCCTTTTAACAATTTTTCAGGTATTGTTGAAGAAGTAAATGAAGATAGATTGAAAATTAAAGTTTTAGTGTCAATATTTGGCAGAAAAACACCTGTCGAAATTGATTTTGTTCAAGCAGAATTAGAAAAATAAAATTAGGTTAAATAATGGCTAAGAAAATCACTGGTTATATTAAATTACAGATTCCTGCTGGTCAAGCTAATCCTTCACCTCCAGTTGGTCCTGCTTTAGGTCAAAAAGGTGTTAATATTATGGAGTTTTGTAAGCAGTTTAATGCTAAAACTTCAGATAAAATGGGATTAATTATTCCAGTTGTTATAACTGTTTTTGCTGATAAGTCTTTTACTTTTATTACGAAAACACCACCAGCTGCAGTTTTGTTAAAGAAAATCGCAAATATCCAAAAAGGTTCGGCTGAATCTAATAAAACCAAGGTTGCTACAGTTTCAGATGCTCAAATTCAAGAAATTGCAGAAGCAAAATTGGTAGATTTAAACGCGAATGATATCGAACATGCTAAGAGTATGATTGCTGGAACAGCTAGAAGCATGGGAATAACCGTAAAATAAAAAGAGTCGGATAATATGAAAGTATCAAAAAGAGTTAAAAAGGTAAACGAAGATATTAAAGTTGCTAAAGAGTATTCTTTATTAGAAGCTATTACAACACTTAAAGAAGTTACCAATGTAAAATTTCCTGAGTCATTAGATTGTGCTATTCGGTTAGGTGTTGATCCTAAGCATGCAGATCAAATGGTTCGTGGAACTGTTTCTTTACCACATGGTACGGGAAAGGAAGTAAGAGTTCTGGTAATTACTAGAGAGCCAAAAGCTAAAGAAGCTTTAGATGCTGGTGCTGAATATGCTGGTTTTGAAGAGTATTTAGAAAAGATTAAGGAAGGCTGGACAGATGTTGATGTTATTATTGCATCACCAGATGCTATGGCTGAACTTGGTAAATTAGGTAGAATTTTAGGACCTAGAGGATTAATGCCTAATCCGAAAACTGGAACAGTAACTCCTGATGTTGCGAAAGCAGTAAAAGAAGTTAAAGCCGGAAAAATTGATTTTAGGGTTGATAAGTCAGGAATTGTTCATGCTTCATTAGGTAAACTTTCTTTTACCGAAAAGCAATTATCTGAAAATGTTAGAGAATTCCTAAAAACAATTATGAAATTGAAACCTGCTGCCGCAAAAGGAAACTACGTTAAAAGTTTGTATCTGACAAGTACTATGGGACCAGGTTTACAAATTTCTAGAGAAGATATTTTAACAATTTTTAAATAAAAAATTACGCACTCAAATAAAACATAAACAATTGCTTCGTTGTTTATTTTTGAAATATTGAATTAGGGTAAAGATGAAGAAGAATGAAAAAGTTGAAAGTGTTGCTCAAATAAGAACTTTGATTGAAAAATCCTCTGGAATTTATTTAGTTGATTATTCAGGAGTTAATGTTGAGGACATAAGCACTCTTAGAAGGGAATTTCTTAAAGAGAATGTTACCTACAAAGTGTTTAAGAACAGCTTGTTAAAACGTGCCTTTGCTGATATTGGTGGTTATGATAAGTTTGAACAACAACTTGTGGGAATGACAGGAGTTGCTTTTGCTGATGAAAACTACATTGCTCCAGCTAAAATAATAAAGAAATATTTTAAGGATAAAAATAAGTTTTCATTTAAAGGAAGTTATATAGAATCCCAATTTTATGGTGGAGAACAATTAGATGTTCTTGCCTCAATGCCAACAAAAGAAGAAGTAATGAGTTCTATTATTGGAAGTATTGCAGCTCCAGCTTCAGGTATTGTTGGATCAATAAATGCAGTTTTCAGAGATCTAGTTTCTTTAGTAGACGAAATTAGTAAAAAGAAAGCCGCTTAAACAATAAAGATAATTTTAAGTAATATAATTGATAGGAGATATTAGAATGTCTGAGAAAATTGCTGAAATCGTTGAAAAGATTAAAGCTCTAACTTTAGTAGAAGCTTCAGAATTGAAAACTGCTTTAGAAGAAGAATTTGGCGTTACCGCTGCTGCACCAATGATGATGGCTGGTGCTGCTCCTGCTGGTGATGCTGCTGCAGCTGCAGAAGAAAAAACCGAGTTTGATATAGTTCTTAAAGCTTTTGGTGACAAAAAAATCAATGTTATCAAAGTTGTTAGAGCCCATACCGGTTTAGGATTAAAAGAAGCTAAAGATTTAGTAGACGGCGCGCCTAGTACAGTTAAAGAAGGTGTATCAAAAGACGAAGCTGAAAAAGTTAAAAAAGAACTTGAAGAAGCTGGTGCTACCGTTGAACTTAAGTAAAAATTCTTAACTAGTTCATCCAATTATTTTCAAAGTGGTAATGTGAAATAACGCATTACCACTTTCGTGTATTTTTAAACCATTTTTTAGTTTAATTCTTTAGAGAGGTATCAGCTTGGAGAAATTCAAAATAAACAAGAAAAACAATCGTATTACATTTGCCTCCATTATGCCTGCTATTGATAATCCTGATTTATTAAATATTCAATTGGAATCTTTTGAAGATTTCTTACAATTGAAAGTCCCTAAAGACAAGAGGGAAAACAAAGGGTTACAAGGAACTTTTCTTTCTAACTTTCCAATTTTTGATAACAAAGAATTTTATAGACTTGATTTCATTACCTACAATATTGAAAATTCAAGGTATTCTATTCAAGAATGTGAAGAAAGAGGACTTACTTATGCGGCTCCGTTAAAGGCCAAATTAAGATTATCAACAAAGGACGACGAAACAGGCGAATACGTTAATTCAGTAGAACAAGATGTTTATTTAGGGAATTTACCATTTTTAACAAATAGCGGAACTTTTATAATTAATGGGGCAGAAAGAGTAATTGTTAGTCAATTACATCGTTCACCTGGCGTGGCTTTTGCTCAATCAGTTCATCCAAACGGAACTCCAATTTATTCTGCTAGAATTATTCCTTTTAGAGGATCTTGGGTTGAATTTGCTACCGATATTAATCATGTAATGTATGTTTATATTGATAGAAGAAAGAAGTTTCCAGCTACAACATTATTAAGAGCTATCGGTTACACTACAGATGAAGAAATCTTAAATTTATTTAATCTAGTAGTTGAAGAGAAAATTAAAAATCTTGATGCAACTTTTGTTGGAAGATTAGCTGCTGAAGATTTAATTGATTTAAATACCGGAGAAATTTTTGTTGCTAAGGATGAAGAACTAACTGAGGAAATTATTGAAAATCTTGTTGATTCCGGGTTAAAAACTATAAAACTTATTAGTGGCGATATTAAACAAGAACAAGATTTAGTTCTTAATACAATAAGAAAAGATTCAGCAAAAACTAAAGAAGAAGCTTTATTTGCTATTTATAGACAATTAAGATCTGGTGAAGCCCCTGATGTTGAAACAGCTGAAGCACTAATTGATAAATTATTTTTTAATGAAAAAAGATACGATTTAGGTGAAGTTGGAAGATTTAGAATGAACGATAAATTGGGATTAAGTATTCCAATTGATATAAAAGTTCTAACTAAAGATGATATTGTAGCAATAATGTCAAGTATCATAAAGTTAAAAATAGGTAATGTTAACGTTGATGATATTGATCATTTAGGAAATAGACGAGTTAGAACAGTTGGCGAACAACTTATGCAACAGTATAATGTTGGTTTAGCAAGAATGTCACGTACTATTAAAGAACGAATGAATATGCGTGATACTGAGAATATGCAGCCTCAAGATTTAGTAAATGCAAGAACAATGAGTAGTGTAATTAATGCATTTTTTGGCACTAATCAACTCTCGCAATTTATGGATCAAACAAACCCACTTTCTGAATTAACTCATAAAAGAAGAGTTTCTGCATTAGGACCAGGTGGATTAACAAGAGAAAGAGCTGGTTTTGAGGTTCGTGACGTTCACCATTCTCATTATGGTCGTTTATGTCCAATTGAAACTCCTGAAGGACCGAACATTGGTCTTATTTCTTCATTAACAATATATTCAAGAGTTAATAGTTTTGGATTTTTAGAAACTCCATATAGAAAAGTTAAAGATGGCAGAGTAACAAAAGAAGTTGTTTATCTAAATGCT
The DNA here is from genome assembly GCA_963704835.1 of uncultured Ignavibacteriales bacterium. GTDB lineage: Bacteria > Bacteroidota > Ignavibacteria > Ignavibacteriales > Melioribacteraceae. The sequence goes on along the minus strand of CAVPHW010000005.1, from coordinate 64,155 downwards.
GATGAGGAAGATAAATTTACGATTGCTCAGGCAAATGCTCCTATTAATGAAAAGGGAGAATTCGTAAATGAAAGAGTTAAATGTCGTTTCAAAGGTGAGTTCCCAGTTGTGCTTCCTGAACAAGTACATTTTATGGATGTTGCGCCTTCTCAAATTGTTAGTGCCGGTGCTGCTTTAATACCTTTCTTAGAACATGATGATGCAAACAGAGCTCTTATGGGTTCTAACATGCAACGTCAAGCAGTTCCATTGTTAAAACCGCAAAATCCAATTGTTGGTACTGGAATGGAACAAAAAGTTGCTCGCGATTCTCGTTCTATTATTATTGCTGCGGATAACGGGCTTGTTGAATTTGTAGATTCTAAAACTATTATTGTTAAGTACGATCTTGATCCTGAAAGTGATGAAGCCATAACAAATTTTGATGATGAGAGAAGAGTTGAATATTCATTAGTTAAATTTACGGGAACCAACCAAGAAACTTGTTTTAATCAAATTCCAATCGTAAAAAATGGTCAAAAGATTAAAAAAGGTGATGTTCTTGCTGATGGTCCTGCAATTGAAGCAGGAGAACTTGCTCTTGGGAGAAACGTTTCTGTAGCATTTATGCCTTGGAATGGTTATAATTTTGAAGATGCAATTGTAATTAGTGAAAGACTAGTTGCTGAAGATGCATTTACATCTATTCACATTGAAGAATTTGAGCTTCAAGTTAGAGAGACCAAAAGAGGTGAAGAGGAGTTAACAAGAGATATTCCTAATGTTAGTGAAGAAGCTACAAGAAATCTTGATGAAAATGGTATAATTAGAGAAGGTGCAGTTGTTCATGAAGGTGAAATTTTAATTGGTAAGATAACACCAAAAGGTGAATCTGACCCAACTCCTGAAGAAAAACTTTTGAAGGCTATATTCGGAGATAAAGCTGGTGATGTGAAAGATGCTTCTCTAAAAGCACCTCCTGGATTAAAGGGTATTGTTATAAAAACTCGACTTTTTAGTAGAAAAAGAAAAGATCCAGATTCAAAAAAGAGTGAGAAAAAGGAATTAGATGCTTTAGAAAAGAAAAATGAAGAAGCAGCAAAAAACCTTTATAATAAATTAGTTGGAAAATTAACTAAGATTGGTGAAAATGAATCAACAATTGGAATTAGAGATCTTGATGGTTCTGTAGTTCTAAGAAGTGGAACAGCAATTAAAGATTCAACTTTCCCAGGTATTGCAGATCTAACTAAATTGGATTATACTCAAGATTGGTATAAAGATGAAAGATTAAACAAACTTGTGAAAAAAGTATTTGTTAATTATTTCAATGCGCTTTCTGATATAAATGAAGAACATAAAAGAGAAAAAACTAACATCCAAAGTGGTGATGAATTACCACCTGGAATTGTTCAATTAGCTAAAGTTTATGTAGCTAAAAAGAGAAAACTTTCTGTTGGTGATAAAATGGCTGGTCGTCATGGTAACAAAGGTGTTGTTGCTAAAATCGTTCCAGTAGAAGATATGCCTTATCATGAAGATGGAACTCCTGTTGATATAGTACTTAATCCACTTGGTGTACCTTCTCGTATGAATTTAGGTCAGTTATATGAAACTGCACTAGGCTGGGTTGGAAATAAATTAGGTCTAAAATTTGAGACACCAATTTTTGATGGTGCTAGCTATACAGATGTTGATGATTTCTTAGTAAAAGCTGGGTTGCCCATTGGTGCAAAAGCAACTTTGTATGATGGAAGAACTGGTGAAAAATTCCATCAGAAAGTTACATGCGGGTTTATTTATATGCTAAAACTGGGTCATATGGTTGAAGACAAATTACATGCAAGATCAATCGGTCCATATTCATTAATTACTCAACAACCATTGGGTGGTAAAGCACAATTTGGTGGTCAGAGATTTGGAGAAATGGAAGTATGGGCACTTGAAGGTTATGGAGCAGCTCATATATTGCAAGAAATATTGACTGTGAAAAGTGATGATGTAACAGGAAGAGCCAAGACCTACGAAGCTATTGTTAAGGGTGAAAACTTAGGAAAACCTAATATACCTGAATCATTTAATGTATTAATTAAAGAGCTTCAAGGATTAGGCCTTGATATTAAGGTGAACTAATTAAAACTGAATTATCTATTTGCGTTTTAAGGAGAAAGTTTAATGAGATTTAGAAATCAAGAATCTAAAATAAAGCATATTGAAAAGTTAACTATTAGCTTAGCCAGTCCTGATGATATACTATCAAGATCCCATGGTGAAGTTACAAAACCAGAAACTATAAATTATAGATCATTCAGACCTGAAAAAGATGGTCTGTTCTGTGAAAAAATCTTTGGTCCGGTTAAAGATTGGGAATGTGCTTGTGGTAAGTATAAAGGTATAAGATACAAAGGTATTGTATGCGATAGATGCGGCGTTGAAGTTATTCTTAAAAGTGTAAGAAGAGAACGAATGGGACATTTGGCATTAGCTGTTCCAGTTGTTCATATTTGGTTTTTTAAATCTTTACCTTCCAAAATTGGAAATATTATTGGAATGAAAACAAAAGATTTAGAGAAAATTATTTATTATGAATCTTATGCTGTTATAAACCCCGGTGTTACTGGACTAAATTACAAAGACTTAATTTCAGAAGATCAATATTTTGAAATTATGAATTCGCTTCCACACGATAATGAATCATTAGATGATAATGACCCAAAAAAGTTTGTCGCAAAAATTGGTGGTGATGGAGTAAGACATCTTTTAAAAGGAATTGATGTTGAGAAAACTTTTAGAACTCTAAAAGAAGATCTAAAAACTGAAACTTCTCAACAAAGAAGAAATGATAATCTCAAACGTTTAAGAGTATTAGAAGCTTTTAGAGAAAATCCGGAAAAAGTTCCAAATAGACCTGAATGGATGGTACTTTCAGTGTTATTCCAGTTATTCCACCAGAATTAAGACCATTGGTTCCTTTGGAAGGTGGTAGGTTTGCAACTAGTGACTTAAATGATCTTTATAGAAGAGTTATTATTAGAAATAATAGACTTAAAAGATTAATTGATATTAAAGCACCTGAAGTCATTTTAAGAAATGAAAAAAGAATGCTTCAAGAATCTGTTGATGCTTTATTCGATAACTCAAGAAGATCAAGTGCAGTAAGAAGTGATGGCAATCGACCACTTAAATCTTTAAGTGATATGCTTAAAGGTAAGCAAGGTAGATTTAGACAAAACTTACTTGGTAAAAGAGTTGATTATTCTGGAAGATCTGTTATTGTTGTTGGTCCAGAATTAAAACTACATGAATGTGGTTTGCCTAAAGATATGGCTGTGGAATTGTTTAAACCTTTTATTATTAGAAAGCTTCTTGATCGTGGGTATTATAAAACTGTAAAAAGTGCAAGAAAAGCAGTTGATAGAAAAGAACCAATAGTTTGGGATATTTTAGAAAAACTGATTATTGGTCATCCGGTGATGTTAAATAGAGCTCCTACACTTCATAGATTAGGTATTCAAGCATTTCAACCTAAATTGATTGATGGAAAAGCTATTCAGCTTCATCCAATGGTTTGTACTGCATTCAACGCGGATTTTGACGGTGATCAGATGGCCGTTCACGTTCCAATTTCGTATGAAGCACAACTAGAAGCATCTGTTCTTATGCTATCAAGCCACAATATTTTATCACCTCAAAATGGTAGCCCTGTGGTTGTTCCAACTCAAGATATAGTTTTGGGTTGCTACTATTTAACCAAAGTTAAACCTGGAGCACATGGCGAAGGAACTGTTTATAGTGATGAAAAAGAAGTTTTAATTGCACATAACGCTGGTGAATTAGATCTACATGCCAAAATTAAATACAAATTTAATGGCAATTATATAGAAACTACAACAGGTAGAGTAATTTTTAATCAAATAGTTCCAAAAGAAGTTCAATTCTTTAATGAATTGCTGATTAAAAAAGTGTTCAGTGGATTTATTTATAAAATGTTCATCAAATTAGGTAATGAAGTTACTGCTAAATTCTTAGATGATCTTAAATCAATTGGCTATAAATATGCTACCCTTGCTGGAATATCAATCAGTTTTAGTGATATGATTGTACCAGAAGAAAAGAAAACCTTAATTACTCAATCAAATAAAAAAGTTGCTACTATATTAGATGAACATGAACAAGGTTTGATTACAGATGCTGAACGTTACAATAAAATTATTGACGTTTGGACTCATACAACAAATGATGTTAGTAAATCATTAATGGATAAAATTAAAATCGATCAGCTCGGATTCAATTCATTGCATATGATGGTTGATTCAGGTGCGAGAGGTTCTCAAGAGCAGGTTCGTCAGTTAGCTGGGATGAGAGGTTTGATGATGAAACCTCAAAAGAGTTTAACCGGTCAATCTGGTGAAATTATTGAAAATCCAATTGTTGCAAACTTTAAAGAAGGCCTTACTGTTCTTGAGTATTTTATTTCTACTCACGGTGCTAGAAAAGGTCTTGCCGATACAGCTCTCAAAACCGCTGATGCTGGTTATTTAACAAGAAGATTATGCGATGTTGCGCAAGATGTTATTGTTTCAGAAATTGATTGTGGAACTATTAGAGGGGTTTATATTTCTGCACTAAAGGATGTTGAACTTGAAAGAGAACCGTTAGCAGAAAGAATTACAGGAAGAACAACTCAAGAAGATATTTATGATCCGAAAACCGATGATATAATTATTGAAGCCGGTGATTTAATTTCTGAAGAAGTTGCTGAAAGAATTGATGAAGCAAATATTGATTCAGTATATATCAGAACTGTACTAACATGTGAATCAAAACGCGGTGTTTGTGCAAAATGTTATGGTAGAAATTTGACAACAGGTAATATTGTTGATATTGGGGAAGCAGTCGGTATTGTTGCTGCCCAATCAATTGGTGAGCCTGGTACACAGTTAACACTTAGAACTTTCCATCTTGGTGGTACATCTTCCCGTATTGCAAGTCAATCACAAGTTGAATCAAGTGTTGATGGAAAAGTTCAATTTGATAAAATTGGATATGTTGAAAAACAAGATTTTAGAGGATCAGTAAAAGTAGTTACCGGTAGAAGAGGTTCTATAGGGATTTTTGACGAAGATAATCGCCAAATTAAGAAATATGATATTCCTTATGGTTCAGAGTTATTGGTTAATGAAGGTCAAGCGGTTAAAAAGAAACAACCACTTTATAATCATGATCCATATAATGCTGTAATTTTAACAGATTTACCTGGTAGAGTCTCTTTTGTTGATTTTGTTGATAATGTAACAATTCAACAAGTTGCAGATGAGCAAACCGGTCACGTTCAAAAAGTTATTATTGAATCAAAAGATAAGAACTTAACACCAAGTATTAAGATTACTGGTGCTGATGGAAGTGAAAAATTGTTTAACCTTCCAACAAATGCATATTTAGCTATTGATGAAGATGAAAAAGTTGATGCTGGAACTATTTTAGCAAAAATCTCAAAATCTACCTCAAAATCAAGAGACATTACTGGTGGTCTACCACGTGTTACTGAATTATTTGAAGCGAGAAGCCCACATGATCCTGCTTTCGTATCTGAGATTGAAGGTGTTGTTAAATTTGGAGCAAGAAAAAAAGGTTCAAGAGAAATCATTGTTGAATCTTTTGATGGATCTATGCAGCATGTTTACAATGTTTCTTACGGAAAACATATCCTAGTACAAGAAGGTGATGAAATACCAGCTGGTGAAAAAATTACTGACGGTCCAATTGACCCTCATGATATTTTAAAAATCAAAGGTACAAATGCTGTTCAAGAATATCTTGTAAATGAAATTCAAGACGTTTACAGATTACAGGGTGTAAAAATAAATGATAAACACATTGAAGTAATTGTAAAACAAATGCTTCAAAAATTAGAGGTTATCTCTTCGGGTGATACATCATTTATTGAAGAAGATTTAGTTAATAGAAATAAATTTATTGAAGAAAATGAAAAAGTAAAAATGATGGTTGTTGTAGATGATCCTGGTGGTTCAGAATTATTGGTTGGAGATTTGATTTCTAAAATAGATCTTCGTGAATTAAATGCTGAATTAACTAGAAAAAACAAAGACAAAATTAGTGTAAAAGACTCCGATCCGGCAACCTTTGGTAATGTGCTGTTAGGTATAACACGAGCAGCTTTATCAACTGAAAGCTTCTTATCTGCTGCATCATTCCAAGAAACAACTAAAGTTCTAACAAACGCTTCTATTGCTGCTAAAGTAGATACTTTGATTGGATTAAAAGAGAATGTTATCATGGGACATATTATTCCTGCCGGTACCGGTTTGAAGAAATACAAGTCAATCATTTTAACTGAAGAAGAAAAAGAAGTCATTGAGAAAGCTGAATTAAGCGAAACAGTAGAATTATAATAAAATAAATCAAATTTATTAATAAATATTTTGGATATCCCTTGCTAAAAACAAGGGATATTTCTATATTTTGAGTCTGAATTTTTTATAAGTACGAAATTAAATGGAGGAAATAAGTGCCAACAATAAGTCAGTTGGTTAGAAAAGGTAGAACACAAATTCTTGCTAAGAATAAGGCACCAGCATTAAATGCTTGTCCTCAAAAGCGAGGTGTTTGTACACGTGTTTACACAACTACTCCTAAAAAACCAAATTCTGCTTTAAGAAAAGTAGCGAGAGTTAGATTAACTAATGGAAATGAAGTTACTGCCTACATCCCTGGTGAAGGTCATAATCTTCAAGAACACTCAATCGTATTGATAAGAGGTGGAAGAATTAAAGATCTACCCGGAGTAAGATATCATATAATTAGAGGTGCATTAGATACAAGTGGAGTTAATGATAGAAAACAAGGTAGATCTAAATACGGCACTAAAAAACCAAAATCTAAATAAAATATTATGAGAAAAAGAAGAGCAGAAAAAAGATACATCAAACCAGATCCTAAGTATAATGATTTGTTAGTTGCAAAATTTATTAATTACATTATGTGGGATGGTAAAAAAACAGCTGCTAGTAGAATTGTTTATGACAGCTTGTTGATATTAGAAGAAAAAACAAAAAAACCTGCTTTAGAAGTATTTAAAAAAGCAGTCAGTAATGTTCAGCCTTACGTAGAAGTAAGAAGTAGAAGAGTTGGTGGAGCAACATATCAGGTTCCTATGGAAGTTAGACCTGAAAGAAGAATAGCTCTTGCATTTAGATGGTTGAAAAATTATGCTAGAGATAGAAAAGATAAAACAATGACCTTAAAATTATCCGCTGAATTATTAGCGGCTTCTAATGGCGAAGGTTCCTCAGTTAAGAAAAAAGATGACGTTCATAGAATGGCCGAAGCAAATAAAGCTTTCGCCCATTTCAAATGGTAAAAGGATTGAAATTAGAATAAATGGCTAAAAGATTAGAAATATCGAAAGTTAGAAATATTGGCATTATGGCTCATATAGATGCTGGTAAAACAACCACAACTGAAAGAATCTTGTATTATACTGGACGTGTGCATAAATTAGGTGAAGTGCATGATGGTGCAGCTACAATGGATTGGATGGAACAAGAAAAAGAACGTGGTATTACTATTACAAGTGCTGCAACCACAACTGAATGGAACGGGCATCAAATAAACATTATTGATACTCCTGGTCATGTGGATTTTACTGCTGAAGTTGAAAGATCACTTAGGGTTCTTGATGGAGCAGTTGCTTTATTTTGTGCCGTAGGTGGTGTTGAACCACAATCAGAGACAGTGTGGAGACAAGCTGATAAATATAAAGTGCCTAGAATTGCTTTTGTAAATAAAATGGATAGAGTTGGTGCTGATTTTCATCATGCAGTTGATATGATGAGAGAGCGTTTAGGTGCAAATGCTATTCCAATAAATTTGCCAATTGGTGAAGGTGATATTTTTGTTGGTGTAATTGATTTGATGTCTATGAAAGCTAGAATGTATAACGATGATTCTCTAGGTGCCACTTTTGAAGATATAGAAATACCAAAAGATTTACTTGCATCAGCAAATAAGTATAGAACTTTAATGTTAGAAGCTGTTTCTGATATTGACGACACTTTACTTGAGAAATATTTAGATGGCAAAGAAATTAGCGAAAAAGAAATTATAAATGTTTTGCGAAAAGCCACGAATGAATTATTGATTGTTCCAGTTCTGTGTGGATCGTCATTTAAGAATAAGGGTGTGCAAAAGTTACTAGATGCTGTGGTAGAACTTTTACCTTCGCCTTTAGATGCTAAAGAAATAGTTGCTCATCATTTATACAAAGATGATAAAGTAATTAGAAAAGTTAGTGCTGATGAAAAAGTAACAGCTTTAGCATTTAAAATTATGACAGATCCTTTTGTTGGCAAATTAACTTTTGTTAGAGTTTATACTGGGTCATTAAAGGCTGGTTCATATATTTATAATTCAGTTTCTGATAAAAAAGAAAGAGTTGGCAGAATTCTTGAAATGCATGCCAATCATAGAGAAGATTTAGATGATATTAGAGCTGGTGATATTGCGGCTTTAGTTGGATTGAAAAACACAAGAACTGGTGATACACTTTGTTCAGAAGAAGATCAGATTATTTTAGAAAAAATGATATTCCCTGAACCAGTTATTCAGATTGCTATTGAACCTAAAACGAAAGCTGATCAAGATAAATTATCAGAAGCTTTACAAAAGTTATCTGATGAAGATCCAACCTTTAAAGTAATGGTTGATGATGAAACTAATCAGACTTTAATTGGTGGAATGGGTGAATTACATCTTGGAAATTCTTGTTGATCGAATGAAAAGAGAATTCAAAGTTGATGCAAATGTTGGGAAACCACAAGTTGCTTACAGAGAAACTATTTCACAGACGGTTCAAACAGAAGGTAAGTTTGTTAAACAAACTGGTGGACGTGGTCAATATGGTCATGTTTGGTTAGAAATTGGACCAAACGAGCCTGGCAAAGGTTTTGAATTTGAGAATGCAATTGTTGGAGGTACTGTTCCAAAAGAATATATTACTCCTGTTTCTAATGGAGTAAAAGAAGCTATGAGAAATGGTGTATTAGCTGGATACCAAGTTGTTGATGTTAAAGTTAAGTTGTATGATGGTTCTTATCATGATGTTGATTCAGATGAAATTTCCTTTAAAGTTGCTGGTTCTATGGCATTTAAAGCTGGAGCTAAAAAAGCTGGGGCAATCATTTTAGAACCGTTGATGAGTGTTGAAGTCACAACTCCTGAAGAATATTTAGGTGATGTAATGGGAGATTTGAACTCAAGACGTGGAAAAATTGAAGGATTTACTGCTAGAAGAGATGCTCAAGTTATAAAAGCAACTGCTCCTTTAGCTGAAATGTTTGGATATGCTACTACTGTTAGATCTATGACTCAAGGAAGAGCAATTTATTCAATGCAATTTTCCCATTATTCTGAAGTACCAAAATCTGTTGCAAAAGAAATTATAGAAAAAACACAATCGAATAAAGAATAAGTTCAATAATATAAAATTAGAAAGAGTTAACAACAAGGAGAGAATCAATGGCAAAAGAAAAATTTGATAGGAGTAAACCACATGTTAATATAGGAACTATTGGTCACGTTGATCATGGTAAAACTACACTTACAGCAGCAATTACAATGGCTTTATTTAAAAAAGGTCTTTCAGCAAAAAGAACTTTTGATAGTATTGATAATGCTCCTGAAGAAAGAGAAAGAGGTATTACAATTGCAACTGCTCACGTTGAATATGAAACAGCAAATAGACATTATGCTCATGTTGATTGTCCTGGTCATGCTGATTATGTTAAAAATATGATTACTGGTGCTGCTCAAATGGATGGTGCAATTCTTGTTGTTGCCGCTACTGATGGTCCAATGCCTCAAACTAGAGAGCATATTCTTTTAGCTCGTCAAGTTGGTGTTCCTGAAATAGTTGTTTTTATGAATAAAGTTGATATGGTTGATGATCCAGAATTACTTGATCTTGTTGAAATGGAAGTAAGAGAATTGTTGACACAATATGAATTTCCTGGTGATGATATTCCAATAATTAAAGGTTCTGCATTAAATGCTTTAGAAGCTTCTAGCGCAGATGATGTTCCTGCTACTGATAGTAGAATGGATTGTATTTGGGAATTAATGGATGCTTGGATAATTATATTCCAATACCTCCAAGAGATGTTGATAAACCATTTATTATGCCTGTTGAAGATGTTTTCTCAATTACAGGTCGTGGTACTGTTGCTACTGGAAGAGTTGAAAGAGGAAAGTTAAAATTGGTGAAGAAATTGAATTGATCGGTTTAGGTATTCATAAGAAAACTGTTGTAACTGGTGTTGAAATGTTTAGAAAAGAATTAGAAGCTGCAAGGCTGGTGATAATGTTGGTGTTCTTATGCGTGGTATTGATAAAAATGAAATTGAAAGAGGCATGGTATTAGCAAAAACTGGTTCAATTACACCTCATAAAGTATTTGAAGGTGAAGTTTATATTCTTTCAAAAGAAGAAGGTGGAAGACATACTCCATTCTTTAACGGATATAGACCACAGTTTTATTTCAGAACAACTGACGTAACTGGTGTTGTAACTCTACCTGAAGGTACAGAAATGGTTATGCCAGGTGATAATGTTAAAATGAAAATTGAATTAATTTCTGAAATAGCAATGGAAGAAGGTTTAAGATTTGCTATTCGTGAAGGTGGTAGAACAGTTGGTGCTGGTGTTGTTACAAAAATTCATGAATAAAATTATTTTTAAATTGGCTTGAGTATTATTCTCAAGCCAAGTTTAATTTTGGAGATAAAGTGGCTGGTCAAAAAATAAGAATTAGATTAAAATCATATGATCATATTTTGATAGATAAATCTACTGACAAAATTATTAAAACAGTTAAAACTACTGGTGCTGTTGTTTCAGGTCCTATTCCATTACCAACAGACAGAACACTTTATACAGTTTTAAGGTCACCTCATGTTGATAAAAAGTCTAGAGATCAATTTGAAATTAGATCTCATAAGAGAATAATTGATATTCATAATTCAAACAATAAAACCGTCGATTCATTGAGTAAATTAGATATACCGGCGGGAGTAGATATAGAGATTAAGTTATCATAGGAATATAAAATGCCAGGGTTGTTAGGAAAAAAAATTGGAATGACAGGATTGTTCAATCAAGATGGTAACCTTTTACCGGTAACTGTTCTTGAGGTTGGTCCTTGTAAAATTTTTTCTAAAAAAACTGTTGAAAAGGATGGTTATAAAGCTCTTCAACTAGGATTTGGTTTACGAAAAACTAAAAATTTGAATAAAGGCCAAAAAGTTTTCTTTGAAAAATTGAACTCAGATCCAGTAAAGGTTTTAAGAGAATTTAAAAACTTTCAAAATTCTGAAGAATTAAATGTTGGAGACGAAATTAATCTATCTATTTTTAATGAAGGTGAAAAAGTAGTTGTCAGTGGAATCAGTAAAGGTAAGGGATTCCAAGGTGTTATGAAAAGACACGGATTTGGTGGTGTTGGCGGAACTACACATGGTCAAAGTGATCGTTTGCGTGCTCCCGGGTCTATTGGACAAAGCTCGTATCCTTCAAGAGTATTTAAAGGTACTAGAATGGCTGGAAGAATGGGAAATGATAAAACCAGCACAAAAAACTTAAAAATTGTTAAAATCGTACCAGAAGAGAATTTAATATTTGTTAAAGGAGCTGTTCCTGGAGCAATTAACTCAATAATAGAAATCAATAAGTAATTGGTATAAAGATGAATTTAGATGTTTATAAAATAGACGGTTCAAAAACTGGAGAACAAGTTACTCTAGATGAGGGTGTTTTTGGAATTGAACCTAATGATCATGTGATTTACTTAAATGTTAAATCCCATTTGGCCAATAAAAGACAAGGTACTTCTAAAGCCAAAGAGAGAAATGAGGTAAAAGGTGGCGGTAGAAAACCTTTTAAGCAAAAAGGCAGAGGCGGTGCTAGAGCTGGTACTACAAGATCACCACTCTGGGTTGGTGGCGGTACTATTTTTGGACCAAAACCTAGAACATACTCAAATTCATTAAGTAAAAAAGTTAGTAAATTAGGAAGAAAATCTGCTTATTCATATAAAGCAAAAGCAGAACAAATTATGGTTGTAGAAAACTTTAATTACGAATCTCCTAAAACAAAAGAGTTTTCTAAATTGCTTAAGGCTCTCAATTTAGAAGGTAAAAAAACCCTGATGTTAACTTCTGAAAACTTAGTTAATGTTTTCAAATCAGGCAGAAATATTCAAAAAGTTAATATTTTAGAAGCCACAAATGCATCAACATATGATATTTTGAACAATCAAATTTTATTAGTTCAAAAAGATGCAATTGAAAAAATTGTTAATATCTTAAACTAAGAGCTTGGTATAGAAATGCGAAATATTTTAATTAGACCATTAGTAACAGAAAAAGTGAATACATTAACTGAAGATAAAAGAAAGTATGCTTTTATTGTTAATGTAAATGCAAATAAAATTGAAATTGCTAAAGCAATAAAGGTAAAATTTAGTGTTGATGTTGTTAGCGTAAATACTATAAAATATAAAGGAAAAACTAAATCACAGTTTACTAGAAAAGGACGATTCGAAGGTAAAACTGCCTCTTTCAAAAAGGCTTTTATTACTTTGAAAGAAGGTCAAACAATAGACTTGTTTGGTGAAGTTTAGTTAAGTATTGGAGTATAAGAATAAATGGCAATTAGAAAATTAAAACCAAATACACCAGGAACAAGATTTATGTCGGTTTCCTCTTTTAAGGAAATTACTAAATCAACCCCTGAAAAATCACTTACTTCACCTCTGCATAAATCAGGTGGAAGAAATAATAAAGGAAGAATTACTTCTAGACATATTGGTGGTGGTCATAAGAGAAGATATAGAATTATTGACTTTAAAAGGGATAAAGATGGAATTCCGGCAAAAGTATTTTCTATTGAATATGATCCAAATAGATCTGCAAGAATTGCTTTATTACATTATGCTGATGGTGAAAAAAGATATATTTTGGCTCCAAACCTTTTGACAGTTGGTTCAACAATACAGTCAGGTAAGGGAAGTGAAATTAAAGTAGGAAATGCATTAATTCTTAAAGAAATTCCTTTAGGTAGTTTTATTCATAACGTTGAACTTAAGACCTGGTAAAGGTGGGCAATTAGGAAGATCAGCTGGTACATCAATTCAGTTGACTGCTAGAGAAGGAAAATATGCTCAGTTAAAAATGCCTTCTGGAGAAGTAAGATTAGTTCACGTTGATTGCAAAGCTACCTATGGTTCAGTTGGTAATTCAGCTCATGAGAATATAAGTTTAGGAAAAGCTGGTAGAACAAGATGGTTAGGAAGAAGATCCAAAGTTAGAGGTGTTGCAATGAACCCAGTTGATCATCCAATGGGTGGTGGTGAAGGAAAAACTTCAGGTGGTGGTCATCCGGTATCTCCTTGGGGTCAGAAAGCCAAAGGATTAAAAACAAGAGAAGTTGGTAAACAATCTAACAAATATATTATTAAACGTAGAAAAAGCTAGAGTAAATTATGCCAAGATCCGTTAAAAAAGGTCCATTTATTGATTTGAAATTACTTGCAAAAGTTCAAGCTATGAATGCATCAAGTCAAAAAAAAATTATTAAAACTTGGTCACGTTCAACTACAATTTCTCCAGAATTTGTTGGACATACAATTGCAGTACATAATGGAAATAAAATGATTCCAGTATATATTTCAGAGAATATGGTTGGACATAAATTAGGTGAATTTTCACCAACAAGAATATTTAGGGGTCACCCCGGAACAAAAGCTGAAAAAGCTTCAAGAATGAAAAAATAGGTTTAAGGGAAATTTAAATGGAAGCTAAAGCTACACATAGATACATAGGAACTTCTCCTAGAAAAATGAGATTAGTGATTGATTTGATTCGTGGGGAATCTGTTGATAAGGCGATTGAATTATTGCATTTTAACCCAAAACATTCATCTAGGGATGCTGAAAAAGTATTAAGATCGGCAATATCAAATCTTTTTAATAAAGATGAGCAAAGTAAACACGAACCTTCACATCTTTATGTTAAAGAAGCATTTGTGAATCAAGGTCCTGCAATTAAAAGATTATTGCCTGCACCAATGGGTAGAGCATTTAGAATTAAAAAGAGATCTAATCATTTAACAATAGTTGTAGCTTTAAAACGTAAATTTCAGGAGGTTTAGTTGGGTCAGAAAACAAATCCAATAGGACTAAGGGTTGGAAAAATAAGAGGTTGGGAATCAAACTGGTACGAAAGTAAAAGCTATGCATCTAAGTTAAAAGAAGATAGAGATGTTAGAAATTATATAAAGCAAAGACTTGTTAAAGCTGGTGTATCTAGAATTATTATAAATAGAACTTCTAAAAATGTAGTATTAACAATTCACACTTCAAGACCTGGAGTTGTAATTGGTAAAAGTGGAAAAGAAATTTCACAATTAGAACAAGAATTAAAGAAATTAATTGATAAAGAAGTAAAAGTTCAGATTAGTGAAATTAAAAGACCTGAACTTGATGCAAATTTAGTTGGAGAGAATATTGCCAATCAATTAAAAGGACGAGTTTCTTTTAGAAGAGCAATGAAACAAGCAATTACATCTTCAATGAGAATGGGTGCTGAAGGAATTAGAGTTATGTGTTCAGGACGATTAGGTGGTGCTGAGATGGCCAGAACTGAACAATATAAAGAAGGAAGAATACCACTCCATACTATTAGAGCTGATATAGATTATGCCACGACAACAGCTCATACAATTTATGGCGCAATTGGTGTAAAAGTTTGGATTTGTCGCGGTGAAATTCTAGGTAAAAGAGTAACCGAGTAAGATAATTAGGAGTTTTTAATATGTTAATGCCAAAAAGAGTAAAATTTAGAAAAGCACAACGTGGTAAGATGAAGGGACCTGCTACTCGTGGTGCAAGAGTTAATTTTGGTGATTTAGGTCTAAAAGCTGTTGAACCGGCCTGGATTTCAAGTAGACAAATAGAAGCATGTAGAATTGCAATTACAAGAAAAATGAAAAGAGATGGTAAAGTTTGGATTAGAATATTTCCAGATAAACCAGTTTCAAAAAAGCCTTTAGAAACCAGAATGGGTAAAGGAAAAGCGGCTCCAGAATATTGGGTTGCATGTGTAAGAGCAGGAAGAATAATGTTTGAAGTTGCAGGAGTATCAAGAGAATTAGCAATTGAGGCATTAAATTTGGCTTCTCATAAATTGCCTATTAAAACAAAAGTAGTTAGTAGACCAGATTTTGAATAATTTTAAGGTAGAATTTTAATGAAAATGTATGAAATAATTGAAATGGCTGATGAAGAAATTATTAAGCGAATTGATGAAGAAGAGCTTAATTTAGTTGATTTAAGATTTCAGCATGAACTGAAGAGCTTAACAAATACAGCTAAATTAAGAACATTGAAAAGAGATATTGCTAGAATGAAGACCGTATTACAGGATAGAAAGTTAAAATTATCTGCAACTAAAGAAAAATAAGCCAGGAGTAATTTTTAATAGATGGAAAATCGAAATCTTAGAAAATCAAGAGTTGGTACTGTAGTAAAAACTAAAATGGATAAAAGTATTTTGGTGGCTATGGAAAGAAAAGTTGCACATCCAATTTATAAGAAATATTTTAAGAAAACTACTAAGTTGATGGCACATGATGAGTCTAATCAATGTGGAGTTGGTGACGTAGTTAGAATTATGGAAACAAGACCGTTAAGTAAATTAAAGAAATGGCGTTTGGTTGAAATAGTCGAAAAAGCTAAATAAGGTTTGTATAAGGGAGTTTATTTCAAATGGTACAAGAAGAAACAAATTTAGTAGTTGCCGATAATTCTGGTGCAAAAAGAGTAAGATGTATCAGAGTTTTGGGCGGCAGTAATAGAAGATATGCTAGTGTTGGGGATTTAATTGTAGTTTCAATTAAAACTGCATTACCACACGCTGGTGTAAAAAAGGGCGAAGTTTCTAGAGCAGTAATTGTTAGGACTAAGAAAGAAGTAAAACGTCAAGATGGTACATACATTAGATTTGATGAAAATGCTGCTGTGCTGTTAAATGCTCAAGACGAACCAAGAGGAACTAGAATATTTGGACCAGTTGCTAGAGAATTAAGAGATAAAAAGTTCATGAAAATTATTTCACTAGCTCCAGAAGTATTATAAAGAGGATTTTAATGAAAGTAAGAAAAGAAGATAATGTAATCGTAGTTGCTGGTAACTTTAAAGGTAAAACCGGAAAAATTCTTAAAGTATTCCCTAAAAAAGATAGAGTTATAATTGAGGGTGTTAATTTAAGAAAGAAACATACTAAACCTAATCAGCAACATCCGCAGGGTGGAATTATAGAAAAAGAAGCTGCAATTCATGCTTCAAATGTTATGTTAATCGACCCAAAATCAAATGAACCAACTAGAATTGGAAAAAAAATAATTATTGATGATAAATCTGGAAAGAAAAAATCAGTAAGAATCAGTAGAGTAAGTGGAGAAATGTTGTCATAAACAAAAATGACCTTTGAGAAAAATATGGCTGAAAAAACAAAAAAAACAACAAAAAAAGAAACTGCACAATCCGAAACTGTAGAACAAAAAATTACAGCTAGATTGTTTGAGAAATATAAGAAAGAAATCGCACCCGAATTAATGAAGCAATTTTCATACAAAAGTGTTATGGAAGTTCCTCAGTTAAAAAAAATAGTTTTGAATATGGGTTTAGGCGATGCAGTTCAAGATTCTAAAATATTAGACGAAGCTATAAAAGATTTAGAAACTATAACTGGGCAGAAAGTTAGTATTAGAAAATCGAAAAAAGCAATTTCTAACTTTAAGCTTAGAGAAGATATGAGCATTGGTATTAAAGTTACCCTACGCAGAGATAGAATGTATGAATTTTTAGATAGATTAGTTTCTATTGCAATGCCTAGAATTAGAGATTTTAAAGGTGTATCTGATAAATCTTTTGATGGAAGAGGAAATTATACACTTGGTCTAAAAGAACAAATTATATTTCCAGAAATAAACATTGATAAAATAAATAGAGTTTTTGGAATGGATATTACAATAGTTACTAGTTCTAAAAGTGATAAAGAAGCTTTTGAATTATTAAAAGCTTTTGGATTTCCATTTATTAAAAAAGAAATAAATAAAGCAAATTAGGGAATTTTATGGCAAGAAAAGGTTTAATAGCCAGAGAAAATAAGCGTAGAAATTTAGTAGAAAAATATGCGGCTTTACGTAAAGAACTAAAAGAAAAAGGTGAATGGGATGAATTACAAAAACTCCCTAGAAATTCTTCTCCAGTAAGGTTACGTAATAGATGTATGATAACTGGTAGACCTAGAGCATATTATAGAAAATTTGGAGTTTCAAGACTCGTTTTTCGTGAAATGGCTCTTAAAGGTGAAATTCCTGGAATTCAAAAAGCAAGCTGGTAAAAGAGGGAGATTAAATTAATGGCAGTTACAGATCCGATTTCAGATTTTCTAACAAGAATTAGAAATGCAATGCATGCAAAGAAGAAATTTGTAGAAATTCCTTCTTCAAAAATGAAATTAAAAATGTCTGAAATTCTGAAAGAGGCTAATTTTATTAGGGATTTTAATATTATTGAAGACGATAAGCAAAATGTTATTAGAATTCATTTGAAATATAAATATGGTCAACCTTCTATTTCAGGTCTGAAAAGAATTAGCACCCCTGGATTAAGGTTATATTGTGATCAGGATAGTATTCCTAGAGTTTTAAATGGTTTGGGATTAGCAATAATTTCTACTTCTAAGGGTTTACTGACTGATAAACAAGCAAAAAGAGAAGCAATTGGTGGTGAAGTAATTTGTCATATTTGGTAATTTAAGTTACGGAGTATAAAAGTGTCTAGAGTTGGTAAAAAACCAATAAATATTAAAGATGTTGAATTTACCCAAAGTGGTAATTCAATTAAAGTTAAAGGTAAGTTTGGAGAACTAGGAAAATCTTTTCACCAGAATATTTCTATAAAAGTTGAAGGTGATGAAGTTATTGTTTCTAGACCAAATGATTTAAGGGAAAATAGAGCTTTGCATGGTCTAACAAGAGCTTTAATCAATAATATGGTTGAAGGTGTTTCAAATGGTTTTTCTAAAACCTTGGATATTGTTGGTGTTGGTTACAAAGCTGAGCAAAAGGATGAGAATATATTGTTAACAATAGGTTATTCACATCCAATTTATTTTATGCCTCCTTCCAATATTCAATTATTAGTTGCTACTCCAACTCAAATAAAAATTTCTGGAAGTGATAAAGAGCTCGTTGGACAAGTTGCCGCAAAAATTAGATCATTTAGAAAACCAGAGCCTTATAAAGGTAAAGGTATTAAGTATTCTAACGAAACAATTATACGTAAAGCAGGTAAAACAGCTGGTAAATAGGGGTTAAAATTTTAAGATGAATGATAAAAGACTAAAAAAGAAAATAAGAGTTAGAAAAAAAATATCTGGTACTGCAGAAAGACCAAGGGTTTGTGTTTATAGAAGTCTAACTCAAATTTACACTCAAATAATTGATGATAACAATAGAACAACTTTAGTAGCTGCATCTTCACTTTCTAAAGAAATTGAAAAGGAAATTAAAGCTGCAAAATCAAAAATCGAAAAAAGTAAAGTTGTTGGTAAATTTTTAGCAGAAAAAGCTGCTGAAAAAGGTATTAACTCTGTAGTTTTTGATAGATCTGGCTATAGATACCACGGAAGAATTCAAGCAGTTGCTGAAGGTGCAAGAGAAGGCGGCTTAAAATTTTAATAAAATGCCGGATCGTCTAATGGTAGGACAACGGTCTTTGACGCCGTCTGTAGAGGTTCGAGTCCTCTTCCGGCAACAAAAAATTTGTAATTAAGGAGTTTAAATTGAAGCATAGAAAAGTCAGTGGATTGGATGGACTTAAAGAAAAAGTAGTTCATATAAACCGAGTTGCTAAGGTTGTTAAAGGTGGTAGAAGATTTAGCTTTAACGCAATAGTGGTTGTTGGTGATGGTGATGGACACATTGGTGTTGGTTTAGGTAAAGCCAATGAGGTTACTGATGCTATATCTAAAGGAATTGACGATGCTAAGAAAAATGTTTATAGAGTAGCTTTGCACAAAGGAACAATTCCTCATCAAATTATTGGTAAATATGGTGCCGGAAAAGTATTGTTGAAACCAGCTTCTCCTGGTACAGGATTAATTGCTGGCGGTGGTGTTAGAGCTGTTTTAGAAATGGCTGGAGCTCAAGATATTTTAACAAAATCATTGGGTTCAAGTAACCCTCATAATCAAGTTAAAGCAACTTTACAAGGTTTATTAAATTTAATTGATGCAAGAGCTATGGCTAATAAACGTGATATGGAAATTAGTCAGCTATTTACTGCATAATAGGGTTATTATGAAAAAGAAATTAAAAATTACACAAATTAGAAGTATTATAGATCGACCAAAAGATCAAAAATTAACTATTGAAGCACTTGGTTTGGGAAGACCTAATTATACAAAGATGCATAATGATACACCTCAAATTAGGGGAATGGTTAATAAAGTTTCTCATTTAGTAACAATTGAAGAAATAGAAGAGTAAGGATTTTTTATGGATGTTCTAAGTAATTTAAAATATGCTGAGGGATCAGTTAAGAAAAGAAAAAGAATTGGACGTGGTCAAGGTTCTGGTCATGGCGGTACTTCTACAAAAGGTATGAATGGTCAAAAATCAAGATCTGGTCATAAGAATAGAGCTTGGTTTGAAGGTGGCCAAATGCCTCTTCAAAGAAGAGTTCCTAAAAGAGGATTTACAAATATCTTTAAAATTGATTATCAACCTATTAACGTTGATAAATTGCAAAAGTTATTTGATACCAAAAAAATTAAAGATTCTGTTAATGCTGAAGTATTATTTAATAATGGGTTGATAAAAAATGTTAGTGAACCATTTAAGATTTTAGGGAATGGAGACTTAACTGCTAAATTAACTGTTGAAGCTAAATATTTTAGTAAATCTGCAAAAGAAAAAATTGAAGCTGCAGGTGGAACATTAAGTGAGATCAAAAATTAATGAGTAAAATTCAGGATACTTTTAGAAATATTTTTAAGATTCAAGAATTAAGAGATCGAATTCTTTACACATTGGCACTTTTAGTTATTGTTAGGGTTGGAGCCCATATAACTTTACCAGGTATCGATTCTTATTTGTTATCCGAAGCTATGGCTAATAAAACTACGGATAATTTGCTGGGTCTTTATGATATGTTTGCTGGTGGTGCATTTTCTAATGCTGCTATATTTGCTCTGGGAATAATGCCTTACATTTCTGCTTCTATTATTATTCAATTAGGTGGCGCAGTAATTCCTTATTTTCAGAAACTTCAAAAGGAAGGCGAAGAAGGTAGAAAAAAAATAACACAGTTAACTAGATATGGAACTGTTTTGATTTCTTTGTTTCAAGCTCTAGGTGTTGTAACTGGTGTTATTATGAATTTATCTTTTAATGGTGTTTCAGTCGTTCCTGAAGAGATTAGAGGAGTAGGTTTTGTTGTTTCTTCTGTAATAATTTTAGTAGCAGGTACTGTTTTTATGATGTGGATGGGTGAGCAAATTACTGAAAAAGGAATTGGTAATGGTATATCATTAATTATTTTTATCAATATTATTAACTTATTACCATTTGCAATTATAGACGAAATAAGATTAATTGATGCTGGAACAAGAAATATAGTAATAGAAATTGCCATTGTAATTTTTATGGGTTTTATTATAGCTGGTATTGTCTTAGTAACCCAAGGCACACGAAGAATTCCTGTTCAATATGCAAAGAGAGTTGTTGGAAGAAAAGTTTATGGTGGAGTAACACAATATATTCCTTTAAGAGTTAACACAGCTGGTGTGATGCCAATTATCTTTGCTCAAGCTATAATGTTCATTCCTAGCACAGTGTTATCTTTTTTCCCTGATAATGAATTTATGCAAAGTTTAGTTGGTTATTTTAACTATACATCGTTTACCTATTCTTTTATATATGCTGTAATAATTATTTTCTTTACTTACTTCTATACTGCAATTGCTTTTAATCCGCAGGAAGTTGCTGAAACAATGAAAAAGCAAGGTGGATTTGTACCAGGAATACGACCTGGAAAACAGACATCTGAATTTATAGATAATATTTTAACAAAGATTACTTTACCCGGATCATTCTTTTTGGCTATAGTTGCAATTTTGCCAGCATTTGTTTCAAAATTAGGAGTTTCTGGAAGTTTTGCACAATTTTTTGGCGGAACAAGTCTTTTAATTATGGTTGGTGTTGCTTTAGATACACTTCAGCAAATTGAATCGCACCTATTGATGAGACATTATGATGGGTTTATGAAATCAGGAAAAATGAAGGGTAGAAGGTAATCAGGCTTTTGTGATTATTATTAAAATTAAAAAAGAAATTGATTTTATACGTGAAAGTGCCAAAATAGTGGCAGAAACGTTACAGTTAGTTAAAAGTTATGCTAAAGTTGGTAAATCAACTTTAGAGTTGGATAAGATAGCTGAAGATTATATTAAAAGTAACAACGGAGTTCCTGCTTTTAAGGGTTATTCTCAAGCAGGTTCAATAGATTTTCCTGGTGTTATTTGTTCTTCAGTTAATGAAGAAGTTGTTCATGGAATACCTAGTAATCGGATTTTGGAAGATGGTGATATTCTTTCAATTGATATAGGTGTCCAAAAAAATGGTTATTTTGGTGATGCTGCAATTTCGTTTGCAGTGGGAGAAATATCAGCTGAAAAAGAGCATCTCCTAAGAGTTACTGAAAAGTCTTTATATCTTGGAATTGAACAAGCTAAAGTTGGAAATAGAATTGGTAATATTTCCTCTGCAATTCAAGAATACATAGAAAGTGAAGGTTTTTCAATTGTAAAGGATTTGTGTGGACATGGTGTTGGAAAGTTTTTGCATGAGGAACCACAAATACCGAATTTTGGAAATGTAAATAGTGGTGCAAAAATTAAGAATGGAATGACGATGGCTATCGAACCAATGATAAACATCGGAACTGACAAAGTAAAAGTAAAATCTGATGGCTGGACAGTTGTAACGAGTGATAATAAAGCATCTGCCCATTTTGAACATACCATCGCAATTATAAATGATTATCCAGAAATATTATCTGTGTGCTAATGGCAAAACAAGAATCAATAAAAGTTGATGGAACAATTACTGAAACGTTACCCAATGCGCATTTCAAGGTAAAATTAGAAAATGGTCATGAAATTTTGGCCCATATTTCTGGTAAAATGAGAATGCATTTTATAAAGATATTAGTTGGTGATAAAGTTGCTATTGAATTATCGCCGTATGATTTGAATAAAGGTAGAATTACTTATAGGTATAAATAACGGAGCTATTATGAAAGTTCGAGCATCTGTAAAAAAAATGTGCGACAATTGTAAAATTATTAAAAGACATGGTTCGGTACGAGTAATTTGTAAGAATCCAAAACATAAACAACGTCAAGGTTAAAACAATTTTAGGAGAAACATAGTTTGGCTCGAATCGCAGGAATTGACTTACCAAAACAAAAAAAAGCTTTTATAGGCTTAACTTACATTTATGGAATAGGACGACATACTGCTTTAAATATTTTAGAAAAGGCAAATGTCGATCAACATAAAAAAATATCTGATCTTACTGAACAGGAAGTTGCTAAAATTAGAGCAATTATGACTGCAGAGATTAAGGTTGAGGGTGCGCTTAGAAGTGAAGTCCAACAGAACATTAAACGTTTAATGGATATAGGAACATATCGCGGTATAAGACACAGAAGAGGCTTGCCTGTTAGAGGTCAAAGAACTAAAACTAACTCGCGAACAAGAAAAGGTAAGAAAAGAACTGTTGCTGGTAAGAAAAAACCAGGTCTTAAATAAAAATTAATTATTAAGGGAGTTTTAACTTGGCAAAAGTTACAAGAAAAACTAAAAAGAAAATTCATGTTGATGCTGTTGGGCTTGCTCATATAAAAGCAACGTTTAATAATGTTTTGGTTACAATCACTGATGTTTACGGGAATACTATTTCTTGGTCTTCAGCTGGTAAAAATGGTTTCAAAGGTTCAAGAAAAAATACACCTTTTGCAGCCCAAGTAACTTCTGAAGCAGCAGCTAAAGAAGCTCATGATTTAGGACTTAAACGAGTAGATGTTTTTATTAAGGGTCCAGGCTCTGGTAGAGACGCTGCAATAAGAGCATTAAACACTGCCGGTTTACATATTATGTCTATTAAAGATATAACACCTATACCGCATAATGGTTGTAGACCACCAAAACGTAGAAGAGTATAATTATAAGGAAATATAGATGGCAAGATATACTGGCCCTAAAGCAAAATTAGTTAGGAAATTTGGAGAGAATATATTTGGAAATCCCAAATTTGATAAAATATTAAGTAATAAACCTTATGGTCCTGGTCAACATGGTGCAGGAAGAAAAAGAGTATCAGATTATGGGTTACAGCTTAAAGAAAAACAAAAATTGAAAATCATGTATGGACTTTATGAAAAACAGTTCAGAAATTTGTTTAAAAAAGCTGAAAGGATGAGAGGAATTACTGGCGAAAACTTATTACAACTTTTGGAAAGAAGATTTGATAATACAGTTTATAGAATGGGTTTTGCAAACTCAAGAGCTCAAGCCAGACAATTGGTTTTACATGGTCATTTAAATGTTAATGGAAAACCGGTAAATATCCCATCTTATTCGTTAAAAGATGGTGATTTATTAAGTGTTAAAGATAAAAGCAAAAAAATGGATATTATTCACAATGCTTTAAGAGTAAGAAAATCTAATCCGTATGAATGGATTGAAGTAGAAAAAGCAAATCTTACCGGAAAATTTCTAAATGTACCGGAAAGAAGTGAAATACCCGTTAATGTAAATGAACAATTGATTGTTGAGTTATACTCAAAATAAATTGTAATTAAATTGAAATTCAAATTAGAGGATTCTAAATGAGTTATCCCTTTATTAAAATGCCAGATGGCGTTATATTAGATGAAGCTTCATCAACACAAACTTATGGAAAATTTACTGTTCAACCTTTAGAACGAGGCTTCGGTGTTACATTAGGTTCTTCTTTTAGAAGAATTTTATTATCTTCTTTAACTGGTGCTGCTATTATTGCTGTTAAAATTGATGGAGTTTTGCACGAGTTTACTTCCGTTCCAGGTGTAATTGAAGATGTATCTGAAATAATTCTAAATCTTAAAAAAGTCAGATTAAATGTTCTAAATAAACAGACTAGTAAATTCGATGTTTCTTTAAGTGGTGCTTCAGAGTTTAAAGCTTCAGATTTGCAAAAAAGTTGTCCAGATATTGAAATATTAAATCCAGACTTACATATTGCCACTTTAAGTGAAGGTGCTAAACTAAATATGGAAATAAGATTTGGATTTGGAAAAGGATATGTTCCTTCTTCAAAACAAACTTTAACTGATCAAACAATTGGTCTTGTTCCAATCGATTCAATTTTTACTCCTATCGAAAATGTTCGTTTTGATGTAGAAAATGTTAGAATTGGCGAAAGTAATGAATTCGAGAAATTAATCTTAGAAGTTATGACAGATGGTTCAATTACTCCAGAAGAGGCAATGTCAGGTGCTGGAGTTATTTTAAGAGATCATATAAATATGTTTATTAATTTTGATGTTGAGCAAGAAGAAGATAAAGTTGATAATGAAAAAGATTTAGAGTTTGAAAGAATTAAAAAAATATTAACTACTAATGTTGACGATTTAGAATTAAGTGTAAGATCACATAATTGTTTAAAAGCTGCGAATATTAAAACAATGGCTGATTTAGTTCGTAAAGATGAGAGCGAGATGCTTAAGTTTAGAAATTTCGGAAGAAAATCGCTTGCTGAATTAATGGAAATTGTTGAGACTTATAATCTTGATTTTGGAATGGATGTCGATAAATACATTAATGATAAATCAGACAATAATTAATTACTGTAAAAGGTTGAAATAATGAGACATAATGTTAAAGGAAGAAAATTAGGAAGAACTGCTTCACATAGAGCTGCTACATTAAACTCTTTGGCAACAGCATTAATTAAACACAAAAAAATTAAAACTACTGTTGCTAAGGCAAAAGAAACTAGAGTTTTTGTTGAGCCATTGATTACAAAAGCAAAAAATGATACTGTTCATGCCAGAAGAATAATTGCAAGACATATTAATGATAAAGATGTAATAAAAGAATTATTTACTGAAGTTGTTCAAAAAATTGGTGATAGACCTGGTGGTTATACTAGAATAGTCAAATTAGGCAACAGATTAGGTGATGCAGCTGAAATGGCGATTATTGAATTAGTTGATTATAATGATGGCAATCCTAGCAAACCCAAGAAAACTCAAGCAAAAAGTACCAGTAAAACTAAAAAAGAGAAGGCTGAAGTAGTTGAAGAGAGTGCTGGCGAAGAAAAAGAAGTTAAAACTGTAAAGAAAACTTCAAAGAAGAAAGAAAATGTTGGTGACGATTTAACAAAAGTTGAAGGTATAGGTCCTAAAATAGCTGAAGTATTAGTTAGTGCTGAAATTTCTACATTCTCAATTCTTGCGAAAACTGAAGTTGAAAAGTTGCAAGAAATCCTAGCTGCAGCCGGTAGTCAATTTACTTCTCATGATCCAGGTACATGGCCACAGCAAGCAAGTTTAGCTGCTGAAGAAAAATGGGATGAATTAAAAAAATTACAAGATGAATTAGATGGCGGTAGAGCCAAAGAATAATAGTTTATTAAAATTATTTTATGAGCAGCTTTAAGCTGCTCTTTTTGTTTATGCTAAACATAAAATTCACAAAATCAATATTTTCTGTTCAAGAGTTACCAAAGGATTTGATTCCGGAAATTGTTTTATGCGGTAGATCAAATGTTGGTAAATCCACATTTATTAATTCCCTTTCCAAGAAAAAAAACATAGCTAAAACAAGTTCCACACCTGGGAAAACTAGATCATTAAATTACTATTTGGTTGAGGATAAATTCCATTTTGTAGATTTACCTGGTTATGGATATGCAAAAGTATCAATAGAAGCTAAAGTAGTTTGGCAAAAATTGATTAACGAATTTTTAACTTCTAGCACTAATATTTCATTGGTTATCCATTTAATTGATAGCAGGCATAAACCAACTGATTTAGATGTTTCATTAAACAGTCTTTTAATTGCTACTGATGTTCCTTATATTGTTCTTTTATCTAAGATTGATAAATTAAATCAATCAGAGAAAGTTAGATCTGTTAAAACTGTTAAAGATAATTTTCCTGAGCTTAGTTTAGGTGATAATCTTTTTTTATTCTCCGCTCTTAAAAATATTGGAAAAATAGAGATAGAAACAAGGTTATCTAAATTATACCTTTAATGATATTAATGAAAACTTTTATTATAATTATTAAATGAAAAAAATAAATATTTCCAACCTTTTTAGTTCCTTACAAAATGATATTTAGTTCTAGAAATAAGAAAAGATTTCTCATATTTTCTATAATACCACTTTTGGCAATTATACCACTTGTTTCTGAAGATTTTATTATTAAATCTATATCAGCGGGTATTTTGGTTGTTTATGTGGCATTTATAATTTTCTTAAGAGATTCTGTTGGAATGAGAGAAATCCTCTCTGGAGATGATAATTTTAATCCACCAGATGAAGAAGATGAAAAATTTAGTTCTCAGTTTTCTTATGATAGTGATTTTGGTGAGGAAGTTAAAATTATTTCTAAAAAACCAACCGCTTCTATCATTACCGAAGAGAATTATAAACCTACTCTAAGTTCAGGACTTAAACATGAATTTGACCCTGAGGCGCTGAAAGAACAATTTGAAAAAATAATTACAGAAGAATTGCCAAATGATGTTAATAGTGATGAACAGTTTTTATTTGTACTTGAAAAAATTCTAAATGTTATTAAAGATGCTTATTTAGCTAATACAGTAATATTCTTTTGGTACAACGAAAGCAAACAGGAGCTAACTCTTCAGAAATATTTTAGTAATTCTTCCGACGCAATCTCAAAAAAGAATTTTCCACTTGAAGATGATATTATAAGTAAAATTGTTAATAATGAAGAACCAGTTCATTTAACAGAAATATCCCCAAACGCTGAAATGGATGTCATTAGATATTACGATACACCCCAAGGTATAAAAAGTCTTGTTGGAGTACCACTTTTCTTTGAAAAAACACTTACTGGTGTCTTGGTTGTTGATTCTAAAGCACCTGACGCATTTGGTATAGAAACGGTTTATTCTTTGGGCCGCTTTGTCAGAATTATTGCCATTATTATTTCTTTGTTTGATGAAAAATTTTATGGTTCTACAGCAGAACAAAGACTTGAAACACTACTTAACATTTTAAAAACTGAA
This sequence comes from uncultured Ignavibacteriales bacterium, assembly GCA_963704835.1. Taxonomy (GTDB): domain Bacteria; phylum Bacteroidota; class Ignavibacteria; order Ignavibacteriales; family Melioribacteraceae. The sequence continues at coordinate 36,727 of CAVPHW010000005.1, read as the reverse complement.
CGTAAATTTGATAATGATGTTGATATAAAAGAAACCATCGATACCATAATTAAACATTTATTGCACTATGATGTTTTTACATTTGTTTATTTTGAACCAACCAAACAAAAATTTATCATTAGTAAAGTCGATAATAAAACTTCGTTAAAATATATTGGAGAAAACCTAGAGATTGATCTGGACGGGACTTTAGTTGGTAAAGCAGTGATTAGCGGAATGCCGGTAAATATTGATGATACAGCAACAAATAAATTCTCACGATTCATAAAAAATGAAGACGTTGGTTTGGGCGGATCTTTTTTAGCACTTCCTTTAGTATTTGATAACCAAAATTTTGGGGTATTATGCTTTGAAAGTTTAAAAAAGAAAATTTATGCAAGCTCTGATATTAAATTTATGAGAAGTGCTGTAAAAATATTTTCTTTCTTTGTTTATACTTATTCGACACATAATATTCTTAAAAATCTTCTTTCGGTTGATGTTGAGACTAAAAATTTAACATACAATGCATTTATAGATCATGTAAGCTCCGATTTAATTAAAGCGCAAGAATTTGAAGCTCCAAGTGCAATTGCTTTAATCCAACTTGATGAATTTTTAGAGGAGAGATCCTTATTTGAAACCGACCCATTTCCAAAAGTTTTAGCTTCAATAAATCAAACGATTAAATCAGAAATAAGTCCTTTGAATTTGGTTGGTAGATTAGGTGAAAAATTATTTGGTATTTTCTTCTTCAATACTTCCCCTAAAGATGTTTTTTTGTGGGCCGAAAAATTAAGAATTAAAATTGCGCGTAAACCAATCTCAGTTGTTTCAAAGCAGACAACATTTACAGTCTCAATAGGAGTTGCTTCCGCACACCATAAGTCAGATGTAGAAGAAATTCTTAAGAATGCTGAACTTGCTTTAAACAAAGCCATTCAAAAAGGTGGAAATACAGTAAAGAGTATAAATTAAACGGAACCCAATTGAATAATTTTTTATTATTAATTCTTGATGGTGTTGGAATTGGTGAATTACCGGATGCAGTTAAGTATAAAGATTTAGGTAGCCATACTCTTGGAAATATTTCTAAATTAATTGATGGTTTAAAGCTTCCTAATTTGCAACAATTTGGTTTAGCAAACATAACTCATTTACACAATTTCTTACCTGTTCAAAATCCTATTGCATCTTTTGGAAAAATGAATGAAGTATCCACCGGTAAAGACTCTACTTCAGGGCACTGGGAAATTGGCGGTCTAGTCGTTGATTTTGATTTCCCAACTTATCCAAATGGATTCCCAAAAGATTTGATGGATAAATTTATATTTGAGAATAATTTACCCGGATATTTAGGAAATATTGCTGCTTCTGGAACAGATATAATTAAAGAGTTTGGTGATGAACATCTAAAGACCGGAAAACCAATTGTTTATACTTCAGCTGATTCGGTTTTTCAGATTGCTGCACATGAAGAGATTATCCCGATAGAACAATTATATAAGATTTGTGAGATAACAAGAAATGAGATTTGTATCAACGAGCATGCTGTAGGCAGAATAATAGCCAGACCATTCATTGGTGAGAGTCATAATTTTAAAAGAACAACTAACAGAAAAGATTTTTCTGTTGATCCACCATCTAAAACGATTCTGGATTTACTTCTCGAAAATAATATTAATACCGTTGCTATAGGAAAAGTTAATGATTTGTTTAACTACAGGGGAATTAAGAAAAGTATCGTTTCAAAATCAAATGTAGAAGGAATTGAGCATGTTCTTAAACATTTGAAATCAGAAGAGAATAGTTTGATTTTTGTAAACCTAGTTGATTTTGATGTCTATTTTGGGCATAGAAATGATCCCGAAGGTTTCCATAATGCTTTAATTGAATTTGATTCTTACTTACCCAACAATATTGGGAGCATTAGATTCTTCGGATCAGTTTATTATTACTGCTGATCATGGAAATGATCCTACTACGGAAAGCACTGATCATAGCAGAGAATATGTTCCTCTGTTGTATTATGCTAAAAATAAAAAATCTACTAATCTTGGTACACGAGAAACCTTTTCGGATGTGGCAAAAACAATTGCTGAATTTTTCAAGATTCACAATAATTTAAATGGTAAAAGTTTCCTCAATTAGCATACGTTGTATTTATTCACAGATCTGTGTAAGTTGTAAAGCCTTGAAAAATTAAAATAAAGAAGTTAATATTAAACACTCAATAATTTAGGAAAATAAATTTGTTACTGGGTAAAGTTGTAGGTACAGTTTGGTCAACGCGAAAAGATGAAAAGCTTGTTGGCTCCAAATTTTTAATTGTTAAAGAAATTGATTTAAGTAATAACTTTAAAAATAATTTTGTTGTTGCTGTTGATTCAGTTGGTGCAGGTGTTGGTGAAGTTGTTCTGTATGCTACCGGCAGCTCTGCAAGGCAGACTTTACAAACCAAGGATAAGCCAGTTGATGCAGTAATTATGGCAATTGTAGATAAGTTAGATGTCTCTGTTAAGGATTAATTGTAAAGTTTATGATACTAGGTAAAGTTATAGGAACAATTTGGGCTACTAGAAAATACGAGACGCTTAAAAGTTACAAGATGCAATTAGTACAACCGCTTAACTCGGTGATGGAAAAAATTGGTGATCCAATAATAGCGGTAGATACAATTGGAGCTGGTCCGGGTGAAATAATATTTTATGCAACCTCAAGCGAGGCTGTAATTGCTATGGATGTTGATATGGCACCAGTTGATGCCTCAATTGTTGGTATTGTGGATTCAATCAATACAAAGTTTAACTAGGAGATTTGTTTGAAAATTTCTAAACAATTTACGAATCGTGATAGCCATTCTTTAGATAAATATTTACAAGAAATAGGGAAAGTTGAACTGTTAACCGCTGAAGAAGAAATTGATTATTCAATTAAAATAAAACGTGGTGATCAGGTAGCTTTAGAAAAACTTGTTAAAGCAAATCTTAGATTTGTTGTTAGTGTTGCAAAACAATATCAGAATCAAGGATTGTCTCTCGGTGATCTTATAAATGAAGGCAATTTAGGACTAATTAAAGCAGCTAAAAGGTTTGATGAAACCAGAGGATTCAAATTTATTTCATATGCTGTTTGGTGGATTCGTCAATCAATATTGCAGGCGCTTGCGGAGCAGTCTAGAATAGTAAGGCTTCCGCTAAATAGAGTGGGTGCGCTAAATAAAATTGGGAAAGCTTATAATAGTCTTGAACAAGAATATGAACGTGAACCTACTCATTCTGAAATTGCAAATGAACTAGAGATGGACTTGGATGAAGTTTCTGAGACTTTGAAAATGTCAGGTCGGCATATTTCTATGGATGCACCATTTAGTCAAGGAGAGGAAAATAGTTTATTGGATATTCTTGTTAGTGATGAAAATCCCCTTCCAGATACATCATTAATGTCAGATTCTCTCAGAGAAGAAATAGAGAGAGCATTGGCAACTTTAACTGAGCGTGAAGCAGAAGTTATTAAATTATATTTTGGTTTTGATGGTGAGCATTCACTAACATTAGAAGAAATTGGTGATCAATTTCACTTAACTAGAGAAAGAGTAAGACAAATAAAGGAAAAAGCTATCAGAAGATTGAGACATACTTCTAGAAGTAAAAATCTAAGAGTTTATCTTGGATAATTATCCTAAATGCTATCAAAAATTATTATAAATAAAAACTTCCTAATTATATTATCACTACTGCTTTTTACAGCATGTTCCTCATCCTCTTATTACGATAGATACGAAACAAAACAAAAAAAGATTCCAATTAAAGTTGAAGCCGCTGAAAAGAGTGATGTTGAACTTGAAGATGGAATTCCCAAAATTCCTTATGATGATTTAATTTTAGGTCAGAATGAAATTATTGAACGAATCCATTCAAATATTAAATCAAGTTCTAAGAAAGAAAGATTTTTGGTAGAATTAGTTAAATATTTGAATGCCCCATATCAGTACGGAGGTAATTCCAAAGATGGAATTGATTGTTCTGCATTTACGATGCAAGTCTATAAAAAAAGTTTTGATATTGACCTTCCAAGAACTGCACGTGAACAGTATAAAAATGATAAAGTTTTTGAGGATAAAGAGTTATTAAAATTTGGTGATCTTATTTATTTTGATACTTCAAAAATATATTTTCCAGGACATGTGGGTATATATTTGGAAAATGATTTATTCGCACATGCAAGTGCTTCAAACGGAGTAATAATTTCTTCACTTAACAATTATTATTATTCTGACAAGTTTGTTGGAGCAAATAGAGTAAAAGCAAAAAAACACTAAAAAAAATAGAGGTAAAAATGGATTTTAGAATTGAAACTGATACCATGGGTGAAGTGCAAGTCCCTAACAATATGTATTATGGAGCGCAAACTACAAGATCAATAATGAACTTTAAAATTGGCGGTGAAAGATTCCCCAGAGAATTGATTAGAGCTTTGGGTATTTTAAAAAAGCTGCGGTTCTTACCAACAATGAACTTGGTATGATAAGTGACGAGAAAACTAAACTTATTTCCGAAGCAGCTCAAGAAGTGATTGATGGGAAATTAGATGAACATTTTCCGTTAGTCGTTTGGCAAACTGGAAGTGGAACACAAACTAATATGAATAGCAATGAAGTAATTGCCAACCGTGCAATTGAAATTGCCGGCGGAGTATTAGGAAGTAAAAAACCGATTCATCCTAATGATGATGTTAATAAAGCGCAATCATCTAACGATACATTCCCAACAGCAATGCATATTTCAGGAGTTGAAGAAATTAATAGAAGATTAATTCCAATGGTGAAAAAATTAAGGGATGCCCTGGAAGTAAAAAGTAAAGAGTTTGCAAATGTAATTAAAATTGGTCGGACTCATTTAATGGATGCGGTTCCTCTGACATTGGGTCAAGAATTCTCAGGTTATGTTCAGCAGTTAACCTATGGATTAGATAGAATTAAAGGATGTTTGCCCCGACTTTCCGAATTAGCTTTAGGCGGAACAGCAGTTGGAACTGGATTAAATACTCATCCAAAGTTTGCAGAACTATCAGCCCAGAAAATTTCGGAAATATCTGGGAATAAATTTACAACTGCCCCAAATAAATTTGAAGCACTTGCCGCTCATGATGCAATTGTTGAAACAAGTGGAGTATTAAAAACTTTAGCTGCTTCCCTTATGAAAATAGCAAATGATGTAAGATGGCTTGGCTCTGGTCCTAGATGTGGTATTGGAGAATTAAATCTGCCTGAAAATGAACCGGGAAGTTCCATAATGCCGGGAAAAGTTAATCCGACACAATCTGAAGCAATGACAATGGTTTGTGTGCAAGTTATGGGTAATGATGCTGCAATTGGATTTGCCGGTGCAAGTGGCAATTTTGAGTTAAATGTTTTTAAACCAGTTATGATATTTAATCTATTGCAGTCAATTAAATTACTTGCTGATGCTTGCGAAAGTTTTACAGACCATTGTGTTGTTGGAATTGAAGCTAATACAGTGAACCTCCAAAAACATTTGACAAATTCTCTGATGCTTGTTACTGCGTTAAATCCCCATGTAGGTTATGATAACGCGGCTAAAATTGCGAAAAAAGCTCATGCTGAAAACACAACTCTGGAAGAAGCTGCTGTTGCACTTGGACTTTTAACTTCTGAGCAATTTAAGGAATTTGTTAAACCGGAAACAATGATTGGACCTAAGTAGTAATTTCTTATTTCATAGAGTTGCTTAAAATTTAAGCAGCTCTATTTGTATCATATCAGTAACAGAAATATTCATCTATTTTTTAGAACATTTTAACTAGATTGTTACCAACATATGGAAAATTTTGAAGGTTTATTCTCTTTGTTTCTCGCCTCCATTGAACTGGCATTGATTTTTAATCTACTTTACTTTGTTGAAAAAAATAGAATAAATAATTTGTCTTTTGCTCTCCTGTTCTTGCTACTTTCGTATCAGTTAGTAGAGTTTGTAATTTGCGGACTTGATTTCCGCACTTCTCTATTTGCTTATTTCGCTTTACTTGCTGTCAGTTTCATGCCACCTTTATCTTTGTATATAACTTTAAAATTATGGGATTTTAATCAAAAGATTTATTCGTTGGTATTTCTGCCGGCAATATTTTTCAGTATATTTTATTTATTTGTAGTTGATGAATTTGCTGTGACTAAATGTACAGTAGTTTATGCTTCTTATAATTACCCATTGGGATTTTTGTACGGTTTGTTTTATTATTTGCCAATATTAACAACAATTATAATACTTGGGTATAAGAATTACACAAGTAACAATAGTGCCAAAGTTAAGTTAAGTAAAATATTATTTTGGGGTTACACAGTTACCTTTATTCCTGGATTTATTTTTACAAGGGTTGTTCCCAGAATGTTAGAGGCTGTTGAAAGCATACTCTGTTCGTTCGCATTTATATTATTTCTGTTTATTAGTTACTTTATGCATAAAAACAAGAATTCTAATATTAAAAATTAGCCCATCTTTAAAAATTCCAATCAAATTCTTTCTAATTTATTTAACTTTATGCTTGATAAATTGTGAATAAATAAAATAAATATGTTTAAGGAAAGTCAATGAGTAAACTACAAAATGCGATTCAAGAAAGAAGTATTAATACTATAAGATTATTAGCTGTAGATGCAATTCAGAAAGCAAATTCTGGTCATCCAGGAATGCCAATGGGCTGCGCTCCACTAGCCTATTTGCTCTATTCAAAAATAATGAAACATAATCCTTCTAATCCGGCTTGGTTGAATAGAGATAGATTTGTTTTGTCTGGAGGTCACGGAAGCATGCTTCTTTATAGTATTCTTCATCTCACAGGATATAAGCTATCATTAAATGAATTGAAAAATTTTAGACAATGGAAAAGCTTAACTCCTGGACATCCGGAATATGGTTTAACTCCCGGCGTTGAGACTACTACTGGTCCGTTGGGACAAGGGTTAACAAATGCTGTTGGAATGGCAGTTGCTCAAAAACATCTAGCTGCTCGATTTAATAAAAAAGGTTTTAAATTACTTGATCATTATTTATATGCTGAAGTTGGCGATGGCGATATGATGGAAGGCATTTCTCATGAGGCTGCATCATTTGCCGGTCATAATAAACTTAGCAAATTAATAGTTTTTTATGATGATAATGGAATCACAATTGATGGTTCTACAAGTTTATCTTATTCTGATGATGTTCAAAAAAGATTTGATGCATATAATTGGCATGTTCAAAAAGTATCTGATGTTAATGATCTAAAAGGTTTAGAGAAAGCAATAAAAAATGCTCAGAAAGAAAAAGATAAACCTTCATTAATAATAACTAAAACTGTGATTGGTTTTGGTAGTCCAAACAAACATAATACTTCTGAAGTTCATGGTTCACCACTTGGTGAAGAGGAAATAAAATTAACCAAGAGGAATTTTGGATTTCCTGAGAATGAAAAATTCCATGTTCCACAAGAAGTTTACAAACACTTTGAGCCACTAAAAATTTCAGGTAAAAAAGAAGAGGAGAAATGGAATTTATTGTTCAGCAAATATTCTGAAAAATTTCCAGAAGAGGCAAAATTATTTAAGCAAATGATGAGTCGGTAAAATTGGAAATAATTGGAAAAAGAAAGTTCCAAAATTTGAAAATTATGGTGAAACAATGGCAACGCGATCTGCCTCCGGTAAGGTGTTAAATTCAATCGTTTCTGATCTTCCTGCACTATTTGGTGGATCTGCAGATCTTACACCATCAAACAATACAGATCTTAAAGGTTTTTTAGATTTTAGTAATAAAACTCCAGAAGGCAGATATGTTCGGTATGGAATTCGTGAACATGCTATGGCTGGGATAATGAACGGTATAGCAATTTATGGTGGTTTAATTCCTTATGGCGGAACATTTTTAGTTTTTGCTGATTATTTAAGACCTTCAATAAGGCTCGCCTCAATTTCTAGGATTAAACCGATTTATGTTTTCACTCACGATAGTATTGGCGTTGGGGAAGATGGTCCAACTCATCAACCAATTGAACAAATTTGTTCCTTACGTTCTATTCCCGGACTAATTGTAATTAGACCTTCTGATGCAAATGAAACTGCTCAAGCCTGGAAATTTGCAATTGAACATAGTGGAAGCCCAGTTGCTTTGGCATTAACCAGGCAAAACTTAAAAATTGTTGATAGGAAGGTTTTAGGCTCGGCAGAAGGATTAAATAAAGGTGCATACATTTTAAAAGACACAGTAGGTTTACCAAACCTTATTATTATGGCTAGCGGTTCTGAAGTTGATTTAGCATTAGCATCCGCTGAGAAATTAGAAAAGAATGGTACTAAAACTCGTGTTGTAAGTTTCCCAAGTTGGGAAATATTTGAAAAGCAGAGTGCTGAATATAAAGAATCTATTTTTCCTAATTCGGTTAGAGCAAGAATTTCAATTGAGGCTGGTGTTAGTCAAGGTTGGGATAAATATGTTGGTCTAGATGGAAAATCAATTGCAATTGATAATAAATATGGCGCATCCGCACCTCAAAATATTGTCTTTGAACAGTACGGGTTTACAGTTGAGAATGTTTTAGAGAAAGCTAAGGAAATACTAAAAAAATAAAATCTTTTGCTAAACTACATTTGTTAGAAGTTCAGTTTAAATAAAAATAAAGAACTACTTTATTTTATTTAAAGGGTTATTTGATATTTAACAAGAGCACGTTTGTTAGCTAAAGTACTCACAAAATGATTTAACATATATTGTAAGTAGAACTACCTAATATATCGATAAAAATCGAACATATAATTCCGCAATAAACAATGTGTATCTTGATATATTGTGGACAGCTAAAAAAGAGAAAACAGTATTATGACTATTTCTATAATTTTAATAATCGCGGGATTTGCTTCTTTAATATTTGGAGCGAATTGGTTAGTCGATGGCGCATCTTCGTTGGCGAAAAAACACAAAGTATCTGACTTAGTGATAGGATTAACAATTGTTGCTTTTGGTACTTCCGCACCTGAATTAGTAGTTAATTCTATTGCCTCCATTAATGGATATTCAGATATTGTATTTGGAAACATTATTGGAAGTAACAATTTTAACTTGTTTTTTATACTTGGAATAGCAGGTTTAGTTTACCCTATTACTGTTCAATCTTCAACTGTTTGGTGGGAGATTCCGATTTCATTAATCTCAGGTTTATTACTTGTAGTACTAGCCAACAATTTTTTTTTAAGCAATACTTCTGAAATTTCAAGAGTTGATGGGGGGATTTTACTTTTAGGTTTTGCTGCATTTTTATATTATGTGTTTAAGCAAATGAAAACAGAAGAAAATATAATAGCTTCTCATCAGCAGAAATCAAATTATAAAATATGGGGATTAATATTGTCAGGTCTTGCGGGTCTTATAGTTGGAGGCCAATTGGTTGTCGATAATGGTATCCAGATAGCAACAAATTTAGGGGTAAGTGAAAAAATTATTGGTTTGACTATAATTGCTGCAGGAACTTCTTTGCCTGAATTAGTAACATCGATAGTGGCAGCTACTAAAAAAAATAGTGATATAGCAATTGGGAATGTCATTGGTTCGAATGTTTTTAATATTCTGCTAATATTATCTGTAAGTTCTTTTATCAAGCCAATTTCTTTCAACCAAAACTTTAATATAGACATTGCAATTTTATTAGGAGGAACTCTATTTCTCTTTTTTGCTATGTTTACGGGGAAAAGAAAAAAACTTGACAGATGGGAATCTGCCTTGTTGCTAAGCTTCTATTTAATTTATACAATTTATCTAGTGTGGAAAGAAATATAATAAAACGCACCACAAAACTTGTAATAGTGGCTTAAAACGTGCCATAGACTAACCGTTATTCGTAATTCTGTGCTAGAATATTAAATAAAGAAAAATTCTTACTCATATAAACATGAGTTAAGAGAACTGATAAAAAAAAGGTTGGAAAAGTAATCAATAAAGATTCATTATTAACTTAATTACTTATAAATTTAATTAGTAATTATTTTATAACAAGCTACCAGTGCAATTAGACATTTAGGAGAATAGAATCGTGAGAAATTTTAGTGGTAATAGTAGATCAGAAAGAACAAAAGATTTTGGTAAAAAGAGAGGTAGTGATTTTGGAAGACCTTCGATGCACCAAGCGACCTGTAATAGCTGCGGAAAAGGTTGTGAAGTTCCATTTAAACCTACTAGTGGTAAGCCTATATATTGCAGTAACTGTTTTGAGAAAAATCAAAATGAAGGTCCAAAAAAATTTGGTAGAGAAAGAAGCGATAGAAAGTTTAATAGCGTAGATTCAAGAAAAAGGAGTTTTGAGGATAGAGATTCTGTAATGCACGAAGCTACTTGTGATAGTTGCGGAAAAGATTGTGAAGTCCCATTCCGACCTACAAAAGGGAAACCGATTTATTGTGATAACTGTTTTGGAAATAGTAAAGAAAAGGATATTGATCAATTAAAAGAAGAATTTGAAAGATTAAATAAAAAACTGGATAAAATTTTAAAAATTTTAAAACCTGTTCTTTCTGTTAAAATTGATCGAGTGGAAGTTGAAGAAGAAACAGAAGAACCAAAAATTGAAAAAAAGACTAAAAAGAAGGTGGCTGTAAAAAAACACTAAAGAAAAAGGAATGAGTTCTACTACTTCTTTAATAATTTTGATCAACGAAAGACTTTTCAGTTAAAAGCCAGAGTATCATATAGCAGTCAGTAATAGTTGAGTGCTGGTATAAGATATTTAATAGTTTTTAAATATTTGTCAATTTGTGGATATGGGCAAAGCAGGAAATATCTTTCAGCAACTCCCTTACCATGAAACAAAAGAACCTATTGTTCATAAAATAGAAAAATTCTATCCTACCTATGTTTCTAAAACAAATATTTAATTCCTACAAATCCACCAACAAGTAAAACTGTAAATCCTATTGCAAGCCAATTAAAATATTTATCGATAAATCCTTTTATTTGATCACCGAATTTCCAAATCAAGAAAGCAACAAGAAAAAATCTTCCTGCTCGGCTAACAATGGAAGCAATTATAAATAATAGCAAATTAATGTTAAATGCACCGCCTGTAATTGTGAATACTTTATAGGGAATTGGTGTAAATCCAGCTGTAAACACAATCCAAAAATTCCATTCATCATAAAGTACTTTTACGTTATAGAATATTTCATGAGTAAAACCTGGAATGTTTGCAAAAAAGAAATTGGCTAAATTTGAAAACTCATTTGCTCCATTCCACCATGCGTAATAACCAATTCCATATCCCAATAAAGCTCCAAGAACTGAAGCAAGTGTACAAATAGCAGCGAATGTAAATGATTTTTTTCTAATACCTAAAGCTAAAGCAATTAATAATGCATCTGGAGGAATTGGGAAGAAAGATGATTCCGCAAATGCCAATACAAATAATGCTAAAGGACCGTATGGTGTTTCAGCCCAATGCAAAACCCAATCATAAAGTTTTCGGACAAATTTCATATTTATTAACAATTAATTTAATGAATAAAATTGAACATCAAAGAAATAGATAATTATCGGATTAAGCAAATTTAGTTTCACAAATCAGATTTAATTATTAGTCTTTTTTTATTTATGTTTTCATTGAAAAATGACTGATTTACTCATTAAGGACAATGCTATGATTAAAAACGAAAGACTTATATCCCTTGATGTTTTTAGGGGGATTACCATTGCGGGAATGATTTTAGTAAATAACCCGGGAACTTGGAGTAGTATCTATCCTCCTCTTAAACATGCTACCTGGCATGGTTGTACACCCACAGATCTAATTTTCCCATTTTTCCTATTTATTGTTGGAGTTGCAATCACTCTTTCACTATCTAAAAGAAAGGAAAGGGGGGACGATCAAACAAAGTTAATTTTAAACATATTACGGAGAAGTTTAATTCTCTTTGGTCTGGGAATCATTTTAAATGGGTTTCCTTATTTTGATTTTTCGGTTATTAGAATTCCGGGAGTTTTACAGAGAATTGCCGTTGTATATTTAATTACATCTTTTCTTTTTCTAAAATCAAATCTTAATACTCAGATAATACTGAGCGTCATATTTTTACTTTTTTATTGGGCTTTAATGGCACTAATGCCAGTTCCCGGCTATGGACCAGCAAACCTTGAAGTAGGGACAAATTTCGCTGCTTGGGTGGATAGTTTATTACTTTCTGGACATATGTGGTCGGTCACTAAGGTTTGGGATCCTGAAGGTGTTCTCAGTACCTTACCAGCAATATCGACTGCGTTAATTGGTGTTTTAACCGGTCACTGGTTACAAAGTGGTAAGGATAAGAATACGATAACTATTGGGTTGTTCGTTTCTGCAAGTTTTCTAATGTTGGTTGGATACATTTGGGATGGATGGTTTCCGATGAATAAAAATATTTGGACAAGTTCTTATGTAATCTATACTGGTGGATTGGCATTAAATTTTTTAGCCATTTGTTATTGGTTGATAGATGTTAAAAGAATTGATTGGTGGATTAAACCGTTTCAGGTTTATGGCATGAATGCGATTACGGTCTTTTTTCTTTCAGGAATTGTTGGCAGGCTTATGTCAATAATTAAAGTAACAGATTTTTCTGGCACTGAATTATCTATTAAAGATTTTCTTTTTAATAATTACTTCACGAGTTGGCTTAACCCAATTAATGCTTCTTTACTTTGGGCATTGGTGTATATTGGCATTTGGTTGGGTTTGATGTGGATTTTGTATAGCAGGAAAATATTTATCAAAATTTAAAGCAAATTTAAGAAGGTTTTTCATCTAAATCATTAGTTGCATTTTATTTTATTGTAAGGTATTTTTAATAAAATTTTCTAAGGAGAAACTCATGCCACCAATCAAAGACTTCAAAACTATTCCAGAAATGTTCGATGTAGTTACAAAAACTTATGGCAGTTCAAAAACCTATTTGAAGGAAAAGATTGATGGAAAATACGTTGATATTAATTACCAGGAAGTAAGAGATATCACAGAAAATCTTGCCTTAGGTTTAACATCTCTAGGAGTAAGAAGGGGAGATAAAATAGCAATAATTGCTGAAAATAGACCTGAATGGTATTATTCAGATTTGGCAATCCTTAGTTTAGGCTGTGTGGATGTTCCAATTTATCCTATATCAACTTCGGATAGCATTGAATACATGGTGAACAATTCTGAATCAATTGGAATTATAGTTTCAACATCTTTCCAGCTAAATAAAGTTCTCAAAATAAAATCAAATTGTAAAAACCTGAAATTCATTATTAACATGAACAATGATAGTACTGAAGGATTAAAGGATGTCTATACATTTCAAGAAACATTGGAGAAAGGTAAACATTACAAGAAAGAACACACATTGCATTTCCAGAATAATATAGAATTAGCAAATGAAAATGATCTTTGTACAATTATTTATACCTCCGGTACAACTGGTGAACCCAAAGGTGTAATGCTGACCCATAAAAATATTTTAACAAATGTAAAAGGGGCATGTGAAGTAGTAAAAGTTACTGATCAAGATACCTTCCTTTCATTCCTTCCTTTAAGTCATATTTTTGAAAGAATGGCGGGATTCTATTTGGCTCTTGCCTGCGGTTCTACTGTTGCTTTTTCTGAAGGAATTGAAAAGATTGCTCAAAATATGACAGAAATAAAACCGACTGTTATGACAGGTGTTCCAAGATTATTTGAACGTATGTATAATAAAATTAGAAAAAATGTTGAAAAACAACCTGAGAAAAAGCAGAAGATTTTTGAGTGGGCATTGGCTGTAGGACAAGAATATGCTGAACAAAAAAGATCTGCAGGTTCAATACCAATTACATTAAACATTAAGCAAAAGCTAGCTAATAAACTGGTTTTTGAAAAACTAAGAAATGTAACAGGTGGTAATTTAAGATTTTTTGTTTCAGGTGGAGCGGCGCTCGCAAGAGAATTAGGTGTATTTTTTGAAGCTGTTGGCATTTTAATTTTGGAAGGTTATGGATTAACAGAATCATCCCCAGTAATTACTATTAATAGAGAGAATGATTATAAATTTGGAAGTGTTGGAAAGCCAGTTCCGGGTGTTGAAGTTAAAATTGCAAAAGATGGAGAGATTTTAGCTTATGGTGCAAATATTATGCAAGGTTATTTCAAGAAGAAAAAAGAAACAGCCGAAGTAATTAAAGATGGCTGGCTTCATACAGGCGATATTGGCGTTTTTGATGCTGAAGGATTTTTGATAATAACTGATCGAAAGAAAAGTTTATTTAAAACTTCGGGCGGAAAATATGTTGCACCAACTCCAATAGAAAATTTATTTTTAGGAAGCAAATATATTGATCAGTTTATCATTATTGGTGATAAAAGAATGTTTATAAGTGCATTGGTAGTTCCGGATTTTGAGTCTTTGAGAGAATATGCAGATGCGCATAGAATTCCATATAAAACCAATGAAGACCTTATTCAGTTAAAGCAAATTGAAGAAATGATGGAGAAGGATTTTATTGTTTTTCAAAAGAAATTAGCTAATTATGAAAGAATTAGGAAATTCACTCTATTAGGTAAACCTTTCACTATTGAAGAAGGTGAAATGACCCCTTCATTAAAATTGAAACGTAAAGTAATTGAAGAAAGATATAAAGACTTAATTGATGATATGTATAAGAATACTTAATACGTAGGCTTAGAATATTAGCCGAGTTTTATATTTATTTCACTAAAATTAGCAAATTGAAGTAGTATTCTTAACCTAGGAGTATTACTTCATTTGTATTGAATTTTTTGTTTTATATGTTTTTCCTGGCTCACCACTAACATCTATTTATAGTTAATTATTAAACTAAAAATCAATAAACCCGATCAATCCATTCAAATAAAGTGCAAAATAAAATTATAAATATGTGTATATTTACAGATTATTTGGGAATTTTGAGGGAAAGTTGAACAAAGCAAGAATATTAGTTACATCTGCATTACCATATGCAAATGGACCAATACATTTAGGTCATTTAAGTGGTGCATACTTACCTGCAGATATTTATGTTAGGTATAAAAGACTTAAGGGCGATGATATAATTTATATTTGCGGTTCAGATGAACATGGCGTTCCCATCACAATTTCTGCAGACAAAGAAAAAGTAAACCCAAATGTAATAATAGACCGTTACCATGAATTAAATAAGCAATCTTTCGAAAAATTTGGGATGAGTTTTGATATCTATTCTCGGACCAGTTTGCCTATACATCATGAAACAGCTAAAGAATTTTTTCAAAATTTCAACAATAATAATTTATTGGTTGAAAAAAAGTCACTTCAATTTTATGATAATAAATCTAATATGTTTTTACCAGATAGATATGTTGAAGGAACTTGTCCAAAATGCGGTTTTGAAGAAGCTAGAGCTGACGAATGTGAAAGATGCGGTTCATTGTATGAGCAAAATGAATTAATAAATCCCAAAAGTAAGATAAGTGGCGAAATGCCCGAACTTAAGGAAACTTCGCATTGGTATTTCCCATTAGGCAATTATCAGGAGTTTTTGGAAAAGTATATTGATGAAATGAACCAAAAATATGGATGGAAAGAGAATGTAATTCAATACTGCAAAGGTTGGTTTAAAGATGGACTTAGAGATAGAGCAGTAACTAGAGATTTGGATTGGGGTGTAAAAGTACCACTCGAGAATGCGGATGGAAAGGTAATTTATGTTTGGTTTGAGGCGGTTTTAGGATATATCTCTGCTACAAAGAAATTATCAGAAGAAAGAAATAATCCCGAATTGTGGAAAGAATATTGGCAGAATAAAGAAACAAAATATGTTACTTTTATTGGAAAAGATAATATCGTTTTTCATTCAATAATTTTTCCAGCTATGTTAAAAGCATGGAATGACAATAATGAATCACAATTTATCTATCCACAAAATATTCCCGCAAACGAGTTCCTAAATTTTGAAGGGAAGAAATTTTCCAAATCGAGAGGTTGGGGAATTGATGTAGCGGATTTTCTTGATTTGTTCCCAGCAGATGCTTTAAGATATAGTTTAGCTTGTAATTTACCAGAAAACAAAGACACTGATTTTTATTGGAAAGAGTTTCAAGCAAAAAACAATAATGAATTGGCTGATATCCTTGGAAACTTTATTAATCGTACTTTCATTTTCACAAGTAAGCACTTTGATAATGCAGTTCCTGAGCAAACTCAACTATCTGAGATAGATAAAGCAATGCTTACATTACTTGAATCATATCCTTTGAAAATTTCAGAATACCTCGAAAATTTCAAAGTAAAAGATGCTGTTTTGGAGATGATGAATTTAGCAAGAAGTGCCAACAAATATTTTAATGATTCCGAACCGTGGAAAACTGTTAAGACAGATAAAGAAACATGTGGAACAACGATTAATATATGTCTGCAGGCAATTTACACTTTAGCCGGAATATTTTCTCCTGTAATTCCAGGTTCTTCAAAGAAGATATTTGAAATGCTGAACGCAAAAGAGACGGAATGGATTAATTTTGGTAGTACAAATTTAATAGCTGGTCATCATTTAAATTCATCTGCAATATTGTTTAGTAAAATTGAAGATGAGGTTATTGAAGAACAAATTAATAAATTACCTAAAACAGAAGAGGTTATTAAAGAGCCAGAAATTACATTTGAGGAGTTTCAAAAAACTAGACTTAAAGTTGCCCGAATAATTAAGGCTGAAAAAATTAATAAAAGTGATAAGCTTCTTAAGATTAAAGTTGCAGTTGGGAAAACCCAAAAACAAATAATTGCTGGTATCGCGAAAAGTTATTCACCAGAACAATTGATTAATAAGAAAGTTATTATTGTTAATAATTTAAAACCGGCAAAACTTTTTGGCGAAACTTCTGAAGGGATGATTCTTGCAGTTGAAAATT
Source organism: uncultured Ignavibacteriales bacterium (assembly GCA_963704835.1). Lineage (GTDB taxonomy): Bacteria > Bacteroidota > Ignavibacteria > Ignavibacteriales > Melioribacteraceae. The sequence goes on along the minus strand of CAVPHW010000005.1, from coordinate 19,819 downwards.
CAGATGGTGAATTAAAAGTATTAGAAGTTGGTGATGATGTTGAGTCCGGAACGGAAGTAAGATAAATTTGATGGATCAAAAATCTAATTCCAGTAGAAATAGAACCTTAAGGATTACAAAGAAGGAACAGCAAAGTTTAAAGCTGGACTTATTAAGAATTAATTCAAATGTTTCTGAATCTGTGATTGAAAATAGAATTATTAATCAAGATGTTTTTAGAACTACGAATTATTTACCAAAAACATTTGTGGATCTTTTATTTATTGATCCACCGTATAACTTAAGCAAAACTTTTAACACCAATAAATTCACAAAAAAAACTATTGACGAATATACTGAATGGCTTGATAAGCTAATACAAAGCTTATTGCATATCCTGAAACCTACTTCTTCAATATTTATTTGTGGCGATTGGCTTTCTTCAACATCAATTCATTTGGTGATTAACAAGTATTTTAAAGTTAGAAATAGAATAACTTGGGAAAGAGAAAAAGGTAGAGGAGCAAAGCATAACTGGAAAAACTCTTCTGAAGATATTTGGTTTTGCACAAATTCAAATGATTATTATTTTAACATAAATGCAGTGAAGTTAAATAAAAAGGTTTTAGCACCATACAAAGAAAATGGGAAACCCAAGGATTGGGAATTAAAAACAGATGGAAAGTTTCGGTTAACTCATCCATCAAATATTTGGACAGATTTAACTATCCCATTTTGGTCGATGCCAGAGAATACTGAACACCCAACTCAAAAACCCGAAAAATTATTGGCAAAAATAATCCTTGCCAGTAGTAAAAAAGGGGATTTGGTGTTCGATCCTTTTCTTGGTTCTGGCACAACTGCTGTTGTTGCAAAAAAACTTTCTAGAAGATATGTTGGAATTGAATTAGATGAAAATTATGCGGTTACCGCTTTAAAAAGACTTGAATTAGCTGAATTAAATAATTCAATTCAAGGTTTTGCAGATGGTAAATTTTGGGAAAGGAATTCATTAAATTTGCAATATAAAAAAGAGACAAATCAAAAGTAAAAAACAATATTTTTTTCAATAATTAGCACATTTGTTTTAGTTTAATAAAAATATTTTGGAGGAATTTACATGTTTAATAAGTTAAATTTTGTACTGTTATTAATTGTTAGTGCATTCATTATCTCTTGCTCTCCTAAGCATTCTGAAATCGTTTTGGCAGAATTTGGAAATCATGAAATAAAAATGAATGAGTTTGAAGAAGCTTATGCAAAAAATGTAGGAAGCATTGAAGAAGCAAAAAAAGATTCAATTAAAGAGCTTAGTAAGTTTTTAGATCTTTACGTTAATTTCAAAATGAAATTGAGGGATGCCAAAGTTAGAGGATTAGATAAAGAAGCTACGATTATTGATGAACTTGAAACATACAAGAGCTCAATTGGTGTTGCTTATTATTTAGAAAAAGAACTCTATGAAAAAGGTATTAAAGATTTATATGAAAAAAGAAAATCTGAGCTTAGAGTAAGTCATTTATTGATAAGAACTGATCAGATTTCAGAAGAAGAAGCACAAACAAAAGCTGTTGAAATTTTAGAAAGAATAAAGAATGGTGCAAGTTTTGAAGAAGAAGTTTTGGCTCATTCAGATGATACTTTTTCAAAAAGTAATGGCGGCGATATTTATTACATAACAGCCGGCACAATTCTTCCACCGTTTGAAAATATTGCCTACAATACTCCTGTCGGGACAGTTAATCCAACTCCTCTTAAAACGCAATATGGATATCACTTAATTAAAGTGACTGATAAAAAAGAAAGAATTCCACAAATTCAAGCAAGCCATATTCTTATTGGTAAAAACCAAGTAAAAAGTGATTCTTTAAGCCTGGTTAATTTAGATTTGGCGAATAATATTTTATTAAGGATTAAAAGTGGTGAAGATTTTGGAAAATTAGCTCAACAATATTCAGAGGATCCTGGATCAAAAGAAAATGGTGGAGAGCTTGGATATTTTGCACGAAGGCAAATGGTGCAAGAATTTGATGCTGCTGCATTTAACCTAGAAGTAGGAGAAGTTTCTGACATAGTTGAAACAAAATTTGGTTATCACATTATCAAATTAACCGATAAAAAAGAATACCCAAGTTATGCGGAAGAAAAAAATAGTTTGAGAGAAATCTATGAAAAGAGTAGAAAAAAGGACGATTTTGATAATCTGTTGAAAAAAATTGAGAAAGAACAAAATGTCGCGGTTTTGGATGATAACTTAAAACAGCTCATTGCTAAAAGTGATTCTACCGTTATGAACGACAGTTATTGGCAATCTGAGTATCAAAAAGAATTTGGCAATAAAGTCCTTTTAACAATTGGGAGTAAATCTTTTGATTTAGATAGTTTAGTTTCCTATACAATGCTGGATCCTAAAAGCACGAATAGAGTGTTAAGTGGACCAACAATAACTAGTTCGTTTACAAAATTTAAAGAAGATAAAATAATCGAGGCACAAGCATTAAAAGAATTAAAGAATGACTCTAATTTTAATAGCTTGATGCAAGAATATCAAAATGGAATATTAATATTTAAGCTTCAGGAAAGTGAAGTCTGGAATAAAATGAAAATGGATTCTTTGGCCATTCATAAACTATATGAAGATACAAAGGATAGTTACATTTTGCCTAGTAGAGTTAAATTTAAAGAACTGTTCGCAAATTCAGATTCAGTTATTAATAGTTATATGAATGAATTAAAAAATGGGAAAAGTTTTGATTCGTTGATGGTAAGATCAGGTAATAAAGATAGGGTTGAGACAAAACCCTATAAAAATGAACTTAAGGAAGTTGGAGATAATGCTCTAGCCAAAACTGCTTTTGAATTAAATAAAGAAGGCAGTTATTCTGAAATTATTAAGCATGATAAAGGATTTAGTATTTTACAATTAATAGAAAAAGATGCATCGAGAATTAAGACTTTTGATGAGGCAAGAGCTGAAGTTACAAGCAGATATCAAGATGTTGAAAGTGCGCAACTAGAGAATAAATATGTTTCAAATCTAAAAGGTACTTATAACCCTAAATTATTTTATGAAGAATTGAAAAATGCATTTAAAGAATAGTAGTAAGCACATTATTAATTTTCGCTATATTCGTAAGTTGTGAAACTAAACCTGAAAAAGAAGAAGAATATGTTGCACAAGTTGGTGAAAGTAAGCTTACAAAAAGTGAATTAATAAATTCACTTTCTAATGATCGAAATTCAAGAAAGTATAAAGAAGAATTTATTAAGGATTGGATTGAAACGGAAATCCTTTTCCAAGTTGCAAAGGAAAAGGATTTACTAACTACTGAAGAATTTAATCGAATATTAAGAACATCGGAAAGAGAATTAGCAGCAGCAATTTCGATTCAGAATTATTTAGAAGAGCATCCTGTTTCATATACTGAGGAGGATTTATTAAATTTCTATAGTGCTAATATTGAAGATTTTAGTTTTGCTGCAGAAGCTTACATTATTAATTTAGTCTCTTTTATCGATGAAGAAAGTGCAATCAATTTTAGAAACTCTGTTATTGAAAATGGTTGGACTGAAACAGTTGATTCTCTAACAGTTAATTCTAGTTTGCTTGAAATCAACAAAAGCATTTTACTAAAATCTACGAAGATTCAATCGAAAAAGCTTTTTAGAGTATTAAAAGAGCTTTACAAAGACGAAATTAGTTTGGCTATTGAAACGGAACTTAACAAGTTTGTTGTTGTTCAACTCATTGATAAAATAGATCCCAGTACAATCCCGCAATTCAATTATGTTAAGGATGTTGTACAAGAGAGTTTCATTATATTTTCTCAAAGGGAAATGGTTAGAAGTTTTTTAGATAGTTTAATTGCAGAAAAAAAAGTAAAAGTATTTTAAGGAATTGTAATGAAGTATAAAGTGTTAATAATGTTTTTTATTTTAGTTAGTAATTTTAATGCGCAGGAAGTGATAGATAAAATTGCAGCAGTTGTTGATAATGAAATTATATTAAACTCAGAATTAGAGTTTCAAGTTGGTATGTATGCCGCTCAGCGTAAACTTGACTCACAAGATCCTGATATTAGAAAGCAATTACTTAATAAGCTGATCGAAGATAAGTTAATGTATGCTCAAGCTATTTTGGATTCTATTGAAGTTTCAGATGATGATGTAAATCGACAACTAGAACAGATAATCGGCTATTATACTCAACAGTATGGATCAAAGGAACGACTTGAACAAGCTTATGGTATGAGTGTTGAAAAGATAAAACGTGAGATGAAAGAAGATACTAGAAAAAGTCTTATGGCTGAAATGCTTAAAAATCAAAAGTTCGCTCAAGTTGATGTTACAAGGAGAGAAGTTGGAGAATTTTTTGAAAATTTTCAGGACTCTCTTGGATTGATCTCTGAAAAATTTGAAATCTCTCATATTTTTGTTAATCCAAAATCTAATGATAAACTAAAAAGGAAAGCTAGAGATTTTGCAGTTCAGTTGAGAGATTCCTTAGTTAAGGGGACTAATTTTGATTCTCTTGCGCGAAAAAATTCTGATGATCCAGGCAGTGCCGCTGCTGGTGGGGATTTGGGTTTTGTTAAAAGAGGAGTGTTCTACCCCGAATTTGAATCAGCTGCTTTTAGATTAAAAGAAGGCGAACTATCTCAAGTAATTGAATCTCCTGTTGGATACCATATTATAGAACTTATTGAAAAGCGAGGTGAATCCATAAGAGCCCGTCATATTCTTATTAAACCCAAAAGTGATGATGCAGCTGATCTGAAAGCAATTGAAGAATTAACAGATTTAAGAGATAGTGTAATTAGTAACAAAAACACTTTTGAGTACTATGCGTCCAAATATAGCAATGATAAAGAAACAGCTAAATTTGGTGGGGTTTTAGGCACTTTTGAAGCTGGTCAACTTGAAAAACCATTGCTAGATCTTATCTATAAATTACGCGAAGGAGAACTAAGTTTTCCGAAACGGTTAGAAGTTGGTGGAGGAGATTATGGTTTTCATATCGTAAAATTTAATGAAACGAATTCCTGAACATAAACCCGATCTGGAAGGGGATTATGTTGAAATAAAAAAAATTACAGAATTTAAGAAAAGAGAAAACCTTTATAAAAAGTGGATATCAGAAATAAAAGAAAAAATTTATTGGGAAATAAGGATTTAGATTTTGAATAAAACTAATAAAGTTGATGATGTTGAATTAGTTAAACAACTTCAGTCATCTATTGCTGAGATTAAAACAGAATTATCTAAAGTAATTGTTGGACAGAACGAGACAATAGATAATTTGTTAACATCACTTTTAGCGAGGGGACATTGTATGTTGGTTGGTGTTCCTGGATTGGCAAAAACTCTTCTAATCAAAACCATATCTCAAATCCTAGATCTTGATTTTAACAGAATACAATTTACTCCAGATTTAATGCCGAGTGATATTACTGGCACAGAGATTTTGGAAGAAGATCAATCAACTAAGAAAAGAGAATTCAAATTTATTAAAGGTCCAATATTTGCAAATATAATTCTTGCTGATGAAATTAATAGGACACCACCCAAAACACAATCAGCACTTTTGGAAGCAATGCAGGAAAATAGTGTAACTGCAGCTGGACAAAAATATTTTTTACCAAATCCATTTTTTGTTCTAGCGACTCAGAATCCGATCGAGCAGGAAGGCACATATCCATTGCCAGAAGCTCAGCTTGATAGATTTATGTTTAATCTTTGGCTAGATTATCCAAGTTTTGATGAGGAAGTTACAATTGTAAAAAGAACTACTAGCAACCAATTAATTAACCTAGAAAAGAAATTACATAGTGAAGAAATAATTGCTTTTCAGGACTTGGTTAAAAGAGTTCCAGTTGCAGATAATGTGATTGAATATGCGGTTAAGTTTGTTAAAAGTTCAAGAATTAACGATGAATTATCACCAAAGGATCTTGGTGAATTAATTAGTTGGGGTGCCGGACCAAGGGCTTCGCAATATTTAATACTTGCTGCTAAGACTTATTCAATCCTTGATGGAAGATTTACTCCAGATATAGCAGATGTTCAAAGGGCTTTGGTTCCTGTATTAAGACACAGAATAATTCCAAGCTTTAACGCGGAAGCAGAAGGAATAACTTCTGTAGATATTATTAATAAGCTGATCTTAAATTCGAATTTATAAAAATTATTCGTTGTGATTTTAAATAGAATTTCTAAATATCATATAATTACCCTTTTAGTTATTCTTCTTGTTGCTTCAGCTTGCTCAAGTGATTCTAATGAAAAATTATTAATAGAGGAAATTGTTAAAGAATACGATCGATTTGGTTTTGAGGTTGATTCTTTTAATGTTGTTAAAGGTATTATAAAAAAAAATCAGACTCTAGCAGATATTTTTCTTGAAAATAATCTAACCTACGCAAAAGTAACCGAAATATTTAATCAATCGAAACCAGTTTTTGATTTTAGAAAAATCCAACCGGACAGTAAGTATCGTTTTTATTCTAGATTAGATTCCTCCAATTCCGTTTTTGCCTTTGTATATGAAATTAGTAAGATTGAATTTATAATTGTCCAACTTTCTGATTCTCTCAAAATTGATTTGGTAAAAAGGGAAATTGAAATTACAGAAAGCTCAATTTCTGGAACCATTAATTCATCTCTTTATCAAACATTTATTGATAATGGAAAATCTCCGGTATTAGCAGGTAAGTTAGCAGATGTTTTTGCTTGGCAGATTGATTTTTATACAATCCAAAAAGGTGATTCGTTTATTGCAATTTATGAAGAAGAAAAAGTTAGAGAAGAAGTTATAGGTATTGGCGATATTTTATCAGCCAAATTTATTCATAAAGGAAACGAGTTTAACGCATATTTTTTTAATCAAAATGGGAAATATGAATATTTTGATGAACGAGGAAATAGTCTTCAAAAGGCATTTCTAAAAGCTCCTTTAAAGTTTAAAAGAATTAGCTCCAAATTTTCTAAGAGTCGATTACACCCAATTCTTAGAACTTATAAACCTCACCTTGGTATTGATTATGCTGCTTCAGTTGGAACACCGGTTCAAGCTGTTGGAGATGGTATTATATTGGAAGCTCGTTATAATGGTGCTGCCGGAAATTATGTTAAAATAAAACATAATAGCGTTTATTCTTCCGGTTATATGCACTTATCAAAATATGCTAAAGGAATTAAAAGAGGTATTAAAGTTAACCAAGGACAGATTATTGGTTTTGTTGGAAGCACTGGTAGATCAACTGGTCCGCATCTTGATTTTAGATTTTGGAAAAATGGGACGTTGGTAAATTACCTTGTGCATAAATTTCCTTCTTCAAAATCTATTGCAGAAGAATTTAAAAATGATTTTATCCTAAAGAGAGATAGTTTGCAGATAAAACTTAATGCGGCTATTGATTCGAGTAAATTTAATTATTCTGGTACGTGAACTAAGAAATATTTTTTTGCAGTTTTACCTATTTCTATTGCTTGTTTAATAGTTAGATGTAAATCACTTTCGCTTTCATCTTCTGCCCCGGCTTCTATAATTGCTAATTCCGAATTCTTAGCCATTTTTACTAGGTTTTCACAGTACGCAGTATCCCCACCGTAACAAATAGTTTCACTACCATTGGTAAATTTAAATCCAATTGAAGGAACTTTAATGGAAGTCTTACTTTCATTTAACAATTCTCTATGGTTTACTTCAAACGGTTTAATATTAACATCCTTTTTCTTAAATGTTCTACTATTGCTAATTTCCTTAAGCGATATTTTGTAGGTTAATTCATTTGAGTAAACACTTTGGAAAGCTTTATAAATGCTTTCAATTTCCAAACAACCTTTTGGGTAATAAATATTTAAGGGTGACTTTTTCTTCATAACTGAAAGGTATGTTAATAAAGACCAAACACCGCCAACATGATCGTGATGACCGTGAGAAATAAATATATCTGATATCCCTAATATTTCTGTAGAAGAATAGTCCTTATTTAAATCGCGCAAAATTCCATCTCCCGGATCAACAATAAACATAGCACGTTCGGTTGTGATCACAATTCCGGTGGCAATGTTTGGGATTGAGCAATAAATTTTAATATAAAAATTATTTTTTGCCCAAATTAAAGGATACTTATGTTTATATTTTTTAGCCATAATTATCTAGTTAAAAACTCATTTTACCAGTTTACAAGATTTTTCATCTTTGCATTTTCCAAAGATATTAAAACTATAACCAACACTTTCAAATCCTAATTCTTCACAAATATTTTTAATAGTTGCTTGTATTTCTGGTGTAGTAAACTCAGTAATATTTCCGCAATTTATACAAATAAGATGATCATGATTCTTTCTATTATAACTTGATTCATACCGGGTTATTCCATCGCCAAAATTTCTTTTGGCTAACAAGTTACACTGTGCCAAAAGTTCTAATGTATTATAAATAGTGGCTCTAGAGATATTCGATTTTTTGTTTTTCATTTTGATGTATAAGTCATCCGCACCAAAATGCCCTTTATAGTCTAGAGCGTGATCTAATACTTTAAACCTTTCGGGAGTAACTCTGTGTCTTCCTTTTTTAAGAAAACGAGTAAAATTATCGTGAGCTGAATCGTTTTTCAATTTACTGCCATATATTTTAGGATAAAGATAATTAAATTCTTTGAATCTTAAAAAAACTTATTTTCACTAAAAATTAACTTTAATATAAAAATGAAATTGACTAACTTTTAGAAACTTTATTAAAATATAAAAAAGGAGTTTCATGTCAAAATCATTCGAAATTATAGAAAGAGTTGGAATCTCTTATGAGAGCAATTCAGATGCAATTAAATCTGCTGTAATGGAAGCAAGGAAAGAAAGTAGTATTTCTTGGTTTGAGGTTGTTGATCAACGTGGTCGCGTTACAAACGATGAAAAAATTGAATACCAAGTTACATTAAAGATTGGAAGAAAAGCTTTAGGGTAAAACCCATTGAGTAGTTTATTTACACTCTCAATTTATTAATGGAATTATTATTCTAAAACAGAATATGATTTGGAGAATTAAATGATTGAAATAAGTAAAAAAGCTCCAGCAATTACTTTGCCGGATGAAAATGGAAAAATGAGAACCTTAAAAGAATTTTTAGGAAAAAAGGTTATACTATACTTTTATCCAAAAGATAATACATCAGGTTGCACCGCAGAAGCATGTGATTTTAGGAATTCCTTTCCAAATTTTAAGAAAATTAAAACGGTAATAATTGGAATTAGTCCGGATTCTGAGGAAAGTCATAAAAAGTTTTCAGCTAAACATGAACTTCCTTTTATCTTATTGAGCGATGTTAACAAAACTACCCTAATTAAATATGGTGTTTGGAAAGAGAAAAGTATGTATGGAAGAAAATATATGGGTATTGAAAGAACAACCATTTTAATTGATGAAGAAGGAGTTATTAGAAAAATTTACCCCAAAGTTAAAGTGAATGGTCATGTTGATCAAGTATTTATGGATGTGAAAGGAATTTAAATGATTTACGTATCAAGAAGGGAAGTTTTTAGTACTTCGCATAGATTACATAACCCTGCTTTGAGTGATGATGAAAACCTTGAAATATTTGGTAAATGTAATAGCCCAAATGGACATGGTCACAATTATATTTTGGAAATAATTGTTGGAGGAGAAATTGATGAAAAAACAGGATATGTTATTGATCTTAAACTTCTCAAAAATATTATAATTGAAAATGTAGTTAGTAAAGTAGATCACAAACACCTTAATTTTGATGTTGATTTCATGAATGGAGTTAATCCTACCACAGAAAATTTTGCTGTTAAGATTTGGGAACAATTGGAACATAAAATTCCAAGTGGTAGTTTATATGCAGTTAGGTTGCACGAAACTGAAAATAATTATATTGAATATAAAGGAAAGTAGGGCACTTTGGATCTTAAAAAAATTGAAAATAATATTAGCTCAATTCTGAAGGAAATTGGCGAAAACCCAAAGAGAGAAGGGCTATTAAAAACTCCTGAAAGAGTTGCGCTAGCGTATGAATATTTAACTTCAGGCTATTCTAAGGATATTAAAGAAGTTCTGAATAATGCCATCTTTGAAGAAAAATATGACGAAATGGTTATTGTAAAAGATATTGATTTTTACAGCATGTGCGAACATCATATGCTTCCATTTTATGGTAAAGTTCATGTGGCATATATCCCAAACGGCAAGATCGTTGGATTGAGTAAAATACCAAGAATTGTTGACGTGTTTGCTAGAAGGCTTCAAGTGCAAGAAAGAATGACACAAGAAATTGCCAACACAATTAATGAATATTTAAGTCCTAGTGGTGTGGGAGTTGTCGCTGAAGCCTATCATATGTGTATGATGATGAGAGGTGTTGAGAAGCAAAACTCTTCAACTCTTACAAGTGCAATGCTTGGCGATTTTAAAGAAGATGCAAGAACACGCGGAGAATTTCTTGATTTGATTTCACATAAAAGGTTATAGTTTTGGCAGTTAATAATTCTATTTGGATTACCGGTGCAAGTTCAGGAATTGGCAAAGCTCTAACATTAAAATTTGCGCACAATGATTTTTATGTTATCGCATCTGCACGACGATTGAAACAAATTCAAGAAATATCTTTTGATACAAAATTGAAATCCAACATTATTTCTCTGCAAAATGATATAACTAATTATGATGATCTTACAAAAAAAATCAGTAAGTTAAAAAAGCAATTTAACATTAGTTGTTTAATTAATAATGCTGGAATCACATCTTTCAAACCATTTATTGAAAATACAAAAGAAGAAATCGATCAAATCATAAATACCAATTTAATTGCAGCAATTAATACTACAAGATTAGTTTTGCCTGAAATGATTGAGAATAACTCAGGTACGATAATAAATATATTGTCGGTTGCTGCAAAAAAAATATTCACAAATAGTAGTATATATGCTGCGTCAAAAGCTGGGTTGGATTATTTTTCAAAAGTATTAAGAGAAGAAGTTAGGTCAAACAATATTAGGATTATTAATGTTTTCCCAGGTGCAACATCAACTGAAATTTGGCCAACATCCTCCCTCGAAAAATATTCAAATCGAATGATGAATGCTGAAAGCTTAGCTGATTTAATTTATGAGCTATATAAGACCGATTCAAAATTATGTCCCGAAGAAATTGTTGTTAGACCAATTACAGGTGATTTATAATTGAAAAAAAGAAAATTAGCTATTGTTACTGGTGGAAGTAGAGGAATTGGCAAGGCGATTGCAATAAAATTGGCAAAAGAAAATTTTGATGTAATCATTTTTGGAAGAGATATCCCAAAGTTAGAATCCCTAAAAAGTAAATTATCGAAGCTAGGATCAAATTCAGATTATTATTCTGGAGATATTGCAAATTCGGAGTTTGTGTTCAATTCAGTTCAAAATGTTATTTCGAAGCATAAAGGAATAGATGTTTTAATCAATAATGCTGGAGTTGCAATATTTAAAAAATTTACTGAAACCACTCTAGATGAATTTCAAACTCAAATAAATGCCAATCTGATTGGGACATTTAATTTTTCTAAAGCAGTCATTGGTTCGATGATAAAGAAAAAAAGAGGAACCATTCTTAATATTGTTTCTCAAGCTGGTAAAATGGGTTTTGAGTATGGAACTACTTATGCCGCAACAAAACATGCAGTGATGGGATTTTCCAAATCTTTAATGCTTGAAGTTAGAAAACATGATGTAAAGGTTATTACTGTTTGTCCCGGTTCAACTGAAACTGAAATGATCTCAAATTCACCTATCCATAAGAATGTTAAACAATTATTAAAACCAGAAGATGTAGCAGATATGGTTTTTTCGGTTATTAATTTACCTCCACATGCTTTAGTTAGTGATTTAGAAATACGTCCTAATAATCCTTAAACCCTTCATTTTATATCTAAACATTTAATTTATGCTGCCGATTATTGAATAGGCAAAATATTGCTTATTGAAAGAGCTCTTAATGGTTGCAGGTAGATTTAATTACCACAAAATTCTATTTTCATTAGAAACTTTTTCTTCGGCAGAAGAAAAATTGAGTTATTTGTATGGTGTAAAAGTTGAAGTTACTAAAGTTATTCAATGTTTTACGCATAACAAATTTCAACCATTAAGAAACTACGCAAAGAAAAACATTTTTGCTGAAGATGGATGTGACGAACTTACAGAATATTTACAGCAGGTTATTGGCTATTATAATTCACCTTTATATTCTAGTCGGTTTATTTCTGAAGAGATACTGAAACGACATTTAAGAGAAGAGGTTATAAAATATAAAAAATTTGCTCGTATGATCGATTCTGAAATAAGTTATTATGTTGAACAAAGAGATAGTCTAAAAAACATAAATGTTGTGGCAAATAAAAGTCGAGAAATTAAAATGGAAGATTATAATAATACCAACGAAAATTTTGAGGATAATGAATTAAATCGTAATGATAATTCAACCTCAATCAGAGAATTATTAAATAAGCAGAAAAAGATAGTTTGGAAGGGAAGTAAGGAAGAATTGATATATTTTTTCGATCAACTATATAGTCAGCAGCTTTTAAAAATTAAAAGTTATGACGAAATATTCTCAATTTTGTCTCATTATTTTATCTCTGAATCTGGTGAATCAATGTTTGTTGAAAAATCTGCCTCAGCTAAAATGAATTTAAACGGACCGAAGCTTCCTGAAGGTTACCAAAGATATATGAAAAGCCTTGAAAAATTAAAATCAAAAGAATAAAAACCGCAATATTTTTTGGTTTTTATTCTTTTGCAATGCCCCACTAATTTAGTTTTTTGATTCTTATCTCTTTTCTTTTCGCTTTTCCAAAAAGCGTTTGTTCTTTTCTCGATTATTCTTTTCTCCCATCATTTTAAAGTGTTTAACCCAGACTTCTTTTTGAGAATCATCGAGAATTTTATAAACCTCCAGCCACATTTTTGTCTTAGAAGTAACTAATTCAGATCTTAAATTATTTCCTTTTTCAGTTATCTTCATTAGTTCATTTCCATCAATGCTTTTTTCTCCAATCATTTTTTTTAGTTCTAAACGATTTTTTTTGAGTTTAGCAGTTAAATCAATGGTAGTCTCTTCATGGGAGAATCTGATTTTATCAAAATCCTCTTTTTGTTTTTCCGTTAAATTCAATTTTTCAAATTTACTTTTATGAAAATTCTTGCTATTGCCTTTAGATTTTTGGGCAAAGGTAATTCCTAGTAAAAAAAAAGTAATTAAGATAGTGCTAATTGCAAATTTTAACTTGTGCATAAATCCTCCATTTATTTTATGATTTGTTTATTTGACAGTTTGGTTTAAATTTTGGTTTAATAAAATTTTTTAAACCCCATTGCAGTTAAACTTGTCCAAGTTAATGTAATAGGATGATTATGGATAAAGAAAAGGAATTTGAGCTTGTAAAACAATTTATTGAAGGAGATGAATTATCATTTAATAAACTTGTTCGTGAGTATCAAAAGCAAATATATTGGCATGCAAGAAGAATGGTAGGGAATCATTTTGATGCTGATGAGGTTACTCAACAAGTAATAATTGTTCTTTTCACTAAACTAAAAACTTTCAAATTTAATTCATCATTGAAAACGTGGATATATAAAATTACTTTGACTAGAAGTCTGAATGTGATTAAAAAGAATAAATTGAAAAAACTATTTAATTTAGATGATATAAAACTGAAGGAAGAAGAAAACAATAATATTGTGGTTAATCTTGAAGATAAAGAGAAATTAGAAAAATTAGATATGATTCTTAAAAGTATTCCTGTTAAACAAAGAGAGGTTTTTGTTCTGAGAAAACTTGACGGATTAACTTATGAAGAAATCTCAAAAATTACAGGTAAAAGTATTGGTGGATTGAAAGCAAATTATTTTCATGCTTTTAAAAAGATTATGGAGCAAATTGAAAATTATGAATGAAAATGAAAAGTTTATCAAATATGTAGAAAATGAATTATCTACTGAAGAAAAGAAAAAATTTGATTTGAAACTTGGTGAGGACAAAGAATTTGCCAATAGATTCAAACAATTTTGTTCAAGGATAGATCAATTTAATAACAATATTGAAATTGATGAAAGATATTTTACTTCCTTAGTTACAAAAGCCAAAGAGAAGCATTACAAAAGTAAAAATACGAATTCTTATTTACCAAAGCTTACTTATGCAATCCCTGTCTTTTTAGTTGCGGTACTAATTACTTACAATTTGTTTTTTGTTAGTTCTAAATTTGTAGATCAGGATTATACCGAAAACTTACCCGCTCTATTTGCTGAAGATGATGAATTAACTTCAGAAATGATCGATGAAGTTTTGATGGTTGATAATATTGATTATAACAGCAATGAAAATGATTATTCCTCTTTTTATGATAATGATGAATATCAATATACCCTTCTACATTATTTAGAGAATAACATTGAATTAACAGAAATTAATGATAGTGTTATCTCTTATCTGACAGAAAACGAAATTAACTTAGTTTATAATGAATTAATTGATAAAAAAATCTTATAGGACTACAATGAAAATCAAAATGATATTAGTTGTTCTCATAGTTATGTCTTTAACTTTATACTCGCAATCGGATGATAAAAAAAAATCTACAAGACATAGTAAAAAATATGAACAACTAGAAAAAATCAAGTTGTTAGAAATTCTTAATCTTGATGAAGAAAGTTCAATTAAATTTTTTGTTAGACGAAATCAAAGCCGGGAGAAAATCCATCAATTAATTAATGATTTAAACACGGTATATAGCGAATTGGAGACTCTTCTCGAGACTGAGAAAGAGAGTAAGAGCAAGTATTATGATTTATTAATTGAAAAGGCTTTGAGTATTGATAAAAAAATAATTGAGGAGAAATACTATTCTCTAAAATCCTTGTCTGATATTTTAACAAAAGAGCAAATAGCAAAAGTTATTTTATTTGATAGAAATTTTAAAAAAGATGTGAGAAATTTACTTTTAGAACGTGGCAGAAAAAAAATATTAGAAAAAAAACAGTAAAATAGTTGTATTAAATTTAGTCTCTTCAGGAACAAAAAAGCTAATAAATTGTTTATTTAAAGAGTATTTTTCCTAAAAGAAGTGTGTATTTAAGTTATTGCATTTTTAATTTCATAACTTTATCTTTGTGATCTATTTTGCGGAAGTGGTGAAATTGGTATACACGCTATCTTGAGGGGGTAGTGCTCGTAAGGGCATGCGGGTTCAAATCCCGCCTTCCGCACAAACTTTATTTTTTAAATAAGAAAGGTGAGATTAATGAAAAAAATTCAACTTATAGCTGTGGCATTATTGTTTTCTTTAACAGGGATTTTATTTGGGCAAGATGCAGAAATGAATGTTGAAGCAGCAAAATTGTACAACGAAGGCAACAAACAATTAAAAGCTGGTAACTTTAATGGTGCATTAGAAAATTATAATAAAGCACTTAAGATAGATAAAGATTATAGAATTTTTTATCAGATGAGTAATGTTCATAAAAAGCAAAGAGATTTTGCTAAAGCTGAAGAATCTCTAAAAAATTGTATTGCTCTAAATCCAAAATTTGGATCTGCTTATAATGCGATGGGAACAAATTATTATGCATGGAGTAAATATGAGCTCGCAATTGAAAATTTTACAAAATTTAAAGATGGGGCTTCGGAAAAGAAGTATAAAGAGCAGGCAGATAAATATATTGGTCTGGCATATACTAAAATTGGGGAAGATGCTCTAAGAGAAAAAAATTATGATAAAGCAATATCCAATTTAACAAGTGCTGTAAAGATTTATGATTACGATGCAGCTTATCTTAAGCTTGCTGATGCTTACATTGAAATGGGGCAATACGATGATGCCTTAAAGGCAGCAGATAATGCAATAAATTTTAGAGATAAAAAATCAAAAGTTCCAAGCGGTGCCGCATATTTTTATAAAGGAATGGCATTTAAGGGTTTAAGCAACTCAGAAAAAGCAAAAGAGAACTTTAAAATTGCTAGTAGTGATAAACTTTATAGAGATAGAAGCAACCACGAAATGAAATATCTGAAATAGTTAGAATCTTTTTATAGAGTTAAAAATTAACCCAACATTTTTGTTGGGTTTTTTATTGCCCGCTAACCTCACTTTATTTAACAAGTTATGCAAATAATATAAGAATTATCTTTAACTTATATTACTAATTCATTATATTTCCCCAAATATTTCTTGAATCTGAGTGGAACTATTCCGGGTTCTTGACGTTTAATTAGGTAATAATAAAATAATATTGGTACATAATCCTTACTTTATGAAAATATCAATTAAAGTTGTTGCTATTCTATTTGTGGTAAATTCTTTTTTATTTCCTCAAACTAATATTTCATTCTATTCTGATGGAATGCGGTATTTCAATCAAGGAGTTTATTCAAGAGCTATAACAAGTTTTGAAGAATTTATCTCCAATTCAACTGTTGAACAAAATTTATTATCAAGCGCAAAACTTTATATTGGCGAGAGTCTTTTGGGGTTGGAACAATATAATGGTGCTATTTCTCAATTCGAAAATTTTGTTGATGAATTCCCAACCTCAAATTTAAGGGAACTTGCCCTTTACCGACTAGGGAATCTGTATTTTACACTGAAGCTCTATGATAAAAGTAGATCAAATTTGGAAATGTTGATTAGTCAATATCCAAATTCTCAATATGTTGGGACTTCCTTCCACTTAATTGGGGAATCTTATATTGAAGAAAATAATTTTATCAGCGCTGAAAGATTTTTCAGTTCTGCAGTGAATTCAAAGAATAACAATGCATTTGTTGATCGTAGTATTTTTGCTTTGGCAAACCTTTATGAGAAAAAAGGAGAGTACAAGAAAGCTGTTGAGAGTTATGATAAAATTTTGGGTTTTCACAGAAATAGTGAAATCGCTGCCCAAGCACAATTAAGAATAGGTATTTGTTACTTTCAGTTAAAAGAGTTTGATAATTCTGTTTTAGAATTATCTGACCCATTGATTTCGGAGCTAGATGTAAAAGATAGAAACGATGCCGACTATATTTTAGCTAATTGTTTTTATAACCTAAAAGAATATGATTCTGCTTCTGAAGCCTATAAGCGAATTTTGAGTAATTCTCCATCAGAAGATATGATGAATAAAATTCGTTATGGTTTAGCTTGGATTTATTTTCAACAAAAGGACTATTCAAATTCATATAAACTTTTTAGCGTACTTTCACAATCAAAGGATGACTCAATTGCACTTAAGTCTTTTTACTGGAGTGGAGAATCTAAAAGATATGAGGGAAAATATGCTGAAGCTATCGAGATTCACAAACGATTCGCATTACAATTTCCAGATCATCCACTTACCCAAAGCGTAAAATTAAACATTGGCATAAGTAAATTTAGTGAAAGTAGTTTTGAAGCTTCCGAAGAATCACTTTTGCAATCTTTGCAATCAAGTGATATATTCACAAAAGCCAAAGCTCATACATTATTAGGTGAAATCAGTTTAAGAAAAAATGATTTTATAACTGCTAAAAATTACTTTGATAAAGGGCTTAATCTTTCTCCTATTACATCTGAGTTGAAGGATAGATGTTTACTTGGATCTGGAGCAGCTAATTTATTTTTGAAAAATAATGTCGAAGCCCTTAAAAGATTTAACCAAATTGATGAATCAAATACAAAAATTGATCTTGATAAATATTACTACTATAGAGCTGAGGTAAATTTCTTTTTAGGGAAATTTTCAAAAGCAATTTCTGATTATGATAAGATTGTAACCACCGATCTTCAAATTACTCTCAATGCTCTTTATGGGAAAGCTTATGCTTATTTTAATCTAAAAGAATTCTCTAAAGCTTCCTATTATTTTAATGAGTTCATTAATAAAACAATTGATGAAAAGAAATTAACTGAATGTCAATTAAGATTAGCTGATTGTTATTATGTAGTTAAGGATTTCAAAAAAGCCAGTAATTTTTATAAAAAAGCACTTTCCCATTCCAATGAAATTAGTAATGACGATAGATCATATTTCAATTATGCGCAATCATTATTTAAGATTGGTGAATCCTCTGAAGCTATTGAAGTTCTTGAAAAAATTCAAGCAAAATTTCCAGCTTCAGAATATGCTGATGATTCACAATATTTAATTGGTTGGATTAATTTTCAAAGAAACGATTATAATGGAGCAATAGCGGATTATAATAAACTGTTTGCTATTTATCCTGAATCAAATTTAAAACCTGTCGCATTATATTCTACAGGGGATTCTTACTTTAATCTTGGGGAGTATGAAAAAGCAATATCAAGTTATAAAACTTTAATTACCCAGTTCCCCAATACACAATATGTTTATGATGCTGTTAATGGAATTCAATATTGCTATGTCGTTCAAGACCAACAGGATAATGCAATAAAATATTTAGAAGAATTTATTTTTAATCATTCAAAGTTGGATTTTCTTGATAAGATCTATTATAAAATTGGTGAAATATATTACAGCTCGGGTAGTTATCAATCTGCAATTTCAGCTTACAACAAATTAGCTGAAAAATTTCCAAAGAGTTCTTTAATTTCGCAAACTTATTATTGGATGGGGAAAAGTGCAATATTGTTACCTGATGATGCACAAGCTATTCCATATTTTGAAAATGTAATTGCCGGGTCTATTAACTCTGAAGAAGGAATTAATTCCGTTTTGGAACTTGGTGGAATATATAAAAGACAAAATCATACTAGTAAAGAACTTTCTTTGTATGATCAAGTTTTACCAAAGATTAGTGACTCCAAAAGAATTTCGCAAATAAAATTTGTAAAGGCATTAGGTTATATTGAAAATCAAGATATATCTTCAGCTTATCGAGAATTAAATGAAATTATCGATAAACGGGATAACTCTTTATTCTATCATAAAGCTGAAATAGAGCTAGGAATTTTGGAACTTGTTCGAAATAACTATGATAGTGCATTGGAACTTTTCAATGATGTTGCTAAAAACCGAACCGATGATATTTCGGCTCAAGCCAAGTATTATATTGGAATGGCTTATTTTCAGCAGAACAAAATTGCTGAAGCTATTACAGAATTAATTAAAGTTAGATCAGTTTACACAATGTATGATGAATGGTACACAAAAACATTATTATTACTAGGCGATTGTTATGTGATCAATAACGATAAAGCCAATGCTGCTAATATGTTCAAGTCAGTATTAAAACGACATAGACAGAATCAATATGCAATTGAAGCTAAAGAAAAATTAGATAAATTATGAAAAAAATACTATTGATAATTTTTTATGGTTGCTCTTCATTTCTTGCTCAAGAAAATCAATCTCAAAGTATCGAGTTACCAGATTTTGTTATAACAGGGAATGAAAACATAACAGTACCAAAAATTCAAAAATCCCAACAGGATTTAATACCTTTAATATCTAAAGATTTTCTTACTCCATTAAATGTAAGTGATGATCATATAGATGTTGAGTTACCAGAGATTGAAAACAGCTTAGTAAGTATTCCAAAATTTCTTCAAAGTACAAATGCTCTTCTAAAATTGAGAGCCGGAATTCATACTTGGCCTTCAGGCGAGTTCTATTATAATAGCTGGCAAGATAATTTTTCTTATAGTGCTCATATTTTTGGTCTTAATGAACTTGAATATGTAAAAAAGGCGGGTTTGAGTTTTGCTGGTATGGGACTTGGCAGTAAGTATTTTGTTCCACAAGAATCCAGTTTCCTTCCTGGCTTGGAAATTGATTTAAATGGAAATTACCTTTATGAACAATTTAATTTTTATGGGTCTCAAAATTTCAATTTAGTAAGAAAAAC